>JAXLYG010000007.1:0-360830 GCA_046351535.1 Polyangiales bacterium
CCTGCAACCGCAGGTGGGTCAAGCGAGAGCGCCGAAAGTGGATCACGAGAAGAGCGCCGCTGAAGCGCGCTGAGGAGATCCTCGCGAAACCTCGCCGCGGCCCGGCGCGCTCGAAGTAGGAGCCGGTCAGGTACCGCGCTTCTGCCGCGCGCAATCCGTCCCCCACCCCCCCGGCGATGGTCGCACTCGAACTCACGCGAGAGACGCTGCGACTCGAGGCAGAAACTGCGACGGATCACATCGACACGTCCAAGCACGCACTGTTTGCGCAAGGCGCCCGAGGCCGGACGAGCTCTTCGGCCCGGCAAAGCGCTTGACACGCCCGCAAACATTGTCGTGTCGATCGAGGCGAACTCGGGACTCAGCCCTCTAGCTCCAACGGGTCGGGAGGTCGCCACATGGCGATGGCGAAGGTCACGAGTTCTGGAGCAGTCCACGACCCCTCGTCGAGACCTCACCCACATAGCGCCTACCTCCAGGCGGCCCCTTCGGGGTGGTGACAGTCGCTGCGAGCGCCAAACCCCTGGAGGTCCTCATGTCGAAGTCTCCCGATCAGGCGGCGCTGAGCAATCGCGCCAACCAGCTCAACCCCGAGCATCCCCTCTACTACCGCGCGCGTGGCCTCGATCCGACGGCCGCGGAGGACGCTGCTGAGCTGGTCCGTCAGCAGCACGCGCAGGCGCCCACTCCGCCGGAGACCCAGCCCTAGCGCTGAGTGATCGCCGCGACGGGTCGCACGCGACGCTGCACTGCGGTGTCAGCGCGCGGCCCGTGGCGGCGTCATCCCGACGGAGCAACGACCATGAAGGGCAACTCTCTGCTCGTGGGCGAGCGCGACCTCGTCGCCCGCACCACGCCCGTCCGCGCCACGAGGCAGCGCCTCGCGGCCCTCCACGCCCCCGCGTCCGCCGCGCAACGCGCGGGCGCAATCACCCACAGCTCTGCGCTGCGAGAGGAGACTCGATGAAGATCCTGCAAGTCATCCACGGGTACCCGATGCGCTACAACGCGGGGTCCGAGGTCTACACGCAGACGCTCAGCCACGGGCTGGCTGCTGCGGGCCACGAGGTTCACGTCTTCACGCGCGAGGAGAACGCCTTCGAGGCCGACTTCGTGGTCCGCCACGAGCGAGACCGCGACGATGCGCGCGTCGCGCTGCACGTCGTGAACAACCCGCGCAGCCGCGACCGCTACCGCCACCAGGGCATCGACCGCCGTTTCGCGGCGGTGCTCGACGACGTGCGCCCCGACGTCGTTCACGTCGGACACCTCAACCACCTCTCGACCTCGCTCGTCCACGAGGCCGCGAGGCGCGCGATCCCGGTGGTGTACACGCTCCACGACTACTGGGTGATGTGCCCGCGCGGGCAGTTCATGCAGATGCATCCCGCAGAGGGCGAGCCGCTCTGGGCCGCGTGCGACGGTCAGGAAGATCGCAAGTGCGCCGAGCGCTGCTACGCGCGCTACCTCTCGGGCGCACCCGACGAGTACGAAGAAGACCTCCATCACTGGGAGGGGTGGGTGCGACGTCGCATGCGGCACCTCCGCGAGGTCGTCGACCTCGTCGACCTGTTCATCGCGCCCGCGCGCTACCTCCTCAGCCGCTACCGGGACGAGTTCGGCATGCCCGCGCGCAAGCTCGTCTACCTCGACTACGGCTTCGACCGCGCGCGTCTCGAAGGTCGCTCTCGCACGCCCGATGAGCCCTTCACGTTCGGGTACATCGGCACGCACATCCCGGCGAAGGGCATCCAGCACCTCATCGAAGCGTTCGGCCAGGTGCGCGGCGACGCGAGGCTCCGCATCTGGGGCAGACACCGGGGCCAGGACTCCGACGCGCTGCATGCCCTCGCGAACGCCCTCGCGGGCGACGCTGCGAGGCGCATCGAATGGCTGCCCGAGTACCGCAACCAAAACATCGTGCGCGACGTGTTCGACCGCGTCGATGCGATCGTGGTGCCTTCGATCTGGGCGGAGAACTCTCCGCTCGTGATTCACGAGGCCCAGCAGGCCCGCGTGCCCGTCATCACCGCAGACGTCGGCGGCATGGCTGAGTACGTCGCGCACGAGGTCAACGGGCTGCTCTTCACGCATCGCGATCCGAGCTCGCTCGCAGCGCAGATGCAGCGCATGTCCGACGCCCCCGTTTTCGCGCGCGACCTGGGCGCGCGGGGCTACCTCCACGACGAGCGGGGCGACGTTCCCGAGCTCGCGGCGCACGTACGCGCGATCGAAGAGATCTACGACTCCGTGATCGCGAAGCGCGACTCGGCGAGGGTCGAGCACGCGCGCGGCCCGTGGCGCATCACCTTCGACACCAACCCCGACACCTGCAACCTCAAGTGCGTCATGTGCGAGGAGCACTCGCCGCACAGCCTCCTCCAGATTCGCCGCAAGTCGGAGGGGAAGCCGCGCCGAGAGATGCCGATCGAACTCCTCGAACGCGTGGTCGCCGAGGCCGCGCCGCTCGGGCTGCGCGAGGTGATCCCTTCGACGATGGGAGAGCCGCTGCTCTACGATGATTTCGAGCGGATCATCGACGTGTGCCGCGCCCACGACGTGCGGCTCAACCTCACCACGAACGGCACCTTCCCCCGGCTCGGCGCGAGGGCGTGGGCCGAGCTCCTCGTGCCGGTCACGTCCGACGTGAAGGTCTCGTGGAACGGCGCAACGCGCGAGACGCACGAGCGCGTGATGCTGGGCTCGAACTGGCAGCACTCGCTCGACAACCTGCGGACCTTCATCGCGGTGCGAGACGCGCACGCAGCGACGGGCAGCAACCGCTGTCGCGTGACGCTCCAGCTCACCTTTCTCGAGACGAACGTGCACGAGCTCGCCGACGTGGTGAGGCTCGCCGCGGAGCTCGGCGTCGACCGCGTGAAGGGGCACCACCTCTGGGCCCACTTCGACGTGATCGCAGACCTCTCGATGCGTCGGAGCCCAGACGCGATCCGTCGATGGAACGCTGCCGTGCGAGAGGCCGAAGAGGCCGCGCGCACGCACCGGCTCCCAGACGGACGCGCGGTGCTGCTCGACAACATCTTCGTGCTGGACGAAGACGCGACGCACGACCTCGCGCCGGGAGGTCCGTGCCCCTTCCTCGGGCAGGAGGCGTGGGTGAGCGCGCAGGGACGCTTCGATCCGTGCTGCGCCCCCGATGCGCAGCGGCGGACGCTCGGAGACTTCGGCGACCTCCACACGCGCAGCCTCTCTGAAATTTGGGAGGGCGACGGCTACCGCGACCTCGTCGCGACGTGGCGCAACCGCGCGCTCTGCCTCTCGTGCAACATGCGTCGCCCGGCGGGAGGTGCGCGATGACGTGGCGAGACCTCCTCCCCTCCCACGACGAGACGCACCACCTCCGTGACGGCGTGGCCGCGTACGAGGCGCGCTTCGACGCGGTGATGAAGTTCCACGCGCCGGGCCTTGCGCCCGTCTCGCGCGACGGCGAGGCGTGGCACATCGACACCACGGGAGAGCCCGCCTACGCGCCGCTTCGAGCGCGCGTTCGGGTTCTACGAAGGGCTCGCCGCGGTCGCATCGCACGACGGCTGGCACCACATCACGCCCGAGGGCGAGACGCGTACGGCGAGCGCTACGCGTGGTGCGGCACCTTTCAGGAGCGACGCTGCGCGGTTCGAGATCGTCGCGGTCGCTACCGTCACATCTCCCCGAGCGGTGCGCCCTGCGGCGAGCGCACGTGGCGCTACGCGGGTGACTTTCGCGATGGCGTCGCGGTCGTGCAGGGCGACGACGGACGCTCGACGCACGTGCGCCTCGACGGGTCGATCCTGCACGGAGCGTGGTTCGAAGACCTCGACGTGTTTCACAAGGGCATGGCGCGCGCCCGCGATGTGCGCGGCTGGACCCACGTCGATCGCGACGGACGCCCCGCGTACACGGCGCGCTTCGCGATGGTCGAGCCCTTCTACAACGGACAGGCGCGTGTCGAACACTTCGATGGCGCGCTCCTCGTCATCGATCCCAGGGGAGCCACGATCGTCGAAGTCCGCGCCCCCCGGCGGAGCGAGCTCGCGGCGCTCTCGGGAGACCTCGTGGGGTACTGGCGCACGCAGACGATCGCCGTCGCCGTCGAACTTGGGGTCTTCGACGCGCTCCCCGCGAAGACCGAGGAGCTCGCCGCACGGTGCGCCCTCCCCCTCGATCGAACTGCGCGTCTGCTTCGCGCGCTCGCTGAACTGCGCCTCGTCGAGCCCGAAGGTGATGCGTGGCGCAGCACGGAGGGGGGTGCGTTCCTCGTGCGCGAGCACCCGCAGACCCTCGCAGACGCATCGCGCGAGTACGCCGGGCGCCTCGGAGCAGTGTGGTCGAAGCTCTCGGACGCGCTCCGACAGGGTGACGCGTGGCGCGCTCCCGACGTGTTCGCTGAGGTGTCGCGCGAAGACCCCGAGGGCCACCATCGCATGCTGCGTAGCTACGCGAGGCACGACTACGTCGCTGTTCCTGCGGCTCTGCCGCTGCGCGGTGATGAGGTGATCCTCGACGCGGGCGGAGGGCTCGGCGTGCTCGCGGAGGGCATCGCGCGCGAGTGGCCGCGCACGCGGGTGATGCTCCTCGATCGACCGGAGGTCGCAGCCATGACCGAGATCGAGCCTGCACTGCGTCCTCGCGTGTCGGTGGTCGCGGCGAACCTCTTCGCGCCGTGGCCCGTGCGCGCAGACGCCGTCGTGCTCGCGCGCGTGCTCCATGACTGGGACGACGCGCGCGCAGCCGAAATCCTCGGTCACGCGCGAGCGTCACTGCCCCCCGGAGGTCGGCTCTTCGTGGTCGAGATGGTGCTCCTCGACGACGCGCCCGACGGCGGACTCTGCGACCTGCACCTGCTCGTCGCGACCGGCGGACAGGAGCGCACGCGCGCGGCGTACGAGCGCCTCCTCGCGGCGTCTCGCTTCGCGCTCCGCGAGGTGCGCCGCATCGACGCGCTGCCCTCCATCCTCATCGCGGAGGCCGTATGAGCGACGACATCGAGTGGATCATCCCGGCCTCGGTGCTGCGCTGGCTCGACGAGTCACCGCGCGACAGGCCCGTCGTGATCCTGCTTCGCCACTCGGTTCGCCCGTACCTCGCGCCCAACGACGCGGGCTACTCGCTGCCGCTGACCGAAGACGGCGTCCGCCTCGCGACCGACCTCGGACGGCGGCTCGGAGATCGGCTTCGAACGCTCCACGCGAGTCCGCTCCTGCGCTGCGTGCAGACCGCCGAGGCGCTCCGTGCAGGCGCGGACGTCGACCTCTCAGTCACGCCCGATCGCCTGCTCGGAGACCCCGGCGTCTTCGTGCATGACGGCCACCTCGCCTGGAGCAACTGGCAATCGATGGGGCACGAGGGGGTGATGCGCCATCTCGTCTCCGACGACGGCGCTCTCTCCGGGATGGCCTCGCCCGCTCCGGCGGCGCGCTTTCTCGTGCAGCACATGCTCGCTCGCGCTGGAGACAGGGCGGGGGTGCACGTGTTCGTGACGCACGACTCGCTGGTGACGGCGGCAGCCGCGAGGTTGCTCGGTGAACCGCTCGGCCGCGATGCGTGGCCGATGTACCTCGAAGGCGCGTTCTTCTGGCGCGAGGCCGACGCGTTGCACGCGGCGTATCGAGACACCCGTCGCGTGTGCCACTCGGGCCCCCTCTGCGGGCTCGATGAGCGCGACGTCATCGAGCTCGCGCGCCGTGAGGTCGGGGCTGTTCTCGGCCACGCGTGCGGCGCGCGGTTCTTCGTCGCGGGCGGCGCGTTCAAGTCGCTGTTGACGGGCCGCGCACCCCGAGACATCGACCTCTGGGCAGCGTCTCCAGAGGATCGCGCGGTGCTCGTCGAGGCCCTCACGAAGCGCGGCGCACGACAGCTGGAAGCGCGGCCTTTCGCGGACGCGTTCGAGATCGCGGACCGCGTCGTCGAGGTGCCTCACCGCGCAGCCCCCAGCACGCTCGAAGAGCGCCTCGCTCTGTTCGATCTCGCCCTCTCCGCGGTCGAGGTCGAGCACCAGACTGGTGATCGCTGGCGCTCGGTGATTCACCCGCTCGCCCTGGAATCGGTCGCGCAGCGCGAGGTGCTGCTGCTCAAGCCCCTCGTGAACTGGCGCCACGCGCTCTCGACGCTCGCGCGACTTCGTCGGTACGCGGAGGAGCTTCGCTTCACGGTTCCGCCCGACGAGGAGGCGGAGGTGTGGCGTGTCTTCGACGAGCAGCCCCGCGAGATGCAGCTCGGCATGCTCGCGCGCCTCGACCTCGCGAGCGTCGGCGGCTACGGGGTGCGAGAGGAGGCCGAATGCCGCCTCCGATGATCGCAGGGCTGTTCCCGTACACACGCGCGGGGGTCAAGCGGCCTCCCGTCGTCACGCTCACGGAGATCCCCGCGAGCCTCGCGGTGAATCCGTCGTACCGGCGTGACCTCATCGTGCTCGCGGGCGACGAAGCCTCTGCGGCGCAGCTCCGCGCGCACGGAATCGACCCCGCTCGGGTGTTCGACGACGCGCCCTCGTTCGTGCACCGCGACACGGCGCACAAGATGAAGCACTGGATGTGTCGCTGGGCCCTGGCAACCTTCGGAGAGTTCCTCTGGGTCGACTGGGACACGGTGCTTCTGCGACCGCTCGACGACGCGTTCTGGCGCTGGGCGCGTGCGCATGACACGCCGAAGTTCATCCGCATCCCGAACTACTGGGCGACGGTGAACTGCGGTGTGTACTACGCGAGCGCGCGGTGGGCCGAGGCGATGGACAGGAGCTTCGACGCGGACGTCTCGGAGCCGAACGATGAGCTCCTCTGGCGCACGGTCTTGCCGGGCGATGTCGTCGAGCGCGACGAGTTCTGGTGGGGATCGCGCGCCGTGAATATCTGGTCGGAGGACGAGTTCTCGCGCGTCGCGCCCGACACCTACTTCGCGCACACGAAGACGCTCGATTGGGCCGACGCGTTGCGCGAAGCAGCCGCTCGCGCGGCTGACGCGCGGTAGAGAGCATCTGCGCGACGGGTTCGCCTCGCGCGGGCGATGCTCCCCTCTCGCGCCGATGCTTGCGCGCACGCCTCAACGAGTCTCTGCCGTGCCTCCGCTGAGTCTCGTCAGACTCGTTTGGTCGGGGACTGCGATCCACCCTTCGGCACGCGCGGACGTGACATCTTCCGACGGAACCAAGTCGACGAGCCCCAGCGTCGCCGCACGTGCGACGAGGGCGCAGACGAACGCGTCGAGCGCGTGGTCCGTCTTCACGCAGCGCTCGCGCAGGTCCGACGCCCATCGAAAGCAGGTCCCCGTGCAGCTCCTCTCGACGGTCGCAAGGACGCGCTCGCGCACGTGTTCGGCAGCGCCGCCCTCGCCCTTGTACCCCGCCCGTGGAACGCCCCAGACAGCGAGCGCCGCGGCCGGATACGCCTCGAAGACGCGACGAGCGCCGTCGGCGGGGAACGTCATCCCGAGCGAGTCGGTCACAATCGTCGCCCCTTCCAGCGCGAGCTCGTCGAGGAGCCCGCAGCATCGCCAGGCCACCATCGCAATCTTGTCGGCAGACACCGAGAGTGGCACGGCGGGTTCCACGCCCATCGGCTTGTGCCGCGACGCGGCCTCGCGCGTCCGCACGGCGGTCACGACGTCGGTACGACGCAAACGAAACGCCTTGTCAGAAGGCTTCGCCCAGCGACCGCCGACGCGCCACGACGAGACCGCAGAGACCATCGCGACAGGCCATCCGAAGGGCGCGTCGAGCGCGATCGCCGCGACGTTCGGAGCGCGAGCGGCAGCGAGCACGGCGTGGTCGTCGGCGCGTACCACAAGCGCCTCGACCAGCGCGCGGCCTTCCTCCCAACGGATCGTGCAGATGGCTGTGTTCACGTCTCCCTTCGCGAGGTCGACACCGACCGTCAGCACGCAGGGGCCGCTCGAGGGGGAAAGGGTGGAATTCAATCGCGTGGTCGCTCTCCGTCGCGGAAGCTACAGTGTGTCCGCCGGTTCGCGGAAGGGCGATCGCGCGGTCAGCGACTACGGCGACCGCAGCGCGTCGACGCGACCGTTCGGCCGACGCCTCGCTGCTCGGCGCGGTGGTCGCGTAGAGGCATCGTCCGACGCCATGTCGTCAGCACGAGAGGTCACTGCCCCGATTCGCGCGCGTCTTCCGCGACAGGGGCAGGCCAGCGCTTCTGAGCGGCCAGCTCCTCACGCACCTCGACGCGCGCAGCCGCGTTCATGCGCAGAAGCGTCACCGTGACGCGGCCGACGTTCGTTCGCGGCACGATGCGCCCGCCGCGCGCTTCGAAGTGATCGTCCCAGACGTCGGTCCTGGGGTTGAAGAGGGCGACGATCAGGCCGCTTTCGGGGTCGATCGACGCGAGGTCCGAGCCCTTGTGTCGGTTGCACTCGAAGCACGCGAGCGCGAGGTTCGCACTGTCGGTGGTGCCGCCGTGCTTCACCGCGATCACATGGTCGGGCTCGTGCGGAAAGAACGCGTCTTCTTCGTTGATGCGGCAGTATTCGCAGCACGCCTTTGCACGGGCCCGCACCTCGCGCCGAAGCGCCGCCGGAATGTGCGACGCGGTCACGCGACGAGCCGACGCGCGCGGGCCTTCACGAGCTGCATCAGGCGCTCGATCTCGATGAAGCGATCGAGTTCGGCGCGCTCGTCGTCGGTCAACGCCGCCTCCTTGCTCCGCGCGAGGAGGTCACGGACGCGCTCGACGGACTCTTCGGAGGGGTGGAACGACAGCACCGACGGCGCGCCGCCGCCGCGTGCGAAGAGGTCGATGATCTCGTCGTAGCTTCGCTGCGCCGCGCTCATGCCGCGAACTCTACCATCGGCGCGCGAGACCACGAAGACCGTGCTGCACCGAGGGATCGGGAGGCCGCGGATACTCTTCGCGATGCCCTCGACGAGTTCACCGGGGTAGCATCGCGGCCCGATGCGTCGCTATGTCGTCGTCCGCACGGACAAGGGTCGCTCCGCGTTCATCCTCCACGAGTTCGAGCAGGGTCGCCTCCGGCAGGGGTGGGGCTGGCTCCCGTCGCAGGACCTCCGTCTCCTGCGCGCAAAGATCAATGCGGGCCAGAAGCTGAACGCCGACGAAGCTGCCGCGTGG
Organism: Polyangiales bacterium; assembly: GCA_046351535.1. GTDB lineage: Bacteria > Myxococcota_A > Polyangia > Polyangiales > CAISKJ01. The sequence continues at coordinate 9,078 of JAXLYG010000007.1, forward strand.
CGCAACCGCCGTTTGCTCGACGCGGAGCCCGACGGACTCAAGGTCGGCGATGTCGTCGTCGTGCCAAACCTCCCGTCGCAGGGGCACTGGGTCATCGCACGCGTGGCGGGGCCGTACACCTACGCGCCGCCCGAAGCAGACGCGAAGGTGGGCAGCGACTACGCGCACGTCGTCGCGGTCGCGCCGATCCGAACGCCGGGCGGCAAGCTCGTGGTCGTCGACCCCGACAACGCGAACGTAGACGCTCGCCTCCGCGCGACGATGCGCAACCTCTCGCGAATGTGGTCCATCGACGCCCTTGGAGCGGCCGTCGAGAAGATCATCGCAGCGGCCGAGGGAGGCACCGACGTCACGACCATCGAGCCGGAGACCACGAAGCAGGCGGGCGTCTTCGAAGCCGTCCGCGAAGCTGCGTGGAAGGCCATTCGCGCGCGCTATCACGGCGCGCAGTTCGAGCAGCTCGTGCTCACGCTGTTCCGCGGGATCTACGCGGGCGGACGCGTCGAACACTGGGGCGGACGCAGCGAGCAAGGCGCCGACCTCATCGTGTTCACGCAGGACCCCCTCGGGTTGGAGTTCAAGATCGCGGTGCAGGTGAAGCTCCATGAGGGCGTCGACGACGACACGCACGCGCTCGATCAGATCGCTCTCGCCCGGAAGGCACATCGCGTCGACGCGGGGGTTGTCGTCACGACGGCGGGCGAGGTCAGCAAGCGCTTCGAGGAGCGACGCGCGGCGCTCGAAGAGGAGCTCGGGATCGACATCAAGGTCATCGACCGCGACGAGCTCACCGTGCTCCTGATGGAGCACCTCGGACGCGATCGATTGCTGTAACGCGGGACACACACGCGGGGAGCACACGATGGGAACCAGGACGACGGCGACGCGAGGGAAGACGCGAACGACGAACCGCGCCGAGCGATGGACGCGTCTGCGAGAGGCAGTGCGCAGCAACTACGGGCTCGCGAAGGTCGAGCCCGTCGACGGGTGGCGAACGCTTGGAGACGAAGGCATCTGGCGATCGATCGTCGGGCAGGTCGCAACGATCGGAAGCAGCCGTCCGTGGGACAAGATGAAGGCGTCGTGGATCGGCAGTGGGCTGGAGTACGCAGCGATTCTGGCGGTCCTCGACACGGGCGGCACCGAGGCCGTCGCGAGCCTCATCCAGCAGCGATTTTCAAATGCTGGGGTGCGCTACGCTGGCGGCGGGGCTGCTCCCTCTGCGAAGGCGCTGGCGTGCGCCAGCAACCTCGTTCGAATCCGTGCCCTCGGAGGCCCCACGCGCTTCGCGGAGATCATCGCGAACATCAAAGAGGACCGCGAGCGGATCGAGCTCACGCGTGCGCTCCTCGCGATGGTCGCCGAGAAGGGAGCGCGAGACCTCCTGATGGGGTTCGGACTCCTCCGAAACAGCATCGCGTTCGATGCCCGCGTCATGAGCGTGCTCCGCGAGGCGAAGCTCACCGACGAAGAGAAGGCCCCCTCAAACCGGGCGACGTACGCGGCCCTGGAGCGCGAGATCATCGCCGAGGTCGCCACCCCGCTCAACATCGAGCCCGTGGTCGTCGACAGGACGCTCTACCAGCGCACCGCCGAGGTGATCGCAGCGCTGGCGGGGCAACGATCGAAGGGCCCGTGATCGGCGTTCCTGAACGTGCCCCACCTCCTCGACTCCATCACCCCCGCGACGTACGGCGTGGCCAACGTCCTGACACTCGCTCGATGTCATGAGTTGCTCCGCGAGGCTCACGATGACCTCGCTCGGCGATGAATGGTGGCAGCGCGTCGCGCCGCTCTCGTCGAGACCCCAGCCTCCTGGGGGAGCGCGCTGAAACGCGTGCACATCGTTGGGAACATCGAGTTCGTGCAACCGTTCGCGACGAACAGCTTGAGCGCGTCGAGCACCACCATCGACGCACGCTCCGAGCGCTGCGCCTTCAAGCGCTACGGCACACCCCGCGAAACGAGCTGACGGCAAAGGAGCCCGAGGCCCACCACGCGCGTGCGATCCGCGCTGAGGTGACCGTAGATCCCGCCGATCCCGGCGCCTGATCCACACGCGAAGAGGAAGTCCTCGCCCGGAGCGAGCGACTCCTGCCGGTCACCCGGCAGCGGATTCAGACCGCGTCGAGTCACCAGGCCCGTCACGCGCACCGCGCGTACCTCGCCCGCCCCGTCACGATCGAGGCGCCCTCGCAGACCCACGATCTCAAGGTGCGCACGGCCTCCAACGCCGTTCGCATCGGTCGTCACGTGCGTCGGATCGCCGCTCCAATCGATGAACTTCGGGAGGTCGAAATCGAGCGAGCCGTAGCCGCACACCAATGCGTTGTCGCGTCCCTCCTCGGTCTGCGTGCGCAAGACGATCGAGCTGTTCGGACAGCGCTGCTCGAACGCGTGCCCCTGTGTCGTCCCCACCTCGCGGCTACGGGTGCCTGACCACAGCTCCGTGCGAGGTTCCTCAAGCACCGCCGTCGCGACGACGGCAGCGCTGAACGCCACGGCTGCGACGAGCGACTCCAGCGCGAGCTTCGGCCAGCGCGTCGGCCACGCCAGCGTGACAGGGTCACGGTCTCCGAGGTTCAGCTTCGCGAGGCGCTCCTTGAGCCTCCGCTCTTCGAGGGACTCCCCCATCGCCGGAAGCGTCAACTGCCCGCTCGCGCTCAGCGCCTTCACGCGCGCATCGAAGACGTTGCGGAGCGCGGTGTGGCCGTCCTTCGACTCCATCACGTCGAGCCAGGCCGCGAGTGAGCGGGCGTCGTTGACCTCTCCGATGCGCAGCGTGAGCCACGCGATCTCCTGCGCGCGCATCGCCGCCGCGCGTGACCCCGCGGGCACCGCCGTCGACCGCAGCCGATCTCGCTGCCATCGCAGCACCTCGCGTTCGAAGTCCGCGTCGCACCGTCCTCCTTCGAAGAGCCACGCGCGGAGACCGTCGGAGACCTTCCAGCCCGCGGCGTCGCCGGTCACGCCGTGCAGCGCGAGCACACGCTGGATCGCGAGGAAGCCGAGCTTCGGTGTGAATTCCCGGCGAAGCGCGTCAGCCACCGCGAGGTCGAAGGGCGCGCAGAGCGAGCACGCGATGGCGAGACGCGTCGCACGACCGAGTCGCTCCCGATCGGTGCCTCGAAGTGCATCACGGGCCTTCGGGGGCGGACGCTCCGTGCGCGCAGCGTCGAGGGCCGCCGCGAGCCCTGACGCGTCGAGCGTGAAGGGCATCCGCGGCAGGGCGAGCACCTCGTCGCCCCACAGCCCCGCGTCACGCACCTCGACGAACGCGACGTGCGGACGAGTCGCCCACGCCTCGACGTGGGAGGCCCTCGGATCGCGCGCGTCGACGAGCACCAGCGTCAGGTCGGCGGGGTCCGCCGTCGCGTCGGTCACGGTCTCGACGTCGACGCCGTGGGCGCGCATCCCCTCCACGAAGCAGTCGACCACGGCGGTCGAGACCGCATCGAGCGCAGGTGGACGCGCGACGCAGAGCGTGGCGGCTTTGCGCCCCGACCGATAGACGACCTCGATCATCCCACCGGCGTCTGCGGTCGCGCGGACGCTCGCGACAACGTCGAGCTCGGGACGCAGCGAGTCAGGCGCGAAGCCCATGCGCCACGCGAGCTGCGTGATCTCGGCGTCGTCGAGGGGCGGCGAGAGCGCGAAGGGCGCGCGGTGATCGACGAGCCGCTCGCGCCAGTCGCGTTCGAGGAGCGCGGCCGTGACGACGTCGGGCGCCAGCGCAGGCCACGCGGCGCGCCACCGCGCGAGGAGGTCCGCGAGCAGCATCACCTCCCACAGCGCGAGCGCGCCGAGGAGCGTGAAGCCGATGTGACGCAGCACACGTCGCCACGCCGCGATCGCGTCGCCGCCGTCGTGAATGTTCACCGCGAGCAGCGACGCCTTCTGCCCCGAAGGGAACTGATCGAGGTGCGCCTGAACTACGGGGCCCGCATCGTCGGGCGTCCCTGCGTCGGCGGGGCGCACGGCGGCGTCGCGGGTGATGGCGGCGTCGTGAGGCCGTGGCGGCGGCGACGGAGGTTGCCCATATGCGCTCACGAGCGCGATCAGGAGCGCGCCCGCGGACGCCCAGAGGAGCCACGGGGCGCGACGCCACCACGGTGCTGGCGGCTCTATCGTGGGAGGTTGCGAGGGCGCGTCAGGGTCGGACGTCTTCGCGGGCTCCGCGGGTGTGCGGGAGGGGCGCGTCGGACTATCAGAGGGCGGCGGCGGATCGACGGGCGCGGCATCTCGGAGCTCGGCGAGGGCGCGCTCGCGGCTCCAGTCGGGGTGCTCCGTGAGGATGCGCTCCCACGGCGGCTCTGCGGGGAAGTAGCGGTTGAAGAGGGCGTCGAAGTCCGCGCGCTCGTCGGCGTCGAAGGCCATGAGCGAACGCAACGTGACGAGGAGGCGCGTGCGCGTCCACGGGCCAGGCTGCGCGAGCGCGCGATAGACGCCGACGCGGAGGTCGACGCCGTCACGCCGTCGGCGGTGCGACCACTCGTCGAGCAGGGGGTCGAGGGGATGCCCCTGCATCGCGGTCAGACGGCGCCCACGAGGGTGCGATCCTTCGCGTCCTTGATGAGCGTGCCGAGGTAGGGGAGCTCGCCGAGCCTCACGCCCTGGAGCTTCGAGTGCCCGATGCCCTCGGTGAGCCCGATCATGCGCGCCCAGAGGAGCAGCTCCGCGAGGCCCGGTCGGTGGCGCAGGCCGTTGAGCTGCTGCAACTGCGCGAAGCGGTCGAGCGCGAGGTCGACGAGGCCGCGATCGAGCTTGAGGTCTCCCGCCGCGATGCGACGCTCGAAGATCTTCACGAGCAGCTCGCGGTTGAAGCCGACGTGATGATGCACGCAGCGCCGAAGGAACGCGTCGGGCAACTGACGCTCGCCGTTCGATGTGAACACCACGAGCGCGACGCTCCCGTTCGCCCCGGAGGCGCGCGCGTCGATCACGCGGTCGGCGTGGTCTTCGGGGAGCTCGGGCACCTCGAAGCGGTAGGCGTCGAACTCTTCGAGCAGGTCGTTGGGGAGGTCACGCGGCGCCTTGTCGATCTCGTCGAGGAGGAGCGCCGTCGGCGCGCGGCGGGCGCCCTCGAACGCCTTCCAGAGCGGGCCGTGGCGGAGGTACTCGCTGCGGTCGCCCTTCCATGCACCGGGCTGCGCGACGCTGGCCTGCGCGTCGCGGAAGTACCGCACGGCGTCGAACTCGTAGCGCAGCCGCGCGGCCGTCGCGTCGGAGCGCACCGTCTCGGAGATGAAGTCGCCCCAGCGAAGACCCATGCGCTGCGCGGCCCAGTACGCGGCGGTGGTCTTTCCGCTCCCCGGATCGCCCGTGAGGAGCAGCGGACGTCCGAGGATCACGGCGACGCGGAGGGCCTCGCGCAGCTCGTCGTCGGGCAGGTAGAGCCTCGCCTCGCGCCATCGCGACGAGCCCTCGTTGGGCTCCGGGAGATCGCTACGATCGTCGAGGCGCGCGGCCAGCTTGAGGCGCGCGGCCATCTCGGGGTCCGCGGCCGGTTTGGGGTGTGCGGCCGGTTTGGGGTCCGTCGCCGCTTCGTCGGGTGTCATCGTCGGAGCTTCTCCGCGTACTGCGTTTCGAGGCGCTCGATGAGGGTCTCGTAGGGGAGCCCTTCGACGGAATCGAGGAAGTCGTCGAGCGCGTCTCGATCCGTCTCAAGACGTCTGCTGATGATCCACGCCTCAAGGTCGTCTCGTTTGACATGCGCGGGCACCTCGGAAATGTCGAAGACGCTGTGGTGCGCGCTCGTCCGGTATGCCTTCGGCAGCTTCGGGAAGGAGCCAAGCGCGGGCGCCACGACCATGACGCGGACCTGGGTGTTTGCGAGCGCTTCGGCCAGCTTCATGAGCTCGATGAGGTAGTAACGCAGTGCTGGTTCATCGAGGTGCTCATGGCCGTCGCGCGGAGACGTCGCGGCGAGGTCGTGGGTCACCCGCACGAGAAGCAGGCGCCCGATCTTGACCTTGCGGCTGTACTTCTGGACGAAATCGTCGAGGTCCGAGACGTTCGCGCTGCGGAGGATCGACTGAAACGAGTCGCCTGGGGCGCCCTCGGCCCACGGCACGTCCATCTCATTCTCGTCGACGGGCTCCTTGCTGCGCGCCAGGCTGGTGAGGTCCCGGCACCGAAATAACTCCAGCCCGGCGCCTTCGGCACCGGGGATGAGAGCGACGAGCACCCGCAACGGCGAGTCGCTCATGGCGAAGTAATGCGCCTGACTCTGGATCGCAGCTTCGATGGCGGTTCTGTCGATCTCGATGCGCCAGCGCCACCCCACGTTCGATGGCGACGGCGGACGCTCGTGGCTCCACTGCGCGCGTCCCATGCGAAGCCACCAGCCGCCCCGACGCGCTCCCCCGCCGATGACCGCCGCGTTGCGAGCCGCCCATTCGAGCGTGTCGCCAGCGCGCAGCGCGTTCAAGAAGTGGGCGAGCCAGCGCACCGTCGCTGCGGGGTCGCGAGCCCCTGTCGCGGGAACGATCTCAGGCGCCTCGCCGTCCGTGCTCGGCGCGCTCGTGCACCACACGATGAGCGCGCATCGGGCGGCACGCGATTGCAGCGCCGAGAGGTCGGGATGATGGCCCCCGACGATGAGCACGGAGCGCGGTGGCGGAGAGACGGTGTTGAGCGATTCGAGGTTGGGCACGCGAGCACGAGCAAGTGCGGCGTGAAGCGCGGCGTCTCCGAGCACGACGACGCGGCCGTTCCACTTGACGTCGGCTGCGTTGCGGGTGACCTCGGCAAGGGTCCACTCGCAGTCGAAGACGTGCTGCTTCTGAATGGGGTGCCAGAGCTCGCTCCAAGGAGCGTCGGGAATCGACCCCGCGCCGCTCACGAGGTCGTCGCGCACGAGCAGGAGGCGCCACGGTCCGTCGAAGAGCGCCGTGTCGAGGTGCGGGTCGAAGAGCGACCAGAAGAGGCCGCGCGAGTCCTTCGGAGCGATCCATCGTCGCTCCGTGCGGGGTGCCTCACCCTCGGGGCAGAGCTGCACCCACCACACGCCCCCGTCGCGTCGGAACCGGGCCTCCAGCGCCTTCATGCGCCACGTCGGATATCACACTCGGGCGGCTCGCGTCGCCGCTCTCCGACCCGGACGAATGCTGGCCGTGAAGAAGACCGCCGTGCGACGTGGTCCCGATGACCACGCCCCAACCCGCGATCCCCAACGCCGTCGACCTCTCCTACCGCCTCTGGCTCTGGTTCGACGAGCGCGTCACCTCGATGCCGCGCGCCGCGCAGCACACGACGGGCGCCCGCATGGTCTCGACCAGCGAGTCGCTCATGGAGTGCCTCGTGCGCGCCACCTACGCGAAGCGGGGAAGCGCCACGAGGGCGAGCGCGCTCGCGCAGGCCAACGTCCACGTCGCAATGCTCCGACTCCTCACGCGGGGATGCCGCGAGCGCAGGCACCTCTCGGTCGGTCAGTACGAGCACGGCACCGAACGGCTCGTAGAGCTCGGTCGCATGATTGGCGGCTGGCAACGCGCGGCGCCCGTCGTCGAGACACCATGAGCGAGGCCCACGTACGGCCCGACGAGGTCTTCTCGCGCGAGGCCCTCTGGTGCGCGGCGAAGCGGGCGACGCGCGACAAGGGTCGACGCCCCTCGGTGGGGTGGTTCCGCCTCGCGCTCGAAGATCACCTCATCGAGCTCCGCGACGCCCTCCTCGGCGACGTCTGGCGCCCCTCGCGGCCAGTGCAGATGCGCGTGCGTGACCCGAAGCCGCGGACGATCTCGGTGCTCCCGCTCCGCGATCGGGTGGTGCACCAGTGCCTGTTTCCGACGCTCGACGCCCGCATCGCGCGGAGGCTGATCACCGACTGCTACGCGTCGCGGGCGGGCCTCGGCACGCACGCGGCCCTCACCCGCGCCACGGCGTGGGCGCGCACCTTCCGCTGGTGGGTGCGGCTCGACGTGCGGCAGTTCTTTCCGAGCGTCGACCACGCGATCGTGCGGGAGCAGCTCGCGCGTGACGTCCCCGAGGCGTGGCTGCGAGCGTTCTGCGAGCGCATTCTGGCCGCGGGCGAAGGGCCCTCGTTGCGTGCGCACTTCCCTGGCGACGACCTCTTCGCGCCGTCGAGGCGCGCGGTGGGGTTGCCGCTCGGGAGCCTCACCTCGCAGCTCTGGGCCAACCGCTTCCTCGACCCCGTCGACCACCTCGTGAAAGACCGCCTGAGGCTGCGCGGCTACCTCCGCTACATGGACGACATGCTGCTCTTTCACGACGACCGCGACGCACTCGTCGACGTCGCGCGCCGGGTCGAGGCCGCGTGCGCGGAGCTCCGGCTGCGTCTGCACCCGTGGCAGGTGCAGCCGACGAGCGCGGGGGTGGGCTTCGTGGGGTATCGCATCACGCCGCATCAGGTGCGGATGCGGCGCTCGGGCGTGGCTCGCGCGGAGCGTCGTCTCGGGGCGCTCGCCGAGGGTGTGAGAGACGGCGCGGTGCCCTTCGCTCGTTACGCGGCCTCGCTGCGCGCGACCTTCGGGCACTGGTCGCACGCAGACGCGTGGAGGCTCCGCGAGCGCACGCTGCGGCGCATCGGGATGCTCGACCGCGACGGGAAAGAAGTTGGTGTCCCGGTCGCGCCATGCGACGGTGCCGACAGCTCCGGGACCTCCGCGTGAATCGTGGCGCTGGCTGGAACAACAACGTCCCCTCCAACGCGCGCGCGGCCAATCGCAACAGGAACGACACGACGAACAGGAACGAAGACGTCGGGTTCCGTTGTGTGGGCGAGGGCGTCTTGAAACAGCGCCGCGTTGTTTGACAGGGCCAGAGCTCACGCGGTCACGGCTGCGTGAGGCGTTGCCGACATCCCTCCACCCGGAGGCCAGGCGGAGGTTCCTCTCCGTGTGGCGATCGCGCTCCGCTCCCCGGCGGTGGTCCTCCCTGCGATGGGCGGCCCCGCCGGGGTGGTGGACTCGCGCGCGTGCGCGTCTGGCAGGTCGAGTGCAACCGTGGCGGCGCATCGCGCGCGTAAAACCCCTTGCGGAGCGGTCGCGCTCTCGCGCGACAGTGGTGAGGCGCGCTCATTGACGACGTTTCGCATCGCCGGTCGAGGCCGTGTGAAAGTATCAATGAGTAGACGGAACTCGACCTCCCTCGCCCACACAACGGAACCCGACGCCTTCGTTCCTGCCCGCCGCGCCGCCCCTGCTGCGAAAGGCCGCGCGCGCGTTGGAGGGGACGATGCTGCCCCAGCCAGCGCCACGATCCACGCGGAGATTACGGTCAACTCCGGTGTATTCGGTCTCGCTGCCGGAGCGCGACGTGTACCGACCCCACGAAGTGCGAGTCCACTCCCACACGTTGCCAGCCATGCCCGAAACGCCTTCTGGCGTGTCACCAGCGCGAGGAAGCGCATCGACCGGCGCGGTGAGCGGCCACGGATCAGTCCACCCCTCGATAAACCCAAAGAGATTGCCACCATGCGACCGCAGAAAGGCGTCGCACTCGGCGCCGCAGAGGTTGGCGTGCTGCGGTGACGGCGCAGGCTCGTTGCCCCATGGGTAACGGCGACCTCCATTGCCGCGCGCGGCGAACTCCCACTGGTCCTCGGTGGGGAGGCTGCCTCCGTGAGGATGGCGCCACTCGCAGTACCGCTGTGACTGCGTCGCGTCGACGCAGTTGACGGGGTGGCGCTCCGCGTTCGGGCGACCCCAGTTGCAGAAGTTCTCGCGCGCGCTGTCGTAGGCCGTCGGCGCCTCGCACGCGCCCGCGGTGACGCACTCGCGATACGCGGCGATCGTCACCTCGGTGCGGTCGACGCAGAAGGGCGAGAGCGTCACGTCGTGCTGCGGTCGCTCGTCTTCGTTCGAACCAGGCTCACCCTCGGGAGAGCCCATCGTGAAGGTGCCGCCTGCGAGGTAGACCATTCCGTCGGGGCATCTCGGAGGCTCTAGCACGAGCGAACGCACGGGCGACGGCGTCGGAAACGCCCCAGGCAGACCTCGCACCGCCACGAGCAGCGCCGCGAACACCACGAAGGAGCGCAGCGCGCCGCCGACGGGCGTCGAGGTCGCGTCGAAGGCCCTCAGCAGCCCCCATAGCGCCGCGGTGCCCGACACGAGCAGCGCGAGCCACGCGTGCGCGCCGCGAGCGCTGAAGGCCCACGCGAGCGCGAGCATGACGGCGCCTGCGAGCATCGCCGCCGAGAGTCGACGCAGCGACCACGCGGGCACGGCGCGCCCCGTCGCCACGAGCACCGCGACGCCGAACAGCGCGAGCAGAACGGCCACCCACGACGCGCCGACGCGGTACTCACCGCTCCAGAGCGAGCCGCGTGCGGCGAGGCCGAGGAGCAGCGGGCCGACGACGACGGCCGCCGCGGCGAGCGCTCGCGAGAGATCGCCGCGCCGGGGAGGAGTGCCTTCGTCGCCCACATCGGGAACTTCGCCGACTTCACCCGCGGCGGCAAGGCGTTGTACAAGGCGCGCCGGGGCGCATGGCGAAGACCTTCTCGTGGCTACACCTGACCGACCTCCACTTCGGTCACAACGATCAGCGGTACCTCTGGGACGCGGTGGAGGAGTCGTTCCTCGAAGACCTCACGCGGCTCCACGCGAAGAGCGGCCCGTGGGACGCGGTGCTCTTCACCGGCGACCTCACGCAGCAGGGCACGCGCGAGGAGTTCGCGAAGCTCCGCGCGATGCTCGACGAGCTCTGGTCGCACGAGACCTTCTCCAACCGCCCCGCGCTGATCACGGTGCCGGGCAACCACGACCTCGTGCGCCCCGACGCATCGCGCCCCGAGGTCGAAGCGCTCCGTCGGTGGCACGACGACGAGGCGATGCGAACGCGCTTCTGGAGCGACGACGCCTCGCCCGAGCGCGCCGTGATCACGACGGCCTTCGCGGAATACACGGCGTTCCGCGAGGCGTGGAAGCTCCCCGAGGGCTTCTCCGTCACGCGCGGACGCGTGCCCGGCGACGTCTCGGTCTCCTTCGAATGCAACGGCCTCCGCGTCGGCATCGTGGGGCTCAACACTGCCGCGCTGCACCTCTGGGGCGGCGACCTGACAGGGACGCTCACCGTCGAGCGCGAGCAGCTCTTCGCCGTGTGCGACCGCCCGTCGAAATGGACCGCCGCGCACGACGTCGCGCTGTTGCTCACGCACCACCCACCGGACTGGCTTCACAAGCGGGCGGCTGAGATCTTCGGCGCTGACATCCTCGCCCGCGACCGCTTTCTGGCGCACCTCTACGGCCACATGCACGAGGCCGGGTTCACGCGCGAGGGCAGCGGTGGCTCGCCCGAGCGGCGCAGGGTGCAGGGCCCGTCGCTCTTCGGCATGGAGCACCTCGGCGGCGGAAGCGTGCAGCGCATCCACGGCTGCATGGCCGGTCGCGTCACCATCGACGGAGAGCGCGGAGAGTTCCGCGTGTGGCCGCGGCGACTGATCACCGTGAAGGGTGGGTCGATGAAGCTCGTCCCGGCGGAGGAGCTCGACCTCAGCGACGAGGCGGTGGTGACCACGTTCACGCCGAAGCGACGCGCTGGCGCGACGAAGGAGACGGAGCGAGGCCCCATCAAGATCAACGATCCGCCTGCCCCTCGCCCGTCACGGAAATATCAGCTCGCGCGGGCGCTGCACGGGATGAGCGACGCGCAGATCACGGCGGCGCTCGACGGGCTCGCGGTACCCGACGAGGCGAGGCGCGCCTCGGACGCGATGCTCCGCGCGAAGGCAGTGGTCGATCACCTCGAAGCCCGCGGCCAGCTCGACGAGCTCGCGCGTCGCCTCGGCGTCGAAGGCGCGACGTAGACGGGGCAGCGGAAGAACGCCACGCGTCGCGAGCGCGGACTGCTGGCCGTGCCCGCCGCACCTGCGTCGTGTGCTCGACGCGATGACTACGGCGCGGGCTTCACCCTCGCGAGCAGACCGCGCAGCACGTCGAACGCGATGTCGAGCCGCCCCACACCGAACGCGTGGAGCGCGTTCTCGACGGCCTCGGCCACCTCCGCCTTCGGGACCATCGCAGCCGCGACCGCCAGCGCCGCGCCGGGCGACTCAGCTCGCTCGATTGCGCTGCTCGCACGATCGTCGCGCATCTGCGCGGAGCCCGCTACTACGCTACTACGCGACCCCTGAGCGACGCCTCGCGACGACCCTTCGCCCGCCTCCAGATCACGCCCGTTCTGCGATGAAACCACGCGAGACTGAACGAGAATTTGCTCGTCCAGACGGGTTCGAATCCCGCCCTCTCCGCTTTCGAAGGGGATGGGGCCCGGTGCGCGCAGCCGCGCTGCGCTCACACGAACCTCACGCGGACGCGCCGCCGTGAGGCGCGACGCGGGCGTCGCGATGCGCTGACGCCGCGCTGGCGAGCCTCCCCCGAACGGACCTCCCGTCGGGTACCCTCCCGCGCCGATGACCGCGACCCCGACCCTCGTCGATCGATCTCCCGCCACGAGCCTCGCGCGCCTCGCCCAGCGGCTGCGTCCGGGCATGCTCCTCGCGGGCACATACGCCCTCGAGGCGCAGGTCGCACAGGGCGCCGTCGACCTCACCTGGAACGCCCGCGACCGCGCCCTCGACGCGCCCCTGAGCGTGCGCCTCGTGCCCGACGACGCCGCCCACGCCGAGGCGCTGCTCGCGCAGTACCGCCGCGAGGTCTGGTTCGCGCGGCACATCGAGCACCCGGCCCTGCCGCGCGCGCTCACCGTGGGCTCCGACGCGGGCGTCCACTTCGTCACCATGGAGCGCGTCGAGGGCACAACCCTCCGCGACGCGCTGAAGGCGCGCGGGCGCCTCCCGCCGGGCGAGGTCGTGCGGCTCGGCGTCGAGCTCGCCGACGTGCTCGCGCACCTCCACGATCACCGCGTCGTGCACGGGGCGCTCATGCCGTCGACGGTGCTCCTCGACGGCGAGGGCCGCGCGAGGCTACGAAGCATCGGCACCGCGTACACCCTCGACGAGGCCGCGCGGGGCGTGCAGCACGCGCTCGGCGCGGGGCGCTACCTCGCGCCCGAGCAGATCGCCGGAGCCGGCGGCGACGCGCGCGTCGACCTCTACGCCCTCGGGCTCCTGCTGTTCGAACTCCTCACGGGCCGCCCCCCCTTCGACGACGCGAGCGACGTCGCCGCCTCGGTGCGGCGGCTGCGTGAGGACGCGCCCGACCCCGCGCGCCTCGCCCCCGTGCCCGCGGCCCTCGCGGCGACCGTGCGGCGGTGCCTCGCGCGGGATCCCTCCCGTCGCTTCGCCGACGCCCGCGCGCTCTCCGCGGCGCTGCGCTCGCAGACCGCGCCGGCGGAGCTCCCGCCGCGCGACGCGGGGCGCCCGCGCAGGTGGTCGTGGCGCCCTTCAGAGCCCACGGCTCGCCCGAGACCGAGGCCCTCGCCGCGGCGGTGCCCGAGGAGCTCGCGGCGGCCCTCCGTCACAGCGGCTCGCTGCGCGCGCGCGTCGGGGTCGCTCGCGCACACGCGGCTCTCGGGCCGCGGCGCGCGCTCGTCGTCGACGGGCGCGTGTCGACACCGCCGAGCGCGCGCGACGGTGAAGGTGCGGCTGCGCGACGGCGCGCGCGGGCCGCGCGCTGGTCCGAGGACTTCGACGTTCCGCTCGACCCGTCGCGGGGGCCCGAGGGCGCGCTCGCGTGGCGCCTCTCGGAGCCGCTGCGCGTGGCGGCGCAGAGCGTCGCCGAGGGCGGCGACCTCCCGCAGGCCGTGTTGGAGAAATACTTCGTCGCCCGGAGGCTCGTTCGCGAGGGGGGCCTCAACGACCCCGACGACGCCGTCACGCTGCTCGACGAGGTGCTCTCCGTCGCGCCCGCCTTCGGGCCGGCGCACACGGCGAGGGCCATGGCCGCCGTGCGCGGCTGGACGATGCTCCGCGCCGCCCCGGGGCCGAGGGACTGGTACGACGAGGCGCAGACCTCCATCGCGCGGAGCGTGGAGCTCGCCCCCGACGCGGCGGAGACGCACTTCGCGAGGGCGCACCTCGCGTCGCATCTCGGCCGCTACCGCGACGCCGTGGCGGCCATCCGCGAGGCCCTCGCGCGCGCGCCGATGATGCCCGAGGCCCACCAGGTGCTCGGCTCGCTCCAGCTCGAAGCGGGGCGCTCGCAGCTCGGCCTGGAGCGCCTCGACCTCGCGCTCGCGCTCGACGCGCACCTCCCTCGGGCGCTGTTCGAGCAGGCCCGGTGGCGTGCGCTCTACGGCGACCCCGACGCGGCCGAGGCCACGCTCGCGCGCCTCGCGCGGATGCCCGCCACGGAGCACCTCGTGGGGCACCTGCGGGCGCGCGCGGGCGTGTGGCGCCGCGACCCCGAGCTGGTGCGCCAGGGGCTGCGGGCGTTCGAGCGCGCGAAGCTCGCCGTGGTGCCGCTGATGCTCGTGTACGCGCGGGCCGCGGCGGGCGCGACCGAGACCGAGGCCGCGGTGGCGGCGTTCACCGACGCGATGGGGTCGCACGCGTCGCCCAAGCAGCGCGCGCAGCTCCGTCAGCTCTGCTGCGAGGTGCTCTGCGCCCGAGGCGCGTGGGAGCGCGCGATGGAGCACCTCCGCGAGGGCGCCGCGGGGACCCTCGTCGACCTCGAGTGGGTCGACTGGTGCCCGCTGCTCCACGGGCTCCGCGCGCACGCGGACTTCGCGCGGTGCAGGGCGCAGGTCGCAGCGCGCAGCGCCGAGATCTGGCAGCTCTGACGCACCGGACGCGGGCGGCTCAGGCCACGGCGGCGTCGGCCGGGTCCGCGATCACGCGTGAGAGCCCCTCCCAGAGCGCGAGCGCGCGGCGTCGGCGGTGCGGTGACCGACCACGGGCCCACGCTGCTCGACCTCGCCCTCGCGGGGGTCGGGGTCACGCCGGTGCTCGACTACATGGCCGACGAGCACCTGCGCGCCGGGCGCCTCGTGAGCGTGCTCGACGAGGCGCGCGCCGGAGGCCCGACATCCGCGCGGTGTGCGCCCCGGGGCAGCGCGCGTCGCAGCGGGTGAGGGCGGCGTTCACGGCCTTCGCCGACGCGTTCGGGCGCTGAGGTCGCCGCGTCGCGCGGAGCGGGTCCCGCCGGGGCGAAGGGCGTGAGACAACCGTCGTCTCGCCATGACCAGCACCTTCACCGCGGCGTGTCTCTGCCGCGGCGTGTCTCTGTCGCGGCGTGGCCTGGGAGGTCGACGCGCCGGTGCGTCCCCTCGACGGCCCGCTCGCGGCGCTCACGGTCTCGCACTGCCACTGCGCGCGCTGCCGCAAGGCCGCGTCGGCGGCGTACTTCTCGGCGCTGCTCACGGCGCTTGACGGCGTGCGCTTCACGCGCGGCGAGGCGCGGCTGGTCACCTACAAGGTGCCCGAGGCGCGGTTCTTCGAGCATCGCTTCTGCGCGACCTGCGGGTCGAGCATGCCGCGGCGGAGCGCCGAGCGCGGCATCACGATCGTCCCCATGGGCTCCTCGACGACGACCCCGGCGCGCACCCCGGCGCCCACATGTTCGTGGCTTCGAAGGCGCCGTGGGACGTCATCACCGACGACCTGCCGCAGCACGACGAGTATCCCCGGCGTGAGCCGCGCCCGAGGTCGCCTCGCGCCGTCGCGAGCGGTCAGTAGTACGTCCAGGTCTTCGCGGTGTCTTCGACGATGGCTCGCCACTTCGGGATCTCCTCCGCGAAGCCCGCGCGCTCGAGGAAGGCGCGGTCGAGGCGCTCCTCGGGAGCGCCGCACGTGACGATGTCGACGAGCGCGTCGGCGGCGTGCACCGCCGCGAGCACGTGGCCGCCGTCGCCCGCGACCGCGCTCGGCGTGTGGTGAAACGCGACGCACTCCACCACCGAGAACGGGATCCCCCACGAGGCCAGCAGGCACGCGCCGGCCTCCGCGTGGTTGGCCCCGAGCAGCTCCGCCTCGACGTCGCACTGGCGCTCGCCGCCCTCGGTCACGCGCTGCATCACCCGCGAGAACTCCTGCGGGCGACGGAGCGCGAAGATCAGCTCGCCGATGTCGTGGAGGATGCCCGACGTGAGCGCCTCGTCCTCGAGGCGACGGCTGCCCGCGAAGCGGTGCGCGAGCCGCGCGACGCGCATCGAGTAGAGCTGAAAGCGCTCCGCGGAGAAGCCCTTGACCTCGACCTTCTCGAACGCGCTCATCACGTGGGCCGCCAGCAGGAGGCTCTTCAAGAGCTCGAGGCCGAGCAGCGAGAGCGCGCCGGCCACCGTCGGAACGCGGCGCATGAGCCCGAAGAACGCCGAGTTCACGAGCTGCAACACCTTGAGCGTCATCACCGGGTCGGACTCCACGATCTCGGCGATCTCGCGGATGCTCGTGTCGGGGTTCGACGCCACCTGGAGCAGCCTGCGGTACGTGCTCGGCAGCGGCGGGAGGCGGTCGATGCCGCCCACGAGCCCGAGCACGGCGTCGCGGGTGATCAGCGTGTGCAGCGACGTCGCGCGGTCGAGCTGCGATTGAACCTCCGCGGCGGTGGCCTTCTTCGAGATCGTCCCGAGCACGATGGTGGTGGTCCAGCCCCGGCCGTCGACGGGCTCGGCGCCGTCGGAGAACGAGAACCGGGCGATCCTCGGGAAGCGTTCTCGGACCTCGCTCAAGAACGCGCCGCCGTCGACGCCGCGGAGGCTCGTGTCGAGCGCCACCGCGTGGATCGGCGGCCCCTCGTCGAGCGCCGCGAAGGCGGAGGCGGCGTCCGTCGCGTGCACCGGTCGCCACCGGCTCGCGCCCTCGGGGAGCAGGCGGTGGATGAGCCCGACGTCGCTCCGATCGCCCGTCACGAATAACACCCGGTTGATCCCGTCGCTCATCTGCGTCGCTGGTCTCATGCCATCACCTCCAGCGGGTGCCTGGGCGGCAAGAAGCCGCGCAGCCGCTCGATCATGTTCAGGGAGAGCCGGGTGCCGCCGCTCACCACGAGCACGCCCTTCATGTTGAAGACGTCGTGCGCGAGCACCATCCCCTCGACGAGGCTGCCGGTCGAGACCTTGAGCCTCGCCTGCGAGCCGACGCCGAGGTGGACGATCAGCCTCGCGCCCTCGACGTTGAGCGCGAACGCGTTCTGGAGGCGGAAGATCGTCGCGGGGTGGAGCGCGCGCGGCGTCGATGAGGCCCGGCACGCCGCTGCTGAAGGCCAGCGACTCGGCGCCGAAGGCCGTCTTCATCGTGCCCATGAAGATGTTCGTGATCTCGTTGAGGAGGTCCGCCGTGAGGTCGTCGCCCTCGGGGCCGAACATGTGGGCCGCGAGGCACTTCGCGCTCTCCTCGCTGGCGCCGACCGCCACGCGGAGCTCGAGCTCCGCTTGACGTTCGACATGGTGATCGCGCAAGCGAGGTCGAGCTTCGCGTCGACGGGCGCCTCGGAGAGGAAGACCGGCAGCGTCAAGAACTGCCCCGTCGCGTTCTTGAGGCTCTCTGGCGCAGCGCTCCAGGCCATGGCGCGGCTCACGAGGTCGAGCGCGCTGCCGAGGGTCACCACGGGGCGCGCCGGCGGGCGGTTGGTCTCCATCGGCGGCGGCGGCCTTCGATCGGGCTCGACGCGCCGTCGGATGACGTCGACGCGCGCGTTCAGGTACGCGCCGCTGTAGGGCCTCCGCAGGTCGCTCTCGGCGCCACTCTCGCGCGCGCCGCAGGAACTGCTCCGTCGGGTCGCGCGCGACGACCACGACGTGCGGCGCGGGCGAGCCCGTGTAGCGCACGAGGTGGAGCAGCAGGCTCGGGGGCTCCTCCACGCTGTCGCTCAGCACGAAGGCCGCGTCGGGGGCCTTCTGCTGAAGGATCGGCATGAGGGTGCGGCTGTCTTCAGCCACGAGGACGGTGTGACCGCTCGCCTGGAGCGTTGTGAGCATCTCGAGCCGCTCGGCGTGCTCGCCGCCGGTCACCAGGATCTTCATGGCGTCGGCGCCTCTCTCAACGCTTCATCGCCGCCGCCATGAGCGAGTCGCGCGAGCGGCGCACCTCGAGGACGCGCACCGAGATGAACGCGTGCGCGCACTCGAAGAGCACCTCGCGGCGGCCGATCTCACCGGCCACGCGCACCTTGCCGTTGGTCACGACGGGGAGCCCCATGCGGCACGTCTCGCCGACGGCGGCCGAGATTAACGACTTGATGTTGCCGCCGACGACGTTGGTGAACTCCGCGAGGGCCTCGCGCACGTCCTCCTCGGAGACGCTCCCCGGCGGCGTGTCGAACATCTTGCCGCCGACGCGGATGGCGAAGTCTCGCGGGCAGGCGACGATCACGGCGCCGCGGAAGGGGCCGTCGACGGTGACGCAGCCGCTCCAGATGTCGTCGCTCTCGCGCGCCGCCGTCGGGGCCACGGGCAGCGCGGGTTCGTCGAGGAAGGTCGACGTGATCTGATCGACGAGCGCTGCGATGTCGTCGGTCTGCGGGAGGCAACGGAGGGATGTGTTCATGATCGCACCCGGTAGTAGGAAGACTTCTCGCGCGTGACGCACTCCCATGCCTCATCGATGCCGAAGGTCGTCTCCGACGCGCCTAGGAGCAGCGCGCCGTCGGGGGCGATGACCTGTCGGATCCGGCTCAGGATCGAGCGCTTGCTCGCGACGTCGAAGTAGATGAGCACGTTCCTGATGAGCACCAGGTCCGGGCGGAGGGGGCCCCACGGGTCGAGGAGGTTGAGCTTGCGAAACTCGATGAGGTCTCGCAGGGCGGGCTTCGCGCGCCAGTTGACCCCGTCGCGGTCGAAGTACTTCACCAACATCGGCGCGGGCAGGCCGCGGTTCAGGTCCATCTGCGAGAAGTGGCCCTCGCGCGCCTTCGCCACGACCTTCTCGGAGATGTCCGTGGCGACGATGCGCACGGGCCACTGCGCCAGCGCGGGGAAGTGCTCGCGCACGATCATCGCGAGGCTGTACGCCTCCTGCCCCGTCGAGCACGCGGCGGACCAGATCGTGAGCGAGCGCGTTCGCTCGCGCGCCGCGATGAGCGTCGGGAGCACGTGATCGCGCACCATGTTGAAGGGGTGCAGGTCGCGGAAGAACGACGTCTCGTGCGTCGTGATGGCCTCCACGATCGCGGTGTCGAGCGTGGGCGCCGCGCTCCTCGCCGTCGACATCAGCGTCGAGATGTTCTCGAAGCCGCGGTCGCGGGCGAGCTGTTCGAGGCGCATCTCGAGCAGGTACTGCTTGCTCTGGTCGAGCTGGATCGCCGCGCGGCGAAAGACCAGATCACGGACGAAATCAGCGTCGCACTGCGTGAGGTTATCCGACACGACGACCTTCCTGATTCAGGCGCGATGCGCCGAAGGCTGGGGAGCTGCCGACGCGGCGTGTGACGTCGTCGGCGATCTCTTGGAGCGGCAACACGGAGCCCGCGAGGCCCGCGCGGACGACGGCGCCCGGCATCCCCCACACGACGGAGCTCGCCTCGTCCTGCGCGATGATCCGCCCGCCGCGCGCGTGGATGGCCTCGGCGCCGCGGAGCCCGTCCTGGCCCATCCCCGTGAGCACGAGCGCGAGGGCGCGCTCGCCGTAGACCTCTGCGACGGAGCGGAAGAGCACGTCGACGGCGGGGCGGCAGGAGTTCTCGGGGGGCCCCTTGTCGAGCGCGATCACCGTCGAGAGCCCCTGCCTCTCGACGCGCATGTGAAAGTCTCCGGGCGCGATCCAGACGCCCCCGGGCGTGAGCACGTCGCCGTGGCTCGCCTCGCGGACGCGCAGCGGGCCGCTCGCGCCGAGGCGGTCGGCGAGCATGCGCGTGAAGAGCGGCGGCATGTGCTGGACGATCAGCACCGGCGCCGCGAGCGCGCACGACAGCCGACCGAAGATCTCGGCGAGCGCGTTGCGGCCCGCCGGTGGAGCACCCCACCGCGAGGACGCTCACCCGCTGCGTCTCACCGAAGGAGACGCGCTCGCGGCGCTGCGCGGCGTTGAGCCGTTCCATGCCCGGCGGCGCTCGTGGCGCGAGCACGCGGAGCTTTGGGACGAGCTGCGTTCGGACCTGTTCGAGCGCCGCCTCCCGGCTGGACGCTCCCGTCGGCTTCGTCACGTAGTCCGTCGCGCCCAGGGCGAGGGCGTCGAGGGTGGCGGCGGCGCCGCGCTGCGTGAGCGAGCTGAACATGATCACCGGGAGCTTCGGCGCCCGCTTGCGGATCTCGGCCAGGAGCTCGAGGCCGCTCATGTCGGGCATCTCGATGTCGAGCGTGACCACGTCGGGCGAGAGCGTCTCGATCCTGCTCAGCGCGATGGCGGCGTTCAGAAGCGGTGCCGACGACCTCGATGTCCTGCTCCGAGGAGAGGACCTCCTGCAGCAGACGCCGGACGAGCGCGGAGTCGTCGACGATGAGGACGCGCACGCGGCCCATGACGGTCAGTCCTTCGCCAGGCCGAGCAGGAGCAGCTTCTCGCGCAGCACGTCGTCGGAGAAGGGCTTCATCACGTACTCGTTCGCGCCGGCGTCGAGCGCGCGCTGCACCTGAGACGCCTCGGTCTCCGTGGTGACCATCATGATGGCCATGCCGTTCATGCTCGGCTGCGAGCGCACCTCCTGGATGAGCTCGTACCCGGTCATCACGGGCATGTTCCAGTCGACCAGGGCGAGCTCGAAGGGGCCGGTCTTCTGGAGCTCGGCGAGCGCCTGGCGTCCGTCGCCCGCCTCAAAGACTTCGAGCCCTCGCGCACGAGCGCCGCTTCACGATCATGCGCATCGCGCGGGAGTCATCGACGATCAACGCTCTCATCACTCTCCTCCTTCTTCCCTCTCGGTGTTCGGGTCCTACGCCGCGCCGTCGGCGCCGAAGGTCGCGGCGATCTTCTCGAGCTCCGCGGCCATCGTCGCCAGCGACCCCGCGGCCTCGAGGGACCGGGCGACGCCGCGCGAGGTGTCCTGCGCGGCGCGCGCCACGCCGGTGATGCTCCGCGCGATCTCCTCGGTGCCGCGCGCGCCCTCGGCGATGTTGCGGCTCATCTCGTTGGTGGTCGCGGTCTGCTGCTCGACGGCGCTCGCGATCGTCCCCTGGATGTCGTTGATCCGGTTGATGATGCTGCTGATCTGACCGATGGCCGTGACGGCGCCGCGCGTGTCCGACTGGATCGCCTCGATCTTCTGGCTGATGTCCTCGGTGGCCTTGGCGGTCTCCTTGGCGAGCTCCTTGACCTCGTTGGCCACGACGGCGAAGCCCTTGCCCGCCTCGCCCGCACGCGCCGCCTCGATCGTGGCGTTGAGCGCCAGGAGCTTGGTCTGCTGCGCGATCGACGTGATCACCTTGATGACCTTGCCCACCTCGGCGCTGCTCTCGCCGAGCTTGGCGACGGTGTTGTTCGTCG
Organism: Polyangiales bacterium; assembly: GCA_046351535.1. Classification (GTDB taxonomy): domain Bacteria; phylum Myxococcota_A; class Polyangia; order Polyangiales; genus CAISKJ01. The sequence goes on from JAXLYG010000007.1 coordinate 30,301, forward strand.
TCGACGCGACGCTCACGGCCGACGACGCGACGCGCGCGGCCTCCGCGGTGTTCCGCGCGATCTCGCGGATGCTCGCGGACATCTCCTCGGTGCCCGTCGCCACGGTCTGCACGTTGCGGCTCACCTCTTCAGAGGCCGCCGAGACCGTGTTCGCCTGCGCCGAGGTCTCCTGCGCGCTGGCGCCGAGGGTCTTGCCGACGCTCGTGAGCTCGTCGCTCGACTTCGCGAGCTGGCGCGCCCCGAGGCTCACCTGCGCGAGCATCTCGCGTAGCGACGTGACCACCTCGTTGATCGCCGCGCCGAAGTCTCCCTCGACGGCGACCTGGAGCACCTCGTCGTCGAGGCGCTTGGCCGCGATGGCCTGCACCTGCTCCATGAGCACGCGGACGTTCTGCTTGAGCTCGTCGAAGTGCTCCGTCGTGTCGGTCTCCTCGTCCTGCAACGAGCCGACGTGCAGCCCCATCGAGGTGATGGTGTTGAGGAAGAACGAGTCCCCCACGGCCTGCATGTCGTAGTTGTAGACCCGCGACATCGCCAGCTCGGCGTTCGCCACGAAGACCGGGTCGTCGAAGCTCGCCTGCAGATGGATGTGCGACAGGTGCATGTACTCGGAGTACGCGCCGATGTACCACTTGAACGGCAGGTCGATCTGGTTGTGGAGGGAGCCCACGCGTAGGCGGCTTTCGAAGTACGCCTGGTCCCACATGTCGCGCGCGCCTTCGAAGAGGCTCACGAAGTACGCGGCCTGCGCGGTCTCGAGGTGGTGCCGCAGGATCTCGAGCGAGACGCCCTTGCGGCTCGCGTAGCGCGCGAAGAACTCCCGCGTGCGCGAGAACGCGAACTGCCAGTCGTAGAACTCGCGGGCGATGGTCGCCGCGTGCTCCTTCGCCCAGGGGAGGAGCTGGAGCATGAGCGCGCGCTCGGGCTCGCCGAGGCGGATGAACTCGCGGCGGTACGCCAGCGTGCGGTTGGTCATCCCCCAGGTCTGGGCGAACTTCGGCGCGTTGGCGCCGGGGCTCTGGCGGTACCCGCCGTGGTCGTTGGAGGGCGCGCCCCGCAGGACGGGGCTCGGTCGCGCGGGCCTCGCGGCGGGGGTCGCGACGGCGGCGGAAGCGTGGCTCTTGCTCGTGTAGTTCATCGGGGGCTCTCTCCGTGAGTCGGTGCTTGTTTCGCGCGCGCTCGCGCGGTGGACCTCAGTTGAGCTCGGCGTCGTCTGCGCGGACGCCGACCTTCGTCGCGTGCTCCGTGTTGAGCAGCAGGAGGAGCTGCTCCTCGAGCTTGTAGACCCCGATGATCAGGGTCTTCGACGCCTGGCTCAGCGTCTCGGGGGGCTCCTCGAAGGAGTCTTCGTCGACCTCGACCACGTCGCCGATCTCGTCGACGAGGAGGCTCACGACGCCCTCGTCGTGGCCCGCCACGACGTTCATCGGGAGGTCGCCCGCGGGGCGCGGAGAGAGGCCCAGGCGACGCCGCAGGTCGATCGCCGTCACGATCTGACCGCGGAGGTTGATGAGCCCCTGCACGACGGGCGGCGCCAGCGGCACCGGCGTCATGGCCTGATGGCGGATGACCTCCTGCACGCGGGTAACGTCGATGCCGAACAGCAGGCCGTCGACCAGAAAGGTGCAGAGCTGCTTTGACGCCGTCTCACTCATGCTGCACGTCCTTCGAAGAACATCGGGTGGTTCGCGGCGATGACGCCCGCGACGTCGAGCACGTCGGTCACCCTGCCCTGCACCACGGCCGCCCCGAGCACGCCGCGCCGCGCGGTGCTGCGCTCGATCTGCACGGCGTCTTCGACCACGTCGAGGATGCCGCCCACCACGAAGCCCACGCTGCGGCCGTTCTCGGTGTAGACGATGACCTGCACCGAGGCGCCCTCCTCGCCGCCGCGCGCGTCGAGCGCGTCGGAGAGCGCGATGAGCGGGAGGATCTCTCCCCGGTACTGGATCACCTTGCGGTTGCCCGTGCGCTCCATGCGCTCGCGCGGGAACTCCTCGATGCGCGCCACCATCGAGAGCGGCAGCGCCATCACGTCGCCGCGGCCCACGGTGAAGAGCAGCAGCGCCTGGCGCTTCTCGCTCGCCGTCGGCTCGGCGGCGGGCGTCGCCTTGCGCGCGGCGTCGGCCCTCGCGCGCTCTCGCGATCGCCCCACGGCGCCCGAGTGCTGGACGAGCCCCAGGATGTCGAGGATCAGCGCGACGCGGCCGTCTCCCATGATCGTCGCGCCCTGAAAGATGTTGATGCCCTTGAGCTCCTTGCCGAGGGGCTTGACCACGATCTCTTCGGTGTCGCGCACCTCGTCGACGACGAGCCCGAACTGCCGGTCGTCGGCCTGGAGCACCACGATGTTCGTGGGCGCGCCCTGGGCCTCGGCCTCGCGCGGCTCCGCCGGCGCCGCGCTCCCCCGGCCGCGCGGGTTCAGCTGCTCGCTGAGGTACACGAGCGGCAGGAGCCGACCGCGGAGGCGACACACGGGCGCGCCGTGGATGCGCTCGATGGCCGTCTTGCCCTGCGACCGCTCGAGGCGCACGAGCTCGAGGAGGTTCACCTGCGGGATCGCGTAGCGCTGCCCGCCGCTCGCGATGATGAGCGCCGGGACGATGGCGAGCGTGAGGGGGATCTTGATGCGCAGCGTGGTGCCCACGCCGGGCTCGCTCACGAGGTCGACGGTGCCGCCGATCTTCTCGATGTTGGTCTTGACGACGTCCATCCCGACGCCGCGGCCCGAGACGTTGGTGACCTGCGTCGCCGTCGAGAAGCCCGGTTCGAACACGAGCTGCGTGAGCTCGTGGTTCGTGAGGCGCGCGGCGCGCTCGGCGGTGATGAGGTTGCGCTCGATGGCCTTGATGCGGATCGCGTCGAGGCGCAGGCCCGCGCCGTCGTCGGAGACCTCGATGTTCACCTGGCCGCCCTCGTGAAAGGCGCGGAGGGTGAGCGTCCCGGTGCGTGGCTTGCCGTGCGCGGCGCGCTCCTCGGCGCGCTCGATGCCGTGGTCGACGGCGTTCCTGACGATGTGGGTCAGCGGGTCTTTGATGGCCTCGAGGATGGTGCGGTCGAGCTCGGTGTCCTTGCCGAACATCTCGATGCGCGTCTGCTTGCCGCACGTGATCGCGAGGTCGCGCACGACGCGAGGGAGCTTGGCCCACACGTTCCCGATGGGCTGCATCCGCGTCTTCATCACGTGCTCCTGGAGCTCGGTCGTGATGTGGTTGAGCCGCTGCGACGAGGCCACGAAGGTCGCGTCCTCGATGGTCGCGCCGAACTGCACGAGCTGGTTGCGCGCGAGCACGAGCTCGCCCACCAGGTTCATCAGCTTGTCGAGGAGCCCCACGTCGACGCGCACCGTGGTGTCGGCCGCGCCGCCGGCGCTCACGGGCTCCTCCTTCGGCGCGGGCTGTGGCTTCGCGAGGGGGTGGTTCGACGGCGCCGCCACCGCGCGTGGGTGCTGCGACGCCGCGGGCTTCGGGTGCGCGGGCTGCGGCTCCCTCGACACGAGCGGCCTCGGCTCGGGCGGGCGCGAGGCCATCACCGGGATGTCGGCCTCGGGCGCCACCGTGAGGACGGGCGCGGGCAGCACCTTCGCCGCCGCGGGGCTCGCTGGGCTCGCGGCGCGCGCGGACCGGAGCGAGTTCAAGGTCGCGAGGACGTCCTCGTAGGGCGTGTCGCCCTCCCTGCCGCTCGCGTCGATGGCGCGGAGCATCGCGCGGACGCGGTCGACCATCGCGAGCAGCGCCGACGTGATCGCCGGCGTGAGCGTGAGCGACTCGTCTCGCAGCAACACCAGGAGGCTCTCGCCGCCGTGCGTAAGCGCCTCGAGCCGCGAGAACCCGAGGAAGCCCGCGCTCCCCTTGATCGTGTGGATCGTGCGGAAGATCGCCGCGATCCGGTCGCGCGCCGTCGGGTCGGCCTCGAGCGCGACGAAGTCTCGATCGAGCTGATCGAGGTTCTCGTGGCTCTCCGCCAGGAATTCAATGAGCGCTTCGTCGTGCAACATCGTGGGGATCGCCTGTGGAGTGACGTGAACGCGAACGCGCCCGGGCTTCGACCCGAGCGCCGACGGCCACACTGCACGGAGGGCGCCACGCTCGATTCCCCTTCGTTTCACAGCGAAACATCCTCGCCGTACGCGGCGCGCCGACGCGCCCCCGAAGCGCCATCGCGCTGACGTTACGTCAACGCACTGACGAGCCCTCGACGCGCGGTGTGTGGCGTCGCGGCGGCTGTTACCATCGCCCGCACTCCACCGAATGCGGATCAGCGACACCCTCGCGCGCGCGGCACGCGTCACGCACAGCATCGCACGGTACGGCGCGTGAGCGCCTCGAAGCGCCTCTCGCTCGTCGTCGCGGCCCTCGTCGCGGCGCCCTCGTGTCGTCGGCTCCGACATCGCCCCGCGCCCGTGCAGCGCCACGCTGCGCGCTGGTTCGTCACGCCCGCAGAGGGTCCCGCGCTGAAGCTCGACGCGCGTCGCGTGCTCGTCGGCGCGCTCCGCATCGAGGGTGATCGCGCGGCGCCTCCGCCGTGGCCTGCCGCGCCGCTGGTGACCGCGGCGCGGCTCCGCGACGACCGGTGGCTCTTCGCCGCGCTCGACGGGACGGTGTACGCGTCTGATCGCTTCGACGGTCCGCTCGCGGTGCGAGGCGCCATCGAGGGGCGCGCGGCCCCGTTCAGGGTCGACGATCGCCGCGCGCTCGCGCCCGTTCGCTCCGAAGGCGCGCTCTTCGTGATCGACGCGCGCCGTCGCGCGTGGGCGGTGGGCGCCTCGGGCGGGCCGCGGAGGCTTCCGTTGGAGCGCGTCGTGAGCGGCGCCTTCACGGCGCCCGACGAGGTGCTCGCCGTCGTCGAGCCGGGTCACCTCCTGCGCTCCCGCGACGCGGGGGAACACTTCGACGAAATCGCTCTTTCTCAAGGCGTTCCGCTCATGCTCCAGAGGGCCGAGCGGGGCCTCGTGGTGCGCACCACCGCGGGCGCGCTCGCGTGGAACGGGTCCCTCTCGGTCACCGCCGCGGACGACTCCGACGCGCGCGACGCGTCGCTCGAACATCGCATCGCGACGGCGAGGCTCGGCGCGTTCGAAGGGTGGCCGCCGCTCCCGTCGACGCCCGACGCCGTGGTCGAAGGCCCCCGCGACGCGGTCTCGGTGCTGAGAGGCCGTGAGGTCGTGACGCTCGACGCGCGCACCGGACGCGAGCGCTCGCGCGTCGCCGCGCCCGGCGAGGGCTGCTCGATCGCGCGCGCCAGAGACGGCCTCCGCGCGGTGTGCCGCCACGAGGGGTGGGCCGCCGCGGCCTTCGCGCTGCGCGACGGCGCGAACACCTGGGAGACGCTTCGAGACGAGCTCCGCGCGGAGCCCATGGGACGCGCGGTCTTCGATGCGACCTCGCGCGCCTGGGTCGTGGCCGCGCCCTGCCGTCAGCGCACGCTGCCCGAGCGTCGCGCGCTCTGCGCCACGCTCGACGACGGACGCGCGGTCGAGCTCGAGGCTCCCTTCGCGCCGCTCCCCGTCGCTGCGAGGGATGGGGTGACGCTGCTCGTCGACGACGACGCGCGCGGCGCGGGGCCCACGAGGGCCGCGCTGCTCCGAGGCGACGCGCTCACGACCTTTGAAATGCCCGTCTCGGCGGAGGGGGCGCGCGCGGCGCGGTTCGCGGAGAACACCCTTTCCACATGGGAGATCGCGCCCTCGGGAGAGGTCACCGCGCTCCTCCTCGGCGCGCTCACGTCGAGCGGCGTCTCGTGGCGACGCGTCGAGGCTCCGCGCGGCGCGCGGCGCGGCGTGATCGCGTCCGACGGGCGCGCGCTCGTCTTCGGCGCCGACGCCTCGGTGCTCGCGGAGCGCGCGTGGGGCGGTGATTTTCACGCGCTCCCATCGCCCGTTCAGGGCGGCGCGGCGGCGCTCGCGCTCGACCTCGAAGGCCCTGCGTTCTGCGCGGGCGCGTGGTGCCGACTGGGCGCCGGGCTCCTGCTCTCGCGGCGGGGATCGCGCGCCGCGGCGTTGATCGCGCGCGACGATCCGCCGCCACCGCCGACCTTTCAGCGACGCCTTCGCGCGACCGTCGAGTGCGCGCCCTCGGGCCCCGACTTCGCGGGCCCCGACATGGACCGCGGATCGGCCGCGTCGGGCTACGCGGTCACCACGCGCGCGCAGGGCGACGCCGTCACGGTCGTCTGGTACGGCGCGACGCTGCGCGCCTCCGCGACGCTCCGATGGCCGGGGCGCGCGGCCGGGGCCGTGGCCTTCGGCGCCGTGGGCGCGAGCGCCGCCGCGGCGGTGCTCGAGCGCTGCGACGCGAGCGGGTGCGACCACGCGCTCGCGACGCCCTCGGGCCTCACCGACCTCGCCCTGGGTCGCGCGATCCCGGGAGGGGTGAGGCTCCACGTCGGGCCCGAGGGGTGGCTCGTCCGCGCGGACGCGATGCGCGACGGGGTCTCGCTCGTCACGCTCGTGTCGCTCGATGCGCGCGGCGCGGAGCGGGCGCGGAGGACGTACGCGCTCGCCGACGATCCGATCCACACGGCGGCGGGGTCCTTCGGGGCGCGCGTGGGGCTCTGGATTCGCACCGACGACCGCAGGATGCGCTTCGTCGCCATCGACGCCGCGCGGGGAGAGCCTTCGCCCGAGGTCGTCGAGTCTCACGCGCCCTGCGCGCCCGACGCGCCGCGCGAGGGAGACGCGCACGTCATCGCCGACATGGCCCTCGCCCGCGGCCGCGGCTGGGTCGTCGAGCCCGACGAGTGGATGCTCGACGAGGTCCTCTCCGTGGGCCGCGGCGGGTCGTGCGTCGCGTCGCTCGGCGGAGGCGAGGCGCGCGACGAGGCCGAGGCCGAGCGCGAGAGCGACCACGGGCCCGTGAAGGTGCGCACGTTCATGCTCCGCGCGGCGCCCGACGGAGCGCTCCGTGGCACGGCCTGGGGAGGTCACCGCGCGAGCCCCCAGCGCTGCGAGGTCGCCCCGATGTGAGGCGCCTCGCGCGTGATGCTGTGCGGCGCGCGCGCGTTGTGTTGCAATCGGCGACGTGTTGACGTCGAACCGCCTCGCGCTCCGTCCGCTGCTCCTCACCCTCACCGTCGCGCTCATGGCGTGCAGCGGGGTGTCGGTGCTCCAGTACCCGCACGACGCGGGCGACGACCTCGTCGCGTCAGACGCCTCGGACGCGGCCGACGTCGACGCGGCCCCCGCGCGCTGCACGACGAACGACGACTGCGCGCGGAGCGCGGGCGACATGCGCGTGTGCGACACGGCCAGCGGGCGCTGCGTGGGCTGCGTGGCGACGGCCGACACGTGCCCCGCCGACCGCCACTGCGACCCGGCGACCAACGCCTGCGTCGCGGGCTGTCGCAGCGACGACGGGTGCCGCGTGGGCGACGCGGGCGTCACCGACGGCGGCGTCGCGGGGACGCGCTGCGACACCGCGCGCCACACCTGCGTGCAGTGCACCCAGAACGCCCACTGTCCGCCGGGGCTCGTGTGCACGGGCAATGCCTGCGTGCTCGGGTGCACCGACACGCAGCCCTGCCCCTCGGGCCAGTCGTGCTGCGGCGGCGGGTGCGTCGACCTCCAGACCACCACGACGCACTGCGGACGCTGCGGCAACACCTGCGCGCTCCCCAACGCGACGCCCGTGTGCGCGGCGGGCGCGTGCGCCACGACGAGCTGCAACGCGGGCTTCGGCGACTGCGACATGATGGCCGCCAACGGCTGCGAGACCGACACGCGCGTCACCGCCGCCCACTGCGGCGGCTGCGGGATGGCCTGCGCCACTCGTCCTCACACCGTCGCGTCCTGCGCCGCGGGGACCTGCGCGTGGACCTGCGAGGCGGGCTTCGGCGACTGCGACGGCGACGCCTCGAACGGCTGCGAGACCGACACGAACGCGAGCACCACCCACTGCGGCATGTGCAACAACACCTGCCGCTTCGCCAACGCGCTCGCCCTCTGCGTGAGCGGCGTGTGCACGCGCGGCGGCTGCGAGACGGGCTTCGCCGACTGCGACATGACGGCCTCGAACGGCTGCGAGACCGACACGAACAACAGCCTCTCCGCGTGCGGCGCGTGCGGGTCCGCGTGCGCGCCGGCCAACGCGTCGGGGCGCTGCGCCGTGGGCATCTGCGGCGTGGGCGCGTGCAACGCGGGCTTCGCCGACTGCGACATGATGGCGGCCAACGGCTGCGAGGTGAACACGCAGTCGAGCGCCACGAACTGCGGCCGCTGCGGCAACGCGTGCAGCCTCCCCAACGCGGCGCCCGCGTGCGCAGCGGGCGCGTGCGCCACGACGCGCTGCAACGCGGGCTTCGGCGACTGCGACGGGATGGCCGCCAACGGCTGCGAGACCGACACGCGCGTCACCGCCGCCCACTGCGGCGGCTGCGGGATGGCCTGCGCCGCGCGCGCCAACGCGGCGGCGTCGTGCGTCGCCGGCGCGTGCGCGTACGCGTGCAACACGGGCTTCGGCGACTGCGACGGGATGACCGCCAACGGCTGCGAGGCGGACCTCACGTCGTCGGCGACGAACTGCGGCGCCTGCGGTCGCGCGTGCGCCGCGGGGGTCACCTGCGTGGCGGGGGCGTGCAATCGATTCCCGAGCACCGGGGCCGAGGGCGCGTTCAACCCGACGAGCAACACGGTGCTGAGCCCCGGTACGCACAACTTCACGACGATCAACGTCCCCGCGGGCGTGCGCGTCACCACCACGGGGTCGGGCGTGCTCGACCTGCGCGCGACGGGCGCGATCACCATCGCGGGCACCCTCGACGTGTCGGGCAGCAACGGCGGATCGCAGGCCACCGCGGTGCTCGCGGGCAACACCTGCACGGACAACGGATCGGGCTCCGGCGGCGGCGCGACGGGCGATCCGCTCTTCGTCGCGGTGATGGGCAACACCCGCGCGGCGAACTCGGGCGGCCCCGGCGGAACGGGCGGAACGGGCTCCGCGGGCACCTCGGGCGCGTCGCGCACCGGCGCGGCCACGGTGGGCGTGGGCGCCATCGCGGGCGGCGGCGGCGGCGCGTGGAACTGCACCGGCGGCGGCGGCGGCGGCGGCGGCGGATACGCGGGCGGCGGCGGCGGATTCGGCTATCAGAGCACCGAGTGCGGCTGCCTCGGCACCGGCGGCAACGGCGGCGACGGCGGCGGATCGGGCGGCGGACTCGGCGGTCGCAGCCAGGGTCAGGGCGGCCGCGGCGGGTCGAGCAGCACGGCGCTCTACGACGGTCAGCCGGGCTTCAACCAGTCGGTGTCGACGAGCGGCTGCGGCTACGCGGTCGGGCTCGGCGGCGGCGGCGGCGGCGGATCGATCGGCGCGGACGCCGTCGCGGACCTCTCGATGAGCACGACGTTCAGGCCCGGATCCGCGGGCGGCGGCGGCGGCGGCGACGAGGGCGCGGGCGGCGGCGGCGCGGGCGGCGCGCTGCGCCTCGCGTCTCCCGTGAGCATCACGGTGGCGAGCACGGGGCGTCTGCTCGCCGACGGCGGACGCGGCGGATACAAGGTCTGCGGCGGCGGTCCTGGCGGCGGCGGATCGGGCGGCGCGCTGTACCTCTCGGCGCCCACGCTCAACGTCGCGTCGGGCGCATCGGTCTCGGCCAACGGCGGCGTCGGCGGCGGCGCGAGCGGCGAGGGCCGCGGCGGTCCCGGGCGCATCCGTGTCGGCTCTGCCGTCGTCGCGTCGTGCACGCTCGGCGGGCGCGGTTCAATCGCGCCCCTCGTGTCGGGCTGCGCGGTGATCCTCGGGCAGCGGCACTCCGGCGCGCGTGCGACGTCGCCGCGTGGCCTCGACTGACCGCACCACGACGACACACCGCGGCGCGTCGCGCGGAGCGGTGCGCGAGGCTTGTACGCGCGGACGCGGCGCGGCGAAGGTTCGCGCGCCGGGCGCCCGCCGTCTGTTAACGTCTCGACACTCGCATGAAGCACCTGGAGCTCGCCGATCTGAAAGAGGGCATGGTGGTCGGGCGCGACGTGGTCGACAGGGCCGGACGTCGCCCCGATCGGCGCAACGTTCGCTCGGCAGACCGTCACCTGAAGGCCTTTCGGACGTGGGGATCACGGCGGTCGACGTGAAGACCGACGAGGAGGAGCCCGCCGCCGTCGTCGACGAGTCGCGGGTGAAGGGCGTGACCGCGGAGCTCGGCGTGCGCACTCGAACGGGTCGACCGCGCGCACCCGGCGATGTCCGCGCTCTTCGACGCGTGCGTGATGCCGCCGCGCGCACCTCTCGGCCGCCGAGGAGAAGCGCCTCGTGTTCGCCGTCGCGCCGGGGTGGGACCAGGCCGTCACCGTGTCGGAACTCTCGCGCGCCACGCCGCCCGCGCGCACGGCGACCTGCGCCGCGTGGGTGCGGAGCCTCGGGACGCTCCCCTCGCTGCCCGACGTGTACTACCGGCTCAACGAGGTGCTCGAGCGGCCGCGGTCGAGCGCGAAGGACATCGCCCGCGTCATCGAGGACGACGTCGCCCTCGCGGCGCGCGTGCTGCGCCTCGTGAACAGCTCGTTCTACGGCTTCCCCGGGCGCATCGACGCGATCCCGCAGGCCCTGTCGATCCTGGGCACCGAGGAGATCAAGAACCTCGCCCTCGCCACGTCGGTGTTCAACCTCTTCAAGGGCGCCACGTCGGGCTTCGTCACCATGCGGTCGTTCTGGGCGCACAGCATCGCCGTGGGCGTCGGGGCCCGCGTCATCGCGGGGCAGCGGCGCGACGCGACGGCCGACGGGATCTTCATCGGGGGCCTCCTCCACGACGTGGGCGCCCTCGCGATGTGCGTGCACCGCGGCGCGGACTTCACCCGCGCGAGCAGCCTCGCCCTGCGCACGCGGACCGCGCTCACCCACGCCGAGCGCGCGGTCTACGGCTACGACCACGCCGAGATCGGCGAGGCCCTCCTCGAGGCGTGGAACCTCCCGCTGCGCATCCGAAAGACCGTCGCCCACAGCGACGATCCCCAGCACGCGCCCACGGGCTCCACGGAGGCCGCGACGGTGCACCTCGCGAACCTCATCGTGTCGGCCATGCAGCTCGGCTCCAGCGGCGAGGTCCTCGTGCCGCCGATCGTGCCGCAGGCCTGGGACCTCCTGCGCCTCACGCCCGACGCGCTCCCGCAGATCATGGCCGGCATCGACCGCGCGTTCGCCGACGTCGCCCGCGAGATCCTGAAGGACGATCCCCAATGACCTCGCCCCCCTCGATGCCCGCGCAGCCCATCGCGCCCGGCGTCGACGGGGGAGTCCGCGACGCGCTCGACGCGCTCCTCACCTTCAGCGTCGGGGTCCGCACCGAGCTCCTCGAAGGCGTCGGCCACGCCGAGCTCTTCTCCCTGGCCCGCGCGGCCCTCCGCAGGCTCCTGTCCTTCACCGCCCTCGCGGTGCTCTCCATCGACGACGACGGCCTCGGGTTCTCGCTCCGCGACTGCGACCCTCCGGCCGCCGCCGAGGCCATCGAAGACGAGGTCGCGCGCCTCGAGGCCGACGGCACCTTCGGGTGGGCCCTCTGCCAGAACCGCCCCGTGCTCGTGCCCTCCCTCGACGGCGCGGCGCAGACCTTTCTGCAAGCCCTCCCGGCGCGCGCGGGCGTGCAGGGGGCCATCGTCGGGGTCGTGGGCCCGGGGCTCGTCCCCGAGGTCTCGCTCAAGCTCGCCACGCTGGTGACCCTCGAGTACGCGAGCGCCATCGAGCTCGGCGCGGTGTACCGCAAGCTCAGCGAGTCGCACCGCGACCTCGAAGACAAGGTCACCCTCCGCACGCGCCAGCTCAGCGAGGCCCTCGACGCCGCGCGCGCCGCCGAGCGCGCCAAGGGGATCTTCCTCGCCAACATGACCCACGAGCTCCGCACGCCCCTCAACGGCGTGATCGGGATGACGGCCCTGCTGCTCGACACGGGCCTCACCCCGACGCAGCGCGACTTCGTCGACACCGTGCGCGTCTCGGGCGAGCACCTGCTCCGCGTCGTCAACGACATCCTCGACCTCTCGAAGGCCGAGGACGGCAAGATGCGCCTCGAGTCCATCGCCTTCGACCTCCGCGAGTGCCTCGAAGGCGCCCTCGATTTCGTGAGCGAGAACGCCCACGCCAAGGGCCTCGAGCTCGTCCTCGCGATGCCCCCCACGGTCCCCTCGGCGGTGGTCGGCGACCCGGGGCGGCTGCGCCAGGTGCTCGTCAACCTCGTGGGCAACGCCGTGAAGTTCACCGAGCGCGGCGAGGTGATCGTGCGCGCCAGGGTGATGCACCGCCCCGCGTCAGACCCGCGCGAGGCGCTCGTCCGCGTCGAGGTCGTCGACACGGGCATCGGCCTCTCCGCGGAGGACGGCCGACGCCTCTTCGAGCCCTTTCAGCAGGCCGACGCGTCGACGTCGCGGCGCTTCGGCGGCACGGGCCTGGGCCTCTCGATCTGCAAGCGCATCGCGGAGCTCATGGGCGGCGCCGTGGGCTTCACGAGCGTCCCGGGCCGCGGGTCGACGTTCTGGTTCACCGCGCGCCTGAGCCTCCGCGACGAGCCCGCCGCGCTCCCCGCGGCGCTGCGCGGCCGTCGCGCGCTGCTCGTGATGCCCCACGACGCGTCGCGCGCCGCGCTGCGCGAGCAGCTCGCCTCGGTGGGCGTCGAGGTCGAGCCCTGCGCGGGCGCCTCGCAGGCCCTGCAGTCGAGCGTCGAGCTGCGCGCGCTCGCGCTCCCCGTCGACGTGATCGCCGTCGACCGCGACGTGCGAGGCACCACCGCGGCGGCCCTCATCGCGGCCCTCCGCGAGCGCCTCGGCGCCGAGACGCCGGCCCTGCTCATCGCCCCCGTGGTGGGCGGCGACATCGCCGTCGACGAGTCGCGAGGCCCCACGGCCGTGGTGTTCAAGCCCGTGAAGCGCTCGGCCCTCCTCGGGCGCCTCAACGCGTTCTTCGGCGGCCCCTAGGCGCCGCGCAGCGCCCCCTCGTCGCCGCGCGCCGCGCGCCGCGCCCTCAAGGTGCTCGTCGCCGACGACAACGCCATCAACCGCAAGGTCGCCCTCGCCCTGCTCGAGCGCTTCGGCTGCCGCGTCGACCTGGTCACCAACGGGCTCGAGGCCGTCGAGGCCGTCGAGGCCGCGCGCTACGACCTGGTCTTCATGGACTGCCACATGCCCGTGCTCGACGGGTACAGCGCCTCGCGACGCATCCGCGCGGCCGAGGGCACCACGAAGCGCACCCCCATCGTGGCCCTCACCGCCGTCGCCACCGACGAAGACCGGACGCGCTTCACCGAGGCCGGCATGGACGACTTTCTCGCCAAGCCGCTCCTCCCCGACGCGCTGGAGCGGATGCTCGCGCGGCGCTTCGACGACGGCGCGTAGCGGCGACCGGGCGCGACGCCCCGCGCGAGTGCGAATGGACGAGCTCGCCGCACCGACGGTAGAACCCTCGCATGAGCCCTCGCAGTCGGCTGGTCGGGTGCCTCCTCGCGCTCTCGCTCTCGTGCACGTCGAAGCCGCCCGCGGTCATCGTCGACGATGACAGCGGCGTCGATGACAGCGGCCTCCCCCGCTTCGACACCGGGACCTCGCCCGACGGCACGTCGGGGCGCTGCACGCCGGGGATGATCTTGTGCTCGGGCAACCAGCGCTACGAGTGCAACGACATGGGCGAGTCGATCAACCAGATGGCCTGCCCCTCGGGCACCCTCTGCTTCGCCGGCGTCGGCTGCCGCACCTGCATGCCCAACCTCTCGCGCTGCGGCGTCGCGGCGGGCCACGAGCAGCAGATCGAGACCTGCCGCGCCGACGGCACCGCGTGGGTCCCCGGCGCGACCTGCGACGGCGCGCAGGGCCAGACCTGCGTCGGCGGGCGCTGCGTGAGCCGCTGCGACGACGCGGCCCTCGGTCGCTCGTACCTCGGCTGCGACTACTGGCCCACGATCACCGCGAACTCGCAGCTCGGCAGCGCGTTCGAGTTCGGCGTGGTGCTCTCGAACCCGCAGACCTACGCCGTGCAGGCCACCATCACGGGCGGCGCGCTCACGGCCTCGCGCACGGTCAACCTCGCCCCCGGCGCCATCGAGACCGTGGTGCTCCCCTGGGTGCAGGAGCTCATCCAGCGCAACACGGCCTTCGCGGGGTGCCCCTCGCCCGGTCACGCGACCTGTCGCGGCGCCAACCCCGCGCGCTCGGTGCTCCGCCGCGGCGGCGCGTACCACGTTCACACCAACGGCCCCATCGCGGCGTATCAGTTCAACCCGCTCACGTACCGCAGCCCCGAGGGCTACGCGTCGTTCACCAACGACGCCTCGCTGCTGCTCCCGCAGGGCGTGCTCACGCAGCGGTACACCGTGTCGACGTACCCCAACTGGGGCGCGCGCACGGCCACGGGCACGGTCTACCTCGGCGGCTTCGCGTCGATCGTCGCGGTGACGGGCGAGAGCACCATGGTGACCGTGAGGGCCACCGCGCAGGTGGCCGTGGGCGACGGCGTGGCGCCCATCCCGCCGGGCGCGCAGGCGACCTTCTCGCTCCAGCAGGGCGACGTGCTCCAGCTCGTGGGAACGGGTGACGGAGACCTCACCGGCACGACCATCACGTCGAACCTCCCGGTGGCCGTGTTCGTCGGTCACGACTGCACCAACGTGCCCGCGGCGAGGCCCGCGTGCGACCACCTCGAGGAGCAGCTCTTCCCCAACGAGACGTGGGGGCGCGACTACATCGTCTCGGCGCTGCGCGACCGCGCGAGCCTCCCCTCGGTGGTGCGCGTCGTCTCGCAGGCCGACGACAACCGGCTCACCTACGACCCGCCGGGCGTGCGCCCGCAGGAGACCCTCCGCGCGGGGCAGGTGCTCGAGTTCGCGGCCACGCAGAGCTTCCGCGTCACGGGCACGCGCGCCTTCCTCGTGTCGCAGTACATGATCGGCCAGGGGGATCAGAGCTCGGGCGCCTCGGCGGGCGACCCCGCGATGGTCTTCGAAGTGCCCGTGCAGCAGTTCCGCACCAGCTACGACTTCTACGTGCCGAGCACGTACCCGCAGAACTTCATCAACGTCGCGACGCCCACGGGCTCGAACCTCACCATGGACGGCACGCCCCTTCGCGGATCGTCCGAGGTCGTCTCGGGCTACACCATCTTCACGCTCCCGATCACCGCGGGACCGCACCGCCTCCGCGGCGACGGCGGTCAGGCCTTCGGGATCAAGGTCTACGGCATCGCCCCGTTCACCTCGTACATGTACCCCGGCGGCCTCGACCTGCGGATCATCACCCCGGGCTGAGACGCCCGTCGCGCGCTGCGCGGGGCGCTCAGACCTCGCGCAGCGTGACCACCACCATGGGCTTGGGCTGCGAGCGCGCGTAGACCTTGCGCGCCGCCCTGCGGACCATGTCGCGAATGGCCTCGTGCGCGCTCGCGCCGCCCGTCGCGTTGAGGTCGCGCACGGCGCCCTCGATCGCGACGCGCGCCTCGTCGTCGAGGGTGAGCATCGGGGTCTCCGAGACGATCCCGCGCGCGGCCACGGTGACCGGGCCGCCGAGGCCGCCGCGGGCCGTGATGGGGACCGTCACGAAGACCGCCCCCACCTCGCCCATCACCACGCGCTCGCGGATCACGTCGTCGCCGATCTCGACGCCGTCGGACACGTTCACGCGCCCGACACGCACACGGGCGCCTTCACTGAGACCGTGCGCGTCGAGGATGGCCGTCTGGCCGTTCTCGATGAGCGACACCTCGCGCACGCCGATGGACTTCGCCAGCGAGGCGTGGCGCATGAGGTGATGATACGTCCCGTGCACGGGGATGAAGGCCTTGGGGCGCACCCACGAGAGCATCTTGAGCTGCTCCTCGCGGCACGCGTGCCCCGAGACGTGGAGCTCGGGGTCGGTCTGCGCGAAGTGGACGATGGCCCCGCGGCGCTCGAGGTCGCAGATGAGCGACCAGACCGCGCGCTCGTTGCCGGGGATCGTGCGCGACGAGAAGAGCACCGTGTCGCCCGCTTCGAGGGCGAGCCTCGGATGGTCTCCCGCGGCGAGCTTCGCGAGGGCGCTCTGCGGCTCGGCCTGCGTGCCCGAAGCCACCACGAGGAGCTGCGAGCGCGGAACGTCACGCGCGCGGTCGGGCGACACGAGGATGTCGCTCCGCACCTGAATGCGGCCGAGCTCCGTCGCGGCGCGGACGTGGGTCTGCGCGCTGCGTCCGAGGAGGCAGAGCTTGCGCCCCGTGGCCTGTGCCACCGCGACGAGCGTCTTCAAGCGGTAGACGTTCGAAGGGAACATCCCGACGATCACCCGCTGCTTCTGCCGCGCGATGAGCGACTGGAGGGCCGCCGCGACGTGGCGCTCTCCGCCCGCGGTGCCGGGCACGTCGACGTTGGTGCTGTCTGAGAGGAGCAGCGAGACGCCGCGGTCGCCGAGGGCTTCGAAGCGCTCGGCGTCGGAGGGCTCGTCGTCGAGGGGGTCGTCTTCGAGCTTGAAATCGCCCGTGTGGATGATCGTGCCGCCGGGCGTGTCGATGGCGAGCGCGGTGGAGTCGGGGATGGAGTGCGTGACCCGCAGCGGCTCGACCTCGTAGCGCCCGACGTTGAAGCGCTTTCGCGGCGTCGTGGGCGTGAGGTCGACGTCGGGGACCTCGGGGAACTCCTTCAGCCGCTCGCGGATGAGAGACAGCGCGTAGCGAGGCCCCCACACGGGAATGGGCATGCGGCGCAGGAGGTACGGCAGGGCGCCGATGTGATCCTCATGGCCGTGGGTGATGACGATGCCGAGCAGGTCGGCCTCGCGGTCTTCGAGGTAGTCGAACAGCGGGTGGATGACGTCGACGCCCTGATTCCCATGGGGAAAGGTCACGCCGCAGTCGATCACCAGCACGCCGTCGGGAGACTCCAGCGCGAGGCAGTTCATGCCGATCTCGCCGAGGCCGCCGAGGGGTACGATGCGTGTGTAGGTCACGGGCGGCGGCGACGCTATCGTCCCGCTGTTCGCACGGTCAAGCGCCGATCCTTGACCCGCGCCGAAGCTCAAAACCGCGCGTTGACGCACGCGGTCTGCGCGTGATAGCCCCCGCGGCGCCCGTCGCACCGCTCTCTGCGTCGGGTGTGGAGGTCCATGCGTCGTTCTCTGGCTCCCTTGCTCGCGCTCACCCTGTCGGCTCCCGCCGTCGCGCTCGCGCAGACGTCGTCGCAGCCCGCAGCGTCGGGCGGCGCCGCGCCCACGGGCGCCCCCGCGGAGCCCGCCGCGCAGACAGCCTCCCCCGCGGAGGACGCGCCCGCGCAGACCGCCCCGAGCGACGCCGCGCCGTCTGACACCGCGACGCCCGCTGCGCCCGTTGCGCCCGTCGAAGACCCCGCGCCCGCGCGCACGACGCCGGCGCCGTCCGACCTCCTCGACCGCATCGGCCAGGCCTTCACGCTCCACGGCTACCTCCGCGTGCGGCCCGAGCTCATGCACAACTTCGCGATCGGCTGGGACAACCCCGGCCTCATCGCGGGCGCCCCCTCGGCCTACGCGAACTCGGGCTGGCCCTGGGCGCGCAACCCCGACAACGGCATCGGCGCCATCTGCTCGACGTCGCCGCTGCCCAACACCACGGCGCGCGTCCCCGGCGACTGCCTCAACAACTACCAGACGATGGCGAACATGCGCCTCCGTCTGGAGCCC
Organism: Polyangiales bacterium; assembly: GCA_046351535.1. Classification (GTDB taxonomy): domain Bacteria; phylum Myxococcota_A; class Polyangia; order Polyangiales; genus CAISKJ01. Next base: position 47,891 of record JAXLYG010000007.1, read on the forward strand.
GAGATCCACGTCACCGACTCGATCTCGGTGCACACGCAGATCGACATCTTCGACAACCTCATCCTCGGCTCGACGCCGCAGGGCTACGCCGCGGGGCGCTCGCAGGAGTCGTCTCCGTGGGCGCCCATCACCGCGCAGTCGCAGACGCAGGTGACGCCGACGGAGCGCAACAGCCTCGTCCCGTCGATCACGGTGAGCCGCGCGTGGGCCGAGGTGACCAACGCGACGCTCGGGCAGATCCGCTTCGGGCGCATGCCCTGGCACTGGGGCCTCGGCATCCTCGCGAACGCGGGCAACGGCGTCGACTCCGACTACCAGACCCACGTCGACCGGGTGATGTACCAGCTCCGGTACAGGCCCCTCTCGCTCTTCGCCGCGGCGATGTACGACTTCGCCTCGACGGGGCTCACGAGCGCGTCGTACCGCTACGAGACGGGCCAGGGGCAGCCCATCGACCTCTCGACCCTCGACGACGTGCACCAGGTCGGTCTCGCCGTGGGCCGCCGCGTCGACGCCGCCGAGGCCCGCCAGACGCTCTCGCGCGGCGACTTCGTGTGGAACGCGGGCTTCTACGGCCTCCTCCGCTGGCAGACGCTGTCGAGCGAGAACGTCTACTCTCCGTCGGCGCCGGGCAACTCGGCGGGCGGCGGCCTCTCGGGCGCCGACACGCGCGCGGGCGGCGACGCGGACCGCACGAACTTCCTCGCGCTGCAGCAGAACTTCATCCGCCGCGACGCGCTGGTGTTCACGGGCGACGCGTGGTTCCAGCTCCTGCACCGCAACATGCGCTTCGAGGCCGAGGGCGTGCTCGTCGCGGGCAACACCTCGATCGGCGCGACCTCCCTCGCCGACCCGCCGCGGTACAACATCCTCCAGTTCGGCGGCGCGATGGAGTTCGAGTACCGGCTGCTCAACAACCGCCTCCAGCTCGAGTTCCGCACGGGCTACGCGTCGGGTGACGCCGACGTCGAGGGGTTGAACTACCAGTCGGCGCGGCTGCAGCCCATCCGGGCGGGCGCCTCGACGATGACGGCCTTCGCGTTCCACCCGAACTACCGCGTCGACCTGATCCTGTGGCGACAGGTGATGCGCGCGGTGTCGAGCGCCTACTACTTCCGTCCGGGCGCGATGTACGTGTTCGTCGACCACCCCGGCGGCGACCGCTTCTACGGCCGCGCCTCGGTGATCTGGTCGCGCGCGAGCGAGTTCGTGCAGACGCGCGGCAACGACGCCAACCTCGGCATCGAGATCGACGCGGAGCTCACCTACCAGTCGAACTGGCGCGACCCGACGCTCGGGTCCGTGGCGGCGCCGGGCTTCTTCGCGTCGCTCCAGTACGGCATCCTGTTCCCGATGTCGGGCCTCGGTCCTCGCGCCGACGAGCGCGCGGGCACGAGCGGCCTCGCGGCCTTCTCGTTCAGCAACGCGCAGACGCTCCGCGGCGTGCTCGGCGTGCTGTTCTGATCACAATCCGGGCGCGTCAGCGCCCGTGGCCAACACCAGACGCCATCAGTTCAGCGCGCCTTCTGAGCGGTCGCCCACGGCCGTTCAGAGTAGCCGCTCACGGCCGTTCAGAGTAGCCGCCCACGGGTGTCCCGACAGCCGCCCACGGCTCTCCGACGACGCGGTGCCAGGGGAGGCAGATCCTGCCGCCGACTACCGCGCCATCGGGCGCCGCCAGGTGTTGTGTTGGTATCGGGCGCTCACGCGCCCGGCGCTTGTCAGGCGCTCAGCGCCAGAGGTTGCCGGAGATGATGTAGCTCTCGACGGTGCTGAGGTACGCGCCCGCCGACGAGTAGCCGCCGAGCACGAGCACGCGGCCGTCGGGGAGCGCCGCCGCCGGCATCGACTGACGCCCGGTGACCAGCGTCGGGAGCGCGGTGTACGTCCCGCTGCTGAAGCTGAACGCGTAGCCCGAGGTCGAGTACGACGACGTCGAGGTCGAGCCCGAGAGCAGGTACGCGCGGCCGTCGCTGCCCACCGCGCCGCCGAAGTACGCGCGCGTGATCGGCATCGAAGGACCGGCGGCCCAGGTGTTCGTCGACGGCGTGTAGATCTCCACCGAGAGCACGGCGGTGCCCGCCGAGATGGAGTTGCCGCCGAAGAGGTAGATCCTGCCGTCGGGCGCGGTGAGCGCGACGGCGCCCTGACGCGGAGTCGAAGGCGAGGCGCCCGCCGACCAGCTGTTGGTCGAGGGGTTGTAGATCTCCGTCGTCGCGCCCGTGCCGCCGAACACGTAGACGCGGTTGTCCATGCCGAGCGCCGCGGCGGCGTGGGAGCGCGCGGTGACCATCGACGCGGCCGTCGAGATCACGTTCGTCGACGGGTCATAGATCGACACGGCGTTGGTCGTCCCCGTGCTCGAGCGGTAGCCGCCGATGATGAGAATGCGCCCGTCACGCAGGGGCGCCGCCGCGGGGCCGAAGAGCCCGACCGACATCGTGGCGCGCGCGGACCACGCGTTGGTCGAGACCGTGTACGCGTCGATGTTCGGGAGGTACCCCGCGCCGCCGTAGCCGCCGATGACGTAGAGCTTGCCGTCGCCGCCCAGGGCCGCCGCCGAGGCGTAGCGGCCCGAGAGCAGCGAGGCGACCGGCGCGTTCGAGCACGTGCTCGCGATGCAGCTCTGGCCGCTCGGGCACGCGTGACCGCAGGAGCCGCAGTTGGCGACGTCGCCGCCGAGGTTGGCCTCGCAGCCGTTGGTCGCGTTGCCGTCGCAGTCGGCGTAGCCCGTCACGCAGCTCGACGAGCACGAGCCCGCGGTGCACGTCGCCATCGTCCCCGGCGTCCCGACGCCGGGGCAGGCGCGGCCGCAGGCGCCGCAGTTGCGCGGATCGGTCTGCGCGTTGGCCTCGCAGCCGTCGGTCACGCTGCCGTTGCAGTCGGCGAAGCCGCCCGTGCAGAGCGCGATGGAGCAGCGCCCCGCGGAGCACGCCCCGGAGGCGTTGGCGGGGGCGCAGCGGGCGCCGCAGGTGCCGCAGTTCGACGTGTCGGTGAGGAGCGCCACCTCGCAGCCGTTCGAGGGGTTCGAATCGCAGTTGGCGTAGCCCGTCTCGCAGGTGAACGAGCAGAAGCCCGTCGCACACGACACGCGCGCGTTGGGCCCCGTGGGGCACGCGCCGCCGCAGCGCCCGCAGTTGAGCGAGTCGGTGGTGAGGTTGGTCTCGCAGCCGTTCGAAGCGTCGCCGTCGCAGTCGCCGAAGCCCGTGAGGCAGGTGAAGCCGCAGGCCGAGGCCGAGCAGCGCGCCGTCGCGTTGGGCCGCGAGGGACACGCCGTTCCGCACGCGCCGCAGTTGCGCGCGTCCGTCGAGGTCGAGACCTCGCAGCCGTCCGACGAGCTGCCGTTGCAGTCGGCGTAGCCCGTGGCGCAGACCGAGCGGCACACGCCCGCGGAGCACACGCCCGTCGAGGTCGAGGTGCTGCTGCAGAAGCGACCGCAGGCGCCGCAGCTCGACGACGACATCGTGAGGTCGGTCTCGCAGCCGTTGGAGGCCGCGCCGTCGCAGTCTCCCCACCCCGCCTCGCAGGTGAAGCCGCAGCGGCCGAAGGAGCACGACGCCGCCGTCGCGTGGGAGGGCACCGTGCACGCGGTGGTCGTGTACCCGAGCCCATCCGCGTTGCACACGCGGCGGTCGGTCGACGAGGCGCAGCTCGGCTCGCCGGGGGTGCACGTCCACGCGCTGCAGCGCCCGCCGGAGCAGCTCGATCCCGCGGGGCACGCCGACGTCGACGCGCTCAACCCGTCGGCGGCGCAGACGCTCACCGTCGTGGTCGAGAGGCAGGTGGCGTTGTTGGGCGTGCAGGTCCACGCGCGGCACACGCCGCCCGAGCAGCTCTGCGACGCGGCGCAGGCCGTGGTCGACGAGCTGAGGCCGTCACCGCTGCACACGCGGCGCGAGGTCACCGAGACGCAGTCGACGGCGTTGGGAGTGCACGACCACGCCATGCACGCGCCGTCGCGGCAGCTCTGCGACGAGGGGCACGACGAGCTCGTGTAGCCGAGGCCGTCGGGGTTGCACACGCGGCGCCCGGTGGTGCTCGTGCACTCGGGCGTGCCCGCGGTGCAGACGCGGGCCATGCAGCGTCCGCCGCTGCACGACTCGGTGGGGCCGCACGCGGTGGGCGTGTACCCGAGGCCGTCGGGGTTGCACACGCGGCGCTCGCTCAGCGAGCCGCAGCTCTCGGCGCCGGGGACGCAGATCTGCGCCTGGCAGGTGCCCGCCGCGCACGACATCCGAGCGCCGCAGGCCGACTCGCTCCAGCCGCTGCCGTTGGCGAGGCACACCCGCGCGCGGTTCATGTCGACGCACTCGCGCGCGCCGGGGGAGCAGACCTGACGCGCGCAGGTGTGCATCGCGGTGCAGAACTCGCCCATGAGGCAGTCGACGTCGCCCACGCAGTCGACGCACTGACCCGCGACGGTGTCGCAGACCTGATCCGACGCGCTGCACTCGCGCGACGAGCGGCACGGCGTCGGCGCCGCGACGCAGTTGTTCCCGGTGCAGATGGCGCCGCCGGTGCAGTCGGCGTTGGTGGAGCAGTCGACGCAGCGGCCCGACGCGGTGTCGCACACCTGGCCCGGACACATGCGCGAGGTCGTGCACGCGACGCCCGCCACGCAGCGGTTCGACTGGCAGACGGAGGTGGGCGCCGCGCACTCGAGGCCGGTGAGACACTGCACGCAGCGGTGGGCGACGCGGTCGCACACGGTCCCCGCGGCGCAGTCGCGCGCGGCGTTGCACGTCGTCGGCACGTCAGAGGCGTCGACCACGTCGGCGGTGACGTCGTCGGGCACGTCCGCGACGACGTCGGTGCCCGGTAAGTCCGCGGGCGGAGCGTCGACGGGCGGAGCGTCGGAGGGCGGAGCGTCGGAGGGCGCGTCGGGCGTGTCTCGTGACACGTCGGCGCCGACCTCGGAGGGAGGGGCGTCTGCGGCGTCTACCGTCGACACGTCATCGGAGGGGATCCCTCCTGTGGCCTTGGGTGAACACGCCGCGAGGAGCGCCGCGAAAAGAGCGAGGCGATGAATGGAAGTCATGTCAGGGGGTGCCTTCGGGGCGCGGACTCTAAGTGCCTCGTGTCATGTACGTCCAGATCCCCTCCCCCCGAAAAATCTGCGCGATGACCGATCAGCGGGACGCGGTCGCGCGCGTCGCGTCCGTGGGTCGCCGCAGCCGCCAGAGGTGCAGCAGCGGACGTCGCGCGCGATCGAGCACCACGCGATCGATCACCACCGCGTGCGGAACGTTCTCGACGATCGCCCGGTGGAACGCGCCCTCGTGCCACCCCACGACGTATCCGCCCGCGCGCAGCGCGCTCACCACGGGCGGCGCAGGGGCCACGCCCTCGACGTGACGGAGCACCCTCACGCCGCGCGTCCGCGAGAGCAGATATTCGAGCGGGACGCCCGTCCACCAGTCCTCCGCGAGCACGACGTCGCCGCGCTGTCGGTCTGCGCGGATGGCGTCGGCGACCATCACCTTGGGCTCGCGCGATCCGATGCGAAACGTCCGATGCGAGTGGCCGCCGTCGACGCGCAGCGGTTCGAAGTAGAACCGCCCCACGCAGCCGAGCGACACGACACTCAACGCGATGACCGCGACGAAGGCCGCGAGCTCGCGCCGCTCACCGAGCTTCGCGATCGACCAGGCCGCGAGCGCCAGCGAGGGCACCACGAGAAACTGCCCGTACCGCTCGCTCCCCGGCGTGAGCGGAAAGGTCCCGAACACCGCGTAGAGCGCCACGAGCGACGCGACGAGTCCGGCCGCGAGCGCGGCGGGGCGGCGCTCTCCATCGCGCCACGCGCGCACGCAGCCGAGGGCCACCGCGGGCGCGACCGCGCACCACAGCGCGACGCCGTGCGCGAGCGACGCGACGGGCGAGATGGGCCCCGCGATGTAGCGGTAGACCGTGACCCCCGAGAGCAGCTCGCCGTAGCGCGAGAGCATCGAGAGGAAGGTCTCTCCCGGCGCAGGCGCGATGCCTCCGAGCGCGGCCCTCACGTCGAAGCGCACGACGGCCGCGAGGGCTGCCCCGAGCACCGCGGCGCCCGCTGCAACAGCGCCGGCGTAGAGCACCCAGCGGCGCTTCTCGGGCGGATCCTTCGAGCGCTCCGCGACGAAGAGCGCGGCGAGCGGCGCGGCGAGGAGCGCGTTGGTCGGATGCACCACCACGGCGAACCCCGTCGCGACGGCGGCCCACACCCAGCGGCGCGAGAGCGCGAGGTGCAGCGCGACGAGGGTGACGAGGGGAGTCCCGCTCGCGTCCCACCCGAAGCGCGAATACGCGATGAGGTCGGGCGAGGCCGCGGCGAGCGCGGTGAACAACACCGCGGCGGCCGCACCGAGCGAGCGCTTGAGGAGCGCATATCCAAGCGCGAGGGTGACGAGCCCCGAGAGCACGGCGGGCGCGCGGAGCACCCACGCAGCGAGCGGCGCGAAGGGCTGAAGGATCGCGAGCGGCGCGAGGTGAAGCGGGTTGACGAGGTTGCCCGTGGGCGTCCGCAGCGCGAGCGATCCCGTGGCGACCTGCACGCCGTACCAGGCCTCGTCGCCGTTGATCCCCGGGAGCGAGTCGAGCCAGAGGACGCGCGCGACGACGCCCGCCACCACCACGGCCCACAGCACAGCAACGCGACGCGCCATCGCGGCGCACCCTACGAAGCGCGCGCGTCCCGCGTCAACCCACTGCCCCGCGGCCGCTCACCCCCGATCCACGCCGTGATCGGGATGCGCCTTGCCGAAGTACCGCGTGACGCGGGTGTGCCTCGCCTCGCCCGGTCGCGCGTCGAGGCGGCAGAGCGCGCGCGACTCGACCTCGCCCTCGACGAAATCCTTCTCGTAGCGCCAGGTGCGCGCGGCGTCGCCGCAGACGTCTCCCTCGACGCCGACCTCGATCACGTCGCGCACCTTCGCGCGGATCATCGACTCGACGAGGGGCCCCGGCGGCGCCCAGCTCACGAGCACCGCGTCGGGCGCGTAGCGCTTCACGGCCTCGCGCGCAGAGAGCGCCTCGACGTTGCGTCCGAGCCGCAGGCCCTTCACGGGCACGTCGCGAAACTCCTCGCGGTCCTTCGCGCTCATGCGCTCCGTCGGGTCGGACCACGACGCGTCGTCGGTGGCGCGCACGTCGAAGCCCTTCGCACGGAGGCACCGCGAGAGAAAGCCGTCTCCCGCAGCCACTTCGAGCACGCGCACGGCGCCGATCGCACGGAGGTACCGCGCCAGCGCGCCCACCCACTCGCGCGTCGGGAGCAGGTACACGGGGCCCGCGCTCGACATCTCGCAGACCCACCACACGTCGCGTCGGTCGCACGCGTTGAGCGCCTTCACGAGCGCGCGCTCCGTGGGGAGCCTGCGCGCGCCGCGCGGTCCCCAGAGCACATTGACGAGGGCCTCGCGCGCGCGTCGTCGCACTGCAGTGTCGCGCCCGAGTCCCACAGGAGGCGGAACGGTGATCACCGCGGGGTCCTCACGATGCGGTAGACCCTCGGGCAGTCGCCCGCGGGGTGTTCGAAGCGAAAGCCGTCCCACACGAGCCACCACGGCCCGTGATCGTCGTCCTGAATGAGAAACGCAGGACGCTCCGGGGTCATCATCCGGTCGACGAGTCCACGCGCGTTCACGCCGCCGGGCGGGCCCATCCCGAGGTTGATGATGGTGATGTCGTGGCGGTCGTGGAGCGCGAGCGCCTCATCCATCGCGTAGCCGCCGAGGAGCAGAAAGCGCTTCGCGCCGCCGATGCAGCGCTCGAGCTCCAGGGTGCGCGCGGTCTGCATCCCGCGATACTGCTTCGCGGCGTCGGCGTCGATGCCCGTGGTCACCGCGAGCCCGTACGCGAGGCACAGCGACACGGCCACCGCCGCCACCTGGGGAACCACCTTCGCCGTGATGTCCGCGCTCCGTGAAGCGCTGCGCGCGCGCACGACGAGAGGCAGCGTGGCGGCCGCGAGCCACAGCGGCGCGATGTGTGTGTACCAGCGGCGCGTCGCGTCGGTCTCGGGGTGCTTCCAGAGCCACGAGGCGGCGGCGAATCCCACGACGCTCACGAGCGCGACGTGCGCGACGTGCCACGGCAGCTCGGCCACCGCGACGGCCGCGAGCACTGTCGCAGCGGGAATGAGCGGCGCCATGTAGCGCACGTTGAGAAAGGGCCACCCCCACACGTACGCGCCGCCCGTGTCCGCGCGCATCACCGCGCCCACGAGCACGCCCGCGAACACGGCCGTGAGAAACCGCCGCGCCGCCCTCGCCTGCGTGACGGAGATGTCTTCGAGCACCGACGATCCCCGCGCGATCTCACCCGCGGAGCGCACGCCCAGAAAGGCCAGCACGAGCACCGGCGAGCACTGGAGCAGCGACCGCACGCACCAGTCGTGAAGGAACACCCCGACCCCATCGGGCGCCCTCACATACTCGGTGTTGAAGCTCGACATCGAGGCCACGAAGCCCCAGAGGGCGCGCGCATAGAGCACCCACTTGTCGCGCATCTCGCCGTCGGGCAGGAGCGCCGCGCACGCGCCGAGCGCCACCACCGTGAGCACCGCGCGCGGCGAGCGACGCACGAGCCAGAGCGCGGCGCTGAACGCGAGCACGTACGGAAGCAGCAGCTTGGGGCCCTGAAGAAACGCCCCCGCGGTCTGGTTGTTCACCTGCGGACCGCACGAGTTCGCGTCGCAGGGGCCGTACGAGATCGGCGTCCACAGACCGAAGCGCTGATGGTTCACGAGGCTCATCACGCCGAGCGCGGGGAGCGAGCCGATTCCGTAGGCGGCGCCGCGCGCGATGCGGTGCTTCCACGGTCCGAGCGAGACGCACGCGAGGCCCATGAAGCCCCACGGGATCGCGAAGAGCAGGTGGCTCCCGAGGGCCATCGAGGCGAGGGCGCCCGCGCCGAGCCCGTAGGTGACGGTGCTTCGAAGTCGTTCGTGACCGAACGATCGGTGGGCGGCGTAGACCGCGCAGATGCCGAAGGTCGCCGCGGGGACGAAGGGCGCGATCATCGTGGCCCAGAACCCCAGCGAGGTGCCGAGCACGAGCGCGTAGGCGGCGCCGACGGCGACGTGACGCTTGCCCGTGAGTCGGTACACGAGCCCGTAGACCATGAGGGCCGAGAGGCCGAGCATGGCCCAGATGGCGCGCACGACGCCCTTGTAGCCGCCGAGCCACATGAAGGGCGCGAGCGCGTAGCAGAGCGCCGCGGGAAAGATCCCCCACGCGCGCCCTCCGGCGTGGATGAACCACCGCGTTCGCAGCTCGGGAAACCCCTCGACGGGCCCGTTCTCGAAGCCGATGGAGCCGTGGTCTGCGATGGACCGGATCTGCTCGAACCACGTGAGGGTGTCGACGTCGAAGTTCGCGTACCAGGGGCACGCCGCGGCGATCACCGCGAGGAGCGCGCCGAGCGGTGCGAGGGCCTTCAAGGCCGCGCGGTCTCTCCAGGGTGAGTTCATCGGAAGACCCGCGGAGATAGATCAACGCCCCACGGGGATCAACCGCCGCATCGCGCGAGACGAGGACGCGCGCTCCGAGGCGATGACCTCAGAGACAGAGCACTGTACATTCGCACAGCGCATGGTCCGTCCTGTCGACAACCCGCCGAACCCCTGGCACGCGACGCACATCGAGTGGGACGGCGAAGCCCCCGACGCGAAGCTCGAACTCTTCGAAGAGCGCGCCCGCTCGATCCTGTCGGAGAACGACAGCCCCGACATTCCCCACCGCTGGAGCGTCAACCCGTACCGGGGCTGCATGCACGCGTGCACCTACTGTTACGCCCGCCCCTCGCACCAGCACCTCGGCTTCGGCGCGGGCACCGACTTCGATCGCAAGATCGTCGTGAAGGTCAACGCCCCGGAACTCCTCCGCGACGCCTTCGAGCGGCGCTCGTGGACGGGCGACACCGTAATGTTCTCGGGCAACACCGACTGCTACCAGCCCATCGAGGGAACCTACGCCCTCACCCGCGCGTGCCTCACGGTCTGCGCCGACTACCGCAACCCCATCGCCATCGTCACCAAGGGGATGCTCGTACGCCGCGACATCGACGTGCTCTCGCGACTCGCCAGCGACGGGTGCGCGACGGTGATCGTGAGCATCCCCTACGCCGACGATGCGACGCGAAAGAAGGTCGAGCCCTGGGCGAGCTCCGTCGAGCAGCGCTTCGAGACGCTTCGAATGCTCTCGGCCGCGGGGATCCCCACGGGGGTGATGGTCGCGCCGGTGATCCCCGGGCTCAACGACGACGACATCGCGGAGGTGCTCACGCGCGCCTATGAAGCAGGCGCCCGACGCGCGGCGATGCAGCTCGTGAGGCTCCCCGGCGAGGTCATGGAGATCTTCGACGCGAGGATGCGAGAGGCCTTTCCCGACCGGGCGCGGCGCATCGACAGCGCGCTCATGCAGGTGCGTCGGGGCAAGCGCACCGAGAGCGAGTTCGGCGCGCGGATGAGGGGCACCGGAGCCCGGTGGGAGATCGTCCGTCAGCTCTTCGACACGACCTGCAAGCGCCTCGGAATGAACGAGGTCTCCCCTGCGGAGAGAAAGCCCTTCCGTCGCCCGAGGGCGCAGCTCGGGCTCTTCGACAAGTAGATCCCCACGGTTTCGACCATCACCCGCTGCGCAAGGGGTGGAAGTCGCAGTTTCCGAGTGTGCAGCGGACGTGATACGTCCACGGGCCTCGATGCACGACACGCGCACCGACGCGGTCACCTACTGGAAGAGGGTGATCCGCTTCGCGCTCCGAGGGGAGCTCCCCACGCGCCCCGTAGAGGTGCCCACCTGGGCGCTCTCGCTGCCCTATCGCCTCTGGGACAAGGTCGTCCGCTACGACGGTCGGACCTTCGAAGACCTCCAGGCGGGACGGCTCTCTCCGACGCTCCGCAAGATCCTCCCGCTGCGCGCCCTCTACCTGCTCTTTCTCTTCGCGTGGCCCTTCGTGGCGCTGGTTCGATCGTTCCGTCGGCGCGGCGGCGCGATGCGCTACTGGCACCTGTGCCTGGGCTACCCCGAGCTCTCGGTGCTGCACCCCGAGGCCGACTACAACGACCACGAGGCCAAGTGGTCGCGGCCCGACTTCTCCCTCGGGATGTACTACGCGTGGCGCTGGCACCAGAGCGCGCCCAACAGCCTGCGCATCGACGACAAGCGGCACTTCCTCGCCGAGTGCGAGAAGCACGGAATCCCCACGCCGCCCACGTACACCGCCGAGAAGGCCGTCTCGCGCGGCGGGACCTTCATCGTGAAGGATCCGCAGCGCGACCTCGGGGCGGGCGTCGCGGCGATGACAGCCGACGAGATCCGCGCGCTCGGGGCCGAGGCCGACGAGCTCATCATCCAGATGCGCCTGCGCAACCACGCGGAGCTGCTCAAGGTGCTCCCCGACGACGCGCCGCTGTCGTCGTTCAGGGTCATCACCACGCTCGACCCCAAGACCCGCGAGCCCCACGTCTCGCGCTGCGCCATTCGCATCGGACGCGCGGGCGTCGACGCCGACAACACCGCGCGCGGCGGCATCTGGGCGCAGGTCGATCGGCGCACGGGCAAGATCCTCCCCGGCGTCACGAAGGCCTCCTTCGGACGCTACGAGAAGGACGCCCCCGTACGCTTCGAAGCGCACCCCGACTCGGGCAAGAGCTTCGTGGGGATGCGCGTCCCGTGGTTCGACGAGGGGCGGCTCCTCGCGCTCGTGGCGCACCGGCGCCTCGGGCTCGACCTCGTCTCCCTGGGGTGGGACGTGGCGATTTCGGCGAGCGGCCCGATCCTGCTCGAAGTGAACGTCTGGACGACCTGCTACGACTACGATCCCCCCGACGACGCGTTCACCCCCGCGTGCAAGCTCATCGTGAAGGAGCTGACGGGTTCCAACAAGACGACGGGTGCTGTACGGTCCGTGCCACCATGAAGCCTCGAGCGCTCAACGAGGGCGTGCTTGTGATGTACGGCGTGATGGCCGGGAGCGCGCGCTTCCTGCTCCCGCCGATGTTCGACGTTCCGCTGGTCCGCATGCTCCGCGCGGCGATGTTCGATCGCATGGCGCGGGCGCAGGGCGTGACGCTCACCGCGGGCGCGCGACGGATCCTCGTCGACCTCGAGGAGTCGTCGACGATCCGCGGCAACGTCACCCAGGGCATCCGCTGGGTGGTCGATCGGTTCGTGCCGTACAGCCGCCTCGTCGACGCGTCGGGCAACGTGCTCCGAACGTGGGGCGCGGGCGCGCTGATGCTCCGCTACCTCACGCAGCTCCGTCCTGCGAACGACCCCGTGATGGGCGAGATCGAGGCCGAGCGCGTACGCGCGGGTCTGCGCGCAGCCCTCGACGTGCTGGAGCTCGACCAGGCGAAGGCCATCGCCGACGAAGCGCTGATCCCCGTGCGCACGGTCGACAGCGTCCCCGGTCTCACGCGCATCGAGCGCTGGACCGAGGCGCTCGCCGCGACCGCCGCGGAGCTCCCCGCCGCGTGGATCGATGCGGCCGAGGCGACCTTCCTGGCGACGCTGAAGAAGTATCAGCAGCCGGTGATGGGCGACGAGGCGGCGCGGGTTCGCACGACGTAGCGTTCAGCCCGTGGGCTTCTTCTCGGTGTCGCCGTTGTCGACGACGTCTTCTTCGGCGGCGGGCTCGTGCATCGAGGAGTAAAGCGGCGGCACCTTCTCGTCGACGTGACGGATGCCGAAGAGCACGACGCCCGCCGTACGCAGCGCGTCGTGGCGCGCTGCGTAGAGGCTCGCGAACTGGTCGCGCTCGATGGACTCGGGCGTGCGAGGCGCCGCGCGCTTCATGGCCTTCGTGGGCTTGAGCGTCGTGACGAGCCACGCGGCGCCAGCGGCCATGTCGCGGAGGTCCGTCTCGGAGAAGGGGTGCTTCCCCGCGAGCGCGCTCGCGAACTCGTGGAAGATCCCCGCGACCTGCACGCAGTCGCTCGCCATGCCGAGTGGCCCCTTCTGGGTCCCGAAGACCGCCACGCGGCTCGCCGAAAGCTGCTCGGGGTGCAGCCGCGAGAACGTGCGAAGAAAGCTCACGGTGAGCTCCCTGGGTTCGGTGATCGCGGCGACCTTCTCGGCGATTTCACCCTTCGAAGGAACGCGCGACGGCGGGCACCGACCGACCGCGAACGACAGCCCGAGCCCGAGCGCGGGCAGCTCGAGCAGCTCCGACTGCGCGATGTGGGGCGCCTTCTCGGCGAGCGCTGCGAGAAAGGGCTCCACGGCCGCGAGGCCGACGCTCACGTTGTGCATCGCGATGTGCACGTCGTAGCGAAAGTGCTGGAGGTTCTTCGTGTCGACGCGCTGCGCGGTCGGACGAAAGTGTTCCCACGCGAGGCGCGGGTCGGAGGTGGTGAAGTACCGCGGCGCCGCGTAGGCGCTGGTCTTCACGGTATGGCCGCCCCTGGAGGAAGCGGCCGGCGTAGCGGGCCCCGGAGGGATGCTGCGTCGATTGGACATGACCAGCACAACGGCTCCCTGATCAGAAAGCTCAAGCGAGCGAGCGACGATTTTCGATCGATGACCAACCCCACGGGTGACGACCGACAGACGCGGACCTCGAAGGGGTGCAGGGCGGGTCGCTCTTCTGTGTCTTCAATCGACGAAGCGCCTCGAAGCGCGACGTCCGCGACGACCTCGCAGCGCGACCGCCGGAGGATCAAGAGGTCGCGCAACGCGAAGCAGACCGTCGAGCGTGAGCTCGACCGGCGTGATCGAAACGCCCGCGGCACCAACGCGATCGTTCGCGGAACACCTCCGTCGCTCGAACGAGAGGAGCGCGACGCACGCGCGTCCGCCGAACGTCGCTCACTGCTGCCCTTCGATCGCACATCGATGTCGGGCAGCGTCTCGATCGCGCCGGTCGAGCTCACGCGCGACGGTCCGCGCTGCGTTGTACGCCGTCCCGATCGTTCCTCGCTGCGCATCCCCGACCGACGCGCGCGGGAGCACTCCCTACGAGCGGATCGGTTGCACGATCGAGAGGCTTTTGACGGCGTCGGTTGGTCGGGCCAACGCCACTCCCGAGACATCAGTCTCTCCCCCAACACCTAGAATCGCGGATCGAAGGTCGCGGCGAACACCAGGAAGAGGCCACCCACGATGGTCGCCGCGCCGAGCACCGTGCTCGCGAGGATCACGACGGCGGTCGCCTCGCGGTCGGGCTGGTGCGCTTCGATGCGCCACGGCCGCGTGAGATCGACGGCGCGTTCGACGCCGGACGAGACTTCCCTCCCCTCGACGCGCGCTCGGTCGACGCGGTGCACGACGAGCTCGATCGACTGATCGGGCGCGGTGAAGCGCGCACGGCGCGTGCGAATCTCGACGCTCCCATCACGCAACGCCTCCTGACGCACCGGCGTCCAGGCGTAGCAGCCTTCGAGGAGGAGCGCGGCAGCGAGCAGCGCGGCACCGAGCGAGGTAGCCCCCGAAGGGCGGTCGTGGCGACGCCGGGTGACCACCGTCAGATCGCCCCACCGAAGTAGACCTGGTAGTAGGCCATGTTGCCATTGATGTCCTGGCCCACGGTGTTCTGCCCGGAGAGTCGCAGGCCCACGTCGTAGCGTTCCCCTGCCCCGAACTGGGCTCCGTACTCGACCTGCCATCCGAACATCGGCACCGTCTGGGATGCGACGTCGGTCGTCCACCTGCTGACCGTGGTGGCGGATCGACGGTCGTAGCAGGAGACGCCCAACGAGCCGCCCCCGGTGAACATCAACGCGCCGCCGAGACCGAGGCCGAGGTAGAGCGGCGTGCGAGGCGAGGGCCTGACGCGCGCAGCCAGCGTCAAGCCCGCCGTCATCGCCGTCACGTCCGCCGTCACCGACTGCTCCTCGCTGCCGTCGGAGGCACATCGACCGTCGCTCTTCGCCCGCAGTGTTGCGGTCGTAGGGCTGGTGAGCCCGAGCGTGGCGCGAAGGTCCAGCGCGGGGAGGGCGCCCCAACGTACCCCGCCGTGGAGCGAGAACACCCACGCGTCGTTCGTGCTGATTCGCGCGGCGTTCGTGGCGATCAGGTAGCTCCCGGAGCTGAAGCCGAACGCGCCCTCGACGACCACGCGCACGCGGCGCCTGTGCGCCATCATCGCGCGGAGTTCCTGCGCCTCGACGGCCTCTTCGATCTGCGAGAGTTCCACCTGGGTAGGCGGCACCTGCGCGCCCGCGCTCGTGCTGCCGAGCGTCATGACGGAGACCGCCAAAGCGACCACGAAGGCGTGCGACGCGGATTCGCGGTGCGAGACCATCTCTCATCGACGATAGCCCCGCCTCGGCGTACGGGTCGACCGGAGATTCCCCCGTTGGAATTCCGACGCGCTCCGCGTGTGCCGTGATGACGGTCGACCACACGGGGCCGCGCGTTGCACCGGTGGCGCGTCGTTCGGCGACTCCCTACGTGCGGATCGGTTGCACGATCGAGAGGCTTCCGACGGAGGGGTCGAGCGCGCCGAGTCGGACCGACCACGTTCCCGGTGTGATCGCGACGCGGACGCACCCGTCGCCGATCTCCCGCCCTGACGGAAGCGAGGTGCACGTTGGCGAGGACGCAGAAGCGCCGCACCCTTGCCGAGGAGCCGACGACGTCGCGGTCGCTCGACCGCCGCTCACGCAGGCGGCGTCCGCCGCACGTCTCGAGGCGTCCCCGTCGCTTCGCAGCGCTCCGACCTTTCGATCCGCCCCTCTACGGATCTCGAATCTCCACCGCGAACGGTCCCCCGCCCACACCCGCGTCCCCCACCCTCCCCGCTCCCCGCGCCTATCCCCACCCTCTGCACGACGCTCCACCGTACTGCAGGCTATCCCACCACCCCTCGCATCACCCTCGCACGTCGCCCCCGCCGCTCCCCGCTCCCCTCGCGCCTCGCCCCCGGCTGCGCCCTCCCTCCCCCGTGCCCCCCCGGCGTCTAGCCACGCGCGCGGGCGGAGGGTATATGCCCCGGCCAACGCCATGAGACCGCAGACCTCCGACGAGATCCGATCGACCTTCCTGAACTTCTTCCGCGAGCGGGGCCACGAGGTCGTGGCGAGCGCCGGCGTCGTGCCGCGCAACGACCCCACCCTCCTCTTCACCAACGCGGGGATGGTCCCCTTCAAGGACGTCTTTCTCGGCGACGACAAGCGCCCCTACAAGCGCGCCGCGTCGAGCCAGAAGTGCATCCGGATGTCGGGCAAGCACAACGACCTCGATCACGTCGGCCACACGCGCCGTCACCACACGTTCTTCGAGATGCTCGGCAACTTCTCCTTCGGCGACTACTTCAAGCGCGACGCCATCACCTTCGCCTGGGACCTCCTCACCAACGTCTACGGCCTCCCCAAGAGCCACCTCGTGATCACCGTCTTCGGCGGCGAACACGGACTCGCGGCCGACGACGAGGCGCGCGCGCTCTGGCGCGAGGTCACTGGCTTCGGCGACGAGCGCATCATCGGCATGGGCGCCAAAGACAACTTCTGGTCCATGGGCGACACGGGGCCCTGCGGCCCGTGCACCGAGATCCACTACTTCATGGGCACGGCGACGCCCGACCTCAGCACCTTCGGCCAGGAGCCCGACGCCAACGGCACCGGCTGGGTCGAGATCTGGAACCTCGTCTTCATGCAGTTCAACCGCGCGGAGAAGAACGGCCCCCTCGCGCCCCTCCCCGCCCCCTGCGTTGACACGGGCATGGGACTCGAGCGCATCACGGCCGTGCTCCAGCACGCGACCACCAACTACGACACCGACCTCCTGCGCCCCTACGTCAACCGCGCGGCCGAGATCGCGGGAGGCGCTTACAACGGAACCGAAGGCGAGTTCGACGTCGCCTGCCGCGTCATCGCCGACCACGCTCGCATGGCGGCCTTCTCGCTCGCCGAGGGCGTCACGCCCTCCAACAAAGACCGCGGCGCCGCGCTGCGCTCGGTGATGCGAAGGGCCATCCGTCACGCGTACCTCCAGGGCGTGAAGGAGCCGTCGTTCCACCGCGTCGTCGAGGTGGTGATCGAGCGCATGGGCGTGGCCTACCCCGAGCTCGTGCAGCACAAAGACTTCATCATCGAGCAGTCGCGCGTCGAGGATCAGCGCTTCCGCGAGACGATCCCCACGGGCCTCGGGCTGCTCGAAGGCTTCAGCGAGTGGACCACCAACGCCCTCGGTCAGCGCGTGCTGCCCGGCGACGTCGCGTGGGACCTCAACGCCACCTACGGCTTTCCCCTCGACCTCACCGAGGTGATCGGGCAGGAGCGCGGCTTCGTCGTCGACAGCCGCGGGTATCACATCGCCCGCGTGTGCCACTCGGCCGTGTCGGGCGGCGACGCGGCGCTCAAGGAGCTCCGCGACATGATCGCCAAGGGCGAGTGTACGACCGACGAGCTCCCCGCGAGCGCGAGGGAGCTCCTCGGCGGCGGCGGAACGGGCGGCGAAATCGGCGGACAGGAGCGCGTCCGTCGCGAGCATCGCGAGGCCCTCGCGCGCCTCGGCGGCGCCGTGGAGTTCACGGGCTACGACAACGAGCAGGGCCAGAGCGAGCTCGTCGCGATCGTGAAGGTCTCGTCCGACGAGAAGGCCCCGTGGAGCTTTGTCGACACGCTCTCGGAGGGAGAGTCCGCGCAGCTCGTGGTGCGCGCGACGCCCTTCTACGGCGAGTCGGGCGGCCAGGTCGGCGACACGGGCACCATCTCGACCTCGCAGGGAACCTTCACCGTCACCGACACGCAGCGCCCCGTCACGGGCCTCGTCGTGCACATCGGGACGCTCACGAAGGGCGAGCTCCGCGCGGGCGACGAGGTCACCCTCGAAGTCGACCGCGAGGCCCGCGGCGCGACGCGACGCAACCACAGCGCGACGCACCTCCTCCACTGGGCGCTTCGCAAGGTCGTGGGTCCGCACGCGCAGCAGAAGGGATCGAAGGTCGGCCCCGACGCCCTGCGCTTCGACTACGCCGCGAGCCGCGCGCTCACCGACGACGAGGTCGCGCGCATCGAAGACCTCGTGAACCGCGAGGTGCTCTCGAACCTCGCCGTGCGCACCGACGTGACCTCGCAGGCCGAGGCGCGGAAGAAGGGCGCCATGATGATCTTCGAAGAGAAGTACGGCGACAGCGTGCGCATGCTCCACATCGGCAGCGAGAGCGTGGAGCTCTGCGGCGGCACGCACGTCTCCCGCACGGGTGACATCGGCCTCTTCAAGGTCGTCTCGGATGCGAACGTGGGCGCGGGCGTACGCCGCGTCGAAGCCGTCACGGGCCTCGGCGCGCTCTCGCTCGTGCGCTCCCTCAACGGCACGCTCCGCAAGGTGGCCGACTCGCTCGGCTCTCCGGTGGCCGAGGTCTCGCAGCGCGTCGACAAGGCCGTCGAGCACCAGCGCGCGCAGCAGAAGGAGATCGAAGACCTCAAGCGTCGGCTCCTCACGGGCGGCGGCGCCGAGTCCGAGACGCACGACCTCGGCGACGGCGCGGTGCTGGTCGTCGCGCGCTCGCCGGTGAACGAAGACAAGGCGATGCGCGAGTACGCGGATCACCTCCGCGACAAGCACAAGCGCTCCGTGGTGGTGATCGGCGCGACCTCGGCCGACGGAAAGGCCCTCCTCGTGTGCGCCGTCTCGAAGGACCTCGTGGGGCGCTTCCACGCGGGCAAGATCGTGGGTCAGCTCGCGGCCATCGTGGGCGGACGCGGCGGTGGACGTCCCGACATGGCGGGCGCCGGTGGTCCCGACGCGGCGAAGCTCGACGAGGCGCTCAAGCAGGCCCGCGCCGCAGTGGGTTGAGCAGCGAGCGCACGCTTGCTTCTCGCGTGACGAGAGCGTCGGGCGGTTGATACGATGCCGTCCGACGCGGTGCGCTGCTTGCCGCCGCGGTCCGCAGCGATCACCAGAAGGGCGTCCGCGTGGCTGACAACACCCCCCTCCACGAGCAGCGTACGAGCGCGTCGTCTCGCGGACGCTCGCTCGAAGACATCGACCGGGAGCTCACCCAGCTCGCCTCCGCGCTCCCCTCGTCGTGGCAGCCCCTCGAAGTCCCTCGCATCACGCTCGAAGCGGCCGCCGCGGCGCTCGACGAGATCACGCGTGGCGTCGCGCTCCCCGAGCTCGCGCTTCGACCGCGACGCAGGTCGGTGAAGCCCGCGCCTCCTCCCGCGCGCGAAGCGCCTGTCGCCGTCGTTGAAGCGCCCGCCGTCGTCGAAGCCGCCCCCGTCGCGATCGTCGAGGAACCCCCCGCCGTCGTCGAAGAGACGCCCGCCGTCGTCGAAGCGGCGCCCGTCATCGAAGAGACGCCCGTCGCGATCATCGAGGCGCCCGTCGCCGTCGTCGAAGAGGCGCGCGTCGCGATCATCGAAGCGGCACCCGTCGTTGAAGAGAGCGTCGCGGTCGTCGAGGTCACCCCCGTCGTCGAAGAGAGCGTCGCGGCTGTCGAGGCTTCGCCCGTCATCGACGAGGCCCCTGTCGTCGAAGCACCCATCGCGGTCGTCGAAGAGGCGCCCGTCGCGATCATCGAAGAGGCGCCCGTCGTTGAAGAGAGCGCCGCGGTCGTCGAAGTCGCCCCCGTCGTCGAAGAGACGCCTGTCCCTCTCGTCGAAGCGGCACCGGCCATCGCCGAAGCGCCCGTTGCCATCGTCGAGGCAGTACCCGTCGCCGTCGAAGCGCCCGTTGCCATCGTCGAGGCGGCACCCGTCGCCGAAGCCGCACCGGTCGCCGTCGTCGAAGCTGCGCCGGTCGTCGTCGACGAGCCTGTCATCGAGTCCGCGCCCATCCACGAGTCCGCGCCCGAGTCGCGCGATGAAGGGATCCGGATCGAAGAGGCCCTCGCGCGCCCCGAGCCTGTCGCGAGCGCGACGCAGACCACCCTCGACCTGCCCGACCTCATGGAGTTCGGCCCCCTCGAGGACTCCCTCCTCGATCCCCTCGCGACGGTGATGGACGCCGCGCCGGCTGCGTTCGCGCGCTCGCCGGTCGAGGCCACCGTGGTGTCGGCCTCGCCGCCTGCGATCATCTCGTTCCCCGCGCCGACGCCGCCCGCTCAGTTCGAGACATCCATCGAAGAGGCGCTCGCCCTCATCGATGAGGAACCCGAATTCGAAACACCCGCGCTCTCGCTCTCTGAACCTCCGCCCGCGTCGGTCCCGATTTCCGCGCCCCTCGCGCCGCTCTCGGCGAACCCCGTCCTGGCGTCGGAGCCTGCGTCCGCGGCGATCCCCGAGCCGCCCCCGGAGCCTGAGGGAGAGGTCTCGATCGACACCGACGACGTCCTCGTCGAAGCCGCGCCCACCTTCGCGACCCCTGTCTCGCCGCCGCCCGCGGTCGCCCCTCCCGTCGCCGCGTCGCCTGTTCGCCCGGCGCCGTCGTTCGCGCCTCCGAGCGCCGCCCCCGCGGCCGTCAGCCGCCCCTCCGACTCGAACGATCTGGGGGAGCTGATCTTCGACCTCGAACCCGACCTCGGACCCCTCACCCCCGCGCCGAGCGCCGCGCCGCAGCCTCGCCTCACGCTCCCGTCGCTCCCGCCGCGGACGCCGCTCTCTCACAGTCTCTCGAAGCCTCCGATGCGTCCTGCGCCCCCGGCCGCCGCGCCGCGCGACAGCCTCGAACTCGACCTCGACGCGATGTTCCCCGAGTCGAAGTCTCCGTCGCTCAAGCCGCCGCCCCTCCTGCGACCGCCTCCGCCGCCGCAGCGAACGGCACCGCCGCCCGTCCCCACGATGCAGCCTGCGGTGAAACCCGAAGAAGAGCTCGACCTCTTCGAAATCATCGAAGACGACGAGATCGAAGACGTGAAGCCGTCGAGCGTCCCTCCGCCCGCGCCCGAGACCCGCAGCCCGCCGCCACACCCCACCCGCGGGTCCTGACCGGACCTGAAGCGCACCCCTCGGGTGCAGCTTTCATCGCCTGCCCGCTTGTCGACGTCGCCCGATGTGGGCGTTACTCTCCTCCTGTACGGAGGCCGCGCGTCGTCGGGGAGGGAGCACACAGCCTCCCCCCGTCGCGCGGGTGATGTCGTGGAGCAGCGCACCTACAAGCCCGGCGATCGGGTCGACCGCTATGTGATCCTCGGCGAAGCGGGGCGCGGCGGGATGGGTGCGATCTACCAGGCGCGCGACCCGATGCTCCAGCGCATGGTGGCGCTCAAGGTGTTGCCGCCCGAGTACAACTGCCAGCGCGAGTACCGCGAGCGCTTCATTCGCGAGGCGCAGGCCGCGGGCAAGATCCACCACCGCAACGTGGTGGCCGTGCACGACGTGAGCGTGCGCGAGCCGCCCTACATCGTGATGGAGTACCTCCGCGGAGAGACCCTCGACGCGTTCATCAAGCGCGAGGCTCCCGTGTCGCTCGAACGCACGCTCGACTGCCTCGCGCCCGTCATGGCCGCCGTGATCGCGGCGCACGAGTGCGGGGTGATCCACCGCGACCTCAAGCCCGCCAACGTGATGCTCGCCATCGAGCGCGACGGCTCCATCACGCCCAAGGTGCTCGACTTCGGCATCTCGAAGCTCACGCGCCCCGAGTCGTCGCCCACGGGACGCATCCACGACGACCCCGAGCTCACGGGAGACGACCAGCAGATCGGGACGCCGAGCTACATGGCCCCCGAGCAGGACGGCGACCACCGCGCCGTGGGCCCCTGGAGCGATGCGTACTCCATCGCGCTGATGGTCTACCTCGCGCTCACGGGCAAGAAGGCCTTCTCGGGACCCGGTGCGATCGGGGTGATCGTCGCCAAGCGCCTCGGTCACTTCACGCCGCCGTCGGAGTTCCCCTTCAACCTCCCCGCGGGCATCGACCCGTGGATGAAGCGCGCGCTCGCGGTGGATGTCTCCGATCGCTTCGCCGACGTGCGCGAGATGGCCCGCGCGCTCCTCACCATCGCGCCCGACGCCGTGCGCACGCGGTGGGAACCGCTCTTCGCGCGTGAGACCTCTCCGTCGCCCGTGGTCCCCATCGACCTCGCGGAGGGCTACGGACCCAACGCGCCTGCGCCGACGCTCTCGGGCATCGAGGTGCCGCTGCCTCCGCGGCGCGATCGAACGCCCGTCGCACCCGTCGCGAAGGTCGCGCCCGCAATCGTCGAAGAGTCTCCCGCGGAGGTCTCGCTCGGCGCGGGTGCGCGGCTCACCCCCGCGCCTCCTCCGTCCCTCAAGCGCCGCGAGCGCGCGCTCATGGGAACCGTCGCGCTCCTCGCCGCGGTGCTCTGCGTCCTCGTCGCGAGGGAGCTGCGTCGCACGCCCGACCACGCGCCCGCGCCGCTGCCGCACGTCACCCGTCCCGCGCCCGTGATCGCCGTCGCGCCCGCGGCTCCCGCGACGCCCGCGCCCTCGTCTGCGACGCCCCTCGCCGTGACGCCCACCCCGCGCGTCGCGACGCCTCCGACGCCCGCGCGACGCCCCGCCGTGACGACGCCGCGGAGGGTCTCTGCCCCGCGCGAGCACCACTGCGGCCCCGACGAGCTCTATCACAACGGCACGTGCCTCCCGGTGCCCCGCCTCGTGTTGCCCGCGAACCCGATTGAGAAGCCGTGATGACGCGCACCACCTTGATCGCATCGACGCTCGCCGCGCTCGCGCTCCCATCGCTCGCGGGCGCGCAGACGCTCTGTTTGAGCGAGGGAGACCGCGTCCGCGTCGAAGACGCGCGCAACCGGATCTTCATCGAACGCCCCGACCGCGTCGACTACGAGGGCGCCGAGCGGGGGCTGCGCTTCGCGGCGCGCAACTGCCCGACGGACCCCGAGGTCAACGGCCTCCTCGGCCTCGCGCTCCTCGGGATGCAGAGCTACGCGCTCGCGGAGGAGCACCTGCAACGCTCCGAGGGCTTTCATGACCTTCACCCGACGTGGTGGCGAGAGAACGGCCCCGTGGTCATCGCGCGCCTCACGCAGCTCCGCCAGACGCTCGGGAGCCTGATGGTCACCGCCGACGCGCCCGACGCGAGGCTCGAGCTCCCCGACGGACGCACGGTGTCGCTCCCGATGCGCGTGCCCGTTCGCGTGGCCGCGGGGCGCTTCACGATCCGCGTCACGGCGCCCGGACGAGAGGCCGCGTCGATCGAGACCGACGTGGCGGCCAACGAGGTCGCGAACGTCACGGCGACGCTGCCGCCCGCGGACGAGCACGCGGGGGTTCACACCGAGGCACCGCGCAGCGACGCGCCGCGCGTGGAGCGCGTCGTCGAGCGCGTGATGGTGCCCGTGCTCGTGCCCGAGCTCCGACGCGAGTCTCCGTGGCGCACGGTGGGATGGATCACCGCGAGCGTGGGCGCGGTCTCGCTCGTGTCGGGCGTGACGGCGCTCGCGAGCGTGAGCGCGCATCAGAACCGCGACGTCGACGGACGCCTGGAGCCGACGGGTGACTCGGCCTCGGTGGCGTGGGTGTTCACCGCGCTCGGCGCGGTGCTCGTGGGTGGTGGCGTGGCGACGGTGCTGCTCGCGCCCGATCACGTCGAGGAGCCTGCTGCCCGTGTGACGGCGTCGCTCGGCGCATCGCCGAGGGTCTCGCTCGAAGTGCCGTTCTGAGGGGAACTACTTCATCGCACGGCGCTGCGCGCGGTTGAGCTTGCCGCCCTGCTGCTCGAGGATGGCCTTGCGCGCGTCGGGGTCGTTGCGGAGGACCTCCTGCGCCATCGCGCTCATCTCGGGGCGCACGCCCGAGTTGGGCATCACGAAGCGCCCGAGGTACTGAAAGTTCTCCTTGCACATGGCGGCCATGTCCTTGCGCACGAGGTCGCGCTTCGACTCGGCCCAGTTCGCGAAGATGCGCGCGAAGAGCAGCGGGATGCGCGCGTTGGCGTACGCGGGATCGTCGGGCGCGAAGGTCGAGAGGATGTCGCGGGCCTCCTTGACCTTGCCCGTGCGGGCCCAGGCCTCGGCCACGGTGGCGGCCATCACGGCGCGCACCTCGGCCTGCTGGATCTGCGAGAGCTGGATCTCGTCGGCGAGGCGCGCGGCGTCTTCGACGCGGTTCTTGACGAGGTAGACCTGGGCCTTCATCCCGCGCACCTCGTTGAGGAGCATCGCGGGGACCTTCTTCATGTCGATGGAGTCGAGCGTGGCGACGGCCTTGTCGGGGTCTTCCTGGAGCTCGAGCTGCGCGCGCATGAGGGTGGCGGTGACGTCGTCGCCGCCGGCCTCGCGGGTCTTGAGCTCCTCGATGGCGGCCTTGCGGGCCTCGGGGCTCTCATTGGCCTTCTTGGCGAGGTTCATGAGAGACATCTGCTTCTGGTACCAGCGCCAGGTGTAGAGCCCGAAGCCGGCCAGCACGACGGTCACCACGCCGAGGAACGCCATCGTCCCCGTCGACCTGCTCGCGATCGCCATCGCCCACAGCGCCAGGAACACGGCGCCTGCGATCACGAGGTTGCGATAGCGAATCCCGAGCCCCGGCGCGGGCGCGGCCCCGGGAGCGGGCGTCGGAGCCACGTTCTTCTTCGACGGTGTTTCAGCCATAGGGGTCGGTCAGGTACTCTCCCCTTTGCGCGCTTGCAAGATCCCCCCACGCGCGGCCTCTCGATGCCCCTCTCACGCCGAACCTTTCTCGCCGCCCTCGCGACCGCTTCGAACGCCTCGATCGCCCTCGCGCAGGGCCGTCAGAGCCCCGTCGACGAGTCGCTCTTCGCCCTCGCCGGGAGCTGCATCCTCGCGGGCTCGCGGGCCCCGCTACTGCACCCCACGCTGGCCTCGATGCTAGGTCGCGGCGCCCTCGCCGGGGTGATCATCGCCGCCGAGAACGCGCGCAACCGCGCCGAGCTCCGCGCCAACGTCGAGGCCATCCAGACGCGCACCCCCGCCGGTGCGCCACCCTTCTTCATCGCGGCCGATCAGGAGGGCGGCGCCGTCTCGCACCTCTCGCCCACGCTCCCGCGCATGCCTTCGGTGAGCGAGCTCGGTCACATCGACGACACGGCCCTCACCGAGCGCTGGGGCGCCGCGATGGGACGCGAGCTCCGTCGCGCGGGCGTGAACCTCGACCTGGCACCCGTGCTCGACGTCCGCACGAACCCGCGCAACATGGTGGTTCACATGCGCACCTTCGGGACGCGTCCCGACGTGGTGGCGCGCCACGCGAGGCCCGTGATCTCGGGGCTCCTCGGCGCGGGGATCCTCGCGTGTGCGAAGCACTTCCCCGGGCACGGAGACACGGCCGTCGACAGTCACCAGGGCCTCCCTCGCGTGGCGCACGACATCGCGCGCCTCGAAGCGGTGGAGCTCGTCCCGTTCCGCGAGGTGATGAACCTCACGCCCGCGGTGATGCTCGCGCACGTGGTCTATTCGGGCATCGACGCCGAGCGCCCCGCGACGCTCTCGCGCGCCATCGCGCACGGCGTCTTGCGTGAGCGCCTGGGCTTTCAGGGCGTGGCGATCTCCGACGACCTCGAGATGTCCGCGATCCGCGCGCGCTGGGGCGTGACCGCGGGCGCCATGCGCTCGATGGAGGCGGGCTGCGACCTGCTCCTCATCGCGCACACCCCGGCGCTCGCGCTCGAGACCGCGCGCAACATGGCCCGTCGCGCGGCCGACGACGCGCCCTTCCGCGCGAGGCTCGAAGAGGCCGCGGGACGCGTCCGCGCGATGCGGGCGCGCATCGGACAGGCGATCCCCGAGGGCGCCGTGACCGACGACGCCGCGCACATCATCCGAGAGGTCGCGCGCAGGGCGCTCACCCTCGGACGCAGGGCGCCGACGCGCGTGCACGACCCCACGCGCGCGACGCCCTGACCCTTCGCGCTCGGGCGGTGACATCGGCGCGTGACGGCGCCATAGATCGCCGGATGAAGCTCTATTACACCCCGACCTCGCCCTTCGTGCGCAAGGTGCTCGTGACCGCGCATGAGCTGGGCCTCGCCGATCGCATCGAGACCACGTTCCTCCGGCCATCGCCGACGAAGGCCGACGCGACGCTGTCGGCGACCAATCCGCTCGCGAAGATCCCGGCGCTCATCACCGACGAGGGCGACGCGCTCTACGACTCACCCGTGATCGTCGAGTACCTCGGGTCGCTCGCGAGCGATCGCTCCCTCGTCCCCGCGAGCGGACCCGAGCGCTGGAAGGTGCTCCGCACGCAGGCCCTCTGCGACGGGATCCTCGAAGCCGGGATCCTGGTCTTCTACGAGCGCGCGCACCGGCCGAAGGAGCTGTGGTGGCCCGACTGGCTCGACGGCCAGAGCGAGAAGGCCCTCCAGGGCCTCGACGCGCTCGAACGCGAGGTCGCCGCGTGGGGAGCGCTCCCCGATCTCGGTCAGGTCTGCGCGGGCGTCACCCTGGGCTGGCTGGAGTTCCGAAACGTCTTCGGAGACCTCCGCGCGACCCGCCCCAACCTCTTCGCCTGGTACGAGCGCTTCCGCGGACGCCCCTCGATGCTCAACACCGAACCCCATATTTGAAGGCACTTCGGTAGACCGACACGAACTGACTGATAAAAAAGTAAGTCTCGACCTTGCCCTCGAAGCGCTACTGACTGAATAGTTAGTCAGCAGGCGCCGCGGACGGCGCCCGA
This sequence comes from Polyangiales bacterium, assembly GCA_046351535.1. Taxonomy (GTDB): domain Bacteria; phylum Myxococcota_A; class Polyangia; order Polyangiales; genus CAISKJ01. The sequence continues at coordinate 74,322 of JAXLYG010000007.1, forward strand.
GGAGGTCGATGCCCCGATGATGTCCGCCCCGATCGAGTCGCTCCGCACGACGATGGAGCTCTCCTACACCTGGGATTACGCCTCGCAGGTCCGCTCGCTGCGGGAGCTCTACGCGAAGTCGAAGGCGCTCCAGTGGGACGGCGCGAAGGACCTCCCGTGGCACATCGACGTCGACCCCGAGGGGCCGCGCTTCCCCGACGCGGTGGTTCCCATCTACGGCAGCGACATCTGGGAGCGCATGACCCCGCGCGAGCGGCGCGACCTCAAGCGCGAGGTCTCCTCGTGGATGCTCTCGCAGTTCCTCCACGGCGAGCAGGGCGCCCTCCTCGCCACGAGCCAGCTCGTGACCTGCGTGAAGAGCATCGACGCGAAGCTCTACGCCGCGAGCCAGGTCATGGACGAAGCCCGCCACGTCGAGGTCTACGAGCGCTACCTCCGCGAGAAGATGGAGCTGACATACCCCGTCACCCCCACGCTCAAGTCCCTCCTCGACGTGATCCTCACGGACGGCCGCTGGGACATGAAGTACCTCGGCATGCAGATCATGGTCGAGGGCCTCGCCCTCGCGGCCTTCGGCGTGATGCGCGAGACCACCGACGAGCCCCTCATTCGTGAGCTCACGGGGGCCGTGATCCGTGACGAGGCGCGTCACGTCGCCTTCGGGGTGCTCTCGCTCAAAGACGTCTTCACGGCGATGCCCGCGAGCGAGCTCCGCGACCGCGAGGACTTCGTGATCGAGGCGTCGCGGCTCATGCGCGATCGCTTCCTCGCGCCCGAGGTCTGGGAGAAGATGGGGCTGCCCGTCGACGCGTGCTGCGAGTACGCGCTGAACTGTCCCTTGATGCAGCAGTTCCGGTGTATGTTGTTTTCGAAGATCGTGCCCAACCTCAAGCGCCTCGGGCTCCTGACCGACCGCGTACGGCCGGCCCTTCAAGAGCTCGGGGTGCTCGAGTTCGAGCACGTCGACCCCGACGCGGACCTGTCGCTCGTCGGGGCCGCACCCCCGAGCGACTACGCCGACGCCGCGGAATGAACGAACGCACCTCTGCCCAACGCAACGCCCCCTCCATCGCGCCTCGCGTACGAGACGCCGACGCGACGCGCGCCCGCGTGCTCGAAGCGGCAGAGGTGCTCTTCGCCCGAAAGGGCTTCGACGGAACGCGCCTGCGCGAGGTCGCCGAAGACGCGAAGGTCACCGTCCCCCTCGTGTGCCACCATTTCGGCGACAAAGACTCGCTCTACGCCGCCGTGATCGAGCGCGGCATCGAGCACTTCGCCAGCTTCGGCTGGGACGTGCTCCGCCGCAGCCACACGGTCGCCGAGCAGCTCGCGGGCTTCATCACCGGCCTCATCGACCTCGCCGCGCACTCGCCCAACATGACGGCCATCCTCCATCGCGAAATGGCCGACGGCGGCGAGCGCGCGCGCCCCCTCGCCGAGCGCATGCTCCAGCCGCTCAAGAACGCAGCCACCGAGACGCTCCGCGCCGCGCAGGTGCGAGGCGAGGTGCGCGAGGGCCTCGACGTCGAGATGGTGGTGCTCCACGTCGTCGGCGCCGTGCTCTATCCCTGTCTCGCAGGGCCTCTCGTGCAGATCGTGTGGGGCGAGGATCCGCAGCTCGGGGCCTTCGTCGAGCGACGCAAGCGCGCCCTCGTCGACCTGCTCCTGCCGATCATGCTCCGACCGCAGCGGGCGTAGAGACTCAGCGACGCGCGAGGCGTGCCGCGGTGAGAAAGCGCTGTCGCGCTGCGTGATCGGGCTGCATCGCGGCCAGGTGCGTGAGCGCCACCTCGTTGTCGGGCGCGCGCCGCAGCGTCTCGCGGAAGGCCTGCGCGGCGTCGTTCCAGCGCTGAAGGCGCGAGAGCGCGAGGCCGAGGTTGAGGGAGGGATTGGGGTCCTCGGGGAGCAGCACCGACGCCTGCTGGAGCGGTCCCACGGCGCCCTCGGCGTCACCCGTCGCGAGGCGCATCGCGCCGAGGCCGTTCCACGCGGCGCCCGTGTTGGGAGCGCGCTCGGTGGCCTCGCGGAACGCGCGCATCGCGCCCTGTCGATCGCCCATCTGCGCGAGCGCCACGCCGAGGTTGGTGCGCGCGCCCGCGTGGGCGGGGTTGTGCGCGAGGGCCTCGCGAAAGTGCTCCACGGCCGAAGACCATCGCGCCTCGGCGATGTCGAGGTCGCCCTGCGCCACCCACGGCTCCGCGTCGTCGGGCCTGAGATGCGCGGCGCGCGTGACCGCGTCGCGCGCGGCCTCGCGGTGCGACGGACCGAGCTCCGAGAGCACCACGCCGTACGCGAGCCACGCCTCGCCGTTGTGCTCGTCGATCGCGAGGCCCTGCTCCAGAAGCGTCTTCGCGTCGTCGAGGTCGCCGCGCGTGCGGGCCATGCGCGCGAGGTTCACGAGCGGAGACGGATCGCGCGGGTCGAGCGTGCGCGCCCTCGCGAAGGCCGCGCGGGCGCCTTCGACATCGCCCACGGCGGCGCGCACGAGGCCGACGCGGTTGGCGACCGCGGCGCTGCGGTTGAAGCTCCGATCGAGCGACTCGATGAGCGGAAGGGCGTCGTGCGCGCGCCCCGCGTCGAGGAGCACGTCTGCGTGATGCACGCCGCTCCGCGCTCTCACCGCGGGCGGCGCGGAGGCGTCGCGGTCGATGGCGTCGAAGAGGCTCTCGGCGCGCGGCGCGTCCCCGCGACGCAAGGTCACGATCGCGAGCGCGAGGGTCGCGTAGGGATCGCCGGGGAGCATCCTCGCGGCCGTCGAGGCCTCGGTGTGCGCGAGCGCCATTTCGCCACGAGAGAGGTCTTCGTAGGCCCGCGCGACGTGGAGGAGCGTCTCGGCGCGGCGCGCGTCGGCGCCGTCTGCGTCGAGGGAGCGCGTGGCTTCGAACTCGCGCTCCGCGGTGCGCCAGTCGAGGGACTCGGGCGTGGGCGCGCGTTCGAGGGGTGCGGAGAGCGCGTCCAGGCCGCGCGCGAGGTGTGCTCCGGCCTCGCGAGACTCGCGCCAGCGGAGACCGAGCGCCGCGGGAGGAGCCGCCAACGCCAACGCCGTCGTCACCCAGAGGAATGCCTTGCGCTTCACGGTCGCTGGAGGAACACCGGCCGCGCGTGAGCGGTCAAGTTTCGTGCGTCTTTTCGGTGCCTGTGGCATGACCGCGCTCCCTCCCATGCGCCGCGCAACACCGCTCGTTCTCGCGCTCCTGACGCTCGCTCCCTCGGCGTTCGCGCAGTCGGCGCCCGTCGAGCTCACGCTCGCCGAGGCGCTGCGTCGGGGCCGCGAAGACCCGCCCGCCGTGCGGACCGCCCTCGCGCGCGCCGCCGCCACCGAGGCCCAGATCGACCAGGCCCGCGCGGGCTACTACCCCACGGTCACCACGAGCGGCACCGCGTCGATGGGCTTCTCCGACCAGCCCGTGCTCTCGAACGTGCGCTATCAGAGCGTCACCGCGGGGCTCGGCGCGAACGTCACCGCGCGCATCCCCATCTACGACTTCGGCCGCACCTCGAACAACGTCGAGGCCGCCACCCGCAGCGGCAGCGCGGCGCGCGAAGACCTCCGCGCGGCGAGGCTCTCGGCGATGGCCTCCGTGGCCGCGGCCTACCTCACGGTGCTGAGCGACCAGGAGGTCATCAACGCCGCGCGCGCCACCATCACGCAGCGCGAGGCGCACCTGCGCATCGCCGAGGGGCTCGTGGCCGCGGGCGCGCGTCCTCCCATCGAGCGCACGCGCGCCGTGGTCGACCTCGACGTCGGACGCCTCGACCTCACGACCGCCGAGGCGCGCGAGCGCAACGACCGCGCGACGCTCGCCGCGGCGCTCGGCATCGATCCCCTGCGCGACGTCACGCTCACCGCGGTCGAAGACGAGGCCCTCCGCGCCGACGACGACCCCGCGCGCGCAGCCGCCGCGGCCGTCGCGAACCGCGCGGAGTTCGCCGCCGCACGGATGAGACTCTCGCAGGCCGAGGCGCAGGCGTCGGTGGCGCGCTCGGGGCGACTGCCCACGCTCTCGGCGCAGGCGAGCGGCGCGGTGAACTACTCCGAGCGCATCACGGGGCAGGGCGCGTTCGGCGTGTCCGAGCAGCTCCAGGGCTCGGTGACGCTCTCGTGGCCGATCTTCGATCCGTCGGTGAACGCCAACGTGCGCATCGCCGACGCCAACGTGAGCACCGCGCGCGAGACCCTCGCGCAGCAGTCGCTCCAGGTGCGCTCGGCCGCGGTGCAGGCGGCGATCAACCTCCGCGCGGCGGCGGTGACGCTCGATCAGAGCGAGCACCTCGCGACCTCGGCGGCGGCGAACCTCGAGCAGGCCAACGGGCGCTATCAGTCGGGCGCCGCGGCGCTGCTCGAGCTGGTCGACGCGCAGGCCGCCGACGCGAGCGCGCGCTACGCGGTGATCCGCGCGCGGCTCTCGCTCCAGATCGCGCGGGTGAACCTGCTCGCGGCGACGGGCGAGCTCGGTCGCCTCGCGCGCTGAATTACGTCACTGCCTCGGAGGGACGCACACGAGCTGCGCGTCGGCCCCGAGCACGCCGCACGAGTAGCCCATGCGGCAGTCGGCGTTCGACTCGCACGCGACGGCGACGTAGGTGACCTCGTCGGGGTCGACGATCACCGAGGTGGGCTCGAAGGGGAGCGGGACGTCTTGTGTGGTGGTCGTTCCCGTGACGTTGACGGTCACGCGCTGGCGCATGGCGTCGCGCGCGAACTCCACGGCGACGGGGAAGGTGAAGCCCGACGCGGGACCGCGGGTCTGCACCTGTCGCAGCGTGAGCGAGAGGCGCTGCGCGGAGGCGTCGTAGCGGCGCGTGACGGCGACCGTGGGCTGTCCCTCGCCGTAGACCCACTGGCGAAAGAAGTCGGGGATCCCACGGCCCGCGAAGGCCGCGTCGAGCTCGCGTTCGAAGGTCTGCGTGGTGACGGCGCCCCCGGCGTGACGGTCGAACCACTGACGGAGGAACGTGGTGAACATCTCGGTGCCGAGGCGACGCTCCAACATGCGGAGCACGAACGCGCCCTTCTTGTAGGTGATGGCGTCGAAGATGCGCAGCACGTCGCCCTCGGGGTCGGCGGGGCGCAGCGCGTGGTCCGTGGCGCCGCGGTCGGCGCCCATCGCGGAGTTGAGGAAGGTGCGCCAGTTTCCGAGTCCGCGCTCGGCGCCGTCGTGGGCATCGACGAAGCGTCCGGTGAGGTAGTCGGTGAAGCCCTCGCTCATCCAGAAGTCGTTCCAGGTGGCGATGCGGACGAGGTTTCCGCTCCAGTGATGACCGAGCTCGTGGAAGCTCACCTGACGGTTTCGCGTCGGCGAGCGGAAGAGGGTCTCGTCCATGCTGACGAGGGTGGCGTGCTCCATTCCGCCGCCGAAGATGGGCACTTCGAGAAAGACCGCCTGCTCCCAGCGGAAGGGGCCGAAGGTGTCTTCGTAGAAGTCCATCGCGGCGGGGAGGTCGGTGAAGATCGTCGCGCCCGCCTCGACGTCGCCCGAGTACGGGAGCCATCGCACGGCGCGTTGATGTCCCGTCGACATGGCCGCGGTCTCGGCCCAGTCGTCGTACGCGGCGATGTGGATGTCGTACGCGGGCATCGGCGTCGCGCAGAAGAAGCTCCACGTGCGGGTGCCGTCGGCGTTGTCGGTGTGGCCCTCCTCGCGGCCGTTTGAAAACACCGTGTACGCCTGCGGAAACGTGGCGCGCATCGCGAGCATCGCGCCGTCTCGGGGATGGTCGCGCACGGGCAGCCAGCGCCGCGCCTTCGAGGGCCAGTTGAGCGACTCGTAGATCTTGCGTCCCGCGCGGTTGCGCTGAAACGCCATGAGCCCGCCGAAGACGTTGAAGTCGTTGGGGTTGGCGCCGGTGCCTTGAAAGAGCGCGCCGTGATAGCGCAGCGAGACCATGAACCCGCCGCCCTCGGGCACCGTTCGCCCGAGCGGGACCGTGAGCGTCTGCGCGCTGTGGGTCGCGGTGACGGCGCGTCCGTCGACCTCGGCGCCGTCGACGTCGCCCGTGTAGTCGAGGGTCAGCGTGTCGAGCGCGCGCGTCGCGATGAAGACCCCGCGCAGCGTGGCCTGAAAGGTCTCTGCGCCGGGCGTCGACTCGTCGACGCGGAGGTCGACGTCGTAGCCGATCGCGTCGACGTCGGGCATCGCGCGGTCCCACTCGCGCACGGGCAAGCCGTGGAAGGTCATCGCGTTGGTGACCGGTCCCGCGTCGGCGCGCGCGTCGGAGGCGTCACCGCGGGCGACGTCGGCGAGGGGCGCAGCGGCGTCGACGGGCGTCGCCGCGGCCTGTTCACAGCCCGCGAGGGCGAGCGCACCGAAGAAGCACCACGCGTCGAGTCGCACCATCACAGATTTCCCTCCAGAGCGAAGAGCGCGACGGTATCGCAAGTCGAGCGCGCCGTGACAGGTCACGCGCCGTCGACGCGCGGCCCGGTGATGGCGATACTCCCTCGCCGCCGATGAGCACGCCCGCGAAGACGCCCGAAGCCTCGTACCAGATCCACGTCGTGGGAGCCCCGCGGCAGCCGTGGCTGCGCGACCAGTACCACTACTTTCTACGGCTCACGTGGCCCCGCGCGCTCGCGTCGCTCGTGGCGCTCTACGTCGCGGTGAACGCCGTCTTCGCGCTCGCGTACCTCGTCGTGGGCGGCGTGGCGGGGGCGCGGCCGGGGTCGTACTTCGACGCGTTCTCGTTCTCGGTGCAGACCCTCGGGACCATCGGCTATGGCGCGATGTACCCGCGCACCGTCGCGGCGCAGGCCCTCGTGATGGGCGAGTCGGTCGCGGGACTGCTCGTCACGGCCCTCGCCACGGGGCTCGTCTTCGCGAAGTTCTCGCAGCCCGGCGGACGCATCGCGTTTGCGCGACACGCGGCGATCGCGCCCATGGACGGCGTCCCCACGCTCATGTTCCGCGTCGGGAACGAGCGCGGGAACCTCATCGTCGAGGCGCAGGTGCGCGTGGTGATCGTGCGCACGGTGAAGACCCGCGAGGGCGTGACCTTCTACCGCATGGAGGACCTCCCCCTGCGACGCGACCGCTCGCCCGCGATGAACCGCTCGTGGACCGTGATGCACACGATCGACGGCGCCTCACCGCTGAGAAACGCGACGCCCGAGAGCCTCGCGCGCGACGAGGTCGAGTTCCTCGTGTCGCTCGTGGGCGTCGACGACACGAGCTACCAGCCCGTGCACGCGCGAAAGACCTACGAGCACAGCCACGTCGCGTGGGGCGCGCGCCACGCCGACGTCCTCTCGGAGCGCGATGACGGGCACCTCGTGCTCGACGTGAGCCGCTTTCACGACCTCACGGTCTCCGACCCGACCGAAGACTTCCCCTACGTCTGGAAGCACCCCGATCCGTGATTTTCCGGGTGTTTCTCCACCGATCACAAAAGTGACCGGCGGGGGTTGCATGTAGGTACATGTGGCGTTACTCCTCACGCGCCGTCGGGACCACCCGGCGTTTCAAACACGGGGAGATTTCACATGAACTTCAAGCGTTGGATGACGGGCCTCGCGCTCATGGTCGCCGCGACGAGCGGCTGTTACGGCGGCGCCGACGCGGGCGCGATCGACGAGACGGGCGCCACGAGCGAAGACGTGACCTCGTCGCGCGCCTGGGAGCGCCTCGTGGGCGCCTGGACGGGCGACACGGGCGCGTTCCACGGCCTGGTGTTCACGAGCACCGCCGAGGGCGCCGGTCATCACTGGTTCGCCGACGCCGACAACGGCATCCGCTGCATCCGCGCGCCGTGCCCGTCGGAGTCGCGCTTCGAGGGCGTGTTCACCGCGACGACGCGCACGCTCAACCTCCGTCCGTCGGATCCGCGCCTCGGCGTTCCGACGGGCGTGTTCGGCACGTACCAGTACACGCTCCGCGGCGAGGTGCTGACCCTCTCGCAGAGCGGACGCGTCGTGGCGACGCTGCACAAGGTGGTCTCGTACTGCGCCGACGCCGACGACTGCGGCGAGCAGCACCTCATCACCCCGCGCTGCGTGGGCTACGCGACCTGCTCGACCACGCACACCTGCGGCTACCGCTGCGGACGCCCCACGGCGGGCGTCGGCGAGATGTGCGGCGGCATCGCGGGCATCCAGTGCTCCGACGGGCTCATCTGCCAGCTCAACGGGACCTACCCCGACGCCTCGGGCACCTGCCGCCTCACGCGCTGCGCCACGGTGCGCTGCACGGCGACCACCCACTGCGTCGACAACGGCACGAGCGCGAGCTGCGTGCCCAACGGCCCGTCGTGCGCGGCGATTCGCTGCGCGTCGGGCTACGTCTGCCAGGAGACCAACGGCGTCGGCGCCTGCGTGCAGGGCATCGCCTGCGGCACCTCGGTCTGCGGCGCGGGCACGTACTGCTGCAATCCGCTGCGGAACCAGTGCGCGCGCATGGGCGTGCTCTGCGCGCAGTGAGCTGATCGCAAGCGCCTCGCCGAATACGCGTCGCGTATTCGCGAATACGCGTCACGTATTCCCCAGAGGCCCGATTCGCGCGTGATCCGTCTGTGACCGCGCGATGAATCTCCTCCGCGCTGCCAGCCGTTCGATCTCGACCTCCATCGCCCTCGCGGCCCTCTCCTTCGCGGCGCTCTCCGACGCGCAAACGCCCGATCCTGCGGCGCGGCCCTTCGCACAGGGAGACCTCGACGGAGACGGCTTCGCGGACCTCATCATCCCCGCCGACGCGTCGCTCCAGGTCTTCTTCGGGAGCCCCTCGGGCGTGGCCGCGCGCCCCGTCTCGCTCGCGCTCCCGAACAGCGTTCCGGGCCAGCGGACGCTCGAGGCCGACGCGATCGAAGACCTCGACGGAGACCGCAGCGCGGAGCTCGTCGTCGTGACCCTCGCGCCCGACGCGCAGCCTCGCAGCGCCTCCGTCAACGTACGCGTCTACGCAGGCGGCGCGCGCACGCTCGGACGCGAACTCTGGAGCGCCTCGTGGCGCGCGGAGATGACCGCCTTTCACGAGAGTCAGGCCACGCTGCGCGCCGCGGGTGACCTCGACGGAGACGGACGCAATGACCTCGTCGCCGCGGGCTTCGCGCTCTTCGGCGGCGCCCGCGGAGCGCCCCTTCGAACGGTCACGGCGCAACCCCCGAGCACGCGCACCACCGGGCGTCGCGCGGTGCTCCCCATCGGCGACGTCGACGGTGATGGACGTGCCGATCTCTGGGTCGCGCCCGTTCGACGCGACACGCCTCCGCCCTACTACGGAGCGCCCGCGCTGCGAGGCATCGGCGGGCAGCGCTTTACCCTCACCAGCCAGGGCTGGTGGCGCATCGCGCCGATGCCCCTCTTCGAAACGCTCACGGGCAACGTTCACCTTCAAGACCTGCGTCCGATCGACGTCGACGGTGACCACGTCGAGGAGCTCGTCGCGACGTGGTTCATCCCTACGATGGCCGTCAACGCGCACATCCCGGGCTCCGTCGGGCTTCAGGTCGCGCGCAGGGTCGCGCCGGGGCGCTTCGACGCGACCGCGCCGCGCATCGCCACGCAGTCTGCCGAGGTGCTCCACGGGGCCACGTATCTCCGCTGCACGCACGTCGCGAGCGACGGGAGCACGGAGCTCGTCACGGCCCTCCCCGGTGCGTTCACCCCGAGCGCCCGACGCTGGTCACTCCGCGGAACGAGCGCCCCGCTCTCGGTCGCCGCGAACGTCGTTCCCTCGCGCTTCGACTGCGCGCGCGATCACGACGGAGACGGGCGCCCCGACCTCGTCGGGTTCACCCAGGACCCCCGCACCGCGGCGCTCAGGGCGCGCACCCTCGCGTGGTGATCGCGCGGCGCTGAGACCACCGTCCCATCAGACCTGGACGATTGCGTGGATGCGCCGGGGTTCGGCGTGGGAGGTCGATGTGGGGTCTGGCCGCGCCGATGGCGAAGCGCCAGTCACGGATGCTCGATGCGCCTCACCGCCGGGCAACTGAAGGGTGGTCGCTCCCTTCGGGAGCGACAGGTCATCCGCACGCGAATGGGACTCTTGCGTGCGCCGCAACCTCTCAGGTCACACGCCTGCGCCTGCAGCCGTGCGAATGTCGTTTCAGATCGTCCAAGCAGCAACGGCCTCTGCGCGTCGTGCAGCGCCCGAAGGGAGCGACCACCCTTCAGTTGCCCGGGGTGAGGCGACTCGAGCATCCGCGACTGGCGCTTCGACATCGGCGCTGCCGAACCCCACATCGACCTCCCACGCCGAACCCCGGCGCATCGACGCAATCGTCCAGGTCTGATGGGACGGCGGGATGAAGGGCGGCGCGTGACGACGGACGCCGCCGACGAGGCGCGCATCGACGCCTGCGAAGACACCGCGACGCTCGACGGATGGATCGTCCGTGCGGCCAACGCGACCGGACGCGCGCAGGTCTTCGACTGACTCGGCGTCGGTGTGCAGCGCCCTCGCGGCGGCGAAGGCGGATGAGGCGTTCGAGCGAACGGCCAGACGCGTCGCTCGTGGGACCGCCGGCGACGCGAGAGGGCAGCGCGATCGCGCGAAGAAGGCGCCGCGATCACTCGATGCGACGAGACCCGTCGGGCGAGACGACCAGCGTGCCGAGGGGCCACGCGCGGCGGCCCAGGCGGAGGCGAATCCCGTAGCGGCCCACCGTGAGCCCGTCGACGAGCCCCGTGTTCGAAGCCGTGCGCTCCCCGCCGCACGCGTACGAGAAGCCCGTGTGGCCGTGCTGGAGCGCGCCGCTCGGGGTGATGAGCTCCACGCCCGCGTCCCCGCCTCGCGCGTCGGGCCGAGCGCACACCGCATCGACCTGAACTCCGTCGCCGCTCACGACGGCGCGGAGCACCAGCGGGGGCGCTCCCGCGGGCATCGGGAGCGTGCGGAGGCTGTTGCGGCTCGCGTTGATCGTCGCGGCGATCGCGAGCCTCACCGCGGCGTCGGTCTCCCCACGAAAACGCGCGAGCAGCGCGCGCTCGACGCGCGCCTTGCGAGCGGAGAAAGCCGCGGCGCCGTCACCGCCGACGAGGCTGCTGAACACCGGGGCGAGGTTCGTGGCCGCCGCCTCGCGCACGAGCGCGTCGGGGTCGCCGAGCAGCGCGACGAGGGCGTCTGCCGCGGGGTCGCTCGTGACGCACGCGGCGCGGAGGAGTCGCACCGCCGCCAGCCGCACCGGGCGCAGCGCGTGAGCCCTCGCGCGGGGGATGAGGTCGGCGGCAGGCGCCGAACGTTCGAGGTCCCACGCGAGCGTCGGGTCGAGCGAGTTGCGGGCGACGAGCGAGAGCGCCTCGTCGACGCGCTGATGTTCGAAGAGGGTGTTGATGACCGCGAGGGTGAAGTCGTCGCGATACCCTCCGCGGGTGTCTCGCGCGGGCGCCGGGAGGAGGAGGGCGTCCATGCGAGAGGGCGCGTTCGCGGACCAGTGCGCGCGCAGCTCGCGGAGTTCTCTCGCGCGCGTGATGGCGTCGGCGAGGAGCGCTTCGAATCGCTCGGGCGTCACGCCGGTCTGCACGCGCTCCGCGTCACCGCGTCCGTCGGTGAGCGAGTCGCCTTGAGGGAGCGGCACCTCGAGGCCGGGGTTGTTGAGCTGTTCGAAGCGAAAGACGTGTCCGTCGTAGACGGCGCGCATCCCGTTGGTCGCGAGGCGTCGAGGCTCACCCGCGACCGCAGGCGCGAGCGCGAGGTAGCGCGCGGCGGGCACCGGAGATTGTTCGCCAGAAGCGATGTTTCCGTCGGAGACCTCGAGGGTCGAACCGACGAAGAGGGTTCCGGCGAAGACGTGTTCGACGCGGTAGGTGCCGAGGCGCACGCCCTGGTCGGTGCGCTCGGAGCGCCAGGTGGCGCGCACGATGTCGGTCGCCTCGTACGCGGTCGACGCGAGGTCGGTGTGAGGAATGAGCGCCGCGCTCGCGCTCGACGTCGCGAGCGTGAGGGCGAGCGCGAGGAGGGAGCTTCGAAGGTTCATCCCGCGCCGTGTTCTCCCGTCGCTGCGGGCGTGAGGGTGACGCCGCGGTACACGCGATCGACCGAGAGGCCGTCGGCGAACGAGGCGAGCGGAACGGTCTCTCCCTCCCCCGCCTCGCGCATCTCCCACACGCCGTCGTCGCGGCGCGAGTGAACCTCGATGCGGCGCTCGTGCTGCGAGACCAGCACGTAGTCTCGCAGCGTCGCGAGCTTGCGGTACCGCACGAACTTGCCCCCGCGATCCCAGTCTTCGGTCGAGTCCGAGAGCACCTCGACGAGCACCGTCGGGTTGAGGATCGCGTTGGGATCGTCGGCGTGCGTCTCGATCTCGCCACACACCACCACCACGTCGGGGTACGACGCGAAGCGGATCTTTCGCGGACGCACCTTCTGATCGGAGGTGTGAACCCCGCACGGCCCGTCGCCGATCACGCGCAACAGCTCGCCGATCATCTGCGCGGCGAGGCGACTGTGCGCGGGCGTTCCGCCTGACATCGCGTAGGCCACGCCGTCGACCCACTCGTGTCGCAACCCGGTGCGCGCCTCGAGCGCGAGGTAGTCCTCGTAGGAGAGGTCTCGAACCGCCGCCGCGTCGCCCATCATGCGCGCGATGATGTCACGATCGCAGGGCGCGGCGAAGCATGCGCGGCGCGGCGGTGCCCCCCGCCCGATGCGCCCGCGTCGCCCGGTCGATGCCGACCGCCGACCCGCCGCGAGGCGTGTACAGCGCCCCCGCGTCGTGCGAAGAGTCCGCTCGCGACGATGATTCCCTGGAAGAAGCTCGACAGCGCCGTGGCCCCCGACGGCACCCTCCTCACCCTCCATCAGCACGACCGCGACTTCTCGATCCGCGCAGATGGTCGCGCCCTCATGGGCAGCCGCATGCACGCGTCCGAGGACGCCCTCGCCACGAAGGGCTGCGCGGGCGCGCGCCGTGACGCGAGGGTGCTCGTCGGCGGGCTCGGCCTCGGCTTCACGCTGCGCGCCGCGCTCGATGTGCTCTCGCCCGAAGGGCGCGTCGACGTCGTCGAGCTCATGCCCGCCGTGGTGAAGTGGAACCGCGAACACCTCGGGCACCTCGCGAGGCACCCCCTCGACGATCCGCGCGTGACGCTCCATGAACGCGACGTGGCCGACGTGATCGCCGCCGCCAGAGACCACTACGACGCGCTGCTCCTCGACGTCGACAACGGCCCCTCGGCCTTCGTGCAGAAGGCCAACGCGAGGCTCTACGACCACGCGGGCCTGCGTCGCGCGCACAGGGCCCTCCGCGTGGGGGGCACCTTCGCGCTGTGGTCTCTGGGCGGCGATCCGCGCTTCACCGAGGCCCTCGACCGCGCCGGCTTCGACGGGCGCGCCGAGCGCGTGAAGGCCCACGGCCAGGGCGGCGGGACGCACCTCCTCTGGCTCGCGACGCGTCGAGCGGAGCGCGCTCCGCGGTGAGCACCGAAGCCCGCGAGTTCGACATCGAGGGCATGACCTGCGCGGCCTGCGTGGGGCGCGTCGAGCGCGTCATCAAGAAGGTCCCCGGCGTCGAGGACGCCACGGTGAACCTCGCCACGCACCGCGCCACGATCCGCGTCGCGGCCGACATCGACGCCGAGAAGCTCATCGCCGCCGTCGAGCGCGCGGGCTACGGCGCGAAGCCCCACGTCGACCCCTTCACCGCCGAAGACCTCGCCGACGACGCGCCCGAGACGCCGCCCGAACAGACCCGTCGCTGGTCGCACGAGACGCTGCGCGCCGCCGCCGCGCTCCCCGCCTCGCTGGTGCTGATGGTCGTCTCGATGACGCCGGGGCTGTCGGCGCCGTGGTTCGAATGCGCCCTCGCCGTCGCCGTCGTGTGGGGCGCGGGCCTGCCCATCATGCGCGTCGCGCTCACCAACGCGCGGCACCTCTCGGCCACGATGGACACCCTCATCGCCCTCGGCGCCAACGCCGCGCTCGCCCACTCGCTGTGGACGCTCACGTCGGGTCACGCGGGTCACGGGGGTCACGCGCACCTCTACTTCGAAACCGCGGCGATGATCGTGGCCTTCGTGCTCCTCGGCCGCGCCCTCGAAGCGCGCGCGCGACGGAGCACGGGCGACGCGCTGAGAGCGCTCGTGGCGCTGCGTCCGCGCAAGGCCACGGTGGTGCGCGCGGGCGTCGCGAAGGAGATCGCCGTGAGCCGCGTGCGCGTCGGTGACCGCGTGCGCGTGGGCGCCAACGCGCGCATCCCCGTCGACGGCGTGGTGCGCGAGGGAAGCTCCCACGTCGACCTCTCGATGCTCACGGGCGAGTCGATGCCCGTGGCGCGCACGGTCGGCGACGACGTTGCCGCGGGCACGGTCAACGGCGAGTCGCCCATCGAGGTCGACGCGACGCGCGTGGGCGCCGAGACCGCGCTCGCGCAGATCGTACGGATGGTCGAGCGCGCGCAAGGCTCTCGCGCGCCCATCCAGCGCGCGGCGGATCGGGCCGCGGCGGTGGTCGTCCCCGCGGTGATCGCCGCGGCGACGCTCACCTTACTCGGGTGGAAGCTCTCGGGGCACCCGCTCGAACACGCGCTCCTCGCGGCCGTCTCGGTGCTCGTCGTCGCGTGCCCCTGCGCGCTCGGGCTCGCCACGCCCACCGCGGTGATCGTAGGCGCCGGACGCGCCGCCGAGCGCGGGATCCTCGTGCGCGACGCGGCGAGCCTCGAGCGCGCCCACGCCCTCACCGACGTCATCTTCGACAAGACCGGAACGCTCACCCGAGGCTCGCCCTCGGTCACCGACATCACCGCCTTTCGCGGCGTCACCGAGGCCGAGGCGCTCGGCGTCGCGGCGGCCCTCGAAGGCGCGAGCGAGCACCCGCTGGCGAAGGCCATCCTCGCGGCGGCGAAGTCGCACGGCGCTGTGATTCCAGCGGTTTCCGAGGTGGTCGTCGTCGCGGCTCAAGGGGTTCGCGGCGTGATCGACGGCGCTCCCGTCGCGGTGGGTCACGGCGCGCTCGTCGACGAGGCCCTCGACGACGAGGCGCGCGCGGCGCTCGAACGGCTGCGCGCCGAGGGGCGCACCACCGCGGCCGTGACCCGCGCGGGCGCGGTGATCGCCGTGATCGGCATGGCCGACCCGGTGCGAGACGAGTCTCACGAAGCCGTCGCGCTGCTCGGCGAGATCGGCGTCGCGGTGCACCTCGTGTCGGGCGACCACCCGGTGACCGTGCGGGCCGTCGCGCGTCGGCTCGGCATCGCAGACGAGCGCGTCCACGCGGGGGTGCTCCCCGGCGAGAAGGGCGCGATCGTCGAGGCGCTGCGCGCGCAGGGCAAGGTCGTGGCGATGGTGGGCGACGGCGTGAATGACGCGCCCGCGCTGGCCTCGGCCGACGTGGGCTTCGCGATGGGCGGCGGCACCGACGTGGCGATCGAGGCGGCGTCGGTGACGCTCATGCGCGCCGATCCGCGGGTCGTGGTCGACGCGATCTCGCTGTCGCGCGCGGTGATGCGGGTGATCCGGCAGAACCTCTTCTGGGCCTTCGCCTACAACGCCGTGGGGATCCCCCTCGCGGCCTTCGGGGTGTTCGAAAGGCTCGGCGGACCGATGCTCGCGGCGGGCGCGATGGCGATGAGCTCGGTCTCCGTGGTGTCGAACTCGCTGCGGCTCAAGCGCGCGCTCTGACGCACGGATTTCTCACGCTTTTGCCTTGAATCGCGCGGAGGGTTCCGCACACTCGCGGCCCGTGACAACGCGACCGACGGCGTACTGGGACTACATCAAGGTCGAAGAGGTCCTCTCGCTCCAGGGGGGCCTCGCGGGCGACGACCGCGCGCTCTCGAACGACGAGGTGATGTTCATCACGATCCACCAGATCGACGAGATGTGGTTCAAGCTCCTGCTGCGCGAGCTCGTCTCCGCGCGGGACCTCTTCGTGAAGGTCCCCGTGCCCGAGCAGTCGCTGGCCTCCGCGGTGCGCGGCGTCGACCGCATGACCACGATCATGGGCCTCGCGAGCGACCACTTCGCGCTGATGGAGACGCTCACCACGCGCGACTACCTCGCCTTCCGCGACAAGCTCAACCCCGCGAGCGGCTTCCAGTCGGCGCAGCTCCGCGAGATCGAGATCCTCGCCGGCATGGACGAGTCCGACCGCATCCCTCTCGGCCACGAGAAGAGCTACATGGAGATGCTCCGCGCCCACGACGGCGGCCCCTCCAGCGCCTCTCGCCGCGTCGAGGCCCGCCTCGCCGACAAGCCCACGCTGCGCGACGCCGTGCACGAGTGGCTCTACCGCACGCCCATTCAAGCCTCGACGCCCTCACAGCCCGACGACGCCGAGCGCGTGCGCGCCTTCCTCGAGTCGTACTGCGCGGCCCACGCCGCGAGCGCGCGCGAGGCCATGAGCTACGCGCTTCGCACCTCGCTCAGCGACGCCGACCGCGAGCGGCTCCAGGCCCGCTACGACCGCGAGATCGCGGGCGCGAGGGCCTTTCTCTTCGCCGACGAGGCCCCCGAGGCCGAGCGCGCGAGGGTCTCGCGCATCCGCGCCGCGCTGGTCTTCATCGAGAGCTACCGCGAGCTCCCGCTCCTCGCGTGGCCGCGCGCCGTGGTCGACGGGCTCGTCGCCTTCGAGCAGTCGTTCGTGCTGTTCCGTCAGCGTCACGCGCGCATGGTCGAGCGCGTGATCGGGCGTCGCACGGGCACCGGCGGCTCGGCGGGCGTCGACTACCTCGACCAGACCGCCCTGCGCTACCGGATCTTCCGCGACATCTGGGCGGTTCGCACCCTCCTCGTGCAGGAGCGCGCGCTGCCGCCCATCACGGACCCTGCGTTCTACGGCTTCGCGGGCGGCGCCGCGGCGGGCCTCTGACGCCACCGACGCACCCGCTTCTCATCACCGCACTGATTCACCGCTTCGCTCACGGAGAGACTCCATGCGCATCGTCTGCCTGGGTGGTGGCCCCGCGGGGCTGTTCTTCTCGATCCTGATGAAGAAGGCCGAGCCCGACTGGGAGATCACCGTCATCGAGCGGAACCGCCCCGACGACACCTTCGGCTGGGGCGTGGTCTTCTCGGACAAGACCATGGCGGGCTTTCGCGACGCCGACCGCAAGGTCGTCGCCGAGATCGAGTTCGCGCTGCGCCACTGGGACGACATCGACGTGTTCTTCAAGGGCGAGAAGATCACCTCGAGCGGACACGGCTTCTGCGGCATCGCGCGCAAGAAGCTCCTCGACGTGTTTCAGCGCAGGGCCACGGAGCTCGGCGTCGAGATCAGGTACGAGACCGAGGTGCTCTCGCCCGACGCCTACGCGAGGGACTACGACCTCGTCGTGGGCGCCGACGGCGTGCACTCGCTCACGCGCGCGCGCCACGAGGCGCACTTCAACCCCCGCATCGACGTGCGCAAGTGCCGCTTCATCTGGCTCGGCACGCGCAAGAAGCTCGACGCCTTCACCTTCGCGTTCAAAGAGACCGAGTGGGGCTGGTTCAACCTCCACGCGTACCGCTTCGACGAGGAGTGGTCGACCTTCATCGTCGAGACGCCCGAGGAGACGTGGCGCAAGGCGGGCCTCGACAAGGCCACGCCGAAGAATCAATCGCGCTCTGCGAGAAAGCTCTTCGCCGACCTCCTCGACGTCGCGCGCTGGTCACCTCGAACGCGCGGCACCTCCCGCGGATCAGCCGTGTGGCTGAAGTTCAACCGCGTGCTCTGCGAGCGGTAGTTCCAAGACAACATCGTCCTCATCGGCGACGCGGCCCGCACGGCTGTTCTCCATCGGGTCGGGCACCAAGCTCGCGATGGAGGACGCCATCTCGCTCGCGAGAACGTGCTCGCGAGCACCGACGGCGACGTGCCCGCGCGCCTCGCGCGGTATCAGGCCGAGCGCGAGGTCGAGGCGCTCAAGCTCCAGGGCGCCGCGCGCAATCGCATGACGTGGTTCGAAGACATCGAGCGCTACGTGGGCCTCGAGCCCAGCAGTTCGTGTACTCGCTCCTCACGGGGAGCCAGCGCGTCGAACACGCCAACCAGAAGCTCCGCGACCCGGCGTACATCGCCCGCGTCGAGACGTGGTTCGCGCAGAAGTGCGGCCTCCCCGCCGGGCCCGTTCCGCGGTGTTCACGCCCTTCAAGCTGCGCGAGCTCACCGTCCCCAACCCGCGTGGCCGTGTCGCCGATGTGCATGTACTCCGCCGTCGACGGCGTGCCGGAAGACTTTCACCTCGTGCACTACGGCGCGCGCGCGATGGGCGGCGCGGGGCTGATCTTCACCGAGATGACCGGCGTCTCGCCCGACGCGCGCATCTCCCCCGGCTGCACCGGCCTCTGGAACGACGCGCAGACCGCGGCGTGGGGCGCATCGTCGACTACGCCCACGCCGAGCGGCGCTTCGAAGTCGCGGTGCAGCTCGGCCACGCGGGACGCAAGGGCGCCACGAAGGTGTCGTGGGAGGCGCCGACCAGCCTCGAAACGGGCGCGTGGGAGCTCCTCGCGCCCTCACCCGCCTACATTCAAGGCGTTCGCAGACGCCGAGGGCGATGACGCGACGACATGGACGCCGTCCGCGGCCGCCTTCGCGGCGGCGACGAGCGGGCCGCCGAGGCGGGCTTCGACCTCGTGGAGCTTCACGCGGCGCACGGAGTACCTCCTGTCGGAGTTCCTCTCTCCGCTCACGAACCGACGCGACGGCGCGTACGGCGGGAGCCTCGAGAACCCGCTGCCGCTTCCCCGTCAAGGTGTTCCGCGCGATGCGCGGGCGTGGCCACTGGAGCTCCGTATCCGGTGCGCATCTCGGCCCACGACTGGGTGCGCGGCGGCAACACCCCGAAGACGCCGTCGAGATCGCGCGGCGCTTCAAGGACGCGCGGGCGTCGACGCGGTGCGTCTCGTCGGGCCAGGTCAGCAAGAAGAAGGCGCCCGTGTACGGGCTCTTCCAGGTGCCCTTCTCCGATCGCATCCGCAACGAGGTGGGCATCCCCACCATCGCCGTGGGCAACATCTTCGAAACCGACCACGTGAACACCATCATCGCCGCCGAGGCCGACCTGCGCGCTCGCCCGTCCGCACCTCGCCGACGCCACGTGGACCCTCCACGCCGCCGCCAGCTGGGATTCAGGGCCTCTCGTAGCCCGAACCCGGTAAGGCGCGTGCGGCTCGAGCGAAACCTCCAGCGCGCCGCGCAGCTCGCCGTCAACGCATGAAAGCGTGATGCGCGGGGCTCGTGCTCCATCACCCACCGTGACGAAGATCAGTCCGCATCGCCGGCCTTTCTCGCGGCCGTGGCGCTGCTGCCGTCGCTCGCGCTCGCTCGGCGCGGCGGCCAACGACGAGCACAGCGCCGCGAACTTCACCTCGCGCGGTCACCTGCGGATGGACGGGGCTTGCCGAGACCCTGGTACGTCGTCGACGTGCTGGTGGTGCTCAACTTCGCGGCCTGCTCGGCGGCGATCGGCTACCACCCCCAGGTGCGCCACCAGGCCTGGAGCTTCGAACAAGCTCGACCAGCCCGAAGACCTTCATCATGGCCACGCGCTCGTCGGCGCGCTCGCCGCGATGGTGGGGCGCGAAGACAAGAACATGGCCTACGTGATCTTCGGCATCGGCGGCCTCATGCGCTTTCGCACCGACGTGGGCGAGGCCAAGGACACGGGCCGCGTGATCCTGGTCACGATGATCGGCGTGCTGGTGGGCCTCAAGCTCATGCCCGTGGCCCTGCTCGCGACGGTCTTCGCGTGGATGCTGATCTTCTACCTGGAGAAGCAGCGCGTCGATCAGGTGGTGATCCAGGGGGTCGAGCGCGAGCGCTTCAGGGCGACCTCCGAGGCGTACCGGGCGTCTCTCGCGAGCTTCGGCTGTCAGTTCGTGAGCGAGCGCAAGAACGTGATGAAGGGCACGATCCAGATCACCTTCCGCGCCCCCACGACGCTCGACCACGAGTCGCTGGAGCGACACTTCGAACAGACGATCCAGAAGGACCTGCGCGGCTCCGTCGACTGGGAGATGCGCTGACGGCTCAGCGCCGCTGGTCGCTCACGACCACGCCGTCTTTGAGCACCACCTGGCGGCGCGCGCGCTCGGCGAAGGCCGTGTCGTGCGTGACCATCACCACGGTCATCCCCCGGTCGCGGTTGAGCGACTCGAAGAGTTCGAACACCGCCTCGGCGTTGCGCGAGTCGAGGTTGCCCGTGGGCTCGTCGGCCAGGAGGATGAGCGGCTCGTTGGCGAGCGCGCGCGCGATCGAGACGCGCTGCTGCTGACCGCCCGACAGCTCCGACAGGCGACGCTTCGAAAACTCCGCGAGGCCGAGCGTCGCGAGCGTCGCCTCGGCGCGCTTGCGGGCTTCCTTGTCTGACGACCCTGCGCAGCATCGGGATCATCACGTTCTCCGCCGCGCGCGAACTCCGGCAGCAGAAAGTGGAAACTGGAACACGAACCCGAGGCGCTCGTTGCGCAGCGTCGCGCGCGCGTCGTCGTCGAGGGCGCTCGCGTCGACGCCGTCGATGAGCACCGCGCCCGCGGTGGGCCGGTCGAGCGCGCCGAGGAGGTAGAGCAGCGTGCTCTTGCCCGAGCCCGACGCGCCCGTGAGCGCCACGAAGTCTCGCGCGACGTCGAGGTTCACGTCGTTGAGAATGGTCTGCTTGACCACGTCGCCGAGCGTGCGCGTGAGCGACCTGCACGAGAGCACGGGCGCCGCGCCCGGGGTCGAGTCCATCGCTCAGCCCGCCTGACCGCGGAGCACGTCGACGGGCTCGACGCGCGCGCCGCGCACCGCGGGGATGAGGCTCGCCGCGACGCCCACCGCGAGCGGAAGAGCAGCCCCCGGAAGGGGTAGAACCACGGGTCTTCGTAGATGAGAAAATGGTCGCTGCGGACGAGGCCCTCCTGCTTGATCTTGAGCGCGCCCATGAAGACCAGGAGGCGCCACCCCGCGAGGTCGCCGATCACCGCGCCCGCCAGCGCCACGACGATGCCCTGCACGAGGAAGGTCAGGAGGATGTCCTTCCGTCGCAGCCCGACGCTCCGAAGGATCGCGATGTCGCGGGTCTTCTGGAGCACGATCATGATCTGGATGGCGAGGATGCCGAAGCCGCCCACCGTGAGGATGGCGCCGATCTGCATCGCCACGATGCGGTTCTGCATCGAGAAGAGCGAGAGAAAGTTCTGGTTGGTCTCCTGCCAGCTCTCGGCGTCGTAGCCCGTGAGGCGCTCGATGCGGTCGGAGAGGTCGCGCGCCTCGTCGGGGTCGCGCATCCGCACCTCGATGCGACCGATCATCAGGCCTTCAGAAGAAATAGTCTGCGCCGAGCGGAGTTCACGAGGACGCACGCGGTCCGCGAGGGGATCCCCGTGTCGACGAGGGCCACGACCTTGAGCGACACGGCAGCGCCGCCGGGGCGCACGCGCACGCGGTCGCCGAGCTTCGCGCCGAGGTTCTCGGCGAGCGAGATGCCGAGCGCGACGCCGTCGGTGGTGATCGAGCGCGCGCCACGAGCCCTGCACCACGTAAGCGCGAGAGCGGCGTGCGGTCACCGTCTCGAGGTCGATGCCGCGGAGGTCGACGCCGAGGTCCTTCACGCCGACGGTGGCGTCCTGACCGACGATGCCGCGCAGGCCGCCTCGGCGCGAGGCGACTCGAGGGGCGCGCACCACGTCGGTGGGCCGCGCGATGCGCGTAGGCCGGTCGCTCGGCTGCTCGTGGCGAACAGGCGTGACCGCGGGCGACGGCGAGACCAGCGCGCGAGGATGGAGCCGTCGCGCGAGGAGGCGCTTGTCGAAGACCGTGACGTGCGGCGCGATGCGCGTGATCTCGTTGAGAAAGCGCACCTGGCCTACTGATCCCGTTCATCGCGATGAGGACGAGCACCCCCAGCGCGACGCCGCGCACGGCGATGCCGTTGAGCAGCTTGCGCTCCAGAGCTGCCGCGTGGCGATGAAGAGCACGAGCCGGTAGAGGGCGACCATGCAATCACATCCCCGCGGGCGAGTTCGCGGCCCCGGAAGGCTCGCCCGTCAGCAGCGGTTGCAGCGTGGTCTTGACGCGCACGCCCTCGCTGTGCACTGGTGCCGTCGTCACCGCATCATGCTCAACACCATTTCCACCGCTCGGCGCGTTTTTTGATGTCTCCGCGGATCTTCGGCACCGCGGCCTGCCGATGCGCGGTGGCCATCGTACTACCCGCACGCAACGTTGATGACATTTCACCCCGTCGACCGGCGCCGCGAGCACGCCGTCGTGGCGCGCGAGCACGACGTTGACCTCGGCGGTCATCCCCGGGCGCAGGTTCTCGACGGGCGCGTCGAGCGTGAGGCGCACTTCGAGACCGCGACGTGCGGTCTGCGTCAGGAGCACGCGCGTGACGCGGGCCTCGAACACGCGGCCCTCGAAGGCCTGAAAGCGCACCACCGCGGGGCCGCCCGCGCACGCGGCCGATGTCGGTCTCGTCGATGCGGGCCTCGATCTGGAGGTCGCACGTCGCCCACGCGGACGATGTTCTGGTTGACGCCCACCATCTCGCCGAGCTCGGCGTGGCGCGCAGGCACCACGCCGTCGAGGGCGAGCGCACCTCGACGTCGCTCGCGCGGGCGCAGCGAGGCCATGCCGCGCGCTGCCCAGGCGCTATCAGCCGCGGAGGGTGATGCGCGCGTCGCGGGTCTGCGCGCGGTTGGCCGCGAGCTGCGCGGTGAGCTGCGCGACCTGCGTGCGAGCGCGGTCGAGGTCTTGCGGCGAGGTCGCGCCGGAGCGGGCGAGCGGCTCGAGGCGCGCGAGGTCGGCGCGGGCCTGCGCGAGCTGCGCCTCGAGGGCGGCGGCCTGCGCTTCGAGGGCGGCGATCTGCGGCGCCGTGGCGAGGCGCTCGCGGGCGGCTTCGAAGTCCGCGAGGCCGCGCTGCACGTCGAACTCGAGCGTCGGCGCGTCGATGCGCGCGAGGAGCTGACCGGCCCGCACGGGGTCGCCCTCGCGCACCGAGAGGTCGGCCACGGGGCCCGCGGCGCGCGCCTTGACCTCGACGCGGTCGACGCACTCCACGGTGCCGCTCGCATACACCGCGTCGACGGTGGTGCCCCGCGCGACGCGGACCGCGGTCACCGGGCGGGGACGCAGCTTCACGAAGGCCACCCCGCCCCCGACGGCGACCACGAGCGCGCCCGCGACGATCCATCCTCTGGCCATTGCGTCACTTGGAGTGCCGCGACGCGATACGCGTTGCAAGCGAGCGTTTTTCGCGCGATGCACCCCCTGCATTTCGACGCGCGAACCGGGCGAGAATACCCCGTCTCCGAGGCCCTCGCGGAGGCTCAAAACGTAGCCTCGGCGTGGTGAGGCGGCGATGTCGCGGCGGGGGTGCTGAAGGTCTTGACGGCCCGTGTGGATGGGGGCGTTATCCCCGCTGCGGCCGTCGGTGCCGTTTCGGCAGATGGCGTGGGCGAAGCGGTGGCGTGCCTTCGGCGCGGCGTGCGACGGGGGCGGCTCCCCCTCTTCCCCCTCCGCGCGAACGGTCACTCCCCACGACCCGAGAGGAAGAGAACGAGACCCATGAGTACGACCAGATCGAAGCTGATGCCCTGGGTGGCGTCGGTGGTGTTGCTCGCCGCGTGTGGTGACTCCACACCGTCGGGCAATCCGCCACCTGAAGACGCAGCCACGGACACCGTGATGCCCACGGACACCGTGATGCCCACGGACACCGTGATGCCCACGGACAACGTGGTGCCCACCGACGAGCCCACGCCCGACGTGCCCGGCGACAACGTGATGCCCACGGACAACGTGGTGCCCACCGACGAGCCCACGCCCGACGTCGCCCCCGACGTGACGCCCGACGTCGCCCCCGACGTCACGCCCGATGCGCCCGCCGACGTGACGCCCGACGTGCCCGCCGACGTGTCGCGATGTCTCACCGGCCAGATCGAGTGCTCGGGCACCTGCGTCGACCCCATGACCGACATGGCGAACTGCGGCGCGTGCGGGACCACCTGCGCGGGCGGCTCCATGTGCGTGATGGGCGCCTGCACGTGCCCCATGGGTCAGACCCGCTGCGGCACCGGCGCCTCCGCGGTCTGCGTCGACACGCAGTCGAGCAACATGAACTGCGGCGCCTGCGGCATGGCCTGCTCGACGGGCCAGACCTGCACCGCGGGCGTGTGCCTCGCCGACTGCGCCGCGCCGCGTACGCGCTGCGGCACCGGCGCGACCGCCGTGTGCACCGACACGCAGACCGACGCGCGCAACTGCGGCGGCTGCGGCACCGCGTGTGAGACGGGCCAGGTCTGCACGGCGGGCCGCTGCGGCTGCGCCATGGGCCAGCTCTCGTGCTCGGGGATGTGCGTCGACGGACAGACCAGCAACACGAACTGCGGCGACTGCGGCAACGCCTGCGTCGGCGGCTCGTCGTGCACGGCGGGCCGCTGCGCCTGCCCCGGCGCGCAGCAGCTCTGCGGCACCGGCGCGTCGGCCACCTGCATCGACACGCAGTCGAACAACATGAACTGCGGCGCCTGCGGCAACGCGTGCGGAACGGGCCAGTCGTGCACCGCCGGACGATGCGTGTGCCCCGCGGGCCAGACGGCCTGCGGCACCGGCGCGTCGGCCACCTGCGTCGACACGCAGACCAGCGCCACCAACTGCGGCACCTGCGGCAACACCTGCGCGACGGGGCTCGTCTGCACGGCGGGCACCTGCACCTGCCCCACGGGCCAGACCAACTGCGGCGGCGCGTGCGTGAACACGATGACCAGCAACGCCAACTGCGGCGCCTGCGGCGCGGCCTGCGGCGCGGCGCAGACCTGCGCGGGCGGCACCTGCACCTGCCCCTCGGGCCAGACGGCCTGCGGGACGGCCTGCGTCGACGCGCGCAGCGACAACAACAACTGCGGACGCTGCGGCATGACCTGCACCGGCGGACAGACCTGTCAGGCCGGCGCGTGCAACTGCCCCGCGGGCCAGACGCTCTGCGGCGGCACCTGCGTCAACACGCGCACCGACAACGGCAACTGCGGCACCTGCGGCACGACGTGTCCGGCCGGTCAGACCTGCCAGGCCGGCGTGTGCAACTGCCCGACGGGCCTCACGTTCTGCGCGGGCGCCTGCGTCGACACGCGCTCGAACGGCCGCAACTGCGGCACCTGCGGCAACGTCTGCTCGGCCACGACGACCTGCACCGCGGGCACCTGCGTGGCGGGCGCTCCGTCGAACGACGCCCCCGCGGGCGCCATCGCCATCGACCTCTCGGCGCCGACGGCCAACCTGCTCGTGAACACCACGAACGCGCGCAACAACGTGTCGGGCCCCTGCGGCTGCACCTCGGGCAACGACGTGTTCTACCGCTTCACGCTCTCGGTCCCCGAGATCGTGTACGCCGACACGATCGGGTCGGCGTGGGACGCGTCGCTCTTCCTCCAGAACGCGTCGAACGTGAACATCACCGACCCGGGCATGCCCGGCGGACAGACCTGCAACGACGACGGCGGCTTCAGCTGCGACATCGGCGTGCAGTCGCAGATCGCCGCGTACCTCCCCGCGGGCACGTACTTCCTCGTGCTCTCGGGCTGCGGATCCGGTGAGACCACGGTGCACTTCCAGCACCTCCCGGCGTCGAACCCGAACCTCCGCATCGGGATGACCATCCCGAGCACGACGACGACGTCGAACACCCTCCTCGGCTCGAGCGGCCTCGCGAGCGCGTGCTGCTCCAACGGCCCCGAGGTCACCTACTGGGGCGTCACCTGCCCGGCCTTCGCGGGCGGGCCCCTCAACGCCACCGTGAACAGCAACGGCCAGGTCAACGCCACGCTCGACCAGCGCAGCGCCAACCGCGGCGCCACCGCCGCCTGCACCGCCGCCGCCGGGTGCGGCGCGCTCACGAGCATCTCGACCACGCTCCCCGCGGGCGCGGGCCTCCACACCCTCGTCGTCGACAGCTGCGGCGTCGGCGGACCGTTCAGCCTCGCCGTCTCCGTCGGCGCCTGCGGCGCCGGCACGACGCTCTGCAGCGGCGCGTGCGTCAACACCGCGACCGACGCCGCCAACTGCGGCGCCTGCGGCACCGTCTGCTCCGGCGGACGCGCCTGCACCGGCGGCGCCTGCGCCTGCCCCGCGGGCACGACCTTCTGCGGCGGCACCTGCATCGCCACCACGTCCGACGTGAACAACTGCGGCGGCTGCGGCACGCGCTGCGGCCACGACCAGGCCTGCGTGAGCGGCGCCTGCCGTGACGCGGTCACGGGCCTCTCGTTCCGCATCGACTCGCTCACCGCCACGGGCTGCGCGGTCATGGACCACACCGCCGTGACCGGCGACGACCGCGGCGGCATCGCCGTCTCGAACACCAACGTGTTCTACACGGGCGACTCGGCCACGGCGCGCTTCAACATCGCCGACCTCACCGGCGGCACCGCCGTCGGCCGTCAGTACGACGCCATCGTGAGCAACCTCCGCGCGGGCAAGGTCTACACCTTCGCCACGAGCGCGACGGCGCCCCTCGCCTACGGCGGCGGAACGGCCACGCACCTCATCGAGATCGACGGCGCCACGGGCGCGCTCACCTCGAACGCCATCGCGCTCTCGACCGCGATCACCATGCCCTCGGGCACGGGCTTCTTCTCGGGCTACGACCGCCTCGGCGTCCACACGGGGACGCGCTTCTTCCACATCGCGCTGCCCTCGGGCCGCGTGCTCGACATGGGCGCCATGCCCAACCCGTCGCACGCCGGCTGCGAGAGCTGGGCCTACTGGGGAACCCTCGAGTTCTTCGGCGGCACGCTCTACATCGACTACGTCGAGAACTCGACGACGGTCCGCCGCATGACGGTGCCCACGGGCACGGTCGCCACGCTCGCGACCTTCACCAACCTCGTGGACATGTGCTCGTTCACGGTGCAGCCGTGGCGCAACCGCTGGTACTTCCACCACGAGTTCTCGTCGCAGTTCCGCACGGTGGCCGGTCAGGAAGAGACCATCGGCTACTGCAACGCCACGTGGAGCTCGCCGAGCGACACCTTCCGCATCGGCACGCTCTCGGCCACGAGCTGCGTCTCCGTCGACCACGCGAGCACCACCGGTGACGACCGCGGCGGCATCGCCGTCTCGCCCACCAACGCGTTCTACACGGGCGACACCGCCACGGGCCGCTTCAACGCCGTCGACCTCCGCAACGGCGCGGCGCTCACCTCGCCGCCCGCGCAGATCGATACGATCGCGCAGAACGTCCGCACGGGCTCGATCTACGCGCTCGCGGGCGCCGCGGGCGTGCTCCCCTACGGCGGCGGAACCGTCACCTCGCTCGCCGAGATCGACGGCAACGTCGGCGGCCTCACGGGCCGCAACATCGCGCTCTCCCAGGCGATCTCCGTGCCCTCGGGCTCGGGCATCTTCTCGGGCTGGGACCGCATCGTGATCCTCAACGGCGCGCGCGCCTACGACATCTCGCTCCCCTCGGGCAGCGTCGTCGACATGGGCGCGATGGCCATCCCCTCGCACCAGTTCTGCGAGAGCTGGGCCTTCTGGGGCACCGCCGAGTTCTTCGGCGGCGTGCTCTACGTCGACTTCGTGAGCAACTCGAACACGATCACCCGCGTGAGCGTGCCCTCGGGCGCCTCGGCGACGCTCGCGACCTTCCCCACCGACACGCTCGGCCGCTCGGGCCTCAGCGACATGTGCTCGTTCACCTTCTCGCCGAGCCGCAACCGCTGGTTCTGGCACCACGAAGGCAACAGCACCCTCCGCGGCAACGCGTCGTGCTTCGTCGACGAGACCGTCGGCTCCTGCGCCGCCGCGTACACCAACCCCTGAGCGCGTAGCGCTGCGCCTCGCGACGGCCCGGTGAGCGTCTCCCGGGTCGTCGCCTCCCTCCGAATCACAGCGCCCACACGTTGATCGCGCGACCTCATCCGTCGTACGCGACCGATGAACCGCGCCGTGAACCGCCCCCTCCTCCTCGCCGCGCTCCTCTCGGCCTGCGCGGCCGCGCCTCGACGCGCCGCCGCGCCCGCGGCCCCGACGGCCGCGCGCCCCGAGGCCTTTCACGTCGAGCGCGTTCCCCCCGCGGAGGTGCTCGCGACGTGGCGCGAGGCTTCGCCCGAAGCGCGCGCGCGCCTCGAAGACGCCATCGTGACGTCGCTCGACCGCGAGGCCGCCGTCGTCGCGCACCCGAGCAACGGCCTCATCAGCACCGCCGCGCCCGAGCGCGCCTGGGCGATCTTCGAGGCGGTCTCACCCGACACGCGCCCCCGCCTCGCGCGCTCGCTCCTCGCGTGGCTCCTCCAGCGCGCGTGGGGAATGTCGCAGGCGAGGCCGCTGATCCAGGGGGCCGTCCGCGCGCTCGGACCGTCGGCCTGGGACGCGATCGTCGACGCGTGCGACCGCGCCGAGGCGCCCTACGGCTGCCCGAGCTTCATGCTCTACACCGACGACGCCACGCACGAGGCCCTCGTGGAGCGGCTCCTCGCGCGAGCGCGCGGGGCCTTCGAAGCGGCGAGAGATCGCCTCGCGTCCGCGGCCCACCCCGACGCGCGCGACCCCGTGATGGGACGCGTCGCGACGCTCGTCGGCTCGCTCCTCGCGCTCGACCGGCCGGAGCCCGTGCATCGCTTTCTGCTGGGCGTCTTGGCCGACGCGTCGATGCCCCCGCGGCTCCGCATCGAGGCGCTCGAGCGGATGAACCGCACCGACCTGCCCTTCGTGGAGCCCGCCCTCCTCGCCGTCGCGAGGTCGCCCGGTGACGTCGAGGTCCGCGTCGCGGCGACGGGGCTCCTCGGACGGATGTTCGAGCAGGTCTCCGCGGCGCAGCTCGCCGCCCTCTACGACGGCACGGCGCGCGACGCGTCGGCCGCGCCCGTGCGCCGGGCCATCGGGGTGGCCTTCGTGCGGCGTGAGCGCCTCGATGCGATGGCGAGGCTCATCGCGTGGATGCGACGCCGTGACGCGACCCGCGCGGGCTACGACGAGGCCGACGCGTGGGCGCACGCGCTCGCGTGGACGCACCCGAGCACCCTCGCGGCGCTCCTCCAGCACGGGACCGCGGAGGGCCGCGCGCTCGCGATCCTGACGTGGTCGTGGGGCCCGGCAGACGACGCCGTCACCGCGCGCATCGAGGCGCTGCGAGGCGACCGCGCGACGCTCGCGGGGAGCGGGTGGACCGGGCACGAGGTGAGCACGGTGGGCGCCCTCGCGACCTGGGCGCTCGCGCATCGGGAGCGCGACCCGATGATCCGCCTCGACGGGTGCTGCGTCGAGCAGTGACACCCGCCGCGGAGCTCCTGACAGAGCGACCGCGAACGTCGCCGGGTTCTCGCGCTCGCGACCGCGGACTTGCCACGATCAGCGCATGTGCAGCCGCATCACGAACCACCAGGAGCTCGACGTCAACGCGCGCGAGTTCGACGCTGACATCGAGCCGGGCACGGTGTGGACGCCGTCGTACAACGTGGCGCCGACGCAGCAGCTCCCCGTCGTGGGGCTCCGCGAGGGGCAGCGGGTGCTGCGCACGCTGCGGTGGGGGCTCGTGCCGTCGTGGGTGCGCGACGCCCAGGGTGCCGCCGAGATCGCCACGCGGTGCATCAACGCGCGCTCCGAGACCGTCGACGTGAAGCCGGCGTTCAAGGCCGCGCTCGCGAAGCGCCGCTGCGCCGTGATCGTGTCGGGCTGGTACGAGTGGAAGCACGAGGGCCCGGCCAAGATCCCACACCGCTGGTTCCACGCGACCAACGGCGGCCTCCTCGCGCTCGCCGGCCTCTGGGAGCGCTGGAAGAACCCTGCCACCGGAGGAAAACCCGCACGACCACGGTGATCACCACGGAGCCCAACGCGAAGGCCGCCTCCATCCACGACCGCATGCCCGTGGTGCTCGGCGGCGACGCGCTCGTGCGCTGGCTCGCGCCCGACACCGAGGTCTCGAGCCTGCGCTACGTGGCTTCGCCCTGCCCCGACGAGGTCCTCGACGTGTACATCGTCGACCGCAGGTCGGCAGCCCGCGCAACAACGACCAGGGGCTCATCGTGCGGGCCGCGTGGGCCACGCGCTTCACGCACGCCTTCGCGCGCCGCGAACCGAACGCGCAGGCCGCGCATGCGCCGTCTACGCGAAGACACCATGAATCCGTGTGGGAACAGCAGATGCTGCGACCGCGCGCATGGGCACGACGACCTCCGGGCCTACGTCCCTCGCAACTGCGTGTGGGAGATCACGCGGCTGCGCTCCTGCGCGCACTGCGGGAGCAGGCGGCGCCCGTCGGCGGGGCGAGCTCGACACCGCGGAGTGCCTCGACGTGATCGCGCAGCTCGCCGCCCTCGGCACCGAGCGCATCACCCTCTCGGGCGGTGAGCCGCTGCGCCCCGACTGGGTCACCTCGCCGAGGCGATCACCGCCGCGGGGATGTTCGTCAACCTCGTGACCAACGTACGAGGAGCGACCCCGAGCGCTTCGCCACAGCGAACGCCGTCGCCGCGGGCCTCGCCAGCCGGGCGTCAGCATCGACGGCCTCCACTACCCGACGCACTGCGCGGCGAAGGGACACCGATCGCGCGATGGCGCATTGCGCGCCCTCGCGACGCGCGGCGTGTGGGCTCGACGTGATGATCACCGTGCACCGCGAGAACCTCCTCGACATCGAGGGCCTCTACGACGAGCTCGTCACCGCGGGCGCCCGCGGGATGCGCTTTCAGCTCGCCAAGCCCATGGGCTCGCTCACCGGGCGCGACGACCTCACGCTGCGCCCCGCGGCCCTCCTCACGCTGATCCCGCGCCTCGGCAGGCTCTCGCGTCGCGGCGCGATGCGCGTCGCGGTGGGCGACTCCCTCGGCTACTACGGCCCCGACGACCGCGCGCTGCGCAATCCCCACGGCACCAACGTCCCCTGGACGGGGTGTCACGCGGGCTGCGAGGCCATCGGCATCCAGAGCGACGGCGGCGTGAAGGGGTGCCTCTCGCTGCAACCGCACGCGGGCGAGGCCGATCCCTTCCTCGAGGGCAACGTGCGCGAGCGTCCGCTGCGCGAGATCTGGGAGCGCCCCGGGGCCTTCGCCTACAACCGCGCGTGGCGCGTCGAGCGCCTCACGGGGGCGTGCGCCCGCTGCGAGTACGCGCGCGTCTGCCGCGGCGGGGCGCGCTGCGTGGCCCACGCATACACGCGCTCGCTCGGCTGCGACCCGATGTGTCACCACGCGGCGATGCGCGAGGCCGACGCGGGCTCCCGCTGGCTCGCGAAGACCTCCGCGCGCGTGGCGACGCTCTGCGCGGCGCTCGGCGTCATCGGCGGGTGCTCCACGACGAGCAACGGCACCGCGGGCGACGCGTCGACGGACCTCTCCACGACCGACACCGCCGACGTGATCGTGGCCGATGTGACCGATGTGGTCGACGCGAGCGTCACGGACGCCGCCGACGCCGCGGACGTGAGCGACGTGAGCGACGTGCGCGACGTGAGCGACGTGAGCGACGTGAGCGACGTGAGCGACGTGACCGACGTGAGCGACGTGAGCGACGCGGCCGATGCGAGCGACGCGGCGGACGTGCGCGACGCGTCGAGCGACGCGATCGATTGCACGCGCGTGTGCTGCGAGTGCGACTACGGGATCCTGCTCCCCGAGGTGTTCGCGGCCTGCTGCCGCTGAGCGGTCGGCGCGCGGCGCGCGGTCAGTGAAACTCGACGTGGTCGGTGTGCAGCGTCGCGCCGGCCGCGTCGAGGATCGTCACGTCGAACCTGTGCCCCGCCGCGTGGCGAGGGAAGCGCGACCACGCGCTCGCCCGTCCGTGCACCACGTTGAGCGTCTGCCGCGGCCCCGCGTGACCGTCGATGCTCCACGTGAGGGTCACCTGCGAGGGCGCGCCGTCGTTGCGGAACTCGAACCAGTACAGCACCGCGGTCGCCGAGGCCTCGAGGGGCCCCGAAGGCGCGTTGCGCGTGAGCGACGGCGTGAACTGTCCTCGCGTCACGGTCACCCCGTCGGCCTGCGCGAGCGACGAGAAGAGCGCGGTGGTGACCAGGGCGAACGTGGCGATTGAGCGCTTCATCGATGTTCCCTCCAGAGAATCATCGCCCCGCGATGGTGGGGCGCGGGCCTCTCAGCAGCGCGCGTGCCGCCCCGAGGCGAGGCGCGATCTTCGAGGAATCGCCGCCTCCTGCGCAAGCGCTACCGTGGCCCCGCCGACGCGCCGTGACGGACGCCGGGACACGGCGCGCCGAGGCGCCAGCGACACACCGCGCAGCGCACGCGATGCCGAGCTCACGCGATGCCGAGCTCACGCGATCCCGAGCTCGCGCATCCTGAGTTGGAGTCCGCGCGTCGACACCTCGAGCTTCGCGGACATCTCCCCGAGGTCGCCGCCGCACGCGTCGCGACAGCGCTCGAGCTCCTCGCGCGAGAGCTCGTTGGCCTTGCGCAGGAGCGCGCAGCGGTCGATGAGGCCGTAGAGCGAGCTCACCGCGATGCCGAGCTGACGCGCCGTGGCCTCGCGCCTCCACCCGTTGCCGCGCAGCGCCGCGAGGAGCGCGTCGTCGGTGATCTCCGAGGGCCTGCGCTTCACCCGGGGCGCCGCGTCGGGCGCGGGCTGCGACGCGTCGGGAGGGCGCGCGACGAGGCGCTCGAGGGTGTCTCCGAGCGCGAGCTTCGGCTCGCCGCGGCTCGCGTGAACGAGCTGGCGCACGAGCGCGCGGAGCTCCCTCACGTTGCCCGGCCAGTCGTAGCGGGCGAGCGCACCCGCGAGCGCCGCGGGCACGTACGGGCGTCCGTCGGTGACGGGCGCGTCGAGCCTCGGGGGCTCCCCCGCGGAGATGAGCTCGGCCCTCAAGAAGTGCACGAACAGCCGCCCGATGTCGTCGCGGCGCGCGCGCAGCGGCGGGAGCGCGATCTCGAAGCCCGCGACGCCCTCGTAGAGCGCCGCTTCGAAGCGCCCCTCGCGCGCCGCCGCGGCGAGGTCGGCGTCGGTCGCAGCGATGAGCCGCACGCTCACCCGCGTCGGCGCGCTCGCGCCCACGGGCGTCACCTCGCCCGCCTGCAACGCCCGCAGAAGCTCGCGCTGCACCGCGACGGGGAGCTCTCCGATGCGGTCGAGGAAGAGCGTCCCCCCGTCGGCGCGCGCGACGTGACCGGGCGTGAGCCGCGCGGCCTTCGACGACGCGCCCATCGATTGACCGAAGAGCTCCGACGCGGCCTGCGGCGCGGGCACGGCCGACGCGTCGACGCACACGCAGGGCCCCGCGCGACGGCGTGACGACTTGTGAATCGCCCGCGCGACGAGCTCCTTTCCGGTGCCCGACGCGCCGCGAATGAGCACCGGCGCGTCGAGGCCCGCGACGCGCGCGATGTCCGCGCGCACCCGCTCGATGGCGTCGCTGTCGCCGACGATGCCCATGCGCGGCGCGCGCGGCCCCTCGATCGCCGCGCGGTGGAGGAGCAGCGCGACGCGTCCGCCGAGCTCGACGACGACGCCCTCGACGAGCGCGCTCGCGGGCACCTCGACGACGCCCTTCGCGGGCGCGCCGTCGACGGTGAGCACGCCGCCGCCGTCGACCTTGAAGACCACGCGGTCGCCCTTGAGCGTCAGCGTGACGGCGCGGCGGCTGAGCGCCGGGTCTGCGAGCGCTTCGGCCGCGGATTCGCCGGGCGTCGCGAAGCGCGGCTCGGAGCGCGAGAGCGTCGCGGAGCCTCCGTCGCGCAGCGCTGCGAGGCGCGCGACCTGACCGACCCTCCGAGCGTCAGGGTGCCCGAGGATGGTCAGCGTCGGAATCAAGCAGGTGCCTCCGGGGAGACGCCGTTCAGGAGCCGATCCCCATGGCGCGGAGCCGGGTGAGGTTGGCCAGGAGGCTCGGTGAGGTGCCCACGCGAGCCGCCGCTTCGAACGCGTCGAGGGCTTCTTTATACCGCCGATCGATGAGGGCCTCGACGCCCTTCGCGTACAGCGCGTCGAAGTCCGGCACCTCCATCGGGAGCACGGGCGTGGGGGTGACGACCCTGTGCTCCGCCTCGGCGGGGTCCGAAGCGGTCACGGCGCGCGCGCGAGGCGCGGCCGGGGGGAGCGGCGACGCCTCGGTGGCGGCGCGCGTGCGCTCCGAGAACCGTCGCTCGTCGCCCTCCTGAAGCTGGTGAACGCCGCCGTAGGGCAGCGTCAGCCGCGGGCGCTCGGACGGGACGCGCACGGTCGACGACGCGTCGCCGTCGAGGTCCTGCCAGCGGAAGTAGTCGAGCAGCGCGGACTCGCACGTGCCCTGAAGCGTGCGCGGCCCCTCGGCGGCGGGCGCCTGCACCCGCACCGCCGCGCCCTGCAACGCGCAGAGGCGAAAGAAGGCCTCGGGGCCGGCGCCTCCCTTGTCACGCGCGTGCCACGCCTCGCCGCGGAGGATGATCACCTCGCCGTACGCGGCGCCAGCGAGGGAGACCTCGAGGCGCACCGAGTGACGGCCCATGCCCGCGAGGGTGACGAAGTCGGTGAGGGTGAACGCCGCGTTGACGTCTTCGAGGCCGAGCTGCTCGACGACGAGCTCGCGGAGCGCCGGGAGGTCGAGCGGCTTCTCGACCACCACGACGCCGGGCCGATCGGGGATCGCGTCGCGCTGCGACGACATCGACGCGACGAGGACGGGGACCCGCGCGCCGAGGCGGTCGAGCTCGGCGATCACCGCGTGGCCCGGCTCATCGGGGAGGGTGAGCGAGGTGATGACGAGCTGCGGAACAGACGCGTGGAGGAAGGCGCGCGCCTCGCGGGCGGTGCCCGCCGCGCGCACGGTGACGCTGCGAAGCTCGGAGAGGTCGCGCACGATCGATGCGCGGAGCGCCAGGTCGCTCTCGACGACTAGGACGGTCGGCATGCGTGCGTCATCCCGGGATCTTGATGGGGTCCGTGATGAGGTCGACGCCGCAGGGGAGCGCCTCGACCCACGAGATGAAGCGCTCGACCATCGCGCGGCCGCGGAAGAGCGCGCCGTGCTGCGGCGCCAGGATCTCGATGTCGAGCTGACGCGCCGCCGCGGCCCAGCGACGGAGCGCCGAGTTCGAGGCCATGTAGCGGCGGTGAAAGCCCTCCATGAAGGGCAGGTGCGCGTCGAAGTCGGTGACCTCGTCGGCGTCGGTGCCGATGGAGGCCCCGAGGTCACCCGAGTAGAGGATCTTCGAGGTCGGGTCGTAGACGTGGAAGTTGCCCGGCGAGTGGAGGAAGTGCGCGGGCAGGATGATGAGCTTCGACGGGCCGAGCGTGAGCACCATGCCCTCGTCGGGGATGGGCTTGAGGCGGTTGATCACCAGGTGATCGAGGCCGAAGTGGGGCACGAAGCGGGTCCACAGGGCCGAGATGTACGCGTCGGCGTCGGTGGTCATGAGCCAGCCGTTGGAGGCCGCCACGATGTCGGGGTCCTGATGAGAGAAGAAGAGGTACTTCAGCTTCGCGCCCGCGAGCTGCTGGCTCGCCGCCGCGAGGACGCGCGAGTAGACCTTGTGCCCGCCGGGGTCGAGGATCATCCCCTCGTTGCCGTGAATGATGAGGTGCTGGTTGGCCTGCACGGCCACGCCGCCCGCGCTGAAATCAGGCAGGAGGACGTTGCGGTGCGTGCCGTCGGTGAAGAGCGTCGTGAACTGGGTAGACATCGTGGACCTCGCCTTCCGTCGCGCTTCTCTCAGAGCACCTTGCGAACGTCTTCGATGGCGCGCCGCACATCGAGGAAGAGCAGGCCCAGCTTGGCCTGCTTGCCCGCGAGCGCGAGGAGCAGCGTCCCCGAGCTCGAGCTCATCATCACGGCGTAGCCCTCGGAGCCGCGCACGAGCACCTCCTGAACCTCGCCGCGGGTGAGCTCCGTCGCGGCGCGCGTGCCGAGCGAGAGGAGCGTCGCGCTCATGGCGCCCACGCGGGCCTCGTCGACGTGCTGCGGCAGCGCGCTCGCGATGATGAGCCCGTCTTCCGAGATCAGCGCGCAGGCCTCGACGTCGGGTGACGAGCTCTGCAGCGAACGCAGGATGCGGTTCAGTTGATCGACTCTCGACATGACAGTCTCCCTCGTGGAGCGAGTGGGGGTGACGCTGGCGCGCAGGGCTCCGCGCGCTCACGCCCCGCGCGGCCGTGCGCGAGGGGCGATCAGAGGCCGCGCGCGCGCCGGGGAATGGGTGCGCAACGACTCATGGCGACCGCTTCGAGCAGCCGCATTACGATCGCTTTACCCATCTCCGCGGGTGCCCCATATCCTCGAAAACCCTCTACCGACCTCTTCGGTGTGAGCACACCGCGACGACCCGCGAACTCGCTGCGCGCAAGGCCTCGCGTTCACCCGCAACGCCGTCTGAACAGTCGATTCTGTCTCCCCCAGAGACCGTGCGCCGACCGTGATGCGCAGCGCAGCGCGCAGCGGTTGTGCGAGCGGCTGCGCAATCCGTCGGGGCGCTCGTTCGAAGGTCCCTGAATTCGATCGGCACGGGTGCTGCGATGGGCGAACGCTGGAGGCCAGCGCACGACCACGTGGATCACCTCACACATCTCCGACACCGCGCCCTCGTCGCCGCGCTCTCGCTCGCGCTCACGCGCTGCGGAGGCGATCCCGACGCGCCCTCCGACGCGACGCCCGCGGCCTCTCCCGACGCCGCGTCCGATGCGAGCCCGGCGCGCGACGCGGTCACGGAGGGCGACGCGGTCACGGCACCCGACGCGGTCACGGCGAGCGACGCGACGCCCGCGGTCGATGTCGGCGACGGCGGCTGCGTCTCGACGCGGCAGTACTTCGCGGCGCGCGCGTGGCCCGAGGTCTTCTCACGCTGCGTGCGCTGCCACGCGCCCGGCGCCGAGGCGGGGAGCTCGCGCTTCGTGCTGCGCCCCACGTCGGTGAGCGACCACGTCGCGATGAACTTCGACGTCGTGCGCGCGGCGCTCGCGCTCCAGATGAACGGGCAACCGCTCCTCTGGCTCAAGCCGACGGGCATGGTCCCCCACGGCGGAATGACCGTGATCGCGCCGTCGACGCCCGAGCGCGAGGTGCTGCGCGCGACGCTCGATCAGCTCGCGAACCCCACGGAGTGCGAGGTCCCCCCGCCGCCGATGCGCGGCGTGCTCGACGGCGTCACGCTCCTCGACGCCGAAGGAACGCTCCGCCGCGCGAGCCTCCAGATCGCGGGGCGCGTCCCCACGGAGAGCGAGCGCGCCGCGGTGCGCGCGGGCGGCATCGAGGCCATCGCGCCGGTGCTCCGCGCGATGATGACGGAGCGCGGCTTTCACGACCGGCTCCTCGAGGTCTTCAACGACGTCTTCATGACCGATCGGAGCCTCACGGCGATCGGCTACGGCGGCGCGTTCTATCACATCAACGATCGGGTCTTTCCGATGCGCGACTACGCCGGTCCCACGTGGATGGCGCCCGGTCGACGCGTCGCGGACTCGGTGGTGCGCGAGCCCCTCGAAATGGTCGCCCACGTCGTGATGAACGACCGCCCGCTCAGCGAGATCGTGACGGGGCGCTACCGCCTCGTGAACCCGCTCTCGGCGAGGGTCTACGGGCTCAACGTCGCCTTCCGCGACCCCACGGACCTCAACGAGTGGCGCGAGGTCGAGATCCCCGGCATGCACGAGTACGCGCCGGGCCAGAGCGAGTACGCGGGGGTGCTCACCACGCCGTCGTTCCTCTACGTGGTGACGGGCGCGTCGACCAATCGCAACCGCAGGCGCGCGCGCTACGTGTACCAGTGGTTCCTCAACCAGGACATCATGCGCACCGCCTCGCGCATCGACTTCTCGACGGTGGACTTCACCGCGAACCCCTGGCTCAACAACCCGTCGTGCACGGTCTGTCACGCGCGCCTCGACCCCGTCGCGGGCCTCTTTCAAAACTGGACCGACTGCTACGACAACCCTTCGTACCAGTACTTTCGACCGGGGATGCGCTACTGCGGCAACGGCCCGTGGTGGCCTCGCACGACGATGTTTCCCCCGGGCCTCCGCGCCGGCATGGAGATGCCCGCCAGCGACATCCCGCACGCCCTCGAACACCTCGCGGCGTCCATCGTGGCCGACCCGGGCTTCGCGCAGGCGATGGTGCGACACGTCTTCGCGGGCCTCATGGGGCGCCCCATCCTCGACGCGCCGCAGAACGCCGCGGACCCTGATTTCGCAGCACTCCAACGCGCCTACGACCAGCAGCGCGCGGACCTCGACGCCCTCGCGACGCGCTTCGCGGCGAACCGCTTCGACACGAAGTGGCTCGTCGTCGAGATCGTGAAGTCGACCTACTTCAGGGCCGCCGACGCAGACGCCGCGGGGCGCGCCGAGCTCGCAGGCGTCGGCGGAGGAACGCTCACGCCGCCCGAGGTGCTCCACCGACGGATCCTGTCGATCCTCGGTCAGGGATGGGGCGAGGCCAACGCGGCGCTTCAAGAAGACGCGCCGAGCGTGTCGCCGTACTACCTCCTCGGCTTCGACAAGGCGCGCTTTCACGCGGGCGGCGTCGACTCGCGCACGCCCGGTCAACGGCTGCTCATCCCCTCGGGACTCACCGGGTCGGTGAGCTCGCGCATGGCCTACGAAATGGCCTGTCACGCGGTGCCGCTCGACTTCACGCGCACCCTCTCCACGCGACGGCTCTTCCCCTACGTCGAGCGCACGAGCGCGCCCTCGGGGGATCCCACCGTCGCCGATCAGCGCGCCATCGTGAGGAACCTCCAGTTCCTTCACGACCTGCTCCTCGGAGAGCGCCTCGCGGAGGATGATCCCGAGCTGCGAGAGAGCTACGCGCTCCTCACGCGGCTCTACAACGACGGTCGCGCGCAGACCGCGGGCGGGCGCAACACCGACCTCGGCCCCTGCCGCGCCACGAGCGACTACGCCACCGGACGCGCCGTGACGGGAGGCTTCACCGACGACGCCACCTATGCGCTCCGCGCGTGGCAGGGCGTCGTCTCGTACATGCTCATGGACTACCGCTTTCTCTTCGAATGACGCGCGACGGAGCAACCCACCCATGAATCGACGAGGCTTTCTGGGAGCGATGGCGGCGGGCGCCGCGGCGATGTCTCCGCTGCGCGCGCTCCTGGCGTGCGATGACGCGCCGTCACCCGTGCTGTGGGCGCACGTGCAGGGCGGAGGTGGCTGGGATCAGGCGCTCTTCTGCGATCCGAAGCCCTCGGTGCGAGGCAACGCGACGGCGGCCGAGCGCGAGGTCCGCATGGCGGGGAACATCCCGTACCTGGCCTTCGCCGACCTCGGAGGCCCCGCGAGCGGAGGCTTCTTCGCGCGCAACCACGCGCGGCTCCTGGTGTTCAACGGCGTCGACACGGCGACCAACAACCACCAGACCGGACAGACCTACTCGTCGAGCGGCGCGAGCGTCCCCGAGTATCCGTGCTGGTGCGCGCAGGTCGCGGCGGTCTACGGCTGCGGACGCCCGATGCCCTTCCTCTCCTTCGGCGGCTACGACCGCTCGGGGGGAATGCTCGCGCCGTCGCGCGTTCCGCTCCAGAGCGCGCCGCTCATCCGCAGGCTCGGCGCGCCGTCGCTCGACGGAGACGGTCGACCGTATCTGCTCCCGAGCTCGGTGACGCTCCTCGAAGACGCGCACCGCCGACGGCTCGAACGGCTGCGTTCACGGCTGCGCCTCCCGACGCAGCGCGCGGGCCTCGACGCGCTCCTCGAAGCGCGCGGCTCACAGGGACGTATCTCGTCACTCACCTTCCCGAGCTACGACCCCGCGGTGTCGTCGTCGGTGCGTGAGTTCCAGCTCGCGCTGTCGGCCTTTCAAGCGGGGCTCACGGCGAGCGTGGCGACGGAGGTGGGCGGCTTCGACTCGCACTCGTCGAACGAGTCCGATCAGCGCACGGCGCTCGGCAACCTCTTCACGATGCTCACCGCGATGATGGACCTCTCCGAAGCCGCGCGCGTGCCCTGCGTGGTGCTCGCGACGTCGGACTTCGGGCGCACGCCGCGCTACACGGGCGCGGGCACCGATCACCACCCGGTGAGCTCGATGATGGTGCTGCAGAACTCGCTCGCGCGCGCGATGCCGCTGGGCTTGCCGAGCGATCGCGTGATCGGCGCGTCGACCGACGGAGACGCCACGCGCGCGCTGCGTCCGGTGAAGATCAACCCGCGCAGCTTCGCGCCCGACGACACGGGGATCACGCTGACGCCGGGCCACGTGCTCCGCGCGATGCGCAGGGCCGCGCGGATCGCGAGCGCGCCGAGGCTGAGCGCCTTTCCGCTCGCGGTGCCGCGCGATCTGGAGCTCGGGGGGTGACGGCGGTGGTCAGGCGCGAGTGAACCAGCCGAAGCCGTGGCTCACGGAGCGGCCGAGGGCGAGGTGATCGGGCAGGTCGAGGTTGGTGACGAAGGTCCCTTCGAAGCCGACGAGCCCGGTGTCCTTCACGACGCAGGGGACCTCGCGTGAGACCTCGACGGCGGCGTACACGGTGTCGTCGAAGTACCAGCCGAGGCCCTGACTCATCGTGAGGATGTTCCCCACGAGGATGCGATCGAGCTCGGCGCGGCGCTCGCTGCGCGCGAGGTCCTTGAAGCGCGCGTGGTTCTGCTGATTGAGCGCGATCCACGGCGCGCGGAACTCGTAGCGCACGAGGCGGCGAGAGAAGGCCCGCGTGAGCGCGAGCGAGCTCCAGTCGACCTGCGCGACGCGGAGCTCCTGATCTCCGAGCCGCAGGGTCGCGCCGGGCCACGGGTGCGCCATCACGCGCTGCGCGGCGTCGCCGAGCGCGAAGAGCTGCGGGCTCCCGTCGTGCCAGCGGTACTGCACCTCGGGGTAGCGGGCCACGGTGCGCGCGCCGTCGTGCCCGTGAAACGCCACGTCGCCAGGAAAGCGCTGCGCGACCGCGCCGCGCCACCACGCGGCGAGCGTCTGCGTGTTGTCGCGGGGGGTGCTGCCCGCGAGTCTGAAGCGTCCGATCGCGGCGTGTTGCAGGGGCTGTGCGTCGTCGGTCATGGGCGAGGATGCGTCGGTCGTAACACACGTCGCGGCGGCGGAGATGCCGTCGTTCGGAGCGGGGTGATGGCGAGACTGACGCGCGAGGCGGGGCCCCGCTGCCCGCGCGGTCACCCCCGAGAGTCCACACCGCACGTCGGGTGATACTGCCCGGGGAGCAGCTCGCGCCAGCGCCCCTGCGCGTCGATCGGGCGCGTGACGAGCGACTTCGACACGCGCTCCGAGACGGCGACGCTCTCCCTCGCGATCCGCGGGGCGAGGCGACGGAGCGCGTTGCGTCGATCCCAGCGGTCGCGGATCGCGAGCGCTCCGAGAATCGCCGCCGCCGCCCCCGGATCGCGCTCCGCGACCAGAACGCTCATCCGCTCGTCGTCGCCGCGGAGCATCCGCTGCGCGTCGAGGCTCCCGTCGATCTTCGCCCACCGCTCGACGTGATGTTCGCCCGTGTATTTCCGTTCCCGCAGCCTCGCGTACCACGCCCTGCACAGCGGAAGCACGGCGGCCTCGGGGACGGTGCGGACGCCCGCCAACGCCTCTTGCGTGCATTGAAGCGCGACGGGGTCGTACACGTCCGCTGCGTCGTCACGACCGCGCGCGCCCTTCAGATGAAACACTGTCACGGTCCCCGGCGTCGTCCGGAGCGCGTGTCGGTTGCAGCGTCCCGCGATCTGCACGAGCGCGTCGAGCGGCGCGAGGTCGCGCACGACGTGGTGCATGTCGATGTCGACGCCCGCCTCGACACACTGGGTGCTCACCACCACGCGCGCCGGTGTCGCCCTCACGGCGTCGATCACCGCGAGCCGATGCGCGGGGGTCATGTCGCCCGAGAGCAGCACCGGCCGGAGGCCCTCGGCGTCGAGGCGCTCCCAGGTCTCGCGCGCGGTGCCTCGCACGTTCAGCGTGACCAGCGTCCCCTCCCCGAGCGCGAGCGAGGCGCGGCAGCGGGTGATGGCTTCGGTGATGAACGCTTCGAAGTCCGTGCGCTGTTCGATGCGAAGGTGCAGCTCGTAGCGATGAAGGTCCGCGTAGAGGGCGCCAGGATCGTCGAGCACCTCGACGGCGCCTTCGATCACCGGCGACGGCGTGGCGCTCATGGCGAGCACCCTCGTGCGCCCGAGGTCTGCGAGCGCGCGCAGGCCGTGTGACACCGCGGCCCAGAGCGACGGCGGGACGTACTGCGCCTCGTCGATCACGATGCACGCGCCGAGGAGGCGGTGATAGCGCATCGCGTGCTTCGCCCGGTCGGAGTACATCGCGAGGAGGAGCTGATCGAAGGTCGTCACCACGACCTCGCTGCGCCACGTGTCGAGGTAGAAGTCCTCCGTTCCGCGATCGAGCTCGGAGTCGTAGACGCGCTCGGAGAGCGAGTGGAAGGGCAGGAGCACGTCGCCCTCGTCGTCGGTCACGCCGAGCGTCTCTCTCCACACGCGCTCGGTCTGCTCGACGATCGACAGCATCGGGAGCGCGAGGATGATGGTCGGCGTCCCCTCGCCCGCCGCCTCCGCCCGCGCGCGCTGCGTCAGCGCCCAGGTCGCGGCGAGGAGCGTCTTGCCCGCGCCCGTCGGCAGCGTGAGGGTCTGGAGCGTCGCGGTCGCCGCACGGACGAAGCCCTCTGTCGCAGCGCGTCGGGCGCGCGCCCGGAGGGCGTCCATCGGCGTGTGCTTGAGCCCCTCGCACTGCGCGTCGACGAGAGACGTAGGGAGCACCGTCCGGCTGCGTCGGAGGTAGTCACGCACGCGCGCCCGGTCGACAGCGAGGAACGCCTTGTCGGCTTCGAGCAGCACGCTGTACGCCCCTCGCGCGACGAAGCGCGACGCCACCATCGCGGCGAGCGCCTCCGCGCGCCACGCGGTGAGAGCGGCGCGCAGCGCCCTTCGCGCGCCTCGAATGAGCGCGTCGGGATCGTCGACCGCGGGCACGTCGAGCGAGACCTCCGCGCCGAGCGCGGCGCCGTCGATCGTCGGGAGCTGCGCGGAGAGGACCTCGCACCAGACGTCGTCGAGGAGGGGCCCGTGC
The DNA here is from genome assembly GCA_046351535.1 of Polyangiales bacterium. Classification (GTDB taxonomy): domain Bacteria; phylum Myxococcota_A; class Polyangia; order Polyangiales; genus CAISKJ01. The sequence goes on from JAXLYG010000007.1 coordinate 117,093, forward strand.
AGCGTGTCGTCGTCGTGCGGCTGCGCGCCGTGATGCCCCCTCACGCCGAGCGCAAGCGAGAGGAGCGCGATCGCGTCGACACCTTGCGCGGAGGCCCACGCGACGGCGAGCACGAGCGAGGGCAGCGTGTGAGCCTTCTCCCGGGGATCACCGCGCCATCGATCGGGCGCCGCGATGTACGCCTGAAACGCCGCGGTCCCTTTGCCCGTGTCGTGGAGCTTCGCGAGCAGGGTGACCAGCTCGTCGCCCGTGACACGCCACGGCGCGCCGGGGTGCGCCTCGAGGATGTGTTCCGACGCCGCGAGGATCTCTGCGACGTGCTGCTTGAGATAGCGGGGCGGGTCGTGGTGACTGCGCACCCTCGCGGTCACAGGAACACCAGTGGTCCCGCGCTCGACGCCCACGCCTCACGAGAGAACACGGGCAGCGGCGTCGCGTCAGGCGCCGCGTGGTAGATGGCGTGCCCGAAGCGTCGGTCTTCGGTGACCGTGCGCGGCATCGAGATCGACAACACCCGCGACGTCTCGCGGAGCACCGCTGCCGCGTCGAGCCGTGTGAGCTCGTGATCTCGCGCAACGCTCCACACGCGGTGCGGCCCATCAGGGAGCGCGGTGAGCGCCTCGTCGCACACGTGCTCGACGGAGGCGGTCATCTCGCTGAGGCCCATGCACGGGGTGAAGTGCGCACGGCCGTCTCGAACGCGCCCCGCGAAGTCCGACTGCCATCGCTCGGGCAGCGCCGCGACGACCTCGAAGACCGGGTCGAGGAGCCACTCCTGTCGCGACTGCGTGTTCGACTCCTCGGAGGCGACGAGCTCCACGGGCTTCGCGCCCGAGAAGCTCGGTGGGAGCAGCTTCGCGGACTTCACCTTGCGGAGGTTGCACGCGTGCCAGTGGGTGCGCGGGAGCCTACCCGAGAGGGCCACGCGGGCGTCGGCGAGCTCCGTCGCGAGGGCGTCTTTTTCGAGCCCCAGCACGGCGGCGATGAGCCCCAACACCGCCGTGCGCGGCGGGAGGGGGTATCCGATCCCGACGACGGGCGCCTCGGCGCGGAGAAAGAACCCGAAGCGGGCCCTCCACCGGAAGCGCACCGCGCTCAGTGATCGAGGCTGCGCGTCGTCCACCATGAGGGGAGCTCCTCGGTGAGGTGGAGGTCCGAGTCGAGGGTGACGTTCACCGCTGCGACGCGCTTCGCGGCGCGGGACTCTTCGAGCTTCGCCACGAGGCGCGTGAGGTCGAGCGAGTAGTCGTCGCAGCTCGACCAGTGCCGCGGGTCGAGCTTCGCGCCGCGCGCCGTGGGCTTCGCGTACGTGATGAGGTTGCCGACCTGAAACTCGACGCCGGGGTTGTAGCGGACGTCGACGAGGAGCCGCGGCGACTGCTGCGTCTTGGTGCGCGTGTTGGCCGCCGCGCGGACGCCGTTCCAGAGCGCGTGGAGGAGCTTCTCGTAGTCGGCGTCGGTCATGCGAGAGAGGGCCGCAGAGTGCTCGTTCGCGACGCCCGAGAAGCCCACGAGGCCGTACCGCAGGCAGGCGTAGTCGGTGAAGGTCCCCTGCTCGCGGTCGCTGCCGTCCTTCTTCTCGCCCGAGGTGAAGGTCGACGTGCCTCGAATGAGCAGCTCCTCCGCGGGGTGGAGCACCTCGCCGTGGTTGAACTGCACCGCGCCGGTGAGGGTCTTGGGCTTCGGCTCGGGCTTCCAGTCCTTCGCGTTGCTCGGGGGCTTCATGGCGAGCGAAGACCCGAAGAGCCGCGCGTCGATGAAGCCGTCGACGATGGCCGAGACGAGCTCCGCGCCGACGAGCTGCTTCTTGCCGTGCGCCTCCATCCATCCGAGGACGCGCTTCGCGAGGTCGACGGACTGCCCGTCGAGCTGGTCGACGAGGATGTCGTCGCCCCGGAGCTTGAGGTAGTCGCGCGCGAAGCGCTTGAGCCGCACGTCGGTGACGTAGAAGGTCCCGTCGGGGAGCTGCCGCGGGCGGTTCTCGTCGGGGTCGCCGTTGGGGTTCCCCATGCGAATGTCGTAGAGGAACAACACCTCGCGTCGCGAGGAGAGCGTCGTGGGTTGCGCGGTCATCGGGGCTCCGTGGTGGTCTTGTCGTCGTCCTTGGGAAAGACCTCTCCCGCGAGCGCCTGGCCCAGGAAGAGGAAGTACATCGCCGCGTTGGCGTCGAGGGGGATCGCAGCGCCGAGCCGCGCGCCGAGGGCGCTGAGGTCGAAGATCACCTCGCGCACGCGCGGGTCGCGCTCGGACTCGTACTCCGCGAGCTTCTCGCGCACCTTCACGTAGAGGTCGGGCAGGTCGTCGCCCGTGAGCGTCGCGCGGCGCAGCCACGTGAGCGCGTTGGAGCGCGCGTTCACCCCGCGGGCGGACTGCACGACGAGCAGCCGACCGAAGAGCACGCCGAGGATGAACGCGAACATCGTCGCGTCTCGGTCGACGCCGCTCGGCGGCGCGAGGAGCGCCCGCAAGCGCTCGGATCGGGGGACGTATCGAGCTTCGTTCGACATCGCGGGGAGCACCTCCAGGTGGCGGAGATAGTGAATGAGCAGAGCCGCGTGGCGCGCCCACGACGCGGCGTTGAGGTACGGCGGCGCCCCGACCTTCTTCGGCGGATCAGGCTCGCGCGTGAGGTTGCGCGAGAGGAAGCGCTCATCGACCGTGGGGTCGACGAGGTGATCCGCGATGATGTCCCGAAGCTCCGAGAAGAGCGGCGATGGGGCGATGGGGGCGCCGAGGTAGACGCCCCGCGCGATCGTGCGGCGCAGCGCGGCGAGGTGCTGTCCGTTGCGACGATCGACGCGCTTGCCCCCGGGGTGACGGAGCACCTCGGCCACGAGCGAGAGCTTGAGGTCGAAATCACACACGCGGCGCGCGGGGAACACCGGCGAGGTCCAGCGGCGCGACGCGAGGTTGACCTTCGAAAGCGCGCCGAGGCGCGTGCATGGCACGTCGGTGACGAGGCCCGTCACGTCGTCGAGGGAGTCGCCCGCCGTCGCCCAGAGGATGTGAAAGCTCGCGAGCGTGCCCTCTTCGGCGAGCACGTCGAGCAGATCCCGCTCGGCGGCGGCGGTCCCCTTCGCCTCGCGGGCCTTGGAGAGCACATCCCAGGCGGAGCGCTGCGACGCGGCGGCGCCGTCGAGGTGCACGTAAGGGAGGAGCAGCGCGGGCGCGCCAGCGATCACGACGCGGAGGTCGTCCTTGAGGTTGATGTACGTGCGCGCGATGGCGTCTGCGCAGGGGGCGCAGAGCGCGAAGCGGTCGCCCGCGCGAGCGGCGTCGAAGCCCGCGAAGACGCCGTGGTTGTCCATGTTGAGGAAGTTGACCTTCGCGCCCTTGAGGGCCGTCGCGCCGAGAGGCATCGTGCGCCCGCACGCGGGGCACGGCGCGATCGGCGAGGTCTCGTCGATGCCGTAGAGCTCCTCGCGGATGACCGACAGCAGGTGCGCGGCGTAGGCGGGATCGTTCCCCGGTGGTGATCCGAGAGAGACGAAGACGGTCTTCTTCTCCGTGATCGAGGCGAGAGCCTTCGCGACGCGGTCGACGCGCGTGGAGGCGTCGGCGCCGAGCGCGTCGAGGCAGCGGCGGTACACCGCGCCCGCTTCTTCGGTCGATGACGCGATGGCCTCGAAGTGTGTGAGCGTGGCGGCGAGCGTCGTCGCGTTGGGCGTGACGCCCTTCTTGGGGTCGAACGCTCGCTTCAAGACGGGCCCGACCTGTGGCGATCGCGGCCCCGATGGGCGCCTGAAAGGGAAGCCGTAGCGTGTCTCCGCGTCGACCTCGTGGGCCTGCGCGGTCAACTCACCGGAGGCCGAGAGGGTCAACACATACGCGCGCTCCCCCACATCGGGGAACTCCGCGAGTCCGCGGAGCTCTCGCACGGCGTCGGGCAAGGTCCCCGCGCCGCCTTCGCTCCTCGGAGCCAATTGGATCATCGCGCGCAACATCGTGTGCCTCCCTCCCTGTGATCTGTCAGACGCGGAGCCTCGCCGACGTCTGACACCCGACGCAACCCGAATCGCCTCCGCACCGCACCCCTGGGTGACATTGCCCGGCACCCGTGTGGCAACTCCTCCGGCGGCGGTGACGTCGTGGCGCGTCGGGAGGGGAACGACGATGAGCACTGAAGCACACGAAGCACACGTCACGAACGATGAGGGCGCGGCGCCGCTTCCGCTGCGCATGGTGGTCGAGTGGGCCTACTGCCCGCGGCTCTACCACTACATGCACGTCGAGGGCGTGATGGTCGCCAACGAGCACGTCTGGAAGGGCCGCCACGCGCACGCCCACACGGACACGCCCGGCAACACCCGCGTGCGGCGCGAGGTGGTGCTCACCGCCGACGCGTCCGACGAGGCGGCCGTCGCGGCGGCGCCTGTGGACGATCCGCTCGATGACATCCCGGCGGCGTGGCGTGAGGCCCGCGCGATCGACGTCGCGCAGTCGACGATGGGCCTCGTGGCGAAGCTCGACGCGGTGCTCCTCGACGGCGACGGGACGGCCATTCCGACGGAGCTCAAGAGCGGCTCGGCGCCAGACCCCGAGAGCCGTCACTCGACGCTCTGCCCTGGCGCGTGGGACGGCGACGCGATTCACGTATGCCTCCAGGCGGCGCTGCTCGAAGGCGACGGGTACGCAGTCCCGCGCGGCGAGCTCTACTACCGGACCTCGCGCACGCGCGTGGAGGTGCCTCTCGCCGGCACGCTGCGCGCGGTGGCCCTGAAGGCCGTCGAGGGTGCAAGGGAGGCGCAGACCGCGACCGTGCGCCCGCCGCCGCTCGACGACAGCCCGAAATGCCGCGGGTGCTCGCTCGTCGAGGTGTGCCTCCCCGACGAGTCGCGCCTGCTGCGAGAGGGTGTGGCGCCCGATGAGGGCGTCGACGACGCGTCGGAGCCGCGCGATGCCGTGCCCGCGGGACGACTCGCGAAGGGCCGACGGCTCGTGGCCTCGTCGATGGAAGCGCGCACGGTCACGGTCTCGACGCGTGGGGTCTCGGTGAGAAAAGAGGGCGACGGGCTCGTGCTCGTCCCTCCGCCTGACGCGAAGGGAAGGGGCACGGGAAAGCCCACGCGCGTGCCCCTCGACGCCGTAGACGCGCTCGCCATCGTGGGGGCGGTGAACGTCTCGACGCCCGCGATCATGGCGTGCCTCGAAGAGGGCATCGCGGTGTCGTTCCACCAATACAACGGGAGGCTCCTGGGGAGCGTCGGGAGCGGCCTCGCGAGCAACGTGGCGCTCCGCGTCGCGCAGCACCGGGCGGCCGATGACCCCGCGCGCACGCTCTCCATCGCGCGTGAGTTCGTGCGGGGCAAGCTGCGCAACCAGCGCGTGCTGCTCCGTCGGCACGGCGCCCTCGAAGCGCGCGTCGCCGATGAGTGGGAGTCGCTCCTCCGCACGCTCGACGCTGTCGACTCGTGCGACGCCCTGCGCGGCGTCGAGGGGCGCGCCGCGAGGCTGTACTTCGACGGCTACGCGGGGCTCTTGAGGGAGCGCGGCGGCGACGGCTTCGTCATGGACGGCCGCAACCGTCGCCCTCCCCGTGACCCCGTGAACGCGATGCTCTCGTTCGGCTACGCCATCCTCGCGAGGGAGTGCGCCGAGACGCTGCGGCGCGTGGGCTTCGACCCGATGCGGGGCTTTCTTCACGGCATGGGCTGGGGGCGGCCCGCGCTGGGGCTCGACCTCATGGAGGAGTTCCGCGTGCTCGTGGTCGACTCGACGGTGCTCCGCGTCGTGGCAGAGAAACGCGTCACCGCGGCGGACTTTCACCAGGAGCTTCAGGGCGTCACGCTTAAGCCCGGGGCGAGGCGGCAGTTCCTCTCGGCGCTCGACCAGCGGCGCGAGGAGGAGATCACGCACCCGCTCTTCGGCTACAAGGTCTCGTACCGCCGCGCGGTGGAGCTTCAAGCGCGGGTGCTCGCGCGGGTGCTCGAAGGCGAGGCCGAGCGCTACGTCGCCCTCACGACGCGGTGACGAGGAGCGCTCCGTGATCACCCGCTACCTCGTCTCGTACGACATCGCCGACCCCGACCGGCTGCGCAAGGTGCACGGGATCATGAAGACCCGCGGGGTCCACGTGCAGGACTCGCTCTATGAGGCCCTCCTCAACGAGACCGAGCGGGTGCAGCTCGAGAACAAGCTCCGCAAGGTGATGAACCTCAAGGAGGACCAGGTGATGTTCATCTCCTTCGGCGCCGCGACGAGGACCGAGCTCCCCGAGATCGTGACCCTCGGGCTCCCCTATGAGCCCCGCACGCGCGGATCGATCGTGATGTAGCGCCCCCAGCGCGAACCACGGAGGCCCCGAGCCCGAACCACGACGCCCCCAGACCGAACCCCGAGAGCCTCGGAGCGAACCTCGGCTGGCTCGCACCGAAGGACGGGACGCCTCCGCGCGAACATCGACGGCCTCCGCGCGAACCTCGATCACCCCGAAGCGAAGCACGGAACGACAGGCGCGAACCCCGGGAGCCGTCGGTGCGAACCGCGGGAGCCCCGGTGCGCGCCACGCCCGCTCTCGACCGAACCCCGGGACGCTTCGGAGCGCACCCCGAGAGCGCGGTGTCCGATTCCTGAACGACAAACTTCGGCGTGCGGACAGCTCGGCAGTGACGCAGGGCACGACGGGGAGCGACCTTCTGGGATGTCGCGAACACACGACACGCGACAGGGGAGACGTGAATGACAATGACGAACGATGTTGAAGAGAAGAGCCCCGAGGGCGCGACGCTCGACCAGCTCGCCGCCGAGCTCGGAGCGCCGACCCCGGTGGCCGTGCGCCTCGCGTTCCGCGGCGCCGACGAGGCGTGGATGCTGCGTCAGGGGCAGTCGATCGCGAGCGAGATCATCCTCAAGGACGGCGCCGCCTTCGTGAACGCCACCCGCGCCGTGTGGGCGCAGGTCCCGGATGAGAAGCGAAGGCTGATCATCGGGTACACGCCCGCGCTCGACGCCGTGGCGGTGCAGGAGCTCATCGTCCTGCGCGGCGCGAGCCGCCGATACGACCTGCTGGCGCAGGGCGCCGGGCTCTCCATCGCGCGGCGTCGGCAGGAGGCGCGCGACGCCTTCGCCTCGGGGGTGACCCTCCGCCTCTCGGTGCACCAGACGCTGCGCGACATGCTCGGCGCAGCGCACCCCGTCATCGTGAGTCTCGACGCAGCGATGAAGCCCGCCGACACGGCCGAGATCCTCGCCAACGGCCTCGACGGCGTCGCCGACACGCTCAACCTCCTCCGCAACGGAGACGAAACGAACGATGCCGACTCCGAGCTCCTCGAGGAGCTCGACGCGGCGCAGCTCGACGACGCCCTCATCGACGCCATGCACGCCTCCGCCGCGCGGGTGCGCGACACGGCCACCCTCTCCGAGGCGAAGCCGCAAGACCTCGCCGCGGCGCAGCGCGCGCTCGACCTCCAAGACGGGCGCGCCCTTCAGGTCATCGGGATGATCCTCCGGGCGTTTCGACGGGCGCGAAAGTCGGACCCGACGCTGCTCGTCCCCGACTTCGGCGACCTCTCGCGCATCTTCGGCAGCCCCAACAGCGGACGCTCCGACGACGAGCCCGCGCCTCCCCAGCCCGCACCTCCCCAGCCCGCGCCCGTGGGCTGAACGCCCCTCGACGAGGCTCCCCCTCCCCCAACGGAAGACCGCATCGCGCACTGTCACCCCCTCTCGGGGCAGACGCGGCGCGATTCCACGCTTGCGTCAACTCCACGAGAAGGGGGATCCTCGGGCCACGTCCGATGGTGCGACACAGCATGCCGATGACGCGGCGGTCGACGAGGGGGCGGCGCTCTCTGACAATCAGTCCATCGCGAGCGGGTTCGTGGCAACGCGACCCCCGGACCCGCTCGCAGCGCGCGTTTCCACGAGGAATCATGGGGTTCCGGCGGGAAGCGAGGCGCGAGTTGCGGGCGGAGCGCGCGAAGGGAGGGCGGCGAATCCCTGGCCGCTCGCAAGGGCCCCCGGAATCGCAACGGGTTCCAGGGGTTGCGAGCGGGAAGGCCGAAGAGCTCATTCACCAGAACAGGAATTGAGACTGTCGTTGCACGTCCATCGAGTCCATCGAGGACGGCCGAAAAGTCATTCACCAGAACAGGAATTGAGACGGATAGTCGCGCGCGTAGATGATCGCGTCGGCAGGCACAGGCCGAAGAGCTCATTCACCAGAACAGGAATTGAGACCGGTAGCCAGGACCCTTCCCGGTGAGGTGTCGCTTGTGGCCGAAGAGCTCATTCACCAGAACAGGAATTGAGACCCGCTCGCCGCAGTGGCAGGCGTCGCGTTGAGCGCGCCGGCCGAAGAGCTCATTCACCAGAACAGGAATTGAGACATGGAAGCGTTGCGAAAGGCGACGCGGTGAAGCGGCGCGGCCGAAGAGCTCATTCACCAGAACAGGAATTGAGACCCACGCAAGAAATCGCGGCCGAGCACCCCCTCGTAAGGGCCGAAGAGCTCATTCACCAGAACAGGAATTGAGACCGCAGCGGACGAGCGTCGCGGATCACGGGAAAGCCGTCGGGCCGAAGAGCTCATTCACCAGAACAGGAATTGAGACAGGTAGCCGGGTTCGTGCGCATGGAAGCGGCCCCCCACGAGGGCCGAAGAGCTCATTCACCAGAACAGGAATTGAGACCCGTGCTGCGAGCGCCATCGCGCGCGAGACGATCGCGAGGCCGAAGAGCTCATTCACCAGAACAGGAATTGAGACTTAGGTATTACGCGCAGAGATGTTGTCAACGTCCTATGGCCGAAGAGCTCATTCACCAGAACAGGAATTGAGACACCCCACACGTCCACGGCGTAGCCCTGCGCCTGACCGAGGCCGAAGAGCTCATTCACCAGAACAGGAATTGAGACGTCATCGGTTCGTAGAGGTGCGGGGCGATGTCGCGGGGCCGAAGAGCTCATTCACCAGAACAGGAATTGAGACTCCTTCACGCCGTGTTGCTTGAGGAGCTCGGTGGCCCGGCCGAAGAGCTCATTCACCAGAACAGGAATTGAGACCCATGAATGATGCCCCGGCGTAGAACGAAACGGCTGAGAGGCCGAAGAGCTCATTCACCAGAACAGGAATTGAGACTTACAAGCGCTTCGGGCTTGAAGTTATCCCTACTCCTCCGGGCCGAAGAGCTCATTCACCAGAACAGGAATTGAGACAGAAGACAGCGACGGCCGGGGGCGTGGCGCTGCTGGTGGGCCGAAGAGCTCATTCACCAGAACAGGAATTGAGACCTGTAGAGGCATCCATTGACGAGAGTCCGTCAGTTAGGCCGAAGAGCTCATTCACCAGAACAGGAATTGAGACCTGCACGGCCGCGACGAAGCTGTGGAGGTGCGGGATCACCGGGCCGAAGAGCTCATTCACCAGAACAGGAATTGAGACATCGCGGTGCGCGGCGTGGTCGCAGTCGCGGCCTTGGGGCCGAAGAGCTCATTCACCAGAACAGGAATTGAGACCTCGGCCGAGCACTCGACGTTCGCCGCACGCATCTTGGCCGAAGAGCTCATTCACCAGAACAGGAATTGAGACGAGGGCGCTTCCACGCGCATGAGAAGGGCTACGCGGGGCCGAAGAGCTCATTCACCAGAACAGGAATTGAGACAGCTCCTTCGACATCATCGAGGCGCGCGTGCGGATCGCGGCCGAAGAGCTCATTCACCAGAACAGGAATTGAGACTCGATGGGCTACTGCGAGGGCGCCAGAGCAACGACGGGCCGAAGAGCTCATTCACCAGAACAGGAATTGAGACTCCGCTCCCTCCGAAGGCGCTCCGCAGCGCCGCCACGATCCCGGGCCGAAGAGCTCATTCACCAGAACAGGAATTGAGACGACCACTACGCCGCCGCGAAGACACGCATGGAGGCCTCCCGGCCGAAGAGCTCATTCACCAGAACAGGAATTGAGACTTACAAGTCGGCCGTTGTCACAGGGGCGCCGGGCTGGGGCCGAAGAGCTCATTCACCAGAACAGGAATTGAGATAGACTTGGAAGCCACACAATGCCGCGCGTGCGTTCCTGGCCGAAGAGCTCATTCACCAGAACAGGAATTGAGACCGATATCGGCCGTGTCATCGCCCGATGACTCATAAGCCGAAGAGCTCATTCACCAGAACAGGAATTGAGACCACTCCAGCCACACGGCCCGGTGTTGCCCGTCGGGGCCGCGGCCGAAGAGCTCATTCACCAGAACAGGAATTGAGACATGTTGTTGTGGTTGCAGTAGGAGAGCACCCGCCGCGCGGCCGAAGAGCTCATTCACCAGAACAGGAATTGAGACGCCTCAAGGCCGCGCGAGGCCGAGAGCACCGACGTCGGCGTCCCGACGCGAAGGTGGCCGAAGAGCTCATTCACCAGAACAGGAATTGAGACCGCACTCAACCCCGCGGATCGCTCCAGCGGGGTCGTTGGGCCGAAGAGCTCATTCACCAGAACAGGAATTGAGACTGGAGGAGCTCGAGCACCTCGGACAAGGCCACGTCGGGCCGAAGAGCTCATTCACCAGAACAGGAATTGAGACTTCGAAGCGGCACGGGTGAGCGGGGCGCCCTATGCGGAGGGCCGAAGAGCTCATTCACCAGAACAGGAATTGAGACTTTCGTAGTGTTTTCACGCGTAGGTTGGCCGCGCGGCGTCGGGGCCGAAGAGCTCATTCACCAGAACAGGAATTGAGACGGGTGCATTCTCGCGGCTGAATGGCGCGAGCTCTACGGCCGAAGAGCTCATTCACCAGAACAGGAATTGAGACGAGCTTGCGAGACTCCGCGAGCTCGCGGCGGAGCCGTGGCCGAAGAGCTCATTCACCAGAACAGGAATTGAGACCGGAAGATCGGGCGGCATCGCATCACGCGCGACGTGCGGCCGAAGAGCTCATTCACCAGAACAGGAATTGAGACCAGCGCGGGCTGCTGACATCCCTCAGCACGGCGCGAAGGCCGAAGAGCTCATTCACCAGAACAGGAATTGAGACGCGATATCGCCATCGCAGGACTCCACGAACACCGACAGCGGCCGAAGAGCTCATTCACCAGAACAGGAATTGAGACGACAGTGGAGCACAAGTGATCGCATCAAAGCGACGGGGGCCGAAGAGCTCATTCACCAGAACAGGAATTGAGACCCGCAGGCAGAAGAGCATTGACCGTAAGACCGATGGCGGGATTGGCCGAAGAGCTCATTCACCAGAACAGGAATTGAGACGCGAGGTCTCGCACGGCGATCCCGTGCGCGGCATGCGGGGCCGAAGAGCTCATTCACCAGAACAGGAATTGAGACCGCAGCGCGCGCAGCACCGCGTCGCGCGCGTCGTCGAGAGGCCGAAGAGCTCATTCACCAGAACAGGAATTGAGACGCTTCCAAGATCTCGGGCTGATCCCGATACTGGGTCGGGCCGAAGAGCTCATTCACCAGAACAGGAATTGAGACAAGACCAACGTGTCTCGCTTGGCCCCGCGGCTGGTCTCCCAGCTCCGGCCGAAGAGCTCATTCACCAGAACAGGAATTGGGACGGAGTAGAGTGGCGAGATGGTACCCGCAAGTCTGTTAACGGGCCGAAGAGCTCATTCACCAGAACAGGAATTGAGACAAGTTATCCCCGCGCCTCGCTCCGTTGGCGCTCCCGAGGCCGAAGAGCTCATTCACCAGAACAGGAATTGAGACGAGGTCTGCGGGATCGCCCTCGTAGGTCGCCTTCTGGGGCCGAAGAGCTCATTCACCAGAACGGGAATTGAGACCCGTGATTGCCTACCGCGTGGATACGGCCGGTGCCGCAATTCCAGGCCGAAGAGCTCTTCACAGAACGAGGTGGAGACACGCCATCGTGTGCGGTGAACGGTTCCGGGGCTAGCACCGGCCGAAAAGGCTCATTCCTGCGAACAGGAATTGAGACTTTTCCAGTTCGGTGATTATGCGTCTCACTTGAGTCTCCGGGCCGAAGGCTCATTCACCAGAACAGGAATTGGAACTAACCTTGAAGCCTGCGAACTTCTTATCCTTGCAGACTGGCCGAAGAGCTCATTCACCAGAACAGGAATTGAGACAGGCTTTGTTCTCGCCATCACTGACTCCATTCTTGAATGGCCGAAGAGCTCATTCACCAGAACAGGAATTGAGACATCATTGGCTCGTCGTGACGTTCGCGATGCTGAACACCCTGAGGCCGAAGAGCTCATTCACCAGAACAGGAATTGAGACTCCTTCGGCAGCACGTCGTGACGCTCGAAGTCCGACGGCCAGAGGATTCATTCACCAGACAGGAATTGAGACGGGACGGGGAAGAGCGGACTCGTCGAGGCTCCGCCGCGGCTAGTCCCCTCGCCGGGAGCGCCCGAGACGTTCCGGTACGCAGGAGAAGAGACCCGGAGCGTCAGCGACGGGATACGCCCGCGAGGCCGTCGGTACGCGGCGGGGAGCGACGAGACGCCTTCCGCGTCGCTTCGGGAGCGCGAGAGACGCGCGCTTCGTCTCGCGCTCGCCACGAAGGTCCGCTCTCGACGAGTTCTCGCTGAAGCCCCTCGGACGCGTCCCGTCGCTGACGCTCGGGTCTCTTCTCGCGTACCGGAACGCCTCGGGCGCTCGCGGAGCGTTCGATCGAGGCGTCGGCGCGACGTTCGGTTGAGCTCCCGCGGAATCTACGCGGCGTCGACGCAGGGCGAGCGCATCGTTCTCCTTGATTCCGCTACGAAGCACCTCCAGCAGGTACCCATCGTCCCAGCCAGCTCTCTTTCGGCGACGCGATGCCAGCCTTGAACCCGAGGAGTCGTTGCCTTGCAGGAAGCAACGAGGGCGATCTTGCGAAGGAGCGAGAGGTTCTCGGGGCCATGTCCTTCGTGGACCGCGCTTGCGTCTTCTCGGAACGCCACGTCGAGCGTCCAGTGGGGCGGAATTTCTCGACACTCCAGTGTCCACGAAGGATCGCCCCAGCCGATCGCCGTCGTCATACACGAAGCTCGTGATGAAGTACCTCTGCTCGGTCGAGGTGTGCTCGCCCACCGTGCGCGTGCACTCCATCACCCCGCAGCTCCGCAGCCTTCCCAGCGTTCCGCGACGGGCAGAATCGCGGCGCTCGTCGCGATCACCCGGCGCACCTCCTGGCGGCCGTGGCCTTCGTTCAGGTCGATCGTCCACGAGCACGCGCTTCGCTCGTGATGCCGTCGGCTCCGCGCGAGTCACGGCCTCCGTCACGGCTGCCAGCAACGACGGCTGGTTGTCCTTGACCGTCAGGACATAGTCCTTGCCCTCGACGATCTGTGCGGCGTCGGCGCCGTTGGCGGCCATCGCGTCGATCGTCACCACGGCCCCCTCCAGTCCAACAGCGCCATCGCTCCGGGGATGGCGGTAATCTCGGTGGACTTCGCGTCAGTCGCCACCTGCCCCAGGAGCAGGTGCTTGGTGACGCTCGGGCGTGGACCAGGTGCAGGCTCCGGCCCAACTCCGAATGGCGCGCCACCCCTGCGCGACGTCTTGCCGTCGATGGCGATCTGATGCTCGGTGAGGTCCCCGATCAGTTCACCGATCCACCCTCGAAACGCTCGCTCGAAGGAGCTGGGCGAGATGCGCGCGAAGACCCGGCGGTAGGTATCGGCCGAGGGAACTCCGCCGGAAGAGTGAGCAGCTTCCGCAGCAGAGGTTCGCGGAGCACCCCCAATCGCGGACCTCATCCCACCGTCGGCGCCGCAGATCACAGCCATCACCGCAATCACCAGGATGTCCAGCAGCAAGATGGTCGCACATACCCTCCTTGCGAGGATCCTCGACGGTCGAAAAGTGCCGAACGAACGAGCTCATGGAGAGCCTGCCGAGGGGAGGGTCATGCCCTCCGTTCGCCCGGAGGCTCCGCGAAACTCAAGCGTATTTGATGCGCCCGCCCTGGGCGTCGACGCGATCCGCGGCGCCCTCTCAAGCGCCGGACCTGTCCGGCGCAACGCCCTGACTTTGCCCGGGGTGACGGTCCGGCCGGAACCCCGGTTCCACATCCGCGAGAAAAGGCGCGCGGGGGCTCTCGTGACCGCGACGTTGGTGTCAACCAGGAGTGCTCGCGCACTCCGGCTTGTCGAATCGCGAGTGTCGTGTGCCTGCGAGCAACTCGCACCTTGGTGAGCGCAGGCGATCGCGCGATCTGGAGCTCGGCGGGTGACCGCGCTCAATCGAGCGTGAGCTCCTGCACGACGACGAAGGGCTGAACGACGACGGCCATCCAGCTCCGGTGCTCATCCACAGGCCACGCGGCGCGCTCTTCTTCCGTGGGTCGGCGCAGGGTTCCGGTCGCGAGCCACGCGGCCACGGAGGACGCGTCATCGACCGCGATCGCGACGGCGCAGTCGAGGAGCGACGCCGAAGGCGCGACGATGATCACGGCGTCGCGGCGCAGGTGCGCGCCGAGGTCGCTGCCGAGCACGGGGCCCGCGGTCTCTTCGAGCTTCACGCGAACTTCGTCGATCGAGGGTGCCATCGGTTGCTCTCTCGCTCCGATGCGGGGTCTCGCGCAAGAGGGGAGCGGCGCGTCCGCGTGAACACCCCGCACCCACCCCGCTGACGGATATCATCCGCGCCGTCGGGTCCGCGCCCTACGCTGCGCGCAGCTCCGATGAACCACTACGCCTTCGTGCTCCTCGCGCACATCCTCGCCGCGACGATCTGGGTCGGCGGGCACCTCGTGCTCGCGCTCGGCGTGCTGCCCGTCGCACTGCGAACGCGCGACCCCGCGCCCGTTCAGGCCTTCGAAGAGCGCTACGAGCGACTGGGAATCCCTGCGCTTCTCGTTCAGGTCATCACGGGGCTCTGGATGGCGATGCGCGCGGTTCCGCCGTCGCGCTGGCTCGACCTCGCGACGCCGGGCGCGGGCTACGTGCTGGCGAAGCTCACGCTGCTCGCGATCACGATCGGCCTCGCGATCGACGCGCGGCTGCGCATCGTGCCGACGCTGCGCGCCGAGACGCTCAACGCGCTCGCGTGGCACATCGCGGCGATCACCACGACGGCGGTGCTCTTCGTCGTGGCAGGCGTGGGTCTGCGCACGGGCGGCTTCTTCCCGTAGCGACGCCACGCGCGTCGTCTTCAACGGGAGCGGTGATATCGTCGCCTCGCCATGACCGCGCCCTCGAAGCCCGCCCGCCGGCAAAGCCCCTGGGACGATCCCCGGCTCATCTTTCCCGATGAGCCGACATGGGAGGGGCTCACCCCCACGCAGAAGGAGGCCGTGATCGAGCGCATCGTCGCGGCGCTCGACGAGTACCAGGAGGCGATGTCCGAGGGGACGCGTCACTTCCGCCGCAAGGTGGGCATCGCCGCCGAGCTCGACGCGCACTTCCGCCGAGCCGGACGCGCCGTGTACGTGGGCTCCGAGCTCGCGGTGTTGTACCCCGACGAGCCCGTGATCGTGCCCGACGTGCTCGCCGTGATGGACTGCGACCCCGACATGGAGCCCGAGACCTGGGTGGTCGCCGACCAGAAGCGCGGCATCGACGTCATCATCGAGGTGCGCAACCTCGGCAAGAAGCACAAGGACCTCGTCGAGAACGTCAGCGACTACGCGCGCCGCCGCATCCCCGAGTACTTCAGCTTCGATTGCAGGAGCGGCCAGCTCCGAGGATGGCGACTCCCGACGCCCGCCTCGCGGACGTATCAGCCCGTCGTTCCGCAGGGCGGATACCTCCGCTCCAACGTGCTCGGGCTCGAACTCGGCGTCGTGGGCACGAGGCTCCGGTTCTACTTGAACCAGGCCCTGATCCCCGACGCCGCAGAGCTCGTCGCGCGCCTGCAAGACCTCGTCGATCAACAGCAGCGTTCCTTCGACGACACCGCGCGACGCCTCGATGACTCGCTCGGCCAGCTCGCCGCCGCGCAGATCGCGATGGCCTCGGGCGTGCTCGCGCTCTGCAACGCGCGCGGCCTGACGCTCACGCCCGAGCAGCACGCGCGCATCGTCACCGAGAGCGACGCCGCCACGCTCACCCGCTGGCTCACCCTCGCCGCCACCGCCAGCGACGCCGCGGAGATCCTCAGCCCCTCCTGACGCCGTTGACACCCCGGCGCTCCCGCACGCACCCTCCCGCTCCCATCGCCCCCGACACCGCAGGAGAACGCCGTTGATGCATTGGAAGGTACCCCTGACCGACGTGACCCTCGACGAAGAGGAGGCCCTCGCCGCAGCCGACGTAGTGCGCTCGGGCTGGCTCACGCAGGGTGAACGCGTCACAGCCTTCGAACGCGACTTTGCCGACATGGTCGGAGTCCCTCACGCCATCGCGGTTTCGAACTGCACCGTCGGGCTCGAGCTGGCCTACAGCGCCGTCGGCGTCACCGCGGGCGATGAGGTCGTGCTCCCCTCGCTCACCTTCGTCGCGACGGCCAACGCCGCCTCGCGGCTCGGCGCGACGCCCGTCTTCGCAGACGTCACCAGCGACGACGACCTCTGCGTCGACCCCGCGGACATCGCTTCGAAGATCACACCCCGCACGCGCGCCGTCGTGGCCGTGCACTACGCCGGGTTCGCCGCGGACATCACCGCCATCCGCGCCGCGCTCGACGCCCGCGGCGCGCAGCGCGTCGCCATCGTCGAAGACTGCGCGCACGCGCCCGGGGCCACGGAGCGTCCCACCGAGGCGCACCCCGCGAAGCGATGCGGCGCGCTCGGCGATGTCGCGGCGTTCTCGTTCTTCAGCAACAAGAACATGACCACGGGCGAGGGCGGAATGATCACCACGCGCGACGACGCCACCGCCGCGGCCGTGCGACTCCTTCGCTCCCACGGGATGACCTCGCTCACCTGGGATCGTCACCGCGGACACGCCTTCACCTACGACGTCGCCCGCGTCGGAACCAACGCCCGCATGGACGAGATCCGCGCCGCCATCGGGCGCATCCAGCTTCGAAAGGTGCTCGGTGCCAACGCGCGTCGCGCCTCCGTCGTCGCCTGGTATCGCGAGGGAATCTCCGCGCGCGCGGAGCACCTCCACGGCCTCTCGGCGCCCTTCTCCGATGGGAATTTCGGCGACGGGTCGCACCACCTCTTCGTCGTGCTCCTGCCGCGCGGCGCCGATCGCGAGCGCGTGATGACCGCGCTCCGCGCCGAGGGAATCCAGACGAGCATCCACTATCCGCCCACACACCGCTTCACGGCCTACGCGAGCACGGCGTCGGGCGCGGTGAAGCTCCCTCGCACCGAGGCGGTGTTCGAACGGATCCTCACGCTGCCGCTCGGTCCTGCGATGACGCGCGCGCAGGTCGACCTCGTGCTCGACGCCCTCGCGGGCGCTCTCCGTTGACAGGCTCGCGCGAGCGAGTGTTACCTCGCGCGCATGTCCACCCCATCTCCGGGCACGCTCGGGTCCGGCGCAGAGTTCGGCCCCTACACCATCATCCGTCAGGTGGGCCGCGGGGCCTTCGGGGTCGTCTACGAGGCGCGCAAGGCGCCCATCAAGAAGCGCGTGGCGCTCAAGGTGCTCCACGAGCACGTGCTGTCGAGCCCCGACGCCGTGACGCGGTTTCAGCGCGAGATCATGGCCGCCGCGCAGGTCGAGCACCCCAACGTGGTGCAGGTCTTCGACGGCGGTCTGCGCGATGACCGCGGCTTTCTCGCGATGGAGTTCCTCGAAGGCGAGACGCTCGCCGAGCGGCTCAAGCGAGAGAAGACCCTGAGCCCCGAGGAGATCGTCGACGTGATGGTGCCCATCGCGTCGGCCCTCGACGCCGTGCACAACGCGGGCGTCGTGCACCGCGACATCAAGCCCGGGAACATCTTTCTCGCGCGTCACGTCACGGGCGTCGCGTACCCCAAGCTCGTCGACTTCGGCATCGCGAAGCTGGTCTCTGACGAGCTCGACCTCACGCAGACCCACTCGTGGCTGGGGACGCCCTTCTACATGTCGCCCGAGCAGGTGCGGCAGTCGAAGGCCGTCGACGCGCGCACCGACCAGTGGTCGCTCGCCGTGGTGCTCTACGAGGCGCTCACGGGCGAGAAGCCCTTTCGCGCCGAGGTGCTCCTCGACCTGCTCGAAGCGATCACCACGCGCTCGGCCACAGCGCCGAGCGAGGTCAAGCCGGGCCTCCCCAAGGGCCTCGACACGGTCATCGCGCGCATGATGGAGCGCGACGCGGCGAAGCGCTTCCCCTCGATGCGCGCGGCGGGCGCGGCCCTGTGGCCCTTCGCGAGCCCCCGCGTGCGCGCGGTGTGGGCGCGTCACTACGACCGCGAGGGCGACCCCGCGGCGCGCGTCCACGACGTCCTCGAGGCGCGCGACTCGGGCATCCTCGGCGACGCGGCGAGCCTCCAGAAGACCACCGTCCGTGAAGAGACCGCCGTCGATCCGCCGACGCTCTACGAGAAGGTCGCGATCGGCGCGCCGAAGGTCGACAGCCCCGCGGCGCACGACCCCGAGAAGGGTCCCGCGGCGCGCGAGGTACACCCCACCTGGCGTCACATGGCGATGGGCGCGGTGCTCGGAATCTCGGCCGTCCTCGGCGGTCAGTACCTCCTCTCGTCGGCGCCGACGCCCGATCGTCAGAACCTCCCGCCGCAAGACCCGATCGCCCCGGTCACGCCCGAGACCTCGCCCGACGCGGCGCCTCCGACGACCGTCACGCCCTCGCCCGATGTCGCCGTCGCGCCCCCCTCGCCCGATGCGATCGCGCCAGCGATTCCCGATGCGAGCGCACCGTCAACCGTCACCGACGCGGCGGTCAACGCGGACGCTCCGCACGCCGCGACGCAGCCCGCGACCACCGGGGGAAACACCGCACACACGAGCGCTGGAGGCTCCGTGCGGGGCGCGCCGTACTGCGATGAAGACCCCGCGTACGCCGAGGCGTGCACCGCGCTCCAGGCGGGCAATCGCGGCGCTGCGATGTCGGCCTTCGCGGCCATCCACACGCCGCGCGCGCTCGTGGCGCAGGCCCACCTCGCGCGTCAGTCGGGTCGCCTCGTCGACGCGGAGGAGAAGCTCGAACAGGCGCTCCGCGGCGCGAGCGACGCGTGGATGGTCTCGCACTCGAGCTTCACCAACGGCCTCCTCGGCGAGGTGCAGGCGCGGCTCGGATCGATCGACATCCGCTGCACTGCGGGCGAGGTCGTCGTCGGGGCCGACGGAGCCTCGCGGCGCTACACGCTCCCGCGCTCGCAGTCGGTGCGATCGCCGACGGGTCACGTGCAGGTGGTCATCACCAACAACGGGATCTCGTTTCAGCAGTACGTCGACGTGCAGTCGGGTCAGACCGCGACGATCACCACCTGCGGCAGCGGGAGCTGAACCACCCGCGTCACGCGCGGTGATCGCTCCTCTCACCACCACACCCGATCTGGATGTCTGCGCGTTCGGGGCCGGTGAATGATTTCACCGGCAGGGAGGGGAAAGTCCGCTCAGCGCGGACTCACGAGCCCGAGCCCGAAGGGCTTTCATTTACATGCCGGTGAATTTCATACCACCGCTACCCCGAACCTGGACTTCAGCGACGACCGCGGCGCCGGTGAATGAAACTGGACGATTCGTGAGGATCACGGCGACGCGCTCGCCGCAGGTTGAAAACCTGCGGCAACCTGCGCGCATGAAGAACGGGGTGAAGTCGGCGTTCCGCCGACTCCAGTCACGAGCCCGCGAAGCGGGCTGATCACGTCGATCCCTGCGCAGGTTGCCGCTGGTTTCCAACCTGCGGCGAGCGCGTCGCCGTGATCCTCATGAATCGTCCGGGTTCATTCACCGGCGCCTCGGCGATCGTCCTGAAGTCCAGGTTCGGGGTAGCGGTGGTATCGAGAGGTTGTCTCAGAAAGTTGAGCGGGCACTCGAGTACCGACCGACGGGCACGGATTCTGCCTCTCGGGGCCGGTGAATGAATTCACCGGCCCCAGCGGCACGGCGCGCTCGACCGATGGGTCGGTATCTCAGCCCGATTTCGACGCCGCTCAACTTTCTGAGACAACCTCTTCATTCACCGGCCCGAGAGGCGCTCAACGATCGCGCGCGTCGGCGAGGAACTCCGACGGGATCGAGCACCACGGCGGGGCGCTCCCCGGCAGGCCGCGGGTGACGTAGGGCGACGTGGCGGGCGCGAGACCGTAGGGGTGCTGCGCGAAGAAGTCCCAGAGGAACGAGAAGCGCGTCTCGCCGGGCGGCGGCATGAAGGGCGGCAGCGCGTGCCCGCGGTCGTGCGTGCACGTCAGCACGAAGTGTCCGTCGTCGATGAGCGCGTCGCGGAGGCGCTGCGAGGCGATGTTGAAGTCGACGCCGAGGCGATCGTTGACGCCGCCCCAGAGCACCAGCGCGGGGTACTTGTTGGGCCGCGCGACGTAGTCCATGCGCCACGCGTCGAGGAGCGACCCGAGGCCGCCCGAGAGAATGGCCACGGAGGCCATGTACTGCGCGCGGCTCGTGGTCGAGAGGTACGTGAGCCACAGGGCGCCCGCGCTCACGCCGAGGCCGTGGACGTGCGTCGCATCGACGCGGTACGCGCTCGACACGCAGGCGAGCATGTCGTCGAAGAACACGAGCTCGGGCTCGGCCATCGTGGGGTCGACGAAGGGCCACACGAAGCCGTTGACGTTCTGCCCGTTGACCGTGAGCTGGTCGGGCACCACGACGATCATGCGGTTGCGCTCCGCGGAGGTGAAGATCTCACCCTCGGAGATCATCTGCTCGGAGTTGCCCGCGAGCCAGTGCCAGGCGAAGACTACGGGCCAGCGGTCGGTGCCCGCGGGGTCGTAGTTGCGCGGCACCACGAGCCTGAAGCGCCGCGTGGCGTCGCCGCTCGCGAAGCCCTCGTTGAGCGTCGCGGCGAGCGTCGATCCGCCGTGGAGCGTCGGGCACGCGCCGTGGGAGTACGTCGGCGTCGCGGGCGGCGTGCGGGGCCACTCGGTGGGCACCACGCGCACGCGGACGGGCGCGGCGTCGACGAAGTCATCGACGGCGTCGACCGTGGGCTGAGACGCGTCGGCGGCGGGCTGCGGGTCCGACGAGCATCCGAGCGAGAGGGTGAAGCTGAGCGTGAGCGCAGAGAGCGCGCGAAGCGAAGGGATCATCGCGCGCGAGGGTAACACCACCCCGCGCGGTGTTGGTCAGCTCGTCTTTTCGAGCAGCACGACCTTGTACGTGTCGGTGCGGTTGACCATGTTCTGATAGAGCCGCGTGCCGGGGTTGCGCGCGAAGTTCTTGAGGGCGATGTCGGCCTCGGCGAGCTTGCGGTTGCCGAGCACCGGGATGCGGAAGCCGTAGAACGCGTCGCGCACCTGATCGACGTAGAGGTCGATGCGGGCCTTGTCCTCGTCGCGGGCGCGCACGGCCTCGGCGGTCACGTCGCACTCCTCGCGCAGCGTGAAGCCGTTGGCCTCGAGGAACTTGAAGCACGCGCCCCACGTCGGGTCGGGGATCGCGTTGCCCCACACGATGTGCCCGCCGGGCTTGAGCAGCGCGTGGGCCTTGCGGAAGAAGCGCTCGTCTTCGGGGGTGACCACGCCGGCCATCTCGGTGACGTGGGTCTCGTTGACGGCGATGAAGTCGGCGCTGCCGTCGGGGCGGTCGAGGTGCGTCGCGTCGGAGCACGTCGCGCGGAGTCGCCCGTTGAGCTCGGGGACGAACTTGCGGTGGCAGGTGCGGATCGCCGCCTGCTGCATGTCGACGGCCTCGTAGGTGCAGCTCTTGAGCACGTTCGAGGTGACGTGGTGGGCGCCCGCGCCGGTGCCGCAGCCGAGCTCGATGATGTGCACCTTGCCGTCGCGCTCGGCGACGTACTTCTTCACGGCGTCGAAGTGGTAGAGGCCCGTGTAGGCGTTGCGACCGAAGCGCTGCGGATCGCGCGGCGTGGTAGGCGGGGCGCCCCAGGCCTCGGGCCAGGTGTAGCCCCAGGTGTTGAACGTGAACTCGTAGCGCTGACCGTGCTCGTCGCGCACCTGCCCCATGGAACGGTAGAGCGCGTAGAGCAGGGAGTAGAGCGAGCGCTTGTCGTAGTCCTCTTCGGCGACGTCGCCGTCGTGCAGCGAGATCTTGCTGCGGCGCTCGGTGACGCCCGAGAGGATCCACGCTCCTACGATGAGCTGGAGCTGGTTACGCGAATAGTCGGAGTGATTGCTCAAGGCGGTCAGAACGTCCACGAAGGTCTCCTCGAAGTGCTGGAACGCCCGCCGGTGCTGCACCGGGGGATACATCCGCTGTCATTCAGCCGAACGAGCGGATCGACCGCACACCACGACGAGGACCGCCATGAGGGAGAGAGCGAGCGCCGTGGCCACGTCGCGGAGGGTTCTCCGCGAGGCGAACGACGGTATCCGTAGCCCCCCGCCGGTCCCTTGGAAAATCGTCGCGCGCGCTCCGAATTCTCCCGCGCGCTCCGTGCACACGGGTGTGGAACGCAAGCGCCGACTCCGTGTAACGTGTATTTCATGGCCCTATCGGCGCGTCGGGTCTTGACCACACTGGGCCTCGTCCTCGTGATCCCCGCGGCCTGTCTCGGGGGCATCCTGGCCTACGGCCGCGCGCTCTCCGAGGCCCAGGCCGTGAGGGGACCTCCTCTCGCCCGAGGAGTCGCGCGCGGTCGGAGGCGCTTCGCTCGCCGCTTCGCCGCGATGTCGCCCGCGGAGCACCTCGAGGCCGCGTCGAAGCCTCGACACCGCGGCTACGACCGCGAGCTCGGCCTCGGCGTCGAGGCGCGCGGCGTCACCTCGACGCGATCCCCGCGACGGCCCCGAGCGCGCCGAGGTGCAGGCCCTCCGGGCCAGTGGAGCGCCGGGCGCCAACCTCGCTCCACGTTTCATCGTCGCTTCGACGAGGTGCTGCGCGGCGCCGACGACGCCTCCGAGGCCGAGGCCTGGGATCAGCGCGCGGCGCGCATCGGGCTCGCGCACGCCCTCGACCGCTTCTCGGGGCACGGGCTCTCGTGCGTTCACACCGAGGCGTCGTGGGCCAGGGTGCTGCGCTTCGATCACCCCGCGTGCGACCGCGCGTGGCTCGATCAGATGGTGGGGCCGAGGCGCCTCGCGGGGCTCCGGTCTTTCGGGTTCACGGCGGTGCGATGCGGCAACGACAGCGCGTCGATCGCGCTCGGCGCGGGGCGCTGACAGGCAGACTCAGAGCGTGAGGGTGAGCTCCGAGACGAGGGCCGCGGGGAGCCTCGCGCTGTCGACGGCGCGCTCTCGGAAGGTGAGCGCGTTGGGGAGAAAATCCCGCTCGGCGCTGAGCCCTTCGAGGCGCTCTCCGAGCACGCGGAACACCGAGTCGTCGAAGCGCATCACGCTGAGCGGCGCGACGATCTCTCCGCGCTCGACCCAGAAGGTGCCGAAGCGGGTCATGCCCGTGACCCTGCACGCCGCGCGATCGGAGAAGTTCAGGTACCAGAGGTTGCCCACGTAGATCCCCGTCCCGAGGCGCGCGAGGCCCTCGTCCGTGGGGATGTCTCCCGCGGCCATGTCGAGCGCGTCGGGCATCTCCGTCGAGGACGCTCCGTTGTGGGCGATGGAGAACTCCTTCGCCGTGCGCGGCGACACGAGCGCGTCCCCGAGGCGGCCCTTCGTGACGAGCGACACCGACGCGGGCCGCACGAAGCCGTCGCCCTGGAACTCCGGCGCGATCCCCTCGGCGAGGTTCTCCGTGAGCGTCACGGCGTCGTGCATCCGCGCGTCGCCGGTCTGCATGCGGAGGAGGCAGCTCTGGCGCGTCTCTCTCGCGCGCCCCGAGAAGCCGCCCCACGAGAGCATCCCGGTGATCTCGCTGAGGGCCGCGGGCGTGAGCCACGCGCGATACCGACCCGGCGCGACGGTGTGCGGCGCGCGCGCGAGGGCGCGGAGCTGCGTCTTCGACCGCGCGACGCGCTGCGCGAGCTCGTCGTCGGACCACGTGAAGCCCGCGTAGCTCGTCTTGATGGCCTTGTCGGCGCGGTGATAGAGGCTCCACTCGAGGTTGAAGCTCTCGACCTCGTGCCAGTTGCGCTGCCCGAGCGAGCTCGCGAAGCCGCGGTAGATGGGCCCCGCGGCGTAGAAGCCCACGAGGTCGACGCCCTCGCCCGCGTCGCCCACCGAAGACACCACGCGCTCGGGCTCGGGGAGCGCGCCGCGGTGCACCTTGCGGGTGCTCTTGACCTCGGTGGAATAGAGCAGAAAGGGATCCTCGGGCGCGCCTTCGAGCACGGCGCGGAGGTCGTCGAGGCTGCGCGCGATGCGGGCCTCGTCGTCGCGGTTGCCCGCGAGGGTGACGGTCTCTTCGGCGTGGCGCGCGCCGTCGATGAGGTGGATGCGCGCGTAGATCTGCGAGACCGTGCCCGCCTGACGGACGCGCCCGCGGTTGAAGCGCACGAAATCCGATCGTTCGGCGGAGAACCAGAGGTTCGACACCTCGGCGCCGCGCGTGTGGGCCGTGAGCGCCGCCGCGGCGGCTTCGAACTGCGACTCCATCTCAGGCCTCTCCTCCGAACACTTCGACGTCGGCGAAGACGCACGCGGGGGCGGCGTGGCCGACGCGGATGACCTGCGCGGGCTCGCCCTTGCCGCAGTACGGCGTGCCGAGCACCTCGCGCGTCGAGGCGTCGCCCACGCGCTTGAGGTTGCGCCAGAAGCTCGCGGACACGCCGCGGTAGTTGGGGTTGCGCACCACGGCGCCGAGCTTGCCCCCCTCGATGAGCCGCCCGTACTCGCAGCCGAACTGGAACTTGTTCCGCGAGTCGTCGATGGACCACGAGCTGTTGGTGGCCATGAGCACGCCGCGCTCGACGCCCCGCACGAGCTCTTCGAAGCTCGCGTCGCCGGGCTCGAGGTTGAGGTTCGCCATGCGGTCGATGGGCGGTCGGTTCCAGTTGTCGGCGCGCGAGTTCGCGACGCCGGGCATCGACGCGCGGCGCTGCGAGAGAAGCCCCCCGAGCGGCCGCACGAGAACGCCGTTGCGAATGAGGTGCTCGCGCCTCGCGGGGTTGCCGTCGTCGTCGAACGCGTAGCTCGCGAACTCCTCGGGCAGCGTCGGATCGAAGGTGATGTTGAGCAGGTCAGACCCGTAGCGGTAGGTGCCGAACATGTCGGGCGTGACGAAGCTCGTCCCCGCGAAATTGCGCTCGTCGCCGAGGATTCGGTCGAGCTCCAGCGGGTGCCCGATCGACTCGTGCACCTGGAGGATCATCTGGTCGGGCATGAGCAGCACGTCCATCGTGCCCGTGGGGCACTCGGGCGCGTCGAGCAGCGCGACGGCCTCGGCCGCCACCGCGGCGCCCGCGCCCATGAACCCGAAGCGCTCGAGCACCTCGACGCCGCCCTGCTGACAGACCCCGCGCGTCCCTCGCAGCGTGCGCGTCTGCGTGACGGCGCCGCGGTTGGCCGTGGCCTGCACGCCGGGCATCACGAAGCGATAGCGCTGCCGCAGCGCCGCCCCGTTGCTGGTGACGTACGCGTGCTCGGCGGTGCGCACCTCGACGCTCGCCTCCCAGTCGACCACGGCGGCGTCGAGCTTCGCCGCGCGCGACTCCGCCGCGAGGAGCTCGTACCAGCGCGACCGCGACCAGGCTACGTCCGCGCCGGGAGACTCGAAGTCGCCGCGGCTCGCGGGCATCTCGACGTCGCGAAAATCGATCACGCTGCGCGACGCGGTGGAGCGCGCCCAACGCTCGGCGCGGTCGAGCGCGGCCTGCACGCCGCCCGGCGAGAGGTCACTCGTGGCGGCGTAGCCCGCGCCGCCGTCGGCGTAGACGGTCACCATCGCGCCGGTGTCGCGCGAGAGCGACGCGGGCTGCGGGACGTCGCGGCGCACCGAGAGCGACTCGGCGCGCTCGTCGACGAGGCGCAGCGACCAGAAGCTCCCGCCGCAGCGGAGGGAGCGGAACAGTGAAGTCGCGGTTTGCAGCATCGGTCTCCGTGGGATGCGTTCGAGGGAGCGCGCGGCTCAGGCGTCGGGCTCGTCGACCTTCATCCACCAGGCGGTCTGGTCGCCCTCGTAGACGAGCTTGTCGCCCTGAAAGAACTTGATCTCGTAGCGCGTGAGCACGCGCAGGTCGCCGCGTCGGCACTGCGTCGCGCGGGCCTCGAGCACGAGGGGCTCGCCGGGCGTCGCGATGGCGTGAAAGCGCGCGTTGTGGATCTTCGCGCCGTAGCCGATCCAGCCCTCGCGGTGCCGCAGCCCGAGCACGTAGTAGGCGTGCACGAAGCCCAGGATCCCCGTCATGTGGACCATGAGTCCGCCGGAGACGTGGCGGGGGTGGCGCGTGGGGTGGACCCGCTGCGTGCGCGTGATGGGGAGGTCGTCGTGCGTGGGCATCCGCACGCGGACCATGCTCTGCTCGAGGTCGACGGCGAGGAGCTCGTCGATGAGCTGTCCGTCGGGTCCGTAGGGGCAGTCGTCGATGAAGTCGGGGTCGAGGGGCATCGCGAGACCGTTTGCCAGATCGGCGCAGAAAGCGCTACGGGGCAACGGCGACGCCGGCGCGGGCGGCCACCTTCGCGGCCTCGGCGCGCGCCCTGCTCACGACGGCCTGCGCGTCGAGCGTGCGCAGCGCGCGGAACTGCATCAGCACCCGCCCGTCGACCACGACGTGCCGGACGTCACTCGCGCGCGTCGCGTAGACGAGCCTCGCCTCGGGGCCGCCGCCGGGCTCCGCGTGGGGTCCGCCGAGCGACACCGCGATCACGTCGGCGCGCTTGCCCACCTCCAGCGATCCGATGACGCCGTCGAGGCCGAGCGCGCGGGCGCCCTCGATCGTCGCCATGCGCAGCACCTCGCGCGCGGGCAGCGCCGTGGTGTCTCCCTCGCGCTTGGCGAGGAGCGCCGCGTTGCGCATCTCGGTCCACCCGTCGAGGTTGTTGTTGCACGGCGGTCCGTCGGCGCCGAGGGCCACGACGACGCCCGCCTCGCGCATGGCGGTGACCTTCGCGACGCCGGAGCCGAGCTTCATGTTGGCGTTGGGGCAGTGGCAGACCCGCGTGCCCGCGCGGGCGACGCGCCTCCGCTGCGCGGCCGTGAGCTGCACGCCGTGGGCGAGCACCACGTCGGGCCCTGCAATACCGAGCGACGCGAGCACGTCGACGTCGTCGCCGCCCATGATCTCTCGCACGGCCTCGCGCTCGTCGGGGTGCTCCGCCGCGTGCGTGTGGAGCATCGCGCCGCGCCGTCTGGCGAGCTTCGCCGCGGCGGCGAGGAGGCGCTTCGAACACGAGAGGATGAAGCGCGGAGAGAACGCGTAGCGGAGCCGGTCGTTGTGGCTTCGGTGCCAGCGCTGACAGAGCGCGTCGCTCTCGGCGAGGCTGTCGGCCGTGCGCTCGCGGAGGCCGTCGGGGACGCCGCGGCCCGCGTCCATCATGGTCTTGCCCGAGACCGCGCGGAGGCCCGCGTCGCGGAGGGCTTCGAAGACCGCGTCGTGGTGGTGCACGGTGCCCATGTCGAGCACGCAGGTGGTGCCGCCCTGAATGAGCTCGACGAGGCCGAGGTCGGCGCTCGCGCGCAGCGACGCGGGGTCGTGCGCGGCCTCGAGGGGCCAGATGCGCTCGCGCAGCCACGTGAGGAGCGGGAGGTCGTCGGCCATGCCGCGGAAGAGCGTCTGACAGAGGTGGACGTGGGCTTGAACGAGCCCCGGCATGACGGCGCAGCCCGTCGCGTCGAGGACGTGCGTGAGGCCGCTGGCTTCGCGTCGCGCGTCGGGGCCGAGGGCGCGGATCTTCCCGTCGGAGATGAGCAGGTCGCCTTCGAACACCCGGTTCGAGGGGTCGCAGGTCACCAGCGTGCCGCCGCGGAGGAGGAGGTCCATGAGCCGCGCCATTGTCACCACGGGCGGGGGGCGCATTTCAATCGCGTTACGGCGCCGTGGGCGCGCTTTCGTCTCCACACCGTGCGCGGCCCAACGGGTGTAGTCTCCGCCCGGTGTGCACCCGCGCGCGATGGCGTCGCGGGCCGTGAACGTTCCGCCAGAGGTCGCGCAGGGAGCGCATCGCCACCGTGTTCGAAAAGACCGTCGCAGACATCATGACCCGCAACGTCGTCGTGCTCTCCGAGGAGGACAACCTCGGGCTCATCGAGGCCGGCATGGAGCGGTACCACTTCCGTCACATCCCCGTGGTCGACGGCGACCGCGTCGTGGGGATCCTCTCGGACCGCGACCTCGCGCGCCTCTCGTCGAGCCCCCTCGAGCACCCGCGCGACCAGGGCGCGCACGACCGCGCCATGAAGGCTCGCACCTTCGTCGCCGAGGTGATGCGCCGCGACGTGCTCACGGTCACCCCCGATACGCTCGTGCTCGCCGCCGCGAGGCTCGTGCTCGGTTCGAAGATCGGCGCGCTCCCGGTGGTGACCCGCGAGGGCTCGCTTGTGGGCATCGTGACGACGCACGACCTCCTGCGCGCGACCATCGAGGCCCTCGACGCCTCTATCGCACCGCCGCCGGCGGCCCCCGAAGACGCGGGCCTCTGACATGGACTGGAAGCTCTTCTCGACGGCCTTCGTGACGGTCTTCATCGCCGAGCTCGGCGACAAGACGCAGCTCGCCGCGCTGGGCCTCGCCGCGGGCAGCCGCGGCCGCGTCACGGTCTTCGTCGGCGCCTCCCTCGCGCTCGTGTGCACCACGGCCCTCGCCGTCGTCGCCGCCGACGCGATCACGCGCCTCATCGACCCCCTCACGCTCCGCCGCGCCGCGGCGCTGCTCTTCATCGCGCTCGGCGTGTGGTCGCTCTGGCAGACCCGCACCGGCGCAGCCTGACCGACGGAGTCCTAATCCCCCCATGAAGATCCTCCACACGATGCTCCGCGTCGGCGACCTCGACCGCGCGATCGCCTTCTACACCGGCGTGCTCGGCATGACGCTCCTGCGTCGAAACGACTATCCCGAAGGGCGTTTCACGCTGGCCTTCGTGGGCTACGGCCCCGAGTCCGAGGGCGCCGTGATCGAGCTCACGCACAACTGGGACACGGCCCGCTACGACCTCGGCAACGGCTTCGGGCACGTCGCGATCTCCGTCGAAGACGCCTACGCAGCCTGCGAGGCGGTCACGGCGAAGGGCGGCAGGGTCACGCGCCCCGCGGGGCCGATGAAGCACGGCACCACGGTGATCGCCTTCGTCGAAGACCCCGACGGCTACAAGATCGAGCTGATCCAGAAGAAGTCCGCGCCGTAGCGCGAGGCGAGACCGCTCAGCAGGCGGCGCCCGAGGGGATGCACGCGTAGACGATCCCGCCGACGCCGCGGCAGGCCTGGCAGCTCGAGGTCCCGGGGCAGCCCTGCGTGCGGCAGTCGCACGACGGGTACGCGGCGCGGCACGCCTCGGGCGTCGAGAAGAGCGAGCGGCACGCGGCGCCCGCGCACGAGCACCCCGAGAGCCCCACGCAGCTCGACCCGTTCCACGCGTAGCCGAGGAAGAGGTCGCAGGCGCCCACGCCGCTCGCGTCCTGCGCGGCGCACGCGGAGGCCGCGTCGGTCGCGCCCGCGTCGGTCGACGCGCACGCGCCGGTGCTGCGCACGCTGACGCTCGCGGCGGCGGCCATGCAGGGGTTGCCGTAGGTGGTCCCGTCGCAGCCGCACACGGGGTTGAACTCGCGGGTGCAGATCGTGGGGATGGGATCACAGGTCCCCGGTCCGTCGGCGGCGCCGCAGATCGAAGACGGGGGGAAGTTGCAGTAGAGCCCCGCGGCGCAGGGCGGCGATCCGCGTCCGCCGCAGGTGCGCCCCACGGACGTGTCGGTCGGGGGCTGCGTGTCGACCGCGGGCGCATCGGCCGCGACATCGACGG
The DNA here is from genome assembly GCA_046351535.1 of Polyangiales bacterium. Classification (GTDB taxonomy): domain Bacteria; phylum Myxococcota_A; class Polyangia; order Polyangiales; genus CAISKJ01. Next base: position 146,758 of record JAXLYG010000007.1, read on the forward strand.
AGACATCGACCGTGACGTCCATCGCGGGGCGGTCGATCGAGACATCGACCGACGTGTCGACCGACACATCGAGGGACGCATCGGTGGCGGGACGATCGGTGATCGCGTCGACGGAGGCGTCGGCGCCAGGGCGGTCGACGGAGACATCGACGGGCGCGTCCGTGGTGACGTCGGCAGTGACGTCGGCGGCGACGTCGGGAGACGCGTCGGGAGACGCGTCGGAGGCCACGTCATCGGGCGTCGCGTCGGGGGTGCCGTTGCTGGTCGAGGGACCGCACGCGGAGAGCGCGGACAGCGCGGCGACGAACGCCAGCGCGGGGCGGAGTGAGAAGGTCATCGAAGCCTCATTCTGGGTGCGAGAGACGAGAAGAACGTCTGCGAGCTATACCCCACCCGACGCCCCGTTCGCGAGGTCTCGCCGCGCATCTACGGCGCGACGCAGTTGCCGATGGTGACCCGGTGAAAGGTGACCGCCCTCGGCGACGCCGTCGCGACGCCGAGCGACTCTCCGTCGAACACCACCGAGGGTGTGCCCGCCTGACCGTCGGCGCCCTGGAGCTCGACGCGGCCCTGCTGAAACACGCCGTTGGCGTCGACGGTGCGCACCCACACGCGCGAGAGGCCGTCGTAGGTCACCCGCATCGCGACGGCGAAGACCCCCTCAGAGACCCGCGCGATCACGGGCTCCGCCGCCGAGGGAGCGCCCTGCGACACGCACACGTCGCTGCCGAGCGCGTTGCCGCGGAGGCTCACGGGGCGAAAGAACACCTGCGTCGACCCCTCGCGCAGCTCGCTCCACACGACGCCGAAGGAGCCGCCGCCCCACGCGACGTCGTAGCGCGACGCCGCGTCGACGCCGCCGATGTGATCGGGCGACGCGTGGCGCAGCGCGCCCGTCGGGAGGCCCCGCTCATCGAGGCGCGCGAGGTCGACGGCCTGCACCTCGCCGCGCGCGGAGAGGCACGTGAAGGCCCACTGCGTGCCCGTCCACACGGCCCTCGGCCACGCGAGCGTCGCGGTCGTGTCGAGGAGGCGCACGGCGAGGCTGCGCGGCGCGTCCCAGCGGTCGAGGAGCTGGCCGTAGAGCACCGAGCGGTTGTGCTCCTCGCGCGCCACCCAGGTGAACGCGAAGCCCTGCGGACGCGTCGCCATGAAGGGCTCCGCGTCTTCGCGCACGCCGCGGGTCATGCGCCACGGCGCGCCCACGGCAGCGCCGCGCGCGTCGACGCGGGCCTGGTAGATGTCCCCGCGGTCCTGCCCGAAGCCCCCCTCGAAGAGCAGCGACCAGCTCACGCCGTTCCAGAGCAGCGACGGAGGTCCTGGCGTGAAGCCTCGCTCGGTCACCCTCGCGGGCGTCGCGCCGGGAGCGCCCTGCGCCGTCACGCGCGCGAAGCCCACCGAGAGGTCTCCGCCGTCGTTGCGCCACCACGAGACGCCGTACTGCGTGCCGCTCCACGCGATCATCGCGCGGCTGTACCCGTTGCCCACCACGAGGTCGACCGCGGGCGTCGCGCTGAGCGCGCACGCGCGATCGGGCACCACCACGTCGGGCCTCGCGGCATCGAACTCCGGCGGGAGCACGTAGCGCCTCCTCGGCGGCGGTCTCTCCTGCTCGCACGCGACGCACGACGCGGCGAGCGCGGCGAGCGCGGCGACGAGAGGCCACCGTGCGCCGCGGGATCGACGCTTCACGTCGGGCTGCGCCACGGCTCAACGGCCCGTGTATAACCGGAGCACACCGATGACCATCCGAGATCGCTACGTGTGGGTCTGCAGCAACCGCCGCCCCGACGGAGCCCCCGCGGCTCCTGCGCCCAGAAGGAGCAGCGAGGCGCTTCGCGACCACCTCAAGTCCGCCTGCAACGAGGCCGGCCTCACGAGGTCCGTGAGGGTCATGTCGTCGACGTGCCTCGACGAGTGCGAGCACGGCATCGCCGTCGCCGTCATGCCCGAGAACGCCATCCTCGGCGCCGTCACCGAGGAGACATCCCCGCCCTCGTCGAGGCCCTCAAGACCTCCGGCGGCGTCTTCGCGCAGCCCTCCATCGCCTCGCACGTCATCCCTCGCGACGGCGAGAAGCCCTCGACGTGAGCCCCTCCGCGGCCTGTGCGCGCTCGCGATCTTCGCGGCCTCGCCGGGCTGCGCGACGGCGCCGCCTCCCCCGCCGCGCGGCGCGCCCGCGACGGTCACCGCGCCCGCCGCGCCCGCGCGCCACGCCGACCGGGACCGAGGTCGCCGCCCTCGACGCGCTCGTCCGCTCGCTCGCAACCGAGGGCCCCGACGGCGCCCGCGCGGTCGCCTCCGTGGGGCTCACGCTCGATCGGTCGGGCGGCGCGCGAACGCTCACGGGTGACGTCGCGCCCGATGATCGCGTGCGTGACGCCTCGGTCGTCGCGCGCGTCGACGGCGCCGCCGCGGCGCTCGTCACGACGGTCTGCGGCGACGCGTGGATCGTCGGTCTTCACCTCGCGAACGGCGCGTGGCGCGCGAGCGCGCCCGTGGCCGTGGTCGACGACGCGCGACCGGGCGCGTGCAGGATCACCACGCGGCGGCCTGCCGCGATGCTGACGCGCGAGGCGCGCGAGCTCGTGGTGACCTTCGACAGCGGTTCAGAAGAGGGAGACGAGGCGCGCGACCCGACGCTCCGGGTGTACGAGCTCGGCGACGACGGGGCCCTCACGGCCCTCAGCGGAGACATCGGGTTCGGCGGCACCGACGACGCGACGGGCGCCGTTCGCGACGCGCAGTGGGTGGTCGACGACGCGCTCATGCTGCCGCGAGACCTCTATATTCAAGTGCAACCGGGGAGTCGCGGCCCCGGGGGCTCGGCGCCGCCCTTCGTGGTGCGACGAACGTACGAAGTCGAGCGAGGGCGCATGGTGCTCGTCGAGGAGACGAGCGAGCGGGTGCGTCCGAGAGGTCCCCCGACGGCCTCGCAGAAGCCCATGAAAACAGGCTCCGATCGGTAGCGCTCCGCGGATCGGAGTCGCTATACTCGGGGCATGCTTTTTAGGATCGGCTCGTTGCCGCGCGCAGCGGTGGGCGCCCTCGCCCTGACCTGCGCGGGGTGCCTCCAGTTCGGGGTCCCTCCCGATGACCCGCCCCCAACCCGACGCGGCGGTCGACACCGCGCCCACCTCACCGCTCGACGCCTCGACCTCGCCGCCGTGCTCGAACTCCGGCACGGGCAGGCTCCGCGTGTCGCTCTCGCTCGCCCCCTCGCTCGCGTCGCGCAGCGCCGACGTGTGGCTCGCCGTGCAGTGCGGCGACTCGCAGAGCCCCGTGCGCATCGTCCGTTGGGACGGCTCCGCCACGCAGACCCTCGACGGCTTCGGCCCCGGCGTGTGGCGCGTCTTCGCGTCGACGCTGCTCGCGCCCGGCGCGTGGTCGAACACCGCCACGCTCGGCCGCGGCGTCGCCACGGCGGCCCTCTCGCTCACCCTCGACGGCGAAGGCGCCGTGCTCGCCCTCGCGGGCAGCGGGACGCCCTCTCCCACCGACGCGGGCGTCCCCGACGCGCCCGTCGCCGACGCGTCCGTCCCCGACGCGGGCGGAGGCGGCGCCGACGCCACGACCCCCTCGTGGAGCGCGCGCATCGCCATGCGCGACTCGACCGACGGCCCCTCCCTCGGCTGGGCCTCGCTGACGGCGTACCCCCTCGGCGAGAGCGCCGTCGAGGTCCGCGTCGCCGTGCAGAACCTCTGCGTCCAGGCGCCCTGCGCGGCCCTCACGCTGCACTCGGTCGAGGCCCGCACGTCGCTCAACGGCACCCCCGTGGGCTTCGCGCGCGGCGTCTTCGAAACGCCCACGCTCACCTACGGCGCCTCGACCGTGACCATGCCCCACCTGGTGCTGCGAGGCGCGCTCCCCGACGCGCTGCACACGCTCCAGATCGCCGTGTACTCCACGGCGCCCGCCCCGCGCACCGCGGCGGCCGCGCGTCGCCCCTGAACCCCGCCGCCGACCCCCGTTCGAAGCCGATGGACACCGCGCGCCATGCGGCGGTATTCGCCCGTCGCGAGGAGAGCTGCACCCTATGTCCGACGAACGATCGAAGGCCCTGCACGCGCGGGCGCAACAGGTAATCCCCGGCGGCGTGAACTCCCCCGTGCGCGCGTTCCGCGCCGTGGGCGGCGAGCCCGTGTACATCGCGAAGGCCGAGGGCCCCTACCTCTGGGGCGCCGACGGCACGCGCTACATCGACTACGTGGGCTCGTGGGGTCCGATGATCCTCGGCCACGCGCACCCCTCCGTGGTGCGAGCCATCACCGAGGCCGCGGCGCTCGGCACGAGCTACGGCGCGCCGACGGAGCGCGAGGTCATCTTCGCCGAGACCGTGTGCGAGGCGATCCCCTCGATCGAGATGCTGCGGCTGTGCTCGAGCGGCACCGAGGCGTGCATGAGCGCGCTGCGCCTCGCGCGCGGCTTCACGGGCCGCGACAAGGTGCTGAAGTTCGAAGGCTGCTACCACGGCCACGCGGACTTTCTGCTCGTGAAGGCGGGCAGCGGCGCGGCGACCTTCGGCGTGCCCGACAGCGCGGGCGTGCCCGCGGAGACCGCGAAGAACACCCTCACCGCGCGCTACAACGACCTCGAAGGCGTCGCGCGGATCTTCGAAGCCGAGGGCCAGAACATCGCCGCCGTGATCGTGGAGCCCGTCGTGGGCAACATGGGCTGCGTGCCGCCGCGCGAGGGCTTTCTCGACGGCCTCGCGGCGCTCTGCGCGAAGCACGGCGCGCTCTTCGTCGTCGACGAGGTGATGACGGGCTTCCGCCTCGGGATGACCGGCGCGCAGGGCAGGTTCGGGCTGCGCCCCGACCTCACGACGATGGGCAAGATCGTGGGCGGGGGCCTCCCCCTCGCGGCCTTCGGCGGACGCCGCGACGTGATGTCGAAGCTCGCCCCCATCGGCCCCGTGTACCAGGCCGGCACGCTCAGCGGAAACCCCGTCGCCACCGCCGCGGGCCTCGCCACGCTCGCCGAGCTCCGTCGCCCCGAGGTCTACGCGGCGCTCGAGCGCATCGGCGCGACGCTCGAAGCGGGCCTGCGCGAGGCCGCCGCGAAGTCGAGCGTGCCCGTGCTCGTGCAGCGCGTGGGCGCCATGTGGACGGTCTTCTTCGGCGTCTCCGAGGTCACCGACTGGGAGAGCGCCGCGAAGGCGGACACGAAGGCCTTCGCGCGCTTCCACCAGGGGATGCTCAAGCGCGGCGTGTACCTCCCGCCGTCGCAGTGGGAGGCCGCCTTCCACTCGATCACGCACGACGAGTCGGTGGTCGAAGCCACGCTCGCCGCGGCGCGCGCGTCCTTCGCCGAGGTCTGACCTCGACCGCGCGCCACCGCCGCGCCCGCGTTCGTCGGGCGCGGTCGGTGACGCCGCGATCAGCCCTTCATCAACCCGGTCCGCACTGCCCGTCGACGCAGTAGCGCGAGCAGCAGTCGCGCGGCGTGGTGCATCGGCCCGACGTCGGGCGGCACCCGCAGCGACCCATCTGGCAGGGCGATCCGTTGCAGCAGTCGGAGTCGCGCGCGCAGGCCTCGTCGACGCCGCGGCACTGGCCGCAGGTGCCGTTGACGCACATGTCCGGCGGGCAGCACTCGTTGGTCGAGCCCGGGGTGCAGGCGCCGCCCGAGGCGACGCACATCGGACGGGGCGCGCACACGCCCGAGATGCACGCGTTGGGGGCGCAGCAGTCGCCGTCGACGGTGCACATGGCGCCCGCGGGGCGGCACGGCGGAGAGCAGCGTCGCTCGCGGCAGGTCTGCGGCGCGCAGCAGTCGGAGTCGGTCACGCACGCGGCGCCCGCGGAGGGGCACGGCTGCCAGAGGCGGTACGAGACCACGACCTCGTCGCCCATCGCGGGGCGGTACGCGTCGCCGTAGATGATGATGGCGCGCGAGGCGCCGTCGTAGTCGAAGCCGCTCACGCGAGAGCGGGGCACGTCGCGGCCGCGCACGCGGACCTTGATGGTGCTGGTGATGGGCGTGCGCTCGAGCACGAAGGGCGACGACGCGCCCGCGACGGCCTCGACGATGCGCATCATCGCGGTCGAGACCTCGGCGTCGGTGGCCGTGGCGATGGGGATGACCGCGCCGCGGTTGCCTTCGATGACGCAGCGCGGGAGGTCGGCCACGCTGGCGGCCGAGCAGGCCGTGGCGCTGAGGGGCACGAGGCCGAACGTGAGGATCGAGTTGCGGCGGAAGTACGCGACGATGTTGTCGAGCGTGGCGGCGTTGTAGGTCGCGCCCCAGCGCATCATCGTCTGCGGATCGCTCGACGTGGAGAAGTAGCGCGAGAAGTCGTTGGAGCCCGGCTCGTCGGTGACGTGGAAGGTCACGATGAGCGCGCCGTCGCGGAAGCGCCGGTTGGGGTTGGTCTCGCCCGCCCGCGCGCGCCGCGTGAACTCGTTGTGCGCGAGGACGGCCGCTGCGGTGGGCTCCTCGGTGCCGCCGGGGAAGGGGTACGGCGTGAGGCGGTCGGTCGTCGAGGTGGGGCAGGTGCCGTAGGTGACCGCCTCGCAGAGCGTCGTGGCGCCCATGGGGTCGGTGCCCTGGATCCACGTGAAGCCGGGCGAGTCGAGGTTGAGCGTCTGCGAGCCCGCCGTGAGCACGCCCACGCGGAAGTCGACGCCCGCGGCGCGGAGGCGCGTGAAGAACGCGGCGGCCGTGCGGCCGAGGCGCTCCTGGTCGTCGCTCATCGAGCCCGAGGTGTCGACGGTCCAGACGAAGTCGGCCATCGCGGTGCGCGTCGCGCGGAACACCTGACAGTTCGCGCCGAGGCCGCGGTCGATGGGCGCCATGCTCGTCGCGTTGACGAGGTCGTTCGATCGGATGGCCGTGTCGCGCGCGGCGTTCTCGTACTCGGTCCGCGGCGCGACGGTGACCATCACGTCGGTGGTGTTGACGCCGAGCGTCCCCATCGAGCGACGCACCGTCGTGACGTCGACGAGGAACTCCGTCGAGGCGCCCACGGCCGCGGGCGCCGCGGTCACGGGCACGCCGAGCATGGGCACGGCGACGGCGTCTCGCAGCACGCTCGCGCTCGTGGCGCGGGCCACGCGGTACGTCGAGGTGATGCCCTCGTTCATCTCGTGCGTGGTGAACGCGCGCCCCACGATCACGGGCGTCGCGCCGGCGCCGAGCCCCGCGAGCACGATGGTCTCGACGCGCGTCGCCTCGGCGCGGATGTCGCCCATCGTGGGCATGTTGAAGGTCGCGCCCGCGATGTTGGTCGCGGGGTCTTCGAGCATCACGCCCGAGCGCCGCATGGTGCCCGTGACGCGGCGAGAGCCCGTCCATCGCGGGTCGAAGCCCACCTGCACGTCGGCGCCGGGGAGGCCGAGCTGCGTCACCGTGGCGAGGCCCGTCGGGCGACAGATCTCGAGGCCGCCCATGCCGTCGCTGCGGCCGTCGCCGTCGGAGTCCGCGAGGCGGGGATCGGTCTCGCCGTGCGCGGTGTCGATCATGCCGTCGAGGTTGCGGTCTTCGAGGCCGTCGTCGACGCCGTCGCCGTCGGTGTCTCTCGCGCGGGGATCGAGGCCCGCGCAGCGCTCGCCCGCGCGGCACTCCGCGTCGGTCATGCACACGGGCGGCGGTCGGCGCTGCATCGCAGACGAGGGAGAGAGGCAGCCGTGGGGGTAGCCCACCTCCTGTCCGTCGAGCACGCCGTCGCGGTCCGAGTCGGCGACGAAGGGATCGGTGCCGAGGGCGCACTCCTCGGAGTTCGTGAGGCCGTCGCTGTCGGTGTCGATGCCCGCGCCGCAGCGGGGCGGGCCCGTGTCGACGGGGTCGTGTCGACGAGGGCGTCGTGGGCGTCGGGCGCGTCGAGCGCCGGGCGATCGAGGGGCGTCACGTCGTAGGCGGGACGGTCCGAGAGCGCGTCCATCGAGGGCTGATCGCGCGGGACGTCCACGCGCGCATCGACGCGGGCGTCCGTCGCGCCGTCGCGGGAGGCGTCGACGGCGGGCACCTGGATGATCCCGTTGGAGGGGGCGCACGCTGCGGCGCTGAGCGCGAGGAGCGCGAGGACACCGAGCGGACGAGACGAGCGTGAGCCGGGCGCAAGCATGACGGCGAAGGTTCTCCCTGCGACGCCGTGCGGGCGCTCGCGAGACCATTGGAACGACAGGATCGGGGAGAGGTCAAGCCGCGGCGGCGCGGAGTGCCGCGGCGTCGCGCGAGGCCGCGGCGCTCAGGAGCGGAAGGGCGCGCCGGGCTCGCCGAGCCAGCGCACGAGGCAGCAGGTGATGTTGTCGGGGCCGCCGTTCTCGTTGGCCTTGGCGATGAGCCTCGACGCGGCGGTCTTGAGGTCGCTCTTCGACTCCTCGACGATGCGCAGGAGCTCCGGGTCGCTCACGGGCCCCGAGAGGCCGTCGGAGCAGAGGAGGAACACGTCGCCCGGGTGCGGCTGCTCGACGCGCGCGTCGACCTTCACGACCTCCTTCATCCCGAGCGCCCGCACGATGACGTTCTTGTGCGGGAAGTTCGCGATCTCCTCCTCGGTCAGCTTGCGCATCTTGAGGTAGTCGTTGAGGAGCGAGTGGTCCTCGGTCATCTGCTCGATCTTGCCGTCGCGCAGGCGGTAGACCCGCGAGTCGCCGACGTGACCGATGATGAGCCCCTCGCGCACGGCGGCCACCACCACGATGGTGGTGCCCATCCCTCGGAAGCGCGGCTCGCGCTGCGCCTGCTCGAAGATCCTGAGGTTCGCGAGCTTCACCCCCGTGACGAGGCGGTTCTCCTCGTAGCTCCGGGCCTTGTCCATCTTGTAGGGCCACGTGGCGTCGGGGTCCTTCGCCGTGGCTTCAAAGAACTCCTTGAGCGCGTCGACGGCCATTTTTGAAGCGACCTCGCCTGACGCGTGGCCGCCCATCCCATCCGCGACGATGACGAGATTCTCGTCCGGGATGATGGCGTAGTTGTCTTCGTTGTGCGTGCGCTTCATGCCGACGTTCGTCTCGCCGAACATCTCCATGCGCACGGGTTGACTCGGCACGCTCGTCGACCTCTCGTTCCCTCACGCACGACGCATCGAAACGCGGCCGCGCAAGACCAGCCGCGAAGCTATCCCGTTCGCTTTCGGCGCGTCAACACGCTCGCGCATCGCCTCGCGCGCGAGCGGTTCAGGGCGCAAGAAAACGCTCGACCACGGCGGTAAACTCCCGCGGACGCTCGACGAAGGGCAGGTGCCCCGCGCCCTCGATCGCGGCAAAACTCCCGTGGGGGAGCGCCTCGGCCAGCGCCCGCGACTCCGACGGGAGGAACGTTCTGTCACTCGCGCCCGCCACCACGAGCACCGGCGCCCTGACCTCTCGCGCCACGAGCCGCGAGTCCCAGCGCAGCACGTCCTGGAGAAAGTTCGCGTCGCTGTCGGCGCGGTACACCAGCGCGCGCGTCATCGCGGTGATCGTCGCGTCGGAGGGCGGCGCGGCCCACCACATCACCCCGAGCCTGCGAAACAGCGTCGGCACCGAGCGCGCGTCGCGCAGCGTCCCCTGCGGCGTCGTGAGCGCGAGCACCTCGCTCCACCCGCGCTCGCCGAGCGCGTCCCTCGACCGCGCCGCGACGGCCCGCACCTGCGCGGCGTCTCGCAGCGGCGACACCAGCACGAGGCGCCGCGTGAGCTCGGGGTGCCGCGCCGCGAACGACACCGCCACGGCAGCGCCGAAATCATGGGCGATCACGTCGACGGGCGGATCTCCGCGCGCGGCGACGAGGGCCGCGAGGTCATCCGCGGCGGCCGACACGGTGTACCCGTCGGCGTCGGGCGGCGACGACGAGTGACCGTGGCCGCGGAGGTCGACGTAGACGAGCGCGGCGTCGCGCGCGAGCGCGTCGAAGCCCACGCGGAGGTACGCGTGATCGAGCCCGGGCCCGCCGTGAATCGCGTAGCGCACGGGGCTCCGTCGCTCGCCGAGCGAGACCGTGTGGAGCCGCACGCCCGCGAGGCGCCAGTCGCGCTCCCTGCCCGGGGATGGCCTCGGCGCGCCGCCGTCGGCGCGGCACGACGCGAGCGCGAAGAGGGCGAGGAGGGCGCGGCGTGAGAGCTTCATTGCGAGGGCGTTCTGCGAGTGCGCGAGGCGTCCGGACGCCCGAGAGTGGCCCATCGCGACCGCGGGGTGTTAGGAATCGACCGATGTCCGACTCTCCCCGCGACGACCTCACCGAGCTCACGCGCGCGCTCGTCGCGCACATCGCGTGGCAGCGCGACCTCGGCGTCGTGGAGCTCCCTCACGCGGGCTCGCTCCCCGCGCCGACGCTCGAGCTCCCGCACGCGCAGCCCGTCGCAGCACAGCCCCTCGCAGCACAGCCCGTCGCAGCGCAGCCCCTCGCAGCACAGCCTGTCGCAGCGCAGCCGCCCGTCGCGGTGCCCTCCCCTCCCCCGCAGCCCGTCGCGCCGCCTGCGGTCTACCCCAACACGCCGGTGGGCCTCCGCGGAGCCTCCGCGCGCCGCGCCCAAGGCGCCCGTCACCGTCGTGCGACCACTCTTCGCCGACGCCGCCGCGGCGCCCGACGCCCCGCGCATCAAGGGCCCTCCCGTCGAGGGAGAGGCGCGCATCGCGGCGCTCAAGGTGATCCAGAGCGAGGTCGTCGCGTGCACCGCGTGTCGCCTCGTGCAGAAGCGCAACACCACCGTGTTCTCGCGCGGCAACCCCTTCGCGCGGCTGTGCTTCATCGGCGAAGGTCCCGGCGAGCAGGAGGACCGTCAGGGGCTGCCCTTCGTGGGTCCCGCGGGGCAGCTCCTCGACAAGATCATCGCGGCGATGGGGCTCTCGCCCGACGAGGTCTACATCTGCAACGTGGTGAAGTGCAGGCCGCCCAACAACCGCACGCCGGAGCCCGACGAGATGCGCGCGTGCTCGCCCTTCCTCGTGCGCCAGCTCGACCTCGTGCGGCCCGAGGTGATCGTCGCGCTCGGGCGCACCGCGGTGGGCTTCCTCCTCGACAGCAAGGACTCGATGACGCGCCTGCGAGGCCGCTGGCACAGCTACGAGGGCATCCCCGTGCTGCCGACCTGGCACCCCGCGTACCTCCTCCGCACGCCCGAAGCGAAGGGCGACACGTGGGCCGACATGAAGCTCGTCATGGCCCGCCTCGGGCTGACGCCCCCCGCGCGCGGCTGATCGCCACTGGTCACGACTCTGATCCGTCTCCGTGCGCCGGGGTGGTCACTCGTGTCGACGCCCCCACCGCGCGCGCCCCGCCCCTCTGACAGAGCTCCGCGCAATCGCGGCGAATCATTGGGATTCCCAACGGTCTCCGCCCGTGGCCTGCGATCTGCACTGTGATCTCGCGGACGGCGCCCCCACAGCGCCACGACGGAGAGCGACGGAGATGCGAAATCACTTGACCCGTTCGGCATGGATGATCCTCGGCGTCGCGCTCCTCGCGGGCTGCGCCCCCGACGCCGATCCCACGATCCCGAGCGAGGGCCAGAACGCGATCCCCGACTCGCCGATCACCGAGCGCGAGCAGTACATGGGCTCCATCGACCCGCTCGCCGCCGAGGATCACACCACCGAGCCCTCCCCCGACGTCGACGGACCCATCGAGGGGCTCGCCCCGCGCCTCGACACCAACGCGGTGATCGACACCGGCGAGGGCACCGCGGTGCACGTCGACGCCACGACCGCGTGCCGCCCCGCGACGGGCTACTCGGCCGGGCGCCCCGTCTCGATCTGCGTGACCGAGGTCGACGGAAAGCTCGTCGAGTACCGCACCGCCGAGGCGTACCGACAGATGAAGGCCGCCGCGGCGGCCGCGGGCGTGCACCTCCAGATCGTGAGCGGCTGGCGCACGATGGAGCAGCAGCGCTACCTCTACAACCTCTACCTCTCGGGCCGCGGAAACCTCGCGGCTCGACCGGGCTACTCGAACCACCAGAGCGGCCTCGCGCTCGACCTCAACACCAGCGCCGGCGGCGTGCAGACCTGGCTCAACAACAACGGCGCGCGCTTCGGCTTCCGTCGCACCGTGCCGAGCGAGATCTGGCACTGGGAGCGCCCCGCCGGCTCGCAGGGCTCGGTGCAGGGCGCCGCCGCGAGCAACAACTGCTGGTCGTCGACGCTCAGCCGCGAGATGAGCGAGCGCGCCTGCGTGCAGAGCCGCTCCGACAACCGCTGGTACCAGTGCGTCTCGGGCCTCTGGCGCGACGGACAGGGGACGCACGGCGCCTGCAACGGCACCTTCCCCCTCGGCGGCGCGGCGCCCACGCAGCCCACCTCCGCGGCGACCTGCTTCAGCTCCACGCGCCAGCGCGACGAGCGCGTCGGCGTGTGCGTGCAGAGCCGCTTCGACCGCGTGTGGTACCAGTGCACCTCGCGCGGCTGGATCCACTCGTCGTCGCTCCCGTCGAGCGGCGAGGTGGGCGCCTGCTCGGCGCGCTATCCGCTCTGATCGAGCGACGTGATAGAGAGGCGCGCATGCGCCCGCTCGCGATCGCCTCCGCCCTCTGCATCCTCGCCTCGTGCCGCTCCCGCTCCGCCGAGCAACAGCCCTCGCAGCAGCGTCCTCCCGCAGCCGAGACCGCGCCCGCGCCGCCTCCGACGCCGTGCGATCCGCTCCTCGCAGAGGGCGCCCGCGCGCTCGACACGTGGAAGCGCCACGCGACGGGCGTGAGCGAGGCCCGCTGGCGCGCGATCGCGTCGCTCAACCGCTGCGTCGCCGCCGATGGGGGCCTGTGGGCCACGGTGCTCGACGCCCCGCGCGGTGACGCCCCCCGCGACGCCCCCGCGGGACGCTTCAAGCTCGTGTTCGTGACCGACGCGGGCGCGCGCGCCGAGGCGTACCCCGCGCTCGTCGAAGACGGCGACGCGTTCACGCTGCGCGCGGATGAGAACAACTGGTCCGACGCGCCGAGCGACACCACCGCGATGGGCGACTGGAGCACGCTCGACTACGACGGCGACCACGTGGCCGAGGTGGTGATCCCCGTCACGCGCCGCACCGAGGAGGGCGTCACGAGCTCCTACGTGCTCGTGTGGAAGGCCGCCTCGGGGCGCGTCGAGCCCTTCGCCTCCGCGATGGGGTTGCACCCTGTCGGCACGGGCGACTTCGACAACGACGGGCGCACCGACCTCGTCACGCACGCCGACCTCGTGGCGACGTACATCAACGCGGCGGGCCTCAACACCGTGCTCCGCGGCCCTCGCCTCGCGGCCGTGTCGCGCCCCGGCGGTCTGTTCTTCACCTCGTCGGGCGCGGCGCTGCGACACAACCGCGCGGAGTGCCCTGCGGCGCCGACGCGGTATTTCACCGACCCCGACGGCGGCGCGCGCGTCGACGCGGCGAAGAACGTGGGCTGCGCGATGCTGTGGCGGGTGCCTCCCGCGCAGATCGTGGCGGCGCTGCACCGCGAGTGTCCGAGCGCCGTGGTGGGCGTGCCGAACGTGTGCCTCGGAATGCTCCCGGGTCTCGAGGCGATGACGCGCGAGACGCCGCAGGCCGACGTGCGCGAGGCGGTGTCGTTCCGCTACGAGGAGGTGCCCGTGATCGACGCGGGGACGGACGCGCCGCGCGCGCGCTACACGCTCCACGTCGAGGGCAGCGGCGCGCTCTTCGAGCCCACGGTGAACCTCGGCGAGCTCTCGGGGACGTGCTCCGTCGAAGACGCCGCGCCCGCGCGTCAGGTGGTGGCGGGCCTTCGCTGCTGGTGGGCCGGCGCGGGCGATGAGTTCCAGGTGATCCGCCGCGGCACGACGCTGCTGGTGCAGCGACGCACGGTCGACGAGGAGTCGCCGCCGTCGCCGTGGCGCGACGTGGGCCACGCGGTGGTCAACGCGACGATCGCGCTGCGCCCGGGCGAGATCGAGTGAGAGGGCGCGTGGGTGACGTGAGGCGGCGTCGCGGCTACGCGCCTGGTTCGAACGCGCCGAGCATCAATCGCTCGGGATAGGTCGTCGAGAGCACCCGCCACGGCGTCGGCTGGAGCCCGCTGCGTCCCCCGCGATAGATCAGCAGTCGCCCCCGCGTGAAGGCGCCCACCACGAGGTCGTCGAAGCCGTCTCCGTCGACGTCACCGGGGCCGACGATCGACCTCGGCCCCAGGTTGTCACCGTACGGCGGCGCGACGGGATCCGGTGAGGTGAGCAGCGCGTCAGGCGAAGCCGCGAGGCCGAGCGCAGCCCCGCGAAAGAGCGCGAAGGTCGTCCTCGGCTGGTATCGCCCAGACAGCACGAGCTCGTCGAAGCCGTCACCGTCGAGATCGCCCGCGCGCACGACGAACTGACCGAAGGGCTCCCACGCCGCATCGGGAGGGTTGAGCGTCCACGCGGGTGCCTCTGAGAGCCCCGTCGCGCTCCCCGCGTAGACCACCGCGCGGCGCCCATACGCGGAGACGTCGCCCGCGACGACGTCGGCGTACCCATCTCCGTTGAAGTCGCCCGACGTGAGCGTGCCGCCGCGCTGCCACATCGATCCCGTAGGTGCCGCGCGCATCGACACATGCGTGTCGGAGAGACCTCCGCGTGCGCCCGCATAGACGAAGACCGCGCCGTCCTCTCCGCCGTGGTTCATCTCGCCGACGGCGAGGTCGCCGAATCCGTCGGCGTTGATGTCGCCCGCGCCGACGAGCGTCTCGCCGAACCCTGACACGAGGTTGCCCATTCGCATCTCGGCGACGAAGCGTCGATCGAGCGCGCCTGCGCCGCCGTAGACGACCGTCATCTGTGCGACGCCCGTCCCGATCGCGAGGTCCGCGTAGCCGTCGCCGTCGAGGTCCGACGCGGGCGAGAGCGCCTCGCCGAAGTCGTTGTAGACAAAGATGGAGGGCGACGCCTCGAGCGTGCGATCGGGCGTCGCGCCGGGGCCCGCCGGGCCTCCGTAGAACAGCAGCACCTGCCCGGGACTCGGAGGAGCATCGGAGCACCAGCGTCCGAGCGCGACGTCGCCGTAGCCATCGCCGTTGAGGTCCCCTGCGTTCGCCGCAATGCCACCGCAAGGGTCGAAACCGCGCGAGGGAACGACGATGTCCGCGTCGGGCCTTGTCCCGTCGCTGCGCGCGAGGAAGACGAGCGCGTGGCCATCGGGCGCAGAGAGGGTTCCTCCCACCGAACCGATGACGTCGGCGCGCCCGTCGCCGTCGAAGTCGGGCACGCTACCCCGGCTCGCGTCGACCTCTGTGTAACCGTGGCCCACGTGAAACTGCCACACGACGCTCCGCGCATCCGCGATCGCGCCCGCGGTGCGAGCTCGGAGGCGCCAGAAGTGTGGCCCCGTCGGGAGCGCGCTCGGCGGACGCGCGCGATCGCCGTCCGCGTCGATCGTCGCTTCGAGGGTGGTGCAAGCCCGGTCGCGAAAGATCTCAATCCGCGCCCCGTCCGCGCCCGGCGGCAGGACCCAGCGCAACGTTGGTCGTGACGTCGTGGTCCGCGCCGTCGAGAGGGGCGCGAGCGGGCGCGGCGCCCGCTGGACGCAGCCCTCCCCGACGCGCTCGTAGCCCGCGCGGCAGGCAAAATCGCAGCGCGACGACGCGCAGGTCGCAGACGCGGCAGCGGGAGCCTCGCAGCGCACACCGCAAGCCCCACAGTTCGAGGGATCGGTCGCGACGTCGACGCAGGCCGTTCCGCAGAGCCGACGCGGGCAACCGGCGTCGACGGGAGGTCGTTCGACGTCGTCGATGGGGGCCTGCGCGTCGCCGTTGGAGCCCCTCGCGAGCTCCGCGCACGCAGTGAGGGAGAGCAACGCCGCGAGCGCCGCGATCGTTGCGCGAGGTGTCGCGAGGCTTCGTGATGCGAGCGGTGTTCGGGGTACGCCCATCGCGCGAGTCTACGCGAGCGCGCGAGACGACAGGCAACGCGAGGGCAAGGCGCGACCGGAACACGTGTGCCGCTCCACCGGAAGACGTGTTCCGGTGACGCGCCGTGACGGTAGTTGCGCGGGCGCGCGACGGCGTGAAAGAGTCGAGCGCGCGTCATGCACATTCGCCACGTCACCATCGAGAACGTTCGTCGCTTCGGCGACGGCGCCGCGGGGCTTGACCTCACGCTCCCTCCCCGCGGTTGGATCGTCGTCGCGGGTCGCAACGGCGCGGGCAAGACCACGTTCCTCAAGGTGCTCGCGCTCGCGCTCTCGAACAGCTTCACGCATGAGTACACCGACACGCTGTTCTCGTGGATCCGTCCAGGAATGGCGTCCGCTCGCTCGCGGCTTTCGCTCGTTCCTTCCGACGACGACGAGCTCCAGCGCGACAAGAACATCCTGTCGACCAAAGCGGCCGACGAGGAGCTCGTCGTGGGCGACGAATGGACGCCCACGCATGGCGCGATGGTTCACGGTCGAGAGAGCGACGGCAATCGGGCCTTCGCAGGCCCCTGGCACGGCGAGCCGAAGGGGTGGTTCGCGGCGGGCTACGGCGCGAATCGGAGGCTGCTCGGACAGGCGAGCACGGCGGAGGCGTGGTCGCAGGCGACGTCGAGAGAGGGCGCGTTCCTCACGCTGTTTCGAGACGACGCGTCGCTCACGCACCCGATCCGCTGGCTGATGGACCTCGACTATCGCCACCTCGATCCTCACGTGAAGACGGCCGAGCGTGACGATGCGAAGAGTCTCGTTGATGGCGTGATCGCGCTCTTGAACGACGACCTCCTCGGCGACATCGAGGTGAAGGGCGTCGACTCGCGCGGACTCTCGGTGGTGCAGGAGGGGCAGCGGCTCTCGATCTTCAATCTCGGGGCGGGCGCGCAGATCCTCGCGGCGCTCGTGGTCGACGTTCTGCGGCACATGCACGCGCGCTTCGGCAGGCTGCGCTTCGAGCGCAAGGGGGGGCACACGGTCGTTGAACACAGCGGCGTGGTGCTGATCGACGAGGCCGAGGCGCACCTCCACCCCGAATGGCAGCGTCGCGTCGGGTTCTGGTTCAAGGAGCACTTCCCGAACATCCAGTTCATCGTGAGCACGCACAGCCCGTTCATCTGTCAGGCGGCAGACCCCGGCGGGCTCATCCGGTTGCCTGCGCCGGGAGAGGTGGGCGCGCCCGCGCACATCACCGGCGACGCATTTCAGACCGTCGTGAATGGCGGCGCCGACGACGCGGTGCTCTCGCACCTCTTCGGCCTCGAGCAGTCTCACTCGCGCGCGTCGGAGCGCATGCGAGAGCGCGTCGCGACGCTCGAAGTGAAGGAGCTGCGCGGCAAGCTCACCGCCCACGAGAAGAAGGAGCTGCGCGAGCTCCGCGCGAAGCTTCCGAAGACCGGCCGCGCGCTCGTCGAGCAGACGCTTCGCAAGGTGAAGGCGGAGCTGTGAAGCGGCTGCGACGCCTCGCGCTCTCCCCTGCGGCGCTGGCGTTTCTTCAGAAGCGCACCGCGGCGGTCGTGGCAGCGCCGAAGCGTCGCGCGAAGGCCCGCAAGCTCTGGAAGCTGCAAGCGAACGCGACCTTCCGCGAGATGCGTCGCGTGCTCTCGGCGATGGCTCCGGGCGTCTCGCACTGCATGTACTGCGAGAACAGTGAGGCCACCGACATCGATCACTTTCGCCCCAAGGCGCGCTACCCCCGCCTCGCGTTTCGTTGGGAGAACCATCTGCTCGCGTGCAGCGCGTGCAACAGCAACTACAGGCGCGACGAGTTTCCGAGGGACAACAGCGGGAGGCGCCTGCTCATCGACCCGACGCGCGACGACCCACGCGAGCACCTCGCGCTCTCGCCGCATACGGGCGTCTACGTCGCGCTGACGCCGAGGGGCGCCGAGAGCATCCGCGTGTTCGGCATCGAGCGCGCGACGCTCACAAGGTGCCGTCAGGCCGCGTGGGGCACCGTCGAGGCGCTCATTCTTCGATACGCAATCGCGAGGCGACGTGGCGACAACGCCCGCGCGCTCGACTCGCAGCGAGACCTCTGTCGCTTTCCGCACGCCAGCGTCTTCGAGGCGCTGCTCGACGTCTCGAAGTCGCCCGCCGCGAGCCGCTACATCGATCCTGACTGTCTCGCTGCACTCGCCGCGCACCCCGAGATACGCGGATGGGCGGAGACCTGAGTTGTGATCTAACGAACGGCAACGCGAGTCCGACACGACCGGAACACGTGTGCCGCTCCACCGGAAGACGTGTTCCGGTGGCGCGCGACGCCCCTACGGCGCGACCGTGACGAGGAACACCTGTCCGCTCTCGCCCGCGGCCTCGTCGGCGACGGCCCAGGTGTTGAGCGTGCGCGCGCGATGAAGCCCGAGCGGCGTCGACATCCCCGTCGAGAGCGACGCCGGAGAGGTCGCGCGGCCGTCGGCGCCGACCCACGTGAGGAGCCCGCCCCCGGTGTCGGCGACAGTGCCCGAGATGAGCGCGCTGCGGCCGTTGATGGCGAGCGACGCGCCCGCGGGGTGGTTCGCCTCGACGCCGACCGCGAGCTCGGTCACGCGCGGTGACGAGAAGATGAACGCGGTGCCCGCGTTGGGACCTCCGCGGCGCGCGTCGAAGAGGGTGATGTACCCCATCGAGTCTTGCGAGACGCCCGACGGGTCGACGAGGTCCGTCGTGAGCACGACGCCCGCGCCGCCCGCCCGGGGCACGCGAAACAGCGCGCGGAGCAGGTCCGTCGAGGTGAGCCGCTGCCCGGTCACGAGGAGGCTCTCGCCGTCGGCGCTCACCGCGATGCCCTGCGGCCGCAGGAGCTCGACGCCCGTGTTGATGCGCGTCGGCGTCCCTCCCCCCGCGGGGATCGAGAAGACCGCGCCGGTGTCGGCATCGGCGCCGTCCGTCGAGGGGTCGGCGACGTAGAGGGTCGCGTCGTCGCGCGAGATCGCGATGCCGATGGGGAACTCCATGCCGCCCCCCGACGCGACGAGGGTCGGCGTCGCGGGCGCGGCGCCCGGCGCGGGCACCGTCGCGCGAAACACGCCGGCCTCCCCCATCGCCGTGAAGGCCGTGAAGAACACCTCCGTGCCCGCGCCGTTGGGAATGGCATCCATCGGGCGCGCGCAGACCGTCCCGCACTCCACCACCGCGCGCGTCGTGCTCACGAGCGCGGGCGCGTCGCTCACGTCCCCCGCGTCGCCGGCGTCGCTCGCATCGCTCCCGTCGCTCGCGTCCGCCGCGTCGCTGACGTCGCTCGCGTCGCCCGCGTCGCCCCCATCCGCCGCGTCGCTCGCGTCCCCCGCGTCGGAGGCGTCGAGGACGTCGGCGACGTCAGGGACCGTGCTGTCGCTCGCGATGTCGTCGGTCGTCGCGTCGGGCCGCGCGCCGACGACCGAGGTCGTCCCGTCACAGGCCGCGAGGTTGAGCGCGAGGGCGCCCGCGAGCGCGCGCGTCAGGGGAGCAGAGAGCGAGGCGGCGTGGCGTTTCATAAGCGATGGAGCACTCCTCGGGTGCGACGTGGCGCGCGGATGCGACCCGCGGGCGTCGTCGGGTAGCTACGCGCGAGCCCCGACACTTGGATTTCAATGTGACTGCGGCGCCGCGCCGACACGACACCCCCGCGGGGTCCACCGAAGCCCTCCCTCCGCCCCGGCGCTCCCCACCTCCGGCCATCGCGTCTCATGCGCGGTTTTGTGATACTCATGCGCACTGATGCGCCCACCTGCATGGCTCCTCTTCGCACCGCTCGCGCTCCTCGCCTGCGGCTCCGCCATCGCCCCGCGGCAACCTGACGGGCAGGACTGCAACTACGCCCAGGCAGAGACGGCGTGCGGCCCTGCGTCGTTCTGCGACCCGGGCCCCTACGTGACCGGACGCGGCTACACGCGACAGCACACCTGGGGCTTTCTCGGTGACAAGACCCACGTCGTCGGAACGTGCCGCGCCAGGGCGCCCTCGGGCGCCGCGTGCGACTCCGCCTCGGCCTGCGTGAGCGGACGTTGCTCCCGCGCGCTGACCGACACGCAGGGCCACTGCGAGTGACGCGCGCACGCCCATGAAGATCACGCTCGATGGCCTCGACGGCCGCAACTTCACCCTGCGACTCCCCCGCGATGCCGGCGGCGAGCACGTCGTCGCGCTCCACGACGCGCGAGCGCTCCGCGGCATGTACGAGCACGACGCGTCTCGCTACGCGCTCGCCCCCGTCGAGGCCGACGCCATCCTCGGCGCGATCACCTGGATGCTCTCCGACGGAAGCGTCGAGCTCGCGGGCCCCATGGTCCTCGGCGCGACGCGCATCGCGCTCGAGATCCGGCGCGACGACCAGACGCCCGGGGTCACGGGCGAGGTCCACTGCAGCAGGCTCGACGCGCCGACGCTGAAGGTCTCGCTCGCGACCCTCGCCGTCGACGGGACGCTCTCGCTCGCGAACTTCTCCGCGCGCCACGACCCGCAGGCCAACGCCTGGGACGTCGCGAGCGCATCGCTCTCGACGCGCGCGCTCGGCATCACCCGCGGCGCGCTCGCCGTCTCGATGACCGCGCTCGAGGCCGCCACCCTCGAGGCCCGCCACGGCGGAGGCACCACCGACGCCTCCCTCGCATCGGTGACGCTCTCGGGGCTCCGCGTCGCCGTCGATGCGCTCGTCGTCGAGGCCGCGCGCGTGGAGCTCACGGGCCTCCGCGTGGTGCGCGTGGCGGACAAGGGTTTGCTCTTCACCGTCGACGCGGTGACCCTTACGGGCCTCGCGTTCGAACACGCGAACCAGCGCGTCGAGGGCGACACGGTCACGATCAAGGCCCTGCGCTACGGCAGCGAGGGCGTGTCCTTCGATGCGCTCTCGACCGACGCGCTCCGCGTCCGCGTCACGGAGCTCGGCGCGCGCGCCGCGAAGCCCGACGCCGACGCGCCCGTGGTCGAGGCGACGGTCGAGAAGCAGCGGGTCATCGGGATGGACCTCCCCTTCCTCGATCACCTCGCGGGGCGGCTCGAAGCCGACACCGAGGTCGACGTGAAGGTGCCCTGGATCGAGCGCCGCGTGGCCTCCCATCGGCTGCGGCTCGACATCGAAGACGGCGCGTTCGACTTCAAGCTGCTCGAGCGCGGGCTCTCGCGCCTCGAAGACGCGATCCTCGATTTCGAAGTCGACGACGACGGGCTCTACTTCGAAGTCGACGCCGTCGTGTGGAAGCGCACCCTCCTCCGCTGGCCCCTCGACGCGCGGGAGCTCCTCCACGCGCGGCAGGGGCGCGTGAAGCTCCGCACCTTCGCGCGCCCCACGCTCACGGTCGCGTCGGGTGGAACGAAATCGAGCGCGCCCAGAGAGGCCGATCCGCGCTTCGCCCTGCGCCGCGTGAGCATCCACGGAATCCGCGTCGACCTCGCCATCCGCGGCGCCTCGACGCTCCCCCTCGGCGACGGGACGCTCCACCTCGGATCGGACGGCGCGCCCGCCCTCGGCGCGCTGAAGCTCAACGGATCGCTCTCACGCGACAGCGCCTCGGACGCTCCCGAGACCTCGCTCTCGCTCGCCCTCGAAGCGCTCGACGTGGCGCTCGATTCCGTCGCGCTCGGCGCGCGAAAGATCGACGTCCGCCGCGCCCGACTCGGCGCGCTCACCGACGGGAGGATCACCCTCCGCGGCTTCTCGCCGACCTCCGTCTCGGCCACGCTCGGCGCGCTCTCGCTCGAAGGCTTCGCGCTCACGAGCCCCGCCGAGCCGCCCGCCATCGAAGGCTGACGCCCGCTCAGAACGCCTTGGGCAGCGCGAGCACCTTCTCTGCGACGAAGCTCCAGAGCATGTTGTTGAACACGAACACCATCGCGTCGCGGAGCTTCCGCTCGACGTGATACTCGCCCGAGAGGCCCCAGCCGCCGAAGGTGGTGAGCGCGGCGCGACCGGTCTCCCACGCGGCCTCCGACGCCAGCACCTTGGCGAGCGCGGAGCGCCCCCCGGCCTCGGCGCCCGACTCGATGAGCCGCACGGCGTCCCAGCGCATCAGGTCTGCCGCCTCGACGTGCGCGTAGGCCTGCGCGAGCGGGTACTGCACCCCCTGGTTCGACCCGATGAGCCGGTCGAAGGTCACGCGCGTCTTCGCGTGATCGAGGCTGCGGTCGAGAAAGAACCGCGCGTTGCCGATCGACTCCGCCGCGGCCAGCACGGCACGCACCGAGAAGCTCCCCATGAGCGCGCGGAGCCGCCGCCGAGCGCCGAGACAGGCCGCGTCGGGCACGCGCAGACCGTCGGCGAAGAGCGGTCATGTGGAGCGCGATGAGCTCGATGGGACGGATCTCGACTCGGGCGGTTCGTCCCATGTCGAGCATGAAGGTCGTCGGCCCCTCGTCGGTCTTCACGAGGAGGATCATCACGTCGGCCACCTCGGAGAGCGAGATGAGCACCTTCTGGGCGTCGATGATCCAGTCGTCGCCGTCGCGGCGCGCCGTGCTGTTGAGGTGGCTCATGTCGGCGCCGCTGTCGGGCTCCGTCGCGGCCACGGTGAGAAACCGGCACTCGCCCGTCGCGACGCGGGAGGTCGCTGCTTCTGCGCCTCGGTGCCCGCGCGCTCCACGGCGCCGAGATGGCCATCTGCGCGTTCAGATGGGCCGTCACCGCCCGCGCGGTTGATCTCTTCGACCACGACGCTCGCGACGCCGGGCCCGAGGCCGAGGCCGCCGTACGCGGGCGAGATCAGCGTGCCGAAGTAGCCCGCCTCGGCGACGGTCGCCATGAACTCCGTCGGGTACGCGCGCGCGCTGTCGACCTTGCGCCAGTAGTCGAGGTCGTAGCGCTGACAGATCGCGCGAATGGAGCGCCGCACGGCGTCGAGGTCGGGGCTCTCGGGCGAGGTGTTCGTCTGGCTCATCGGGCGCGAATGACACGGAGCGCCCTCGCGTCAAGGCGGCGCTGTTCCGAGACGCCCCGTTCAGCGCGGTCCGCGTCGATCCGCGCCGACGCGGCGGTTCCACGTCCAGGAGCCCACGCGGATTGCGGGGAACAACCCTGCGCGCTTGACACGGTGTCTCGCGGGTCGATAGAGCCGTCAGGGTGCGCACCGCCTCCGCCGCTGACGTGCGTCCCACGAGGCCGAGATCAACCTCGGCGGCGCCGTCGCACACAACGCGCGGGTGATCCGCGAGGTCGTCGCCGAGGGGGCCGCGAAGCCGCCGCGCGTCTACGGCGTGGTGAAGGCCGACGGCTGCGGACACGGCGCCCTGGCCGTCGCGGGCGCGATGGCTCGCGGGCGTCGAGGGCCTCTGCGTCCGCCCTCGTCGAAGAGGGGATCAGCCTGCGAGACGCGGGCATCACCCGCCCATCCTCGGTGATGTCGAGCCTCTACGGCACCGAAGGGATGGGCGAGGCCGTGCGCGCGGGGCTCACGCCCGCCCTCTACGACGAGCGCGTGGTCGAGCGCGCGATCGCGTAGCGCGGCGGACGCCCCCGTCGACGTGCACCTCAAGATCGACACGGGGATGGCCGCCTCGGCGTTCCGCTGAAGGACCTTCCGCGCGTGGCGAGCCGCTCGCGGGCGCGTCGCACCTCCGCGTCGTGGCCGCGATGACCCACTTCGCCAACGCCGACTGCGACGACGACTCGTTCACGTAGAGCAGCTGCCGTCGCTTCGAAGAGGCCCGCGCCACGCTCCGATCGCGCGCATCGATCCGCCGATGGCCCACGCCGCGAGCGCCGCGGCCTTCGCGTGGAGTCTTCGCGCCTCGACCTCGTGCGCGCGGGCATCGCCCTCTACGGCGTCGCGCCCTTTCCCAACACGGCGCCGGGCCTTTTGCCCGCGATGCGGCTGCGCACCGAGGTGATCGCGCTGCGCGAGATCGAGCGCGGCGCCCCGGTGGGCTACTCGGGCACGTGGAAGGCCCCGCGCCCCTCGACCATCGCGACCATCCCCATCGGCTACGCCGACGGCTTCTTTCGCAGGCTCTCGTCGGAGGCCGAGGTGCTCGTCCGCGGCGCGCGCGCCCCCGTCGTCGGCAACGTCTCGATGGACCTCTGCACCGTCGACGTGACCGACATCGCCCGCCGCCACGGCATTTCCGTGGGTGACGAGGTGGTGCTCCTCGGCGCGCAGCGCGGCCCCGCGGGCTTCGACACGATCCGCGCGGAGGAGATCGCCACGCGCGTCGGCACGATCCCCTACGAGGTGCTCACGGCGGTCTCACGGCGCGTCCCGCGGATGTACGTCAACGAGGCGCAGCACCATGGCCGATGAGGCTCCCGAGCGCCCGCTGTGGCGCAAGGCGCTCGACCCCGCGCTGAGCTTCGTCGAAGAGGTCGGCACCCTCGGCGACCTCGCGATCAAGTCCGTCACCTGGGCGCTGCGGCCCCCCTATCGCCCCTCGGTCATCATCGCGCAGCTCGAGTTCGTGGGCGTTCAATCGATCTTCCTCGTGGGCCTCGTGGGGCTCTTCACGGGGATGGTCTTCGCCGTCCAGACCATCTACGGCTTCCGTCGCTTCGGCGCCGAGAACATGGTGGGCGGCGTCGTCTCGCTCACGCTCTCGCGCGAGATGGCCCCGGTGCTCACGGCCATCATGGTCGCCGCGCGCGCGGGCTCGGGCATGGCCGCGGAGCTCGGCAACATGCGCGCCTCGGAGCAGATCGACGCCCTCGAGACGATGGCCGTGAACCCGATCCAGTACCTCGTCGTGCCGCGCATCCTCGCGGGCGTGGTGATGGTGCCCGTGCTCGCGCTGCTGTTCTTCATCATCGGCCTCGGCGGCGCGTGGATCATCGGCGTCTACATGCTCTCGCTCGACCCGGGGATCTTCGCCGACCGCATCCGCACGATGATCGAGCCCAACGACCTCGTGCAGGGGCTCATCAAGTCGCTCGTCTTCGGGTTCTCGGTGGCGCTCATCGCGTGCCGCCACGGCTACTTCGCCTCGGGCGGCGCCGTGGGCGTCGGCCAGGCCACGACGCGCGCGGTGGTGTGGTCCGTGGTCGGGGTGTTCGTGCTCGACTACGCGATCACGACGATCCTCACGCCGGTAGGGTGACGCGCCGTGAGCGAGCGAGAAGAGCCCCACGTCAAGGTCGAGAAGCTCGTGAAGACCTATGGAGACCGCACGGTGCTCCACGGCGTCGACCTCACGATCGACCGCGCCGAGACGATGGTCATCATCGGCGGATCGGGCGCGGGCAAGAGCACCCTCGTGCGCCACCTCATCGCGCTCGAGCGCCCCACGAGCGGGCGCATCGTCGTCGACGAGATCGACATCTCGTCGCTCTCCGACGTGGAGCTCAACAAGGCCCGCCGCCGCTTCGGGATGGTGTTTCAGAAGTACGCGCTCTTCGACTCGATGACGAACTTCGACAACGTGGCCTTTCCGCTCCGCGAGCAGACGCGGCTCTCGGAGAAGGAGATCCGCGAGCGCGCGATGGCGAAGCTCAAGGACCTCGGCGTCGAGCACGCGGCGAAGCTCACCCCCGCGCAGATCTCGACGGCATAGCCAAGCGCGTAGGCATCGCGCGCGCCTCGTGATGGAGCCCGAGCTGCTCATCTACGACGAGCCCACCTCGCGGGCCTCGGCCCGTCACGTCGCGCACCGTCGACGACCTCATCGAAGAGATGCGCGAGGAAGTTCGGCGTGACCTCCGTGGTGATCACCCGACATGGTCAGCGCCTTCGACATCGCCGACCAGATCGCCATGCTCATCAGGGGCGCGCGTCGTCGCGCAGGGGACGCCCGCCGAGGTGCTCACCGTCGCCAACGAGGACGTACGGCGCTTCATCCGCGCGAGCGGCGTCGAGGCGTCGCGGCTCAGCACCCGCCGCGCGAGAAGACCTCGCGAGAGCTCGCCGCCGTGGCCCGCGCGCGCACCCGATCGGCCTGAAACAACGGTGATCGACGTCTTGACTTCGCGGCGCCGGGGCACGAAATCGCGCTCGTAAACGTCACCGCCCGATGCGACCCACGCACGGCGGCGCCCCGCGAGAAGAAGAGAAAGAGGTCTCTCCCATGACGAAGCCTGAGGTGTTCATCTGTAGCGCCGTCCATGCGCCCATCAGATCGCTCCAGGGCGCCCTCGCAGACGTGCCCGCGACGCGCCTCGGCGCGACGATCCGCGCCGCGCTCGAGCGCCGCCGTCTCGGCCTCCGAGGTCGGAGAGGTCTACATGGGCAACGTGCTCACCGCGGGAAGGCGGAGCCCCCGCGCGTCCAGGCCGCCCTCTACGCCGAGCTCCCCAACACGGTGCCCTGCACCACGGTGAGCAAGGTCTGCGGCTCGGGGCTCGCTGTCCGTGATCCTCGGGACCAGAGCATCCAGCTCGGCGACGCCGACGCGGTGGTGGCCGGCGGCATGGAGCATGTCGAACGTGCCCTACTACCTCCCAGACGGCGCGCAAGGGCTTCCACATGGGCAACCAGACCGCCATCGACAGGATGATCGACGGGCTCTGGGACCCATGCAAGAACTTCCATGGGCAACGCAGGCGAGATCTGCGCGAAGGAGAAGGCTTCACGCGCGACGCGCAAGACGCCTTCGCGGGGGCTACCGCCGCGCCCTCGCCGCGCGGGCCGAGGAAACCCCGCCACGCCTCCGAGATCGTCAACGTGGTGGTGCCCGGCCGCAAGGCGACGTCACGGTCTCCGTCGACGAGGAGCCCACGAAGGGCGACCCCGACAAGATGACCGCGCTCAAGCCGCGTTCGACAAGGCGGGCACGATCACCGCGGCCAACGCGAGCAAGATCAACGACAGCGCCTCGGCCCTCGTGCTCGCCTCGGGCGACGCCGTGAGCGCCTCGGCCTCACGCCCCTCGCCCGCATCGTCGGATACGGCAGCGCCGCGCAGGCCCGAGTGGTTTCACCACGGCGCCCGCGAAGGCCATCGACGTGACCCTCAAGCGCCTCGGTCTGACCGTCGCCGACATCGACCTCTGGGAGGTCGAGGCCTTCGCCGTGGTGGCCCTCGCCGTCGCGCAGGAGGCGGGACTCGGCCCTCGCGAAGGTCAACGTGAACGGCGGCGCGGTGGCCTCGGTCACCCCATCAGCGCCTCGCGGGCGCATCCTCACGACGCTCGTTCACTCGATGGCAGCCCGCAGCGCAAGGCGGACTCGCGACGCTGTGCATCGGCGGTGGCGAGGCCGTGGCCGTCGTCGTCGAGGCGCTGATCGCTCGCTACCCCGCTGCCCTCAATCGCCGCACGAGCGGCCGCGATCTCCGCGAGCCCGTCGCCCCGCGCGACCCTGTCCCATCGGACTCGCAGCGTCCCGCTCTCGATCGCCACCGAGTCGCGCGAGATGATCGCCAGGCGCGCCGACGTTTGCGCCGACCTCACCGCCGGCGATCTTGCGGAGATCAACCCTCGCCG
The DNA here is from genome assembly GCA_046351535.1 of Polyangiales bacterium. Taxonomy (GTDB): domain Bacteria; phylum Myxococcota_A; class Polyangia; order Polyangiales; genus CAISKJ01. Next base: position 173,866 of record JAXLYG010000007.1, read on the forward strand.
CGAGGGGCGCATCCGCGTCTTCAAGTGCCCCTCGTGAAAGTCTCCCCACGCGCACACGGTCGCCCTCTCGCACGAAGGCCCGCCACACCGCGCGTGACGCGTCGAGCGTGATGCCCCCCGCGAGCGCCTCTCTCGTGAGCCCCGTCTGCGAGGGAACCCCTGGCCCGATGGGGTTTCGCGGGCACACCACGCACTCGACGGACTCGCCCGTGCTCACGCGGTGCGCGACCCACTGCACGAGCTCGGGCCTGCGCTCCGTGGGCGTTCCGTCTTCGCGGCGGGGCCACGCGTTGGCTTCGACCGTGAGGCACACGACGTCGCGCGTCGCATCGCGCAGCGGCGACGAGGGAGCGTCCTTCGGCGGTCGCGGCCCCCGGGGCTTGCGGAGCCGCCCCGCGTGGAGTCGCTTCTCGCACTCGATCTGCGCGTCGATCATCGCGTGAAAGGGCTTGAGCATCGCGCGAAAGCGGTCGGCGCTCCCTTCGAGCGCGCCGAGCACGTAGGTGAGCGCCTCGATGGTCGAGACGCACGCCGCGTGGGGCTCCCTTCGAATGCGATAGTCGCTCGGCGACGGAGGGCGAAACGCGTAGCGAGGGAGCGCCGCGAGCGCGGGGTTCTTCTTGAGCACGTTGCGCGTCTGCCACCACGTCCCGTCGATCACGACGAGGGTGATCGGACGCCCTGGCGGATGCTCGAGCACGTCGATCGCGCCGGGGCCCGGATAGAGCAGCGCCGCGGGGCGCTCGGGGTCCGAGAGCGCGCGGTTGAGGGCCGCCGAACCGCTCCACTCGACGCCCACGTGGAGCTCGGAGTTGGGGAGGCACAGCGTCGCCATGCGGGCGGTGCCGATGGCGAGGTCGCGCTCCTTGGGGTGCTGAAGGAGCACCACGCGGGTCTTCGTGTCGAGCGTCGTGAGGTGCTCGCACCAGCAGAGCTTCACGGGGCGCAGACACCGCGCGCACGAGGCCCTCGGATCGATCACGGAGCGCCCGCGAGAAGGAGCCTCGACGCTTCGATGCGAAAGGTCACCGGCGCGCCGCCGGGAGACTCCCCGTCGAGGTCGAGCCACGCGTCGCGCGCGAGGAGCTCGATCGTCACCTCGCGCACCTTCGCCGTCACAACACCAGGGACCTCGGCCACCGTGCCCTTGTAGAGATGCGGCACTCGCACGGCCGACCGCACGGGGCCCGCGTGCGGGACCACCACCAGATCGAGCGCGCCGTCGTCGATGCGCGCGTCGGGGCAGAAGTGCATCCCGCCGCCCGCGTAGCGCCCGTTGCCCACCACGACGAGCGAGATCTCGTGCTCGCCGAGGTCGCGTCCGTCGGCGGTGATTCGCACCCGCGCGGGCTTGTACTGCGCGATCGCGCGGAGCGTCCCCGCGAGGAACGAGGCCATGCCCCCGAGGCGCTTGCTCGACGCGTTGACGAGCCTGTCGACGAGGCCGCTCATCCCGCACGACGCGAGGTTCACGAAGCGCTCGGTGACGGCGACCCCGTTCGCGTCGGTGAACTCCGCGACGCCCACGTCGACCTTGCGCAGAGGTCTATTTTTCAGCGCTTCGAGCGCGGCGTCGAAGGTCATCACGTCGAGCGTGCGGCGCAGGTCTCCGCCCGTGCCCGCGGGGAGGATCCCGAAGGTGACCGCCTCGCCCCGCGCGTCGGCGAGGATGCCGTTGACGACCTCGTGGTGCGTGCCGTCGCCGCCGAGCGAGAGCACGCGCGTGGCGCCCTCTGCGACGGCCTCGCGGGCGAGGTCGATGGCGTGTCGCGAGGCGCGCGTCTCGACGAAGCGGCAGGGGCCGAGCACCGCCTCGATGCGCGCGTGGAGGGAGTCTCTCTCTCGGCCCACGCGGCCGGCGGCGGCGGCGGGGTTGGCGATGATGACGGTGTCGCTCATGGGGTGTGATCGCTCGTGTCGCGCGGTCGCTCGTAGCCCTCGACGAGGGTGCCGAACCAGCGGTCGCAGTGGGGAAAGAAGCCCGCGAAGTTGCCGTTGATCTTCGCGTGGTGCGCGTCGTGGTGGCGCGCGCCGTCGCTGCCCGGAAAGAGCTTCGTCGGCGTGAACGGGAGGTCGTAGCCGCAGTGCCCTTCGGCGGCCTCCCACTGACGCAGCGCGATCCAGAGGTACGCCGTCACGACGTGCGCGCCGAGGAGCGCCGGGCCGAGCAGCATCAGCAACCCCGTCGCGACGTACTCCACCGGGTGCATGTAGTGCCCCGTGATGGCCCACGGCGTGAGGATCCGATGGTGGATCCCGTGCACCTTCTTGAAGAGCCACCGCGTGTGGAGGGCGCGGTGCATCCAGTAGAAGAGAAAATCGTCGAGAGCCGCGAAGAAGAAGAGCTGCGCGGCCATCACCCACAGCGGCGGAAGCTCTCCGAGCGACATGCGCGACGGGCGGATCCACGGCCAGAGGCCGACGATCACGGCACACAGCGCCGCGTTGTTCACGGCCCAGCGGCCGATCGAGGGGAGCACGAGCGTCTGCGCGCGGGGCTTTCGCGACTGGATGCGGAAGCGGCGGAGCGACGGCGGATCGAGCCACGCCATCACGGTGAGCGGCGCGGCGAAGAGCGCGAAGGCGACGACGCTCACGAGCTGTCCGCCCACGGCGAGCTCGCGAAAGAGGGGATCGCTCGAGAGGCCGTCCCAGGGGGTGTTCATGGCTTCTTCGCGCGGCGTGAGAGGTCGGCGTTCATGCGCGCCTCCTCGGCGATGCGAGACTTCGTCGCGGCCCACGAGCAGATGGGGCAGGCCGTGAGGTCGTGGCGCAGCGCGGGGCAGTGCGAGCGACCGAAGTAGATGATCTGCAGGTGCAGGCGATTCCACGACGCGGGGGGAAAGATCGCCGTGAGGTCGCGCTCGACGTCATCGGGCGTCTTGCCCTTCGAGAGCCCCCACCGATGCGCGAGCCTGAAGATGTGCGTATCGACGGGAAACGAAGGCACTCCGAAGGCCTGCGACATCACCACGTTGGCGGTCTTGCGCCCCACGCCCGGGAGCGCCACGAGCGCGTCGAAGTCCTTCGGAACGCGTCCTCCGTGGAGGTCGCAGAGGAGGCCCGAGAGGGCTTTGAGGTTCTTCGCCTTGGCGGGCGAGAAGTTCACCTGTCGGATGAGCCTCTGGATCTCGTCGACGGGGAGCGCGCGCATCGCCTCGGGCGTCGGGGCCTTCGCGAAGAGGGCGGGCGTGACCTCGTTGACCTTCTTGTCGGTGGTCTGCGCCGAGAGCACCACGGCGACGAGGAGCGAGAACGGGTCTGCGTGTTCGAGGGGAATGGGCGGATCGGGGTGGTGCGCGTCGAGCACCTCGCGAATCCGTCGGGCCTTCTCGCTCTTCGCGCTCACGGCGGCGACGATGCCCGAGGGGGCCGCGTCGCCGCAAGCGCCTCTCACGTCTCGTTGAAGACGCCGCGCTTCGCCTGGTCGCGCTCGATGGAGCGGAAGAGGGCGCCGAAGTTCCCCTCGCCGAAGGAGAGGTGATTGTGGCGCTGGATGAGCTCGATGAAGATCGGGCCCACGAGGTTCTTCGTGAAGATCTGCAGGAGGTACCCCTGGTCGTCGCCGTCGACGAGCACCTGGTGGTCGCGGATGCGCTTGTGGTCCTCGGAGACGTTGGGCACGCGGTCGAACACCTCGGCGTAGTAGTCGTCGTCGATGTCGAGGAACTCGATGGGCGACCCCTTGAGCGCGTCGAGCGACGCGAGCAGGTCGGTCGTGAGGAACGCGAGGTGCTGGATGCCCGGCCCCCTGTACTCGTCGAGGTACTCGTTGATCTGCGACTTCTTCTCGTCGGCCTCGTTGATCGGGATGCAGAAGCGGCCGCAGGGCGAGCGCAGCGCGTACGACGTGAGGCCCGTCTTCACGCCGCGGATGTCGAAGTAGCGCACCTCGGTGAAGCCCCACACCGACTTGTAGAAGTCGGCCCACTGCTTCATCGTGCCCTTCTGCACGTTGTTGGTGAGGTGGTCGATCAGCGTGAAGCCCTTCGAGGGCACGCGATCGGGCGCCTCGAGGGCCACGAAGCCCATGCGCGCGTAGCGGTCTTCGAAGGGTCCGTCGTAGCCGTCGATGAGGTAGATGAGGCTGTCGCCGATGCCCATCACCGCGGGCACGGGGCGCCCGTTGCGCTGGAGGTCGCTCGTCGCGGCGGCCTTCGCGCCGCGAGAGAGCACGGCGCCGAGGGCGTCGCCGGCGTTCTTCACGCGCCAGCCCATCGACGAGATCGCGGGGCCGTGGAGCGCCGAGAAGCTCTGGGCGAAGGTGCCCGCCTCGCGGTTGAGGAGGAGGTTGATCTCGCCCTGGCGGTAGAGGTCGATGGCGCGCGTCTCGTGGCGCATCACGCGCGAGAAGCCGAAGGCGGTGAAGAGCGCGTGGAGGCGCGCGGGGTCGGGGGAGACGAACTCGACGAACTCGATGCCGTCGAGGCCCGCGGGGTTGGCGTTGTGGCTCATCTCGGTGCTTCCTCTGGACTCTGTCGCTTGGGGGTGTTGCGTCGGGCGCGCGCTCAGCGCGGCGTCCAGCTCTTCCAGTAGTCGGCGTTCTCGACGCGGTCGGCCGCGGGGGCGGCGTCGAGGGGGTTCTTCGTGTCGAGCATCACGGCGATCTCGTCGGTGTGCGTGATGTTGGTCGACCGACCGATGGCCTTGGGCTGCGGGCCGTGGTGAATGCCCTGCGGGTGCATGGTGAGCATCCCGGGCTTGATGCCCTCGCGCGAGAAGAACTGGCCGCGGTGGTAGAAGATCACCTCATCGAAATCGATGTTCGAGTGGTAGAACGGCACCTTCATCGCGCGGGGGTCGCCGTTCTCCAGCGGGCGCGGGAGGAAGGTGCAGATCACCGCGTTGCGCATCACGAAGGTCGAGTGCGCCGACGGCGGGAGGTGATACCGATCGGAGAGCACCGGGCGGATGTCCCGCACGTTGAGCTGCATCACGGTGAGGGTGCCCTTCCACCCGACGGTGTTGAGCGGGCACGTCGCGAAGAAGACCCGCGTGATCTCGCCCCTGCGAAGGATGCGGAGCTCGTACTCGCCGTTGGCGTCGGGCTTCGCCGTCGAGGCCTCGTCGGGCGACGGGACCTTGATCACCGCGGGGTCGAAGAGCGCGTGCTGTCCGAGCATCCCCTTCTCGGGGAAGTGAACCTCGCTGTACGCCTCGACCGTGAGAAAGCGCGTCGCCGACGTGGGCGCGAGGCGGTAGACCGTTCCGCGCGGCACGAGGATGTAGTCGCCGCTCTCGTACGAGAGGGGTCCGAAGTCGGTCTCGAGGCGCCCGGCGCCCTCGTGGATGAACAGCACCTCGTCGCCGTCGGCGTTGCGATAGAAGTACGGCATCGCCTCCGTGAGCGTCGCCGTGTAGAGCGCCACGTCGTTGTTCGAGAGCACCCGGTGCCGCGCCGCGAGGAGGTCGCCGCCCGACGGACCTTCGAGGCGGTTGAGGTCGTACGCGCGGGGGCGCAGGGGGCCCTCGATGCGCGTCCAGTTGACGGGGGCCTCGGTGCGGTAGAGGTGGGCGTACTGACCGAAGAAGCCGTTGCGGGCGTACTCCTCTTCGACGGTCCCCTCGGGCACTGCGACGTGGGCCTGGAGCGCCACGCGACCACGGATGTACGGGATGTCCATGGCGCGAACGTGCTGCCCCCCAAAGTCGGATGAAAGCACGAACTTTCACCCGACTTGGTGCGCTGGGCTTACCGTCTCGAAGGGGTCTTTGAGGGCTTCTCTACGCGCTGCGTCAGCGGACGAAGACCAGCGCGTAGCGGGATTTGCACGAGGCGCTGTCCTCGTAGCACTCGCCCGAGGAGTCCATCGTGAGGCCGTTGGCGTTGCAGGGGTACGTGCCCGCGGTGCAGGCGCGCGGCGTGATGCGCCCCACGCGCAGGAGCGAGAGGTCGTGCGTGAGCCACGAGGCCTGGCCGTTGGGGGCGTTCGAGAGGCCGTTGACCCAGCAGCACTCGGCGGCGGCGAAGACCACGGCCGCGTTCTCGTTGCAGTCGGGCCAGCAGGTGCAGTTCGAGTCGAGGGCGCGCAGCGAGAAGTTGAAGAGGCGCTGCTGCTGCGGCGTGAGGCCGCCCGCGAAGTCGGCGCCCGAGCGCGTCCAGGTGGAGTTGCAGGTCGAGGGCCAGTTGGCCGTGATGTACCCGCCGAAGCTCCGCGCGCCGAGGAGCCCGCGGAAGCCGAAGGAGTAGTCGTCGGTCTGGATCATCAGGTCGTTGGCGTTCACCGACGACCACGCGGCGGACTTGAAGTTGGCCGTCGTGCGCGACGCGATCGCGCCGAAGACCGAGGTGTTCTGGAGCACGCCGAGGGTGGTCCACGTGCGGGCCACGCCGTTGACGAAGCTGCCGATGAGGGTCCACCCGCCCTCGTGCAGCGTCATCTCGCAGTAGACGCGCACCGTAGCGCCCGCGATCGTGAGGTCGTACTCGCCCGAGGGCGCCGTCGGCACGGCCGTGTGCAGCGCGTTGCAGCTCGCGTAGTTGGTGCACACGCCCGCGACGCAGGCGCGCGTCGAGCCGCAGACCGTCCCGCAGGCGCCGCAGTTGTTCGCGTCGGTCTGAAAGTCGACGCAGGAGCCGCCGCACGAGGTGAGGCCCGTGGGGCAACTCGTGGTGCAGACGCCCGCGGCGCAGACGCGCCCGGCGCCGCAGACCGTTCCGCACGCGCCGCAGTTGGAGTTGTCGACGGACGTGTCACGGCACACGCCCGAGCACACGCGCTGCCCCGTCGGACACGAGAGCACGCAGGCGCTGCCGGTGCAGATCTGCCCGGTCGCGCAGACGGTCCCGCACGATCCGCAGTTCGTGGGGTCGATGCGCGTGTCGGCGCAGCGCGCGCTCGATCCGCTGCCGCAGAGGGTGAGCGGCGACGCGCAGTCGAGCACGCACGCGCCCGCGGAGCACACGTTGCCCGCCGGGCAGTTGACGCCGCAGCCGCCGCAGTTGTCGCGGTCGCTCGCCGTCGAGACGCAGCGCGACCCGCACGCGGTCTGCCCCGCAGGGCACGACAGTCGGCACGTCCCGCTGCCGCAGAGCTGACCCGCGGGGCAGGCCGTTCCGCACGCGCCGCAGTTCGCGGGATCGCTCTGGAGGTCGCGGCACGTGCCCGAGCAGTTGGTCTGCCCCGTGATGCAGCTCACGCGGCAGGTGCCCGCGGCGCAGAGCTGTCCCGCGGCGCAGGGGAGCCCGCAGCCGCCGCAGTTCGCGTTGTCGGTGTCGAGGTCGCGGCACGTCCCCGAGCAGTTGGTCTGACCGGGCGGACACGTGATGGTGCAGCGCCCCTCACGACACGACTGCCCCGCGCCGCAGGCCGTCCCGCAGGCGCCGCAGTTCGCGGGGTCGATGCGCGTGTCGGCGCAGGCCGCCGTCGCGCCGCTGCCGCAGAGCGTGAGCGGCGCGGCGCACGAGAGCGCGCACGAGCCCATCGAGCAGAGGTTGCCCGCGGGGCACGCGTTGCCGCACATGCCGCAGTTGGCCGCGTCGGTGGCGAGCGACACGCAGCGCCCCGCGCACACGGTCTGTCCGACCGGGCACGAGAGGGTGCACGCGCCCGCGGCGCAGACCTGTCCGGGGCCGCAGACGGTCCCGCAGGCGCCGCAGTTGTTGGTGTCGCTCTGGAGGTCGCGGCACGACGTTCCGCACACGGTCTGACCGGGCGGGCAGCTCACGGCGCAGCGCCCGGCGGTGCACACCTGCCCTGCGGGACAAGCGTTTCCGCACATCCCGCAGTTGAGCGAGTCGATGCGCGGGTCGACGCAGCCCGCGTCGGCGCCCGTGCCGCAGAGCATGAGCGGCGACGCGCACGAGAGCGCGCACGACCCGCTGGAGCACACGTTGCCCGCGGGGCACACGCGGCCGCAGGCGCCGCAGTTGTCGCGGTCGGTCTGCGTCGAGACGCAGGTGCCGCTGCACACGGTCTGTCCCGTCGGACACGAGAAGCGGCAGCCGCCCGAGGCGCAGAGCTGACCCGCGGGGCAGGCCGTTCCGCACGCGCCGCAGTTCGAAGGATCACCCTGAAGATCGCGGCACGTGCCCATGCAGTTGGTCTGTCCGGGCGGACACGCGACGACGCACGCCCCCGCGGTGCAGACCTGGCCCGCGGGACACGCGCGACCGCACGCGCCGCAGTTGGCCGCGTCGACCTGCGTGTCGACGCAGCGGCCCACGCCCGCGGCCTCGCAGCGCGTGAGCGGCGAGGCGCACTCGACGGCGCACGCGCCCATGGAGCAGACCTGGCCCGTGGGGCACAGGGTTCCGCACGCGCCGCAGTTGGCGCGGTCGGTCTGGGTGTTCACGCAGGCGCTGCCGCACGCGCTCTGCCCCGCGGGGCACGAGAGACGACACGCGCCCATCATGCAGAGCTGACCGCTCGGACACACGGTCCCGCAGGTGCCGCAGTTCGACGAGTCGTTCTGCGTGTCGCGGCACGCGCCCGAGCAGTTGGTGAGCTCCGTCGGGCACGAGAGCTGGCAGCGCCCGTCGGAGCACACGTTGCCCGCGGGGCACGCGTTGCCGCACGCGCCGCAGTTGCGGCTGTCGGCGCGCACGTCGACGCAGCGGTCGACGCAGAAGGTCTGCCCCGCGGCGCAGAGCACCGAGCAGCGCCCCGCGTAGCAGGTCTGACCGAGGGGGCAGCGGTTGTTGCACGCGCCGCAGTTGTCGCGGTCGCTGGAGATGTCCGCGCAGAGGCGCACGCCCTCGACGGGGCGACACTCGGCGAGCATCGTGGCGCCGCCGCCGTCGACGCCGCCGTCGGGCGAAGACGCGTTGCAGTCGGCGACGCAGAGGCCGCCCGCGCAGACCTGCGACGCGGTGCACTGGTTGCCGCACGAGCCGCAGCTCTCGCGGTTGGTGAGCGGGTTCACGCAGGTGCCGTTGCAGGTGATCTGTCCTGGCGGACAGCTGTCCTGACAGCTCCCCGCGACGCAGACCTGACGGCCGCCGCAGAGGAGTCCGCAGGCGCCGCAGTTGGTTCGATCGGACGCGAGGTCGACGCAGACGCCCGCGCAGTTCTGCTGCGAGGCGGCGCAGCGGACCTCGCGCGCGTCGGGCGTGTCGGTGACGTCGGGCGTGTCGACGGCGATGTCGTTGGCGACGTCGGACTCGGCGTCGAGGCGCCCTCCGACGACCGCCTGCGTGTTGCTGCACCCGAGCGCGACGAGCGCGCTGAGCGCCGTGAGCGTGAGCCATTTCATAAGCGCGGTAGGCCTCCTCCGGCGCGGCGTCGCGCCGACTACCGACGGAGTGTCGAGAATCACCGCGCGAAAGGGAAGGCGCATCCATCGCGATCGGGCGGGGGCCCCGGAGCGCGTGGCCGTCTGATCTGTCGTGCCATGACGCGCGAACCAACGCGGCGCGGAGCGCGCGGCCTCTCTCGCCTTGTGATCCTGCCCGGTTGCGCCCCTTGATCGCCCCGAAGAGCCGCCGAGGCCCCCCGACGGGCTGAACAGCGTGACGGCGCCGCCTCAACCCGTCGTCGCGCCGCTCCGCTTTCGCCGCAGGATCGCGACGAGCTGATAGCGATCGACGAGCTGCGCCCCCGCCTGACGCGCGGCTTCGAGCCACGGCCCCGCGAGGTCGAAGTGCTCGCTGTAGCGCCCCGCGTGCTGAATCGCGACGGCGGGAATCCCCAGCGAGCGCGCGAACGCGACGAGCTCGCGCGTTCCCTCTTCACCGGGGAGGTCAGAGACGAGGTGCGCCGACGGCCCCCAGCGGCGATTGAACGCGCCGCCCCAGTCTCGCGCCTCGTCGATCACGATCATGGCGACCGCTCAACGCCCCGCTGCACCGGGGCCGACCTCGACGCCCGCGTCGCAGCCCGCGTGGCGTCCCGCGTCGCCCGCATCACTCGCATCGCCCGCATCGCCCGCATCGCCCGCATCGCTCGCGTCGCCTGCATCGCCCGCGTCGCGCAGGTCATCGGCGTCGCCCGCGTCGTCGTCGCTGCCGCAGGCGCTTCGGGTGGCGTCGCTGCGCGCGGCGCCGTCGCGCGTGTCGTCAACGACGCCCGTCGGCACGTCCGAGGGAGCGGCCGCGTCGTAGCTGGTCGGCGTCATCGAGTTCGATGCATCCCCGGGCTGCTCCGACGCGGGGAGCTGCGGACGCGACGTGAACACGCACCCGAGGCCGAGCGCGAACACGAGCGCGATCGCGCGGGGCGTGCGGCTCATCCTCGCGACTCCCCGTCGGAAGAGACATCACCCGCCGAGGTCTCGGGCGCGTCGGGCGCGACGCCGGCGTCGGTCGCTGCGCCCGCGTCCGTCGCGTCGTTCGTCGCGTCGCTCGCGTCGATCGTCGCGTCGCTCGCGTCGTGGCCTGCGTCGTAGGTGGTCGGGTCGCAGGGCTCGCCGTGGGCGTTGAAGTAGCCCGCGTCGGCGACATCGGCGCTCGCGTCGTCGGCCCCGTCGACGCTCGCGTCGGAGGCGCGCATCGGCGCGCGGCAGAAGTCGGTCTCGGTGCCGCCTCCGTCGCCGCCCGCGGTGGGCGCGTCGCTCGCCGCGTCGCTCACGGGCGTCGGGATGCCCGTGTCGACGAAGACCACGTCGCCGCCGCGATCGGCGTCGGGGGGCGGCGCGGCCACGTCGAACGTGGCGCCGTCCGCGAAGATCCCCGGGACGTCTTCGTAGACGGTCACGGAGCCGTCGGCGGCCGGCAACTGCGGGCGCGACGTGAACACGCACCCGAACGCGAGCACGGGCACGAGCAGCAGTCGGGGCAGTGTGGTCTTCGACACGACGCGATCTCCCAGAAAGACACTTCGCATGGAGCGTGCCGCGGATCGCGCTCCCGACCGTGCGGCCCCTCCGTCGCGGGATCGTCCGACGTCGGCGACACCCTGCGGAGGTCGTCGGCACACTACGGCACAGCCCCGATGGAGTCTAGACGCGGACCTGCCGACGGCGCGGTCGAGGTCATTCGAGCAGGCCGTACTCCTGAAGTCTTCGGTAGAGCGTGCGTCGGGGCATGCCGAGCACCTGCGCGGCGCGGACCTTGTTCCAGTTGGCCTCTTCGAGGGCGTCGATGATCTTCTGGCGCTCGCTGGCCTTGCGTACCGCGAGCGGAGAGGGCGCCGCCGAAGGCTGCGAGGGCGCTCCCGGCGCGACGGAGGGAACCGCGGCGGGCGCGGCCTCGCTCGCGCGGAGCATGTCGGCCTCGATCACGTCTCCATCGCAGAGCACCGCGGCGCTCTCGAGCGCGTGACGGAGCTGCCGAACGTTGCCCGGCCACGACGCGCGGAGGAGCTTCGCGAGGGCCTCGCGCGAGAGCCGCTTGCGCGCCGTCCCCTGCTCCCTGGCGAACTCCGAGAGGAAGTGCGTAGCGAGCGCCGGGATGTCGTCGACGCGCTCTCGCAGCGAGGGGATGCGCACCGACACCACGCAGAGTCGGTAGTAGAGATCCTCGCGGAATCTCCCGTCGGCGACGAGGTCCTTGAGCGCGCGGTTGCTCGCCGCGACGACGCGCACGTCGACGCGCTCGTCCTTCTCTCCGCCCACGGGGCGCACGCGTCGGTCTTGCAGCACGCGCAGGAGCTCCACCTGCATGCGCGGCGACATCTCGCTCACCTCGTCGAGAAAGAGCGTGCCCGTGTGCGCGCTCGCGATGAGCCCGCGACGATCGCGGTCGGCCCCCGTGAACGCGCCCTTCACGTGCCCGAAGAGTTCGCTCTCCAGCAGCGTCTCGGGGATCGCCCCGCAGTGCACCACCACGAAGGGCCCCTTCGCGCGCGCTCCCGCGAAATGAAGCGAGCGCGCGATGAGCTCCTTGCCCGTGCCCGACTCGCCCTCGATCACCACCGGTACGTCGGAGTCGCGCACCCGATCGATCACCGCGAAGAGCCGTCGCATCGTGTCGGTGTGCGCGACGATCCCCTCGGGCGCGAAGCGACGCGTGAGCGCCTCCTGCGCGCGGGCGAGCGAGGTGCGCGTGGCTTCGAGCTCCTGCGTGCGCACCACGAGGAGCGCCTCGATCTCGCGTCGCGCGGCCTCGAGCTCTCGGGTCTTCGCCTCGAGCTCCTCGACGAGGCGGCAGTGCTCGACGGCGACGCCCGCCTGCTCCGCGAAGGCCGCCATGAGCGACACGTCGGTGTTCGACCAGGCCGTCCGACGCCTGCGGTTCTCGACGTAGAGCACGCCCAGCGTGCGGCCGCCCGCGCGCAACGGAACCGCCGCGATGGCCGCGATGCCGAGCTCGTGCACCGAGCGAAAATCCGAGAAGCGACGGTCGCCCTGCGCGTTGAGCGTCACCACGGGCTCGCCGTCGATCCACACCGACTCCGCGATCGAGCGCGAGAAGCTCTCGTCGGGGCCATCACCGCGAAAGGTCCCCGTGCGCACGCGCACCTGAAGCCCATCGTCGCCCGCCAGGAGGATCGCGCCGCGCTCCGCGTGGGTGAGCTCCACGGCGCTGCGCACGGCCTGATCGAGCACGCGCTCCAGGGAGTTCGCCTCGGCCAGCCGTCGCGACAATTCGAGCAGCAGCACCAGCCGCTCGTCGGACGCGATGAAGGTCGGGCCGAGCGAGTTCGCCGTCGCGCCGCCGCGCGCACCCATGATCGAGTGCGACGTGGCCGTGAGTCGCCGCGCGAGGGGCGTCACCTCGGGGATGCTCGCGGGCGCCGCGGTCGTGTGCGAGCGCAGCGCCGCGCGGCGCGCGTCGCTCCAGAACGCGCTGCGGAGATCGGGCGGAAGGAGCGCGGCCTTCTCTTCGAGCACCTCGACAGCGCGCTCTCGCTCGCGCCTCGCGTGGAGGTCCGCGCCCGTCGACTCGTGGGCCTGCGCGCGCGCCGCGAGCGACTCCGCGAGCACCTCCCAGTCGCTCCCCGCCTCGGCCGCGGTCACGGCTTCGTTGAGGAGCCTGAGCGCCCCGCGCGCGTCGGCCCGCGCGAGCGACACCCGCGCTTCGAGCATCTTGGCGCGCGCGTCACGGAGCCCGAGGTCCGCGCACGCCGCCCTCGCACGCGTCACGCGCTCGGCCGCGAGCTCGGCGTCGCCACCGCTGCCCCGGTCGAGCAGCGCCTCGGCCGCGTCGAGGAGCGCGTCGGCGGCGTCGTCGTGCTGACCGAGCTCGGTGAAGAGTCGCTCGGACTCGGCCATCATCGCGAGGCCCTGCGCGGTCTCTCCCGCGCGCGCCGACGCCACGCCGAGCATGAGCGTCGCGGCGGCCACCATGTCGCGTGCGCCCGCCTCCTTCGCGAGCGAGAGGGCCGCTTCGAGCTCGGCGCGCGCCCGATCGAGCGACCCGATGCGAAGGAGCTGGCTCGCGAGGTTGAGCCTCGCCGTCGGGACCACCGTGCGAATCCCCGCGCGACGCGCGAGCGTGAGGGCGGCCTCGTTGTGTTCGAGCGCCGCGCCGAGGTCGCCCGTGCGCTGCGCGATGTGACCGAGGTTGATGCGCGCGGTGACCATCGCGCGGAGGTCTCCCGCGGCGCGCGCGCGGTCGAGCGACTGCTCGTGGAGGTTGCGCGCGCCCGCGAGGTCGCCCGCGCGCTCGCGGCCGATCGCGAGGTACACGAGCAGCGTCGCCTCCTCGCGCGGAAGGGCCAGCGACGCGTACTCTCCCCGCGCCGCTTCGAGCATCGCCGTGCCCTGCGCGGCGTCTCCCGCGTAGAGCGCCGCCACGCCGCCGAGGGCCTTCGCCGCGGCGCGCACCTTGGGCGAGCGCGCCATCGCCACGGCCTCGACGCAGCGCGCCTGCACCTCGGCGTACGCGCCTCGCACCATCGTCGCGCGCGCCCACTCGAGCGTCGCCTCGGCCGCGAGGTCGGGGTCGGTGGCCTTCGCGCCGCGCGCCACCTCATCGAGCAACGCCTCGGCGCCGTCGGTGTCGCCCACACCTCGGCGCAGCCTCCCGCGCAGGAGCAGCGCCCGCAGCGCGAGGTCGCGATCGCCGCTCCCGACGCGCCTCGCGAGGGCCTCGGCCTCGGCGACCATCCCCCCTTCGTGGAGGAGCTCGGCCTCGGCGTAGCGGTCAGCGTCGGTGGTCGCCTCGGGCGCCCTCGTGCGCAGCGCTTCGAGCAGCCGCGCCGCCGCCAGCGGGAGCCCTTCGGCCCGCAGCGACGCCACGGCCTCCGTCGCGAGCGCGCGCCCGCGGACCACGTCGCCCGCGCGGGTCCACGCCTCGCAGCGCGTGGTGACCGGCGCGTTCGCGGCGTCGAGCGCCGTCGCCACACGGAGCAGCACGCGCTGCCGCGTCGACGCGTCGAGCGCGTCGAGCAGCGCCGGGCCGAGCGCCGTCTGCGTGAGCTGCCACCGACCGTCGGCTGTCGTCGTCGCGACGCCCGCGGCGCGCGCCGCTTCGAGGTCGTCGCGAGAGACCTCCAGCGATCGAAGGGCCTCGGGCGTGGCCGCGCGACCGAGGGCGTGCACCGTCGCCGCCGCGGCGCGGGCCTCGGACGTGAGCGCCATCGCGCGACGCGCGGCGACGTCGTGCGCGCGACCGGCGACCTCGACGCGCTCGACGTCCGCGGGCGACACCGCGGCGTCTCTCGCGAGCGCCGCGAGCATCTCGGTGACCGCGAGGGGGAGCGCGCCCGTTCGCCGGTGCACGGCGGCCGCGACGGCGGGCTCCACCGCGCCGAGGGTCTGCACGCAGAGGGCCGCGACGGTGGCCTCATCGAGCGGACCGAGAGAGACGCGCTGGCCCGGTTCGAGCTCCTTCACGCGGGCCACGTCTTCCGCCGTCGCGACGACGAGGAGCGCCTCGCCGGGGTCACACCCGTACGCGATCGAGCGGAGCTGCGCGGCGATCGCGGGGTCGGCGCGGTCGAGGTCGTCGGCGAGCACGAGCACCGGCGACGCCGCCGCGGCCTTGCGAAACGCGGTCACCAGCGCGTCGGGCGCCGCGGGGTCGACGACGGTGCCCGAGAGGATCCCCGCCCCGTCACGGAGCCGCTTCGCCGGCGCCTCACCGGGCGCGCCCGTCACCTGGAGCACCTGCACGCCGCGGAGCTGCGCGCGCCACGTGAGCTCTCGCAGGAGCGTGCTGCGACCGCTGCCCTCCTCGCCCGCGACGAGCACGCACGACACGCCCGCGTGGCGATCAACGAGCCTCCGCGCGACGGCGTCGAGGAGCACGCCCAGCTCGGCCTCGCGCCCCTCGGGACGGAGCACCACGCGCCGCCCCGCCGTCGAGCGCACGTCGGCCGAGTGACCGAGGGCCGCGAGGAGGTCGTCCATCGTGGCGAAGCGTCGCGAGGGCTCCTCCGAAGCGCCGCGCGCGCCCACGTCCCACAGCGCGCGCAGGGCGGGATCCGACGCGACGCGCTCGGGCGCGGGGGCGTCGTGCGCGAGGAGCGAGCCCGCGAGCGCGCATCGGAGCGTGACCGCGAGCGAGTACACGTCGGCGCAGGGATCGGGCGGGAGCGCCTCGCCCGAGAGGAGCATCGCCTGGCGCTCCGGTGGCATGAACCCGAGCGTCCCGCCGCGGACGTGGGCCGCCGCGCCGAGGCCGCCGTGCGCGAGGCCGAAGTCGATGAGCACGACGCGGTCGCCATCGTCTGCGGGCACGATGAGGTTCGCGGGCTTGAGGTCGCCGTGCACCACGCCGAGCCTGTGCAGCTCTCGCAGCGTGAGCGCGGCCGAGACGATGAGCGCGCGCACGCGGGGGCCGAGCTCGGCGGGCGGGAGCTTCGAAAGCGCGTCGTCGAGGGGCACGCCGTCGACGAAGGCCCGGGTGAAGAACGCGCCGCCGGGGTCCTCCGCGTCGGCGCTCGCGAGGCCGAAATCGTAGACCCGCGCGATCGTGGGCAGGTCGAGCTGCGCGAGGATCTGGAACTCGTTGACGATCCACTGCGCGAGCGACGCCTGCGCCTGCGCGTGGAGCCGCTTGAGCACCATCACCGCGCCGTCCGCGAGGCGGTCCTCGACGAGGTACACGCCTCCGCCGCCGCCTTCACCCACACGTCGCACCAGTCGATATCGGTCCGCGAGTCGCATCAGAGGGCGCCGATGCTACAGCGCAGAACGCCGCGCGGGGACTGGTGTACGCGCAAGACCCGCCGCAGCCCCGTGGCCGTCACGCCGCGGACGCGCCCGAAGGGTGTCCGCCCGCGCGACCCGCTTCCGCAATTGCCTTGATATCCAAAAGGGATCGTGGCCCCCTCGGCAATGGGCTCGTTCGCCTCTGAATCGCGACCACTTCGTTCGCGCGGCGGCCATCGCAGAGACGACGCGGGCGCTTCTGATGGCGCGGTGGCGGCGCAGCGAGCGCCGCACTCGAAAGGGCACTGGCGATGACATCCTTGTGGAGAGCGAGGGCGCGAACTGCGCTCGGGGTATGGCTCATGGCCCTCTTCGTGGGCTGTGACGGCACGCCGGTCGTCGGCGGTTCGCCCGGCGGCATGGACGCGAGCGTCGACGTGGTCTGCACGGCGCCCGAGGTAGCGTGCAGCGGGCGCTGCGCGAACCTCCAGAGCGACCGCGCGAACTGCGGCGTCTGCGGACGCGCGTGCGGGCCGCTTCAGGTCTGCTCCATGGGCACCTGCGCGCTGAGCTGTCCGAGCGGTCAGGTCGCGTGCGGCGGGCTCTGCGTGACGACGCGCACCGACCGTGCGAACTGCGGCGCGTGCGGGATGGCCTGCGCCGAAGGGCTCGTGTGCGCCGAGGGCGTCTGCGCGCGCGAGTGCGGCTCGGGCCTCGCGACGTGCACCGCGCCCGGCGCCGACGGCGGCGTGGGTGACGCGGGCGGCGCTCGCTACTGCGCCGACACGCGCACCGACCGGATGAACTGCGGCGGTTGCGGCGTCTCGTGCGGCGCGGGTCAGATCTGCATGGGCGGCGCCTGCGTGGTGAGCTGTCCGAACGGTCAGACCGAGTGCTCGGGGACGTGCCGTGACCTCACCACCGACACGACCAACTGCGGCGCGTGCGGAACGGCGTGCCCCGCGGGTCAGGTCTGCGCGATGGGATCGTGCGCCGTCTCGTGCGGCGCGACGCTCACCAACTGCTCGGGCACGTGCCGCGACCTCCAGACCGACAACCGCAACTGCGGCGCGTGTGGAACGGCATGCTCCGCGGGCATGGTGTGTTCGAGCGGAACCTGCGCAGTGAGCTGCGGCGCGGGCCTCGAGAACTGCACCGGGACGTGCCGCGATCTCTCGACCGACAACGGCAACTGCGGCGCGTGCGGCACTGCCTGTCCGAGCGGTCAGGTGTGCTCTCGCGGGACGTGCTCGGTGAGCTGCGCCTCGGGCTTCACCAACTGCTCCGGCACCTGCCACGACCTCAACAACGACCGTCAGCACTGCGGCGCGTGCGGCATGGCCTGCCCCGCGGGACAGGTCTGCGCCGCCGGACGCTGCGCCGTCTCGTGCACCGACGGGCTCACGGTGTGCGGCTCCGTGTGTCGCGACCTTCAGAGCGATCGGCTGCACTGCGGGGCCTGTGACGCCGCGTGTCCGTCGGGTCAGGTGTGCACCGCGGGGCGCTGCGTCGTGAGCTGCCTCTCGGGTCAGACCGACTGCTCGGGGACCTGCCGCGACCTCGACACCGACAACCGCAACTGCGGCGCGTGCGGAACCGCGTGCCCCGCGGGCAACGTGTGCTCCAACGGATCGTGCGCGACCTCGTGCGGCGCGGGCCTCACCAACTGCATGGGCACCTGCCGCGACCTCGCCACCGACAACGGCAACTGCGGGACGTGCGGAACCTCGTGCCCCGCTGGGCAGATCTGCTCGGCGGGCGCGTGCGCGGTCTCGTGCGGCGCGGGCCTCACCAACTGCTCGGGCACGTGCCGCGACACGCAGACCGACAACAACCACTGCGGCGCCTGCGGGCGCGCCTGCGCCAGCGGTCAGGTGTGCTCGGCGGGCGCGTGCGCGGTCTCGTGCGGCGCGGGGACGACCAACTGCGCGGGCGCCTGCCAGAACCTCCAGACCGACCGCCAGAACTGCGGCGCGTGCGGGACGGTCTGCGCGAGCGGACAGGTCTGCATCGCAGGCGCCTGCGTGGTGAGCTGCATCGCAGGACAGACCGACTGCGCGGGCGCGTGCCGTGATCTCACCACCGACAACAACAACTGCGGCGCATGCGGAACGACGTGCCCCGCCGGTCAGGTCTGCTCGGGCAGCGCGTGCAACGTCTCGTGCGGCTCGGGCCTCACCAACTGCTCGGGGATGTGCCGCGACCTCTCGACGGACAACGGCAACTGCGGACGCTGCGGCGGCGCGTGTCCGTCGGGTCAGGTGTGCTCGGGCGGCGTGTGCAACCTCTCGTGCGCTGACGGCTTCACCAACTGCTCGGGCTCGTGCCGCGACGTCACCACCGACCTCGCCAACTGCGGCGCGTGCGGAACGTCGTGCCCCGCGGGTCAGGTGTGCTCCGCGGGCGCGTGCTCGACGACCTGCGCGACGGGCTTCACCAACTGCTCGGGCGCGTGCCGCGACCTCACCGACGACCGGCTCAACTGCGGCGCGTGCGGAATGCGCTGCGCCGCAGGGCAGATCTGCATGGGCGGCGCCTGCGTGGTGAGCTGCCCGAGCGGTCAGACCGAGTGCTCGGGGACGTGCCGCGACCTCACGAGCGACAACGCCAACTGCGGCGCGTGCGGAACGGCCTGCACCGCGGGCATGCTCTGCTCGGGCGGGACCTGCGCCGTGAGCTGCGGCGCGGGACTCGAGAACTGCTCGGGCGTCTGCCGCGACCTCGACACCGACGTGAACAACTGCGGCGCGTGCCGCTTCGCCTGCTCCGCGGGCCAGGTGTGCTCCGCGGGGACCTGCACGGTGTCGTGCGGCGTTCCGCTCACCGAGTGTTCGGGCGTGTGCCGCGATCTGAGCACCGACAACAACAACTGCGGACGCTGCGGAACGGTCTGCCCCGCGGGTCGCGTGTGCGCGAGCGGCGTGTGCTCGGTGACGTGCGGCGCGGGCCTCGAGAACTGCTCCGGCGTGTGCCGCGATCTGAGCACCGACAACAACAACTGCAGCAGCTGCGGGACGACGTGTCCGTCGGGTCAGGTGTGCTCGCGCGGCACCTGCGCGGTGTCGTGCGCGACGGGCTTCTCGAACTGCTCTGGCACCTGCCACGACCTCAACAACGACCGCCTGAACTGCGGCGCCTGCGGCGCGGTGTGTCCGTCGGGTCAGGTGTGCTCCGCGGGCCGCTGCGCGCTCTCGTGCACGCCGGGCCTCATCGCGTGCGGCGCGACGTGCCGCGACCAGCAGACCGACCGCCTCCACTGCGGCATGTGCGACAACGCCTGCGCCGACGGTGAGATCTGCGTCGCCGGGTCGTGCGTCGTCTCGTGCGGCGCGGGGCTCAGCAACTGCTCTGGCGTGTGTCGCGACCTCGCGACCGACAACAACCACTGCGGACGCTGCGGAACGACGTGTCCCGCGGGTCAGGTGTGCTCGGGCGGGACGTGCAACGTCTCGTGCCTCTCGGGCTTCACCAACTGCTCGGGCACCTGCCGCGACCTCGCGACCGACAACGCCAACTGCGGACGCTGCGGCGCCGCGTGCCCCGCAGGTCAGGTCTGCTCCGACGGCGCGTGCGCGGTCTCGTGCGGCGCGGGTCTCAACAACTGCTCGGGGACGTGCCGCGATCTTCAGACCGACAACAACAACTGCGGTCGTTGCGGCACGGCGTGTCCCGCGGGTCAGGTGTGCTCGTCGGGGAGCTGCGCGGTCTCGTGCGCGACGGGCTTCACCAACTGCTCGGGCGCCTGCCAGAACCTCCAGACCGACCGGCAGAACTGCGGTCGCTGCGGCACCGTGTGTCCGTCGGGTCAGGCGTGTGTCGCGGGCGCGTGCGTCGTGAGCTGCGTGGCGGGGCAGACCAACTGCTCGGGCGCGTGCCGCGACCTCACCACCGACAACAACAACTGCGGCGCATGCGGACGCACCTGCGCGAGCGGGCAGGTCTGCTCGGGTAGCACCTGCAACGTCTCGTGCGGAACGGGCCTCACCAACTGCTCGGGCACCTGCCGCGATCTCAGCACCGACAACGGCCACTGCGGTCGTTGCGGCAGCGCGTGCTCCGCGGGTCAGGTGTGCTCCGGCGGCGTGTGCAACGTGTCGTGCGCGACGGGCTTCACCAACTGCTCGGGGACGTGTCGCGACCTCACGACCGACAACAACAACTGCGGCGCCTGCGGACGCACCTGCGCGAGCGGGCAGGTCTGCTCCGGCGGAACCTGCGCGGTCTCGTGCGCCTCGGGCTTCACCGACTGCTCCGGCGCGTGCCGCGACCTTACCGACGACCGGCTCAACTGCGGATCGTGCGGACGCGCCTGCGCCGCAGGTGAAATCTGCACGTCGGGCGCGTGCGTGGTGAGCTGCCCGAGCGGTCAGACGGCGTGCTCGGGGACGTGCCGCGACCTCGCCACCGACAACGGCAACTGCGGCCGCTGCGGGACGGTCTGCGCGAGCGGACAGCTCTGCTCGGGCGGAACGTGCTCGGTGTCGTGCGCGTCGGGCTTCACCAACTGCTCGGGCACCTGCCGCGACCTCGCGACGGACAACGCCAACTGCGGACGCTGCGGCGGCGCGTGTCCCGCGGGCCAGGTGTGCTCCGGCGGCGCGTGCACGGTCTCGTGCGGAACGGGCCTCACCGACTGCACGGGGACCTGCCGTGACCTTCAGACCGACAACGGCAACTGCGGCGCCTGCGGCCGCACCTGCGCCAGCGGTCAGGTGTGCTCCGGCGGAACGTGCACGGTCTCGTGCGGAACGGGCCTGACCAACTGCACGGGCGCCTGCCAGAACCTCCAGACCGACCGGCAGAACTGCGGGATGTGCGGGCGCGCGTGCGCCTCGGGGCAGATCTGCGTGTCGGGCGCGTGCACGATCTCGTGTCCGACGGGACAGGTCGCGTGCGGCACCGCGTGTGTGAACACGAACACCGACCCGGCCAACTGCGGGATGTGCGGCCGCGCCTGCGCCGCGGGTCAGCTCTGCGCCGCCGGGAGCTGCTCGGCCTCGTGCGGGTCGGGCCTCACGAGCTGCTCGGGCGCGTGCACCAACACCAGCCTCGATCCGACCAACTGCGGCGCGTGCGGGACGGTGTGCTCGCTCCCCAACGCGACCGCGTTCTGCCTCACGGGGCTCTGCGGCGTCGCGGCCTGCGACACGGGCTTCGGCAACTGCAACGCCACCGCGAGCGACGGCTGCGAGATCAACCTCACGAACACCCTCTCGAACTGCGGACGCTGCGGAAACGCCTGCCCCACCGCGGCCAACGCGACGCTCTCGTGTTCGAGCGGCGTGTGCGGGTTCACCTGCAACACGGGCTTCAGCGACTGCAACGGCGTGGCCTCCGACGGCTGCGAGGTCGACCTCCGCTCGAACACTTGAACTGCGGCGCCTGCAGGACGGTCTGCGGCGAGCGGCGCTCCTGCGTGTCGGGGTCGTGCACGCGCTTCCCCTCGACGGGCGCGGAGGGCGCGTTCAATCCCGCGACCAACACGGTGCTCCCGCCGGGCGTTCACAACTTCACGACGATCAACATCCCGGCGGGCGTGACGGTGACCACCAACGGCGTCGGCGTGCTCGACCTCCGCGCGACGGGCGCCGTCACCATCGCGGGCACGATCGACGTCTCGGGCGGACTCGGCGGCCCCACGGTGACTGCGTCGACAACGGCGCGGGCTCGGGCGGCGGCCAGACCGGCAACGCCCTCGGCGTGGGGTCGAACGGCGACGCGACGGCGACAGCAACGGCGGCCCCGGAGGCACCGGCGGCGTCGGTCCGAGCGGCGCGAACGGCGGCTCCACGGGCACGTCGGACGGACGCGGCGGCACGGGCGGCGGCGGCGGCGGCGGGTACGCATCGGGCGGCGGCGGTGGCGGCGGTCCCGCGGCGGCGGCGGCGGCGCTGCGTACGGCAACATCACCTCGGGCGGCGCGGGCGGCGGACCGGGCGGCGGCGCCGGCGGCGCGCGCGGCGGCGGCGCTCCGAACCGCGGCGGCGGCGGTGGTTCTTCGGGCGTCGCGATCTACGACGGCGTCGCGGGCACCGACTCGGTGGTTCGCGGCGGCTACTCGCCCTACGGCGGCGGCGGCGGCGGCGGCGGATCGATCGGCGCGGCGGCCGCGGCAGACCTCGCGGTCGCGACGACCTTCCAGCCCGGATCGGGCGGCGGCGGCGGCGGCGGTGACGAGGGAACGGGCGGCGGCGGTGGCGGCGGCGCGCTTCGCATCGCGTCGCACGTCTCGGTCAGCATCGCCGCGACGGGACGCACGCTCGCCAACGGCGGCAACGGTCAGCGCGCGGCCTGCGTGGGCGGCGGCGGCGGCGGCGGATCGGGCGGCGTGGTGTTCCTCTACGCGCCCTCGGTCACGGTGGCTTCGGGCGCAGCGGTGAGCGCCATCGGCGGAACGGGCGGCCCCGGCGCGACGATCTACTCGAACACGCCCGGCGGCGCGGGCGGTCTCGGCCGCATTCGCATCTCGGCCCTCAGCGCGTCGTGCTCGCTCGGCGGATCGTTCAACCCGCCGCTGCTCTCGGCGTGCGCGCTCACGCCCGGCGCGGGCTCCGCGGGCCGCGCGTACATCGCGGCCTTCCCCGACTGAGACCTCGGCCTCCCTCCTCCACTGCTCACCCCACATCGACGCGCACACCCACCCTCCCTTCCGCGGAAGTGGACGGGGGGAGGTGCTGTGATAGCGTCCGCCGCCGTGCAGGTAAGGGTCACCTCGCTGTCGCGGAGATTCGAAGGCGTCACCGCGCTCGATGACATCACGCTCGCGATCCCTCCCGGTCGCACCGCGCTCCTCGGCCCCAACGGCGCGGGCAAGAGCACGCTGCTCAAGATCCTCCTCGGGCTCACGCGCTCGACGAGCGGCTCTGTCGAAGTGCTCGGCCTCGACCCCTCGCGCGATCCCCTCGCGGTGCGAGCGCGCGTCGGATACATGCCCGAAGACGACGCCCACCTCCCCGGCATGACCGCGGTGGAGCTCTGCTCCTACGGCGCCGAGCTCGCGGGCTTGCCTCCGCGCGAGGCCCTCGAACGCGCGCACGCGGCCCTCTTCTACGTGGGCCTCGACGACAAGCGGTACCTCCCCGTCGAGGGCTACTCCACGGGGCTCAAGCAGCGCGCGAAGCTCGCGGCGGCGATCGTCCACGACCCCGACCTGCTCTTTCTCGACGAGCCCACCAACGGCCTCGACCCCGCGTCGCGCGAAGAGATGCTCGGCCTCGTCGCCGACCTCAAGACCCGCCGCGGGTGCGACGTCGTGCTCTCGACGCACCTGCTCCACGACGTCGAGCGCGTGTGCGACCACGTCATCGTGCTCGCCAACGGGAGGCTCATGGCCGACGCGCCGCTCAAGGACCTCCTCGGCGAGAGCGACGGGCGCTACACCGTGCGCATCAAGGGCGACCCCGAGGCGTTCGAAAGAGCGCTGCGCGCCAACGGGTGCACGCCCGAGAAGGCCATCGACGCGTCGCGCACCACGTGGCTGGTCGTTCCCCCCGTCGGGGCGACGGACCTCGACGCCGTGTGGAAGAGCGCCGCCGACGCGAACGTGCAGGTGCGTCAGCTCTCGTCGCGCACGCACTCCCTCGACGAGGCCTTCGTCCGGATGCTCACATGACCTCTCCTCCGACCCAGCCCGCGGGCGTCATCCACGACCTCGCGTACCGTCGCTATGAGGGCGCGCGCCTCGGCCCCGCGACGCGCTTCGCCGTCATCGCCCGCTACGCCGTGCGCGCGCAGTGGAGGCTCCGCGCGGTGAAGCTCTTCCTCGTGGGCGCGCTGCTCACGGGCGCGATGGGCGCCGTGGCGCTCGGGTTTCGACTGGGCTTCTCGCGCATCGCGCACTCCGCGGGCAACGGGCTCCAGGAGTTCGACCGCGGCGCCGAGGCGGTGGCCGTGACCTACGCCCTCGCGGCGCAGTACCTCCCGTCGCTGCTCCTCGTGCTCGTGTGCGGCGCGCCCGCGGTGGCCGCCGACCTCAACGCGGGCGCGTTCCAGTTTCACTTCGCGCGCCCCGTCGGCGCGGGGCAATACCTCGCCGGGCGCATGGTCGGCGCCGTCGCGTGGGCCGCCCTCTTCGGCTACGCCACCGTGGCCGCGTACTGCGTCGAGCGCCTCGCGTTCACCCCCGACCCGCTCGTCACCGCGAAGCTCGCCGCGGTGGGCCTCTTCGGGGTCACGGCGCGCCTCGCCGCCCTCGGCGCCGTCGCGCTGGGGTGCTCCTCGCTCACGCGCCGCAAGGGCCTCGCGCAGGCGATGTTCCTCGCCGTGGTGCTCGGCTCGGGCACCGTCGCGGCCATCGTCGGACACAACACGCACTACCCCTGGGTCGAGACCCTCTCGGTGATGGACTCCGGCGCCGCCGTCTGTGACCTCCTCCTCGGCGGCGCCGAGACCGCGCGCGTCGCGGGCGTCGCGAAGGCCGCCCCGTCGCTGGCGCTCCTCGCGTGGATCGTCGGCCCCCTCGCGATCGCGTGGGCGCGCGTTCGAAGCGCCGAGGTGGTGCGAGGATGAGCGCCCAGAGCTCCGACGCGGTGATCGAGTTCGTCGCGGTCTCGAAGTGGTACGGCGCGGTGCTCGGGCTGCGCGAGGTCACCCTGCGCCTCGGCCGCGGAATCACGGGCCTCCTCGGCCCCAACGGCGCGGGCAAGAGCACCTTCTTGAAGGCGCTCACGGGCGAGGTCACGCCGAGCCGCGGAGAGGTGCGGGTCTTCGGTCAGCGCGTCCCCTCGCTCGAGGTGTTCAAGCGCATCGGGTACGCGCCCGAGATCGAGGTGTTCTTCGAAGAGCTCACCGCGCGCGAGTTCGTCACCGCCCTCGCCGAAGCCTCGGGGATGGACCGCGCCGCCGCCCGCCGTCGCGCCGAGGAGACGCTCTTCGAAGTGGGGCTTGAAAAAGCGCTCGATCGACGCGTGAGCACGTACTCCAAGGGCATGCGCCAGCGCACCAAGCTCGCGCAGGCGCTCCTCCACGACCCCGACGTGGTGCTCCTCGACGAGCCCATGACGGGCCTCGACCCGCTCGCCCGCGCCCACATGGTGGAGCTCATCCAGAAGCTCGGCGCCCGCGGCAAGGCCGTGGTGGTCTCGAGCCACATCCTCGACGAGGTCGAGACCATGACCTCGCAGATCGTCGTGCTCTACAAGGGACAGCTCCTCGCGCAGGGCGACGTGCACGCCATCCGCGCGATGATCGACCGGCACCCCCACCGCGTGGCGCTCACGTGCGACGCGCCCCGCAAGCTCGCCGCGGCCCTCGTGGCGCTGCCCTCGGTGGCCTCGCTGCGCTTCCCCGCGGCCGACAAGATCGAGTTCGAAACGCGCGACCCCGACGCGGCCTACGGGGCCATCCCGAAGCTCGCGCTGGAGCACGGCGTGAAGATCACCGCCCTCGCCTCGCCCGACGACAACCTCGCCGCGGTGTTTCGCTACCTCACCACCGACCCCCGCGGAGCCGTGTCGTGAGCGCGCTCACCGTCGCACGCACCACCGTGTTGCGCGCCGCGCGGCGCCCGAGCACCTGGGTCATCGCGGGGCTGTCGTTCGTGCCCGCCGCGTTCGGCGCGCTCTTCGGCGCGCGCGGTCAGGGCGCCCTCGCGGCGGGCGGTCCCCTCGCCCTGCGCCTCGTCGCGCCGCTCATGGTGGCCGCGATGGTGGCCGGGCCCGTGGGCGAGAGCTTCGAGAACCGCACGGTGGTCTACTGGTTCACGCGCCCCTTCCGCCGCGCGTACGTGCTGCTCGGCGAGGCCCTCGGACACACGCTCCTCGCGGGCCTCGCACTCGTGCTCTCGGGCGCGCTGCTCGCGGTCGCGAACGCGCTCACGGGCGTCGCCGACCTCGCGTCGCTCGGGCGCATCCCCCTCGGGCTCGCGCTCGAGGCGATGACCCTCGTGAGCTTCTCGGTCGCCGTCGGCGCGCTCGTGCCCAAGCACCCCGTGGTCACCGCGCTCTCGGTGCTCACCCTCACCGAGGGCGCCCTCCCGAGCGCGTGGGAGAAGCTCTCGTACGCGTCGATCTCGTATCACGCGAGCGTGCTCTCGGGCCTGCCCTACGCCCTCACCGGCGGAGACAGCAACGTCGAGGCGCCGCCCGCGTGGGCCTCCGTCGCGGTGCTCGCCGCGTGGGCCGTCCTCCCGATGGTCGCCGCTTCAGTCGTGGTGGAAGAGCGCGACACCGGCTGAACATCGATATCCAAGCATCATTTCTCTCAAGGCCCCTCTCCGTCCGTCCGTTGAGAAGGGTGGGAGGGACAACATGACGAACGTCCACGACGCATCGCGTGCAGACTTTCTGTACGGATCGGGGCCGCATTGCGCAGCCTGCGCAGGCGCTGTTACAACGACCACAATGAGGGATGCACCGCACCGCAGGCAGCGCCGACCCACCACTTCGACGCTCTACC
This sequence comes from Polyangiales bacterium, assembly GCA_046351535.1. Classification (GTDB taxonomy): domain Bacteria; phylum Myxococcota_A; class Polyangia; order Polyangiales; genus CAISKJ01. Next base: position 200,179 of record JAXLYG010000007.1, read on the forward strand.
TGTTCGCGCTCCTCGGCGTCGGCTGCGACGCGAGCGGAGCGCTCGGCGACTACGACGACCCCGACGCGAGCGCCGTCACCGACGCGCGCCCGCAGACCCCCGACGCGGTGACCGCAGCGCCCGACGCGCGCGCGCCCCGCGACGTCGCGCCCGGCGCCGACGTGAGCGCGCCGCCCCGCGACGTCGCGATGACCGCGGACGCCAGCGCGCCCCGCGACGTCGCGATGACCGTCGACGCGAGCGCGCCCCGGGACGTCGCCATGACCGCGGACGCGAGCGCGCCCCGGGACGTCGCGACGACCGTCGACGCGCCCACCGCGCCGCCCACCTCGCCCTCGCCCGGCGTCTCCGTCGCGCCTGCGCTCGGTCAGCTCACGACGCGGCAGGTGCCGACGATCGCGCCGACGGGCGGGCTCAAGGCCTTCCCCGGCGCCGACGGCTTCGGCGCGTCGGCCACGGGCGGACGCGGAGGCCGCGTGATCTTCGTGACCACGCTCGCGCCCACGGGCCCCGGGTCGCTCACCGAGGCGCTCGAGGCCACGGGGCCGCGCTACGTGCTCTTCCGCGTGAGCGGCTTCATCAACGGCTCGTTCCGCATCTCGCAGGGCGACGTCACCATCGCGGGCCAGAGCGCGCCGGGCGGCGTGACGGTGCGGGGCATCCACACCGACGAGGCGACGTGGTGCGACAGCAACTGCGGCGCGGGCGTGCGCGGCGTCGACAACATCATCCTGCGGCACATCCGCACGAGGCCCGGCGAGCCCGGCGCGGGCGACGAGCTCATCGACGGCGACGGGCTCCGCATCCGGCACACGCGACGCATGATCGCCGACCACATCTCGTCGGAGAACTCCGTCGATGAGAACGTCGAGATCTCGTACTCGAACAACATCACCGTGCAGGACTCCATCATCGCCGAGGCGCTCGGGTGGCACTCCGACCGCGGCGGGATGCTGATGAACTACTCGAACCCCGCCGCGGGCTATCAGCTCGACGGGATCACCGTCGCCCGCACGACGTGGATTCGCATCCAGGGCCGCTACCCCGAGATGGCGCGCGAGAGCCCCGCGGCGGCGGGCTCGACGGCGCGCATCGAGCTCGCGAACAACCTCCTCTGGGGCCAGGAGTACTACATCGACTCGGGGCACACGACGGGCACCAGCTCGGCCGACGGGATGCCCGTGTACTACCAGCTCAACTGGGTGGGGAACGTCGGCGTCGCGCGGCCCGGGTTCTCCTTCGCGATGATGTTCTTCCCCAACCCCACGGGGCGCTCGACGGTGTACTTCCGCGACGACCGGCTCAACACCGCGCCGGGCCGCACCGACTGGGCCCTCGTCTACTGCTGCAACGATTTTCCCATGAGCCCCGCGGCGACGGCGGCGCCCTCGTGGGCCGTGCCCGCGCGGCATGATTTCCCCGCGGTGTCGTACATCCCCGGCGATCAGGTGCGCGCCTACGCCGTCTCGCACGCGGGCGCGTTTCCCCGCGACCCCATGGACCGTCGGCTCATGGGCTACGTCGCGCAGGGCGTGATCTCGACCGCGACCGCGGCCACCAACCCCGCCAACGACGCGCGCAACACCGACTGGACCACCCCGCCGCCCGTCCCCGCCGACGGCGACAACGACGGGATGCCCGACGCCTGGGAGCGCGCCCACGGGCTCAACCCCGCCGCGCAGGATCACAACGGCCTCACCGTGGGCATGTCGATGCCCGGCATGGCGGGCTACACCAACCTCGAGGTCTACCTCGCGGAGCTCGCCGAGCAGCGCCTCACCGAAGGCCGCTGGGGCGCCTGAACCGCACGCCGTCAGAACGCGCGTGACGCCCTTGACCCGCCGACGGGCGAGGGCGTACACGCCACGCCCGATGAAGACGCCCAACAGCGACATTCTCAAGAAGGTCTTCGACGCCGACAGGCTGCTCCGACGCGCGCAGGGTGAGTTCTTCACCACGGGCGAAGACGACGCCCGCCTCGACGCGATGGAGGCCGCCATCACCGAGTCGTGGAGCGGCGGCGCCGACCCCGAAGAGTCGACCGCGAGGCTCATGCGCGTGGGCGCGCTCCTCGGCGACGTCGGCGGACCGCGCGCGTGCAAGATGCTCCTCAAGCTGCTCGATCACGAGGAGCCCGAGGTGCGCCTCCCCGCGGGCGAGTCGCTGCAGGACCTCGCCTACTCGCGCTACGCCGAGGTGGCCCGCGCCATCGAGAAGCTCATCGACGACGGAAAGGCCGCCACGGCGCTCTCCGAGGTGCCGTACATCCTCGCGGAGATCGGCGAGCCCGGCGGCGTGAAGCTCTGCCTCCGGCTCCTCAAGCACCCGTCGGCCGACGTGGTCGCCTCGGCCATCGAGTCGCTCGCCGCGCTCGGCGACCCCACTGCCGTGAAGGACCTCGAGAAGCTCCGCAACGACCGCCGCCGCGTGGCCGCCGACGACGACCCCGAGGCCGGTGAGATCATGCTCGGCGACCTCGCCACCGAGGCCATCGAGCACCTCCGCTCGCTCGACGGCTGAGCGGCCCCCCGCGCTCGCGCGCGCCGCGGTACAAGCCCGAACGCGCTCGGGGCATCACCCCCACCTGACAGAATACGTCCGCCAGAAAGAGGCGCCCCGCCGCCCCTGACGGCTATCGTACGCGCCCCTCCTCCTCGGAGCAGCGAGACGCCCAATGGCCACCGGATCGACTTCGAAGGGCGCGCAGGCGCCCGCGATGCAGCAGTACCTCCGCGAGAAGCAGTCGCACCCCGACGCGCTGCTCTTCTTTCGGATGGGAGATTTCTACGAGCTCTTCTTCGACGACGCGCTCACCGCGGCGCGGGCCCTCGACCTCACGCTCACGTCGAGAAACAAGAACGAGCCCGACTCGATCCCCATGTGCGGCGTGCCCTACCACGCGGCGCAGACCTACGTCGCGAAGCTCCTCGAGATCGGGCACACGGTCGCGATCTGCGAGCAGCTCGAAGACCCGTCGAAGGCCAAGGGGATCGTCAAGCGCGGCGTGGTGCGCGTGCTCACCCCCGCGCTCGTGCTCGACGGAGACTCGCTCGACGCGCGGGCCAACCAGTTCCTCGCGGCGGCGATTCCGCCCGACGGAGGCGCGGAGCTGCCGGGCGCGTGGGCCCTCGCCGCGTACGACCTCACCACGGGCGAGCTCTTCTCCGCGGAGGTCCCCGACGCGATGAGCCTCGTGGGCGAGCTCGCGCGCCTCGACGTGCGGGAGCTCCTCTGCCCCGCCGACGCCGAGACCTTCGTGCGCACGCAGGTGAAGGTGCTCCCGCGGGTGTTCGTGCGCGCCGTCGCGCCGATGCTCCCCGCGGCCGCGTCGGAGCTGCTCACGAAGACGCTCCCCGAGGGCGAGGTGCGCGCGTCGCTCGAAGGGCTCTCTCCGAGCGCGCGCACGGCCGCCGCGGTGGCGCTTCGCTACGCGCTCGTCTCGCAGCCGGGCCACAACCTCCCCGTGCAGCGCGTCGGACGCCTCGACGTGAAGGACCACCTCCACCTCGACGAGACCACGCAGACCCATCTCGAAATCTTTCGCACGCTGCGCGGCGAGAAGCGCGGAACGCTCCTCTCGCACCTCGACGACACGGTCACGCCGATGGGCGCGCGACGCCTCCGCTCGTGGCTCGCGTTCCCGCTGCAAGACCCGCGGCGCATCCGTCGCCGCCTCGACGCCGTCGACGCGCTGGTGACCTACCCCGAGGTGCGCGCCGCGACGCGAAAGGCCCTCGACCTCATCCCCGACCTCGAGCGCATCGCGATCCGCGCCACGCTCGGCGCGGCCACGCCGCGCGACCTGGGGATGCTCCGCGACGGGCTCGCGAAGGTCCCCTCGCTCATGGAGGCGCTCACGTCGCAACCCGACGCCGCCGAGGCGCTCAAGCCCGTGCGCGTGACCGACGTGTGCGACGACCTCGCGAAGGTGCTCGCGGGCTCGCTCGCCGATCAGCCGCCCGCGCAGCTCGCCGACGGCGGCGTCTTTCGCGCGGGCTTCGACGCCGAGCTCGACCGCTTCGTGGCCCTCATGACCGACGGCCGCGACGTGATCCTCAAGCTCGAGGAGCGCGAGAAGGACCGCACGAAGATCTCGTCGCTCAAGGTCCGCTACAACAGCGTGTTCGGGTACTACATCGAGATCACCAAGGCGAACCTGCACCTCGTCCCCAAGGACTATCACCGCAAGCAGACCGTCTCGACGGGGGAGCGCTTCGTCACCGAGGAGCTCGTGCGCCTCGAGCGCGAGATCTCCGAGGCCGAAGAGAAGGTCCGCGAGATCGAGTCGGCGCGCTTCGAACAGCTTCGAAAGAGGGTCTCTGACGCGGCCATGCGCGTGTCGCGCCTCGCGAGCGCCCTCGCCGACATCGACGCCCTCGCCTCGTTCGCAGAGACCGCCCACCGCCACGACTACGTGCGCCCCGTCGTCGACGACGGGACCCTCATCGAGCTCAAGGACTCCCGTCACCCCGTCGTCGAGACCATGCTCGAACCGGGCGCGTTCGTGCCCAACGACGTCACGCTCGACATGAACGGCGCGCGGCTGCTCCTCGTGACGGGGCCCAACATGGCGGGCAAGAGCACGCTCATGCGCCAGGTCGCGCTCATCTCGATCATGGCGCAGGCGGGGAGCTTCGTGCCCGCGCGCTCGGCCCGCGTGGGGCGCGTCGACCGGGTCTTCACCCGCGTCGGCGCCAGCGACGACCTCGCCCGCGGCGCGAGCACCTTCATGGTCGAGATGCGCGAGACGGCGTCCATCCTCCGCGGCGCCACGGCGCGCTCGCTCGTGCTCTTCGACGAGATCGGACGCGGCACCAGCACCTTCGACGGCCTCGCCATCGCGTGGGCCGTGGCCGAGTACCTCCACGACGTGGTGCGCGCGCGGGCCCTCTTCGCCACGCACTACCACGAGCTCTGCTCGCTCAGCGAGACGCGCAAGCACGTGGTCAACGTCAACGTCTCGGCGCGCGAGAGCGGCGACGACATCGTGTTCCTCCACAAGCTCGCCGAGGGCGGCGCGAGCCGGTCGTACGGCGTCGCGGTGGCGAAGCTCGCGGGCCTCCCCGAGCCCGTGCTCGTGCGTGCGCGCGGGCTCCTCAAGGACATGGAGCGCGGCGAAGGACCATTTCGCAGACCCGCGAAGCAGATGGGCCTCTTCGACGAGCGACCCGCGCCTCAGGCGCCCGTGACGCACCCCGCGCTCGACGCCCTCGTCGCCGCGGACATCAACCGCATGACGCCCCTCGACGCGCTGCACCTCATCGCGCAGCTCAAGGGCATGGTGTCGAAATAGCGGCGGTGTGATATCGCCGTCGTATGACGGTCTTCGCGCGCGCCTCCCTGTGTTTTTCAATCCTCTCCGCGGCGCTCGCGGGCTGCGGCTCCGAGTCATCGCAGACGCCCGCCGACGCGGCGAGCGACCGCGGCGCCGACGTGTCCGCCGACGCCTCGTCGGACGTCAGCGCCGACGCGTCCGCCGACGCGGCCTCCGACGCGGCGCAAGACACGACGCCCGTCGCGTCGCCGTCGACGTGCAACCCCCTCGCGGTGACGGCCGAGTGCCTGCCGCCTTTTCCCAACGACCTCCTCACGCGCGACGACCCGAGCACGCCGACGCACCGACGGCTCGTGCTCCCGCAGGGCTCGCTCGCGGTGCCCGCGGGCACGGTGCAGTTCGAGATGGCGCCCTTCAACCGCGCCGACGGCTGGCCCACGTCGGAGCCCCTCGTCGCGCACTTCGGCGTCGCGCTGCGGCGGAGCGACCTCGTCGACGTGCGCCACCCCGAGCAGTCCGTCGACGCCGCGAGCACCATCGCCGTCTTCGACATGAGCACCGGGCGCCGCGTGCCCTTCATCGCCGAGATGGACGCCAACGCGCGAGACCCCGCGCGCGCCGCGCTGGTGATCCGCACGCTCACGCCGCTGTCGTTCGCGACGCGCCACGTGATCGCCATCCGTCGCAGCGCGCGCAGCGTCGAGGGCGCGGAGCTCCCCGCGTCGCCGGGCTTCGTGGCGCTGCGAGACAACACGCCGTCGACGGACCCGCGCATCGAGGCCGCGCGGGCGCGCTACGAGGAGGTCTTCACCTTCCTCACGCGCAACGGCTACGCGCGCAACGAGCTCCAGCTCGCGTGGGACTGGACCACCGCGAGCCGTCAGCACGTGCTCGGCCCGATCCTCTCGATGCGCCAGGAGGTCTTCCGCCGCGCCGGCGTGGCGGGCGGAATCCCCTACACGATCGACCGCGTGCAGAACGACCCCAACAGCAACACCGCGCGCATCGTGTACGGCACCTTCACGCCGCCCAACTACCTCCGCGACGACAACACCCTCGACTTCGCGGCTGACGGCAGCGCGGTGCTCCAGACGGCTGCCCGGTCGTACCCGTTCACGATGGTGATCCCCGCGCGGGCGCGCCGCGACGGCCAGCCGCTGCCCCTCGTGGTCTTCGGCCACGGCGTCTTCGGCCGCGGCGAGGACTACCTCACGGGCAACATCGGCACGCGGCTCATCCAGCCCCTCGCGGAGCAGTCGGGCGCGGTCGTGGTGGCCACCGACTGGATCGGCCTCTCGGGTGACGACCAGTCGCTCCTCGTGACGCAGGTGGTGCCGAACATCAACCGCGTGACGCTGGTGACCGACCGCCTCGTGCAGTCGCTCGTGAACAACCTCTCGCTCATCGAGCTCTCGGTGGGCGCGATGGGGCGCGACCCGATGGTGCGCCTCGCGACGGGCAACGTGATCGACCCCACGCGCGTGTACTACTACGGCGTGAGCCTCGGGGGCATCCAGGGCTCGTCGCTCTTCTCGGTCTCGCGGCACATCCAGCGCGCCATCGTCGCGGTGCCCGGAGGCTCGTGGTCGAACATCCTGCCGCGCTCGATCGTGTACGCGCCGATCAAGATGTTCGTCGACGTGCGCTACCCCGACCCGCTGCTCCAGATGCAGTTCCTCTCGCTGCTCCAGACGCGCTTCGACCACACCGACGGGATCAACCTCGCCACGCTCGCCTTCCGCAACCCGCTGCCCGACGCGCCCGCGGGCCGCGTGGTCGTGCTGCAGGAGGCCATCGGCGACTGCCAGGTGCCCAACGTCACGACGCGCATGCTCGCGCGCGCCTTCGGCGTCAGCCAGCTCACCCCCGCGGTCGAGCCGGTCTTCGGGCTCGCGGGCATCACCGCTCCGTCGACGACGAGCGCGCTCGCGCAGTACCAGCTGCCCGATCACCTCATGCGCTACACGCCGCCCGACACGGGCCTCGTCCCCACGATGGACAACGACACGCACTCGGACTCGGTCTCGCTCCCCTCGGCGCTCGCGCAGGTGCGCGCGCTGCTCGAGCGCGGCGAGGTGATCCAGCAGTGCACCGGCACCTGCAACCCCGACTGACCGCGCGGCCTCGCGGGGCTCCTTGACAGCGCGCGCTCCGTGTTGCCCCAATGCGCGCGCAGCCAAGCGTCGGAGCCCCTCTCATGCAGACCAGACTCATCGCGTTCCTGCTCGCGTTCGCCGCGCCCACGCTGGCGTGGTCTCAGGTCGCGCCTCCGCCGCCTCCGCCACCGCCCTCGCAGCCCGTCGCGCCGTGGGCCACGGTCCCTCCGCCGCCTCCCCCCGACGCGACGCCGCCGCAGTACGCGCCGCAACAGCCGCAGTTCGCGCCGCAGCAGCCGCCGCAGTACGCGCCGCAACAGCCGCAGTACGCGCCGCAGGTTCAGGGAGTCCCCGTGCGCTTCACGCCCGCGCTCACGGACGACGACTTCACGGTGACGGTGATGAGCGCGGCGGGCGAGCAGCGGTGTCACGCGCCGTGTTCTCTGCCGCTGCCGCCGGGCCCCGTGCACGTGAGCGTGCGCGGCGAGGCGAGCTACGAGCAGGACGTCTTCATCCCGCCGCAGCCCACGATGATCCGCATCCGTCGCTTCCGCGCGGGGCGGCTCGTGTGGGCGCTCAGCGGGCTCGGCGCGGGCCTGGCGTTCTCGATCGCGGGGATGGCGATCTCTTCGAACGCGTCGTCGTGTTACTCGTCGTCGTGCGACAGCGACTCGAGCACGGGGACGATGATGCTGCTGCTCGGCTCTGCGCTCGCGGTCACCGCGGCGACGACGGGCTTCTCGACGATGGGCGGAAACCGCCTCGACGTGGCGCCTGACTACGGGCTCTACGCCCGCGCGCGCGGCCCTCGCTTCGCGGGCTTCGGTCTGTCACCGCTGCGCGAAGGCGGCGCCTCGGCGGGCGCGGCGATCACATTCTGACGACTCTCTGCAGCGCGCTTCGTCGCGTGTGTTCGCGCTCGCGATCGTCGCGTTCGCGGCGGTAGCATCGCGTCCACCCGAGGAGACACCCCGATGGCCGCGAAGAAGCCCGCTGCGAAGAAGAAGACCGCCGCGAAGAAGGTCGCGAAGAAGACCGCGAAGAAGGTCGCTGCGAAGAAGATCGCAACGAAGAAGCCCGCCGCGAAGAAGGTCGTTGCGAAGAAGGTCGCCGCGAAGAAGACCGCCGCGAAGAAGCCTGCTGCGAAGAAGCCTGCTGCGAAGAAGGTCGCCGCGAAGAAGCCTGCTGCGAAGAAGGTCGCTGCGAAGAAGGTCGCTGCGAAGAAGGTCGCTGCGAAGAAGGTCGCTGCGAAGAAGGTCGCTGCGAAGAAGCCTGCCGCGAAGAAGCCTGCTGCGAAGAAGGTCGCCGCGAAGGCCCCCAAGGCACCGAAAGCACCGAAGGCCCCCAAGGCACCGAAGGCCCCCAAGGTCGTCGCGCCTCCGACGCCGCAGGAACTCCGCAAGGCCGCGCTCTCGGGCAAGTCCGTCAAGGACCTCAAGAACATGCTCCGCGCGAACGACCAGATCACCGGCGGCACGCGCGGCGAGCTCGTGGAGCGCATCCTCGATCGCGTCGAGCACGGCAACCTCCCGCGCTGCCCGCAGTGCTTCGTGGGTCGCCTCCGCGTGCGCGCCGACGGGAGCTTCTCGTGCCCCGGCGGCTACGACGACGACGAGTACCAGGAGTGCACCTACCACGCGGCCGCGGGCGCCGTGGAGCGCCCCGCGTGGCAGGAGCAGATCCCCGGCAGCGGCGTGTAGCTACGCCTTCTGCGCGACGGCGCGCTCCCACGAGAGCACGCCCTTCTCGTCCGCGGGCACGCGCTTCTGGAGCGCGCAGATGAGCCGCTCTCGCACCGCGTGGACCTCCGCGGGTCGCGCGCGTCCCTTCAACCGCCAGTGCACCTTGTCGGCCGTGAGCTCGAGGGGCCCTTCGACCTCGACCGAGGCCACGAGCTTGCTGCGCGCGGGCGCGTCGGCGTTGGCCGCCGCGGCGACCTCGTCGAGCACGCGACGCACGTCTGACGCGGCGATCGCAACGGGCGTCGACACGTCGATCGACGCTTGCAGCCAGCCCGCGGTGCGGTTGGTCGTCGTGGCGATGGTGCCGTTGGGCATGTAGTGCAGCGCGCCCCCGGCGTCGCGGAGCACGGTCACGCGCATGGTCATCTCTTCGACGGTGCCCGTGACGGCGTTGAGGGTGACCGTGTCGCCCACGTCGAAGTGGTTCTCCAGGAGGATGAAGAAGCCGCTGAAGAAGTCCTTCACGATGGACTGCGCGCCGAAGCCCACGGCGACGCCCGCGATGCCCGCGCCGGCGATGAGCGGCGCCACGTCGATGCCCACGGCCGAGAGCACCATCACCGCGGTGACGCTGCCGATGACGGCGCGCGCGACGCTGCTCACGACCTTCACGAGCGTGGCGAGGCGCTGCTCCTGCTCGGCCATCGAGTCGGTGGCGACGGCGCGCGTGGGAGAGAGCCGCGACGCGCGCTTGACGATGAGGCGCTCGAGCGCGGGCACGAGGCGCAAGAGGAGCCGCGCGATCGCGATGGTGATCGCCACGCGCGCGGAGGCGATGAAGACGTGCTGGAGCGCCTCGGGGAGCAACCCCCACGCGTGCTCGATGGCGCTCCCGGCAGAGCCGGAGAGGGTCTCTCCCGAAGAACGGTGCGGCTGCATCAGAGGGGCGCGAGCATATTCCGTCGCGGGCGCCGCCGCGAGATGCGCTTGACGCGCGCGACGCCGGGAGACGAACATCGCCCGCGATGCCCAGGCTGCGGCGCTACCGGGAGTCCGATTGGGAGTCTTTCCTCGCGCTCGACATCGAGACGGGGATGCTCACCCTGCGGTACGCCACCGACGAGGACCGCGCCCTCTACCGCGCGCGCTGGCCCCGCGTTCTCAAGGAGCGCTACGGCTGGACCGCCGACGGCCCCACCGTTGACCGGGCCGTGCTCTACGTCCTCGAAGACGACGACGGCTACGCGGGCCTCCTCTGGCTCTCCGAGCAGGAAGATGTCCGCACGGGCATCCCCCGGCTCTGGGTCACCACGATGGCCATCGAGGCGAAGCACCGCTCGCGCGGCTACGGCCGGCTCCTCGTCGAGAAGGTCGAAGAGGAGGCGCGCGCGCGCGGGCTCCGAAGCATCGGCCTCGGCGTCGACGCCGACAACGTCGTGGCGCGAAAGCTCTACGAAGAGATGGGCTTCGAGACCGTGCGCCTCCGCATGATCCGAACGCTCTGATGTTTGTGCCTGGGGGAGGAGGCCGCGACCGCGGGCGCCCCGTTGAGGCGCCCGACGGTGAGCCGTGAACCGTCGCTACTGCGCGCGGGGCGCGACGGTGATGGGCGTGGCCGAGGGCGTGTAGACGTTGTCGGTCTCGCCGTCGACGACGCGCAGCGGGTCGTAGTCGTAGAGGCCGATCTCGGGCACCGTCGCGACCATGCCGCGGAGCACCTCGATCCAGCTCTTGCGCGCGGGGCTGAGGAGCCCCGTCACGAGCGTGGTGACCGCGTGGCCGTTGTCGCCGAGGGCCTCGACGCCGTTGACCACCATGTCGAGCTTCGCGCTGCCGCCGGGGTGGAGCGGGTAGAAGTCGCGGTTGTAGTAGTTGAACGACACGCACGAGTTGATCAGCATGATCTGGTAGCGGTTCGGAAAGTCCGTCGCGCGGTAGTTCGCGGGGTCGAGCGGCCCGCTGCCGAGGTGCGAGTGCCCCGAGTAGATGAACACGTCGGCGTCGCGCCACGCGCTGATGTACCGCTGCCGCGCCACGCCCGAGAACGCGCTGCCCTCGTCGCCGTAGTAGGCCCTGAAGTGAACGTCAATGGGGCGCGCCGTGCCGCGCACGGTCACCGTCACCGGGATCGTGACGTTGATCGTGCGGGTCTTCCACACGTCGAGGATCGCCTGGCGCAGCGCCGTGGAGCTCACGCCCGAGGGCGCGCTCGCGCCGAGGGCCCAGTTGATCACCGAGGCGTAGGTCGCGCCGGGGACGGCCGCGCCGTTCACCCTGATATCAAGCAGGTTCGTCGAGGGCGAGGCCGCGTCGAAGCGCGCGCTCGGATAGGCCCTCGTGAGGTCCTGGAGCACGTGGAACATCTCGCGGTACCCGTCGTCGTTCGGGTCCGTCTCGCGCTCGCCGATGACGCCGAAGAACGCGAAGACGTTCACGTCGCGCTTCGTCGGGTCGTTGGCGCCGAAGAGCTGGTCGTACTCGGGGTAGACCACCCGCTGCGGCGCGCGGATCGTCGCGAGCTTCAGCGTCACGGGGAGGTACCGCCGCGAGGCCTCGATCGCCGAGACCTGCGTGCGCCGGTCGGTGAGCTTGCGCACGGCGCTGTTGATGCCCGCCACCTCGGCGTCGATCGCCGTGCGGCACGCCGACACGCCGGGGTTGAACATGTACCAGAGCCCGCCCGCGCCGAACTCCCGCGCCTCGGGGTCGTCGGTGCAGGTCGAGATCACGTCGCTCGCGATGGGGTTGTAGTCGCCGAAGAGCACCGTGGTGCTGAGCGAGCGGCGCGAGGCCATGCTCTTGTGAACCACGCCGCGGCCCGTGTACGTGTACCGAACGCGGAGCATCGGGCGCGCGGGGTTCGACGGCGTGGTCGTGTCGACGACGCTCACCATCTCGCGCACGAAGGTCGACGGGTCGACGGAGCGCACCTCGCGGTCATCGAGGCTCGCCTGGAGGTTGCGCAGCGGACCGAACACCGTCCGCGTCTGCCGACGCACGGCCTCGAGGATCGTCGCGTCGCTCGCCGTCGGCGCCACGAGCACGTAGCCCGTGAGGGTCATCATGCGGCCCACGGCGTTCTGGCCGGTGATCTCGTCGGGGTCCACCGCGCCGTCGCCCGCGCCGTCGTCGGGCGCGCACCCGCCCGTCGCGAGCACCATCGCGCCCGCCAGCAACGAACGCATCCACCTGGAGCCCGTCACGCCGATGTTCATCTTCGCCTCCGCCGCGCGTCGCATTGACCCGTAAAACAAGGCATCGGGTCGATGTAGGACACGCTCTTACACCCCGTCGCGGCGCGGTGTCAACGTCGCCCGGGGGATGACGTTCCCGAGGCGGCGCGGCGCGCGTGGTGAGAGACTCGCGCTCGATGCCGACCAGGCCGCAGCCCGTGGAGGTCGTGCGCGTCGTCGGCGCGTCGTTCTCAGCCCCCGCCTCCGACGCCGTGGCCGTCGAGGAGCCCCTCGAGATCCGCGTGTCGGGCGAGACCTTCGCGGTGACGATGCGCACGCCCGGCGACGACCGCGAGCTCGCGCTGGGGCTCCTCTTCTCCGAGGGGCTCATCGCGTCCGTCGATGACGTGTCGTCGGTGGCCCACTGCGCGCGCGGTGACGACCCATCGCCGCGCAACGTGATCGAGGTGACGCCCGCGCCCGGCGTGTTCATCGACGTCGACGCGCGCGCCCCCTCGCGCCGCGGGACGCTCACCACCTCGGCCTGCGGCGTCTGCGGTCGGCGCACCATCGACGACCTCCTCGCCGCGCGCGCGCCGCTGCCCGACGGCGGTCGCGTCGCGGCCGCGGTGCTCTCCGCGTGCGTGCGAGCGCTTCGAACGCATCAGCGCCTCTTCGGCGAGACGGGCGGCTGCCACGGCGTGGGGCTCTTCACCTTCGCGGGCGAGCACGTGGTGACCTTCGAAGACATCGGACGGCACAACGCCGTCGACAAGGTCGTCGGGTCGCAGCTCAGGGCGCGCAGCGTCCCCCTCGCGGGGCGCGCGCTCGTGGTGAGCGGACGCGCGGGCTTCGAGGTGATCCAGAAGGCCCACGCGGCGGGCGTCGCGGTGGTGGTCTCGGTGTCGGCGCCGAGCTCCCTCGCGGTCGACCTCGCGCGGCGGGCGAACATCACGCTCGCGGGCTTCGCGCGCGGCGACGCGCTCTCGCTCTACTCGGCGGTGAATCGGGTGACGGGCTGAGGGCTCAGCCCTGGAGCTTCGCGACGAGCTTCTCCATGCCCTCGCGCGCGTCGGCGAAGAGCATGCGGGTGTTCTCGTTGTAGAAGAGGGGGTTGTCGACGCCCGCGTAGCCCGAGGCGCGCGAGCGCTTGAGCACCACGACGCGCTTCGCCTTCCACACCTCGAGCACGGGCATGCCCGCGATGGGCGAGGCGGGGTCCGTCTGCGCGCTCGGGTTCACGATGTCGTTCGCGCCGATCACCAGCACCACGTCGGTGCTCGGGAAATCGTGGTTGATCTCGTCCATCTCGAGCACCACGTCGTAGGGCACGCTGGCCTCCGCGAGGAGCACGTTCATGTGCCCCGGGAGCCGCCCCGCGACGGGGTGGATCGCGAAGCGCGCCTGCGCGCCGCGGTCACGGAGCACGTCGACGAGCTGCCTCACGGCGTGCTGGGCGCGCGCCACGGCCATGCCGTAGCCCGGCACGATGATCACGGCCTTGGCGTCGCGGAGCTCGGTCACGAGGTCGTCGATGCTGGTCGCGACGACCTCGCCCACGGGCTGCGCGGCGGGCTTCGAAGAGGCCGGAGGGTCCGCGCCGAAGCCGCCGAAGATCACGTTCCAGATCGAGCGGTTCATGGCGTGGCACATGATGTACGAGAGGATCGCGCCGGAGCTGCCCACGAGGGCTCCGGTGATGATCAGCAGGTCGTTCTCGAGCATGAAGCCCGCGGCCGAGGCGGTCCATCCCGAGTAGCTGTTGAGCATCGAGACGACGACGGGCATGTCGGCGCCGCCGATGGCCGCGACGAGGTGCACGCCGATGAGCCCCGCGAGGGCCGTCATGGCCGCGAGGGCGAGGGTGCGGTCGAAGGCCGAGTGCCAGATGAACGACAGCGAGAGCACCACGCAGACGACCATCACGCCCGCGTTGAGGATGTGCCGTCCGGGCAGGAGCAGGGGCTTGCCCGAGAGCGTCCCGCGGAGCTTCAAGAAGGCCACGATGGAGCCCGTGAAGGTCAGCGCGCCGATGAAGACGTCGGTCCAGATCTCGCCGTAGAGGAGCGCGTGGCTGCCCGCGCCGGGCTCGACGTCGAGGTAGGCGGCCCAGCCCACGAGCACGGCGGCGAGGCCCACGAAGCTGTGGAGCACGGCCACGAGCTCGGGCATCGCGGTCATCGCGACGCGCTTCGCCATCACGGTGCCGAGCGCGGCGCCGCCGAGCATCGCGGGCACGAGGATCGGGAGGTGTCCGCTCGGGACCTTCTCTCCGAGGATCACGGCCGCGACGGCGACGGACATCCCGACGATGCCGTAGCTGTTCCCGCGGCGGGCGGTCTCCTGATTCGAGAGCCCGCGGAGCGAGCTGATGAACAGCACGCTCGCGAGCACCCAGGCCAGGGATAGAAACACCTCCATCATCGCGCGCTCTCCACTTTCACTTTCGGAACATCGCGAGCATGCGCCGCGTCACGAGGAACCCGCCCGCCACGTTGATCGTCGCGAAGAGCACCGCCACCACGCCGAGCCACCCCGCGGGGCCGAGCGTCGCGCCGCGCATGTGCAGCATCCCTCCGATGAGGATGATCCCCGAGATCGCGTTCGTGACGCTCATGAGCGGCGTGTGGAGCGCCGGCGTGACGTTCCAGACCACCTGCCACCCGACGAAGCACGAGAGCACGAAGACCGTGAGCCGCTCGGCGAAGAGCTGGAGCGTCGGGTCGACCTCGTGGCTGAGCCCGAGCACGCCCGAGCGCATCGCCGCCCACGCCGCGAAGAGCACCGCGACGGCGACCCACGTCACCGCCGCGACGCGCTCTCCGCCCACGGGCGCAGGCGGTCCGTGCCCCTTCGCGCCGTGCTTCTCCGCGGGCCTCTCGACGGCCCTCTCCGCGGGCTTCGCGGCGATCGTCTCGGCAGGCTTCTCCGCAGGCTTCGCGGCGGGCTTCTCGGCGCGCGGCGGGGGGCCGAGCACCTCGCCCTTGTAGGCCACGAGGGCGCCCCGCACGACCTCGTCGTCGAGGTTCACGGTGAGCTTTCCGCCGCCCATGTCGGTGAGCAGATGGACGAGGTTGTTCGCGTAGAGCTGGCTCGCCGTGGTGGCGAGGCGGCTCGTGAGGTCGGTGCGCCCGAGGATGGTCACGCCGTTGTGGACCACCACCTCGTCGGCCACGGTGAGCTCGCAGTTGCCCCCCGACTCGGCCGCGAGGTCGACGACCACGGAGCCCGGTCGCATGGCCTCGACCATGTCCTTGAGCCAGAGCTTCGGCGCGGGCTTGTTGGGGATGAGCGCCGTGGTGATGACGATGTCGACCTCGCGAGCCTGCGCGCGGAAGAGCGCCATCTCGGCCTCGATGAAGGCCGGCGACATCTCCTTCGCGTAGCCGCCCGCGGCCTCGCCCTCTTCTTTGATGGTGACCTCGATGAACTCCGCGCCCATCGACTTCACCTGGTCGCGGACGGCGGAGCGCGTGTCGAAGGCCCGCACGATGGCGCCGAGGCCCTTCGCGGTGCCGAGGGCCGCGAGGCCCGCGACGCCCGCGCCGATCACCAGCACCCTGGCCGGCGCGACCTTGCCCGCGGCGGTCATCTGGCCGCAGAAGAAGCTGCCGAAGTAGTGCGCGGCCTCGAGCACCGAGCGGTACCCCGCGATGTTGGCCATCGACGAGAGGGCGTCCATCTTCTGCGCGCGCGAGATGCGAGGGATCTGGTCGATCGCGATGGCGGTGACCTTGCGCGCCGCGAGCCTCTCGACGAGGTCCTTGTTGCGCGCGGGCCAGAGGAACGACACGAACACCGCGCCCTCGGGGACGAGATCGGCCTCGTGCTTTCCGTCCGCGCGGAGCGACGGCGGGCGCACCTTGAGGACCACGTCGGCGCCCGTCCACGGGTCGTCGACGATCGTGGCGCCTGCGGCTTCGAAGAGCCTGTCGGGCAGCGCCGCCGCGTCTCCGGCGGAGCGCTCTACCGAGACCTCGAAGCCCATCGAGATGAGCTTCTTCACGCTCTCCGGCGTCGCCGCTACGCGACGCTCACCGGGGAGGAACTCCCTTGGAATCGAGATCCGCATGAATCCACCTGGCAGGGGTTGCGCCCCGGATGCGGCGTTGGGCGGCGCGGAGTTTCGACGGCGGCCTCCGAGCGTGTCAACGCCAACCGCGCTCGCGAGGGCCGCAATCTTCGCGTTGTGAAAGCGCGCTCGACGCACACTGATCCGTGCGACATTCGCCCGCCGAGAGGAACCATCGTGCGGAACACGAAGCGAATCGCATGTGCATCTGCGCTCCTGGCGTCGACGCTCGACGCGGCAACCGCCTGGGCGACGCACCCCGACTACGAGGGCGAGCGCGGCATCGAGTTGCAGTTCATGACCGGCATCGGGGGCGCGTTCACGCACCACGAGGGCGTGTTTCTGCCCACCGAGGAGCTGCCTCGCCCCGAGGACCGCGAGCCCACCGACTCCTTCGGCGCGAGCGCGGGCTTCGCGCTCAGCGCGGGCTACCGCTTCACGCCGTACCTCAGCGCGGGCGTGACGGGGAGCTACCAGATCCTCTCCGAGGCGAACCTCTACCCCGCGGCGGAGGCCGGCCTCGGCCCCGTCGACACGATCCGATCGTTTCAGGTGGGCGCCTACGCGCGCGTCTACCCCATGGCGTTCTTCAACGGCTCGCGCACCAACGCCCGCGTGTTCTTCGACACGTGGACCGACCGTCGCCGCTTCGAACCGTGGCTCTCGCTCGGCGTGTCGTTCGCGCAGTACAGCCGCGCGCGCGACTACGCCGACGTGAGCTACGTGGGCTCGTACACGAACTGGACGACGCGCTACATCGGTGTGCCCGTCGGCATCGGCGTCGACTATCGGCTCATCCCCGCGCTCGCCGTGGGCCTCGCGTTCAACGTCACGCCCCTCGCGGGCGGAGGCACCTCGAAGGAGCGCTCGATCCACGAGTCGCGCCCCGGCGTCGACATGACGACGAACACCAGCGCCTCGTACGCGCCCGGCGCCGACAGCAACACGTCGTTCTTCCTCGGCCTCTCGGTGCGCTACACGATCACGCTCTGACTCAGCGCTGCGCGGGCGCGCGAGAGCGCGTCCAGTCGATGCGCCACACGCCGCCCGACCGCACCCACACGAGCGGCCGCCGCTGCTCGTCGGGCGTCGCGAGCGCGAGGTGATAGAGCTGGTCGACGCGGTTGTAGAACCCGCGCGTGTGAAAGCTCTCCGTCCACGAGAGCTTCGCGCAGTCGACGTGGTGGCAGAACTCGTGGAGCAGCGTGCTGAGGAGCGACCGCGGCGTCGAGACCTTCGTGCGAATCGCGGTCTTGAGCCACACGCGGATGGCCTGCGTGTCGGGCGTGTAGTCGCCGTAGAGCTTGTAGGTGGTGACGCCCTCTCGCACGCGGTGGGGCTGCACCCCGAGCACGCGCACGGGCGGAGGCGCGACGGCGAAGAAGCTCGCGAGCGGCGCGAGCACGGCCACGCTGGCGCGGCGAACGTCAGAGGTCTCGCCGCCCTCGACGGCCTCGATGAAGTCGCGCGTCGCAGCCTGCAGCGCATCGGAGGGCGGAGGCGGAGCGAAGGCGTCGAGGCGCTCGCTCGCGAGGAACTCGGCGCGCGCGGAGGAGGGAGCGTCGGGGATGGGATCGGTGATCATCCGTGCAGGTCCGCGGCGAGGTTATCACCGTGAACGCGCGTGACGAGGGGGCTCTGCGCTACCCCCGCTCGATCGCGAGCGCAGCGACCAGCAGGCGTCGCGCGTCGAGCTCGTCGTCGGCGTAGAGCCCCTCCGCGTCGGAGAGCGCCGTCGCCCGCGACGCGCCGGTCTTCGGGTCGCGCACCTCGAGCGAGAGAACCCCGTCGCGGCCGATGCGCAACGTCACGTCGATGGGCGCGCCATCGGGGAGCGCGTCGTCGAGCTCGACCATGAAGCGACCGAGCGCGGTGGCCTCCGAGAGCGAGCGGCCTTCGAGCACCTCGACGGGCAACACCCTTGCGCCGCCGCGCTTGCGAAAGGTCCTTCGCCCTTCGAAGGGAACCCGCGTCAGCGCAGGGACCAGCACCGCGAGCGTCTCCCTCCGCTCGCCGGGGCGCTGCGGGTCGGGCTCTCTCGCGCGCACGCCGAACGCGTCGGGCGTCACGCCGTGATAGTCGAGCGCGGCCAGCGACGGATCTCCGCTGCGAAAGAGCTGCTCCGCGAAGATCGCCGCGCCCGCCGCCACCGCCGTCGACGGGTTGAGCGGGTTGTCGACGTCGTCGAAGATCCGCACGCGCCCTCCCGCGAGCGCGCGCAGCCGCGACTGCACCGGGTGGAGCCAGCTCGATCCTCCGACGAGCAGCACCTCGTCGAGCGACGACCACGAGAGCCCCGCGAGCGAGAGCGCCTCCGTGGCGCAGTCCACCGCGCGCTCCACGGTCTCTGCGATCCACGACGAGAGCTCGGCGAGCGTCACGCGCACCGTCACCGTCGGGAGCACCTCGCCGCGCGTCGTCGAGAGCGTGATCGAACGCGAGGCCGTGCGCGCCGACGGGTTCACGTCGCCCGTCGCGTGCGCGTTGAGCTGGATCTTCACGCTCTCGGCCGTCGCCAGAAGCGCCTCGCGCGACGCCTCGTCGAGCACGTCGGGCGTGAGCTCGTCGTGACGGAGGACGCTCGCGCACTGCTCGAGGAGCCTGTCTCGCAGCGCCTCATCGACGCCGAGTCCGCCGAGGTGAACGCCGTACGAGGCCAGCGCGTCGAGGCGAGGGAGCGAGCCGCCCGCGCTGCGCATCACGGTGACGTCGAGCGTCCCGCCGCCGAAGTCGAAGACCATGAACACCGACTCGCGGGCCGCACCTCGGAGCGCCGCGCCGTAGGCCCACGCCGCGGCGTCGGGCTCGGGGAGCATCCCCACGCCGCGGAGTCCCGCGAGGTACACGGCCTGCGCGGTGGCCCTGCGCTCGCGGTTTCGAAAGCGCTGCGGATGCGTGACCACCACGCCGTCGAGCGGCGGCAAGCCCGGCGCGCGAGCGACCGCTTCTGCGAGCGCGCGGAGCACCACCGCGGCGGCGTCGGTGGCGCCGAGCTGCCACGCGCCGAGGGGCCACGGGGGGCCTGCGCTCACGGGCCCTGACGCGCCGACGTGGTTCTTGCTGCCGCGCACGAGCGTGACGCCCGCGGGGGGCGATCCGTGAGACGCGCAGAGGTCGCGGTAGCGCGAGGTCGCGAGGCGTCCCACGACGGCGCGCGGAGTCGCCGCGTCGCGCCCGTCGAGGAGGAGCGTCGAGGCCATCGTGAAGCCGCCGTGTTCGAGGGGCACGAGGCGCACGACGCCCCGCTCCGCGTAGGCGACCGACGAGAAGGTCGTGCCGAGGTCGATGGCGTAGAAGGCCATTTTTTAGGGCTGTGGAGCGACACGTACCATACTCCGCCCCGCACGCGAGTTTCGAGCGACGTGGAGAGCGAGACGAGTCACGACGAAGCCTTCCTCGAGCTCGACGCGCCGACGTCGAGCGAAGCGGCGGAGGTGCGTGACCCGACGCCGGGCCTCCCCATTGCGACCGACAACGACGCGTTCCTCGAGGTGACCGACGGAGACGGCGCGCGCACGGGACGCGGCCGCGTGGTCTCCGACGACGACCTGCGCATGGTCACCGCGCTCGCCGACGACGAGATCCCGCTGCTCGCGGCGCTGTGGCCGTCGACGCACGACCTCTGCGCGTCGCTCCCCACGCTCGACGCGCTCACCGAGCGGGTGGCCCTCGCGCGCACCACGCTCAACCAGGTGACCCGCCGCGGCGCCGAGTGGCGCGCGCGCTCCGAGGTGGCCGGCGCGGCGCTCACGCGACGCCTCGACGCGCTTCGAAAGCGCACCGCGACGAGGCCCTCGGAGCTCGACGCGAGGCTCCTCGACGCGGCGTGCAGCGACCTGCGCGCGTGGCACGAGCGGGCCCTCGAAGACCGCCTCCGCGCCGAGTCTGGAGGCAGCGGGAAGGTCTATTCCGACGGCGTTCGGAGGCTCTTCGAAGACGCGCGTCGCAGGGGCTTCGACGAAGACGCGGCGCGCGCGGTCGCGAGGCGCGCGGGCGTCGAGCTGCTCCAGGCCGAGGTCGCGCCGTGGACGCCGTGTACGGTGCTCCCGGGCGCGCCGCGCACGCTCGACGCGGTGGCCGACGCACTGGTGAGCGCGCAATCGCAGGGAATCGCGGCGCTCCGTGACGGGAGCCTCGCGGCGTGGCTCCGCGCGAACAGGGCCGCCGACGAGCTGGTCACGGCCGCGCAGGATGCGCAATCGATCGCGAGCGAGGCGGTTCCCGGCGCGGCCACGGTGGGCCTCTGGACGCTCGCGTGGGCGCTCGGTCGAGAGGGCGTCGTGGTCGAGGGCCACACGGTCACCGGCCCCGAGACATTGCTCGCGCACCTGCGCGCGGCGAGGCTCCACGAGTCGCAGGTCGTCACCGCGGCGCCCACACTCGCAGCGTGGTTTCGACGCAAGGGGCACCACGGCGCGGCGGTCGCGTGCGAGGCGCTCGCGCGCGGAGACTCCCACGCGGGGCTGCGATTGCGCTGGGCGCTCGGCGAGCCGCTCAGGCTCGGAGATCGCGCGGTCACCGATCCCGCGGCGCTCGCCCGCGAGGTGCTCGCGCGTCAGGGCGCGCGCACCGCGGCGCTCGACGCGTGGCGCAGCGGAACGCTCCTCGCGTGGCTCGACACGCTCCCTCGCGCGAAGCGGGACGCGCTCTGGCACGACGACCTCTCGCACGCGCCGCCCCACGAGCACGACGAGGGCGCGTTCTGGCGCGGTGTCTATCGCCGCGTCCCACGTGCGGCGTTGCGGGTGTATCTCGGCGATGGCAACGAGGGCCGCGCGGTGCGCTTCGAAACCGTCGCAGACCTCCGCGCCACCTCGCGCGTCGCGGCCGTGTGGGAGCCGCTCAAGCGCTGCCTCCGCAGCGGCGAGCTCGACGCGTGGCTCACGGTCGCGGCGCCGGGTGTGGAACCCGTCGAGCGTCACGACGACGAGGACTTCGCGCTCTACGAGGTGCTCTCGGCGCTCGGTCACACGGGGCTCGTGCTCCCGTGGGGGCGCGCGGGCTACGCCGTGTCGTCTCCGTCTGACCTCGTGGCCGCGTGGAAGCGCGCGTGGCAACAGGTCGAGGCGCTGCTCCCGCGCGGCTTCGTGACGGCGTGGCTGCGGCGCTATCACCCGACGCTCGGCGTGATGGGCGTCACCGTCGAGCAGGCCCTCGAAGCCTGGGGCCCCTCGCTCGGGGCGGAAGCGCTTCCCGCGGGCGTCGCCTCGCTGCGCCTCGCGCTGCTCTGCGGGCTCGACGAGCTCCCGCTCGAACCGCAGCGCCCGATGGTGCGCGGCGCCGTACGCGGCTACCGCAAGCTCGACGCCCTCGCGCGCGACGCCTCCGCGTGGGAGCCGCTCTGGCGCGAGTCGTCGCCGCACCGCACCTCGGGGACGCTGCTCCTGTGGATGGCGCGTCACGCGCCTCCCTTCGGCGTCCTCGCGGCGAGCGCGCTCACCGACCCGTCGAGCGTCGAGGCGTGCTTCGAAGCGCTCGTCGCCTCGGGGGTTCCGATCGCGACGGATGCGCTCGCGACGGAGCACGTCGTCGCCGAGCGTGAGGCCGCGCGCAGGGCCGCCGAACGTGAAGCCGCAGCCCTCGCCGCGGAGCGCGAAGCCGCGGCGCTCGACGCGAAACGTGAGGAGGCCCGCCTCGCCGCGGAGCGCGAAGAGGCGCGGCTCACCGCGGAGCGAGAGCGCGTGCGGCGCGAGGTCGAGCGCGAGATCGCGAGGCTCACCGCGGAGCGTGACGCGGCCCGGGACGCGACCGCGCGCGAGGTCGCGAGACTGACTGCGGAGCGAGAGCTGGCGCGCGCCGAGGCCGAGCGCGAGGTGGCGAGGCTCACCGCGGAGCGAGACCAGGCGAGGCTCGAAGCCGAGCGCGCCGTGGTGCGCATCGCGATGGAGCGCGACGAGGCGAGGCTCGAAGGCGTGCGCCTCTCGACGAAGGCCGCGGCCGAGCGAGACGAGGCGAAGCTCGAGGCCGAGCGCGCGCGGCTCGAGCGTGACATCGCGAAGCTCGAACGCGAGCAGACGCTGCGTCGCGCCCAGCGCGCGAAGGAGGCCGAAGCGCAGACCGCCGCGGAGCGCGAGGCCGCGAGGCTGCAAGAGATCGACGAGGCGCGACGCGCGGCGGAGCTCGAAGCGGCGCGGCTCCGCACCGTCGAGGAGCAGGCCCGCCAGGCCGCGGAGCGCGAGGCCGCGCGCGTCGAGGCGCTCGAAGAGGAGGCGAAGCGTGACGCCGAGCGCCGATCCGAGGAGCTCGCCGCGCTGGCCGAGGAGGCGCGGAGGCTCGCCGCGGAGGAGGCCGCGCGACTCGCCGCGCTCGAAGAGGAGTGCCGCAGAGAGACCGCGCGACGCGCGGAGGAGGCCGCTGAAGCCGCGTCGCGCATGGCCGAAGAGGCCCGCCGTCGCGAGGCCGCGGAGCTCGAAGCCGAGGAGCTCGCGCGAAAGCTCCTCAACGAGCGCGAGGTGGCGCGCGAGGCGGCGTGGGCCGCGCGCAAGGTGGCCGCGGAGCGAGAGATCGCGAGGCTCGCCGAGGCCGAGCGAAGGGCGCGCGAGCTGGCCGCAGAGCTCACGCGCGAGGAGGCGCCCGAAGAGACGCCCACGGCGCAGGCACTCGAAACGCTCGTGGAGATCGAAGGCGCGCTCGACGACGACGCGGCGCCCGACATCTCGCTCACGACCGACGACGAGCCCGCGGTGCTCCCCGAGCGCAGGGAGCTTCGCCCCGAGCTCCTCATCGAGTCGCAGCCCGTCGACGACGAGCCCACGCGCGCCCGCATCCGCACGGCGGTCTCGCGCTGGGCGCTCCGTCAGTCGGGCGTCGCGTCGACAGAGCCCTCGGCGGGCGTCGAGATCCTCGAGGTGACGGCGCGCCCCGCGTTCGAAGCGCAGGTCACGACGCGCATGGAGTCTCGCGCCCTCTCCTTCGTGGCACCTCCGTGGCGCGACGACGACGCGATCGCGGTCCCGCCCGAGGCCACGGCGCCGGGCGCGTCCGTCGACCCGTGGGCGCTCGCGCTCCCCGAGGTCGAAGCGTGGACCACGTGGCGCGCGGAGTTCCTCCTCGACACGCCGCCGATTCGCAGCCTGTGTCGGGCGTGCGAGCACGGCCGCGTCCCCTGCGTCGAGTGCCGCGGAGGCGGCGACCGCACGTGCCCGACGTGCGCCGGTCGCGTGCGTATCCGTTGCGGGCGCTGCGCGGGCTCGGGCGAGGTCTCAGGCGCGAAGGGCCTCGAGCGCTGCCCCGGCTGCAACGGACGCCGCGACCAGCCCTGCGGCGCGTGCGAGTACGGCCGCGTCGCCTGCGCGCGGTGCCACGGCAAGAAGACCGTGTCGTGCACGCGCTGCAAGGGCCTCGGACAGCTCGTCGAGCGCGTCGCCGTGGTGCAGTCGTACGAGGGCGTCGCGGCGGCGAGCGTGGTGCGTTCGTCGCTTCCCTCCGCGATCGCGGCCGAGGTGCAGACGCGCGACACCGATCCGCTCCCCGTGGTGCACATCGAGGCCGCGGAGATCGACCCCTACGCGCTCGCGCGGGAGCTCCCCCACGCGGCGCTCGCCGAGGCCGCCGCGCTGCTGCTCGCCGACGAAGCGGGACGCGTTCGCGAAGGTCAGCGCGTGACCCGACAGCGCCTCGTCGTGCGTCGCTACGCGGCCTGCGAGGTGCGCTGCGAGATCGACGGCGAGCCCTACACGCTGTGGGTCCACGGCCCGCGCGACGCGGTGTACGCCGACGCCTCGCCGCGCACGCGCAAGGTCGAGGCGCTCCTCTCGCGCGCGAGAGAGGCCGTAGCGGGCGACGCGCTCTTCGACGCCATCGACGCGCTCGTGGCGCTTCAGGGGCTCGACGCCGACCACGCAGAGGCGCGAACGATGTCCGAGTCGCTCGGCGACGCGGTGCTCGCGATGGCCCGCCGCGGCGAGCTCTTCGACGCGCGCGACCTCGTTTCGAAAGCGCGCTCGATCCGTTGGGAGGGATGCGTCGCGAAGCTCGTCGAGGTCGAGCGCCTCCTCGGTGAGCGGCTTCAGGTGCGCGCGCCGTGGGTGCTCGTCGAAGACGCAAAGGGCGCGCTCGAACGCGGTCGCGACGAGCGCTGCGCCGAACGCCTCACGCAGCTCGCCGCGATGGAGCCCGATCACCCCGAGGGCCGCCGCATCGCCCGCTCGCTCGGAGACCGCCTCGCCTCACAGGCTCGCGCCCTCGTGGCGCGCGGAGACCTCGACACGGCCACGGCGCTCATCGCGAAGGCCCGCGCGGTCCCCTTCGAAGCGTGCGGCGCCGCGATGCGTGACGTCGCCGCCCTCGTGGAGTCCGCGCGTCGCTCGCAGCGGAGGCTCGCGTGGCTGCCGTGGGCCGTGGCCGCGCTCGCGACGCTCGTCGCGCTCATCGCGCTGCTCTCGCGGTGACGTTCAGCCCACGCGCTCTGCGACGCCCTCGAGGAGCGCATCGACGTCGGCCTCGCCGCTGTCGACGTTCGTGATGCACGCGCGGAGGCACGGGATCCTCCCCCCGAGACGCGTCTCCGACACCCACGCCACCTCGTCGCGCCAGATCGCCTGGAGCACCTTCTTCGTGGTCGTTCGCCCCGTGCGAATCCGCGGGTGCGTGAAGCACACCACCGGAAGGGCAGTGTCGTTCACCACTTCGAATCCTCTAGAAACAAGGCCTTTTCGAAGCCTCTCAGCGAGCGCGAACTGATGCTCGACGCGCGCGGCGACGCCGCGCCACCCCATCGACGCGAGGGTGAGCAGCACCTTCAGCCCGATGAAGCGCCGCGACCACTGCATCGTGGTGAGGTAGGGCTGCGCGCGGTCGTCGTCGCCGCGCATCATGTAGGGCGCCTCGACTTCGAAGGCCGCGCGGAGCGCCTCGGGATGACGGCAGAACAGCATCCCCGCGCCCATCGCGACGGGCAGGGCCTTGTGCGCGTCCCACGTGATCGAGTCGGCCTCGGCGACGCCGTCGAGGAGCGCTCGCGTCGACGGAGAGAGCGCCGCGATGCCTCCCCACGCCGCGTCGACGTGGAGCCACGCGCCCTCTTCTCTCGCGACCTGCGCGATCCGCTCGATGGGGTCGATCGCACCGGCAGACGTGGTCCCCACGGTGGCGACGATCAACGCGGGCGTGCGACCCGCGGCGCGGTCATCGGCGATCGACTGTCGCAGCGCCTTCACGTTCATCCGGCACGCGTGGTCGACCGCGACGTGACGAACGGCGTTGCGCCCGAGGCCCGTCACCTGCGCGGCCTTGGTGAGCGATCCGTGAGCCTCCG
This sequence comes from Polyangiales bacterium, assembly GCA_046351535.1. GTDB lineage: Bacteria > Myxococcota_A > Polyangia > Polyangiales > CAISKJ01. The sequence goes on from JAXLYG010000007.1 coordinate 225,733, forward strand.
ACGACACGTACACCGTCGGCCGGATCGCGCTGCCAGCGAGGCCCTCGGTCGCATACTCCGGCACCGCGCGCTGGAGCGCGAGCACGAGGGCCGTGTGGTTGGCCTCCGCGCCGCCCGTGGTGAAGGTCTTCGCCCACGCCGACGAGAGGCCCATGCGCGAGGCGAGGGCGCCGAGGGCGTGCTGCTCCATCTCGACGGCGGCGGGCGCGGCCTGCCACACGGAGAGTTGCGGGTTGAAGCGCGCGACGAGGGCGTCGGCGATCACCGAGGGCAACGCCGTCGTGGGGTTGAAGAGCCCGAAATGACGGGGGTGGGTGCTGTGCGTGATCCCGTCACGCAGGAGCGCGCAGACGTCGACGATGAGGGCGTCGAGGGGTCTCGGAGCGTCGGGGTCGAAGCGTTGCGCGAGGTCTTCGCGGAGACGAGCGGCAGAGCGCGACGGAGTCAGCGGAAACGAAGCGGGATCGAAGCCCTCGATCGCGTCGAGGAGCGCTCGAAGGGCTGCGTCCACGAGGCGGGCGGGAGCGCCGCGCGGGGCTTCAGGCCGACTTCGACTTCGACTTCGCGGCGGCGCGCTTCGCGCGGCGCTCGGCGCTCTGGAGCTGGTCGAGGAGGCGGGGGAGCGCGTGCTTCTCCAGCGACTTCTTGTAGTCGCCGTCCTTGGAGTGGTTCTCGGCCTTGGCGATCGCCTCGATGATCTCGGCGCGCGAGCCGAAGCGCTTCGACGCGTCGGAGAGCACGCGGTGGAGGCGCACGAGCTTGGTGTTCGACAGACGCTCGATCGCCTTGGGGCTCTGCGTGCGGTCGATCCAGAACTTCTCCGTGGCGAGGGCGCGGACCTTCTCCACGAGGTCCTTCTTGGAGCCGGCGAGGCTCTTCACCTGGGCGAGCGGGGACTGCGAAGCCATGACGATGTTCCTCGAATCTGCAATGGTGGGGAGTACGGACAGGTATTTCCCGCGAAGGGGGTGCGGGTGGTAGCACGGTCCCGCGAAGCTCCGCAAGAGGGCGGAGCGCGCGGTCGTGACTCTACTGGGCGGGACTCACCGCGACGGGGTACTCGTAGTCCGCCGCGCCGCACGCGGGCACGGGGAACACCCAGCGCTGGAGCGCGCGCTCGACGCACTGATCGAGCTCGGGGTCGACGCCCTGCACGTGCGCGCTGGTGGCGCGTCCGCTCTCGCCCACGGTGAAGCGCATCGTGAGCCTCCCCGCGAGCGCGGGGTTGTTGCGGCTCGCGCGCTCGTAGCACGACCGGATCGCGCCGAGGTTGTTGCGCACCACGCGGGCCACCGCGCCCGCGTCACCGTCGCACGTGTCCGTGGTCGGCTCCGACGGGTCGATCGTGGGAGGACGCCGCGGTCCGACGGGCCCCGTGAGCTGGCCCGTGGTGGGTCCGTCGTGCGTGGTGAGCACGTCGTGGCGGCCGAGGGTCTGCGCGCCCGGGACGCCGTTCGCGCGCGCCGTGAGGTTGTTCCGCGCGATCGCGCTCTGGGGCGTGGTCGAGACGCCGTTCACGTTGCGGAGGTCCTCCGCGGTGCCCGCCATGAGCGCGCCGTTCTGGAGCTGCTCGGCCGCGCTGCCCTCGCCCTGGAAGGGGTTGGTGATCGCCGCGAAGCTCGCGTCCATGGCGCGGCTGACGGCGGCGGCGGCCTCGGCGGCGCGCTGCGCGGCGCGGTCCGTCGCGGCCTGCGAGGGCGTGTTCGAAGCCGTGGTCGTGTGCGAGGGTCGCCCCGACGGGCGCGACGCCGTGGTGTTCGTCGGCTGCCCGTGGTTGTCGCTCGGCGTCGCCGCGGCGGCGGCCTCGGTGGGCTCGGGCGGCGTGTCTTCGGGCGGCGCCATGCGCACGCGGCGAGAGACGAATTCGAGCATCTCGGAGTTGTCGTCGACGATGGGGTCGTAGCCGTACTCGACCCAGGTCATCGCCCCGAGCGCGATCGAGAGGAAGCACGAGAGCGCGGTGTTGTAGCGCCAGTCCATCTCGCGCGTGAGGCTCACGCGGAGGCTCTGCGGGAGCTGCGCCTTCGGCGCCGCGGGCGGCGCGGGCGCGAACTGGAAGAGGAAGGTCACCCCGGCGATGGTGACCTTGCCGCGGCTCTGGTCGTCGAGGGCCACGAGCCACGCGTCACCCGCGGGCTGCGCGATGCCGCGCGCGCGCAGGCTGTCGAAGGTGTGAACCGTGGGACCGTGCGCGATGCGCCCCTCCCAGGTCTTTTCGAAGCGCAGGTTCCAGCGGCCGTCGCGCACGACGAAGAGCTCTACGTGAGCGGGAAAGCCCTCCGTCGAGACGGGCAGCGTCGCGCGCTCCGTCGTGCCCGCGGAGACATCCGCGCGCTCGCGGACGATGCGCTCCTCGAGAGAGCTCGCGCCCTGGAGGATGCCGACGCGGAGCACGCGAGGCAGATCATCGGCGGCACGAGCAGCAGACATGGCGCGGGTCATCGCCCCGGCCTGGCGGGTACGTTCGGTCATCGGGCAAATCGCCTCCACGCGACCCGTGAACTCGACCGCGCACACGGGCGAGTAACGATCGCGTGAGCGCACTGACAGCGCATGGCGAGACTGGTTCCGTGCGCCGTGTGAGGAACCTTCTCCGCGCTTCAGCCGCCGCGACTGCGCACGGGGTGGAGCTCGACGAAGCCGCTCGCCGTGCCCTCCCCTCGCAGCACGCGGAGCTCGCTGCCCCCGGCCTCTTCGACCGCGACCCACGCGAGCCTCGCGAGGTCACCCGCGGGCGCCCTCCTCGCGCCCGCCTGCGCCTCCGCGAAGGGCACGAGCCTCCGCTCGCGGATCGTGGCGTACCCGTCGCCGGGCGCGAGCACCTTCACCTCGACGCGGCCCTCGCGGCTCGCGCTCCCCTCGATCGCGTGGAGCTCGTACGCGCCGCCGTCGTCGCGCGCTCCGAGCGTCCACGAGAGCCCCCCGGCGTCACGGATCGAGAGCGGCGTGACGAAGCGCGCGGTCACCCGCCGGTGGCGCTCTGCACCCGCGAGCACGAGCAGCTCGACCGAACCGCTCGCCGTGTCGCGCACCTTCACCGCGTAGAGGTCGACCTCAGCGGGTTTCCCTTCGCTCGCGAGCCACACGAACGAGCGCGCCTCGTCGGTCTCGATGGGCGTGACCGACACCTCGGCGTCGAGCGCGTCGAGCATCTTTCGCAGGTCGGGACGTCCGCCGATTCGAACGCGCTCTACCGGCGCGCCCGGACGATCCTGCTGCGGTGAACACGCCCGACGCAGGAGCGCGCGCGCGCTCGCCGGCGTGAGCCTCGGCTGCCCCCTCGCGCGGAGGATCCCCTGCACGCAACCGAGCGCGCCGACCACCACGGGAGAAGCGCTCGACGTGCCCGAGAAGCCGTCGGTGTACGCGTGATGCTCGTCGCCGCCCTGGAGGTCTCCGTAGCCCGTGGTGGTGACCTCGCGGCCCCATCCCTGCGCGTCCACGCTCGATCCCCAGTTCGAGAACTCGAGCTTGCTGCGGTCAGGGCCGTGAAGATCGCGACCGTGCGTTCCTGGCGGTGGTGCGCCCGCGCCGACGAAGATCGACCCCGTGTCGACCTCGCGCCGCAGGGGGTTGACCCACGAGCGGGGAAAGCCCTTCGCGGGCTTGTCATAGAGCGGGTCGTCGAGGTCTTCTGCGCCGTTGCCCGCGGCCTCGACCACGATCACGCCGCGCTCCGTCGCGTACTGGATCACCGCGATGTCGTCGGGCCACCACTCCACGGGGATGAACCCGCGCTGGTCGGGCCTCGGCTGAAAGTTGAAGCGCGGCCCCGGACGGTGCGCCTCGACGAGCACGATGTCGCCCGCGTCGAGCGCCTCGACCGCGTCGTAGATCGCAGGCGCGGAGCCGCGTCCCCTGTGAGACACGGCGCTCGCCTTCGCGTCCGAGCAGATGCCCGTGACGCCGAAGGTGTTGGCGTCGCCCGCGAGCACGCCGAGCACGGCGGTTCCGTGGTCTCGCCAGTAGCGCTCGGGGTAGGGCCTCCCGCCGATCACGCCGCCCTTGTTCACGCGGAGGTCTTCGTGTTCGAAGTCCCAACCGCCCTCGATGTCGACGATGTGAACGCCCGCGCCGCGGCCTCCGGGGAGCTCCCACGCGTAGCGCGCGTCGACGCCCTCGGGCGCCGCGTCGAGGTAGCCCTGTCGCGTCGTGAAGTCGGGGGTTGTCTCCGCGCGCGGTCCCACCGACGAGGGCATCGCGCAGACGGCCAACGCCGTCGCGGGCTTCACGTAGGCGCCTTCTGCGAAGGGCAATGCGCGCAGTCGAGACGCGATCGCGTCGAGCGCATCATCGGGCGCTTCGACGCGGTGAAAGCTCGCCAGCGACGCGCGCCCCGCGCCGCTCGCGCCGAGGAACAGCGGCCGCACCGTCGCGCCGTCGAGGGCCACGCGGAGCGCGTCGAGGGCTCCCTCCGTGCGCAGCGAGACGGGGTGGGCGATGAAGATCAACTGCCTCGCGTTGTCGATCACGGGAGCTCGTCCTCCGGTGCGATCCAGGCGCCGTCGACCGAGGGGTCACCGCGGAGCGCTTCGAGCGCGGCGTCTGCGCGCTGCGCGTCGCGAAGCTCTGCGACGAAGAAGTTCGCGAGGGGGCCGTCGTTCGCGCGCGCGTGCTGCGGACGCAGCGTGAGGCCGAGGCCCTGCGCGCGGGCCGCGAGGGCGCGTGACGCGTCGGTGGGCGCGTCGAGTCCGCGCAGCGAGCGCGCCGCGGAGCGTGTGAGCTGGAGCGTGATTCGCACGGCCGCGACGGTACCACCGTCCACCGATGGAATCCGCGCCTCCTACGCGATCACGCCGCGGGCGCGGAGGTCGTCGATGCGCGCGCCGTCGTAGCCCGCCACCTCGCGGAGCACGGCCTCGGTGTGCTCCCCGAGCCGCGGCGCGGCGCGGTGGGTCTCGTGCTCCCAAGCGCCCATTTTCATGGGGTTCCCCGCCGCGCGAACGGGGCCCGCGACGGGGTGGTTCATCTCCGCGATCATGTTGCGAGCGCGCACCTGCGCGTCGCGGCACACCTCGCTCACGCGCTGCACCGGCCCCGCGGGAACCCCCTCCGCATAGAGCGCCGGGAGCCACTTCGAAGACGCTCCCTCTCGCAACCGCGCGCCGAGGAGACCGAGCACCTCGGTGCGGTTCGCTCTGCGGAGCGCGTCCGTCGCCATGCGCGGATCGCGCACCCACTCGGGGCGTTCGAGCGCGCGGCAGAAGCCCGGCCAGAACGTGTCGGTGAACACCGCGACGGTGATCCATCCGTCGGCCGTTTCGAATGCCTGATAGGGGATCGCGTGCGCGTGACCCGAGCCCTGCGGGCCCATGTCGTCGCCCGCCATCATCCAGTTCGAGGCCGCGTACGAGAGCAGCGAGACCTGGCAGTCGACGAGGCCCAGGTCGATGAACTGGCCCTTCCCCGTGCGCTCCCTCGCGTAGAGCGCGGCGTTGATCGCGATGGCCGCGTAGAGCCCGCCCGCGAGGTCTCCGATCGGAACGCCGCATCGAACAGGCGCTCCGCCGGGCTCTCCCGTGAGCCCCATCACGCCGCCGCGCGCCTGGAGCGTCAGATCGAACGCGGGGAGGTCGCGGTCGGGGCCCGTGCGCCCGAAGGCCGTGATCCCGCACGAGATGATCCGGGGATTGCGCGCCGAGAGCGTGGCGTGGTCGCAGCCGAGGCGCTCGGCGACGCCCGCGCGAAAATTCTCGATCACCACGTCGCAGCCCACGGCGAGGTCCGCGAGCACGGCGCGCCCCTCGGCGTGCGCGAGGTCGAGGCACAGCGACCGCTTGTTGCGGTTCACCGAGAGGAAATACACGCTCTCTCCGCGCACGAAGTGGGGCCCCACCTGGCGGATGTCGTCGCCCGTCACGGGGCGCTCGACCTTGATCACATCGGCCCCGAGGTCACCGAGGATCATCGAGCCGTAGGGGCCCGCGAGCATCCGGGTGAGGTCGAGCACGCGCACGCCGCGCAACACGTCGAGCATCGAAGAACTCTCTTTTCTACGGGCAGACGCGCGCGAAGAAGCCCGCGTCGCTCGCCCCGCGCGAGGTCTCGCTGCGCGTGAACCCCACGATGCCTCCGCCCCACGGATCGGCCGCGCCGAAGCGGATCTCGACGCGGTCGGAGTTCGCCACGGGGCGCGTCTCGCGGAGCAGCCCCTCGGCGTCGAGGCGCCACACCTCGAGGCGATCGCCCGTCTCGATCGTTCGCACGGCCACGACCTGGATCCCGAGGCGGCGCCCGCTCGCGTCGGTCTGCACGAAGACGTGCGGCGCGTGGGCGTTGCGCTCCATGCGCGTCGCGCGCGTGCGGAGCCTGCCCTCGTGATCGACCGCGGCGACCCAGGTCCCGTCGTCGCCCGCCTCGATCGCCACGACCACGCCGCTCTCGTCGACCGCGATCGACGGCGCGACGGTGCTCACGGAGCCCTCCCACACGCGCGTTCGCCACGCGAGCTCGCAGCTGTCGTCGAGGCCCACGAGCTCGACCGCGCGCGCCTCGCCCGTCGCCGCGTTCGTCACCGTCACCGCGCCGCGGAATCCATCGCGCCACGCCGTGACCGCGCGCGGTTGCAGCCCCTCGGGGCACCGTCGCGGCGCGCCCGGCTCGCCGTCGCGCCCCACGAGGCGCATCGAGGTGCGGCCCTCTCCCTCGATCCACAGGGCCGCGGGCTTCGACGACACGTCGCGCGGCACCATCGCGAGCTCGCCCGTCACCTGATCGTCGAGCGCGAACGCGTCGGCGTCGGCGCGCCCCGCGCTCACGCGAAAGACCCTCGGCGCACCTGCTCCCTGGTGCGGCGCGACGGCGACGTAGTAGGTGCCGTCGGCCCACGCGACGCTCACCTTCGCGGGCGTCGAGGGCTCTTCGACGAGGGGCACGCGCTCGCCCCGCGCGGCGCCGTCGACGGCGAACTCGCGGAGAAAGAGCGCCGCGCCGTCGGACACGACCGCGCCCCATCCGGCGCCGTTCCACGTGAGGGCGCGCGAGGTGGTGCCGGGCTGCGTGCCGATCGCGCAGACGGGGGCCGACGGACGCACGCGCACTCGCCCGGCGCAGCCGAGCACGGCCGCGAGCACGAGCGCGCGCTTCATCGCCGGACTTGTGAACGCGGGATGAACACCGACGCCTGCCACGGCCCCATGGGCGCGACGAAGCTGCCGCCGGAGCCCACGGTGACCGCGCGGTTCGTGTCCGCGAGCACGTCGACGAGCTCGGTGCCCGGCGCCGCGGAGACCATCATGGGCATGCCGCCCGTGCGGTCGGCGCTCGTCTCGGCCATGCCGTCCTTCGCGTGGATGACCACCAGCGCGTAGTTCTGCCCGTCGACGCGTTCGAAGGCCACGATGCCCGCGTCCTGCTCGGCGCCGGTGTGGGCCGTGGTCCAGCGGAGGCTCATCGCGCCGCGGCGGAGCGCGGGGTAGCGCAGGCGCGTCTGGATGAGCCGCTGCGTCCAGCCGAAGGTGCTGAGCGAGTTGTTCGGCCTGCGCGCCGCGGTGGCGAAGTTCGTCTCCCAGAGGCGCTCGCGGTTCGACGGGTCGTTGCCGCCGTGAAAGTCCTGCTCGGTCCCGTAGTAGATGCACGGGATGCCGTCCTCCGTGAGGAGGTACGCGAGGGCCGCGTGGAGGCGCGGGCGGAAGCGCTCGATGTCCCTGGGGTTGCGCGAGTCGACGACGCCCGAGGAGCAGTCGCGACCGCCGCGGGAGATGTCCGACGCGACCGTGGGGTTGAGCCCGTAGAGGAATCGCGACACGTCATGGTTGTCCATGAAGTTCACGAGGAGCTGCCGCGGAGGTACGCCGACGCCCATGGGCTGCGGCGTCCCGCTGAAGTCGTTCATGCGGTCGCGGTAGAGGTTCTCGATGTCGCTCGTGTTGCCGTCGCCGCACTGGAAGATGTTGTCGAAGACCCGGTATTTCTGCGGGAAGTAGAACACCGAGTCCATCTCGTTGGGGCCCGTGTACGAGCCCACGAGGCGGTCGTCGCCGTCGAACGCTTCGCCGAACATGAAGAAGTTCCGCTTGCCCGCGGCGGCGGCGAGGCGACGGATGTTCGAACCGAAGTACTGCCAGAACCCGTGGTCGACGTGCTTGAGCGTGTCGATGCGAAAGCCGTCGAGGTCGAGCATGCGCACCCAGCGCCAGTACGCCTCGACCATCGCGCGGCGCACGTCCTCGCGCTCCGTCGCCACGTCTTTGAGCCCGCCGGGAAAGTCACCGAGGAGCACCTGCTCGCCGGGCTGCGAGTCGACGTTGTCGTACGCCGTGATCCTCCCGCGGCGGTGATACCCCTCGGGCCTCCCGAGGATCGACTGGCTCGCGAGGATGTTCCCCTGCGGCGGCACCCTGAAGATGTCGGGCATGTTGAGAAACACCACCGGCGCATCACCCGCAGGGCCGAGCGAAGTGAAGCCCTGCACCGGTCCGCGGCTGTTGAAGTCGGGGTCGTACTCGGTCGTGCGACGCAGCGTCGAGCCCACGCCGCCGGGGTTGCGGTAGGGGTAGTCGGGCCCCGAGCCCTCGACCCACTCGTCGGGGCGGCCGTTGTTGTTGATGTCGTAATAGAACATCTGCCCCATGTGGTTGGTCACGATGTCGAGGATCACCTTGATCCCGTTGTCGTGGGCCACACGCACCATGCGGCGGAGCGTGGCGAGGTCGCCGAAGTGGGGGTTGAGCCGCGTGAGGTCCGACGCCCAGTAGCCGTGGTAGGCGTCGAAGCCCGCGTCGGTGTCGACGTTGCGAACGATGGGCGAGATCCAGAGCGTCGTGACGCCGAGCTCCTTGAGGTAGCCCATGTGGTCGATGACGCCCTGCCAGTCGCCGCCCTGGTAGCGCCCGAGCGCGCCGCGGTCGATGCGCACGTCGTTGCTGGTGTCGCCGTCGGCGAAGCGATCGACGAGGAGCTGGTAGATCACCTCGTCGCGCCAGTCGGTCGTCGCGTTCGCGGTGAGCGGAACGTTCTCGCCAGCGTAGTCGTCGAGGTCGCTCCAGCAGCCGAGCGCGGTCGCGCCGGCCAGGCACAGGGCTCCAAGCATCGTGCGGGTCTTCACGGGGCGGGGATCGTACAGGCAAGTGTTTCGCGCCGTCACCGACCTTGTGAGATCGTCGCGGCACCGATGCTCGACCCGCGCGCCCTGTTCGTCCTCGACCCCGAGTCGGTCTACCTGAATCACGGCTCTTTCGGCGCGACGCCTCGCCTCGTGCTCGACGCGCAGTCAGGCCTCCGCGAGCGCATGGAGCGCAACCCCATGCAGTTCCTCGTGCGCGAGTGGGAACCGCGCTTCGACGAGGCCCGCGCCGTGCTCGGGCGCTTTCTGGGGGCGAGCGGAGATGACCTCGCGGCGATCCCCAACGCGACGGCGGGCGTCAACACGGCCCTGCGCGCGGTGGAACTCTCTCCCGGCGACGAGCTCCTCGTGACCGACCACGAGTACAACGCCTGCGCCAACGCGCTCTCCGAAGTCGCGCGAGAACGCGGCGCGACCGTGGTGCTGGTGCAGGTCCCCTTTCCGCTTCGCGATGCCTCCGAGGTGGTCGACGCGATCGTGTCGAAGGTCACCGCGCGCACGCGCCTCGCGCTCGTCGATCACGTCACGAGCCAGACCGCGCTCGTGCTCCCCGTCGAGCGCATCGTGCATGAGCTCAAGGCGCGCGGCGTCGAGACGATCGTCGACGGAGCCCACGCGCCGGGGATGGTCCCGCTCGACCTCGACGCGCTCGGCGCCGCTTTCTACACGGGCAATCTGCACAAGTGGGTGTGCGCGCCGAAGGGGGCCGCGTTCCTCCATGTGCGACGCGACATGCAGGCTCGCACGCGTCCGCTCGCGATCAGCCACGGCGCCAACTCGACGCGCACCGACCGCTCGCGCTTCCGCCTCGAGTTCGACTGGACGGGCACGCACGACCCCACGGCCTTTCTCTCGGTGCCGACCGCGATCGAGACGCTCGGCGCGCTGCTCCCGGGGGGATGGGACGCGCTCCGATCTCGCAACCGACAGCTCGCGATCTACGGTCGCGACCGGCTCTGCGAGGCCCTCGACGTCGACGCGCCCGCCCCCCTCTCGATGCTCGGCTCGATGGCCTCGGTGCCGCTGCCCGACTCGTTCGTGCTGCCGCCCTCGACCCACGAGCCCGAGATGGATCCGCTCCAGTGGGCGCTCTTTCGCGCGCACAAGATCGAGGTCCCGATCATCCCGTGGCCCGACGGCGCGCACCGGCTCGTGCGCGTCTCGGCGCAGCTCTACAACCGCGCCGAGGAGTACGACCTCCTCGCGTCGGCGCTGCGCGCGATGCGTTGAAAATAGCTATCCCGCGCGGTGTGAGGCGATGGCCGCGAGGGTCTCCGCGAGCACGTTGGCCGCGAGGAGCGCGGTGATCCCGTTGAGGTCGAGGTCGGGCGAGACCTCGACCACGTCGCAGCCCACGACGCGCAGGGCCTTGGTCGCGCGAACGAGCGCGAGGGCCTGCCACGAGAAGATCCCGCCGGGCACGGGGGTTCCCGTCCCCGGGGCCATGCTCGGGTCGACGGCGTCGACGTCGAAGGAGACGTAGAAGGGCGCGTCGCTCGCCATCGAGGCGATGCGCGTGAGCACCGCGTCGAGGTCGCGGTGCACGCGCTCGGCGCTCACGATGGTGAAGCCCTTGTCGCGCGCGTAGGTGAGGTCGTCCTTCGAGCCGAAGGGGCCGCGGAGGCCGACCTGGATCACGTCGTGGGGGCGCAGAAGCCCTTCTTCGACGGCGTTTCGAAAGACCGTGCCGTGGTGCGTGTCGACGCCCCACGCGGGGCCGTACGTGTCGGAGTGCGCGTCGAAGTGGATGAGCCCCACGGGGCCGTGGACCTTCGCGATGGCCCGCAGCGCGCCGAGCGTGACGGTGTGGTCTCCGCCCACGAGCGCGGGGACCGCGTGGGCCTCGGCGATCTCGTGGACGCGGGCCTCGATGCTCGCGAGCGTGCGCGCCGTGTCCATGGGGACGCACGCGACGTCGCCGCCGTCGGCGCAGCGGAGGCGGTCGAAGAGGTCGACGCCGGGGTCGGGGTGAAAGCCGCGGGTGAGCGCGCTGGCGTTGCGGACGCCGCGCGGGCCGAAGCGCGCGCCGGGGCGAAAGGTGGTTCCGCCGTCGAAGGGCGCGCCGACGATCATCGCGTCGACGTCGTGGGGGTCGTCGTGGAGCGGCAGTCGGAGAAAGGTGCTCACGCCCGCGAAGCGAGGCACCTCGCGAGGAGACACGGGGCGAAAGTCCTTGGGCATCGTGCGCGGAACCATAGTTTCGATCGCGCCCGATGAGAATCCCCGTCGGATGGGCGGCATACCCTCTGGTAAGCGCGACGCGGTGCCTCCATTCTACGGGCCGATGCCCTCGCGACCGACGCCCCCCACGCGCACGCGCGCACTCCTTGACCGGCTGCGCGCCTCGCTCGAGACCGCCGCGAAGCCGCCGCGGAGGCTGCGCTTCACGCGCGAGGGCAAGATCTTCGTCGGCGTCACCATCGGCGTCGGCTTCGCCGCGGTGAACACCGGAAACAACCTCCTCTACCTCGTGCTCGGCCTGCTCCTCTCGCTGGTGATCCTCTCGGGCGTGCTCTCGGAGATGGCGCTGCGGGGCCTGGAGTTTCGACGCAAGCTCCCGCGTCGGGCGTACGCGGGCTCGTCGGCCCTCATCGAGATCGAGGTGCACAACAAGAAGAAGTACGCGCCGAGCTACTCCATCGAGGTCGAGGACCGCATCGACGGGCGGCGCACCGACAAGCGGTGTTACTTCCTCAAGGTGAGCGCCGGGGCGAGGCAGACGGCGGCGTATCGGCGCGTGGCCCCCGTGCGCGGTGTCGAGCGGTATCTCGCCCTGCGCGTCGCGACGCGCTTTCCCTTCGGGCTCTTCGAGAAGTGGCGCGAGATCGACATGGCCGAGGAGCAGCTCGTGTATCCGTCGCCCGCGCGCTCCTTCGGACAGGCTCCGCCGATGCTCACCTCGGGCGAGCTCATCACCCGCGAAGAGCGCGGTCACGGCGAGGTCGACGGCGTGCGAGAGATCGGCGAGGGAGACCCCGTGCGCGACGTCCACTGGCCCAAGACCGCGGCCCTCGATCGCGTGATCGCGCGCGAGCGTCGCCGTGAGGGCGCGCGGGCCGTTCGCATCGAGGTCGCCAACGGCCCCCCCGAGAACGCCGCGACGCCTTCGAAAGACTTCTCGCTCCGCGTCGAAGACGAGATCCGCCGCGCGGCCTACGTGGCCCTCCAGGCGCTCCGTGACGGGGCCGTGGTGCACGTCATCGCAGAGGCCGTGCGCGGAGAGATCCCGCGCGTGCTCACGGCGAAGCCGTCGTCGCAGGCGCCCGACCGCGTGCTCGGGTTCCTCGCGCTCCTCCCGCCCGATCCGCTGCTCCCCGAAGACGCCGTCGACCCCACGACGCGGAGGCCCGCGTGAGGTTCTCGCAGGTCCATAAGTTCTCGGCGTACACGCTCGCGGTGCTCGGCCTCGTCGCGCTCGGCAGCGGCGGCGAGCTCCCGGTGCTGAGCGTCGTCGTCATCGCGATCGGCGTGGCCCTCTCGTGGTTCGCCGAGGGCGAGCTCCTCCAGAGCGAGCGCTACCACCGCGGGTGGAACGTCGCGATCGTCCTGGCCTTCGTGGTCCAGGCGCTGCGCTACGCCTTCTTCGACGCCGAGCTCCTGCTCACCATCGTGGAGTTCGCGTCGCTGCTCCAGATCATGAAGCTCGCCACGCGGCGCAGCGCGCGGGACTACCAGCAGATCACGGTCCTCGCGCTCCTCCAGCTCATCGCGGCGACGGTGCTCGGCGGCGGCCTCTCGTACGCGGTGTGCTTCTTCGGCTTCGTGATCGCGACGCCCTGGGCCATGACCCTCGGCCACCTCCGCCGCGAGATCGAGGGCAACTACCTCGCCGACGCGCGCGCCGGACGCGCGGGCGTGCCCATCGACGTGGCGCGCATCCTCCGCTCGCGGCGCGTCGTGGGACCGGGGCTCCTCGTGGGCTCGTCGCTCCTCGCGCTGCCGATCTTCCTGCTCACGGCCGTGATCTTCGTGATGTTTCCGCGCATCGGGCTCGGGATCATCACCGTGCGCGGGCGCGGCGAGAACTCCGTCGCGGGCTTCGGCACCACCGTCGACCTCCGCGGTCACGGGATGATCCGCAACGACCCCACCATCGTGCTGCGCGTCGAGCCCCTCGACCTCGAAGCGTCTCCGCCGCCGATGCGCACCTTCCGCCTCCGCGGCGCCACCTTCGACCGTTACAGCGGCCGCGGCTGGTCGCGCAGCGACGCGCGCCGCAACGAGGCCATCCGCGTCGAGCGCGCGGGCAACCACTACGCCCTCACGCGGCTGCCGCACATCGGCGTCGATCGCGGGTTCCGCATCACGCTCGACCCCCTCGATCCGCCCGTGGTGCCCATCCTCGAAGGCTCCGTGGGGCTCCAGATCGACGCGCGCTTTCAGGCGGGGTTCGCGCGCTACCCCGAGCTCACCATCGACCGCGACGACGGCGTCCGGTACCCGAGCGGCGACGAGGTGGGGCTCACCTACGTGGTCTTCGTGGGCGCTCGCACGAACGGGCTCTCGCCTTCGCGGCGCTTCTTCGTCGAGCGCGACGAGCGCTTCCGCCAGCGGTACACGCAGCTCCCGCCGAACATCACGCAGCGGGTGCGAGACCTCGCCGCGACGATCACGCGCGACGACCCCACAGCGCTCGGCAAGGCGCGGCTCATGGAGCGCTACCTCTCGTCGCGCTACCGCTACACGCTCAACCTCGAGAGCGGCAGCGCGGAGAACCCCCTCGAAGATTTTCTCTTCCGCTCGCGCGCGGGGCACTGCGAGTACTTCTCGACGGCGATGGCCGTGATGCTGCGCACGCAGGGCATTCCCGCGCGCAACGTGACGGGCTTTCTCGGCGGCACCTACAACCGCTACGGGCGCTTCTACGAGGTGCACCAGGGCGACTCGCACTCGTGGGTCGAGGTGTGGGACGCGCAGCAGGGATGGGTCACCTTCGATCCGACGCCCGCCGTCGGTGAGGTGTCGCTCTACCGCCGCGGCGTGCTCGCCGAGGTCGACGCGATGATCGAGGCCGCGCGCGTGCGCTGGCGCAGGTACATCGTCGACTTCGACCTGAAGGATCAGACCCGCATCGCGCAGGAGGTCTGGCAGTACTACGTCACGCACCGCAGGCCGCGCGCGAACGTGTCTCACGCCTCGGGGACGCGACGCACGCAGGGCATCGGGGCCATCCCCGTGAAGCGCGTCGCGGTGGGGGCCGTGATCGTGGGCGCGATCATCGCGCTGGCCTTCCAGCTCCGTCAGTGGCGATCGCAGGGGGAGGGCGGGTCCGCGACGCCGCGCACGCCCGCGGTGCGCGCCGCGCAAGAACTCGCACGCGCCCTCGACGACGCGCTCTCGCTGCGGGGCACCTCGCGGCCTTCGAGCCGCTCTCCGCTCGCATTTGCGAAGGAGCTCTCTCGACGCGGCGACGACTTCGCCCCTATGGCCCTGCGCGTGGCCAACAGGTACATGGCAGCGCGCTACGGCGACGAGGCGCTCGCGACCAGCGAGCTCGACGCGCTCCGCGCCGAACTCCGCGCCGCCGCGCAGCCCAAGCCCCAGGAAGCGGTGAAGCAGTCATGACGATCGTTCAGGGTGGGCGCCCTCGCCCCATGGTGCTGGTGATCCTCGATGGCTTCGGCGAGCGCCCCGAGCGCGACGCCAACGCGGTGCGCATGGCCCGCACGCCCAACCTCTCGATGCTCTCGGAGCGCTTTCCGCACACGCTCATCGGCACGAGCGGCCCCGACGTGGGCCTCCCCGTCGGACAGATGGGCAACAGCGAGGTCGGCCACCTCAACTTCGGCGCCGGACGCATCGCGCAGATGGACATCTCGCGCATCGACGTGGCCGTGGCCGAAGGCACCCTCGCGACCAACCCCGTGATCGGTGAAGCCATCGCGAGCGCGAAGGCCGCGGGCGGCGCGCTGCACCTCCTCGGGCTCGTTTCGAATGGCGGCGTGCACAGCTCGCTCGAGCACCTCCTCGCGCTCATCGACGCGGCGGCGACAGCGGGCGTCCGCGTGCTCGTTCACGCCTTTCTCGACGGCCGAGACACGCCGCCGAAGAGCGCCGAGGGCTTTCTCGCGCGCCTCGACGCGCACCTCACGGGCAAGGGGGCCATCGCGTCGCTCACGGGACGCTACTGGGCCATGGACCGCGACCAGCGCTGGGAGCGCGTCGCGCGCGCCTACGACGCCATCGTGCACGCGAAGGCGCCCCGCTTCGGCGAGTGGCGCGAGGCGCTCACGAACGCCTACGCCGCGGGGCAGAACGACGAGTTCGTCGAACCGCGCGTGCTCGGCGCGTACGCGGGCATCGAGGACGAGCGCGACAGCGGGCTCTTCTTCAACTTCCGCCCCGACCGCGCGCGAGAGATCTCGCTGGCCCTCACGGCGAAAGACTTCGACCGCTTCGATCGCGGTGAAGTCCGTCGCTACAAGCGCTACGCGTGCATGACGCAGTACGACCCGACGCTCGGACTGCCCGTGGCGTACCCGAAGGTGGCCTACCCCGACATCTTCCCCGAGGTGATCTCGCGCGCGGGCCTCGGCCAGTTTCGCTGCGCGGAGACCGAGAAGTACGCGCACGTCACCTACTTCTTCAACGGCGGCCGCGAGGACCCGTACGCGGGCGAGGAGCGCAAGCTGATCCCGAGCCCGCGCGACGTGGCGACCTACGACAAGAAGCCCGAGATGAGCGCCCCCGAGGTGACGCGCGTGACGGCCGAGGCCGTGCGCAGCGGGCGTTACGACTTCGTGCTCGTGAACTTCGCGAACCCCGACATGGTGGGCCACACGGGCGTGCTCGACGCGGCCATCACGGCGGTCGAGACCGTCGACCGCGGCATCGGAGAGCTCACGCGCGCGGTGCTCGAGATGGGCGGCGCGATGATCGTCACGGCGGACCACGGCAACTGCGAGACGATGATCGACCCGATCACGGGCGCGCCCCACACGGCGCACACGCTGAACCCCGTTCCGCTTTGGTTCGTGCGAGGGAGCGACGAGGGTCACAAGATCCCGCTGCGGCGCGGACGCATCTGCGACGTGGCGCCGACGATGCTGGAGCTCATGGGCATCGCGCAGCCCGAGGTGATGGGCGGCCGCTCGCTGCTGCGCATGGAGTGAGTGCGGCGGCTACGTGTTCGAGGCGCGCGTCGGCGTCGCGTCGGCGTCGGGCGCGCGCCGGAGCACGCCGAGAGGACGCGCGAAGAGGTCGGGCACATCGAGCTGATCGTGCGGGCCGAGCTCGCGCAGCATCCCCATGCGAACGAGCTCCGTGGTCACCGTGCGACCGTCACGCGGGCGCGTGGGGTTCGGCGCGGTCGGCGCGTCGAACGCGAGCAACTCCTCGACCTCCGCGCGCGGCAACGGGGCCACGCGTCCGCGGAGCATGAGCAGCCGGTCGACCCACTCGTACACCTCGCGCACCTCCTCGATGCGCCGGGCGCCCACGGTGACGAGCGCGTCGACGCTGTCTTCGACGGTGAAAAGGTGATCGCGACGCGCGCGCGGTGAGCGCTCCTGCGCGAGCCTCGCGGACTCACGAAAGAACCCGAGCATCGAGCGAGGCGCGACGCGGTCACGACCGTCACGGAGGCGGTTGGGGATCCACTGCTGCACGACGCTACGCGTGCCGTTCACCGCCACCACGGAGCGGAGCGTCGCCGTGAGCCAGCGCTTCGTGACCTCGTCGCTCGGCTCCTCGGGGATCCACCCCTCGCCCTCGGACTCCCGGAAGCGCACGCCGAAGGACTCGAGCCACGCGCGCACGTCAGCGCCCTGCGCCCCGAGGTGGCGCAGCGTGAGGCGGTAGAGCGAGGGGACGTCCCACTCCAGGCGCTCGGCGCGCGCCATGAGCTTGCTGACGTCGAGGGTGTCGAACTGCCGCAGGTCGAAGAGGTCGGCGGGGAGAAAGATCTTCGCGCGGATGTGCTTGTAGCGCGTCGAGAAGGTCGACCACATCGCGAGCAGCGCACGGATGAAGCGAGCGCGCAGCGTCGGATCGAATGCGCCGACGGCGTCGAGGTCGTCGTAGACCGCGGTGACCGTGATCCGCTCGGGAGGAAAACTCTTCGCGGCGACGGCCTGGGCTACCCCGCGCTCGAAGCCGTCGAGAAGTTGCACCTGCTGCGCCCGACTGGCGAGTTCAAGGCGCCCGAGGGTCGGGGGCGCGCTACGAGCTTGTTCGACGACACGCCTGAAGCGCTCCAGAAATGATTCGTCGAACGCCTTTGCGTCACCCAGTCGCTGGCTCTGTGTGAACAAGTGCGCCGTCAGGCTCGCCAACCAGAAATCACGCAAGGACTCGTCATCCGCGCTTTGCACGAACGGGTCGAGGACCAGGGGATCGGCGTGTAGCGCCCCCCGTTGCGAGAACGCATCAACGCATGGAAGCCACTCCAAACCATGAGCGGCGGCGCCACCCATGTGCCCCATGATCGAATTTTCCTGGCGGGTGAGAAACGACGCCAGCGAGCTCTTGCCGCTCCCCCTCGCGCCGAGCACCACCGTCACCTGCGGATCGAGGATCCGCTTCGTCGCGCGCGGGAGGAGGAACGTCGCGCGATCGCCGACGGGCGCCGTCCCCAGCGAGGCCATCGCGTCGAGCAGGCGCGCGCGGTCGATCACCTCGCTCACGGCTGCTCCACCGCGGCGCTCGCGAGCAATCGGATTCGCTCCCACACGGCGCGGTAGTCCTCTCCCGTGAGCTGCGTCACGAGCGCGCTCAGTTCGTTGCGCTCGATCTGCTCCTCGCGGCGCAGCGTCCACGGCCAGTGGTCCGCGTCCTTCGCGGTCTGCTCCGGGGCCTCGCTCGGAAAGAGCCCGTGCCGCACAAACATCGCGTGGGTTTCCTCTGCCATCCTCGCCTGCTCGGCGTCTGCCTCTGCGCGCGATGCGGGCGCCATCGCGTGGACCAGCATCGTGTGAGACGCGGCGTCACGCTCGCGGCGCGAAAGCGCCTCAAGCACGAGGTTCAACCCCGCGAGGCCCTGCGCGTTCGCGCGGCTGAACACCACGTCGACGTGCGCCATCCCGTGGAGCGAGAGGCCCGCCAGATCGTGAAGCCCCGCGCGCGCGTCGAGGAAGATCCACTTCGGTGACAGTCGATCCTTCACCTCACGCAGCACCGAGAGGAGCGCCTCTCGCACGGGGATCTTCGGAGCCTCGGACTCCAGCATCGTCCCCGAGAAGTCGAGGCGCGCGAGCTTCTCCAGATAGCCCGCGTCGAGACGTCCGGCGGGAATCACGTCGATCTGTTCGTTGAGCTCGTCGGGCAATGCTCTCCCGCGCTGGTGCGCCGTCGAGATGTCGGCAGACTCCGTCGCGAGGTGATCGACCAGGAGGTCCAACACGCCGTGATCGGCGGTGATTCCGAACAGCGTGCCGACGCCAGGCGCTTCGAGGTCGAGGTCGATCACCACGACGCGCTCTCCCTGCTGCGCGGCTTGAATCGCGCACGAGGCGAGCGTGGTGGTGCGGCCCACGCCGCCCTTGAACGAGTAGAAGGTCACCACCGTCGGCGAGTGCTCGCTCGCGGGCCACGCGGGCTCCGCCTGACCTTCGAGCCAGGGGAGCTTGCCCATGCGTCGCTCCCACAATCGCCAGCGGCCCGCGGTCGCGCGCACCTCACCACCGAGCGCGTCGGAGTAGACCGGCGACGACCATTCCGGCGCGAGATCCAGCACTTTTCGCGCGACGTTGCGCAGCGGCTCCTTGCCCTTGCGCGTGCACAGCATCTCGCCTGTGAACCACAATCCGAGCGCGACGTTCAGTCGCGCGCCCAGCTCGTCGAGGTGATCGCTCGTCCCCTCGGCCAGCTCCAGATCGATCGCGAGCCGAACACGCGCGCGTAGGTCTCGCACCACCGCGACGGAGCGCAGCTCCGCGGCGTGCTCCCACGTCTCGCACTCCCGCAGAAGCGTCGGCAGCACGTCGTCGAAGGTCACGACGCCACCGCGGTGAGCGTGTCGAGCGCCTCCAGGCGTCCGTCGGCCCAGAGCCTCGCCACGGTCGTGACCGTGAGATCCTGTGCGACGGCGAGGAGGCGACGAGCCTTCGCGGGCGCGACGCTGTCGCTGCGCGCGTAACGCACCTCTTCCTTCCACTCGCCGAGCACGGTGAACCGCTGCTTCCAGTTCTGGAGCGCGTACCGCGGAGCGAGCGGGTCGAGGTCGCAGAACAGCCGCAGCGTCGTCTCCGCGGGCGCGTCGAAGCGATGACCGATCGCGCGGTTGCGGAGGTCTTCTTCTCTCCCTTCCCATCGCACGAGCGCGGCCTTGCGAACGCACTCGGGGCCGTACCCTGACAGGTACAGCGCCTCCGTCGGCGAGTCGGAGAGCAGACGCCTCGCGTCGTCGACGTGGCGGAGGGCCGCCGAGACGAGTCCGAGTTGCGAAGCGGAGAGCGCGTGTCGCCAGCTCATGCAGGCGGTTTCATACAACATCCCCGCGACGGCGAGTACAGCGCTCGCCCTCCCGCGCGAGGCGAGAGGTTCCCCCGGCAGCGCGTCCACGCGTCGCGCGTGAGCGCGCTGCCAGCGGCGGCGATCAGTGGCGGCCCGGCGGGTCGGGCTGCGGGTTGAAGCCTGCCTTCACGGCGCTCTTGATCTTCATGGCGGCTACTCCTTTCACGGCGCCGATGCGCCGCGCGGGATGACAGAGCAACCGCGAGACCACCCTGGAAACAAGCTGTTTTGCGCGACGCGCGGACAACTCGCGCGCCCTCGATTACAGCGTGCCGGGCAACTTGCGCAGCGCGCAGCGCAACCGGTGGAAGTCGCCGGTTTCTGGCGGACTTCCGCGCCAGGGAGAACCATCGTCCCGATGGCCGCCACGCAAAGACCTCCGTGGAAACATCACTACGTCCCGCGACTCTTGCTCCGCCGCTTCGCGCGCGACGGAAAGGTCCTGTCGCGCATCTCCCGCGCCGGAAAGGCGACCGGCGCCACGCCCGATTCGGTGTGCTGGAAGGGTGACTTCCACACGCTCGAAGGCGAAGGCCACCCCGATCCGGTGTGGATCGAGCGCTACCTCGGCTCGAACGTCGAGGAACCCGCGAACGTGGCGCTCAAGTCGATCACCGGGCCTGACGGGTTTCCGCCAGCCGAGCCTCACCGGCGCGCGCTCGCGCGATTCGTCGCGTGGCAGCTCCTTCGCGGCCCCGACGCCCGCGCGCTCGCCAACACCGTCCCGCGTTTCATCTTCGACGTTGGCGCCCGCTTCGTGTCGCGCGTTCGCGCCGCGGAGATGCTCAACGAACTGGGACTGCCTGTTGACGCGATGACAGGTGAACTGCGCAAGAACCCGTTGCTCGATCTGCTCGGACGCACGGCCGACCACGTCACAGGCTCCATCGGCGAGATGCACCTCACGCTTGTGCGCTTTCCCGAGCGATCGCTGATCACGTCGGACCGGCCGGTCGTCGTGTGGGACAAGATCACGCGCGATCATCCCCCCTACGGCGTCGGGGTCAGGCTACCTCATATCCTGAGCCTGCACCTCGATCCGCATCACGCCCTGCTTCTGACACCGCCCCAGACCGTCGACGACGACACCCCGGAGCGCGTCGTCGACGGCTCGCCCGAGAACGCGAAGATCTTGAACTGGCGCACCGCGCAGTGGGCCTGGGATCAGGTGTTCCACCACCCGGACCACACACCGCTCCCGGCGGAACCGCTCCCGCCGCGAGCATCGTTCGACGAGATGCTGATCCGCGAAATCGACGAGCGACTCGGCGAGCGCCCTTGGCATGTACGCAAGATCGGGCGCTGGCTCCTGAAGAGGTGACAACACGGCGTCGCGTCGTCCGTGCGCTCTTCGCGCCTCTCGTCGATGCGTCGGAGGATCACCCCAGGCCGAGCGCCCGAAGCTCCTCCGCGGCGAGCACATACCCGCACGCGGCCGCGCGACGCAACGCTTCGAGCGCCGTCACCGGGTCGCCCACCGCCCGCAGGACGCGGCACCGCTCGAACCAGTGCGCTCCGTCCCCCGGCGCGCGCGTCGCGAGGTCGTCGAGGTCCGCGAGCGCACCTGCGTGGTCGCCGCGCTCCGCGCGCAGCGAGGCCCGCGCGCGGCGAGCGTCGATCGATCCGGGCTCGCATCCCAGCGCTTCAGTCAGGTCTCTGTCCGCTACCGCGAGGTCGCGGCAAGCGATGTGAACCATCGCGCGCGTCACCCAGACGTCGGCCCACGACGCGTCGAGCTCGATGGCACGCGTCGGCCAGCGCCCGGTCGAACTGTCCTTGAAGCAGATGCACCCTCGCCCGCTCCCGCACGAAGGCGACGGCCTCGGGGTTGAGCACGACCGCACGAGAGAGCGACACCGCGGCCTGCGACCACGAGAGCGAGCGCGACCGCAGCACCCCGAGGAGGTAGTGCACCTGCGGCGAGAGCGAAGCCGTGACACTGATGAAGAATCTGGTGGCAACACACGGCCGCGCTCGCGGCCTCACCCCGCGTCGAACGCGGTGCCGTGCATCGCGAGCGGCTCTTCGGCGGCCTTCCACGACCATCCGCGGTCGAGCGTGGGGCTGAACCAGCGCACCGCCTCGAGCCTCGGACGCGGCGTGAGCGCGCCTAGGAGCACGCGGAGCTGTCGCGCCATCATCGTGAGCGCGCCCGAGATCACCGTGAGCCGCGCGCCGTCGACGATGACCTTGCCCTGCACGCGACGCCCCTCGATGCGGCTCATCGGCGCGCGGTGACCGGGCTTGCTCGGACGCGTGTAGTCGAACTCCATGCGCGCGCCCTCGACGGTGAGGTCGAGCTCGGGGTGTAGCGCCTTGAGCGCGTCGAGCGCGGCGGCGCGGTCGGTGAGCGCGAACTCCGCCGACGTGAGGATCGCCGTCTCGGCGCCGTTCTCGTTGCTGGTGATGTGCGCGTGCGCGCGGGCGATCTCGACGAGCGCGCTCGGGTGCAGGCCCCAACGACCCGAGAGGTCGTCGAGCGACCTCCGCTTCGTCACCGGCGGGAGCATCCCGAAGAAGGGCTGCGTGCTCGGGGGAAACGCCCCGAACGTGTCGGAGTACGCGCGGCACGCGCCCACCAGCGTCGCGACGGTCTCTGCCTCGCCAGGCTGAAACGGACCGGCGTTGTCGCGCATCCCGGCGATGAACTCCTCGGTCTCGGCGAGCGTCACGTCGCCCTTGCCGAAGGCCGATTTGATCCCGCGATCGAGGAGCTCGAGCCCGAAGCCCGCGTAGGCCCACTCGCCCTTCGGGGACTCCCTCGCGATGGCCGCGATGCCGACGCCCGTCACGGCCCACACCTCGGGCTCGGGCACCCACGCGCGCTTGATGGGCCAGTGCGCCGCCATCACGAGCCCCATGTCGGTGTGCTCGTCGACGTTGCTCAGCCACTGCGCGCCCTCACCCGACGCGGCCGCCGGCGGAGGCGCTGGCTGCGGCGACGCGGCGTCGTACTTCGGGGAGCAGCACTTCTTGTATTTCTTTCCGCTGCCGCAGGGGCACGGATCGTTGCGTCCGACCTTCGCCATAGGGCCGCGAGGGTACTCCGTCGCGCCGAAGGGGAGCCACAGGGCAATTCGCGCCCCCGTCACCGCGCGCCGAGCATTGGACGCACGCGCGTCGCGGTGTTCATACTGCACGGTTGATGTCGCACGCGCCGATCGAACGATTCTCCCTCGATGACGCCGACGCGCTCGCGGCGCTCTCGGCCGCGGTGTCGTGGCGAGACACGCCCGCCGACTGGCGCACGGTGCTCTCCCTCGGTCACGTGGTGGGCCTGCGCGCGCGAGGCGCGCCCGTGGCCGTCGCCGCGCGCTTCGATTTCGGCGCCCTCTGGAGCATCGGGAAGGTCATCGTTCACCCGTCGCAGCAGGGGCGCGGACACGCGCGACGGATCCTCGAGCGCCTCCTCGACGAGCGCGCGCCCGACACGCGCGTCACGCTCGTCGCGACGCCGCAGGGAGAGCCCGTCTACCGCAGGCTCGGCTTTCGTCAGGTGGGCACCATCCACAAGCTCGTGGGCACGGTCTCTGGCGTGCCTCACGAAGCGCTTCGTCCCCTCGACGCGCGCAACCTCGACGCGGCGCTCGCGCTCGACCGCGAGGTCTTCGGCGCCGACCGCGGCGCGCTCCTCGCGCGGCGTGTCGAGCTGTCGACGCGGGCCTTCACGCTCACCGCAGAGGGGATACTCACGGGCTACGGCGTCGCCATCGAGCAGGGCGGCCACGTCGTGCTCGGCCCCGTGGTCGCGGCGCGCGATGACGACGCGCTCACGCTCGTGCGAGCGCTGCTCCCGCGCGAGGCGGGGCCGCGTCGCATCGACGTCCCGTCGGCGCACGCGGGCTTCATCAACGTGCTTGTTTCGATGGGGTTTCGAGACACCGAGGCGCGGCCGGTGATGTCGCTCGCGGGGGCGCCGCTGGTGGGTGACGTGTCGCGGCGCTTCGCCCTCGCGGCGCAGGCCTTCGGGTGATCAGCGGACGGTGAACACGTCGCGCGCGAGCTCATGGCCGTCGAGGGTCTCGACGACGGCGCTCCAGGTGCCGGGCGTCTGCACGCGCTCGGTGCAGCCCCACGTGCGGTAGCGCTCGGCGCGGGGGACGTTGAGGCTCACGAAGCCCACGGAGCGCGCGGCGTTTCCATCGGGCTCGAAGCGCACGCGGACGCGCCTCGCGTCGCCGGTGTTCACGGCCTCGAGCATCGCGCAGAAGCGCTGACCGCGCGTGAGCTCGTACTCGCTCGCGTGCCCCACGACCTCGCGGTTCTCGATGCCCGTCCCCACCGCGATCCTGCGCACGTCGAGGCCGTTGACCGGCGCCGCGGGAACCACCGTCGGCACCGCGGGAACATGCGCCACGACCACCGGCGCGACGGCGGGCGCAGGGGCCGCGACGGGCGCGGCGCGAACGGCGGTGACCGCAGGGGGAGCGGCCTCGCGCGTCGAGGCGTGCGAGTCGGCGCGCCACGCGGAGACACCCGAGAACACAAGGGCCGCCAGGCTCATCGAGACCGTGATCGCGTTCGTCGTCATGGTGAACACCCTCCGAGCAGCGCCTCGTATCGCGCCGCCGTGACGGAGTGTTTTGCAGCGCACATGCCGCCCGCGTTCGCCGTGAATCACCGTGATTTCAGCGGTGACGCGCGTGCGTGCGGCGCCACGGCGCCGTGTTCGGGGTGCCGCGTCAGCGCGTGAGCGGACGCGTCTCGCCCACGTCGAGCACCCAGAGTCGATCGGGGTCCCAGCGCTCGATGAAGCCCGCGCGGGTTCTCTCGGGAGGCTCGCGCGAGGGCTCGTCGGTGAGGATGAACGTGCCCCAGTGCATCGCCACGAGGTTGCGCGCGCCGAGGAGTTCGAACGCGTGGAGGGCGTCTTCGGGGTTCATGTGCTGCGGCTCCATGAACCACCGCGGCTCGTACGCGCCCACGGGGAGCATCGCCCAGTCGATCGCGCCGCAGCGCTCGCGGATCTCGCGAAAGCCCTCGAAGAAAGCCGTATCGCCCGCGTGGTAGGCGACGCCCTCGGGGCCGCGGAGCACGAAGCCTCCCCAGAGCCCGTCGTTGCGGTCCCACGGCGCGCGCATCGACCAGTGGCGCGCGGGGACGAGCGTGATCTCGAGGTCTCCCTCGCGGTGCGTCTGCCACCAGTCGAGCTCGACGACGCGCGGGAGCCCCGCCCGCTGCAGCGTGCGCGCGTTGCCCACGGGCACCACGTAGAGCGCCTTCGGCCCGATGCGCTGGAGCGACGGGATGTCGAGGTGATCGTAGTGGTTGTGGCTCACCACCACGACGTCGATGGGCGGCAGCGACTCGGGCACGACGCCGGGCGGCGCGAGGCGCTTCACGACCCCCTGGATGCGCTCCGAGAAGATGGGGTCGGTGGCGATGAGCTTCGCGCCGAGGCGCAGCATGAAGCTCGCGTGCCCGACCCACGTGATCGACGCGGGGAGCGCGGTGATGAGCGCGCCGTCGTTGGGGCGCACGGGCGCGCCGACGGGCTCGCGCTCCCTCGCGGCGGTGCGGCCGTTGAGTCGGTCGATCACGCGCCAGCGGAGCATGTCTGCGGGTCCGCGCGCGGGCTGCGTGGCTCGGTCGTCGAAGCGTCCCATGGAGGGAGCGAGTGTCTACACAGGGCGCTCCGCGGCGTCACGCGAATCGACGCAGCTTTGTTGCGACCGCGGCGCGCGATCCGTTAACGGGAGCGCTGGTCGCCTTTCGCCGCGCGCTCTCACCGAAGCGCCGTGCCTCCACCAACACCTCGACGCGAGGAACGCAGTTTCGATGAAGCCCTTCACCCTCACCGCGATGATCGCCCTCGCCCTCTCGCTCGCCCCCGGCTGCGCGCCCGACGAAGCGCCCGCAACCCCCGCGGCGCTCATCGAAGGCCGCTGGACGCTGCGCTCCGCCGACGCGGTCGAGGCGTCGTCGCAGCGCGCGGTGGTGGGCGCGAACCTCACCCTCGACGACGATCACACCTGGCGCCTCCGCTACGACTATCACCTCGCGTCGACGCCCGCGGAGCACATCTGGTCGTCGGGCCTCTCGGGCACCTGGGAGGCGCAGCCCGGCGATCCTCCCGCGCTGCGCTTCAGGGTGCTCGACGACGGCTCGACGGCGGTCGCCATCGTGCCCGCGGCGGGACGCATCGAGGTGACGCTCGCGGGCGTTCACATGCGCTTCGAGCGCACGCCCGAGTGAGCGTCACGCGGTCTTCTTCACCGCGACGAGCCTGAAGAGCGACGCGGCGCTCGTTCGAACGTGCCCCCACAGCCTCGCGATCGGCGCCGCGCGCTGAAGCACCCCGGGCGCGCGCGCGCTCCACCACAGCTCGGCGTCGTCTGCGGCCGAGTGCACGACGCGGAGCCCGTCGCGCGCGAGCCACCGCGCCACCACCGACCCGACGGGCAGCACGCCCACCTCGTAGCGGGGAAAGCCTCGCACGCGCGTGACGTAGAGGTCGCCCATCCACCGCGGCATGACGCTCACGCCGAAGAGCTGATAGTGCGGATCGGCGCGGAGGTTCGCGAGCGACAGACGGTTGGGGCCGAAGAGGTAGAGCGTGCCGCCGGGCTTGAGCACGCGGGAGAGTTCCTTCACGGCGGCGCGCGGGTCGCGGACGTGCTCGATCACGTCGACGAAGGTCACCACGTCGAAGCTCGCGTCGGCGAAGGGCAGCGCCTCGGCCTCGGCGCGCGCGAAGGTCGCCGTGGCGTCGTAGCAGCGCGCGCGCAGCCGAGCGCCTTCGAGCAGCGCGTCATCGACATCGACCCCGGTCACGTCGGCGCCGAGCTCCGAGAGCGCCACGGGGAGCGCGCCGAGCTGACACCCCACGTCGAGCACGCGGGCGCCGTCGAGGGGCGCGAAGCGCGCGACCTCGCGGGCGATGGTTCGGTTGCGAACGATCTGGTCGAGCTCGAGGCGCAGCCACCGCGCGCGCTGCGGGTCACGCGGGTCGAGGAGCGCGCGGGCCCAGTGTTCGAGGAAGGGGCGCTCCCGCAGCAGCGTCGGGTGCGAGAGGTCGACGCCGCCCTCGCGGGCGATGGAGTCGAGGGTGAGCGTCACGGCGCGACGCGCCTCTCAGGGGATGGTGAAGGGGATCGTGTACGACTCGTTCTGGCGGGTGAACGCGACGCTGTACGCGCCGATCACGCGTCCGCCGACGGAGATCGACAGCGTGGTGGGCGTGTTGGGGACGCCGCACATGTCATAGGCCACGAGGCGGATC
Organism: Polyangiales bacterium; assembly: GCA_046351535.1. GTDB lineage: Bacteria > Myxococcota_A > Polyangia > Polyangiales > CAISKJ01. The sequence continues at coordinate 252,471 of JAXLYG010000007.1, forward strand.
TGGTAGGTGCCGCTCGGCGGGGTCTGCGTGTTCCAGTAGACGTTCTCGACGGTGGGCGGGGCGATGCGGCAGGCGGCGTTGGCGTCGTGGTCAAGCACGGCGCCCGAGGCGCTGCTGCGCGCGGCGTAGTAGACCTCGGCGCCCGTGGGGTCGGTGACGTGGAGGTCGATGTCCGACGCGGTCTGCCACGCGGCGGTGATCTGGATGTTGCCGCCCTGGTAGCCGCAGCCCTCGTCGATGACGCCGTTGCAGTTGTCGTCGAGGCCGTTGCACGCCTCCTGCGTGCCCTCCTGGCACTGCGCCTGGAGCACCTGCACGTTCGCGGGGACGGCGACGCTCGCGGTGACCGCGGTGTTGAAGGTCGGCGGCGGAGGCACGTTGATCGCGGTGTTGACGCCGACGGTCCCCGTGGTGACGACGCCCGTGGTGCCCGTGAGGGTGCACGCGCCGAGCGCGGCGGCGGACGCGATGGAGAACGCAGTGGCGACGAGGAGTCTGAGCTTCATGGTGTGACCTGTCGGACCTTCCTGAGCGGCGCGCGACGGGCGCCCGCGTCGGAGTCTTACGACCCGCGGAGAGGTTTTCGTCACCCCGCGAGCGCGCGACCCACGTTAGGATCGGCGCCTCCCTTTACGATGAATCCCTTCGAACGTGAACTGTCCCTCGCGCTCGACGCCGCGAGCGCCGCGTCGGCCCTGATCCGCGAGGTGTACGCCACCGAGTTCGCGGTCGAGTGGAAGGGCCGCGGCGACCCGGTGACCGTGGCCGACAAGCGCGCCAACGCGCTCCTCGTCGAGATGATTTCAAAAGCGTTTCCAGGCGATCACATCTGCGCCGAGGAGGCCGACTCCGACGACGCCGCGCTGGCGTCTTCGAAGGGTGGCCGGTGCTGGTTCGTCGACCCCCTCGACGGCACCAAGGAGTTCGTCGACCGCAACGGCGAGTTCTGCGTGATGGTGGGCCTCGCGGTCGATGGCGCCGCGGTGATGGGCGTCGTCGCGGCGCCCGTGTGGGGGCGCACCTTTCACGGCGTCGTCGGCCACGGCGCGTGGGAGCTCGTGGGCGGTGAGAGGCGCGCCCTTCGCGCGTCGGCGGAGACGGATCCGTCGCGGGTGAGCCTCGTGGTGTCGCGCTCGCACGCGAACCCGCGCGTCGCGGCGATGGCTTCGAAGCTCGGCGTCGCGCGGCTGCGTCCGTGCGGGAGCGTGGGGCTCAAGGTGGCCCTCGTCGCGGCGGGCGAGGAGACCGCGTACGTGCACCTCGGCCGCGGCCCCAAGCTGTGGGACGGCTGCGCACCGGAGGCCATCGCGAAGGCCGCGGGCGCGGAGGTCACCGACGCGATGGGGCGCGCGCTGCGCTACGACACGCGCGAGCTGCCGCTCAGCGAGGGGATCGTGGTGGCGACGCCCGCGCTCGCCGCGACGCTTCGAAGCGCGCTCGGCGGCGAGGCGTAGAGGAATTGGAGACGCACCGCGAGGGCGGTGATAGGATCGCGCGCATGAACGACGAGCCTCTCACCTGCCACGCGTGCGACGCCCCCATCGAGGGCGAGCCCGCGGGCCGTGGGCTCCTGGTGTTCGTTCGAGGCGATCAGGTGGAGCACGAGGAGCCGCCGCTTTGCGAGCGCTGCGCGCACGCGATCAGCATGACGGCCCTCTACCGCTGGGAGATCGAAGAGGAAGAGGGCTGAGGACGAAGCCTTGATGCTGTGGCCTGCTCGCTCCGCGATCCGCCCCGTCCCCGCGCACGCGGTGGTGTCACGCGACGCCGTCGACTCCGCGGAGGCGGAGTTCGAAAGCGCCGAAGACCTCGAATCCCGCATCACGCAGGCGTTTCGTGAGCTCGACACGGCGCAGCCGTCGCTCTCGAAGTTCCTCCGCACGGAGCTCGACGGGGTGACCGACGACACGGCGTCGGCGCTCGGTCAGTTCCTCGGCGTGGCGGTGCACCAAGCGTTCGCAGAAGCCTTCGGCGCGCGGCTCAAGGCCGTCGAAGAGAACTCCCTCAGCTCGACCCGCGCGACCTTCGAATGGGACGAGGAGCTGCGCCGCGGCGCCGCCGACGAGCTCCTCGAGAGCGACGACCTCGTGGCGATCGGTCAGCCGCACGTCATGGCCTTCGTGCGCGAGCAGCTCGACGCGGCGCTCGAGCCCGACGAAGACGGCGACGCGCCCGACGTCGACCTCGACGCGATCTCCGCGGTGTACCGCACGGTCCTCATCGAGATCCTGGCGCTCGGTCAGGCCGTGCCCCCGCCGCGCGGGGTCATCTCGACGGGCGTCTTGATGTGACGGCGTCAGGCGCTTGCGGTCGCACGGCAGGTCGCGATACCTGACGGGCACCATGCGTCGCACGCTCACGTCCGCTGTGATTGCGCTGGCCTTCGCGCTCCCCGCCTGCTCGGGCGCGGGCCGCTACGGATACGCCCAGACCTACAGCCCCCTCGGCGACGAGGAGGGGTGGATCGAGCGGGCCAACAACGACGCCGTCTACGACGAGGTCCGCCGGATGCCCGACAGCTACCGCGACCAGACCCTGTCGTTCTTCGGCGTGGTGACGGGCGTCGAACCCGGACAGGGCGGTGCGCCCACGCGCGTCTCGATGCAGATCCGCACGCATCAGGCGCGGCACCTCTGCGAAGACGAGACCGATCGGAGCTGTCGGGTGACGGTGAGCGCGCGCGACGGGGGACCGCTCACGGCGGTGCTCTCGCTGCGCCCCGAGGACGTGTCGGGCGAGAACCGGGTGCAGGTGTTCTCGCTGCTTCGCGTCTTCGGCAAGATCGCGTCGGGCGAGTACGACGCGCAGGGCGGCCCCGTCCTGCGTGGAGAGTTCTACCGTCACTGGCCGCGGGGAGAGTACGTGACCACCGACGCGGCCTCCGCGATGCGGCGATAGAAGATCCTTCCAACGCGCACGTAGAACGCTTCTGATAGCGCACACGCGCGGGGAGAATTCTCGTCCCCGCCGCGATCGAGGGGAGGTAGAGTCCCCGCGCTGCAAGCACCTTCAAGAGGAGATACTGCTGTGATGAACCTTCGCAACGTCGTGATGGGCCTCGGAGTCCTGGCCATGTTCGGTACGGGCTGCGTGGTCGAGGTCGTTCGCGGACCCTACGAGGCCTGCAAGGCCGGCGAGGCCTGCTCGAACGGGACGGTGTGCACGTCCGCGTCGTACACGTCGAGCGGAGCGCCCGCGAACTTCTGCTCGACGAACTGCACGCGCGGCGAGCAGTGTCCCGTGTCGCCGTACGGCTCGGGCTACGCGCCCACGTGCGTCGTGAGCGTCAGCGCGGGCACGGGCCTCTGCTACGACTCGTGCACGGCGAACATCGACTGCGCCGTCAACACGCAGTGCGCGCTCGTCCCCGGCACGGGCGTCGGGAGCGTCCCCGCGGTTCGCATCTGCGTGCCCACGAGCACGGTGTCAGCCGCGTGCGGCGCCACGGGCCAGAGCTGCTGCGCGGGCAACCTCTGCTCCTCGGGCCTGGTCTGCAACGCGGGCGTCTGCGCGGCGCCCGTCGCGTGCGGCGGCTCGGGTCAGGCTTGCTGCGCGGGCAACGCCTGCAACACGGGCCTCGCCTGCAACGCGGGTGTCTGCTCGACGGCCGCCACCCCGAACCGCACGCCGTATCAGAAGTGCGCCACGGCCACCGACGTCTGCGGCGGCGGGACGTCGTGCGTGACCTCCATCGCGCAGGCCGCGGGCAAGACCGTGGGGACCTTCTGCACCACGGCCTGCCCCGGCGGCCTCCCCTCGGTGTGCCCCGGCTACGTGGCCGGCGCGGCGACGCAGACGGTCACCTGCCTGAGCCTCGGCACCCCGTCGGCGGCCCAGTGCTTCCGCCTCTGCAGCACGCAGAACGACTGCGCGTCGGACAACACCACCTGCACGGCCTTCACGACCTCGGGCGGCGGCTCGGTGCGCGTGTGCGTGCCCGTCGGCCCGCGCGTCTGATCCCTTCGCGTAGCGCTCCCCTCGCGCGCTGCTGATATCCTCCGCGCGCGTGCTCCAGAACATCCCCAGAGAGAGTCTCCGCGCGCTCGTGCGCGTCGCGGGGCTCGTCGCGCTCGCGGGCCTCGGCTGCGACGACACGACGGACCCGGTCCACCCGAGCTACGACCGCTGCGCGTCTACCGAGCCCTGCGGGCTCTCGACGGCGTGCCGACGCGCGGGCCTCGCCACGACCGACGCGGGGGCCTCGTTCTGCACCGCGGAGTGCACGTTCTCGCGGGAGTGCCCCGGCGTGAGCGCGCGCTGCGTCGCCGTGTCGATCGACGACGGAGGCTTGCAGGGGCAGTGCTACCGGGCGTGCGAGACCGGCGCCGATTGCCGCGAGGGCACGGCCTGCCACGCGATGCGCCTCGACGGGCGCCGCGTCGGGATCTGCGTCCCTGACACGGGCCCGCGGCGGTGCCGCACGGCGCTCGACTGCGCGCCCTTCGACGACCTCTGCGACCTCACGGATGCGGGCGTGTCGCCCTTCGACGCGGCGACGGCGGGGCTCTGTCGCTACGCGCTCCCCGCGTCACCCTGAGGGCGTCGCGGGGGCGCATCGCGGCGGGCGATCACGCGTCGGCGAGGCGCGCGGCGTCTTCTTCGGAGATGTCGAAGTTCGACCAGGTGTTCTGCGCGTCGTCGTGGTCGTCGAGGGTCTCTGCGAGCCTCATCGCGAGCTCGGCGTCGCGGCCCGAGAGCGTGACGGTGTTCTTCGCGACCATCGCGAGCTGCGAGCCCTTCACGGCGATCTTCGCGGTCTCGAGGGCGCTGCGCACCACGTCGACCTCGCCGGGCGGCGTGATGACCAGCCACTCCTCGCCCTCGTCGGAGATGTCTTCGGCGCCGGCGCCGAGCGCGACGTCGAAGAGCTGCTCCTCGCTGGCGGACTTCTTCAGGAGGCGCACGTGGCCCTTGCGGTCGAAGGCCCACGACGCGGTGTTCGAAGACCCCATCACGCCGCCGCCCTTCTCGAAGATCTTTCGGATCTCCGCGACGGTGCGGTTGCGGTTGTCGGTGAGCACCTCGACGATGAAGAGGCTCCCGCCGGGGCCCGTGCCCTCGTAGGTGATCTCCTCGTAGTTGACCCCTTCGAGCTCACCGGTGCCGCGCTTGATGGCCTTGGTGATGTTGTCGCTCGGCATGTTCTCGGCGCGCGCGTCGTTGACGGCCTTGCGCAGCCGGGGGTTGCCGTTCGGATCGCCGCCTCCCATGCGCGCCGCGACGGTGATCTCCTTGATCAGCTTCGTCCAGACCTTGCCTCTCTTGGCATCGGCCGCACCCTTGGTGCGCTTGATGGTCGACCAGCGTGAGTGCCCGCTCATGGCGTCTTCGTCTCCGGAATCGTTCGACAGACCACGCATCCCTCGCGAGACGCCCGGCCGAAAAGGGGAGCGGAATCTAACAGCCTCGACGCGGCGCGCTCAAGCACGCGGCGCGCGAAGAAAAAACTGAGATCCGTACGATTGTGTTGACAGCGGGGTGAGTTTCGGAGAGAGTCCGCGTCCCCATCGCGAGGATGGCGGAATTGGCAGACGCACTAGCTTGAGGTGCTAGCGAGTAACATCGTGGGGGTTCAAGTCCCCCTCCTCGCACTGGAGAAGGCCCCGAAACTTAGCAGGTTTCGGGGCCTTCGGCTTTTCTGTGACGAAACTCGTGACGAAACCCCTGTGACGGAACCCGTCGGGGAGGGTCACGAGGGGCAGAGTCCGACCGAACGGACGAGGTACTGTCGGGGGCGCCGTGAGCGACGGCAAGCTGCCCGCCCTCTCTGGGCGCAACCTATTCGCGGAACCCTCGCGGGAGCGGGACGACACGCAAAGTGTGATCGCGCGGCGGTGCACAACCAGCACTTTCCGTGCGCTCGACCACGTAGGCGTCAGCGAGGGCATTCCGTGGTAGACACATAGGCATGGACCCTACAACTCCCCACCCGCGCCTCCCCTTCCTCGCGCAGTTCGCCGAGCCTGTGCGAGTCACCCCCAAAGCAGCGTTCCGGTACGACCCAGCCACCCAGCAGAATGAACCCGCCGAAGGCTCCCTCTGTATTGCGGACGGCACGCTGATCACCGAAACGGCGGAGAACAAAGACCACTCTGAGCACCGGATCGAGTGCGACGGCACACTGTTAACGCGCACCAGGGAAGCGCGAGACGCGTCCGAGGGCCCCGACGTCTTCGTCACGTCCCCCGGACTTCCAGCGATCGCCGACGTGGTGGCTGCCCTCCCACGCCGACAGCCCGGTCTGGGCACCGAGAAGACGGGCAACCACGAGCAGAGCGACCCCTCAGTCTTTTTCGGCGTCAAGTAGGCATCTTCGCACCGTGATCCTCATCGTTACGGAACAGTCCGACCTAACAGCGGACTTGGTGATTCGAGCGCTATCGGCGCGGAACGCGCCCGTTCTGCGTCTCAATTGCGAGCGGCTCCTGGGCGACGTGGAAGTCCAGTGTCTCTACCCCGGCGACTGCTCGACGCTCCGTACCGAGGATGGGAGGAAGGTGCCCCTCACCAACATTCGGTCGGTCTGGTATCGCAGGCCCGCGCTCCCCACTGCGAACCCCGCGCTCGCGCCGCCCTTCCAACAGTTCGCGCAACGCGAAGCGTGGGCCCATACGCTTGGTGTGCTGCTCAGCCTCGACGCGGCCTGGATGAGCGACCCGATGGCCGTGTGGCGCGCCAACCACAAGGCGTTCCAGCTCGCGCTTGCCTCGCGAATGGGTTTCCACGTCCCCCGCTCCTGCATCACGCGCTCTGTCGCGGAGGCATCCGCGTTCGCTTCGGCGATCAAGGGCCCCGTAGTCGCCAAACCAGTGACCTACGGCAGCGTGGAGGACGGAGACCGAGAGCTCGCCATCTACACCACACGGTTGCCCGTAGGGCCGCCAACGCCAGCGTTCGAGGGCATCGAACTCTCGCCGGTCATTCTTCAGGAGGAGGTCGCCAAGAACGCCGACTTGAGGGTGACAGTCGTCGGCACCAAGGTCTTCGCGGTGGCCATCGACTCCCAGGCGCGCCCGGAGACCCGGGTCGACTGGCGTCGGCCCACGGACGGACGACTTGCACACACACCAGTCTTGCTTCCGACCGCGCTGGAGGAGCAGATCCTGGCATTCGTCGGCAGACTCGGGCTTGAGTACGCAGCGCTCGACTTCGTCGAGCGCACGGACGGCAGCCACACGTTCCTCGAGATCAATCCGAACGGCCAGTGGGGCTGGCTTCAGCAGGAGACAGGCCTTGACATCGCAGGCGCAGTGGCGGATCGCCTGATCGCGATGGGAGCGAGGTGAAGACCCATGCCGTCGTCGCGCAGCATCTGGCCCGCCCTCGTATCGATGTTCAAGTACCTCACGCCTGAGCGCGTGAAGCGTGCGCTGTTGGGGGCGGATCTTCCTAAGACCCCGCGGCCAGCCCCTCGGGACTCGTCGGACTTCCCGAAGGCCGACGCGCTTACGCGACTCGTCGAACAGGTCAAGTGCGCTCACGGGGCCGAGAGGGCGAGGGCGGAGGAGAACCGGAGGCGCAGCGAGGTCCTCTCCGAGCGGCTTCTCACGACCTTACCAGTGCTTGCCGCGCTCGCCGGTTACTCTGCGTCGCAGCACAACTCGACGCTCTGGATCGTCGCTGCGGTCGTGAGTATCGTTGCGGTGTTCACAGCGCTCGTAGCAAAGCTCGCCATTCTGCACAATCTCGGCAAGGACGAGTGGTTTGAGCCGCTGGCAAGCAACGACTTCGCGTCGAGCGGCCCAGTGTCATCCGTCCCCGACGCGCAGCTCGTCGACGATCACCTCTGGGCTATGACGCACGACGAGCCAGCCATCAACGACAACGTCGACCGTCTTCATACGGCGCATGCCCTGTTCACTGCCAGCGTCGTTCTCGCATCCATCGGTGCAGCCCTCTCGGTGAAGGCGGCCGTCTCTTCCCAGCCCCTCGCGCCTCCGGCGACACACCAATTGCCGGTTCCAAGGGGCGCGGGGCAGCCCTCACAGTCGTCATCTTCGGCAACGGAGCGCCCCAAACTCCAGGACGGCGGGCCGCCGCCGACAGATGGCGCGGTCTTCACCGAGATGTCCCGCGACGCCCCCTCCGTGCTGAGTGGCGACGCTATTGCGGTGGCGACGCCATCCGTCCGGGACCATCGGCCCTGACGGCTCAGCGGCTCGTGCACCCCCATCCTGCTGCTGTGAGCCCCGTCCGCACGGGGCACCTTCTACCCTCCCGCCGACGCGCCGACCGACGCGGGCGTTGCACAGCGCGGCGCCGACACGCATAGCGTCTGCACCACAGCAGCAACGTCTCGAGCTTCGGCAGAGCCCCCAGAGCCACTACTCAACATCGCTTGGAACGTGCTGTTGAGAACAGCAACGAGTTCGCCACCTCCCTCAGCCGCGCGGGCCGGCATCACTTCGCCGCGCCCTGAGCCGCTCCGCGCCTGCCCCGGTGATGAGCGCCTCGGGCAACGGCGGGAACACCTCCCCGAACCCCTCCTTCACGCTCTCCGCCTCGCGGATGTAGCCCTGCGTCGTGTCGAAGCCCGTGTGCCCGGCCGCGCGCTGGATGCGCAACGGCTCGTCGCCGCGGATCGCGCGCCACGTGATGCCCGTCGCGCGGAGGTCGTAGAAGGTCATGGGCTTCCTCGTCGCGTCGCTCGCGAAGAGATCGGCGCGAGTGATGCCCGCGAGCTTCAGGTGCGCGCGCAGTTGCCCCGCGCCCTCCTTGGGCACCTCAGCGTCGAGCACGCGAGCACGCTTCTCGCGGACCTCGTGCAGCGCGCGCAGGAGCGGCAGGAGGTTGCGCTCGACACTGAAGCGCCGCGCTTCCTGGGTCTTCACGGGCTTGATCTCGCCGGAGTCATAGTTCAACGCGCGATGGAAGTGCACGGTGCCTCGGTCAAGGTCGAGGTCCTCCCACCCGAGCGCGTCGAGCTCGCCGGGGCGCGCGTAGAGGTAGACGGCGATGGCGTAGAGGCGCCGCGCTCGCAGGGGCACGTCCTCGCACGTGACGAGCGCGAGGAACTCGCTCGGCGTGATGTACTGCTTCACCTTCTTCGCCCCACGATCGGGCGGGGCCACGCCCTCGCAGGGTTGTCGTCGCGGACGCGGAGCGAGGTGTTCTTCGAGCGCGACGCATCGCGAAACATCGCCCGCGTGAGCGCCCACCCGTTCCACGACGTGCGCCACGACTGCCCTCCCCGGGTGTCTTCGTCGAGCTTCGCGACGAGCCTCTCGACGTCGGCCTTGGTGACGGCCTTCATGGCGAACGAGCCGATGACGGGCTCGACGTGCGAGCGGAAGCGCGAGCCGTCGGTGCGCACCGTCGACATCCCCTTCGCGCGTCGGTCCTCCAACCAGCGCTCGAACCACTTCGCCACCGTCTCGCCGCTCACACCCGTCGCTGTGCGGGCGATCGTCGGTCCGCGCGCCGCGACCTTGCTCATCGGCGGCGTGGTCGAGGGCGCGGGCGGGCGCGGCGGCGCGACGGCGAGAGCGACGCGCTCGACGCGTGCCGACTCCTCCGGCACCCACTCGCCGCGGTCGTAGCGGGCCTGGAGCTGCATGCTCACGGCCTTGGCCCAGATGACATTCACGGGGATGCCCTCGGGCGGCGGCGCGATCTCGGCGACGGGGCGCACCCAGCGCTTGCCGTGCTTCAAGCGCACGCCGGTGTAGGTCACGCCGTGCTGCACGAAGCCGATGCCGGAACGAGGGCGGCCCATCAGCGTCGCTGCCTCGCGATGAAGTCGGCGACCGAGCGGCTCGCCTCCGCGTGCAAGTCGCCCACCTGACGCGCGGGGAGCCCTTCAACGGCGCGATCAACATCTCGACGATCGACCCACTGCATGCGTCCACCTGCGTCCGACCGCACGAGCACCCCGTGTCGGCGGCACCACCGCCTGAAGGCCAGCGCGCTCTTGAAGCCGCGCGCCTTCGCCTCCGTGGGGAGTAGTACGAAGTTGGGGGTCGTGCTCGCGTCGGGGGCCGAGCTCTGAGCGGGCGTTCTCGCGTCTTGAGGAGCCCCCTGTTCTGCGAGCGCAGGGACACCGGCGACGAGTTGGTCGGCGCGAACGAGCACCCACGCACCCGCACCGACCACGCGAGCAAGAGCACGAGGGACATCGACACCACGGGCGTCCCCGTCACGTTCGAGTGTCCGGAGTTCCTCGGGGCGGAGCACGACGACGGGGCCGACCGCATCACGCCGCGACATGGCGGCACCTCTCGCCTGGATGTTGATGATGTTGTTCTTCTCGTCGCCGCGCCCCCTCGACCACTCCCCCACTCCGCCCGTGAGATGTGGGTCGCGGATGGGCGCCTGCGAACCCGCGCACGCGCGCATCGGAGGAGACGGGAGCGGGGCAGGCAGACGGTCGGAGCGGAACGATCGGGCGAGGTACAGACGACGCTGCTGACGGGGTCAGGAGGCGAGCGGACAGACACGGTCCGAGCCTGCGGTTACGACGCACGTCTTCATGAAGAACAAGATCAGGTACATATTCGCTCGGAGGGCGAATCACGAATGTGCTAGAAAAACCGCTGGAATCCGTTGATCGGGTGCGGTTGCCGTAAGCGCAGGGGTAGGCGCACATGGCTAGCGCACCCCCGTCGGGCGCGGCACGAGACGGCCGCCGAAGGTGGGCGTAAGCGCAGGGGGCGTGGCGGCGACCGCGGCCGCCGTCGCGAACACGGGGCCGAAAGGGTCGGCGACGAACGGGGCCTGGAGCGCCGCGAGCCAGAGGTCTCCCCCGCCGCCCGCGACGATCATCGAGGAGAGGGCGCGGAGCCGCGCCTTCGTCTCGGCGACAACGACGGGGCGCCAGAGATGGAGGCCCCAGACCGGGAGGTTGCGCTCGAAGAGGACGCGCAGGGTCTCGACCTTCGGCGAGAACTGCTTCGCGTGCTCGGTGCCCGCGTCGTACTCCACGACGAGGCCCTGCCGCGCACCGCCCGGGAGGACGAGCTCGACGAGAGCGTCGGGGATGTACGGCGGCGAGGTGCGGCCCTCGCGGGCGGCATGGGCGCGCAGGTCGTGGTCCGCGAGGAAGAGCGCGACCTCAACATCTGGGCGCCGACGAGCCGCGAGGATGAGGCCGACGCGGATGTCGTTGATGGAAACGAGGTGGGAGTCCGCACGGTCGAGGCGCTCGACGACGTGGAGATACTCAGCGCTCATTCTCGCCCCCGCCATCTTCACGCGCGAGCACGACCTCACGACCGCGACGGGTGAGCGTGTAGTAGTTGGTGTCGTTGACCGAGAACGTGTGCACCGCGAGGAGGCGCATCGCGTAGAGCTTCGCGAGGCGCCGGACCGCCGTGGTCATCCCGCCGTTGAAGAAGAGGGCGCGCAACTGCGCGGTCGTCGCCACCTTCATGCGCCCGACGGCGTAGAGGATCTCGTAGTCGCGGTCCGTGAGGTAGAAGAGCCCGCGAGCGGGACGCGAAGAACGGCTTCGGCGGATCTCCCCCATGGCTCACCTCACCAGCGGGTTCTGCACGGCGAGTCCGCACGTCGGGCAGGGCGTGTGGCCGAACTCAGCGGCGCAGATGGGGCAGCGCCACACCCACGACTCGCTCACCGCCCCACAGGCGCCGCAGCGCAGGAGCCCGTACTGCGGCACCTCGTGGCCACGCGGGCACGTCGTCGTGGACGCGAGCGCCTGGCGCGTCCGCGAGAGGAACGTGTACGCGCTCACGACCGCGACGGAGAGCACGATGAGGCCCGCGATCCACCCGAGCGCGATGTACGCGACGACGGCGAGCATGATCCCGACGAAGGACAAGAAGCGCTTCACGGCACACCTCCGCGTCGGCCGCGGCCCGTTCGAGGCCCAACAGCGTCAGGAAGATCAGGGACGGGCGCGACGGACGCGCGACGCCCACCACGGCCACGCTGAGGGGCTTCCTCGGCACGCTCTTCGACCGCGCGAGCAGCACGCTCCTCCACCTCGTGTGCATGGGCTTCGAGCTCTTCCCGAGGTACTCCGAGCGAGCCGCGCTGCACGGCATCGGCGATGGCGGGGTCGATATTCGACCACTCTGGCGGGCTGAAGTCCGGCGCCGTCACGATGCGCGAGAAGCGCGGCGGCCGAGCATCGGCGACGACGAAGTGAGCCCGCGCGAGGCGGCCGACTTCGGCGATGCGTGCCCGTGACTCCTCCGCTTCGGAGAGGAATTGAGGACCATCGAAACGTGGGGTACCCAGCATGCGAGGCCGACGTATCCTGCCCGAGCGCGGCAGGAACTCGGCGGCGGCCGCAGCATCATCCGCCGCGCTTCGTCCGACGATACGGACTGGCGCGTTGGTCGCGAGGATCGAGCGGATCTCCGCACTGAGCTGGCTCACGGACTGATTGGCCACGGCGAGTTGGACGCCGAAGGATCTGCCGAGCGTGAGGATGCGCTCCAGACTGCGGACACTCGAAGCAGTGAGCGCAGCAAGCTGGGCTTCATCTGCAACGACGAGCGTGGTCGCGTTCACGACGCGGCGCGAGTCGAAGGTCGCGTACGAGATCTCGGCGAGCGCGAGCGCGCCCAGGATGCGCGCAGGCGTTTCGCTGCCCGCCGGCGCCTGGCCGCAGTCGATGATCGTGATGCGACCGGGCTCGAAGAAACTCCGCCAGAACAGGGCACGCGCGCCCGTGAGCGCAGCCCTGGCGCTCGGCGAGGAGAGCAGAGCGTCGATGCGAGCGATGAGCCCGTCGACGGATGCCCGTGACTCGTTCACGAACCCGCGCGCGAAGTAGCGCACCTGCGGGCTCCGCGACTGCGCCCCCAACGCGGCGAAGGTCGTGCGCTCGACGACGGCCCACATGAGTTCCAACAGCGTGAGGCCGAACTCGATGGCGACCGCGATTGTCATGGTGAGGTTGCGTTGCTGGAGCGCGCCCATCCCGCGACCCATCACGGATTCGAGGATCTCGCTGATGGCCCCCGCCTGGACCATTGGGTCAGTGCCGTTGTCTGCCGCGAGGACGTTCCACGGCACGAGATACGGGCCGTCGAAGAACCGCATGACCGTCACGCGCTCGAGAAGCGCACGGCGCCGAGCCGTATCGAGTCGCGCGGCCAGCGCCGCAACAGCGCGCAGCAGGAGGTCCGCGAGACCATCGGCTCCGCCCTTCATGTCGAGCCCGATCACGGCGAGGGCCGTGCCCCCCACGATGAACTCGAAGAGCTGCGCGACGAGCCCCCCGAGCATTCTGGTTTTGCCAGATCCGGTGGCACCGGTGAGCCAGGTCCCAGCGAGGTCGTCGAGGGTGAGACGCCACGGCGTGCCCGTCGCCGCCGTACCGAGGAGGAGGTGCGGACGTTGAGCGCGTCTCTCCGAGTGCTCGCGGAAGGCGTTCTCGTCGGCGTCGAGGTCGCGCCGGAGTTCACGCTCCTCGTCGGCGCGACTCTCGCGGGCGCGGGCACGCTCTTCCTCGCGCGTAACCCCGAGACGGGCAAGCCAGCTCGGGATGATGGCCATGGCGACGGTGACGAAGAGGAGGACGTAGGACACGAACGTGTCGAAGAGCCCCGGGGGCGTGCGCACCATGGCTACAGCTCCTCGCCCTGCGGCGGGAGCCGCACCCGCTCGCGGCGGCGCACCTGTTCGCGCTCAGCCTCCGCGCGCCGGGTGGCCTCGGAGCCACGTAGATGGCGGCGCAGGAGAAACACGGCGAGGGCGACGTGCCCAACGAGGGCGGCTACGACAACGAGAACATGTTGGACAACCCCCTCATCCCCCTCCACGCCACGCGCACGAACATCTACGCCGCTCTCCTCGTGGCCTACCACTCCGTGAACTACACGAAGAGCGTCGTGGGCGAGGTGCTGGATGTACGGGAGAGTGAGCGAGATGAGGAAGAGGCCCGCGGCCCATCGAACGGCGTGGGCTCGAAGCGAAGTGAGCTGGATGATGGTGGCGATGCCGCCGACGACGAGGGCGAGAACCGCGGCTTGTTGAAGCAGAGCTACTACGGCGTGCATGGCGGCCTCGCCCTCGTCGTGGGGTGTGGTGGTCAGTCCGTCGTCGCGACGGGGTTCGTCCGCGTGAAGGCCATCTGCGCGGCGCGGGCGAGCGCGGCGAGCGCTTCGGCCTTACGGCGGCGCAGCTCCGCGGCCTCGGCGCGGGCGAGGTCCGCGCGCTGGAACTCCGAGGGACTCACGACCGTCGCGCCCTGCACGCTGATGTTGCCGTCGGTACGACGCAGGCGAGCGGAGTAGACGCGCAGCCCTTCGCCCGTCACCCACTCGATGATGACGAACGACGACCCACGGGCGATGGCGCCCTTCCAGCTCGTCTTCACCTCCTCGGCGAGCTCTTCAGGCCCCGCCCAGGTGAGCGACTCCCGCAGCACGACGGGCTGCGTGACCTCGCCGTCGAACGTCACCTCGACCGGGTCCGCGTCGGGCTCGATGTCCGCCACCGCCTTCGAGATGTTGGCCTTGAGGTGCGCAGCGAACCACGCGCGGATGAGCGGCTCGATCGCGGCGTGCTCCGGGAGCGCGTCCGCCCCGACGACGGCGCTCGATCCCCGAGCGAGCGTGACGTTGCCCAACTCCTCGAAGAACTTCGCGAGCGTGAGACGGGTGCGCGTGTCGCCCGGGCGCACGACGAAACGCAGGCCGATGAGGCGCCCGCGCGGGTCGCGCGCGACGAGGTAGCCGAAGGTGACGCGCTTCGTGTGCTCAGTCTCGCGCAGGACCTTCGCGAGGTCGGTCGCGCGGTCGAGCTGGAGCACGAGGGGCGCGGCGTCCTCGTTACTCGCCGCCTGCACCACGTCCTGCGCCTTGGCCTCGATGAACCCCGCCCGAATGCCACGCCGCTGAGCTTCGCGGTTGAGGGCGATGGCCTTGCCCGGCGCGGGGTCGATGAACACCGGTGCGACGACCCGATCCTCGGAGAGCTGGTTGAAGCCCGCGATGGCGTCGAGGTTCATGTGCGCACCGCGGCCCGCCCCCGCGTGCAGGCTCCTGATGATCTCCTTGGGCCGCGTGGGGGGCGTGAGGAGAAAGTCGAGCGAGTGGTCTTCGGGCTCCCGTTCGAGAGTTGCGGGTTCCCTGCCCGGCGTCTTCGGCGTGTTCATGGGGGTCTCCATCCGATGGTGGCTGGTGATGTCGTTGGGGAAGTGCTGGTTGTCGGACTGCTTGCTCATGTTGGCGGTGTTCCCGTTGTCCTCCTCGATGTTGTGCGTATCGCTGATGATCTCGGGGGCGTTCCCGGCCTCGGTGACCTTCGCGGCAGGCCCCTTGCGGGTGCCACGCCGGGCCGAGGACTTCTTCGTTGCTTCATCCTTCCGCGCTCTCGTCGCCATCTATGTTCTCCGTTGTGAGTAGTGATGCGTGATGATCTCTTTCCCCTTTCGTTACTTCTCTTCACCTTCCTTCCGAGCACGGCGGTGTGCGGACCCGTACACCGCGAGATGTTGGGCCTTCTCGCGATCCCACTCCCGCTGCTCACGGCCGAGCTTACGGAGTCGCCTGTCGGCCTCGCGGTGCGCCCGCTCCGCGCGCTTGATGCGGCGCCGCGTGATCTCGAGCTCCCTCCGTGCTCTCAGGGCAGGAGCGAGTTGGCGCAGAAAACGGTCGCCGAGGAAACTCGGGAACGCCACGAGGGCCACCATGACGATGAGCTCCACCCCCATCATGACGATGCCCTCATCCTCAGCAGCGGTGAGCCCGCCGATGCGCGCCAGGGCGATGGCGACGATGAGGGCGATGTAGATGAAGCGCACGATGACCTTGCGCCCGACCTTCGGCGTGTTCTCGGTGTCGCCCTCGGTCGAGAGCGTCTGCGTGAAGAGGATGAGGCCCATGTTGAGCCCCACGGCACCGAGCCAGCGGGCACTCCCCTGAACGCCGAGCGAACGCAACAGGAGCACGTTGCCGGTGGCTTCAGCGATGAAGGTGCCGGCGAGCCCAATGAAGAGCACGACGACACTCCGGTGGCGAGCAAGAGCGTCCTCCTGACGCCGCTCGTCTTCGCGCAGTTCCTCCAGCTCCGAACGATTGTTGAGCGCCATTGCGACCTGCTTGTCGTCGTAGTTGTTGACCGGGTCGAACACGGGGCGTGCCCCGCGTCTTGCCAACATGCCGTCCTCGGACGCGTCGATGCGACGTTCGGCATCCTTGCGCGCCTGACTCTCGATCAGAAGCCTCTCCAGGAAGTTCATGTCTGTTGATCTCCTTGTTACCGGTCGTGTTGTGCGGGATCGGGGTTGAATGCCGTGAGTTCCGTGTCGAAGTGCACCTCGGCACCGGCCCGCCCGAGGGCCATGCGCCAGAGGTCGCGGGCACCGAGCTCTCGGCTGAGCGCAGGCATGCAGCGGCGGAACCCCAGTGAACCGGCTGCGACGTACGTGAAGTAGACTTGCGTGTGCGCGAGGCTTCCGGGTGCGAGCAGTCGGCGACGCTGGAGTCGCGCTTGAAAGCTCGCACTCGTCGGAAGCAGGCACTCGAAGTCGCCGACCAGGCTCTCCTCGTACACGTCACTGAGCAGAACGATGCGGCGCGGGAGCGAGGCCGTGCTCGCAAGCGCGACCTGCGTCAGGCTCTCTGCCAGAGGAGTACGGTGCCTCCGATCGACGCGGAACACCGGATCGAGCAGGAGTCCGAAGTATGCGCGGGTGTTCGAGATGAACTGCGCGCGACGCGCACGAACTACGCGGTCACTGCCTTCAGGCGGCAGCGGGCTCGTGATGGTTCCGAGGGGGCGCGTGTCCGATGCCTGGTTCTCAAGTACCCAGAACCGCAGCGGGCTACCCGGCCGCTCGGCGATGAACGCCGTGGCCGCGGTGATGACGGTCATCGCCGTGTCGCGGGTACAGACGTTTCCCGGGTTGGGGTTGCAGACGAGGTCTATAGCTACGGGTGGAGGGGACGGTTCATCGGAGAAACCGAGGGAACGGCTCACGCCCTCCAGGCGGGTACTGGTGGTGTCGTCGCAGGCCCCCAGAGTCCCGCAGAGGAACACCAGAAGGCTCAGAAGAAGGGCGGCGCGCGTCACAACGTCCCCCTTGAATTGTCATGCCCCTTGTATGCCTTGACCTTGATCTCCCGCCATTCCCCTCCCTCGAAAACCCACATCATCATGGCACGCTGCCTGAGCCTGATGCACCATGCGCGCATCTGCCTCTCAAGCTTTGCTACCTTGGAGGTACAGATGTCCAGCGCGAGCAGCCCGTCGATCTCAAGTGACGTGTCGGGCTTGCACGCGCCATATCCGCTGAAGATCGTTGCTCCTCCGTGTACCTCGAAAGTCTTTTCGACGATGTTTGCCAGAACTCGAATCGGAACGTGACGACCATCATTAAAGGTGACGGGGATCGCGACGCGAATCATTCGGATAGGCTTCGGCCTCGATGTCGACTTCGATGCAGATGCGGAGCCACGGTCATTCTGAAGTTTTTGAAGCGTCGGAGGAACAGAGATAATCCCACGAATCGGGCCTCCCCTGACTTTGGCTCGAACGATCACCTCAGTGAGCACCAGAAGCCGTACCACTTCAGGCATCGCCCACAGCAGACGAAACAGGATAGTGATCGTCAGGCACGCGCGCGCAATTCCGGACGGATTCTTCGCCGCGTCCACCGCGCCCGACGTGGTCCGCAGGAGCGCCAGCGCATTGCCGAAGTTGTTGGTCAGCGGGTGTTTATACGGGAGGGCCGTCGTTTCCGACAGAGCGCCCGTGCGGGGAGAGGCGAGATGTGGATTCATGCCCGCGTAAAGAGCACACGGGATACCACGACCAACATCTCGATATCACTCGACTATTCCGTTGCGCAACAGGAAGTCGTTGCGTCCTGTTGCGCAATAGGACGCAACGACTCAGCGAGAAGTTGAAGAACGCTTGAGATATCGGTGAATGTTCGAGGGATCGACCTGCAGGTTCAACATCTCCCAGAGAATCCGCGAGGTCTTGCGCACACTCGTGCCCTTAGCGTGTTCCTCCATAATAAGGCTACATGCCTCAGGCGTAAGCTTCTGATTCTTGCGCGTATGGGGCACCGCAGGCCGTGGGACTGCGGCGGACGTGGGTTTCGAGTTCGGGTTCGACTCCATGCCTAACATGCTCGCGTCGATGTGGTCCGTCCCCATGCTCGTGGCGTGAACCTTCGCGCGATCGATCGCGTTGCGAAGTTGACGAATGTTGCCTGGGAAGTTGTGCTGTTCGAGCGCGCGACGCGCATTCTGCCCGAGTACGAAGTGATCACCTGCCGCGGCACGGAGAAACGTCTCCGCGATAAGAATGATCTCTGATCGACGTTCGCGAAGTGGTGGAAGGATGAGTTCATTCCCGAGACGGTGATAGAGATCTTCGCGGAACGTGCCCGCGGCGATGAGCTCACGCGGGTCGTGCTTGGTCGCGGCGATGACCACGGCATCGAACGGAATGCGGCGGTTGCCGCCGACGCGTTGGATACTTCGCTCTTCGAGTGTGCGGAGAAGCGACACCTGTACTTCATGTGGAGCGTCTCCAATCTCGTCGAGAAGGACGGTGCCCCCGTCAGACTCCTCGAAGAGTCCAGGGCGCATACTCTCCGCGCCTGTGAACGCCGCACGCTCATGCCCGTAGAGTTCGTCCGCGAGCAGAGAAGGCGGGACAGCCCCACAGTTCACCGCGATGAACCGTCCACGGCGCCGTGTAACCGCGTGCGCGAATCGCGCCACCAGTTCCTTTCCACTCCCCGTTTCCCCCAGAATAAGCACGCGATGCCCCATCGTTGCCGAGATGGCAGCGAGGACATACACCTGCGCGACCCGCTCATCTCCGATGATCGTAGGCGCGGGGAGGTGCAGGGTAAGGGTGAGTCCCGTAGGAGAGAGCCGCGATTCGACCGCAAGCTCGGCGCCCTCAGCCAGTTTGAGGAGCCGTCGGCGCCACGAGTCCGGCGGGTGGCTCTGGCCGGCTCCTTCGGCTCCGCCGGGTGCGCTTCCAGGCGTACCCATTGACAGAACCGTGTCGACATGCGAGAGTTGTGCCGAAGAAGCAGCGGGGGCAAGCTTGTCGCCCGTCGCTTCGTGAGATGAGGATTGATTGACCGCCACAGGAGCCTCGCAAGGGAGCCTCCGGTGCGTGAACAGACTACGACTACCCCCTGAATCTCGCATAGCGAGGGGGTGGCGCGTCGCTGTCGGTGTTCCAGCACCTTCAGCTCGTCACCGGGGTCCAAGCCCGGTGAGCGCGTCGCCCCCGCTCTTCCAACACGCACTCCTCCGGGTGCGTGTTTTTCGTGCAGAAGCAAACAGCCAGAACTGGTTGGCTCCTCGCAGCGGCGGGCGTCAGTCCGTGAGATCTTCGGCGGTGGACGACGGACCCTGCTCGGGCGTGATCACTGCGGGCTTCATACGGCCTCGTCTGGCGTGCGACGAGGAGGCACTCACGCTCTATTGCGGACGCGGCGTGACGCGTGGGCTCCAAAGCCATCCCCGAGGCCCGGAGCCTCGGTTGATCCACCATACGACCCGACGGCGGGGGTGGAAGCCCGTCGGGAGGGAACCCGTTCTGATGCACAGGTGGGATTGGGCGCGACCCCGAACCCCAAGGCGTTCCGGTGGGACCGGAGACCTTTTCGCGGGAGGACCCCCGCGTTTCGCCGTGATCAGTGGCAATCAATTTTTGGGGGTCTCTGGGTGGTACCTCCGCGCGCTCTATCTCAACCGGTCAGCCTAGCACGGCACAACGTGCCTGCCACCCGCTCCCCCAAACGGGGTCAATACCTACACTTCCACACCCCGAAGCCCGGCTCCCCAAGACGCCGGGCTTGTCGTTCACGAACGACAAGCGGGGTGTGGCTCATCCGAGCGGAATCGGTACACCGTCGCGCAAGGTCCACAGCTCGATGGGCACCACCTCCGCAGGCAGATGGCGGTTCACGATCGGTAGCACAGTGTTGAGCCAGGCCCTGAGTTCAGGCGGGGCGGGGCTCCGACTGAACCCAACGACGGGCCGAAAGATACCACTGAGTTCAGGCACGCGCGTGTCGCTCGTTCCAACACCGACCCGGGCCAAACGAAGCCGATCGAGATCCTGTCGCATTGCGGCGAAGGCCACGCGCCATTCGTGGACGTGTTGAAGGAGTTCAAGCGGCGCGTAGCAGATCGAGGACTCCGTTTGTTCGCCGCCCTTGAGCAGAAGGAGAACAAGCCTCCCTTCCTTATCTATTGCCAGATGGTCCACGGCAGGTGACTTCGTGCGCTCCTTCGTGGACCTCCACCGCTTCGAGCTTCTGACTGATTCGATCTCGCGGTGTGCCGTGGCGAACTGCGGAGCGTTGCGCGCCTCCCCGCGAAGTTCCGGCGTCGCGTGTCGAAGAGTCGGCGGGTCCCCGAGCGGTATCCAAGGCGCGCTTGGTCCGATCCATACAGCCCGTTCCTCTTCCTTTGAGGGTACCCTCGTCTCTTCAAGAGGGACTCCGAGTTCAGCAACATGGTCGACCTCGATCAGCAACTCCTCGCTCGCGGCATCGGTCGGAAGATCACAAAGAACGAGAAGGTCCAATGTAGCGGAGCGGGCCACGCCGTCCTCGTAGAGCGCCGTTGCCAGATCGAATTGGAGAGAGGCAGGAGTCGGGACTATGTCGAAGGCAACACCATCAAGGTAGCGGTTAAGCGTTGCCGCGAAGGCGGGATCGTTCAATCTCCAGCGCTTGAAGAGATCCGTCGCGCATGATTGGTGCCGGAAGTATTCGGCGGCGACAACACGCAACTCACCATCGACGAGCCAAGCAGCGAGGATGCAAGCAAAGCCGCAATGAGCCTCGATCGCGTTCCCAGTCACACGGACGCTGAGACGCAACCCCACAACCGTGCGAGGCTCAAAAAGAGGTGCCAGCATGCCTCCGGAGGCAAGAAGCGCTCGAAGTTCGGGTGAAGGATGATCGTATTCGAGAACCGACCTCGCGGTCGGTTCAGGATCGTCGTGTGAACCATAGTAGCTCGATGGGAACAGAGGCACGGTTCAGGAAGCTCCTTCCCAGCGATCATACTGGGCGCTTGCGTACCGTCCGTACCTCTCGTCGAAGTCCTGCAACATCCCCATGAAGTCGTCATCGTCGACATCAATCAGGGCAGTACGCCTGAGGAACGCGAAGAGCCCGTCGATAGAAGCGACGAACTCCCCCCAGAGTTCAGGCTGGCGCAAAGGCGCGCCGACTGCGTCGGTCTCCTTCCGAAGTTCGCCGTACTTCTTGTAGACCTCTGCGATCGCCTCGTCGGTCACACGCTGGCGATGAGCCAGGAGCTGCGAGCCACTTCCCTCGTCGTGAAGGTTGTTACGGAGCAGCCGGAAGCTCTTCCTCAGCTCGGCCAACTGACCAATAAGTGGAATGATCTTCCAGAACCACGTGAGGTCAGGAGGACCCGTGCGCGAGATTGCAGGCAGAACCTCATCCATGCCGGGTGGATCATCTGTCGGAAGAAGACCATATTCAGGCGTCTTGTCCTGGGCAACATCCTCCAAACCCATTCGAGAGATCCGCAGCGCGCGGTTTACGGCCCGCTGGTGCTCAACGCAGGGAACGATGTAAAGATAGTTGAGTTCGAGCCCTGCCCTAGCGCACAGGGTAACAATCGCATCGAGCGGCGTCGCGAGCGCCATGGGTGCGAAGCCAAACACCTCGAACGCGACGACCAGGCTCGTTCCGTAGTCTTCTCGAACCGACATCTCCGGGAAGTACATCGTGAGCCCAGCATCGACGAGCGGTCGGAAGGTGTCCTTAATGCGAGCCTGGAAGGCGGTGCGGGACTCGGTGCGCCATCGCGTGATCGCCGCGGGAAGATTCCGCACCGGCACGCCCTTCTGGTCACAATCGAACTCCGCAAGCTCCATCAACTCTTCGTAGACTCGAATCTCCTTTCGTTCCAGTTCCGCGAGATCACCGTCGCCACCTGCCACCTTCGCGACCGCGGCGAACTCGCGCTGCATCACGGGGACGCATCCAAGCAGGTTGAACGCGTTAGTACGAACGAGGGCACGCCGATCGCTGGAGCCCCCGTCCAGCGACGGCAGGAGAAGCATGATGGCATTATTGAAAAGGCCATGGACGCCTCCCCAGAAGTCACTCATTGCCTTGTGGCATCCCGGGCATCGCTTCTTCCAGTCAGGGGGCAGGTCCGGCAGGTGTCGGATCGCGTTGAGCACCTTGTCTGGCTGCACGAGATCTGCCGGACGCACTATTCGCTCACGGTAGTGATCGATGTAGGCACCGCGCAGCTGTTCCACCGCTGCGAGCACGGAGCGCCGAAAGACGAACCACTGGCGTTTCCATTCGTCGATGGACGCCACAGAGAACGTCGCGTTCACAAGATCAAGATAGACACGGTTCTGAGGAGCATCGTCGTAAGGGATATCAAAGTGCTCAGGGGAGATGTTCTTGTCCGTGGGAGGTCCATCGAGGGCCGCTCCTTCTGCCTCGGTAAAGATTCCCTCAGAGCGATACTTCTCGTAGCGAGGCAGCCACCTACGCAGCACTTCCAGCCGCGTCACAGCTTGGTTGTTCCAGGTGCGGTAGCCTTCCAGCGGGTCAGGGACAAAGCGGATCTCGATCGCGTCGCCGTCCTCGGCGATGACGGCGACTTCGTATTCAACCTGATAGCGAGCCAGCAGACGTTGACGGTGTTTCCGCAGAAACGTGTCGAAGCGCGCGGGAAGTTGACGAGACACCTCCCACAGGAATGCACCCACGGTGTCGCGATCGGAGGCGAAGAGAACTTCCTCCCACTTAGACCCACTCATCAAGCGCTTGACCCACGGGACCTCGACCCCCGCATACCGGCCCCAGTATGACAGCCGGGCAACTTCCGAGAGCGTGTAGGATGCCGGATCGAGACTACCGATGACCCGTTCGCCATACAGCCGAAGAACCTCATGGCTTCCGCAGGCTTCGCGCTCTTTGAACTGTGCCAAAACCGTCTCAAAGAACTCCTTCCGCTCGGCAGACATGACGGGCAGATCCTTGAGACTGTTTCGCGATCCGCGAGGCATGGTCTCCATGCTCACGAAGTAGGTGGCTGACTTCCCGTCGATCTGGATCGCGGCCTCGTAAAGCGGGCGATGCAATTCAATGTAACGCTGCTCGCAGGCTGCGAAAACCGCCTCTGCGAGGCGCACGGCGAGGGCAGGGCGCTCCTGTCGGCAGCGAGCTGCGAGGGCGTCCATGTACGCTTCGGGTGTGACGCTCGCATCTGCAACGAGACCTGAGACAAACGATGCGAGGTTATTCTGGTCGAGAATGCGCGTGAGTCGCGTGACGGTTGCGGCTCGCGTGGGGATTGGATCGTGGAGGAGCGGAACGAGGTGTTCTGAGCGGACGAGATGGAGTCCTTCAGCATTACCGTGCTCGATGACGAGATACTCGCCCTCAAGGCTGCGCAGCACGAGACCCGGATCCCCGTCGAACCTCACCTCCTTCTCAAGCGCGTCGAGAGGAACAGCGCTGCCATATACCTGGGCCGTCGCCACGAGGCGAAGCACGTCGAGTTTGGCTCGTTCTTCACCGCGCTCGTGCACTTGGCGAATCTGATCTTCGAGGCGCTCACGCAGCATCTGCCCATGAGTGATGAGGTAGATGAACTCGATGAGAAGCCGCCGCGCGGCCACTTTCTCGTAGGCCCAAGTCGCGGAGGGAACCGCGGCGCGGCAGCGTCCTCGGCGTTTGAGCTCGTCGTAGATCTGCTGGGCTTCCTTCAGGTCCAGGAATGGCGCAACGGTCCCGTAGGAGATCGTTGCGAGCGGCGGGGGGTAGCGGTGCCAGTCCTCCTCCCGGCTTGAGACAAGGAACAGCGTCTTGGTTCCGGCGAGTCTTGCGACAGCCTGCCCCCAGAGGCGCGTGCCGTAGCCGAGGTTGTCTACGAGGACGAGGACAGGCCTATCGAGCCCACGGAGGTAGTTCACGGACGCGTCCACCTCCGCGTCGGTAGAGCACCGGTGCAGCCGCAGGATCGTGAACGCGGCGCGCTGCTCGTAGGCGTAGCGGTAGAGGAGCGAGGACTTGCCCTGGCCGCTGGAGGCCCGGATGACGCAGCACGACTCACGCTGGAACACGTCCGCGATGGCCTTGAGCCAGAGCGGTCGCCTCACGTCGAGCCCCTCTAGGATGTGCCCCGGGCGGGCGTGCTTGCCGTCGTAGTAGTCGCCCGTGCGATTCTCGGCGAGGAAGCCGACGGGCTCGATGTTGGACGGCATCGCCCGAGCCTCGGGGGTGTTCTCAGGAGGCGGCTTCGGCGGCTCGCGTGGAGCGGGATCTGGCGGCGGCGAGCCAGGCAGACAAAGCCTCGGGATGTCGTGTTCCGCGAAGTCCTGTCCCTCGGGGAGGGCGTCTCCATCGCGGCGGAACTCGCGGTTTCGCTCCGACCAGCGACGCAGCCACACCCGGAGCTTGAGGCACCCATCCACGAGAACGATGGCCGCGAAGTTGTACCCGTGCCGGGCCGACGCGCCGGAGGTCTCGCGCTCCCCGTGGGCCGCCCCCGCAACGACGCGGACGATGCTCCCCCCAGCTCCGGACCGCGCCTCCTCGGACTCGGCTTCGTGAACGTGCCCCATCGTGTGGACGTGGCCGAGTCGGCGCGCCCAATCGCCGGCATCCCTCTCGTCGAAGAGCCAGCCGCCGCCGAAGGGGTGGTGTGTGAGAACGATCACGGCCTCACCCTCTGCCAGGGGCGGATTGAGCAGCACGTCGGCGAGCTGCGCCTTCCCCAACCGGAGCTTCCCCTTGTCGGGGCCAAAGGTGTGCTCGTCGGCGGCGAGGAGCGCCGTGTTGAGGCCGACGAGGCGCACCGTGAGACCTCCTCGGCCCGTGAGGCGGTGGCGCCAGTAGAGCTGCGCGCCGGGGCGCTCGGAATCCGTGCGGCAAGCCGGCGCGAACTTCGCCGCGAACGTGAGGTAGTTCGCGAGGCGCGTCGTCAGCAGCGCGCGATCGTCGTCGTGTCGCAACGCTTCGTCGAGATCCGTCCGCCCCTCGCGCAGATCCTTGAGGAGGCGCGAGACGTTGTGGTCCTTGTCCGCCGAGCGCTGCACGTCGTGGTTGCCTGGGACGACGAAGATCTGATCGGGACCGACACCTGCGGCACCGCCGATGGCTCGGAGCTGCTCAGCCGCACGGTCGTACTCCGTGTTCGAGAGTAAGTTCCCGCTGAAAGCGATGTCGCCCGTGACGAGGGCAACATCAGGTTGCGGGACCAACGCAGCGGCACAGAGGCGCGCCACGTCGGCGCGCAGAGCGTCGAGCACGAGCCGCTGGTCTTCGACGTGGCTCGCACCTCCGTGCCCGATGTGGATATCCGAGAGCTGAGCCCAGGCGAAGAGCGTCTCCAAGCGGGATTCGCCTCCAATGTGATGGGGGCGCGACTCTATCGCCGGGCGCAAGAAACCGCCATCTTTCCGGCTGGTAGGCAAGGGCCTTGGCACACCACGCCTGAACGCAACATGAAGCGCCCGGCCACCGAATGATGGAGCCGGGCGTGTTGTAGTTGGGCGCAATGCTCGTCACGCCGCCGCGAGCACAGGCGTGGCGGCGAGGTAGTCCCCCGCGAGCCGCTCCATCGCGAAGCGTACGTCGGGATCTTTGTTAGACGAGTGCGCGACGAGGGTGATGGCCTGCACCACGCCGAAGCGCGTGGAGTCGCCGTCGCGCAGGACGAGGCGCTGCGCCTCCTCGAGCAGCCCCTTGGGCACCTCCGCCGAGTCTCCGAGGATCGCCGCGACGGCATCATCGGGGTGCGGAACGACCACCGTCTTCGCGGCGCGCATCCAGGCGAGCGAGGTCTGCCACCGTTCCGGCAGACGCCCGACGGCGATCACGAGCGCCGCGGCGAGCTGGTCGTCCTCGATCGCGCGGTGCGTGCGATAGAGGCTCCTCTTTCCGCCGACGCGGACCATGAGCCCGTTGGTGCAGACGAGCCGCAGCCAGTGGTCGTCGAGCGAGAGCGCGCTCGCGCCCACCTCGGAGTTCCGCAGGTGCCAGCCCGGGTGCAGGCGATCGCCGTCGATGTCGAAGGCTTCGACGTGGACCGCGGTGTAGTGGGTGGTCGAGTCCGTGAACACGACGCTCGTGAAGACGTACTCGTCGAGCAGCCCGCGCATCATCGCGTGCATGCGCTCGAAGATGCGAGCGTCGTCGATCGGGGTGAACGTCGGCGCGAGGAAGGCGCGGGCGATGCCCTGGGCTTCGCTGGTGTCGTCGCGCCACGCGCGGATCTTCTTTTCGCCTGGTGTGCGCGAGAACCGACGGTTCACCTCCTCGGCACGCTCCTCTCCGCTCGCCGACTCGAACCACTTGTTCCAGCGGAGACCGAGCATCGAGGCGAGACCCCGAAGCGCGACGGCGTTCATGCGGTAGCGCGTGCCGCCGGGGAGCTCGATGTGCCCCGCGGGGGTCATGCGGAGATCGGCGACGTGCACGATCCGATCGGGGAGCATCTCGTCCGCGCGCTTCAAGACGTCCGCGTGCACGCTCGCGAACGAGCGGCCGCGGAGCATGTTCAGCGGAGGCGGCGCAGCAGCGGTCGGCGGAGGGACGATGGCGAGCGCGGACGTGGCGGCGGGGACGATGACAGCGTTCATGACGGGCCCTTGTCTCCTCCTGGCGAACATCGTCGAGCGCATACGTGCGACCGAGGAGTTCCCCATGAGGAGGAAGGGCAGGAAGACGTCCATGAACGGCGTCTTCCTGCGGGAGAGAGAGGCTGTGCGAGCCTGCATGCGCGAGTAGACCGGATGCGCCTGCTACGACGTCGCGACGATGGTCTTCGCGATGTAGTCGCCCGCGAGGCGCTCCATCGTGAAGCGCACGTCGGGCGGGGCGCGATACCCGATGTCAGCAATGAGCTGGCCGGTCGCCCACCGAGGCAGCTCACGCCCGAGAGAGGCACGCGCCGTCTCGACGGCGCGAAGCGCGTGTCTGCGCTGCGCTTCGGGGATGTCACGTCGGTCGAGCATGCCGCGGACGGCCTCAGCCGCGCGCAGCTGCTCCACGCGCATCGAAGCGCGCACCCACTCGAACGAGATGTCCTGCCGCGCGGGCAGTGCCTGGAGCGCGTTCGTGATGGTGCTCGTGAGCGCGTCCTCCGTGAGGTCGTGGCCACCGTCGAGCACGAGGAGACGTTCGCCTCCGGGCGCCATGAGAAGGCGGCACTCACAGTCCTCGCGGCGCAGCCAGCAGTCGTCGAGGGCGATCCCCGCGCCGACCTCGCTCGCGAAGAGGTGGAAGCCCCCGCGGAAGTCCGTGCCCCAGGCACTCCAGTTCTCGTCGCCGAGCACCGTGCAGAAGAACCCGGTGTCGCTGAAGGTGGCGTCGCGGAAGCGCCACTCCTCGTCGCCGAGAGCGCGGACGAGCGCGCGCCAGGACGGTCTGGTAGCTCGGGGCGAGACCGCGGGATCGAGACAGGCTCGCACGAGCGTGCGTTCCTTGTTCGCGGGGTCGCGCCTCGCGCGGACCTTGATCTCGCCCGAGAGGTTCGCGAGGCGCGCGTTCACCTTCTCGGTGTCCGCGACCATCTCGTCGTCCGTGACGCCCGCGAGGCGCGCGAGCTGTCCGCGGGCCCACGCGGTCATCGGGAACGAGCGATCGCCGGGGAGGGTGATGTTCCCCTCGCCCGTGAGTCGCGTCTCCGCGAGACGCACGATCTCGTCGGGCAGGGCGAGCGCGTGGAGGTGGTTGATCAGGCGCTCCACGGTCTCGCGGATGTCGTACTCGTCATCGGGGATGGGGTGTTCACCAAGGCCTTGCATGGTGCCTCGACTCCTGGCGGCGAAGGACACGCGTCGCGGGATTGCGCGCGGGGATTCGCCAGCAGGAGGAAGGCCGCCGGGAGCACAAGCATGGGGTGCTCCCGACGACGAGGTGGGTCACGCGCGCGGGAGGAGACCCGCGCGACGGAGACGAGACCGAACGGTCGATCGCGCGATGCCGAGCCTCCTCGCGGTCTGCGTGACGTTCCCTCGCTCGGCCTCGAAAACGTTCGCGATGGTCGCCGTGATGGCGCCGTCCTCAACGGCTCGTCCCGCCCCATCGTGCGCGAGCGCGAGCATGATGTGTTCACGCAGGAGCACGGGCGCATCGGTCTCGATCGTCGCGCGCCTGAGCACGTTCCGGAGCTGGCGCACGTTGCCGGGCCAGCCGTGGTCGCCCAGGAGGGCGAGCGCGGACGGGTCCAGCGAACGAGAACCGACTTCGGCGGCAAGCTCGGAGAGCAGGTGATGCGCGAGGCGTGGCAGATCCGGGACACGATACCGAAGGGCCGGGAGGTGCACGACGAGGGTGTTGAGGCGGTGGAAGAGGTCCGCGCGGAAGCGGTTCCGGTGGACCAGCTCATCGAGCGAGCGGTGGGTCGCGACGATGAGTCGCACGTCCACGCGGATGGTTCGTTCGGCGCCAACGGGTCGGACCTCGCCGCGCTCAAGGACGCGCAGCAACGCGGCCTGCGCGTCGGGCGCGAGCTCTCCGATCTCGTCGAGGAAGAGGGTGCCCGTGTTGGCCTGTTCGAAGAGACCCCTGTGACGGGCGTTTGCGCTCGTGAACGCGCCCCTCTCGTGGCCGAAGAGCTCCGAGAGGAGCGTGCTCTGGGTGAGCGCGGCGACGTTCGCCACGATGAACGGTCGACGCTGGCGCGGCGAGAGCGTGTGCAACGCGCGAGCGACGAGCTCCTTGCCCGTCCCCGTCTCCCCCAGGATGACGACCGTCGCGGTCGTACGCGCGAAGCGGGCGACTCGCGCGCGCAGTACGCGCATCGCGGGGGTGCCACCGACGAGCCCCGTCGCCGCTTCGAGATCGCGGGGCGAAGAGAACGAAGGCGGGTGCGAGGGATCGATGGGAATGGGTGAACACTCCGAGACGTCGGCGACGCCTCTCGCGGTGATGTCGTCCATGGAATCCTCCGTGAGGTGACCGCGTGCGGCGCGATGCGCTGCACGTTGCGGTGGTGTGGCGATCCGGGCGCGAGAGGCGTCCGCTCCCAGGATACGGGATGGTGTCGGAGTGAAACCAGACGCGGCGCGGCGCGCGATATCCACACCCTCAGTTGAAGCGGAGGGAGAGGTTCTCGCCGGGGTGCGGGCGCGGCGACGCCGGGCGAGGCAGTCCGAGGTCCTCCGCGATCTCGGCGTCCACCGTCGCGCGATCGCGCCCGTATCGTTCGCGGCTCAGCCGCCGTATCAGCGCCGCGCGATCGACGCCCCTCTCGACAGGAGGCAGCGTCGTCGCCGTGAAGGGGCGCGTGGTGAGCCCGTCGACCGCGAGTCGCAGCGCGATCTGGTACTTGTCGAGGCGCACGAGATCCTCGGCGTTGGCCTCGGGCGAGAACTCGCGAGCGAGCAATGCGGCGTCCTCGGCGCCGACGCGAAACGCGATCAAGGTGCCGCAGTTGCCGAGGAGCGCGCTCGTGAGGTCCTCGTCGAGCTGCGCGAAGTGCTGGTGCGCGACGACGAGCGCGAGGCGGTACTTCCTCGCCTCGGCGACCATGGACTCGAAGCTCTTGGTGATGAAGTTCTGGAACTCGTCGACGATGAGTACGAAGGGGTGACGCGCGTCGGCCGGGATCATCGCGCGCTCGTACGCGGCACGCTGGAACGAGCCGACCAGCACGGCGCCGAGCATCGCGCTCGCATCCTCGCCGACAACGCCCTTCGCGAGATTCGCGATGATGATGCGGCGCTCGCGCAGGATCTCTGCGGCGGTGACGGTGCTGCGTCTCTGCCCGAGAATCGCGCGGAGGTACGGCGACGTGAGCGCGGCAGCAAGTTTGTTCTGCACGGGCGCGAGGACCTCCGCGAGGAAGGCGTGCGGGTACTTGGTGAACTCGCGCGTCCAGAAGAACTTCACGAGCGGGTCCTTCACGCGCGCGACGACCTGGCCGCGATACGCCTCGTCGGAGAGCATGCGCGTCGCGCTGACGAGCGTCGTATCGGGCACTTCCAGCAGGGCGAGGAGCGTGTTCTTGAGAACGTGTTCGAGCCTCGGGCCCCAGGAATCCGCGAACACCTTTTTGAAGATCCCGACGGTGCCCGAGGCAACGCGCGCGCGTTCATGTGCGCTCACATACTCGAGCGGGTTCCAGCCGACCGGCCGGGCGCGCTCCCACGCGTCGAGCACCACGACATCGTTGGTGCGCTCGCGCGGCACCATGGCGAGCACGCGCTCCGCGAGATCACCGTGCGGGTCGATGAGCGCGATACCCATCCCTCTCTCAATCGCGCCGAGCGCGATGCGTTCGAGCAGCACGGACTTGCCGACGCCCGTGCGACCGATGATGTGAACGTGGCGAAGAAGATCCGCATCGCGAATCCCGAACACGCGCCCGCGCTGGTGGCGGGCGTCGATGGCTCCGAGCGGGAGCGGTTGATCGAGGGGAGTCATAGAAACGAACGCTCGCTCACCCGCAGGTCGGGGAGCGAGCGAGTGTGGTCTTGGTGGCCCTCCCGTGCCTCGGCATCGACGGGGCGCTGACCCCTTGAGGCGAGACCGTCGCGCCGAAGACAGCGCGGTGCGACGACGACCCAGCCCGCGTGGTGACGGCCAGATCGCCGGGAGGACGTGGGTCACGGCCGGAAGAGCGGGTGCGCTTCGTCGTCCCCCGCCTTGCCTACGAACGCGCACGCGTCGAGGAGACGTTCGGGCGCGGCGACATCGAGCGCATCGTGCCCGAGGAACCACAGGAGCCCCGAGCCGCGTCCACCGTTCACGTCGAGCGCGAGAGTTCGGAGACGCGTGAGTCGCTGGGGCTGCGGCGCGACGGTGAGGACGCGCGTCGCGCGCAGCCCGTATCTGCGGATGGGGCCTCCCTCGGACCACCATGCGTGGTATCCGGCGTACTTGCGGCGCATGGTCTTCGCCGAGGTCGTGGCCATGTCGATCTCCACGAGCACGCCCGTGTGCTCGCCGTGGACCTCGACGACGGCGAGCGCGTCCGCGACGAGGGGCACACGCACGACGTGGCCCTTCTCCGCGAGGTGGGTCACGTCGCCGATCTTCTCGCGGGCCGTTTGCCACGAGAGGAGACGGAGATGTCCGCGTTCGTCGAGACGTTCCAGCACGAGCGCGAGCTCGTTCAGCATGAGCTCGTGTGCGAGCGAGAACGCGCTGCGGAGTGTTCGTGTCGCACGCGAACGTGTCGTCGCGGGGTCGATGTCTGTGAGCGCGAGACCGCGAGAGGTGAGCGCGTATGCGGGGGCGCCGTCACGCGCGCTGAAGGTGCTCGGCCGGAGTTCACGCAGCGCGCCGTCACCGACGAGCGAGGTGAGGGCTGCCGTGATCTCGTCGGCGTCCACACCGAGGCGGCCCGCGAGCTGGCGCGTGGTCGCGAAGCGATGCCTCGCGAGGAGGCGGAGAGCGTCACGGAGCCACACCGGACGGCGGGCGAGCAGCGAGTCTTGGAGAGGCATAGTGGCGGGGAGGCAGTGGGTGATGGAGTAGGATCGCGACCGCGAGACGGGTGATGTTCATGACCGCGTGAGAGCGCGCGATGTGATGGAGTTCGGGGAAGGTCGCGCGTACGTCGTCGAGCGACGGGGCGAGCGCGGTGAGGGAGTCGAGATCGGCGGCGGAGAGCACGACGAGGGCGACCCCACGACGAGTCGCGTTCGCGAGGTCATGGCGGAGCGCCGCGTGGAGGCGAGCGCCGTGCGGCAGGAGGACGATGTGCGACGGGCGCACCTGAAGCGTGAGCCGTTGGAGTGCGGACGCGGCGCGCGAGCGCTTGAGCGTGCCCGCGCCCCGAAGCTCCCAGGCATCGAGTGCGGCATACCGGACGAGCGCGCCGCGCGCATCGACGACGACGAGGCGCGGGTCGCGGCGCGGAGGAAGTGATTCAAACATAGGGTGTGGGGTGAGTGACTCGGCGAACGATGGCGGTGAAGTACGCGCCGGGGCGGCCGCGGAGCTCGTGGCGCCGCGCGAGGGTCTCCGTGAGCGCGGTCGCGAGCGCCGCGACGTCGGTCGTGGCGATGAGGGTGCGGTAGAAGGCGAGGTTCGCGTGGTCGTCGAGGAGCGCCGCGAGCCGTTCGGCGGTGAGGGCGTCAGCGCGCGCCGAGGTCTCGCGCGCGCCCGCGTCGGACGGTTCCGAGGAAACCGTTCCGTACCGTCCGTCCGGAACCGTTTTATATTCTTCGGTAACCGTTTCCGAGGGAACCGTCGGAACCATTCCGACCGATCGAACCGTTCCGACCGTCGGAAACCGTTCGGAACCCTCCCTCCCCTCCCTGGGTCGCCGGTTCATGCCCCGGCAAGGCATCGGTCTCGTCGTCGCCGAGGAACGACAAGACCAGCCGGGCCGTGGCCGCCCGGAGATCGGCGAGAGGGAGGTGCGTGACGGCGGCGAGCGACGCCAGCGGCACGCGTTGGAAGCGCCCATCGAGGCCAAGGAGCACCTCGACCTCGGGGCCGTGGGAGTTCATGGGACGCCGGGCTCGACCGGCAGGTTCGCGGGAGGCTCGGCGTCGCGGCCCACGAGTGCGCGGCTGAGGTCGTACGAGCGGAGGGCCGCCGGCCCGCGACACCACTCATCGAGGTGCCCCCGCGCGATGAGGACCGAGAGGGCGGCGTCAATCGCGCCGGGCGACTCTGCGGGCTCTTCACCTCGAGCAAGCTCTTCGCTGAGCCGCAGCGCCGTCGTCCACGTCCGTCTCGTTCCAGGGCAGGCACCGAGCGCGACGGCGAGGAAGACGCGGAGTTCCTTCGCCGTGAGTGAGTGGACCGCTCGCGAGAGCGAGGCGCGCCGGAAGACCAGGCATTGATCGAGCGTCATACAGCGAGGGAGGCGAGGCGGTGCTCGGCGGCCAGAACAGCCTCATGAAACGTCCCGATGCTGAAGGCGCTCGGTTGGGCGAGAGCTGCCGCAGCGCGCGGGTGGCGTTCGACGAGTACCGCGAGCGCGACGGCGACGGCATACCAGGCAGGGCGCCGATGTGGTGCGCGAGCGCGTTCTCGGGGAACGCCGGGCACGAGATCCGGAACGAAGTGGGTCGCGAGTTGGTTCACGAGCTCATCGGACATGCGATATCGGACGCGTGCGACGAAGAGCGCTGCCGCATCGCGCAGACGCTTCATGATCGCCGTGATGCCGAGCCGTTCCAGATGTTGCTTGAGGCGCTCAGCAAACCTGCTCCGCTCTGGGTGCAGACGACCGGGAAGGCCAAGGACGACGTAGGTGGGACGAAAGCGCTGATACGAGCTGAGCAGAAGGCGAACGATGGCGCGAAGACGGTCTCGCCGCACGAGATGATCGAAGCGGCTGGTGAAGAAGGAACGGGGGGTGACCCCGAAGCCATCGACGACGGCGTGACCGACGCTACCAGAGCGCAGCGTGAGGCACAGGACGCGGGGAGAAGGCGGAGTTGGAGGTGACATGGAGCCGAAGGCACCACGCCTTGACGGGGAGAGACCGGGCTTTTACGGTGGGCTCTCCCCTGGATTGGGCGTGGGGCCTGTTACGAGAAGCGGCGTCTGTCGGCCAGACGTTTCGCCGCGACTCGATGAATGAGGTCCCCTCATCTTCGCTCAAACCCAGGGGCAAAACCAGCCGCGTCAATCGGAGTTTCATCCACATGTGGACGGACGCCGACCCGACGCGTCTGGTTTTGTGTTGGGGAGTTCGGGCATGCTGAGGGAAGGGATGCGGCGCGGGCATCCTCTTCTCATCTCTTCACGAAAATTCTATGCTTCAAGAGCACGAACTTCCGGCGGTCGCCAAGACGCCGGGACAACAGGGTGATCTTTCACAACCTACTATGATTGAAACTACCTCGCTCCTCGTGGGAGACGCTTCGTTCGTCTCACCCCGAGAGCTTGCGCACCTGCTCCGCGTGACGACCGACTGCATCTACCGACTCGTCGCGAAGCGGACGCTCCCCGTGTACCGCGTTCTCCGCAGGATTCTCTTTCGCCGAAGCGATGTTGAGCGCTGGCTCAGTTCGCACCGGACAGAGGTCCGCGACACAAACCTATGGCAGTCCGAAAAGTAAAGGGGGTGTGGTGGGTGGACTTCATGTATGGCGGAGAGCGGCTGCGAAAGCCGAGCCCGGACAGTTCAAAGAAGTCCGCTGAGATGTTCGAGGTGTACTTGCGCCAACAGGTCGCGCAGCACGGGTCCGTCCGAGAAGCACTCGACAGACGCAGACCAACGAAGGGCAAGGTGCGCATGACTCTGGCCGAGTTCATGCCGCGTTGGTTTGAGGGATATGTGGCCGTATACAATCGCCCGAAAGAACAGCATCAGAAGCGCTGCGCTTTCCATGCTCACCTGCTCTCAAGCTTCGGCTCGATGCGCCTCGACGCGATTACCACTGAAGCAGTTGAACGGTACAAAGCCAAGAAGAAACAGTCAGGGCTTACATCGAAGACAATTAACAACCATCTCGCCATCCTTCGTAAGTGCCTCGCGACGGCCAAAGACTGGAACCTGCTAGCAGAAGTTCCTCGAATGCCGACACTGAAGACCAACCGCCCATCATTCCGCTATCTGAGCGAATCCGAAGAAAGGGATCTTCTGGCCGCAGTCCCGCCTTCTCAACTACGGTCGATGATTCTAGTCGCACTTCGGACGGGGCTTCGCTTCTCTGAATTGACGGCGCTACGCTGGGAGGATATTGACATCAATCAGGGACTTCTTGCCGTCCAGCGATCAATCGTCGAGGGGCACATCGGTCCGACGAAGAACTTGCGTAGCCGTCACATTCGACTGACCCGTGAAGTTCTTGCTGTACTCCAAACCACGCCAAAGGAGCACCCGTTGGTGTTCCACCACAATGGCGCTCCGGTGCATCAACAAGTGGCGATCAAGCGTCTTCGTCGCCTTTCCAAACGAGCAGGAATCGAGCCCTCCACATGGCATGATCTACGACATACGTTCGCGAGTCGACTCGTTGCACGCGGCGCTCCTCTTCCAGCAGTCCAACAACTTCTCGGCCACGCTGACATCGCAATGACCATGCGATATACACACCTCGCACCTGACACCGTTAACAGTGCGATGGGTCTTCTCGAAGAAAGATGGATGCTTCCGAATGGATGTTCGGAAGACGTATTGGCATCTAATTGTCACCTGCCCCCGCAATCGCTGCCCCAACCATCGAAAGCGCCGAGCGACGCACCGTAGATTCTGGCTCAACCAAAACGAAAAGCACCGCCTTTTGGCGATGCTTCACGATGGCGGGTGCGAAGGGATTCGAACCCTCTCCACGGCCTCCGATCCGAGTTGATCCGAGACGACAATTGCGCGCAACCGAGCCAATTATCGAATAACTGACATCGACACCGTGTCGACCCAAAACGATCCAAATCTATCCTTAATTGTCATCTAATTGTCACCCAAGTTCTGCCGCAACGCCCGATCAACATGACCGGGCGTTTTGCGTTCTCCGCTGTTCAGGTCTCGTTCGACGTACCAGGTTTCATTACCGGCAGTTGCCGCCGAGGCAGATCGTTCCCCCGGTGCAGCGTTCGGTGCAACTACCGCAATGAGTGCTGTCGCTCGTCAGGTCGAAGCATCCAGTGCTGCACGCCGTTTGCCCCTCCGGGCACTGACAATCTCCTCGCACGCAGTTCTGACCGCCCCCACACACACGACCGCAGCGACCACAGTTTGAAACATCGGTCATGAGATCAAGCATCCGGCAGTAGATTCCGCCGGAATCGGTGCATGCCGTTTGTCCCGTCGGGCACGCGCAATTACCTGCGACGCAGATGGCGCTCGAATCGCAGGCACGGCCGCAGGCGCCGCAATTCATCGGGTCAGTCATGAGATCGAGAGTCCGGCACCCCTCAGGACAGGCCGCTTGGCCAGCGGGACAGGAGCACATTCCCATCATGCAAGTCTGCCCCGCGCCGCAGGCGACGGTGCATGCGCCGCAGTTGCGAGGATCGGTCATGAAGTTGAACCCCTCGTTGATGCGGCCGTCGCAGTTGTCATCCGTCATGTTGGTGCAGAGTTCATCTTGGCCGGGATGCGCGATGGAGTCCGAGTCATCGCAATCGTCCCCACCACAAGAGCGCGGCGGGTGCCCGTCCCGGTCGCCGTCGAGGGGATCGAAGCGGCAGACTCGCGCGGCCATGTCGCAGCGCTCGTTCGTCGTGCAGGGGTCCATGTCCGTACAGTCCATGTTGACCGCGCAGGGACGACCCATCTGGCAACCGCGTCTCACGTCGCAGGAAGCACCGGCTGCGCAGCGGGACGGGACGATCGAGTGAGCGCACGTCCCCTGCATGCAGGTGTCGTCGGTGCAGTCCACATGATCGTCACACTGGGTGTTGGAGGTGCAACCCGGGAGGGTGGCCGCGTCCGTCGTGGTGTCGATGACGTTCCCGTCCCCGAGGATGTCGGCGGTGGTCCCAGCGTCGCGAGACGGAGTTGGGGTACCACCACACGCGACGGCGAGGGCGAGCAGAAGGGCGGGCAGGACGACGCGAATCATGAAGGGCCTCCGTCAGGCGACGGAGCCCGACCTTGAGGCCCACATCACCGCGATGACCAACACCGAGCGCCCACCGGCACGCAGAACCACACGCCGAAGACGCAACACGCACCCATCGGGGTGCGTGCAGTGGAGGTCGACACCGAACCGGTACGGGTCGGCTGTTCAGGGGAATGTGCGACCAACCCGTATTGGTCGACGTCTTCGTCTCCGCGGCCTTCTCGCGGCCCTTTCGGACCGGTATGCTGGGGGAGATCACCCTCCGCGCGTATGCGCGCCCACCTCCCTGCCTTCGTCCGCCACCTGCTCGCGGACCATCACGCCCCCCGCACGGTGAAGACGTACGGGGCGATTCTCACGTCCTTCGCAGCGTTCCGCACGGGTACGACTCCGCCCTCGCGCGCCGAGGTCGAGGAGTTCCTCGCCCGGCCGCGTCGCGACGGCAAGGTGCGCGCCGCGACCGCCCGCAACCAAGAGCTCTCGGCCCTTCGCTCGTTCGCCGCGTTCGCCCGACGCGAGCAGGGCTGGACCACGGATCCCACGGAGAACATTCCCTTCGTGCGCGAGGCCCCGCGTGACCCCGCTGTGCTCACTGCCTCCGAGCTCGGGCAGCTCTTCGAGACCGCGGCTGCGACCTCACGCGACGGGGAACGCACCCGAGATCTGGCTCTCCTCGCCGTATTGTCGCAGGCTGGGTTGCGGGTTCACGAGGCCGTCGGCCTCGACGTGCCCCAGGTCGACCTCGCGAGCGCGACCCTCGTCGCCGTGCACGGGAAGGGC
The DNA here is from genome assembly GCA_046351535.1 of Polyangiales bacterium. Taxonomy (GTDB): domain Bacteria; phylum Myxococcota_A; class Polyangia; order Polyangiales; genus CAISKJ01. Next base: position 289,635 of record JAXLYG010000007.1, read on the forward strand.
GGCACCGTCCACGACGTGCCCCTGAACGCTCCCGCGGCCGCCCTCCTCGCGACGTACCTCAGCGCCCGCCGGGCCGATGCTGGGGAGAGAGGACTCTTCGTCTCGCAGAGGGGTACTCGGCTTTCGATCCGGGCGGCAGAAGCCCTCCTTGCCCGCCTGCGGAAACGCATGGGCTCCGCGAAGCACATTACCCCTCACACCCTCCGGCACACGGCGGCGACCCTCACCCTGACGGCCGGCACCGATCTCTCGACCGTTGCAGAACTCCTGCGTCACCGCGACGTGAACACCACCCGCCGGTACCTGCACCTCGTCGACACCCGCCGCCGCGAAGCTGTTCGTCGGCTGGAAGGCACCGTGCCTGCCGGAGTCCTGCCGCTCCTGACCCCGAGGCCTACCTTGGCCACAAGCCCGACGGTCGGTCTCGCGGACTCGCGCGAAGGCCCTGTTTCTCCGCAACATTCCGATCTTGACGACCAATACGGGATGGACGCCGTGGCTTGATGCCCAAACCAACTGTTCAGGTGCGGCGCGAAACGTCACGGCGTCTACCGACTCACGAGCTCCGCGCGCCAGGCTGCGGCGAGCGGACGGTACCTTTGGTCTCCGCCTTGCTTGGACCAGGGCACGCGGGACAGATCTCACCGAGCGATTCGCCGGCGGAGTCTTCGAGGAGGGACGGAAGCGCCCCCTGATCGCCGGCCACGAGCGCCTCCACATCGCGCTCGAACTGCTCCCACGAGCGCTCGTACATACCTCCCCGCGCACCCTCGAAGCGGCAGTTCCAGGCCGCAAGCGCTTGGCCGTAGCGGAGCGCGGCGTCGAGTTCCTCATTCTTCACCACGTTCAGGCCTTCGCGCCCCGCCCGTCCCAGATGCGTCAGCATGCCCGCGGTGCACCAATCCCCGGCCCCCGCCGTATCGACCACCCCGCCCGTCCGGATCGACGGCAGCTTGCGCCACGCGCCGGAACGACGCCCACTCACCAAGCGGTATCGGAGTCCGTCCACACCGAGCGTCTGCACCTCGAGGCGGCGCCGCGTCTGCGGCTTGTGGGGCGGCAGCGTAGCAAACCGCTCATCCGAGTACTTAATGACGTCTGCGAGTTCCAGCGCCGTCTCGAAGAGCTCCGGCTCACCGCTTGCGGACGGCTCGAACACGATGAGCACGCCGCGCTTGCTGTACGCCGTGGCGAGGGCGATCGCACCCCTCGACGGGCGATCGAAGAAGAAGACGGCGGGCGTCGGGACTTCCTCCGCCACACTCGTCACTGCGCGCGCTCCGACGGGCGTATACCTCGGAAGCCAGGCCCCGCAGCACGGGCACGTCCAGGAGAAGCGGTGGATCGGACTCCCGTGGTCGTCCCGCAACAGGCGCTCCACGACGACGGGCGTCGGCGCAACCGGGGCGATGCCGAGATACCGGGTGTCGACCCGCCAACGAGTCAAGTCGGCGTCGATGATCGCCCGCGCTCGATCGTTCGCGAGGCGCGCGACCGGCATCGCCGCCCAGCCGAGGTAGCGCAGGATCGTGAGAACGTTCCCGCAGGTTCCTCCGACGCTCCAGCGGACGGGCTTCGAGCCCTTACCGCGAATGACCACGTCGAGGGCGACGAGGCCAGTACCGACGATGACCGGGACCGTCATGCCGTCACCTCTCGCTGCGACCGAGGATAGGCTTCACCATGAAGCCACACATGCAAAAGCTCCGTTTCCTGATCCACGGCAGTTTCCTTGGGGGGCAGAACATACCCCAGCGCCTCGACATAGACTACGGGAAGCTCACGCTCGATCGCCGCCATCAAGGATCCGAGAGCGACGGCCTTACTTCCCACTGGGGAAAGAACGACGACGGAGCCGAGCTTCTCGAAGACCGGCCTCCGTTGTTCGTCAATCTCAAGAATGGTCCGATACACGTCCAGCGGATCCTCCTCCGAGGCGTACACGAAGTTGCGCGCGTCCACGCCCCAGCTACGCTCGATCTGGTCGAGAAAGTGCTCGATAATGACATCTCCCATGCGCGGGTTTCGGCTCGGGAATGGCAAGATAGGACAAACGTCATCGAACGATTCAAACACAAAGATCCGATCGAGTGCGTCCCGCTTTGGAATGCTCAATTGGGGCATCCAGAGTTTTGCACTGCCGGCGTGGCTATGCAGACGCAGCGTACCGTGAAAGCTGTGTACGAGGCTCGGAACATCATTGGAAACGCGGCGGCGGCGCTCATCGACTTCAGGCACAGACGCGACCACGATATGCAGGTTGACAACCTCTGGCCTCCTGGACTCAACGTAGTCCAGCAGGTACCGGACGATCGGGAAGCTCGTCCCAATCGAGAGCGCGCTCATATCAACCACGATGTCCGTGAAACCAGCGAACGACCGACGCCGCATCGCTTCCACGGCATTCCGACCGGCGACGACGGCGTTATCAGACGCGAGCACGTTGATGGGCGCGACGTCCGCATGCGGGACAAATTGCTTGAGTATCTCCACGTTCCGCTCAGCACTCGCCACAGCCCTGGGGCTGGGAGCTGGTCTTTCTTCACGCAGGAAAACGGCTGCGAGGCGATCTCCGAGAGTGGAGGCGAGGATGCGGGTCGTCGTGGTCGTGCGTGGGTCGAATCCAGCACCAGCCACAAGGCAACACCGTCGATGCGCAGCCTGGAAGTGCGTCCGAAGGAAGTCAAATGTACCCTCGCCCTGATGGTCAACACAGGGGTCCCAGCGGCGCGTCCTCATGCTTCCTCCGGCAACAAATCGGCGAGCACTTTCGTCGTACGTTCGAGGAATCCTCCGCGCTTAAGCGTCAGGCCGTGTGTAAGAAGCACGCAGCCACCGAGTTCAATGAGACACCACTTCTTCTCGTTCTTGTCGCCCTGACTGTAGTTCTGCGCCAGCGTCACGACGTTGTAGGCAACAGCGAATTGAAGAACGCGCGCGAGTCGCGGGTATGCTCGCGGGATCGCATCGAACTGCTCTTGCGGGACACCAAAAGCGCACGCGCCACCCCCAAGAGAGGCATTGGGCTCGAGTGAGCGCTGCAAACACTGCTGCGCCATTCCGGAGACGAGTGCCCGCACCTCGTGAGCGTACGGGAAGTCCATCTCGAGAATGCGCTTTGCCTCAGCCACCAGCTCACTGTGCTGGAGAGAGCTATCGAGCACAGCGCTGCGATTGCGAACAAGCTTCGTCTCGGAGCGCGCCACGAGACGACCTGCGAGTCGGAGGAACTGTTCGGCATTCTCGGAGCCCGAGTCACAGACGGTGTTGATCCCGAAGTAGAGCGCGCGCCCAAATTTATGGTGAAGGTGGACGCGCGCCGCCTCAGCAACTCCAGCGTCGGCTTTCAGTGGCTTTGTGGGGTCTGCATCGCTCAGTTCGAAGAGAGATGCCTGAGGGACGCGTTTTACGAACCGATGAAAGAGGATCAGGAGCATGGCGAGGCGAACGTCCGCACCAGTATCAGGGATCGGTGTGCCGGCGAGGTAGCGATTGATCTCCGCCTCAAGCGCCTTGCGACGAGCTGCACTAATTCCAAGTGCCTTCGCCTCTCGCTCAACCTCCTTTTCCAACTTCTTCTGCGCACTCTCCGAAAGACGTTCGGGTTCTGTCTCCAGAAGGTCGGCAAGTTTGTCATGGCCTCGTTGAGCGAACTCCGGCATCTGGCGCAGATATCGGTTAGCCATGTCCTGCGCCATGCGCCGAAACGCCCGGCGCTGCGCGTTGCGTTCCATGCCTTTCTGCATCGCGATCTCGGTGATATCGCGTCCGAGTTGGAGTCCCGTCTCGTCACTAGCGCCGCTTTCCGAAAGCAGTGCCTCACGGGGGGAAAGCACATCGAGACGAGTCAGCACCCATCGCGCAATGCGCAGCTCTCGACGGGCCAGATCCCGTTTGATGGCCGCCAGTTGCTCCGGGTGCAGGGTATGTGCGTCGTCGAGCATGACGAGGGGGCGCAGTCGAAGGGGACCGTTGGCATCATGAAGTTCGATGCTCTCTAGCACGTCGAAGGGACGATAGGCGGAGCGTGCCGATTCGGGGAAGTCGGCCTCTCGTGCGGGCGGAACGAGTGCGGCCCCGATGCTGTACACGGCGCGCTCCACCTCAACGGCGCGCTTGCGTGCACTGTCGATGTCCAACCCGCCGATCTCGGCCGCGGCGGCCTCTACCCCTGCCCGCGCGATGAGCCGAACCCGGCCAGGACCGTACTGACCAGTCATCTCGATGTTGCGCAACCATCCGAGCATCGCGCGGGCCTGAATAAGCGCCAACACGAGGCGGGTCCGAATCGCGGTCGGGTATGGGAGTTCCCAGAAGTCGCGGTACTCCGCTTCCAGGGGAAGGCGCACACCAGCCACAATCGGCTGGCCGTCCTCGTCGACTGCGCGGCACTCCGTGAGCGCCAGAAGGAGTTCCTTGTAACCCGTGCGGTTTTGGTTCCTCCGCAGTGAGTCGACGAAGTGGAATTGCAGGAGCGTAGCCATTGTCGTCTTGCCGCTTCCGGGCGTCCCGACAATGATGGCGAGTCGGTCATAGAGGCGCTCCTCCTGCGCCGGCTCCTTCAGGAACATGCTCAACGGCTCTGGCGTGATGAGCGACAGGAAGCTGTCGTTATCGCGCAGGTACTCGGTCGCCCGCTTTTCAAAGAGGTTTGCCATGGGACCTCAGGTATGCCGCGTAGTGCGGCGGAAGAGCGGGCGCATGGCGTGTGCGCCCTCCTCCTGCCCCTCGGTTTCGGCCCAGAGCAGGGATACCGAGTTGTTGGGGGTGTTGTGCTCTAGAATCAAAGGGAGCGCGCACTCCTTGTACCCGAGACGCATGTTCGTGACGCCACTTTCCTTAGCGTGGCGGTTTTCAAGGATGGGGTCGTAGTACACGTCGGTCAGGGCGACGAAGGGGTCGTCCGCAGCCCGCAACTTCTCGCTGTCTTTCAAGACCATGCTGGCCGACAGACAGACCGAAGAGAACCACCATGTCTCCGCAAACGTCGCCGCCGCCTGATCGCAGAGCTTCTGGACGTCCCGCAGGGCCGACTCGGTCGCAATGTAGTGGTGGACGCACAGCGCCAGATTTTGAGCGAGAGGAAACTCATCCCCAAGCGCCGTTCGTGCCTGACAGATCGCCTCGCGCAGTTTCGGCAGCTTTCCCTTCCACTTCTGGGACTCTTCGTCGTAACGAATGAGGGTCGTACCGGACGCTGTGAGGTCATCAATGACATAAACGCGGGCGAACTTGGGGTCTTCGTCGGCACCGGGGAGGTCGTTGCGGAGTTCTTTCTGGAGATCCTTCCACTTCTCGTAGTCCACGATCGGCGCGAGCACGGTTTGTTCGTTCGAGATCCGCCCGGCGTTGGCGCGGCGCAGGATGTCCATCCGAGCTCCGTCGCTCAGACCCATAAAGAGCGTGCGGCGCAGAAGGGTCTTGACCCGCGCTGCCGCGTGCTCGTCGGCCCAGACGGTATACCGCGGGATCCCGAAGTGTTCCGCGGCCTGGGCGACAAGTGACGGCTGGACGACTTGTGAGTAGAAGCGCCCAACCAGATGGCGCATCTCCTGACTGTTGATGAAGATCAGGCGGTTCCGCACGAAGCCGTATGCCGTGCGTCGCTCTTCAGTCTCCTTGAATTGCTGAAGCCACACGATAAGGCTCTCCACAAAACGTACGCCCGCAAGATAGCCCTGGTAGCCGTCATACTTCACCCGCGAGATGAGCTTCAGCCACTCGAACTCGCGGTTGGCCTCGTCGTCGCTCCAGTTCATGGCTTCCGCCAGGACACGGAGGGCGAGTTGCTGTTTCATCGCGCAGACCTCGGTTTGCGGCGCGAGTCCGGCGCGCGATCACTCTTCCCAGTCCGAGGCGCGAGCCGGTAGGAAGCGATGCCGTTTCGGATCTCAAGGGACTTGAGGTAGCCGAGCGTCGCGTCAGGACCCACCGTGCCTGGCAGCGCGATGTTCCAGCAGGAAGCCGGATCGCTCGATACGTCATCGACGCAGAGTGAGAGGGGCCCCCCGAGGAGCGCGAAGTCGTTGCCTGGCCAAGCGCCTCGATCGCCGATCGTGAGCACCGTGCAGCCTGCGGCCAGCTGGCCCTGCAGGAGATCCACCAGGGCCTGTTTGGTGGTTGCGTCCGTCACGACGTCGACCGAGTGCGACGATGCGACAACGCGGACCGTGCCGTTCCGAATCTGGGAGACGATCGTCATCACGTGCGAGACGAGCATCCGCGGGTCGAGGCGGGTGCGGGGCTCCAGGCTGACTTGATGAGAGCGGGGCTCGAACTTCACGAGACCACGCAGGACCTCGTCATCCTGCAAGAGCGCATAGGCCTCCGCCAACGGTCCGCTGGGCAGTCCCTCACGATTGGGCACCTCATTGGCGCCAAGGGGCCCGACCTCGGAGGCGTTGTAGTAGCCGATCGTGACCCGAGACCAGAGGTCTGGCGCGAGTGACTTCTGCAACGCTTCACGGACTGAACGGCCTCGCCCCGTCGCGATGCCGAGCAGGAGGCCTCCTGCGACGAGCTCTGCGCACGCAGCCGCGACGTCTTGGCGGAGCAGCTTGAACCGATCCTCCCGCGTGCAGAGAGTCCCGTCGTAGTCCATGACGACCGCGCCGATCCGGGCAGCGGCCAGACGCTCAAGGAAGGCAGCGAGGCCCGCTTCGTAGACCGAGGTCAACCGCGTCCCCGCCAGGGGGGCGCGCAGCAGCTTCCGGGCGACGGGACTCGTCGGCACCCCTTTCGCGCGTGACTCAAGCGCGTAGAGCTTCCGCCCGAACTCGGGGACCGAGGGGCGGCCAGGGTCCTCCCCTGTGGCGTCCGCGAAGGCGGCCACGAGCGAGAAGGAACGAACGAGAAGCTCGAAGGTACCTGCGGGGCCGTAGGTGGCGGTGGTGACGCGAACGACTGCGACGTTTCGGGGAACGAGAGCCAGAGTGCGCTCGGCGAGCTCCTCGACATCGGGAGTGATGAGGGCGACGACGACCGTCTCCTCAGCCCGACGCGCGAGCCACAAGTGGCGGCCGTGGCCGAAGTTCCGATAGTCCGCGACGAGCGCGGCCGCGAGGGCCGACTCGTTGAGCTTCGATTCTAGGTCAGTCGCGACGGGCGCACCCCAGCCCCCATGCAGGACAATGACCATAGGGCGGGCCCGCAACGGCTTCGGGTCCACGGGGAGGGGCGCAGAAGACGCTGGCAGATCGAACCCGTAGGCTCGCAAGAGGAGCGCTACTGTCGCCACGAGCGAGTTCGTGGCGAGGTATCCGTCCTTGCCGGCGGGCGCCTGCGCGTCGAGGACGTAGGAACGCGCGTACGCGCGCGCACTCTCCGCGAGCGGGCTCTCTGGGCGCGTCGTCACAGTGGCGACAGCGGGAACCTCTGCCGCACGGCATGCCTCGAAGGCTGCGAGAACATCGCCATTCCGGCCCGACGCCGACGCGAGCATTACGGCCGATTGACCGAGCCCCGGCTCGCTCAACAGCACATCGAGGGGTGTCGCATGCCGCGCCGGCATGCGGTGGCGCTCACGATGCAAGAGCGCCGCGAAATGGGCCGCCGTCGAGGAGCCTCCCGATCCGATGGCGAGGAGTGGTAGGCCGAACGTATCCTCCACGAAGCGTTGGAGAGGTCCGACGTCAGCGTCGGCAGCCCACGCGACGGTCGCCGGCACGGCCTGGAGCTCTTTGGCAAACGGCCTACCCATGGCACCCCCTCACGAATCAGCAGGAGGTCGGGCGGCACGATCCGCGTCCGCCGACACCGCCAGGCGATGAAGCCCGGGCAGTATGACGTTCGCTGCGCTGGACACCGACCGAAACGTACGCTCCGTGGTCACCCACCTCACTTGTCCCGCACAAACCCCATCCGGCGACCGCAGCGATACTGACCATCTGACCAGGAACAATAGCGTCACCACTCTGAGATCTCAAGAAATTTGCAAGGACAAACACAAGAGGTCGCGCGGAGTTACGCGGACTACTCACGCATCCGTAGCCACCGGTGTCTTTCACGCCGGACGCAACGGCTCCACGCACGTCGGCCACCCCGCACGTTGGAGCAGCACCCATACGCGCTCAGCTTCCGGTCCGACCTCGACGAGTCGCCGCGAGAGCCAGAACCGCAACGAGTCCGGTACGGGCTGCGACGGGTGCTCCTCGACCACGGCGACGAGTTTGCCCAGATGCGCCTCTGGCATGCTGGTGATCCACGGGTCGATCTTCCCGAGGGCGTACTCGTGCCTCGCGAGGTCGCGCGCGATCTCGGGCGCCACCTCCCAGACCGCCTGGGCAACCAGCCAGTTCTCGCGGCGCTCGGGGACCGCGGCCTCCTCGACGAGTACGTCGGCGAGTTCGCGGCCGAACGCCTTCAGGATGTCGATCACCGTGTGCACCTGGGAACCGAGGGCCTTCGCGAGCACACGAGCCACACGAGGGCGGTGCTCCGCGGGCGTCATGCGCAGTAGGCGCTCGCCCATGCGCTCGTCCCAGTGCTTCGCCGTGGTGATCGCGGACACGATGCTCTCGACGGGGAACCGCTCGTGTAGAAGCGCCGTGAGCGCGGAGCGCGGGAACCCTCGCCGGAAGTCCTCGTCGGGCTCGAAGTACCGCAGCGCCTCGAGAAAACCCATCCGGTCACCGAGCACGATCTCCCACAACGCGTCGATCGTCTGTCCGCGCTCTTCGCTGGGAAGCCCCTCGATACGCCGCGCGAGGCGCGCCGACTCCGCCGGTGAGGGCGCGCGGAATTGTTGCACGAGGAGCGCGAGCGACCACCCACGACGGAGCGCAAGCGGGATCGCGGCCTCCGCGAAGTTCCGTGGAATCCGTCGGGTGAGATCGGGCTTGGCGAAGGCTCCGGTTGCCCGCTCCAGCACCTCGGGGAGAAGCGTACGCATGTGCTCGACGCCACGGACCTCGGCGTCGGCGCCCGGGCCGTCGCCACGCTCGCGGTCGTGGAAGCTGAGCGCGTCGGGGATGTGATCGAGTCGAGGCGCCGTCCACCCCGGGAACAACCACTCGCTTCCCAGGGGCAGATAGCTTGGCATCTCGACGCGGAGTCCCCACGCCCAGCAGGCTGCGACGGACTCAGCACCGCCCTGCGTAGGCTCGTGGGGACCGCCGCGCGTACGCGGTGCAGGGAGCCCGTTCGGGTAGTGGGGCGCGAGGAGGCTCACCTGAAGGCTCGCGAGCCGCTTCAAGAGCGGCATGCGCTTCAACGCGAAGCGCGGCGCGCGCGCGAGGCGATCCCCCACGACGACGAAGAGGACCTCCACCGCGGCGACGGCACCGAGTGATGCCGCGTCGAAGGTCTCGACCGCGCGCGTGATGAGGGTCGTAAGCTGCGCGTCGTCGCACGCGAAGAGCTGCTCCTCGACGAAGGAGCGCCGCGACTGATCGACGCACCACCGCCCCCACACACTGGGTGCGTCCTGCGTGAATGAATGTTCCACCGCGGTCTTCACCATGGCCTCCACCATCCAAGGCGGCGACACGCCGAGTGCATCGACACCGATGTCACGCAGCACGCGCGCTTCCACGAGCGCACGCACGACCTCGCGCGCTGGCACATCCTCGGGGAGGAGATCATTGAGCTCCTCGACAAGGTCCGACCGCTTGGACTTCGAGAGCCGCTCCTGCTTCAGCTCCTTCGCGATGACTCGCGCCCGCTCGCCCGCCTCAGTGGTCGTGGGCGCCGTGTCGGGCGGCACCGTGTCAGCCCACGCCGCCGCCGTCGGGTCGGTACCCCAGCGCATGGAGGGCGCGCGCCACCACGTCCGCACCATGCCCAAGAACGCCGTCACGCCGAGTTCGCGCAGCCATCGGTCGCGAAGGCTGGTTCCGCCGACGCGCTCGATCGTGGCGCCGAGGACGCCTCGAACGAGCTCCGAACCGAAGTGTTTCGTCAGTGTTTCGGTGCTGTGCGTGTGGGCGTAGTCGAGGAGCGGGAGCAGGTCACCGGGCGTCGCGAAGCGTGTCACGTCGGGGTCGATGCGCGCGGCCCACGCGAGGAAGTCGGGCACGCTCAAGCGCGATCCTCTGTTGCCCATGGACTCCAACCGCCGGGCCACCCAGCGCACGAAACCGTCGCGCCACGCCGCGTTCGCGCGCCACACGTACCCCTGGAACTTCCCCTCTGGAAGCGCGAGGTTGAAGGGTGCGAGCACGGCGCAACTCCCGCGACGCTTGATAAGGCGCTCGATGAACGCCCCGATCTGGTCGCCCACGGCTTCCAGCTCGATGAGGAGCGCGGCCCCCTCGTCGATGGCGTCGAGGACCTCGACCGACGGCGTGACGAGCGAGAGGACTTCGGGTGGCGGGAGCGGCAGCGCGTAGAGGGACGGCGTCGGGCGCGGACGGTGCCGGGCCCAGTTGGCAGCGAACGAGCGACCCGCGCCGGGAGGCAACGCCGCCCAGACGCGTCCCCCGATCGAGGGCAGGTCGAGGAGGTCGATCGCTCGTGCGGAGGCATCGTCGTAGAGGGACACGCGCGAGCCGTGCATCCGCTCGAGCGTCGCTGCGCGGAACGGCTCGTCGGCCGCGGGATCGAACTCGCCGAGCGCAGGGAACGCTCGGAAGGGAAAGCTCCCAGGGGAACGCGCGCCGTGACGCGGGCCGAAGAGATCGGCCTCCGTGACGGGACGCACCTCCGAGAGCACTGACACGATCGCCTTGCGAAGGCCCGGATGCTCCTCGAGCGTGGCGCCGTCCTCGCGCCACCGCCGGAGAAGGGTGCGGAGGCTGTCGCGCTCGACTCCGGGCCGCTCGCTCTCGCCCCAACGCGCCCAGACCGCGCCGGGGAACTTCCGTGGGGTGTTCTTGCTCTCCCAGGCATCGACGAGCGCTTGCTGGCGAGTGCGTTGCGTTGGTTTTTCGCGCGACATGATCGGAGGCTCGCACTCCTCATGGAGCACCGCAACCATCATCGAAACACGGTCATGTTTCGCCATGAGTTGAGATGAACTTTGCCGGACATATCATTCGCCTGCGTCGGGCAAACACCTCCCGACGCAGTGGAGTCCATCATGAGCAAGGGCAAGTCTTCGTCGCACGCGCACGCTCAACGGTCGAACGTGCACAACCCCAACAATCCGGCGCACCACGCCGCGCAGGTGAACCGGGGCAACCAGATGAACCCGCAGCACGTGGCGCACTCGGGCAACGCCGGGGACAACACGGGCAGCAACGGCGGAAACGCGGACGGGAACGGCCAGAAGTAGCAGAGGGAGCGACGGGAACACCGGGCCGCGCTCCGTAGCCCGGTGTTCGTGCTGGCGGACACCCCACGCCCCTCGTGCAGAAGGGCGTGGGGTGTCCGACCGGCACCGTCTACCCGTCGCACCCCGGGGAGGAACACACCCATGCTCGCGATCAACTTCCACCTCTACAAGCCGTGCGACGAGCGCTGCGCGTTCTGCTTCGCCACCTTCCGCGACGTGGACGGGCGCCTCGGGACGGGCGACGCGCAGCGCCTGCTCGACCTCCTGCGTGCGGGCGGCGGCGAGAAGATCACCTTCGCGGGCGGCGAGCCGACGCTCCACCCGCACCTCGGCGAGCTCCTCGCCCACGCGAAAGAGATCGGCTTCGTGACAAGCATCGTCACCAACGGCTCGCGGCTCGATGAGCTGCTCGACGAGCACGCGGCGGCACTCGACTGGGCCGCGCTCTCAGTCGATTCGGCGATCGAGCGCGTGCAGCGGAGCCTCGGGCGCGGACATGGGAACCACGTCGCGCGCGTGCGTGCGCTCGCCGCTCGGTGCCGTGACCTGGGCGTGCGCCTCAAGGTCAACACCGTCGTCACGGCACTCAACGACGACGAGGACATGAGCGCGCTCGTGCGGGATCTGCGCCCCGAGCGATGGAAGGTGTTTCAGGTGCTCCGGGTCGAGGGGCAGAACGACGGCCGGGTCGAGCCGCTGCTCGTGTCGCGCGAGCGCTTCGAGGCGTTCGTCGCTCGCCACGCGGCGCTCGCGGCCGAGGGCATCGCCGTGGTCGCGGAGGACAACGACGCGATGGAGGACTCGTACGTGATGGTGGACCCGCTCGGCCGCTTCTACGGCAACCACGGCGGTCGCCACGTCGTGAGCGCGCCCATCCTCTCGGTCGGCGTAGAAAGCGCGATGCGCGAGGTGGGCTTCTCGGAGGCGAAGTTCGAGTCGCGCGGGGGGAAGTACGCGTGGTGACGCGCGAGCCCAGAGTCGCCGTGGTCGGCGGGCTCGGCGATGCGTCGGGGCGCGATGCCACCGGGCGGGTGCGCTACTTCGGGAGCGCGCACGATGTGGGGCGTGGGGAGCTCGTGCGCCTCGAACAGGCCCTGCGCGCCGGAGGGATCGGCCGGGTGATCATCCGCACCCGCTGGAACGGCCACTCCGCGACCGCCCGCATCCGGCGCGTCTGTCGCACGCTCGGAGTCCCGGTCGAGTTCGCGCGGTAGGGGTGGAGTGACGACAGCGGCGCGATGCTCGCCGCGGTGAACAATCACCGTCGCCGACATCGAGCACGCGCAGCATGTGCTCGTCGAGCGCCGGGACCTGCGCACGGAGCGAGCGCATCCCGCTCAGGTCGCCTATGATGTTTAGGTCCCCCCAAATGGCTGTCGAGGTCTGAGATGGCGCGTGCGAACGACGACGGATCGAACGCTGACGAGGAGGTTCTTGTACGCCTTCGGGGTGAGGTTCTCCTGTGGCGGGGAGAGAGTCAGACCGAGGTGGCGGAGAAGGCGGGCGTTCACAAGGGGAACCTGTCGCGCTGGCTCAAGAGCTACATCCCCAAGAAGGACGAGCTGCTCCGTCTGGCAGAGGCCGTCGACGTGGACCCCATGGCGCTGCTCGACTTCCGCCCGTGGTCGATGACGACGGTGGGGCGGCGCCTCGCGATCCAGATGCTGACGCGGAAGAACTGGCTCCAGATCGGACGGGTCGTGTCCGTCCTCCCGCTCGTTACCCGCTACCTGCTCGGGCTCGACAAGACCTTCCCTCCGGACGGACTTTTCGACGGACGGGTGCCGCATCCCTGGCATCGCTTTGAGTACGAGCACCGCGCCCGCGACCACCGCAACGTTTGGCTGCGGATCAAGCTGACCTCCACGGACCCCCGGTTGAACCACCCCCAGCTCTGGCACTTCGCGTGGAGAGATCGCTTCACAGAGCAGGGGCTCGACGCCCAGAGCAGGGCCTCCCAATGAACGGTAGGTAGACCCTTACCGCGTGCCTGTGCGCGCGGCGCGATCGGGCTCCGGGCCTTCGCGCCCACGCAGCGGCTTCGCTCGCGTAGATCTGCGGGCGGAGCCGAGGCCGGGAGATCAGACGGTCGAAGTTCGCAGCCACGCCCGACCGATCCCCACGGCCGCCAACCGAAGATGACATCGCCGCGGATCCCAGACGAATCAAGCGCTGCAACGGGTGCAGCCCCGATCAGCTCACCGCGCTGCTGCACGACCCTCGACGACGCAAAAGCGGTGGGGCTTCGCCCCTCCTCGACGTCTTCCTCACCGCCGCCATCCTCCAGACACCTTCCATGAAGGGAGTCGAGCGGGCCAGCGAGCAGATGGCGATCAAGGTGCCCGACAGCACCCTGGCCTACACCTTCGAGCGCATCGACCCGCGACCCGCACGCTCGGCCCTGCGCGCGCAGGTGCGCGCCATGCTCCAGCGCCCTGGGCCCTGGGCCGCCTTCTGGCGTGCTCGCCGTCGACGGCAAGACGGTCTGGACGGGCGACCACCGCGGCGACTCGCGGTGCCAACTCCAGGACGGGGTCTGGAACCTGCGGGCGATGCGCGCGGTGCTCACCAGCGCCGCATCGCGGCCCTGCATCGACCAGGACTTCATCCCCCCGCAGACCAACGAGATGGGGCACTTCCCACCTTCTGGCGGGCGCTGGTTCAGGCATGGAAGCACACGGGTGTTCAGCGCCGTGACGCTCGACGCGGGCTACACCTCGCAGGCCAATGCAGCCCTGAACGGGGACGGCTACGGCTATGGATGCGCGTCAACGCCTCGCAGCCCACCCTACGGGCGGAACTGAGCGGATGCTGCCCGCGGGTCGGTCAGCCCGACGCGGTCTCGAACTGGGAGCGCCGCGACGGCCGAGCGTGCAGCGGCGGCTGTTGCGCACCGACGCGATCGCGGGCTGGGAGGGCTGGGCGCGTGCGCCAGGGCTGGCTGGTGCAGACGGTGACGCTGGACGACGCGGGCCGTGAGCAGGTGACGATGGAACGGTTCGTGACGAACATGCCGTGGGGTCTGCTGTCGGGGTCCCAGATCCTGTGGGTGGTGCGGGGCCACTGGGGCATCGAGAACGACTGCAACTGGACGCTGACGGTGTGGCAGGAGGACGGGACGGCGTGGGCGAGCAACGCCGCGGCGGCCCGATCGCCATCCGCCGGCGCGGGCTGGCTTCGGTTGCTGGCGTTCAACGTGGTGGGATGGCTGCGCGGGGTGCGCCTGCGCAGCCGCCCGTCGTGGGGAGCTGGGACGCGCTGCGACGCGTGCGCCGGGCCCGGGGAGCTGGACCTGGAGGTGTACCGCCCTGCTTGGGCGGGGATCCCCGGCGACCTCTCGCGTTGGACGCTCCACAACGACCCGCGACTCGACACGCTGCGCCAACCTCATCCTCGTCTTGGGAGGCCGCCTCACGCTGTGCGCAAGCCTCGCGGCTCGTCAACCGCGTGGACGTTTCCTGTCGCCGTCCGTTGGAGGTCCGCGCAGAGGTGGAAGCCGTACGGCACGGTCTACCGTCAGAGCGGGGCGTGTTCCTGAGCAACAGTGGGGTCCGCAGATGGTTACAGGTCCGCGAGACGGCTCGGGGCGGTGTGGAGCAATCGTTCGCCGTCGAGACGTGGCTCGGGAACTGGTGACGCCGACTTCATCGTCGCGTCGCTGCACCCTTTCGAGGCCAGCACGTCGCTCTCGGACGAGAAGGACGTGGTCGAGCTGCCCACCGTCCGCTTCGGCGACCCATGACCACCGTGAGTCCGCGCACCGTGATCCGGGCTGTCGTGGTCGCGGCGTGTTGTGTTGGACTGATCGGCGCCGGGCTTGCGTTCCTCCAGAGCCACACACCGACCGAGCCGGGCTGGAGGACGGCCCAGCTCCGGTACGCCGCCCCCTCGCAGGGGCACTACGTCCGCTGGCGCATCACCCCGGCCCCCTCGGCCAGGCAGGCACAGTTCCGCTTCTCGTGGCGCTTCCCCGGACAGTCGCGGTGGAACTACTTCGGCGCGGCGCTCTGGCGGCGCGACGCGGGCGTGGCGATCAAGCACACGTGGCAGTCGTTTCGTACCCGACGCGTCGGCCATGAGTTCGCGATCGAGTCCTGGGTGGAGTTCCAGCTCCGTCGAGTTTCTCATCGCGAGCGACAGTGCCTTCTCGCTCGCGGACATCACGGGCACACCGGACGCCTCGCCTGCCCTTCGCTTTACGCGGTAGCGACCCGCGCCGAATGCCGTCTCATTCGAGCGCGGTGTTTTGAAACGCCGCGTTGGAAGGATCACCTCGCCATGAGGAACTCGCGCTCACGAGCACGACGCTCGTGCTGCGCAGAACGCGCTGCCGTTCACGGAGGACCCCATGACAAGAACCGTTCGAGGCGCCTGGATGGCGCTGAGCCTCATCGGGATGGCGCTCGCCTTCCTCGCCGGTTGCGTGCCGGCAACGGAAGGACCGGCGCTCGGCAGCCACACGTGCTCGCGCGACGTCGACTGCGCGGCGGGTACCTACTGCGGCACCGCGGGCATCTGCAGCCGCGACTGTCAGCTCGACGTCGACTGTGGAGGCGGGCAGTCGTGCGACCCCCGCGGCCGCTGCCGCTCGGGCAACGTGTTCGTCGACGCCGGCCCCGGCGCGCGCGACGACGTCTCGGCCGGACCTGACGCCGGCGTTCCTTCGGCGGGCGCTGATCCCTCCCCGAGAACCCCTTCGCGACGGACCCGGACTACGAGTCCACCGTCGACCTCGAGGGCGCCGACGGGAGCCGACGCCCCTACGGCACCGAGCTCGGTAGCTACCGCGGTGTCGCGGCGCGCTCGAACTACGTGGCCTGCGAGCCGTCGCCGAGCTGTTACTTCGGGATCAGCCCGCCGCGGACTGTTGGCATCTACGGGTATCAGTACCAATGCGTCGAATACGTGATCCGCTTCTACGCGGAGGCCCTCAACTACCCCAGCCTCCGCGGCACCGGCGACGCGATCAAGTACTGGGACGCGCCCGAAACGGCGGCCGCGCGCGGGCTCGAGCGCTACGCGAACGGGGGCACGGTCGCCCCGCAGCCCGACGACATGATCGTCTTCCGCGGCGGCACGCACAGGCACATCGCCATCGTGCGAGCGGTCGCGGCCGACAGTGTCCACATCATCCAGCAGAACTGGTACCACAACCCCGAGGACGGTGATCACGCGCTCCGGCTCACGGTTAGCGGGGGGCTTCAGCGGCGCTCTTCTCGTGATCCACTTTCGGCGCTCTCGCTTGACCCACCTGCGGTTGCAGGGAGCCGACCTCGCGTCGTGGCGGCGGCGGGATCGTGACCCACCCCTGGGTCACGTCGTAGGCGCTTCTCCGAGCGCCCTCGGCGCGCGGACGACGCGCGTCGGCCCCGTCGCTCGATCGCGACGAGGGCGGACGCGCCCCTGCGTGTGTCGTGTGTCGTGTGGGAGCGCGGACGCGCTACGCGTCGGCGGTGTCGTCGGGCGCCGGGGCGCCGTGCTGGCGAGCTCGCTCCTGCGCGACGCGCTGGCGATAGCTCGGGCCGTCGATGTCCAGACGCAGCGCTCGCATCGCGAGACGATCGAGGATCGCCGCCGCCACCGTCGGGTCGCCCAGATACCGGCCCCACGCGCTCAGCTTCAGGTTCGACGTGATGGCCGTCGCGGCGCGCGTGTGGCGGCGGTCCAGCAGGTTGTACAGCGTGTGCGCCGCCGTCGGCTCGTCCTCGCGCTTCTTGACCTGCCCGAGTCCCACGTCGTCGATGATCAGCAGCGCCGGCGCGCACCAGCGCTTCAGCCGCGCCGGATAGCTGTTGTCCGCGAGGCCTGCGTACAGGTCGTCGAGCAGGTCGACGCAGCGCGCGTATCGCACCGAGATCCCCTGCTCGCAGGCGCGCAGCGCGAAGGCCATGAGCAGGTGGCTCTTGCCCGTCCCGCTCTTGCCCGTGAGGATCAGGTCCTCGGCGCGGCGCACCCACGCGAGGTTGCCCAGCTCCATCACCACGCCGCGATCGAGGCCCGGCTGGAAGGCCCAGTCGAAGCCCTCCAGCGTCTTGCGCGCCGGCAGACCGCTCGCCTCGATGCGCCGCTCGATGCGTCGCTCGCGCTTGACCTGCGCCTGCTCGCCCAGCACGCGGTCGAGCAGCGCGCTCGGCGAGACGCGCTCGCGCGTCGCCCAGTCGAGGTACTCCTCGAGGTGCGCGCTCGTGTGCGTCAGTCCGAGGACCTCGAGGTGTCGTCGCAGTCGCTCGAGCTGCTCGGCGGGGTCGGGGGCGTCTCGTTGCTTCGCCATGGAGTCTCCTTGGGGTGGGTGCCGACGACCGGGAGTCGGTCGTACTCGTCGAGGTCACGGCCCCGCGTCTCGGCGCGCCCGAGGGCTCGCTCGACGCGACGCGCGGCGTCCTCGGTGACGTACTCGGCCAGCGTGCGAGGCACGGCGCGCGCTTCGAGGATGCGCGCGACGGCGCGGTGCTCGAAGGCGCCGAAGCCCCTGGCATGGCGCAGCGCGAGGACGAGGTCGTCGCTCGTGTAGCGCTCTCGTAGCAGCAGGATCTGCCTCGCCTGATAGCCGCACAGGCGCGCACCCAGACGCGCGAGGGCGACGAAGAAATCCTTCGCGTCGTCGCCGAGGTCTTCGAAGGTCGCGCGGAGGTGATCGAGGTCTGCGCCGCGTCGGTCGGGCGTGCGGTGCACCGAGGGCGGATCGACGTCGCGGCCCGCGCTGCGCGGCGCCAGCTCGTGGCGCGCGAGGATCTTGAGGTCCGGCGCGTAGACGAAGAGCTCGTGCTCGGTCACGCGGATCGGGAGCACGTCGTAGATGGCGTCGTAGGGGACGGCGTAGCGGTTGCCGTCCCACGCGACGAAGCCGTCGATGGAGCAGACGCGATACGCGACGCGCGCCGTGTCGTAGGGGTGCCGCGGCAGCGGTCGCAGATGCGGAGCTTCCTCGGCGAAGAGCTCGATCACCGGGCGCCTGAGCTTCTTGTGCACGCGCGGGTCGCAGACCTTGTCGTGCCAGCGCGCGAGCTGCTCGCGCAGGTCGTCGACGTCGCGAAACTCCCGCCCGTTGAGGAAGCTCCGCTCGTACTCCCAAAAACTCCGCTCGACCTTGGGCTTGTCGTTGGGACGCATCGGTCGACACGCCACGGGACGGAATCCGTAGTGCGTCGCGAAGGCCAGGAAGCGCGGGTTGTAGACGGGCTTGGAGCCCTCGTAGCCGAGCACGACGGGCTTCTGGTTGTCGTACTTGCACTGCGCGGGCACGCCGCCCAGACGCTCGAAGGTGGCGACGTGGGCGTCCATGAGCGCGTGCAGGTCGCAGCGCTCGTGGACGCGAAAGACCTTGCGGCGGCTATGGCAGAGCACGAGGCCGTGGATCTGCACGGTGACGCGTCCGCCGCCCGTGAGCGTGATCGAGCACGGGGTCCAGTCGGCCTCGGCCATCTCGCCGGGGCCGTACGTGGGCGTCGGCAGGCTGGGCGTGACGGCGGGCCGCGGTCGCACCTCGCGGACGTGGTCCTTGATGGCCGTGTAGCCGCCCTCGTAGCCCTCGTCGCGGAGCGTCTCGAAGACGCGCTGCGCGGTGATGTCCTCGTACTTTCGGAGCAGCTCCGCGACGCGCGGAGCCCACGGCGTGACCTTGGTGTCTCGCGGCGCTCGCGATGGCTTCACAGGCAGCGCGCTGTGAGGTTTCGAGTGCGCCTCGGCGTGCCCCGAGAGGATCTTGCGCACGGTGTTGCGCGCGACCCCGAGCGAGCGCGCGATGGAGCGCAGCCCCATGCCCTGACGCGCGAGCGTGACGACCTGGTGGTCGAGCTCCTCGCGGCTACTCCACGACGGCATCGCGAAGGTCCTTTCCGGTGAGCACGCGGGCGAGCGACGCGCTCAGGTGCGTGAGCACGGGCGACAGCGCGCCCATCGCCTCGGTGACCAGCGCCGTCATCGCGGGCTCGAAGGCGTCGAGGGGCTTGTCTCGCAGGCGCACCTGCAACCTCGCGGCGATGCGCGTCACGGCCTCGACATCGCCGAGAAACACCTCGGCCTCGGTCTTGGACCGCGCCGCGGGCGCCGCGCGGAGCACCGGCGCGCGCTCCCCGAGCGCCTCGGCGAGCCAGCGCATGCGCGCCTCGGGGTCGGGCAGCGCGAGCAGCGTCTGCACCATCCGCGAGGTCTGCGCGACGGTCATCCCGTGGCGCTGCGCGACGATCGACGCGGTCGGCTGGTTGTCACGTGACAACCGCCCGAGGTCCGCCGCGGCGCGGCTGCTCACGAGGCCCAGGCGCACGTCGGCCTGCACACGCTCGTGGAGGCTCTCGGCGAGCGTCAGGCGGCGGCACACCCAGCTCTTGTGGCGTCCCATCAGGCGACCGATCTCGGGCTGCCCCAGGCCGTGCTGGCGGTAGAGCGCGCGGCACAGCCACGCCTCCTCCAGCTCCGTGAGGCCGTGCCCCTCGTTGAGCGTCGCGAGCGCCACCGTGGCCCCGACGACGTCGACCGGAAGCGCGCGCACCCGCACCTCGCGCCACGCGAGCTCGCGCGCTGCGCGCAGGCGCTTGAAGCCGTCGACGACCTCCAGCGCGTCGTCGACGCCGCGATACACCACGATGGCGCTGAGCTGCCCGTGACGCCCCAGCGACTGCCGCATCGGACGCACGGCCTCCTCGCCGATCACGCGCAGCCCCGCGAGGGTCTCGCGCAGCGACGCCGTCTCGATCCTGCGCTCGTCGGTGTCGGCGCTCGCCCGTGTCATTGACGGCGTGTGTGCACCCGCAGCCGACGCGTGACCAAGGCGGCTCGTGACATCTCGTCTCACGAATCGCTACGGAAACCCCTGTGCAGAAGGCGTTTCCGCGCCGAGGGTGGCGCGTGACATCGGGGGCGTGACGGGGGCCTCCGTCCCAGCGGAGCGCGTCGCGAGCGCGAAGAACTCGGTGATCTGATGGTCGAGCCTGGCGCGTGACAGGGCCGCCTCCCTGTCCCAGAGATCGAGGATCTTGTGCCGGAGTTTCGCGGGGTTGGCGTCCGTGGGTGGCGCGTGACGGGGGGCGGATGCTGGGGGCTTTGGAGGTGCCGTCTCCCCGGCGCGCAGGGCCTCTCGATGCTTGCGCTGACGCAGGCGCTCGTCCTCACGGGCCGCGTCTGGATCCGCGGCGCGTCGTCGGCGCGCGAGGGCGTTGTCACGGAGGCGACGGCACGCCTTGCCGCAGACCCGCTGCGTGCCGACCGACGAACCCGCGGGGATGAACCACGTCCGGCACTGGGTGCAACGCGAGCGCTCGCGGAGCTTCATCGCGCGAGCAGCCCACGCACGCGCGGGCCACGCGAGAGCGCCCCGGCGGGTGGGTCACGATCCCGCCGTCACCGCCCGGCGAGATCAACCGCGAGGTGGGTCACGCCATCGCCGTGAGGTGGGTCACGGATTGGGCGCCGCTGAAGGGGGGGCGCTACACGGTCGCCGCCATCGGCCGCTCCGGCGCCTACCCGGTCGTTGGCTGGTTGCGCGTTCCCGGCCACACCGGTGCCTGTCCCTCCCCGAACTGCATGGGCAACGGCACCTGCGTCACCGGCGTGTGCGTCTGCTCGACGGGGTACGCGGGCGCCAACTGTGAGCGGTGCGCGGACGGCTACGTGGGCTTTCCGAGCTGCCACCCCTCGCCCACCGATCCGTGCGCAACGGTGTCCTGCAACGGTCACGGCACCTGCTCGGGCGGCCTCTGCACCTGCTCGGGCGGCTGGGGCGGTCCGTACTGCACTGCTCCCCCGATGACGGACCCCTGCGCGGGCATCACCTGCAACGGTCACGGCACGTGCTCGGCGGGGCGCTGCACGTGCACGGGCGGCTGGAGCGGTGCCTCCTGCACCATCGCGCCCGACCCCTGCGCAGGCATCTCGTGCAACGGCCACGGCACCTGCTCGGCGGGACGCTGCACGTGCTCGGGCGGGTGGAGCGGCACCTACTGCACGATCGCCCCGGACCCGTGCGCGGGCGTGTCGTGCAACGGCCATGGCACGTGCTCGGGTGGCGCGTGTATCTGCTCGGGCGGCTGGAGCGGCGTTTCCTGCACGATCGCCCCGGACCCGTGTGCGGGGAACACCTGCAGCGGACACGGAACGTGTTTGGGCGGCACCTGCACGTGCGCGTCCGGCTGGACAGGCACGCGCTGCGAGACGACCGCGATCATGTGGAACTGCGCCAGCTCCAGCTACGGGGGCGTGCAGTACTGGACCTGTTCGGGAGGCAACCGGTACCGCTGCACGGGCACTACACCGCAGCGTGACACCTGTAGCGCGGGCTGCTTCTCGTCGGGCGCCGGCCACGACGACTACTGCATCTCGAACACGAGTGGCTGGACGTGCGCCAACTCCAGCTACGGCGGGGTGCAGTACTGGACATGCTCAGGAGGTGCTCTCCATCGCTGCAGCGGAACCACGCCGCAGATCGTGAGCTGCCCGAGCGGCTGCCATTCCAACGGCCTGGGCCGGAACGACGCCTGCAACTGAGGTCGATCCTTCGGCCACCTGTACGGCAGCCGCGGCCCCGTCGCGGACTCGCCGTGCGGGTGCGCGTCTCGTCTTCACGCTGACATCTTCCGCGCTCACCTGCCACCCACGAGCAACCGCCCGCTCAGTCGTAATCGGCGACGAGGAGGACCTCGGGGGCGGGCAGCAAGATGCCGCGGACTCTCGCGAGGTTTTGGAGCGCCTTCCAGAACCTCACCACGCGATCATGTCGCTCGCGGAACCGTTCGGCGATCTCTGTCCTCGCGTCCGCGGAGCGCCACGATCACGCCCTCCGAAAGGAGGCGCTCGACCTGCGTTCGATGTGGAGCAGGTGGCCGCCCGGGGTTCGTCACAACCCCTCCGGCCGTGACGGAACCCAGGTAGGGGGCGGGCCGCCCAACCTCCGGGCGCGTTCCATCACAATCGTCACGGCCGTGACGAAACGCGTGATGAAACGTCCGCGTGACGAAACCAAACGTCCACGAGGTGTCGAAAACCTGAACGATTCAGCACCTCTGGCGAGGCCTCGTGACCGTCGTGTGCATTCAAGTCCCCCTCCTCGCACTGGAGAAGCCCTCGGAATCGCAAGGTTCCGGGGGCTTCGTGTTTCTGGGGTTCGCGGCGCGCTCGCGGAGACAGCGCCAGAGGCGCACGGGCCGGGGTGGAGCCTCGTCGGCCGCGCCCTGGTGTAGCCTCGCGCGCCATGAGAAGCGCATCTGCACCTCGCGTGTGGTTCCTCTTCGTCGCGCTCGCGGCGTGCTCGTCGACGAGCGGCGGCAGCGGCGACGCCAGCGCCCCCATCGACGCCTCGACGGGCGACAGCACGGCGACCGATGTGGCCGCGATCGACACCCCGACGGCGGACGTGATCGCGACCGACGCGACCGCGACCGATGCCCCCGTGGCCGACGTCGCCGCGAGCGACGGACCGCTGCTCCCTCCCCTCGATTCGGGGATGCTCCTCGACGACGCGGGCGCGCTCGGAGAGCCCCCGTGGGCGCCCCTCGACGTGCGCACGACCACCTCGTGCCCGCCCCTCGTCGCGTGCGGCGGCGCCGAGGTCGGGACCTGGGACGTCAGCGGCGGTTGCATCGACGTGCCCGTGCCCTCGCAGCTCATGAGCTGTCCCGGGGCGCGCGTCTCTCGCTCGGTGGGGCGCGCGCGGGGACGCGTCACCTTCGCGTCGGGCTTCGCGCGCCGCGCCGCGCAGTGGGAGGTCGAGGTCGAGCTCGCCGTCCCCATGCTCTGCGCGTCGTTCGTGGGCGGCTGCAGCGGGCTCCAGGGGATCCTCCGAGGCGCCATCCCCGACTCGGCCTGCGCGATGGAGGGCAACGGCGATTGCCGCTGCGCCGCGCGTCAATCGGGCGCCATCCGAGACGCCGACGGCTACACCACGATGAACAACCAGATCGTCTCGGCGGTGCTCGGAAAGCGCTGGGACTACTGCGTCGACGGCGCGCGCCTGCGCTACCGCGACGCGACCCCGACGGGCGCCCGCGAGCCGGGCACCATCGAGCTCACGCGACGCGCGCCGTGAGCAGCGCCCCGCGACGCCACGCGCTCGATGCGGGAGCGCGTGGCCGCGGAGGTCGCGATGTGGAGGGTTGAGCGCCGCGCGCTCAGCGAGGCGTGAGGCGATAGCCGCTGCCGGTGACCGCGGCGGCGGCGGTGTTGTTCGAGATCTGCGTGCCGATGGCGCCGGTGGAGTCCTCGACGCCGATCGTGGCGCTGTCGCCGCTCGCGCGGGTGTTGCCCGCGGTGATCGAGCAGTAGTGGATCTCGATGACGTTGGTCGTCTCGAAGACCTTGACCTGGAAGTTCACGCGCGCCGTGTCGTCGGGGGACCCGAACGTGAAGTTCGACCACTGCGCCACGAAGCGGCGGTTGGGCATCGTGCCGAGGGCGGCCCAGCGGACGCCCGTGTCGGTCACGGTGCGGAGGTCGTCCCAGAGCGCGGCGACGAAGCTGTTGGGCGTGCCCGACGAGGGGATGCTCGTGTTGGAGTACGCCGTGCTCGTGGTGCCCGTGGCCTCGGGGTAGAGCTGGAGCAGGCCGTTGGAGTTCACCGACCAGCGGGTCACGGCGGCGCCGAAGAACTGCACGGAGAAGGGCAGCGCGGCGATCGCCGTGGTGGAGTCATCGGACCACGAGCCGCTCGCGGGCATGACCGCGGTGCCCGACGCGAGGTCGTCGCAGGCCGCGGTGATGGGCGCCGAGGTGTAGCCCGGCAGCGCCGACGTGGCGGCGACCTCGAGGTTGAAGGTCCCGCTCAGCGCGGAGGTGCCCGCGACCGAAACGAGGTAGTCCGCGGGCGTGGTGCCGCCGTTCGTGAGGGAGAGCGTCGCGGTGCCGCCCGACGAGGCCGCCGTGCTGCTGTCGACGCACGTGAGCGCGGTGCAGGTCGAGAGCAGACGCAGCGTCGGCGTCCACGCCGCCATCGCGCCCGCGGGGACAGCGCGCACCTGCGTGCGCTGGTTCGCCGGGACCGTGACGCGGTAGAAGAGCTGGCCGCCGTTGACCGTGCTGCTGCTGCACGCGCCGCTCACGCGGACGCCTTCGCGCGCGTCCTGGTTGGTGAGCGTCATGCCCGGCGTCGCGACCACGGGCTCGGCGCAGAACTGCCCGGCCACGAGGGGCGAGAGCACGGCGCCGATGTCCCACGTGCCCGGCGTCGTCGACGAGGCCGACGAGAGGCTCACGTACACGGTCCGCGGCGTGGTTCCGCTGTTAGGCACGTCGACGGAGGCCGCCGCGGGCGTCGCGCTCGTGCCGCCGATCGCGTTGTCGATGCACGTCGTCGCGGTGCACGCGTCGAGGACGCGGAGCACGGGCTGCTGCCCGCCCGAAGCCGGCGGCGTCGCGGTGATGCGCGCGCGCTGCCCCGCGGGGATCGCCACGCTGTAGAAGCGCTGTCCGCCGTTCTCGCTGCGGCACGGCGCGGTCGTGATCGGCGCGCCCGTCGTCGACTGGCCCGTGAGGGGCGTGCCCGGCGTGATGGCCTGCGCGCTCTCGCACGCCTGGCCCGCCATGATGGGGGTCGTGTCGACGGCGACGTCGAAGGGCGTGGTCATCGTGTCGCTGTTGTTCGAAGCCACCGAGAGGATGAAGCGCCTCGGCGCGGCGCCGCCGTTCGCGAAGGTGAGCGTCGCGGCGGCCGAGGAGCTCGTGGTGTTCGAAAGGCACGTCGTCGCGTCGCAGTCGGCGTACACGCGGAGCGCCGCGACCCAGGCCGTCGTGGCGCGCGTGACCCGCAGCGTGCCGAGCGTCGAGGCGGGGAGCGTCACGGCGTAGAAGAGCTGTCCGCCCGGCGTGGTCCCCGGCGAGCAGTACCCCGGTCCGCCGACGTTCGTGAGCATCTGGCCCGTGATAGGCGTCCCAGGCGTGACGGTCTGAGCCGTGGAGCAGGAAGCGTTCGCGGCGGGCGCGAAGGTCGTCGCGGTGAGGGTGAAGGGCCCCGAGGCGCCCGAGTAGCCGTCGACGATGACGGTGTACGTGCCCGGGTCGAGCACCGCGCGGAGCACCGACGACGTCCCGCGGCCCGTCCCGCTGCCGCTGTCGTCGTCGCACGAGAGTTCCGTCGCGGCGTCGGTGCAGGTGCGCCGGATCGAGAGCGTCGTGTCGAAGGTCGTGCCGTCGTTGTCGGTCGAGAGGATCACGCCCGTGCGCGCGGTCACCACGAGCGAGTACACGACGTCGTTGCCGGTCGTGCTCCCCTGGCAGCGCGTCGAGGGCGAGTTGTTCATCGCGCCGACGGTCGTGCTCGTGATCGAGATGGGCGAGGCCGACGGGAGCGTGATCGTCCCGCGGGGCATCGCGCAGGTGCCACCCGTGGGCGGCACGTCGGTGGCCACGTCGGTCGCGGCGTCGGTCGCGGTGTCGGTGGCCGTGTCGGTCGCGGTGTCGGTCGCCACGTCGGTGGCCGTGTCGGTGGCCACGTCGGCGGGGGCGTCCATGCTCACGTCGGCGGGCGCGTCGGCGCTCACATCGGCGGGCGCGTCGACGGCCGCGTCGTCGGCGTCGGCGGTCACGTCGGCGGCCACGTCGGCGGGCGTGTCGGTCGCCACGTCGACCCGCGCGTCGGTGGGCTGCGGGTTGTCGGTGGGCGGCGGGTTGTCGGTGGGCTGCGGGTTGTCCGTCGGAAGCACGTCTTCACCCGCGTCTCCTGCGGGCGGAGGATTGCTGACCGGATCACTGCAACCGACGACGGCGAGCGCTCCTACGAGGAGCAGCGAGCGCCAGTGCATGGACTTCATGAAGACTCTCCTGGGAAGCGATGAGCGGCTCCGATGCCGCACCGTATGAAGGCGGATCGTATCGTTGGATCTCCACGGATCTCAAGCCGTGATGCGCGGGACGCGGTGGGATTAAGCCCGCTCGCACGCGGCCGACGCCCCGCGGGGCGCCGCCCGAGAGGCGCGGGCTACGCCTTCGCGGCGAGCACGACGGAGTGGACGATCATCACCGCCGTCGCGAGGGCCGCGAGCGCGAAGGAGGCCGTGCGCCAGGGCTGGACGGACTTGAGATAGAAGACCGAGTGCAACCAGCGGAACACCGCCGTGACGCCCATGAGCGCCAGCACCATCGTCGGCGCGGCGCCGGCGAGCACGTAGATGAGCCCCGCGATGAGCGCGATGGGGACGTTCTCGAGCGCGTTGCGGTGCGCCCGGATGAGCCGGGCGACCTCGGGGGCCGGGTCCTCGCGGTAGGGGTTGCCCGAGAGCTTCTCATCCTCGGGGGTGGCGGGGGACTTGTACGTCCCGCGTGATCCGCCGGTCATCCCCGCGAGGACGAGGGGGTTCAGCGCCAGCGCGGCGGCGCAGAAGACGTAGTAGCGAAACGACGGGTTCTCGAGCAGCTCTCGCATGTTGGTTCGCCCCTCCTTCCCGGGGCTCCCGTCAAGGTCTCACAGCGCCGCCGCGGGTGACCAGCGCGAACACGCAACCGCCGCGAGACCGTCACAGTCGCCGCCTCGGATCGATGTACCCTCGCCGTCCCCATGCGCGCCTCAACGCTCACGGCCCTCGCGCCGCTGCTCCTCATGGCCTGCGAGTCGACGCCCGCGCCGGTCGTCGACGCCACTGTCGAAGCCTCCGTCGACGCCGCCGCCGACGTCGCGCCGGACTACACCCGCCCCCCCGACGTCGCCCGCGCCATGACCGAGGCCGAGCTCACGCGGCAGCGTCAGTCGTGCGCGTTTCGAGCGGGCGCCTGGCCCGCGGAGACCATCGGCCGCGAAGCCCCGCTCGGCGACGCCATCCCCATCGATCACGTGCTCGTGATGATGATGGAGAACCGCTCCTTCGATCACTACTTCGGGCAGCTCAGGGCGCGCGGCGTGGCCGACGTCGACGTGCCCCCCGACGGGTGGTCGAACCCGCGCGCCGACGGCTCACCCGCGCCCCGCTACCACGAGACCACGCCCTGCACCCGCGACACGAACCACGAGTGGGAGGGCTCCTTCCGCCAGTGGAACAACGGCCGCAACGACGGCTTCGTGACCACGAACAACCCCATGGGCGAGCGGGCGATGGGCTACTTCGACGAGGCCGACATCCCCTTCTATTACGGCCTCGCGCGGGCCTTCGCGATCGGCGATCGGTACTTCTCGTCGGTGATGGGACCGACGTGGCCCAACCGATACTTCCTCCTCGCGGCGACGGCGTTCGGGTTCACGTACAACGCGCCCTACGACGGCGACACGCCCGCCTCGCCCGCGATGCACCTCATGCGACGGCTCGACGAGGCGGGCTACGAGTGGCGCGACTACGCCGGCGACCTGCGGCTCACGGGGCTCTTCCCCTACTACGGCATCGTGCGGACGGAGACGCGCGCGCGGTACCACTCGCACGACGACCTCATCGCAGACCTCGCCTCGGGCGACCTCCCCGCGTTCTCGCTCATCGAGCCGCACTACCAGGGCAACGGCGGAACGCGCGAAGACGAGCACCCCCCCGGGACGCCGCAGATGGGCGAGCGCCTCGTCGAGCGCGTCGTGCGCGCGCTCATGGCCTCGCCCGCGTGGCGGCGCAGCGCGCTCTTCGTCACCTACGACGAGCACGGCGGCTTCGCCGACCACGTGCCTCCGCCCGAAGCCTGCGCGCCCGACGACCACGCGCCCTTCGACCGGTCGATGCACCCCGCCACCGAGGGCAGCTTCCGTCGCTACGGGTTCCGCGTGCCCTTCATCGTCGTGTCGCCCTACGCGAAGCGGGGATTCGTCTCGCACACGGTCTACGACCACACCAGCATCGTGCGCTTCGTCGAGGCCCGCTTCGGCCTCGCCGCCATGACCGCGCGCGACGCCAACGCCAACGTCCCCCTCGACATGTTCGACTTCGAACACCCGCCCTCGATGACGGCGCCGACGCTCCCCGCGGGCGGCTACAACGCCGCCGCGCAGGAGCGCTGCCGGATGCTCTTCCCCGCGTCGGGCGGGCTCTGACTCAGCGGCTGAACGTGAGGCCGTGCGGGTCGCGCGCGGCCGCGTCGGCGATGCCCCGCAGCACGCGCTCGGCGTAGCCCGACACCGCCGCGAGGCCGCGGTAGTTCAGCGTCGGCGCGTCGTCCGCGGGGCGGTGATACACGTCGTGGAGCCCCGTGAAGAGGAAGACCGCGGGCACGCGCGCGTCGGTGAACGACATGTGATCGCTCGCGCCCCACGCGCCGCGCGAGGGCTCCCACGGGCGCGCGTCGAAGCCGAAGGGCTCGTTCGCCGACTCCACGATGGGGCCGAGCGCGGGCGCCGTCTCGCGCGACTCGACGAAGAGCCTGCACTCTCGCAGCCGCCCCACCATGTCGAGGTTCATCATCGCCGTCACGTCGACGAGCGCGCGCGGACGGTTGGCGACCATGTACCGCGAGCCGAGGAGACCTTCCTCCTCCGCGCCGAACCACGCGAAGACCACGTCGACCGACGCGGGCCGCTGCGCGATGCGGCGCGCGAGCTCGAGCACCGCCGACGTGCCCGACGCGTTGTCGTCGGCGCCGTTGTAGATCCCGTAGACGCCCGGCGAGAGCGAGCCCCAGCCCCCGCGGCCGATGTGGTCGTAGTGCGCGCCCACCACGATCACCCCGCGCGGCGCGCCGGCATCGCGATCGCGCCGCGCGCGCACGAGGCCGAGGATGTTCGCCGTGGTGATGCGCCGCCTGTGGGTCGCGGTGATGATCCGCGCGCTCGCGGCGTCGATGCGCCGTGGCCGCACCTCCGCGCGCTCCGCGACGAGCGACGCCTCGGGCACGCCGAGGAGCCACGCGCCCACCGCGCGCGTCACGCGCACCGTGGGGATCCCACCGTTGCTCGCCGGGGCGATGAAGGTGTCGACGGGCTCGCGCGGGTCGAGCTCGATCTCGATGAGCGCGACGGCGCCACGCTCACGCGCAGCGCGGGCCTTGCCAGAGAGGCTCCCGACGATGTGCGCCTCGGAGAGTCGGTGACGCGCGGCGGGGTCCGCGGGCTCGGGCGGACCCGAGAGCGCCACGGCGACGCGACCGCGCACGAGGGAGCCCGTGCCGAAGTCGTTCCACCGCGCCTCGCGGGTGTAGAGCCCGTGGCCCACGTAGACGAGCGCTCCGACGGCGCGGCCGTCACCCGTCGCGGGGGCCGCGTTGGCGACGCGGAAGTCACTTCCCATGCGCAGCGCGCGGGTCTCGTCACGCACGCGCACGAGCACCGAGGAGCTCGCCGCGGCCTCGACGCCGTAGTCGACCTGAAAGGGCTGTCGAAAGCCCTCGGTGCCCGCGGGTTCGAGGCCGAGCTCGGCGAGCCTCCGCATGATGTGCTGCGCCGCGGCCTCGCCGCCCGCCGTGGCGGGTTCGCGCCCGCCGAGCTCGTCGCTCGCGAGGTAGGCGACGTCGGCCGTGAGCCTCGCCACGGTGGCGTCGTCGCTCACCTCACACCGCGGGACCTGCTGCGCAGAAGCGCTCGCGGAGAAGAGCAGCGCGGCGAGGAAGGCCCTCACGACAACGCGTCAGGTCCGACCGAGGGCGCTGCGGGGCGAGAGGGCTCGAGCGCGAGGGGCGCGTCGTGCGAGGGGTGAAAATCTCGCTCGAACTGGTCGAGCTCCTGCGCCACCGAGCGCAGCATCGCGCGGCGCTCGTGGAAGGGCAGAAACGCGCTCTTGAACCCGTTGAGGATGATCTGCTTGATGGCGGGCCACGGCACGCCGAGGCGCGTGTGAACGAGGTACAGCTCCTTGCTCACCGTGGTGTCGGTGATGAGCCGGTTGTCGGTGTTCACCGTCACGCGCACGCCGAGGTCGTAATAGAACTTCAGCGGGTGGTTCGAGATGTCGCGCACCGCGCCGGTCTGCACGTTGCTCGACGGGCAGCACTCGAGCGGGATGCGGTGGTCGATCACGTAGTGCAGGAGGTCGCCGTCTTCGCGGAGCCTGCACCCGTGGCCGATGCGGTGCGCGCCGCAGGTGTGGATCGCCTGACGGATCGAGTCGGGCCCGTAGGCCTCGCCCGCGTGGATCGTGCTGTTGATGTTGTTGTTGCGGATGAGCTGGAAGGCCTCGCGGTGGTGCTTCGCGGGGTGGTCGTACTCGGCGCCCGCGAGGTCGAAGCCCACGACGCCGCGGTTCTTGTAGGCCACCGCGAGCTCGGCCATCTCGAGGGAGCGCTCCGACGAGATGTTGCGGATGCCGCAGATGATGACGTTGGCGTGGATGCCGAGCTCGTCCTGCGCGGCGCGGAGCCCTTCGAGCACGGCCTCGACCACGGTGGTGATCGAGAGGCCCTTGCGCGTGTGGAGCATCGGCGAGTAGCGCACCTCCATGTAGCGCACGCCCTCGCGCGCCGCGTCGACGCCGAGCTCGTAGGCCGCGCGACGCAGCGAGGCCGCCGTCTGGAGCACGCGGAGCGTGACGTCGAAGGCCTTGAGGTACTCGGTGAGCGAGCCGGTGTTGCGGCCGAGGTTCATCACGTCGGCGAGCCCCTCGGCGGTGTCGGCCGGGAGCTCGATGCCGTCAGCGCGCGCGAGCTCGAGAATCGTGTCGAGGCGGAGCGACCCGTCGAGGTGGACGTGCAGGTCGGTCTTGGGAAGCCGTCGAATGGCTTCGATGGTGAGTGCCGTCATGGCGGGAGACTACAGCAACGGCCCGACGGTGGCGGCGCCAAACTGGCGATCCCCGCGACCCCCGTCGTAGGAGTGGCGTCCCCCCAATGAGCATCCCGCTGAACCCCGCGCAGAAGGCCGCCGTCGAGCACGGGACGGGTGCCGCGCTCGTGCTCGCGGGCGCGGGCAGCGGCAAGACCCGCGTCATCACGCAGCGCATCGGGCGGCTCATCGACCAGGGCACGCCCCCGCGCGCGATCACCGCGCTCACGTTCACCAACAAGGCCGCGGAGGAGATGCACGAGCGCCTCGTGGCCCTCTGCGGCGAGTCGGGGCGCGAGGTGTGGATCTCGACCTTCCACGCGCTCGGCGGCGAGATCATGCGGCAGTCGATGCCCAAGGGTGAGCCCTTCGTCGTGTACGACGGCGCCGACACCGCGGGCCTCGTGCGAGAGATCCTCCGCGAGTTCAAGACGCCCGAGCGGCGCCTCGACGTGGGCGCCATCATCGCGCGCATCTCGCACGCGAAGAACGCGATGTGCTCGCCCGAGGAGCTCGCCGCGCAGGACCCCGACACCGAGTACGACGAAATCGCGCAGTGGGTCTTTCCCCGCTACGAGTCGGCGCTGAAGCGACTGCGCGCGTTCGACTTCGACGACCTCATCCTCTGGCCGCTCAAGAAGCTCACCGAGGACGAGGCCATCCGAGACCAGTGGCGGCGCAAGATCCGCTTCATGCTCGTCGACGAGTTTCAGGACACCAACCGCGCGCAGCTCCTCATGGTGAAGGCCCTCGTGGGCCCCGCGGGCAACGTGTTCTGCGTCGGCGACGACGACCAGTCGATCTACGGGTGGCGCGGCGCCGACATCTCGAACGTCATCGATTTTCCGAAGCACTTCCCCGGGGCGAAGATCCTCGCGCTCGAGCAGAACTACCGCTCGCGCAAGCCCGTGCTCGACCTCTCGAACGCCGTGATGGAGGGCCAGGAGCGGGCGTTTCCGAAGCGACTCTTCACGGACAAGCCCGGGGGCAACCCGGTGAAGATCGTCGACACGGACTCGAGCGAGGGCGAGGTGAAGTTCGTCGTCGACGGGATCCAGAAGCTCATCGCCGAGGGCTACAAGAAGCGCGAGATCGGGGTGCTCTACCGCTCGAACTCCCTCGCCCGCGCCGTCGAAGAGGCCATGCGCCTCGCGGCGATTCCGTACCGGCTCATCGGCGGCAACTCGGTCTATGAGCGCAGGGAGGTCAAGGACCTCATCGCGTACCTGCGCATCTCGCTCCACCCGAGCGACGAGATCAGCGTGCGGCGCGTGGTGAACTACCCCGCGCGCGGCGTCGGCGACGTCACCCTCGCGCGCATCGAGCGCTTCGGCCTCTCGCGCGGAATCACGCTCTACAAGGCCATCGAGCGCGCCGACGAGATCGACGAGATCCCCGCGGGCACCAAGGAGGCGCTGCGAAACTTCACGGCCATCGTGAAGGCCACGAAGGAGCGCATCCACGCGGGCACGAACCTCGTCGAGGTCGCGAAGCAGGTCGCGGGCGCCATCAAGCTCAAGGAGGACATCATCGCCGCCGGGCCCACCGCCATCGCCGCGGGGAAGCGCTGGACGAACGTCGAGATGCTCTACCGCACGCTCGAAAAAGCCGAGGCCACCACGGCGGGCGAGGCCAGCCAGGTGCTCACGCGCCTCACGCTCCGCTTCGCGGATGAAGAAGAGGAGCAGGGCGACAAGGTCACGCTCAGCACGCTCCACGGCTCGAAGGGCCTCGAGTTCGGGACGGTCTATTTCATCGGCTGCGACGAGGGGATCATCCCCCACTCGCGCACCGAGAACCCCAAGGCCACCGACGTGCTCTCGACCATCAACGCGGGGGAGGAGCGGCGGCTCTTCTACGTCGGCGTCACCCGCGCCAAGGAGCAGCTCTACCTCGTGCGCGCCCGCACGCGCTCGGGCCGCGGACCGGCGCGCGCCACGACGCAGTCGCGCTTCCTGGTCTTTCACGGGCTGCCGCCGGGGACGCTGGAGCGCATGTCGTACGACTCGCAGGCCCCGCTGCCGCCGCAGGAGATCGCCGCGCAGGCGCGAAAGTTTCGCGAGGCCCTCGCGGCCCTCAAGAAGAAGTAGAACGTGCGTGACACGCGGCGCAGCGGTTTTGATAACCTCCGCGCCCCCGCAATGACCGCCCTCGCACCGACGCACGTCGTCACCGCCCTCACGATCGCAGGAAGCGACTCCTCGGGGGGCGCTGGCATCCAGGCCGACCTCCGCGCGTTCGAAGCGCTCCGTGTTCACGGCGCGAGCGTGGTGACCCTCGTCACGGCGCAGGGCACACGCGGCGTGCGCAAGGTCGACCCGCTGCGCGCCGAGCTCGTGCGCGCGCAGCTCGACGCCGTCTTCGAAGACCTCCCGCCGAAGGCCGTGAAGACCGGCGCGCTCGGCAACGCCGCCGTGGTCGAGATCGTCGCCGACGCGCTCCGCACGCAGAACCCGCCGCACCTCGTCATCGATCCCGTGGTCAACCCCACGCTCGGCCGCGCCCTCCTCGACGACTCGGGCTTCGCGGCCTTCGTGCGCGAGCTCATCCCCATGGCCACGCTCGTGGTGCCCAACCGCGACGAGGCCTCGCGCCTCGCGGGCCGACAGGTCAAGACGCTCGCGCAGGCGAAGACCGCGTGCAAGGCCATCGCGGGCCTCGGCGCGCGCGCGGTGCTCCTCAAGGGCGGACACTTCACCGGCACCGAGTCTGTCGACATCCTCTACGACAACGGCGAGTTCAGCGAGCTGCGCTCACAGCGCCTCGCGGTGCCCCCGATGCACGGCCTCGGATGCACGCTCTCGGCCCTCGTCGCGGCCCTCCTCGCGCGCGGAGAGCCCCTGCGTTCGGCGGTCTCGCGCGCCCACGCGATCGTCCACAGCGCGCTCCAGCACCCGCGCTCCATCGGCGAGGGCCTGGCGCTCCCGGGGTGGCTGCGCGACGCCGTGCTCGCGACGGAGCCCGAGACCTCTCCCTCGATCTGAACGCCCTGAAAGAAAGGCGAATCCCGATGCTCGCGCTCGTGTCATCGACGGACCCGCGCTGGGTCGACGTCGCGCTTTCGAACCTCGACGCGGTGCTCGTCGACCACCTGCACTGCGAGCTCAAGGCCGCGTCGAACGCGATGGCCCTGGTCACGCGCTACGTCTATCACCCGCACCTCGTCGAGGGCCTCACCGACCTCGCCCGCGAGGAGCTCACGCACGTCCAGCAGGTGCACGCGGAGCTCGCGCGCAGAGGGCTCAGCGCGCACCCGCCCGACGAGGACGCCTACGCCCGCGCCCTCCGCCGCGCCATGGACGACCGCAAGGGCGAACCCCTGCTCGATCGCCTCGCCGTCGCGTCGATCATCGAGGCGCGGTCGTGCGAGCGCTTTCAGCTCCTCGGCGCGCACGCGCCCACGGAGGCCCTGCGCGCGTGGTACCTCGACCTCTTCGCCTCCGAGGCGCGCCACTACCGCCTCTTCGCCTCGCTCGCGGAGGAGCTCTTCGGCGACGACCGCGCCCGCGAGCGCATCACGTCGCTCGCCGAGCGCGAGGCCGAGATCCTCTCGAAGATGCCCGTGCTACCGCGCGTCCACTGACGCTCAATACGGGATCACGTCGAAGCCCGTCCACGCGATCCACAGCGCGCGGAACGCCACGGACGCGCGCCACGTCGACGCGCCCGGCTTGCGAGGGAGCGCGTCGAGCAGCTCCGTGACCGCGCCGAAGTGGTTGCGTCGCGCGGCGTCGAGCGCGAGCTTCTCCCACTCGGCCCTGCGCTTCGAGCGAGGGAGCTCCATCACCGCCGCGTGGGCCTTCACGAGCGCCGCGCGGTCTTTCGACGTGGCGGGGTCACGGCCCTGCGCTGAAGCTCTCTTCTTCGCCCTCGCGCGATCGTTCGCGGAGACCTTCAGCGAGAGCAGCTCCGCGAAGTCGTCGAGCTCGCGCGAGAGACCGAGCTCCGAGAGCCACGCGACGAGCGCCGCGCGCGTCTCTTCCGCCACCTCTCCGACGCCCTCCTTCCACGCCATGAGGAACTCCCTCGCCGTCCCCGCGTGACCGTTCCGAAGGAGGTACAGGAGCCACGGGTGCGCCTCGTGCTCCGAGGGAGCGCCGTCGCTCCAGAACGACGCGGCCCAGTATTTTCGCGCGTCGTCGATGCGCTCGCTCTCGAGGAGCGCGCGAGCGAGCGCGAGGCGGTTGTGCCACGAGGGCTCATAGCCCACGTCCTTCTCCGCGCGTTCGAACCACTCCTTCGCGGCCTCGTCGTGGCCGAGCGCGAGGTGCGCCGACGCCATCGCGGCCATCACATCGGGCGTCGTGAGGGTGTCCTTCTTCATCCACTGCGAGCTCTCGTCGAAGACCTTCGCGGCCTCGCGCGCGTCGGCCTGGCGCCCCGCGCGCGTGAGGATCGTCACGACCTCCGCGAGGCCCGCGATGCGTTGGTGGTAGTCACCCGAACGCTCGCTCGCGGCGAGGGCCTTCGCGACGGCGCCGCGTCGCGCCTGGAGGCGCATCAGCGCGCGCACCCACGAAGAGGCGTGGTGCGCCCAGCGCCAGTCGAGACCTTCGAGCGAGGCGAGCGCCGCCGCGCACACGTCGTCGAGCGTGCGGTCGTCGGGAGGGTCCCACCCCGCGCGCACCTTCGAATGCTCACGCAGGCGCTTGAGCGGAACGCCCTCGGGCGCAGACGCGCGCTTCGCGGCGGCCTGCGCGTCGACCGCCACGTCGTCGTCGCCCCATCGGTACGGCCACGCGTAGCGGCACGCGACGGACCAGCACAGCGCGCCGTCGAGGCTCGCCGCGAGGGCCTTCGGCGCGATCACGAGACCGCTCGAAAACGCTGTGATCCATGATGGTTTCTCGCCGCCGAGCGCGAAGGTCGGCTCGGGGCGCAGGTCTTCGCCGAGGTCGCCCTTCTCGTCTTCGAGCGGACGCAGCCCCTCGGCCTCGCGCATGAGCACATGGTCGCCGAGCGTCGCGCCGTCGCCCACGCGCACGAAGCGGAGGCTCGTCGGCCCGAGCGCGACGATCACGCCGCCGTCGCCCCACCCGAGGCCGCGCGGCCCCGCGGGCGCGGCGATCGTGCGCGCGCACGCCGCGGCGTCGCCGAGCGACCACACCTCGATCGCGCCGTCGGCCGTGAGCAGCGCCGCGCGGTCACCCTCGGGCGACCAGGCCCACACCGAGAAATCGCCCGGCCAGAGAGAGACCTTCGCGGGCTTCGCGGCGAGCGTGTAGCGGTGCGCGCCGTCGTCGAAGACGTGCACCGCGCCGGGGTTTTCGAGCGAGGCCGGGACGATCGCGGCGAGGCGCGTGACGGCGCCGCGCGCGCCGAACGAGAGCGCCTTCAGGTCGGTGTAGCCCGCGAGGTTGCGCGTCACCGCGCCCGTCGTTCCGTCGCGCAGGGTGATCCCGTCGGAGGCGTCTGCGACGATCAACCCGTCGCGGCTCCACGCCACGGGAGAGGTCACGCGCTGCGCCCACGTGGCCTGCCCCTTCGCGTCGGTGACGTAGGCCATGCTCGACGCGTGGCCGTAGACGCGCGCGCCATCGGATGACCATCGGAGCCACGCGCGCACGTCGAGGTGCGCCCCGTTGAGCTGCGCCTTGAGCCCTTTGGCGAGCTTGTTTCCGAGGGCCGCGGGCTTCGGGTCGCTGCGGTACTGATAGCGTCCGCGGCGCGGTCCGGCGTCGAGGCCCACGAAGAAGCCGGGCACCTCGGTGTCGCTCCAGCACGCGACGCACACGCGCCCTCCGTCGGGCGACCAGCACCACGCGGGGGGATGATCCGAGCCGTTGGTGGGCGACGTGTGGCTCTGCATCTTCGACGTGTGCTCGAAGGGGTCCCACGCGCCGACGCAGTTGGTGTTGTGCGCGAGGCCGAGGCGCGCGCCGTCGTCGGTCCACTGCACGGTGCCCGCGGCGTCGGGCCAGCCCGCGCCGCCCGCGATGGGATCGAGCGTGTTCACGCAGCGCCCCGAGGCGAGCTCCCACACCTGCGCGACGCCGCCGCGGTCGTAGTCTTCGCCGCACCAGCTCCCCGTGGCGAGGTGGCGCCCGTCGGGGCTCAGCGCGAAGCCCGTGATCGGCCCCAGCTGCCCGTGCGCGTGCGAGAGGACCGCGCCGAGCGTTCGAACCTTCGCGGTCGCGCTCCGATGCGCGTCGGTGACGCCGTGCTTCGCCTCGACGGCGAGCAGGTGCGCCCGCAGCGCAGGGAGCTCTCTCGCCACGTCGAACTTCGCGAGATCGATCGCGGCCACCGCGGCCGAGAGCGCCGCGGGGTCGTCGGGATACGCGGACGCCGCGACGGGCGCCGGCTCCGGGGCCTTGCGCGCTTCGGCCTTCGGCGCGGGAGACTTTCCCGCGAGCACGTCGAGGAGCGCGGCCTCGTCGAGCACCGTCACGCCGAGGGCGCGGGCCTTGTCGATCTTGCTCCCGGCGTTGCGTCCCGCGAAGAGGATGTGGGTCTTCGAAGAGACCGAGCCTGCGACCTTGGCGCCGAGCTTGATGAGCTTCGCGCTCGCGTCGTCGCGGTCGAACGCGCTGAAGACGCCCGTGAGTACGACGGTCTTTCCCTTGAGGTCCATCGGCGGCGAAAGTACACCGAACCGCCGCGGAGGAAATCGTCGTAGACGCCTCGCTACGAGGTCTTCGTGAGCTTCTGCACGGCGGCCTTCACGGCGACCTCCATGAGGTGCGCGCCGTTGGCCTCGAGGTAGCGCGTGATCCCGCGGATCACCGAGTCGCGCATGGCCGTGTCGACGCCGAGCTGCTTGATGAGCCCGCTCACGTGCGTGTCGAGCCCGAGCGACTGCACCGTCGGCGCGACGCTCCCGAGAAAGCCCAGGAGCGCGCCGACGCCGCTCACCGCCGCGGGCATCTGCACCTGGAGGCGCTCCACCGCGGCCTCGACGAGCTCACGGAGCACCGTGTCGACGAGGTTCGCCGCGACGGCCTGCTCGTAGACCTTCTCCTCGAGCGACCCGAGCACCTGAGACTTCAGCGCGTTGACGATCCCATCGATGTCCATGCGCGAAAGGTCTCGCGTCGCGGGGCGCGCTGACAAGCGAAACGCCCGCAGCCGCCGCTCGTTTCAGCGCAGGTACGCCGCGATGGCCTGCACCGCCGCCTGCGCCGCGGGGTCGGCGAAGCGCCGCGCCGCCAGCGTGCAGAGCGCCACGATGTACGCGTGATGCAGCGGCGCCCGCGCGTGCGTGGGGCTCCACGACGAGAAGCGGTGGGTCACGCCGTCGACGGCGGCCTCGTGGTAGACGGTCATCCCGTCGCGCCCGCCTTCGTTCGTGGAGTGGAGCGGGAGCCTCGGCATGGCGGCGGCCACGCCGTCGAGGGCGTCGGCCGAGACGGCTTCCTCCCACACGCGCGCCGCGGGCGGGTCTCCGTGAGCGGGCGCGCCCATCCCCGCCGCGGCCATGGCCCACGCGCGCACCGCGGCGGGGACGACGCGCAGCTCGATCCACCCGCCCGCGTCGATGTCCGTGAGCGTGATCACCACGTCGTCGTGAAAGGTCGGGTGCATCTCTGCGCGCCACACGCGCGAGACGCTTGAAAACGAGGGGTGATCGAGCGGACGCACGCCCGAGAGTTCACGCCACGCGGCGGTGTACCGTTGCCAGCGATCGTTCTGCACGAGGGCGACTATAGTTCCGTCTCGCCCCTCTCTACAGCGCGCAGCGCGCCGCGCCTTGACATCACCGCGGTCTGCGATTTCCATGCGGCCGCGATGGGCCAGAACACGGAGATGCGACGCTTCCGCGGCTTCGGCGACACCACCTTCGCGATGCTCGGAGGCGCCGACGCGGTGACGGTCCCCGGCGCGCCGCTGCCCGAGGCGCTCTTCAGCCTCGACGTGCAGGGTCAGACCGAGCGCATCTGGCGCGTGCAGCACTTCGAAGCCACCGAGGCGCTCTCGTCGCTCTACGAGGTCGTGATCGACGTGGCCTCGGAGTCGTTCACCGACAACCCCGACCTCATGCTCGGCCGCTACGTCGTCTTGCAGGTGCAGCGCGACCCGACGCTGCGGCGCTTCTACGGCGTCGTGCGGCGCGTCGAGCAGCGCGGCACCACGGCGTCGAGCCGCCTCGCGAGGATCTTCGTCGTCCCCTCGCTCTGGACGCTCACGCAGCGCTCCGACGCGCGGGTCTTTCAGAACATGAACGCCGTCGAGGTCGCCCAGGGCGTGCTCCAGAGCGCGGGCCTCTACGCGGGGATGCTCCAGCTCGTGATCTCGCGCGAGTGCCCGCGCCGCGAGTACTGCGTGCAGTACCGCGAGACCGACCTCGCGTTCTTCGAACGCCTCCTCGAGTCCGAGGGGATCACGTACTTCTTCCGCCACGACTTCGACGGCACCGAGGTGCTCGTCCTCACCGACAGCGCCGCCGCGTGGCCCACGCTCGCCACGATGGACGGCGGCCCCGTGCCCATCGCGGGCCCCGAGATGGTCACCCACAGCGTCGAGACCGTGCGCAACCTCACGTGGGTCCGCGAGGTCACGCCCGCGCGCGTGAGCGTGCGCGACTTCGATTTCACGCGGCCCAACCTCGTGCTCGAAGGCGTCGTCCCGCGGCGCACGGCGGAGATCCGCGCCCTCTACGAGCCCGCGCCGGCCCTCACCATCAACGAGTACGGCGGCACCGGGTACACGCGCGACGACGCGAAGGAGCAGGCGCAGCTCCGCTTCGAAGCGGCGAGCGTCCCCGGCGCGCTCGGGCAGGGCGAGGGCGTGGTCACGGGGATGCTCCCCGGCGCGTCGTTCGCCGTGACGCTCGCGGGCGGACACATCCCCGACGAGCGCTACCTCGTCACGCGCGTCACGCACACCGGCGACGCGCAGGAGGAGCTCCTCCTCGCGTCGGAGCGGGAGGCCCAGGCCGATCAGCGCTACCGCAACCGCTTCGAATGCGCGCTCGTCGAGACGCCGCACAGGCCGCAGCGCAAGACGCCGCGCCCCGTGATCAGCGGGCTCCAGACGGCGACGGTCACGGGCCCCGCGGGCGAGGAGGTCTACACCGACGCCCACGGGCGCATCCGCGTGCAGTTTCACTGGGACCGCGAGGGCGCGCGCGACGACCGCAGCACGTGCTGGATCCGCGCGATGCAGGGGCCGTGGGCGGGCGGAGGCTTCGGGTTTCAGTTCCTCCCGCGCGTCGGGATGGAGGTGGCGGTCAGCTTCCTCGAAGGCGACCCCGACCGCCCCGTGGTGATCGGCGCGCTCTTCAACGGCCTCGACGTGCCGCCCTACGAGCTCCCCGCGCAGCGCACCCGCAGCGGCGTGCGCACGCAGACCGTCGGCGGCGCGGGCTTCAACGAGCTCAGCTTCGAAGACGGCGTCGGCGTCGAGCAGGTGCGCGTCCACGCGCAGCGCGACCTCGACGTGGTCGTGCTCAACGACCGCACCGTCCGCGTCGGGCGCGACCATCACACCGCCGTCGACGGCGAGGTCAAGCTCACGGCCGCGCGCAACGCCAGGGCCGCGGTCACCAACGCGGTGGAGCTCACCGCGGAGCGCGCGTCGATCTCGACCACGCACGACCACGAGACCACCGTGGGCCGCGACCAGCGCGACATCGTCGAGGGCTCGCGCTTCGAAACCGTGAACGGCTCGCTGCGCCTGCACGTCGAGGGCGACCGCGCGGCGCACGTCGGCGGCTACGTCACGTCGTTCGTCGGACACGACCGCGACCTCACGGTGCAGGGCGACGACCTCGAGGCCGTGTGGGGCGACCGGACCGTCGAGGTCAAGGGCGACCTCCGCGAGCGCGTCGCGGGCGGCGCGGCGCGCGAGGTCGACGGCGACGCGACGCTCCGCGCGCGGGGGAGCGTGACCGTGACCGCGGGCGCGTCGATCGTGCTCCGCTGCGGCGAGAGCGTGATCGAGCTGACGCCCGACGAGATCGTGCTGCGCGCGCCGACGGTGCGCGTCGAGACGAGGGAGGCGCTCGCGCTCACGACGAAGGGCGCCTCGCTGGAGCTCGACGGATCGAAGGCCGAGCTCCGCGCGACGAAGTCCGTCGAGGTCGCTTCGAAGGCCCTGCGCCTGCTCGCGAAGGACGCGCGCGCCTCGCTCGACGCCGACGGGGTCGAGGTGTCGGCGAAGAAGTCCCTCGGCCTCGCGGGCAACGGCGCGACGCTGAGCCTCGACGCGGAGGCCACGGTGCAGGGCGCGAAGGTGCACCTCAAGAGCGGCTCCGAGCGCGGGCGCTTCAAGAGCCGCATCGGGTCGCTCGATCCCCACGACGACGTGTTCGTGCTGGCGACGCAGCTCGTGTCGCCGGGCGGCGTCGCCCTCGCGGGAGAGCTCGTGCAGCTCATCGATCCGCAGACCGACGAGCCCTTCGGCGCGCCCATCGAGACCGACGCGCGCGGCGAGGTGCGCGTCGAGGTCCCGCACCCCGGACCGTGGGACCTGCGGCTCGTTCACGACGACTACGAGGAGCCCGACGCGCCGCACGACCACGAGGTCGCGTGGGAGCTGCACGCGAGCTTCGTCACGCACCTCGGCGCGCCCATCGCGGGGCTGCGCGTGAAGGTGCGCGGCGCGACCGCAGACACGGTGGTCACCGACGAGGGCGGCGCGATCAACATGCTCGTCGCGCCGGGGCCCTACACGCTCGAGGTCGACGCCACCGACGCGAGCGAGCCGCAGACCTTCGAGGCCCACGCGACGCTCCAGGCAGACCGCACGCGCGACGACGGGCAGAGCTACGTGTTCGTGATCGAGCCCGACGACCCCGACCTGCAACACGAGGCGCGCGAGCACCGCTCGTCGGACCCGCACGACCACGAGGAGGAGGGCTGATGTCTCACGCGAAGAAGGCCGCCGTGAAGGCGCCGAAGACGCCCTGGACGGAGAAGGTGTTCCCCGTCGGTTTCGCGCCGAAGCCCACGGTGTTCCCCGGCGGCGTCGACCGCATCGTGCGGTGCTTCGAAGAGCTCCGCGACCTGAACACGGGCGGCTACAAGGGCGGCTTTCTCAAGAGCGTCGGCGACTGGGGATTCAAGGCCCACCTCGGCACCGTGACCTCGTGCTCGCCCTTCACGGGCACGGTCATCGCGATGATGTTCGACCGCGGCGACGACGGGAACGGCCGCGACCCCAAGGCCGCCCACTTCACCCCCACCTACGACGGCGACGACCACCGCCCGCTGCCGAGCCAGTTCTATCACGTTCACAACACGTCGCTGCCCGACTCGAACGCCGCGCGCAACGCGGGCAAGGTCGGCTGGCGCGAGGCGCTCGCACACCTCAAGCGCATCGGCGTCACGAAGAAGCCCGGCCTCGCGCCGACCTACGGCTCCGTCGGCGCCGTCGCGCTCTGGAACCTCGGCTACGAGATCGACCCGCGCGACATGCGCCGCGGCGACCACGTGCACATCGACTGGAGCAACGGCGGCGGTCACGCGGTCTTCTGCTGGGACGTCCACCTCGACGCGTCGGGCGCCGTCGACTGCTTTCTCTTCGTGTCGTCGAACGGCGGCAAGTCCGGCGGCGTAGGCGTGAGCGTGGGCGCCTCGCCGGGCACCTTCTTCATCGACGAGAGCCACGGGAAGTACACCAAGAAGCCCGAGTTCTCGCCGCTCTTCGCCGACCGCCCCGAGTACGTCGAGCGCGGGTCGTGGAAGATCCTCCCGGGCTTCGGCTACTCCGAGAAGGCCATCCGCGCGGCGAAGAGCTTCGCGCCCGTGATGCCCAGGGCCATCGGCAAGGGCAGCGACCCCAAGCGCGTCCACGCCATTCGCTTCTGGGGCTTCCCTCCGCCCGACCGCACGACCCCGCGCGGAAAGGCCGCGTGGGCCGATCCCCTCTACGCGACGAACTTTCCGCTCGCCGAGCAGCTCACGCGCTACGCGCAGCCGGGGCCGTACTCCATGGGCGGCGGACGCGCCGTCGCCGTGTCGATCCCCAACGTCACCGCCGTGTCGCTGCGCGCCGAGCACGTCGCGAAGCCCGAAGACCTCGCGCGCGTGGCCACGAAGCCCGTGGTGCAGACGGTCGCCAACGCGACGCCCGAGCAGCTCGAGGTCGAGCGCGCCCTCGACACGCTCTTTCGCGCGGGGCTCATCGAGGCCGGGCCCGGCGACATCACCAACGTCTACGACCAGGACACGGTGCGCGCGATCCGCGCGTTCCAGCGGCGCTGGGGGCTCAAGGAAGACGGCATCGCGGGGCGCGTCACGCGGCCCATCCTCTTCGCCGCCGCGGCCGACGTGCGCGCGGGCAAGACGCACACGCCCAGGCCGCCCGAGCACGTCGCGCGCCCGAAGACCCACGCGACGAAGCCCGCGCAGCCCGCGCCCGCGCAGCCCGCATCGACGCCCGTGATGCTCGGACCGGTCACCGGCCCTGCGCCCGTCGTCGAGCGCTTCTACTGGCTCCAGAACCACGCGATGCCCGGCGAGCGCGTCGCCTTCATCGTCGAGGGTCGCGACCTCGACGTGTGGAACTTCTCGCTGACGCGCGTGACGCTCACCGAGCGGACGCGCGGCACGCGGGTCGAGGTGCTGACCCCCGTCCCCTTCACGATCGGCGGTCGCGGAGAGGGCTCCATCGAGCTCCCGCGCACGC
The DNA here is from genome assembly GCA_046351535.1 of Polyangiales bacterium. Lineage (GTDB taxonomy): Bacteria > Myxococcota_A > Polyangia > Polyangiales > CAISKJ01. Next base: position 332,993 of record JAXLYG010000007.1, read on the forward strand.
TCGACGCGGGCACCGTGTGGGACGCCACGCTCGACTGCGACCTCGCCACGGGGATCACGCGCACGCCCTCACCCATCGCGCTGACGATCACCGCGCGTCCGCCCGCGGAGCCCGTCACCGACGTGGGCGGCTGGCCCTGGGACGAGTCGCTGTGGCCTGCCTCGATGCGCTCCATCGTCGCCGAGCTCCGCGCCACGCCGCGCCCCGCGGGGCCCTTCACCGAGCGCTGGGCGCTGTCGACCTACGGCGTGAAGGAGAAGATGAACTCCATCGGTCCCCGCGATCGAAAGACCGGGAAGCCGAAGTTCGCCGACGGCGGCGACCTCGTGCCCGTGCTCGACAAGGCGGGCAAGGAGTTCGCGAAGGTCACCCGCTACAGCCTCTTCGCCGCGGACATCGAGGGCACGATGCGCCTCGGCGGACGCGTGCTGAACATCGCGCAGACGGGCCGCGCGCGACACGGCAAGCCCCCGCACCGCTACGAGGAGTTCGTCCACGAGAGCTCGCGCTGGCACGACGTCACCGACCGCCACCCGTGGGGCAGCGGGAGCAAGGTGCCGCTCATTCCGTACCGCGTGCTCGCGATCAACGCGGGCGCAGACAGCCACCACTACCGACAGAAGGTCTACATCAAGGCCCTCGACGGGATGCGCCTGCCGCCCACGGGCGAGGTGCACAACGGCGTCTGCATCGTCGGCGACTGCGGGAGCATGGACCCGGGCCGTCAGTTCGACTTCTTCAAGGGCCGTCAGGACATCGCCTTCAAGATCGACGGAGGCATCGGGATGTTCAAGAACAGCAAGGGCGTGAGCCTGCCGCTGAGCGAGGTCGCCTTCCTCGACGCGTGCGTCGCCGCGCAGCCGCGCAAGAAGAAGTGACCCGCGCTCAGCGCGCCGGAATCGGCGTCATCGAGGGCTGCCCCGTCGGAGCGGCGGCGTTGTCCTTCGGCGACGGCGCGAACGCGACGCAGAGCACGCAGCTCGCGAGGATCAACGCCAGAAGCACCGCCGCGATGGTCGCGTAGGTCTTCGCGTTGCTCGTCGGCGCAGGCGGCGCGAACCCGGCCGCAGGCGCCGTGTATCCCGGCGTCGGGGCCGTGTATCCGGGCGCTGGCGCTGTGTATCCCGACGCTGGCGCTGTGTATCCGAGCGCAGGAGGCGCGTATCCAGGCGCTGGGGCCGTGTATCCGGGCGCAGGGGCCGTGTATCCGGGCGTCGGAGCCGTGTATCCGGGCGCAGGCGCTGTGTATCCGGGCGTCGGGGCCGTGTATCCGGGCGCAGGAGGAACGAATCCAGGCGCCGCGGGCGCCGCGATCGAGAGCGCCTCGGTGGCTGCGAACGCGACCGCCGGTTGCGCTGGAAGCTCTGCGGGCGGAGGCGGCGCGGGCGCGACCGCTGCGGTCGTTGGAGGTGACGGCGCGGTCGACGCGAGTGACGCTTCGAGCGCCGTGAGAAAGGCCCCCGCGTCGGCGAAGCGATCGGGCGGATTGAGCGAGACGGCCTTCGCGAGCACGGGCTCCCACGCGCCGACGTTGACGCCGAAGCGCGCGGGCGTCGGACGATCGGGCGAGAGGATGCGCAGCTCGACGGCCACGGGGTCTTCGCCGGGGTAGGGCGCGCTCCCCGTGAGGAGCTCGGTGATGATGAGCCCCATCGCGTGCACGTCGGTCCACGGGCCGGTCTTGCGTCCGGTCTTCTGCTCGGGCGACGCGTACGGCGTCGAGAAGGCCGAGAAGACCGCCATGGTGCGGGTCGCGCCGCTGCCCACCACCTCGTCGGGGCTCATCACCTTCGCGATGCCGAAATCGAGGAGGCGCGCGTTCACGGCGCCCGGCTGCACCTCCGACGGGCTCAACATGATGTTCGCGGGCTTGAGGTCGCGGTGCGCGACGTGGCGCGCGTGCGCGAACGCGAGGCCCTGAAGCACCGGACGCAGCAGCGCGAGCACCTCCGCGGGGCTCATGCGCTGCCCCGCGAGCGACGCGATGCGCTGCTCCAGAGACTCCCCCTCGATCCACTCGAGGGCCAGCCACGGGAGCTCGCGCCGCCCCGCGGGACGCGCGATGCCGAAGTCGTACGCGCGCACGATCGCGGGGTGCTCCAGCGCGGCGATGGTCTGCGCCTCCTGCTCGAAGCCGTGGAGAAAGACCCGCTTCTCCTCGATGCCGAGGCCCGCGGGCATCATCAGCACCTTGATCGCGACGGTCTTCTTCAGCGTGATCTGTCGCCCCTGATACACGACGCCGAAGCCGCCCCGCGCGACCACGCGGTCGATCGCGAAGCGCTTCTCGAGGGTGGTCCCCACGAGGCCGAAGGGGTCGTCGGGAGCCTCGCTCATCGGAGCCGCTCCGCGGCCGTGACCCGTCGACGTCGCCTGCTGATCTGCTCTGCGCGCATGGCGCTCGAAGTCCTACCGCAGCGGGCGCGCGATGAGAAGCGCGGCGCCCGACGCGCTCAGCCCGGGGCGCATTGCCCGTTGGAGCAGCTCCCCGAGCAGCAGTCCGCGGGCGAGGTGCACATGCCCGAGATGGGACGACACGGCGGCGGCGCGCAGCGCCCCATCGCGCAGTTGGCCGTGCAGCAGTCGGCGTTGGTCGCGCAGGTCATCCCCACGGGGCGGCACGGCGGAGGCGGCGTGCATCGACCCGAGACGCAGGTGTTGGGCGCGCAGCACTCGGCGTCGACGCGGCACGACTCGCCCATCGGACGGCACGTCGTCGGCGGAACGCAGCGCCCCATGAGGCACGCGTTGGGCGCGCAGCAGTCGGCGTCGCGCGCGCAGGTGGCGCCGAGGCGCACGCACGGCGGCGCGCAGCGACCGAGCACGCACTCCTGCGGCGCGCAGCACTCGCCCGAGGCCGAGCACGCGGCGTTGAGGCCCGGACACGGCTGCCAGACGCGGTACGAGATCACCACCTCGTCGCCCGCGCGCGGTCGGTACGTGCTCCCTCGGAACACGATCGCGTTGGCGGCCTGGTCGTAGTCGAAGCCGTCGGCGCGCGAGCGCGGCACGTCCATGTTGCGCACGCGGACCTTGAGCGTGCTGGTGATGGGCTGCTGCTCGAGGCGATAGGGCGACGCGGCGCCCGCGACGAGGTCGGTGATGCGCCGCATGGCCGCGGCGACGTCGGCGCTCGTGGCCGCCGTGATGGGGATGTACGCGCCGCCGTTGCCCGTGATGAGGCACTTGCGCATGTCCGGCGCGCCCGCGGTGGCGCAGTCGGTCCGCTGGTCGTTCACGAGGCCGAACGTGAGGATGTTGCGCGCGTGAAAGAACGCGATGGCGTTGCGGAGCCGGTCCGCGTAGGTCGCGCCCCAGCGCGCGGTGTCGCGCGAGAAGTAGCGCATGTCGTCGTTGTTGCCGGTCTCGTCGGCGACGAAGAACGCGACCTTGAGCGCGCCGGGTCGGAGGCGCTGATCCTCGGGCGCGGCGGCGGGCGCGGCCATGAGGTTTTCGAACGCGAGCACGCCCGCGGCGAGGGGCTCCTCGTCGAGCTGCACGACGAAGCTGCCGTTGTTGCCGTAGGGCGCGAGGCGGTCGGCCGTCATCATGCGGTAGGGCTCGACGGTGACGTTGTACGCGAGGTCGCGCGCGCCCGTGGAGCTCGCCCCGTGCACCCACGCGAGCCCCGGCGCGGGGCGCGCGAAGTCGAACGCCGTCGACTGCGCCTGGAGCACGGCCACGCGAAAGTCGATGCCCGCCGCGGTGAGGTCGCTGAAGAACTGCGTCGCGGTGTCGCCCACGGAGACCTGGTAGGGCCCCATCGAGATCGAGACGTCGACGGTCCACACGAAGTCGACCTTCGGCGCGGCGGGCGCGCGGATCTGCTGACATCGGAACCCGAGGCCCTTGTCAGACTCGGCGAGCGCCGTGGTGTTCGAGAGGTCAACCGCGCGCGTGGCCGCGGGCATCGTCGCATCATCGAGGAGCGCCCTCGGCGCGACGGTCACCACCACGTCGTCGAAGTTCGCGGCGCCGCCCATGGTCCTCCGCACGGTGGTCACGTCGACGAGGAACTCGCTCGCGACACCGTATCCCATCGACATCGCGGGGGTCACGCCCGTGAGCGGCGCGAGCAGCGCGTCACGGAGCGCGGGCGCCGAGCTCGCGCGCGCCACGCGATACGTCGACGTGACGGCGGGGTTCATCTCGTGCGTGGTGAGCGAGCGCCCCACGAGCACCGGCGTGACGCCCGCGCCGAGCGCCGTGGTGACCGCGGTCTCGACGCGGCTCGCTTCGGCGCGAACGTCTCCCGTCGCGGGCAGCGCGGCGATGAGCGCGGCGACGCTCGCGCGCGAATCATCGAGCACTACGACGCTGCGCCCCATGGTGCCCATCGCGCGGGCCGAGCGCGCCCACATCGGGTCGTAGCCCACCTGCGCGGGCGACGTGGGCAGCGAGGTCTGCGTCACCGTCGCGAGCCCCGTCGCGCGGCAGATGGCGAGGCCCGACGCGCCGTCTCCCATCGCGTCGCCGTCGGTGTCCCAGAGGCGCGGATCGGTCTCGCCGCGCGCGACATCGATGCGCCCCTCGCCCGTGGGGTCTTCGTCGCCGTCGGAGATCCCGTCGCCGTCGCTGTCTCTCACACGCGGATCGACGCCGCGACACGACTCGCCAGCCACGCACCCGGCGTCCGCGGTGCAGCTCACCGGAGGGCGACGCTGGCGCGCGCGATCGGTCGCGACACACACGCGCGGATAGGCCGCCTCGGCGCCGTCGGAGAGGCCGTCCATGTCGGTGTCGGGCGAGAAGGGATCGGTGCCTGCGACGCACTCGCGATCGTTCGCGATGCCGTCGCCGTCGCTGTCGACGCCCGCAGCGCAGCGGAGGTCGGCGTCGCGAACGTCCGCGGCGTCGGACACGTCGCGCGGCACATCGACGACCACGTCGCGCGGCCCGGCGTCGACGACGTCGGGTCGATCGAGGCCCGTGTCGCGCGGCACGTCCGTGACCACGTCTCGCACGAGCGCGTCGACCGACGCGTCCGCGGGCGCAACGACGATCGGATCCTCAGGGCAGCCCGAGAGGGCGAGGGAGACGAGGGCGAGCGAGGCGTTTCGCAGAGAGGTCGCGGGTCGCATCGGGGAGCATGGGAACACCCTCTCTCTGCGCGCGTCCAGAGGCGACGCGCGTCACGGTGGCGCGACGGGCGCGATCGTGGTGACGCCCGCGCCCCACCACGCGCGGCTGGCGGTCGATTGCACGGTGGCGCGTCCCGTCGCGGGGTCGAGGGTGACGAACTGGCCGCCCTGGGTGAAGCCGTAGAGGCGCGAGCGCCAGTATCCGAGGCCCCAGACGTCGTCGACGCCGGTGGGACCGACGAGGGTGGTTCGCCCCGTGCGGAGGTCGACGCGCGCGAGGTTGTCGTCGCCGAGCACCTTCACGATGGCCCAGGTCTCGGCGCTGGCGATCGAGACGAGGTCGCCGCTCGACGCGTAGGCGCCATAGGAGCCGAGGCGCTGCACGCGTCCGGTGCCGGTGTTGACGACGTAGTAGTCGCCGCTCCCCGCGACGGCGAGGAGCACCTCGGCGCTCGGGTTGAGCACGCCGACGGGGACGAACGTGAGCCCGTTGTATTGGCCTTCGAGCGGCGACACGAGGGTGCAGCGCGCGGTGGCCGCGTCGATGCGATAGATGGCGTTGAAGGTGATGCCCCAGATCTCGCCCGCCGCGTTGACGGCGATGTCGGTCATCTGGTGATCCCGATCGGAGTCGCTGAAGGTGAAGCGCCCGACGAGGGTGATGGCGAAGCTGCGCGGCTCGACGCGATAGAGCTCCGACGCGGTGTTGGCGTAGACGAGCACATCGTCGAGGGGCGCGACGTCCGACGCGGGGCGATCGAGGGGAATGACGTCCCCGAAGCGCGGAGGTCCGTCGGAGCTGACGTCGGCGACGGCGTCGGGCGCGGAGCTCGCGTCGGGCGAGGTGAACGTGGTGGGCTCGGCGCTGCAGGCGCAGACGAGCAGGAGGGCAGAGAGCGTCGCGGCGCGCATGGGGCGGCGGCGATCGTCGGGGATGTCTCTCCGAGGCGCAACACCGGCCGACGCGCGCGACGGTTTTCGGCGCACGTCCCTCCGACGGAGCGCCGCGCGGCTACGACGAGGCGCGCGCGTCCTGCTCGTGGGCGACGGCGGGCGCGTTCGGCGCGTCACGCCCCCACGGACCGGGCGCCGCGGAGAACCACCGCCTCGCGGACTCCTCCCTCGCGGCGCGCACGAGCGCATCGGCGGCCTGCACGTCGGGGCGCTTCGGCAGCACGGAGTGAGCGCGCGCCTCATCGAGCTCACCGGCCATGGCCTCGGTCCACGCGAGCGACTGTTCGAGGCCCACCTCGCCGCGCTTGATGCGCAGGAGCCTCTCTCGCAGCTCACCGTCGACGCGAATGAGCGGAACGCCCGCGCGGAGCCAGTGCGTGGCCGACGCGACGAGCCTGAGGAGGTTGTAGGCGTTCTTGGGCCTGAGCTCCCGCGGGAGGTCGAAGTCCATCGAGCGCTCGACGGCGAAGCGCGCGAGGGCTTCGAACTCGGCCACGGGGAGGATCCCCTGGTCATGCATCGACCGGTAGAGCTGCTTGACGTACTGCCGACAGCGCTGAACGCCTTCTTCTGAAGCCTCTCGAATGTGCTCGGACATGCGTCGGGCCACGGCGTCGAGCGAGAGGTTGGGCGACTCGCGGAGCCACGCGAGCACGACGGCGCGGTGCTCCGCGAGGCGCGCGGACTGAGCGAGCTTGCGGGCCTGCGAGAGCGCGTAGCGGCCGAAGGTGCCGTAGACCTCGACGGACGAGAACACATCACGCCTCTCGATGAGCGCCTCGGCCACGGGGTCGAGCGCGCGCACGTCGGGGACCCAGAGCATTTCGAGCGTGTTGGGGTCGCCGCGAAGGAGCTGGCGCACGGCCTTGTCGAACTCCCAGTACGTGTCGCTCCCGTCGGCGCTCACGAGGGTGCCGGGGGCGTCACCGAGCCCGATGGTCCACGAGAAGGGGAGCAGAAAGACACCGCGTCGATCGGTGTCGGAGCCCTCGTTGGCGAGGCCCCACGCGCGCGAGCCCACGGTGGCTTCGAGCACGACGCAGGGCTTGAGCGCCGACTCGCTGGCCTCACGCTCGAGGGCGTAGCGGAGCTGTCCCATGCGATGCGGCGTGAGCTCGGCGCGCTGATAGCGGCACGTCCCGACGCCCACGATGAAGACGGTGATCCCCTCGTCGGAGGAGCTCACGACGCGACCCACGGCGCCCTGCGTGACGAGGCGCGCGCTGTCGAGGGTGTGACGGTCGACGCCCGTGGTGACCTCGGTGCCGTTGGGCAGCGGGACCGCGTAGGGATCGAGCGATTCGAGGTTCTTGATGCGCAGTGAGACCATCGGAGGGGCCGCGAGTGTACGCGCGTCCGCGCGCGGCGCCACGCCGGGGGCGCAGCGCCGACGCTCGGTTGTCTGCGCGCGCGTCGCCCCGTCGGAGTATCCTCGCGCCGTGCTGCCGCAGGGAACGACGCTCCGCTTCACGAGCCCACGCGTCGCCCTCCGGCGCCACTCGCTCGCCGCGAAGCTCACCGTGGCCGCCCTGGCGACCTTCGCAGCGGGAATCGGACTCGGCGCGACGCTCGGCGCGCTGCCGTTGACGGTGATCCCGACCGTGGTGATGACCTTCGCGATGCTGATCTACGCGCGCGTCGTGGCGGGCGCGAAGCGCGGTGAGGCGGGCGCCATCGAGGTGTCCCCCGCGGGCATCACGCTCGAACGCGCGAGCTCACGCGAGGTGTTCGAGGCGAAGGAGTTCACCGCGGGCTGGGTCGTGCCGGGCAGCGCCGGGGCTTCCGTGGAGTTCCTCCGCGCGAACAGCGACGTGCTGACGGCGGAGGTGCCTTCAGCGGAGGATGGTCACGCGGCCCTCGCCGCCGCGGGCATCGACGCGCGCCGTCGCGCGGTTCGCGTGCTCTTCGGTGGCCGTTGGGACGGCCTCGGCTACGGGATCGCCACGGTGATCTTCGTGCTCCTTCAGGGCGCGCCGATGTTCCTCCTCTTCTCGCTGCTGATGCGCCTCGACGCGCGCTCGACGGCGGCGCTCGGATTCTCGCTCCTGGCCGCGGCGTGCATGCTCGGCGCGCGCATCCTCGGCCCCGCAGAGATCACCGTGGGCGCCGACGGCGTGTCGTGGAAGCGCGGCTTCTCCCGCGGCTTCATCGCGCACCGCGACCTGGCCTCCGTCGAGGCGTGGCACGGTAATGATGTGGTGCTCCGCAAGCGATCGGGCGAGCTGGTTCTCATCACGCACTCGCGGCGAGATCCCGCTCGCACCGCCGGGATGGTCGAGATGATCCGCGGCGCGATGGCGCGCGCGCAGGGGGGGCCGAGCGCGGCGTTCGAACTCCTCGACCGCGGCGGCAGGTCTCTCGACCTCTGGCGCGACGCGCTGAAGGCGCTGATCTCGGGCCGCGCGTACCGCGACGTGACGCTCACTCGCGACGACCTCTCCCGCGCGCTCGACGACCCCGAGGCCACGCCCGAGCGACGCGTCGGCGCGGCCCTCGCGCTCGCAGCGACGGGAGAGCCCGAGGCCATCGAGCGGGTCAGGGTCGCGGCCGACGCGTGCGCGAGCGACGCGTTGCGCGAAGCATTGCGCGGAATCGCGCGCGACGAGGTCGACGAGGCCGCCATCGCGAAGGCCGCGAGAGGCGCGTGACGCCCGAGCGCGATTCACGGTAGTTTGTGACGGAGAGAGCGGAGGGAGCGATGTCGTTCAACGGGGTGAAGGTCTTCTCTGCGACGACGGCGATGGACCGCGAGGACCTCGGCGAGCGCGTCAATCGCTGGATGCGCGAGCACCCCGACGCCGAGGTGATCGACAAGGTGGTGACGCAATCGAGCGACGACGCCTACCACTGCATCACGATCACGCTCTTCTACAGGTCGCCTCTCCCTGGCGCGCAGACCCCGACCTGAACTCCTTGGATTTTTCGAGGAACCACATCGAGGTGTCTCTGTCGTAGCCCGTGACCGCACGACGCAACAGCGCGTCCGCGGACTACGAGGTCTACCGCCATGACGACGCTCAGCCCCACCACGAATCAGTTCGCCGTGTCCGCTCCCGTCGCCGACTCCGAGGCTCACTACCAGCTCGTGAAGCGCGGTGAGATCAACCCCGCCGACGTCGAAGACGCATCGACCCTCTCCGTCGAAGTGACCGTGATGTGGGAGCGCTCCGTGCTCCACGTCGCGCACCTCGACGCGTCGCAGGGCTTCTCGCTCGCCGACCGCGCCACGCCCGACGACGCGTCGCGCTTCGTCCTCGACGCCGCGATGATCGGCGGCCCCGAGGCGCGCGTCATCGCCCGCGACGCCGACGCGACGCGCTTCGTGTTCCTCCCCGGCGCGCGCGGCGAGGTGGAGCTCGACGGCGTCCGTCGCGAGCTCGCTGCGCTCATCTCCGAGGGCATCGCGCGCCCCTCGACCGACACGCCCGGCGCCTACGAGGTCAGCGTGCTGTCGGGCGGACGCTACCGCATGGAGCTCGCCGGTCTGGTGATCCTCGCGCGCGTCGTCGCCGCCGGTCGCCGCTACGCGCACGTCACCCGCAAGGACCCCGCGCTTCGCATGGCGTGGGCGGGCAGCGCGTTCGCCGTCGCGGCGCTCCTCGGGCTGATGCGCGTGGCGTCTCAGCAGAGCGGGCTGCTCGTCAGCGACGACCACGACGCGCGCCTCGCGGAGCTCCGCGACTTCGTCGCCCGGCAGAGCGAGCAGATGCTGCAGCAGGCAGAGACGCAGGAGGCCGCGGCCGACGCCCCGGCGGGCGCTGCGCACCAGGGCGCGGCAGGCTCGATGGGCGACCACCAGAGCACGGCGCGCAACCACCGCTACGAGATCCGCCGTCGCTCGAACGAGCCGCCGCAGGTGGCGCGCGAACGCTCGGCCCGTGAGGTCGTCGAGTCGCGCGGGATCTTCGCGGCGATGAACGGAGCGGCCTCGGCGGCGCAGGGCTCGCACAGCGGGATCGTCTCGCCCTGGGGCGCGATGACCGAAGCGGGCGCGGGCGACCGCGACGCCAACGGCAACATGAACGGCGCTGACGTGGGCGACTCGTTCGGCATGGCGGGCCTCGACACGGTGGGCTCGGGCATCGGCGGCGGCGGCCACGACGTGGGCATCGGCACCGGGCCTCTCGGCACGCTCGGCCACGGCAACTGCCGCCCTGGCGAAGACTGCACCTACGGACGCACGCGCGGCACGCTGCACGAAGGCCCCCGCGCGACCCACGGCCCGCGCGTCACGCCGTCGACGCCCGACATCGCGGGATCGATCGCCCCCGAGGCGATCCGTCGCGTGGTGCTCCGCAACATCGGCCAGGTGAACCGCTGCTACGAGCAGGGGCTGTCGATCAACCCCTCGGCATCGGGGCGCGTCGCGATCCGCTTCGTGATCGCGGGCGGCGGCGCGGTGCTCGCGGCGGGGGTGATGGAAGACGGCCTCGGGATCTCGTCGGTGTCCGCGTGCATCGCGGGTGCGGTGCGCCGGTGGAACTTCCCCGTTCCCGCGGACTCGGGCGCGATCACGGTGACGTACCCCTTCACCCTCATGCCCGCCGACCTCTAGCCTTCTTCCCCTCCGTTTCTGATCGTCGCACGTTCCGACACCCGCCGACCCCGACGCCCGTCAAAACACCCACCTCCGACCTGCGCCGTAGTAGGGTGACCGTGCTAACGTCGGCGTGACGTTCGGGTCACACCCCACCCCGACACCTCCGGATTTGGGAAGAACACCATGGCAGAAGATCCCTTGACCACCCACGCCCGCGCTCGGGTGGGTCGGCTCCTCCGCGGCAAGTGGACGCTGGACCGGCTCATCGGCGTGGGAGGCATGGCGGCGGTCTACGAGGCGACGCACCGCAACGGGTCGAAGGTCGCCATCAAGATGCTTCACCCGACGCTCATGTACGACACGAACTTCGCCCAGAGGCTCGTGCAGGAGGGGTACGTCGCGAACAAGATCAACCACCCGGCGGCGGTGAAGGTCTTCGACGACGACACCGACGAGACCGACGGGACGGTCTTCCTGGTGATGGAGCTCCTCGAAGGGCAGACGCTCTCGCAGGCCCGCCGGAAGAAGAAGCGCTTCCCCCCGGTCGAAGCCTTCAAGATGCTCATCCCCGTGCTCGAGTGCCTGGGCAACGCGCACGAGCGCGGGATCATCCACCGCGACATCAAGCCCGAGAACCTCTTCATCACGCGCGACGGCGTCGTGCACGTGCTCGACTTCGGCATCGCGCGCGTCAGCGACGGCTCCAACGTGTCGGCGACGCGCACGGGCATGGTGGTCGGCAGCCCCGCGTACATGTCCCCCGAGCAGGCCCTCGGGAAGATGAACTCCGTGGGTCCCCAGACCGACGTCTACGCGGTCGGCGCGACGCTGTTCGCGCTCCTCGCAGGGACGACCCCTCACGCGGGCGAGAGCACGCAGGAGATGATCGTGATGGTGGCCACGCAGGCCGCGCGTCCGATCACGTCGGTGGCTCCCGATCTGCCTCCCTCGGTGGCGCGCATCATCGACAAGTCGCTCGCGTACGACCGCGACAAGCGGTACCCGAACGCCCGCGCGATGCTCGAAGAAGTGCGCGCCGTGATCGCCGAACTCGAAGGCGCGCCTCGCGTGCTCCCCACCTTCGCCGACGAGGAAGAGGAGGGCGAGACCACGGTCAACGCTGCGCTCCAGCCCGCGGGCGAGAACAAGGCCGCGCCGCTCCCCGCAGCGGGAATGAACCGCGTCGGCCAGCGCCCCCAGACCGGCAAGTTCAACGTCCCTCCCGCGGCGCCCGCGCCCATCGCGGAGTCCCTCGGCGGACCGCCCGCGCCCCCTGCGCCGCCCGCCGCCAGACCGAACGACCCGAATCGCATGCGGCCTCCGACGATGGCCCCGATCGGCGCGCCTCCCACGCCGAACTCCTTCCAGCCTGCGATCCAGTCGCCCCCGAGCCTCCAGTCGGGACCGCACCCGATGCCCGGGTCGGGGAGCGGCCAGCACCAGTCTCCGCCCGCCCCCGCGCAGATCTCGAATGATCCTTCGGGACCGTTCGCTTCGGCGCCCCAGCCCCCGCAGCCGCTCTTCGGCGACCCCTCTCAAGACGCCTCGAACGGCGGCCTCCCCCCGACGATGGCGATCCCCGTGATCAACCCGATCGACATCGTCGGAAACACGGGCCCCGGGGTGTCATCGGGTCCTCGTCCTGGCGCGACCACCAATATGGTGTGGGCGACGCCTCCCAACAGCACGCCCGAAGAACCCGCCCCTGCGCGCAAGCCCCGCACGGCGCTCATCGCGGCGGCTGCGGTGGGTGTCCTCGCGCTCGGCGGCATCGGCTTCGCCGCGTTCGGTGGCGGAGGAGAGACGCCGCAACCCGCGCCGATCAACCGTCCCGCTCGTCCGCCCCAGATCGCGAGACCCCAACCGCCCGCGACGCCCCCCACGCCGCCCGCGGTCAACCCCACGCCGCCCGCGACGAACCCCACGCCGCCTGCCCAGGTCGCGCAGCAGCCCACGCCGCTGGCCGCAGACGCGTCTGCGCCCGAACCGCTGATCGCGCAGAACACGCCGCCCGCCGCGCCGCCTGAGACGCAACCCTCGACGCCCCCCGAGACGCAGCCGACCGCGCAACCCGATCCGCCCTCGAACAACACGCGGGGAACGCACCGGCCGCATCGCGATCGCACGCCGCCCACGGCAGAGACCACGCCGCCCCACAACACGACGCGGCGTCCTCACCAGGGGGCGCACCCGCGCGATCCCCTTGGTTACTAGTTGAAAATCCCATGCTAACGGGCGTATCTCATCCTTCCGATGAGAGCGCCCGCGTATCGCCTCCCCGTCATCGCGCTCGTTGGAGCGCTCGCCTTCACCCCGACGCTTCAAGCTCAGACCGCCACGCCGACACAGTCGGACGCGGCGAACCGCGAGACCGCAAGGACCCTCGCGCTCGAAGGCATCGCCGCGCAGGGTCGAGCCGACTGGGCGACCGTGATCGATCGCTTCGAACGCGCGGAGCAGCTGTTCCACGCGCCCGTGCACCTGAAGTACCTCGCGATCGCGTACGAGCGCTCGACGCCCCCGCGCATGGTGCAGTCGATCGAAACGTGGCAGCGCCTGAGCCAGGAGCAGCTCCCGCCTGAGGCCCCCGCGGTGTTTCGTGCCGCCGTCGAAGAAGCCCGGCGAGAGTTCACGCGCCTCGACTCGCGCATCGGCCATCTCGTCGTCGAGGTCCCCTCGGCGATTCAGGGCGGGGTGACCGTCGAGATCGACGGGCAGCCCTACCCCGCGACATCGTTCAACACCGTTCGCTTCGTCGACGCGGGTCAGCACCGCATCGTCGACCACGTGCCTGGCCGCCCCCAGCGCGAGCACGTGATCAACATCAGCCCCGGCGCGACCGAGCGCGTGCAGATCGAAGCCCCCGTCGTGGCGCGCGTCGAGACCCCCATCGTGCAGCCGCCGAGGACGGAGGTGGTTCTCAGGCCCAACCCCCTGCGAACGGTCGGGATCGTCACGGCCGGCGTGGGCGCTGCGGCCCTCATCGGCGGGGTCATCACGGGCGTGATGGCGAATGGTCAGTTCGCCGACCTCGAGGCCGCCTGCCCGAACCGCCGCTGCCCCACGCAGGCCGCGCTCGACCAGCGGAACTCCGTGGATACGCTCGCCGCAGCGACCACCGGGATGCTCGTCGCGGGCGGCGTGCTCGTCGCCGCGGGCGTGACCCTGTTCTTCGTCGGGCGTCCCCGCGAAGAGACCGTTCAGATCGCCGTGGGGCCGCGCTCGGTCGGCCTCACCTGGAACTTCTAAAGAGAACGTCCTCACCACGCTTCACAGTCTTGACAGTGGAGCGGAACTCTGTAACCTCCCGCCCTCCCGATGGCCCGACGGATTGTCGGTTGCACGGTAACGTTTTGGAAGGTTGATCATGCAAGGCACCTACACCGCGAAGCCCGCCGAGATCACCCGGTCGTGGTTCATCGTCGACGCGACCAACAAGCCCCTCGGGCGTATCGCGAGCGACATCGCCCGCGTCCTCCGCGGCAAGCACAAGCCCACGTACACCCCGCACATCGACACCGGTGACTTCGTCGTCGTCGTGAACGCCGACAAGGTCGCGCTCACGGGCGAGAAGCTCACCGACAAGATGTACTACAACTTCTCGGGACACCCCGGCGGCCTGCGCACGCGCTCGGCTGCTGAGGTGCTCAAGAGCAAGCCCACGTACCTCATCGAGAAGGCCGTGCGGGGGATGCTCCCGAAGAACTCTCTCGGCCGCCAGATGGCCCGCAAGCTCAAGCTGTACGCCGACGCCGCGCACCCGCACGCCGCCCAGCAGCCGAAGTCCCTCCCGTCGAAGTTCTGATCGAGGCAACAGATCCAATGACCGTCCAGACCGACCGCCACTACGCCACCGGCAAGCGCAAGACCGCCGTTGCGCGCGTGTACATCCGTCCCGGCTCGGGGAACATCATCGTGAACAGCCGGCCGTACGACCGGTACTTCCCGCGCCCCGCGTCGCAGCTGCTCATCCTGCAGCCCTTCGAGATCGTCGAGGCGCTCGGCCGCTACGACGTCGAGGCCTCGGTCGCGGGCGGCGGACTCGCCGCGCAGGCCGACGCGGTCCGCTTCGGCATCGCGCGCGCCCTCACCGGCGCCGACTCCGAGCGCCGCACGCCGCTCAAGCGCCAGGGCCTCCTGACGCGCGACGCGCGCAAGAAGGAGCGCAAGAAGTACGGTCGTCCGGGCGCCCGCAAGCGCTTCCAGTACTCCAAGCGCTGACCCCTCGGAGCGTCACGCCCTCACGGCGACGACGCTCTGCTGCCTCCTCCCCGTCATCCCTGTTCTTCAAGCACCGTCTCACCCGGAGGCGATCTCATGTCAGCACCGGAACGTGTCCGCGTCGCCGTCGTCGGCGCGACGGGTTACACGGGCGCGGAGCTCCTGCGCCTGCTCCTCGGTCATCCTCGCGTCGAGGTCACCGCGCTCTGCGCGCACAGCAAGCTCACGCCGAGGGCGAGCGCGGTGCTCCCCTCGCTCACGGGCCTGCTCGACGCGCCCGTCGAACCCTTCGACGCCGACGTGGTGGCCCGCAAGGCCGACGTCGCCTTCTGCGCGCTCCCTCACGGCGCGTCGATCGAGTGCGTGCGCGCGCTCCGCGAGCGGGGCGTCACGGTGCTCGACCTCTCGGCGGACTTTCGCCTCCGCGACCCGAAGGTCTACGCCGAGTGGTACGGCGCCACGCACGCCGCTCCCGGGCTCCTCGACGAGGCCGTGTACGGGCTTCCGGAGCTCCATCGCGAGGCGCTGCGAGGCGCGAAGCTCGTCGCGGTGCCGGGCTGCTATCCCACGGCGAGCGCGCTGCCGATGCTCCCGCTCCTCGCGCGTGGGATCGCGCGCAGCGATGACCTCGTCGTGCATGCGCTCTCGGGCGTGTCGGGCGCGGGTCGAACGCCCGCGTCGAACACGCACCTCCCCGAGTGCGCCGAGGGCGTGCGCAGCTACAAGCTCGCGGGGACGCACCGCCACACGCCCGAGATCGAGCAGACGCTCTCGCACGTCGCGGGCTCGTCGGTCATGATCACCTTCTCGCCCACCCTCGCGCCCATGACCCGCGGGATCCTCTCGACGGTGTACGCGCGTCCCGCGCGCGAGGATGTCTCCGTCGACGAGATGGTCCGCGAGGCGAGGGCGTACTTCGAAGGCTCTCCGTCGGTCGCGGTGCTCGACGCGGGCGCGCTCCCCGACACGCTCTGGGTGCGAGGGAGCAACCGCGCGCACATCGCCTACTTCTTCGACCGCCGCGCGAAGCGCATCGTCGCACAGTGCGCCATCGACAACCTCGTCAAGGGCGCGTCGGGCCAGGCCATCCAGTGCATGAACCTCGCGTGCGGATTCGACGAGGGCGCCGGACTCCGCGCGCCTGCGATGTTCCCGTAGCGCGCGGTTCGGGCATATCCTCCGTTCCCTCCCAACGATGACTACACGAATCGAGATCATCGACGACAGGTCGGGCAGCGTCCCGAGCGACGGGGGCTTCCTCAAGGTGCGCAGGCTGCGCATGCGGAGCCACTACGCCGACGGCTCCACGAGCGAGGTCTTTCCCTACGACGTCGTCGACCGCGAGGCCCTCGACGCCGTGGTGATGGTGCTCTTCGCGGTCCGCGACGACGCCCCCGCCGACCCGCTCGTGTGCGTGCGCTCGGCGCTGCGTCCGCCGCTCGCGCTCCGTCACTCGCGCGAGCTCGTCGTGCCCGACCCGAGGACCGACGCGGAGCTCTGGGAGCTCCCCGCGGGGCTCATCGAAGCGCACGAGAAGGGCCTCGACGGCGTGCGCGCGTGCGCGGCGCGAGAGGCGCTCGAAGAGACGGGCTTCACGCTCTCCGCGACGGACTTCGAAGTCCTCGGCGTGCCCGTCTTCCTCTCGCCGGGGATGTGCGGCGAGAAGATCCACATCGTGTGCGCGCGCGTCGCCGATCCGCACGCGGAGGTCCACGCGGCGGGCGACGGCGTGCTCGAGGTCGGCGCGACGGTCGCGTGGTGGCCGCTCTCCGAGTGCTTCGCGCGTGTCGCCGAGGGCGTGATCGAAGACGCCAAGACGGAGCTCGCGCTGCACCGCTTCAAGGCCCGCCTCGCGCGCGGCGGGTGATGCGCGCATGACGGGTTCACGCCGCGTGCTCGTGGTCGCCAAGCGGAGCACCTACGACCTCTATGTGCGGCAGCACAAGATGGCGCGGGTGATCGCGCTCCTCAACAGCAAGGATCCGACGGTCGCGCGTCTCGAGCGCGCCGACGCCCACCACGCGAAGACCCTCGAGGAGGTGCGCGCCGCCATCGAGCACGTCGGGTGGAAGGCCACCTTCCGCGACCGCGACCGCGTGGGCGACGCGACGGGCTTCGACCTCGTCATCACCGTCGGCGGCGACGGGACGCTCATCTGGGTCGCGCGCTCGCTCAGCGACACGCCCATCCTCGGCGTGAACTCCGCCCCCATGGACTCCGTGGGGTACCTCTGCGGCACGCGCATGGGCGAGGTGCGCGATCACCTCGTCGCGATCGCAGAAGGCCGCGTGAGCCGCGTGCGCGCCGCGAGGATGCAGGTCGCCGTCGACGGCGAGGTCGTGCAGCGACGCGTGCTCAACGAGGTGCTCTTCACGCACCCCGTCCCCGCGATGACTTCGAAGTACATCCTCGAGTTCGGCGGCACGCGCGAGGAGCAGGCCTCGTCGGGCATCTGGATCTCGACCGCCGCGGGATCAACCGCCGCGATTCGAAGCGCGGGCGGGCGGCCCATGCCGCTGCGATCACGGATGCTCCAGTTCGTCGTGCGCGAGCCCTACGTGCCGCCGGGGGTGGACTACGCGCAGCTCCGCGGCTTCGTGCACCCCGACGAGACGCTGCGGGTCCACAACAAGATGCGCGACGCGAGGCTCTACGCCGACGGGTCTCGCAACGGCGTCTCCGTCGAGCTCGGTCAGCTCGTGGAGTTCTCGCTCTCGGATGAGCCGCTGATTCTCATGGGCGTCTCGACCCACGCCACCGCCGCGAGGAAGCGCGACGACGGCGCGAGCGTCGCACCGCCGTCGGTCCGTCCGCCCGGTCAGTGACGGCGTCGTCGGCCGTGGTGGCCGCGGCGTCCGCCGTGGTGTCCATCCGCGGGCTCTGAGGCCTCCGCGGGCGTGACGGCCACGGGCGCGGGGCCCTGCGCGGCGCCGCCCGCGGGGTCGATGACCACGAAGTCGACGCGCACGCTCGGGGTCCCCGGCGTGGCGTTGAGCGAGCCCGCGCCCTGCGCCTGGAGCCTGCGCTTGTTCACGCCCGCGCGGCGCAGCGCCTTGACGACGTTGCGCGCGCACTGCGTCGAGAGGCGGGCGTTGTTGCGCTCGTTGCCGCCCTCGTCAGAGCGGCACTCGACGCGCACGCGACGGATCTCGGGGTGCGCCTCGAGCTGCTGCGCCACCGCCGAGATGAGCGCCGCGGAGGAGGCTTCGACGCGACCGCGACGGATGCCGAGGGGCTGCGTGAGGAGGATGTGATCGCCGTCGACGAGCGCGCCGGGGTTGGGGTTCGTGTCGGAGCAGCCGTCATCGTCTTGAAAGCCGTTGCGGGTCTCGGCCTGGTCGGGGCACTGGTCTGCTGCGTCGAGCACGCCGTCGTGGTCGTTGTCGGGCTCGGGGCAGCCGTCGGTGTCTTCGAATCCGTCGGCGTCTTCGGGCTCGTTGGGGCAGCGATCGGCGGCGCCCAGGATCATGTCGTGATCGGCGTCGTTGGGGTCGTTGACGACGTCGGGGCAGCCGTCGTCGTCCTGGTAGCCGTTCATCGTCTCGGGCTGCGCGACGCAGCGATCGGCCGCGTCGGGGACGCCGTCGTGGTCGGTGTCTTCGAGGGCGCGCATGCGCGGCCGCGTCGGGTCGGCGGTCTCTTCGGGCTCGACGCGGGGCTGCACGCGCGCGCCGTGGAAGGTGAAGCTCACGCCGATGGTCCAGAAGAGCGTGCGATCACGGTCGCCCGCGGACACCGACTCGAGGCTCGTGAGGTAGTGCGCGCGCACCATCGGCCCGAGAGAGAACACGCTCGCGAGCGGAAAGAGCCACCCCACGCCGCCGCCGAGGAGGAGCCCCGAAGCCTGGATGGTGCCCGCGTTCGCGTCGTTCGAACCCGAGATGCTGAAGCCCACGTCGAGGTCGAGCACGAAGCGCCCCGCGCTGCCCACCCACGGCGCGATGCGGAGTCCGCCGCCGAAGCCCGTGAGCACGCCGCCGGGGAGCTGCGCATCGTTCGAACCCCAGTTCCAATACGACCCGAAAGCCTGGAGCGCGACGGGGCCCGCGAGGCGCACGGCGAGGCGCGCGCCGCCCGTGAATCCGAAGCCGTATTCGCTCGATTGCGGTGCGAGGAGCTGCGTCCCCGCGCCGCCCTCAAGACCGAACGAGAGCCGCTCGGTAAACTGTGCACTCGCGGTGACAGGCGCGAGGAGCAGCGCGCCGGTGAGAAAAAATGACCGTCGTGGCCTCGATCGCATGGGCCGAGGATATCTCCGCCGAGCGACAAACCGGCATCAATTTTTCACCGTGTGGTGGTACTGTCGCGGGCGATGAACTCGTTGAGAATGTACCTCCTTGCGCTCCTGTCGTGCGCGTTCGTGGCGTGCACTCTGGAGCACCCGGGCCAGCCCGGACAGTGTGGCGGCGCGGGTCAGCGCTGCTGTCCCGCGGACGAGCGCGCCGACGCAGGTGCCGGCGACAACGGCTGTCAGAGCAACCACGTCTGCGTGAACAACCGGACGATGGACAGCGGCGTCGCGTCGAGCACGATCTGTCAGCGTTGCCCGTCGGGCCAGATCGTCTGCAACAACCGCTGCGTCGACCCCGCGAGCGACAACGCCAACTGCGGCGGCTGCGGCATGGTCTGCAACGCGCCCAACCGCTGTCAGGCGCCTCCCGCGACGCCGGGCGGGCGCGACGGCGGCGTGAGCGACGCGGGTCCGCGCATCCTCGGCGTGTGCGCGTGCGCCGCGGCGGGGCAGATCTTCTGCGCGTCGAACGACGCCGGCGCCGGGGCGTGCATCAACCCGCTCTCGGACAACGCCAACTGCGGACGTTGCGGCAACCGCTGCCCCGCGGGTCAGCCCTGCATGAACGGCTCGTGCGCGTGCTCGGCGGGGCAGATGTTCTGTCCGTCGGCGGGCGACGGCGGCGTCGGCGCGTGCGTCAACCAGCAGACCGACAACTCGAACTGCGGACGCTGCGGCAACGTCTGCCCGATGGGCCAGTCGTGCACCAACGGCTCGTGCTCGTGCCTCACGGGCCAGTCGTTCTGTCCGGGCATCGGCTGCGTGAACCTCACGTCGGACCGGAACAACTGCGGCGCGTGCGGAACGGCGTGTCCCTCGGGTCAGGTCTGCACGACCTCGATGGGCATGACGCGTTGCCAGACCTCGTGCGTGGCGGGCCAGACCGACTGCTCGGGGAGCTGCGTGAACCTCCAGTCCGACGCGGCCAACTGCGGGGCGTGTGATCGCCGCTGCAACTCCACGGAGATGTGCGTCGCGGGCGCCTGCCGCTGCCCCACGACGGGCCAGACCTTCTGCTCGGCGGCCAACGCGTGCGTCGACCTGACGACCAACGCGAACAACTGCGGGATGTGCGGCAACGCGTGTCCGGGCAGCCAGGTGTGTCGCATGAGCGCGTGCACCTGCTCGATCACGGGGCAGATCTTCTGCGCGGGCGTCGGCTGCACCAACCCGCTCACCGACGGCACCAACTGCGGACGCTGCGGCGTGGTGTGCCCCGCCGGCCAGTCGTGCGTGAGCGGGAGCTGCACCTGCGGCATCACGGGGCAGCGCTTCTGCCCGCCCTCGGGCTGCGTGGACACGAGCACGAACAACGCACACTGCGGCGGCTGCGGCGTGGCGTGTCCCGCGGGTCAGTCGTGCGTGTCGAGCATGTGCATGTGCCCCTCGGGGCTCACGTCGTGCTCGGGCGCGGGCTGCCGCGACCTCCAGGCTGACTTCAACCACTGCGGCGCGTGCGGACGCGCGTGCAACCCCGGTCAGAACTGCACGCGCGGCGTCTGCGTGTGCCCCACGGGCCAGACCTCGTGCGGCTCCGCGGGCTGCTTCAACCTCACGGTCGACACGAACAACTGCGGCGCGTGCGGAACGGTGTGCCCCGCGGGCCAGTTCTGCTCGGGCGGCGCGTGCGTGTGCCCCACGGGCCTCTCGGCCTGCGGTTCGGGCGCGTCGCTCGCGTGCGTCAACCGCCAGACCGACAACTCGAACTGCGGCGCCTGCGGGACGTCGTGCGCGAGCGCCTTCCCCAACGCGGTGGCCGCGTGCGTGACGGGCGCGTGCCGTCAGACCGCGTGCCTCGCGGGCTTCAGCGACTGCGTGATCGGCACGGGCGCCGCCGCGGGCTGCGAGACGAGCACCGCGACGGACGTGAACAACTGCGGCGCCTGCGGGAACCGCTGCAGCTTCCCCAACGCGGCGGCGACGTGCTCCGCGGGCGTGTGCCGCCTCGGCGCCTGCAACACGGGCTTCGCCGACTGCGACGGCAACGCGGCCAACGGCTGCGAGGTGAACATCAACACCGACGTCACCAACTGCTCGCGCTGCACCAACGTCTGCACCGCGCCGACGGGCATCTCCGTGAGCTGCCAGACCGGTCGCTGCGTCATGGGCGCCATGTGCGCCTCGGGCCTCGGCGACTGCGACGGCAACACGACCAACGGCTGCGAGGTGACCCTCGGCACCGACACGAACAACTGCGGCGCCTGCGGCCGCGCGTGCAACCGCACCAACGGCCTTCCCACCTGCGCGGGCGGCGCGTGCGTGTCGATCGCGTGCAACGGCGGCTTCGGCAACTGCGACGGCGACGTCAGCAACGGCTGCGAGGTCAACTTCGCGAACAACGTCAACCACTGCGCCATGTGCGGCAACCGCTGCCTCTTCTCGAACGCGGCGGCCTCGTGCGTGACGGGGCTCTGCACCCTCGGCGCCTGCAACGCGGGCTTCGGCGACTGCGACTCGAGCCGTAACAACGGCTGCGAGACGAGCCTCTCGGCGGACAACAACAACTGCGGCGCCTGCGGTCGCGTCTGCAGCGGCGGCACGGTCTGCTCGGGCGGCGCGTGCGTGTGCCCCGGCACGCTGGTGAGCTGCGGCGGCGTGTGCACCAACACCCGCGGGACCGATCCCAACAACTGCGGCGGCTGCGGGACGACCTGCACCGGCGGGCAGATCTGCACCGCGGGCGTCTGCGGCTGCCCCTCGGGTCAGACCCTCTGCGGCGGCGTCTGCGTGAACACGGCGACGAACAACGCCAACTGCGGCGCGTGCGGAACGACCTGCGCGGCGGGCGCGACCTGCACCTCGGGCACCTGCCGCTGCCCCACCGGACAGATCGTCTGCGGCGCTTCGACGGGCGTCCCTGGCACCTGCGTCGACACGGCGTCGAACAGCTCCAACTGCGGCTCGTGCGGAACGGCGTGCCCCTCGGGTCAGGTCTGCGCGTCGAGCACCTGCGGAACGGTCTGCGGCGCGGGCCTCACGGCGTGCTCGGGCGCCGGATGCCGCAACCTCACCAACGACATCAACCACTGCGGCATGTGCGGTCGGGCCTGCTCGTTCCCCAACGGGTCGGGCTCGTGCGTGAGCAGCACGTGCACGTACTCCGCGTGCAACACGGGCTTCGTGCTCCAGAGCAACACCTGCGTGGCCTGCGGCGCCGCGGGACAGCCTCCCTGCGCGACGGGCTGCAACGCGGGCTTCGTCAACGTGGGCGGCACCTGCACCGCCTGCGGCGCGACCGGTCAGCCCGTCTGCACGGGCAGCACCTGCAACGCGGGCAACACGCCCAACCCCCTCGCGACGCCCGCGTTCTCGACCTGCGCGGCGTGCGGAGGCAGCACGGCGCCCGAGTGCATCGGCGCGACGCCCACGTGCTCGGCCTCGCTGAGCCCCTGCTCGACCACGGGCAACATGCAGACGTACAACGCCTGCTACGACCTGCAGTCGACGCCCACCCACTGCGGCGCGTGCGGCGCCACCTGCGTGGGACGCCCGAGCACGGCCGACGGATGCGCGTCGGGTCGCTGCACCTGCACCAGCGGCCGCGGCGACTGCGACACGAACCGCACCAACGGCTGCGAGACCAACTTCAGCAACGACGACAACAACTGCGGCGCCTGCGGAACCCGCTGCCCCACCGGCGGAAGCTGCTCCGGCGGAAGCTGCGTGTGCCCCACCGGCGAGGTGGTCTGCGGCTCCGGCGCGAGCGCGGCGTGCCGCGACCTCACGAGCGACAACGCCAACTGCGGCATGTGCGGTCGCGCGTGCATGGCTCCCACGCCGACCTGCACCGCGGGCTCGTGCGTGTGACGCAGCGCTGAGTCGCAGCGCGCCCGGTCTCCCCTCCGCCTCTTCGCTCTCCCCCACCACCTACGACGTCTGAGCCGACTCGCGGCGCGCGTTCAACCGAGCGCCCGCCGCGCTTCGATCGCGGCGCGCGTCGTCGGGTGCGCAACGCCGAGCGCGCGCTTCGCGACGTCGATCGCCTCGTCGAAGAGCCTGCGCGCATCGCGCGAGCGACCGAGCGCTGCGAGCACCGCGCCGAGGTTGTGCGCCGAGAGTGCCGCCTCGGGATGTTCTCGGCCGAGCCTCGCGCGAACGATCCTGAGCGCCCTGCGGGCCAGCGGGAGCGCCTCGTCGAAGCGTCCCTGGCGCGCGTAGAGCACCGCGAGGTTGTCGCAGACGACGGCCACCTCGGCGTGCGTGTGTCCGTAGGCGCGTTCGAACTTCGACTTGAGCGCGAGGAGCATCTCGGACGCCTCGTCGCAGGCCCCGAGGTCGACGAGGATCGCCGCGAGCGCGCCTTCGTCGGCGAGCGTCCTCGGGTGGTCGTCTCCGTCGAGCGCGCGACGGATCGCGAGGCCGCGACGCGCGAACACCTCGGCGCTGGCGGGGCGCTCCCTCGCGTGCTCGATGCCTCCCTGGTTGTGCAGGAGCGTCGCGAGCGCGTCGCGATCGACGGGCGACTGCGCCTCGAGGAGCGCCACGGCCGCGCGGTAGGAGCGCACGCCCACGGCGAACCAGCCCGCGTACTTGCAGATCATTCCCCGCTCGTTGAGGGCCTCGATCGTCGCGTGCGGGCCGATGCCTCTCGCGATCACCAACGCGCGCTCGGCCGACGCGCGCGCCTCGACATAGCGCCCGAGTTCGCGGAGCGTCCTCGCGAGGTCGCAGCGCGCCCGGTGGAGCATCGGACGCACGGCGCGATACCGGCTGTACTGTTCGAGCGATCGCACCGCGCGCGAGAGCTTCGCGCGGGCAGCGTTGAAGTCTCCCGCGTCGAGGTCGAGGGCGCCGAGCAGCGCCAGCGTCGACGCGGTGTCGGGGTGGGAGGCTCCCGCGCATCGTCGAAAGCGCGCGTGCGCCGTCGTGGCCTCACGACGCGCCAGCGCGATGTCACCACGCGCCCGCGCATCGCTCGCCCGCTCGTTCGCAGCGGCGGCGACGTCGAGCGACGCCTCCATCCGCATCGCCTTCGATCGACGCACGAGAGCCTCCCGTTACCCGTCGGGTCAGACGCGCGACCTGTTGTGGTTCTCGAACAGCGCGCCGGACTTCACGCCGGTGCGGATCGTGAGCTTCGCGCGGTTGTGCTGCGGGTTGATTCCCCCCGCCTTCACGCTCGTGCGGATCGCGAGCTTCGCGCGGTTGTGGTTCTCGACCAGGGCTCCGGCGCGAACACGGCTTCGAATCTTCATCGTCACATCGCATCCTTCTGCGCGAGGGAAGAGAGCGTTCTCTCCGTGTCGCGCGCCGGGGGTGACTGCACGCGGCGTGACAGCGCCCATCGCTCGAAACATCTGAGAAAAAGCGCGTTTCGCGTTGTGAAGCGCGCCGCTCAATCCGCGCGCGTTGCGTCGCGAGCCGCTCACTCCGCGCCGACATCTTCGGTCCTGGTGGACCGCTTCACGCGCCGTGACGAGCCGCGAGCCACCGGGGCGTCTGAGCGCGCCCGACCGCCCACGAAGTCCGCTTGACCCTTGGAAAGAAGAGCGTTTTGATGCCCGTCGCCATGAGCGGAGGGGAAGATCTGTTCGGCCTCGTCGGCTACCAGCTCGATGGGAAGTACAACGTCGAGGCCGCCGTCGCGCGCGGAGGCTTCGGCGTCGTGTACCGCGCGAAGCACGTCGCCCTGCTCACCTCGCACGCCGTGAAGGTGCTGCGCATCCCCGCCGGACTCCCCGCGGAGATGCACCAGCGCTTTCTCAAGCAGTTCGTCGAGGAGGCGCGGATCATCGCGCAGTTCCAACACCCCGCGGTTGTGAGGGTCACGGACTTCGGCGTCTCGAACATGCCCACGGGCGAGCAGTCGCCGTGGATGGTGCTCGAGTGGATCGACGGCGCGACCCTCGCCGACAGCCTCAACGCACGCCTCGGCCACGGCGGACGCAGCCCACACGAGTGCCTCGAACTCCTCGCGCCCGTCATCGACGCGCTCGCCGCGGCGCACGACATGGGCATCGCCCACCGTGACATCAAGCCCGCCAACATCATGCTCGCGCGCGAAGCTCCCGGCGCGTCGATGCGCGGGAGCCGACGCGCGAACGCTGCGAGGCCGACGACGCGCGTGCTCGACTTCGGCATCGCCAAGATCATGACCGAGGGCGACGACGGTCCCGCGAGCGGACAGACCCAGACCGGTTCGATCATGGCCGCGTACTCGCCGCGCTACGTCTCACCCGAACAACTGAGCGGGACGCGCACGGGACCGTGGACCGACGTGCACGCGCTCGGGCTCATCATCACCGAGATGCTCACGGATCAACCTGCGTACAGCAGCACCGACAAGCTCAAGCTCACGATGCAGGTGATGTCTCCGACGCGTCCGACGCCCGCCGTCTTCGGCGTCGACGTCGGGCCGTGGGAGGCGGTGCTCGCGAAGGCGCTCGCCATCACGCCCGCGGATCGATACCCCAACGCGGGGGAACTCCTCACCGCGCTGGAAGCCAACGTTCCGAGCGCCAGCAGGACGCGTCGCGCCGTTCTGTTTCTCTCGGAGCCCGAGGTGAGCGCGCCCGTCATGAGTCGCCCGCCGCGCGCCACGCCCGCGCCGCCCGCCTCACAGCAGCTCCCGTTGGAAGCGATCTTTGGCCCGCACGAGCCGCACGGAGACGTCTCCACGTTGCGCCCCGCGACCACGGAGCAGTTTCCGATACGCCCGGGTAGCGAGCAGCGCGCCTTGATCGTCGGAGCGCTTGTTCTTTGCGTGCTCGTGGCGGGGGCCACGGTGTTCCTCGCGATGCGTTTCAACGCGCCCGCGGCTCCGCCACACGCGACGGCAACGCAGCAGCAGACGCTCACCGAAACGCCCGCGGCGCTCGTGCCGACGACACCCGTCGCGCTCGCGCAACCAACGCCCGCGCCACCGACGCCCGCTCTGGCGCCGTTGCCCCAGGCACCCGCGGTCGAAGCGCCTCCCGCGACGCCGCCCGCCTTCCCAGCCCCTCCACCCGTAGAAGCCGGGTCTCCCACGACGAGCCGTTCGCGCAGCGCACAGCCCGGACGTCGCAGTCGAAACCAGCCACCGCCCACGCTGCTCGACTTCCCGCCGGAGGCGCCGCGGACGGTGCTGCGGACCTTCCCCGCGCCACCGCCCGTACAGCCTCCGCGAACCGCGCCAGACAACGCGTCGGAGTGACCTCACCCGCGCGTTGCGTCGCGAGCCGCTCACACCGCGCCTCTCGCGCTCCGCGCGCCTTGACGCGCTCGCTCCGCTCGGTCACTCTCCGCGGCCGCTGCGCAATCTCGCGCGTCAGGAGGTGCACCATGGACCCGCTTGCAAATCACGCGTCCCGACACACTCCTCGCGCGCCGCGCATGACGCACTGAGCGTTCCTTCGAGCTCGCTCTGATCGCTCGCCCGACGCCGCGAGGGGAATTCGCATTTCCCGTTCGTGTCTCTGGAGCGTGTGACTGATGAAGAAGATCTCGTCTCGCCGTGGGCGCGATGCCCGCGGTGGTTCCGTGCCTCCGTTCGATCTGTTCGAAGATGACAGTGACTCCATGCGCGGCGAAGGATTTCGCCACGCGCGCCTCTCCGACGTGCTGCGGCAGGAGCTCGACTCGCTCCTTCGCGACGACGTCTCCGACCCCGCGCTCGACGCGGTGTCCGTCTCCTTCGTGGAACTCTCGCCCGACTACCGCGCGGCGAAGGTCCACGTCACGACCGCGAGGGTCTGCGCGCCCGCCCTCATCGAGCGCGCCCTCGAGCGCGCGGCGCCGTATCTGAGGCGATGCCTCACCGACGCCGTCGAGCTGAAGTTCGTCCCCGCGCTGCGGTTCTCCGTGGCGACGGGCGTCACCGCGGCGCCTTCCAGCGACGGAGGTGACGCATGCGAGTGATCTTCGACGCGTCACGCGGTCAGCGCGTGCCCGTCTTCGCGTGGTCGTCTGCGCTCGCCGACGACACCGCGCGACAGCTCGCGCACCTCGCGTCGCAGCCCTTCGTCGTCGACCACGTCGCCGCGATGGCCGACGCCCACGTCTCCGACGGCGTCTCCGTCGGGACCGTCTTCGCCACCGAGCACGAGGTCGTTCCCTCTGCGCTCGGCGGTGATCTGGGATGCGGCGTGCGCGCGGTTCACCTCCCGCTCGCGGCCGCATCGCTCGACCGACGCACGCTCGAGCGCGCGCTCGTCGCGATGTCGCGGCGCATCCCCGTGGGCCAGGACGTTCACCGCGGCGCGCGTCGCGAGGTGCCCGCCGCGCTCTTCGAAGCGACGCTCTCGACCGGCGCGCTCACGCACGCCCGCGAGGCCCTCACCCCGCGCCACCTCGGCACGCTCGGCGGAGGCAACCACTTCGTCGAGCTCGATCGCGACGCGGGCGGAGACCTCTGGATCCTCGTGCACTCGGGCTCTCGCGGGCTCGGCAAGGTGATCGCGGACCACCACATGCGCGCGGCCTCCGAGCGCGCGCCCGCGTCACCGAAATCGATCGCGACG
Organism: Polyangiales bacterium; assembly: GCA_046351535.1. Taxonomy (GTDB): domain Bacteria; phylum Myxococcota_A; class Polyangia; order Polyangiales; genus CAISKJ01. The sequence goes on from JAXLYG010000007.1 coordinate 360,521, forward strand.
CTCGACACGCGCGATGCCTCGGGACGCGCGTGGCTCGACGACGTCTCGTGGGCGCTCGACTTCGCGCGGGCCAACCGCGAGGCGCTCGCCGCCGTTGCGATCGAGGTGCTCTTCGAACTCACGGGCGTCGAACCCGACGAGGTCATCGACGTGCATCACAACCACGTCGCGAGGGAGCGCCACGGCGAGCGCGACCTCTACGTTCACCGCAAGGGCGCGACGCCCGCGCGGGAGGGAGAGCTCGGGATCATCCCGGGTTCGATGGCGACGGCGACCTGGCTCGTGCGCGGCCTCGGCTGCGCGCGGTCGT
>JAXLYG010000008.1:0-324897 GCA_046351535.1 Polyangiales bacterium
GGCGAAGCGCAGGGTCTGTGGTTCGAAGGGCTTGGTGACGAACTCGTACGCGCCCACGCGGACCGCGCGCACGGCGGTCTCGATGTTGCCGAAGGCCGTCACCGCGATCACCCCGATGCGAGGGTCGTAACGGCGCGTCCACTCGATGAGCTGGAGGCCGTCGACGCCCTCCATGCAGACGTCGGTGACGAGGAGGTCGGGCGCGGCGCGCTCGATGGAGGCCATCGCGGCGGAGGCGTCGTGCACGGCGGAGACGTCGTGGCCGCGCGCTCGCAGGAGCTCGACGACGAAGGCCGCGAGGTCGACGTCGTCGTCGACGACCAGCGTGCGGATCTTTCGGGAAGGTGTTGTGGGCGTCATCGGGTGTTCATTCGTGGGGCTGTCGAAGTTCCCTACCGTGCGTGTCGTACAAGCACCACATTGGTAGGACGACCTTCATCCATGCCGCGTTGCATCAACGAGGAGCGCACCATGAGCAGAAATCGGGGTTTGATCTCGGCGCGATCCGGTAGCACCATCCTCGGAATGATCACGCGCGCGCGGCTCACGACCGGCTCCTTCGCGGGAGTCTTGCTCCTCGTCGCCACCCCTGCCGCAGCGCAGCACCGTGGCCCGGGGCTCTTCGCGGGCACCTTCTCGGTGACTTCGAACACCACGGTGTCGGTCACGTCTCCGATCACGACCACGGAGTCGCGCGTCACGCATGAGCGCGCCGAGATCCGCGCGGGCTCTCGCGGCGACCTCTCGATCCACGTCACCAACGAGCGCGGGGAGCGCTGCGTGCTCGAGGGCAACCTGTCGTCGGACTCGTCGGTGACGCTCCTCGGCGGCCAGCGCTGCGCGATGACGGACCCGGTCCGCAACCTTCGGATGAACCTCACGCTGCGCAACGGCTCGGGCTCGATCGAGGGCTCGCGCCTCTCGCTTCGCATGTCGTGGGGCGTCGCCACGAGCGCGGGCTTCATCGACGTGACCGGCACGGCCTCGCAGGAGACCACGGGCAACCGCACGGGCGGAGGCCCTGTCGCCGTCGCGCCCGTCGCGCCCGCGGTTCCGAGCCCGATGGTGGTCGCGCCGCAGCCCGGTCCCGTCGTGATGGCGCCCGCGCTCAACCCCGTTCCCACGACCACGCGCGGCCGTCGCGGCCGTCACGGCAGCAGCAACGGCACCGGCGGGCGTGGTGATGGCGGGCCGCGTTCACCCTTCACGCCGACCCCTGCGATGGCGCCTTCGCCGATGCAGAACGACTTGCCCTATCTGGGGGCTCCCCACGGACCTCAGCACCGGCGCCCCGATGCCCACGACGGTCACGCCCGCGGTCGCGCCCGCTCCGATGGCACCCTCGATGGCGCCGATCGCGCCGACGCCCGCTGCGCCCGCGGCCCCGCTGCGAACACGCCCGCATCCTCTCTGGGGCGCGGCTTCGCCGTGCGCGCCCGCGCCTGCCGCAGCCCCCGCGTTCGGCGCGCCCCAGCCCGCGCCCGCGTTCGGCGCGCCCCAGCCTGCGCCCGCGTTCGGCGCGCCTCAGCCCGCGTTCGGCAGCCCCCAGCCCGCGGCCGGATCGTGGGGCGGCCTCGGCGCTCCCCAGGCCGGCGCAGCGCGCACGCAGCCCGCAGCGGGAGGTGGTCCCCTCGTCAGCTTCGGATCGCAGTCGGGCGCGCCGCAGTCGGCCGCCGGCGCTCCGGCCTTCGGCGCGCCGCAGCCCGCTCCCTACGGCGCGATGCAGCCTGCTCCGTACGGCGCCACGCAGCCGTCGCCCTACGGCGCGATGCAGCCCGCCCCCTACGGCGCGGTTCAACCGTCGCCGTACGGTGCGATGCAGCCTGCTCCCTACGGCGCGATGCAGCCCGCTCCGTACGGCGCCACGCAGCCGTCGCCCTACGGGTATCCGCAGCCCGCGCCTGGCGGGGCTCCGCTCGTTCAGTTCGGCGGACAGCGCGGCGCGACGCCTTCGGGATGGGCGCCCGGCGCGCCCGCGCAGCCCGGCGTGCAGCCCGCGCCCGCCCCGGGAACGCCTCGTCCGCTGGTCATGTTCAGCGTGACCAACGGCGCGCTCTGAGCGCCTCTCCGCGACGCACGACCACACGCGCACAACAACAGCTCTGATGGGATTCGCGCCGCTCCGGCGGGGCCGCAAACGCGGCGCCCGCGCGGAGCGAGGGTGCGCTTCGATGCGACCGATCAGATCTCGAGGAGCAGCTCGTCGGGCTCCTGGAGGTAGTGGATGATGTCGTACGCGAAGGCCGCGCCGACGTGGCCGTCGACGATGCGGTGATCGAACGAGAGCGAGAGGAGCATTACCTCTCCGATCACGATCTGGCTGTCGCGCACGACGGGCCGCTGCTTGATCTGGTGAACGCCGAGGATGCCCACCTCGGGGAAGTTGATGATCGGCGTGGCGAAGAGCCCTCCCTGCGCGCCGAGCGAGGTCACGGTGAAGGTGCCGCCCTGGAGGTCGTCGACCTTCATCTTGCCGATCTTCACGTCGTTGGCGAGGCGGTCGATCTCGCGCGCGAGGTCGAGGATGCTCAACCGATCGGCGTGCTTCACCACGGGCACCACGAGGCCCGCGTCGGACGAGGCCGCGATGCCGATGTTGTAGTACTTGCGGTAGACGAGCTCGTTGGTGCTCTCGTCGAGCGCCGCGTTGAGCACGGGGTGCTTCTTCAGCGCGGCCACCACGGCCTTCACGATGAAGGGCAGAAAGGTGAGCTTCACGCCGCGCGCCTCGGCGCGGGGCTTCATGCGCGCGCGGAGGTCCTTGAGCTCCGAGACGTCGCACTCCTCGACGAAGGTGAAGTGCGCCGCGGTGTTCTTCGAGAGCGACATGCGGTCGGCGATGCGACGGCGGATCCCCGCGAAGGGGACGCGCTCTTCGAGGGCCTCGCCGTGCTTCGCCGAGGGCGTGGCGATGGAGATCGGCGCGCGCGTCGACATCGCGGCGGGCGCGGGCGACGGGCTCGTGGGCGCGGCGGGCGCGGGCGCGGGCGCAGCAGGCGCGACGGGCGCGGCGACGGGCGCAGCGGGCGCGGGCGCGGCGTGCGGGATCACGGGCGGCGCAGCGAGCGGCGCGGGGCGTGACGCGTATCCGCGGACGTCTTCGAGCGTGACGCGACCGCCGGGACCCGTGGGGCGCACCTTCGCGAGGTCGACGCCGAGCTCGCGCGCGGCCTTGCGCGTCGCGGGCGTGGCGAGGGCCTTTCCGTCGGGCGCGGTGTACTCGTCGACGGCCGCGGGAGGGGCCGCGATCACGGCGGGGGCCGCGACGAGCTCGGTGCCCGGGAGCGTGTCTTTGATGTCACCGACCGCGGTGGCCGCGGGTTCGGCGCGCGCCGCGGAGACCGACCCGCCGAGGTCGAGCACCACGAGCACCGCGTGGACCTTCACCACCTGGCCCTCGGCGCCGTTGACCTCGGTGACCGTGCCGGCCTTCGGAGACGTGATCTCGACGGTGGCCTTGTCGGTCATCACCTCGACGAGGAGCTGATCTTCCTTCACGGCGTCGCCGGGCTTGACGTGCCATCGCACGATCTCGCCTTCGCTCACGCCCTCGCCGATGTCCGGAAGCTTGAACTCGAATCGATTCATCGCGTGTGTCTCTTCTGGTGATCAGAACTTCGCGGTCTCCACGATCGCGGGGAGGATGCGGCCCGCGAGCGGGAGGTAGTCCATTTCGAGGGTGTAGGGGAAGGGCGTGTCCCAGCCCGTGACCCGCACCGGCGGCGCTTCGAGGTGCAGAAAGGCCTTCTCGTTGATGAGCGCGACGAGCTCCGCGCCGAAGCCGCAGGTCTTGGGCGCCTCGTGCACCACCACCACGCGGCCCGTCTTCTTCACGCTCTCGATCACCGCGTCGATGTCCACGGGCCAGAGCGTGCGCAGGTCGAGCACCTCGCACTCGATCCCCTGCGCGGCGGCCTTGTTCGCGGCGTCGAGGGCCTCGTAGAGCATCGCGCCCCACGCGATCACCGTGACGTGCTTGCCCTCGCGCGCCACCGCGGCCTTCGAGAGCGGAACGGTGTACTCCCCCTCGGGGACGTCGCGCTTGACGGCCCTGTAGGCCCGCTTCGGTTCGAAGAAGAGAACAGGGTCGGGGTCGCGGATCGCCGAGAGGAGAAGCCCCTTCGCGTCGACGGGGTTCGACGGGCACACGACCTTCAGCCCCGGCGTGTGGATGAAGTACGCCTCGGGCGACTGCGAGTGGTAGAGCCCGCCGCGGATTCCACCGCCCACGGGCGTGCGGATCACCATCTTCGCGGGGTACTCGCCGCCCGAGCGCCAGCGGAACTTCGCCACCTCCGACACGATCTGGTCGAACGCGGGGAAGATGAAATCCGAGAACTGGATCTCGGGCACCGGGACCATCCCGTAGAGGGCCATCCCGATGGCCGTGCCGATGATGCCTCCCTCGGAGAGCGGCGTGTCGATGACCCGCTCGGCGCCGAACTCCTCGTAGAGGTCGCGCGTCACGCGGAAGACCCCGCCGACCTTGCCCACGTCTTCGCCGAGCACCACCACCCTCGGGTCGCGACGCATCTCGTGGCGGAGCGCGTCGTTGATGGCCTCGACCATGTTCATCTGCGGCATGTGTGCGTCGCTCTCTCTTCGTGTCACTCGGCCGCGCGGGCGCGCTGCTCTGCGAGGTGCCACGGCGCCGTGGCGTAGACGTCATCGAACACCGTCGCGGCTGCGAGGGTTGCGCCCTGCTCGGCGCGCTCGATCGCGGCCTTGATGGCGCCGTCGGCGGCCTCGGCGCAGCGCGCGTCGTCGCCCTCGTCGAGGAGCCCGCGCTTCACGAGGTGCGCGCGCAGCCGCGCCACGGGGTCGGCCTCTCCGTCGAGCGAGGCCTCGATGAGCGTCGCGCCCTCGCCGCGTCGCGCGAGGTCGAGCGCGTCGCGCACCACGCGGTGCACCGCGAGCACGTCGCCGCCGTCGACCCGCTGCGCGCGGAGCCCATACGCGAAGGCCCTCCGCGCGATCTCGGCGCCGCGGCGCGCGCGGGCCACGAAGACCACCGGCGCGCGCATCACGCCCGCGAAGTTCATCCCGTTGTGGAACTCGCCGTTCTCCGCCGCGACCTCGTCGAGCGTGGCGAGCACGGCGTGATGGTCGCCCTTCGCGCGCATGGCCCACGCGAGCCCCGTGGCCTGCGTGAGCTGCGACGACGCGTGAGGGTTCGAACTCACCACACGCCAGCGGCGCGACGAGAAGCGGTCGGGGCCCTGGCGAGCCTTCGAGGGGTCCGCGGCCGTCGCGAGCACGTGCGCCATCCAGAGTTCGAGGGGGACGCCTCGCGCGAGCACCGCGGCGGCGTCGCGCCCCGAGGGGAAGAGCCAGTCCGTCGCTTCGAGCGCGGTGGCGGCGCCGACGGAGACAGCCTCTTCGCCGCGCGTGCTCGGGTGCTCGGCCACGCGGCCCTGATCGCGCAGGGCGGTGATGGCGTCGTCGAGCCTGCGCGCCGCGATGAGCTGGCCGTAGAGCGCCGTGAGCCGCTCGTCGGAGAGGCCGGGGTCATGCGCGGGGTCCGCGTCGCCCGTCGGGCCGAGCACCGTCACCACATCGTCGAGCACGAACTCCACGCGTCCTCCTCTCAGGGAACCAACGGCAGGTGCAGGCGCTTCGCGCCCTCTTCGCGCGCGGGCTCCGCGCGGCCCAGAGCGCCTTTGAGAAAGGCCTCGGCGGCCCTGTAGCTCGATCGCACGAGGGGCCCCGAGGCGACGTAGCGGAAGCCCATCGCGGCGCCCTCGCGGCGGTACTCCTCGAACTCGTCGGGGTGCACGAAGCGCTCGACCGCGAGGTGCCTGGGCGACGGGCGGAGGTACTGCCCGAGCGTGAGCACGTCGACGTCGACGGCGCGGAGCTGTCGCATCGCCTCGAGCACCTCGTCGCGCGTCTCGCCGAGGCCCACCATGATCGAGCTCTTGGTGTAGCGCTCGGGGGCGACGCGCTTCGCGTGTTCGAGCGTCGCGAGGGAGCGCTCGATGCTGCACCGCGCGTCGCGCACCGAGCGCTGGAGCCGCGCCACGGTCTCGATGTTGTGCGCGAACACGTCGGGCGCGCCCTCTCGGACCACGGTCTCGACGTCGCGCAGGGAGCCCTGAAAATCTCCGACGAGGGCCTCGACGAGGATCGACGGGCTCGCGCGCTTGATGGCCCGGATGGTCTCGGCGACGTGCGCCGCGCCGCCGTCGATCATGTCGTCGCGGTCGACCATCGTGATGACCACGTAGTCGAGGCCCATGGCGGCGATGGTGCGGCCCGTGTGCTCGGGCTCGCGCGGGTCGTACGCGCCGCGGGGGTTGCCCGTGGTCACCGCGCAGAAGCGGCATCCGCGCGTGCACGTGTCGCCGAGGATCATCACGGTGGCGGTGCCCTCGCCCCAGCACTCGCCGACGTTGGGGCAGTGGGCCTCTTCGCAGACCGTGTGGAGGTCGTATTTGCGGAGCGTGTCTTTGATGTGCGTGTACCGCACGCCGCCGGGGGCCCGGACCTTCAACCACTCGGGCTTGCGCTCGTGTGCCATGCGCTTCGCGTCCTTCGTTGTGAGGTGGAATTGGAGGTTGTGACGGGGCGCCGAGGCGCGCGGAAGCTATCGTCGCGACGCGAAGGGTGTCAATGCTCGCGCGACGGTGCGGCGGCGCGCGCGGCCTCGGGTCACGTCCTGCGCGCCGTCATCGGGTTCGTCGCGGCGGCCTCGACGTGGGCCTCTTCGGGCTGCGGCGCGCGCTCGGGGGCGGCGACGCGCACGCGGGTCGAGGCGCGCTTCGGGTCGTCGCTCGTCACGATCGTCTCGAGCACTTCGATGCGCTGGCGGAGCTCGCGGTTCTCGGCCTCGAGCGCGCGGAGGCGGGGCTCCTGATCGCGGCCGCCGGCGGCGAACTCCATGCTCTTCACCTTGACCCAGTACGACCCGAGGATCGCGGCGAGGGGCACCGAGAACACGATCGCGACGATGAGCACCGGGAGCATCGGCGGGGACGAAACCACGACCGCGAGGGGCCGCGCAACGGTCAGGGTGAGGCGTTCGAAGCGTCCTGCGCGGAGGGCGCGGGCTCCGACGGCGCGGGCGTGAGGTTCTGCGCGAGGATGCGCTCGGAGGCCGACTCGCGCCACGCCTCGATGGCCGCGTAGGCGAGCATCTGGATGGCCGTGAACGCGAAGGCCCACGTGAGGTAGTACGTCGTGGGGAACTCCTGGTGGTGCGCGCGGAACATCGGGTGGAGGCTCTTGAGGGCGCCCCAGCCCGAGAAGAATTTGTAGCCCGCGGCGCCGGCGAGGAACATCCATCCGAGGCTGAGCGCGCCGGGGACGGTGCGCGCCCGCTGCGCCAGGAACAGCATCGGGACGCACATGATGATGTAGTAGTAGTAGTCGGGGGAGACGAGGAAGAAGATGAGCACGAAGCCCATCAGCAGGGCGTCGTGCGTGCGCAGGTAGCGCATGAAATAGAGCGCGGGCAGGAGCACCACCGAGCGCACGCCCCAGATCGTGAGCGCGCGGAGGAGCTGCACGTCGGGCTCCTCGTGCAGCATCCGCAGGGGGTTGAAGGGGATCGGCACGCCGTCGATCACGTCGGCGTCGATGAGGGTGGTGAAGCCGAGGTTCCAGTGCGAGCCGTCGGTGACGTGGCGGGTGATCTTGGCGGCCCAGTCGAGCATCGTGGGCAGGCCGTGGAGGCGCACGTACGCGAAGGCCATCACCGACACCACCACGGCGGTGAAGGCCGCGAAGAGGCGCGTGAGGCCGCGGTCGAGCCTTCGCTCGTGAAAGAGGCGCGAGAGGAGGATCACCCCGGGGCCCGCGCAGAGCAGCACGGGGAACACCCGCGAGATCGTGGCCCACCCGAGGAGCGCGCCCGCCGTGGCGTAGCGCTCGCGCTTGACGCAGCACGCGGCGATCACCGACGCGACGGCGAAGTCGGTGCGGAGCACGCAGCCCTTCAGGTGCCCCCACGAGAGGAGGTAGTGCGTGCCGACGAGGATCGCCATGAGCAGCGCGGTCTCGGCGCCGAAGGCCCACGCCACGCTGAGGAGCATCGCGATGAGGAGCGCGGGGTCCATCAGCATGATCGCCCAGCGCGAGACGGCGTGGCGGATCGAGAGGTGGCTGGTGATCACCTCGACGACGGAGCACCACGGCGGCGTGCCGTTGAACCCGTGGTCATCGAGGATGAGGCTCCACCGGTGCGGCGGGAGCTGGTGCTTGAACCAGTCGATGTCGGCGACGAACTCGCGCCAGCGCTCGGGCGAGAAGCGGGCGCGCGTCCGCGCGGCGTCGGCGAGCACGCGGTCTTGATCGACGGGGTCGTAGGTGACGAGGTCGCGGATGCGGTGCTCGGGGTTGTGGTACCGCAAGCCCGTCTCGGCGTCGGCGACGAGCGTGGCCTCGTAGAGGTGCGTGTACCCGAGCTCGCGGATGTACTTGGTGCCCACGTAGTAGTGGTAGGCGTCCCACTCGTTGAAATACGTGTTGTAGCGGAAGAGCCCGTAGTCGAAGTAGTTCGCCGTCGCCACGAGCGTGAGCACCGCGAGCGCCGCGAGGGAGCCCCGCTCGATGCGCTTGCGCGTGGCCTCGGGGACGCGCTCCTTCGAGGCGCGCTCGACGAGGGCGCGGCCCACCAGGTACGCGAAGATCAGGAGCGGCAGGAGCCACGAGGCGGTCCAACCGTGGTGGTCGGCCCAGGAGTTAGGCAGCCCGTCGTTCACGCGTGCGTGCAGACCTTCGCGCGACCGGTCACGTGACAGACCCGTCGGCGCGCTCAGGGATTGTCGCCCGTCACACCCTCTGCGCAGAGAGGCGACGCAGTGTCACGCGGGTGCTTTTTTGCCACATAAGACGCGAGGGGTTCCAACACAAACGAAGGCGCGACGGAGGTGACGCAGCCGATGGGGGGCGACGCTACTCGACGAAGCCCTCTTCGTGCGCGGCGAGCACCCGGGTCTCGCACCAGTCGACGAGCGCGAGCCCGTGCGCCAGCGCGATCGGGTGCAGCGACCCCACCACGTCGGCGTAGAGCCCGTGGAGCCCCAGCGCGATGAGCTCGCCGTCGCGCTCGACGCCGTAGACCATGCCGTCTCCGTGCGGGATCGCGAAGCCCCCGCGGATCACGCCGTTCTGCCCTCGCAGCGCGAGCGCGCGGCCCTTCGCGCCCAGCGCGGCCTCGACCTCGGCGCGCGTCACGCCGCTGCCCGCGAGGGGTTCGGCCACGCGCTTGCGGACGTGGATCTCGTCGAAGCCCGCGCCCTTGCGGTGCCCCGTGAGCACGGCGCGCACGGCGTCGAGCTCGGCGTCGACGTCGGCGCGCTTCGAAGCGGGCACGAGCTCGACCTGGCGGTAGTCGTCGGGCGTGATGGCGAGCGCGTCGGTTCCCTCGGGCGCGGGTCCGCGCTCGGGGAGCACGTCTTCGATCGTCGGGAGGCTGAAGAGGATCTTCTTCGGGTCGACGGTCGCGGGGCGGAGCCGGAGCTTCACCTGCCCCGCGCGCGCGATGTCGTCGCGGTTCGCGGGCTCGGCATGCACGACCTGATACTCCGTCTCGCCGACGGTGAGCGTCGTGTCCATGCGCGCGAAGAACTGCGGGAGGCTCTCGATGGGGACCTCCGACTCGGCGAAGACCTCTCCCGTCGCGTCGTGAATGAGCTCGAGCTTGACGTCCATCGACGGACTCTAAACCCGTCGATCCGCGCGGCTCAACCCTCGACGTTCCACGTGAGGTCGACCTGACCGACGGGGCCCGCGAAGCGGAGGATGAAATACCGCGAGCGCGTGCTGATCAGGGCCTCGGGCTCGCCGCCCGCGTGCGCGGCGACCCGCACGGGAAAGCGGATCCGGTACACCTGCCGCCACACCGTCGTGTACGGGAAGTACGTGCGCTCGAGCGCCCCCGGCTGTCGCACGGGCTCGATCGCGAGGGGGAGCACCTCCTGCTGCCTGTCGTTCACGAGCATCACGCGCCACGCGGCCGTGGGGCTCGCGAGGTCGCCCCAGCGGCGCGTCGGCACCGAGAGGGCCACGTAGAACTCATGCTCGTTGTCGGCCGCGCCGAGAGAAGCCCGCAGGAGCCGCGTGCGCTCGTCGCTCGTGAGGTGAAAGTCCGCCGCGTAGCGCACCACGTAGGCCCAGCGGAAATCCCAGCTCTCGTAGGTGGCCGTGACCGCGAGCTGGTCGTCGAAGAAGCCGCGGAGCGTGAACGCCTGCCCCGTGCGCGTCCAACGCGAGAGGGCCTCGGGGTACGCCTCGGCGGTGTAGGCCCTGGGATTACGGCTCAGGCTCACAGGCGCAGCGCCGCACCCCCACGCGAGCGCACCCGCCGCGAGGACCGCTCCGATCACGCCTCGTGAACGCCGCATCGCGCGCGACTCTACCTGACGAAGTCGCCGCGGTGGAACAACCCGCTCGCCGTCACGCCCGCATCGGCGAGCGCGGCGACGGCGCCCTCGGCGCGATCGACGAGCGCGATCACCCGACGCACCGTGAACCCCTCGGCACGCAGCGCCCCGATGGCCGTGAGCGAGCTCCCGCCCGTGGTGAGCACGTCTTCGAGGAGCACCACCTCGGCGCCCGCGGGCGCGACCCCCTCGATGCGGCGCGCGGTGCCGTGATCCTTCGCTTCCTTGCGTACGTAGAGCGCGTTCCACCCGCGGCCGTCGGGCCCTGCGTGACGGAGCGCGGAGGTGAGCGACACGGCGCTCGCGAGGGGACACCCCCCGAGGGCCACACCCGCCACGGCGACGGGCGCGGGAGACAGCGTCGAAACCTCTTCGCAGAGGGCCTCTCCCGCGAGCCGATGGCCCTCGGCGGTGAGCATCACGCGCTTGCAGTCGATGAAGAAATCGCTCTCCTTGCCCGAGGCGAGGCGAAAGCGCCCCTCGCGGTAGGCGTCACGTCGGAGCAGCGCGAGGAGCTCGTCGCGCGCGCTCACGCGCCACCGCGTCGCGCCATCGACCCCCGCTTCTGCGGCAGCGTCGGCATCCGAGGGCTGGCGCTGCGATCGCGCGCCTTGGGCTGTTCGTTGCGCGGCGCGGGCGACGTCACGGCCTCCTCGGGCGCGCGGCTCTTCGCGGGCGGCGCGGCGAACGCGCGGGGCTTCGTCGTCACCTGCGAGGGACGCGGCGCGACGGGCTCCACGGCCACCTCGGGCATGCGCGGCGCGGGCGGGATCGTCGCGCGGCGCGGCTTCGTCGTGGGCGCGGGCGCGGGCGTCGTGGGCGTCGGCACGAGGCTGTCGTCGTCGGGCTCGACCACGCGCGCCGTGGGCGGCGGCGGGTTGATCGTCGCGTGGCGCTGGGCGTAGACGGGCGGCGGCGGCGCGGCCACCTGCGTGTGCGCGTGGGGCGCTTTTTGAAGCGTCGGGATCGGCGGGATCGCGTCGGACGCGTAGGCCCCCGCGCCGAGCTGCTGCGCGCCCTGACGCCCCGCGAGGCGCTGCGGGCTCGGGCTCTGGAGCGCGGGCGCGGGCTGCGACACCGCGGCCTGGAGCTCACCGCGGAAGATCGCCCCCTCGGCCATCGCGAGGCGCGTGGCGCGCACCCTGGCGTCGACGCATCCGCCCGGCAGCACACGGAGCTCTTCGTGGGCCGTCACGCTGCCCGTGAGGAGCCCCGCGACGATGACCGAGTTCGCTTCGACTTCGGCCTCGACAGAGCCGCCCTCCTCGACGACGAGCGTCCCCTGGAGCGTGAGCACGCCGCGGAGGCGACCTCCGACGGTGAGCTCCCCTTCGCCCCGCACGCTGCCTTCGATCGTGAGACCCGCTTCGATCCTGCTGCCCATGCGCGCGCTTCCCTCTCGGTACACCGACGGTCGGTGCTTGGATGACGCGCGCAACCTAACGGATCTGCGCGACAGAGGGAACACCGTCAGCGCACCCATTCGCGCCGTTGTGGTTGCCCCGCGGGCGGTTATGCTCCGCGCCGATGACACCCCCCGCACACGACGCGCCCATCACCTCTGAAGACGCGCTCTTCGAGGTTTTTCAGGGCGCTTTTAGACCGCGCGCCACGCTCGTCGGGATCGAGGCCGAGAAGTTCGGCATCTTCGAAGACGGCCGTCCGCTGCACTACCGCGACGAGCCCGGCCGCCCAGGCGTCGAGACCCTCTTCCGCGCGCTCTCGGCGCGCTACGGGTGGGTGCCCGAGGGAGAGTCCGAAGGGGCGCCTCCCCTGATGCTCGTCCGCGGCGCGGCGAACATCACCCTCGAGCCCGGCTCGCAGTTCGAACTCTCGGGCAGCGCGCTCGACAACGTGCACGCGGTCTGGGCCGAGGTCTCCAATCACCGCGACGAGCTCGCGGGCCTCACCGAAGCCCCCGGGTTGCATTGGGTGGGCCTCGGGTTTGCGCCCTTCGCGCGCCCCGACGACCTCGACTGGGTGCCCAAGTCTCGCTACCCGATCATGCGCGCGTACCTCCCCACGCGCGGCACGCGCGGCCTCGACATGATGCGCCGCACGTCGACGGTGCAGGCCAACTTCGATTTCACCTCGGAGCGCGACGCGATGCGCAAGCTCCGCGTGGCCCTCGCGGCCTCGGTGATCTCGACGGCCCTCTTCGCCGCGAGCCCGCTCGTCGAGGGCGAGCGCGGTCCCTTCAAGAGCTACCGCGCCCACGTGTGGCTCGACACCGACAACGACCGCGCGGGCCTGCTCCCCTTCGCGTGGAAGCCCGACGCCACCCTCGGCGACTACGTGCGTCACGCGCTCGACGTCCCGATGTTCATCCTCAAGCGCGACGGCGTCGTGCACGACGCGACGAAGTACACCTTCGCGCGCTTTCTCCGCGAGGGCGTGGGCGAGCACCGCGCCACGAAGACCGACTGGGAGGCGCACCTCAAGACGCTCTTCCCCGAGGCGCGGCTCCAGCGGACCCTCGAAGTACGCGGCGCCGACTCGGTGCCCGCGCGGCTCTCGATGGCGCTGCCCGCCCTGTGGCTCGCCGTGCTCTACGACGAAGCCGTGATGACCTTCGTCGAGGAGCGCCTCGTGCCCATCGGCTACGAGGCGTGGTCCGCGGCGCGCTCGCGCGTGGCGCTCGAAGGGCTGAAGGCGCCCGTCGCAGACACCACCGTGGGCGCCCTCGCGCGAGAGCTCCTCACGCACGCCGACGCTGCCCTCGCGAGGCGAAACAAGCTCGATGCGAAGGGCCTCGACGAGCGCCAGTACCTCGCGCCGCTCCTCGACTCGGCGGCGCGCGACCTCACGCTCGGCGACGTCATCCTCGGCGACTGGTCGCCCTCACAGCCCGACGCCGTCGCGTCGCTCCTCGCGCGCGCCGCGTACTGAGCCCTCTCCCCGTCCCTCCCCCGCGAAGCGGGGGAGGGTGCCCGTTGGTAGCTGGAATGCCCCCTCAGCCCGCCCTCTCCCGCCAGAGGCGGGAGAGGGAGTCATCAGCGAGCGATGCTACGCCAAAGTGCTTTACCGCAGCCAACTCCCGCGGACTCCCTCTCCCGCCTCTGGCGGGAGAGGGCGGGGTGAGGGCATGGCAGTCGAAACAGGCACCCTCCCCCGCTTCGCGGGGGAGGGGACGGGGGGGACCATGATCCGTCGCGCGGAGCTTCTCCACGAGGGCGTCGTCGAGGGGCACCGCTACGTCCACAACCCGCGCGGCTGGGAGGCCGTCGGGATTCTCTCCGACACGGCCGCGGCGATCTTCGACCGCGCCGACGGACGACCGCTCGACGCCATCGCGCGCGCGCTCTCGCGGCCCGTCACGGAGCTCACACCCGAGGTCGAGTTCCTCGCGCGCAACGGCTTCATCGAGGGCGACGGACTGCCGCTGCCGAGGCGTCCGGCGCCGTCGCCGCCGCGCTTCGACCTGTGGCTCCACGTCACCAACGCGTGCGACCTCGACTGCCCCCACTGCTACATCGAGAAGGACGGTCGCTCCCTCACCGACGACGGCGCGAGGGCGCTCCTCGATTCGCTCGTTCGCACGGCGCGCGAAGGGGTCCGCGCGATCCACCTCCGCTTCGCGGGGGGAGAGCCCATGCTCCGCTTCGACCTCGTGCGGCGCTTCTTCGACGACGCCCGCGAGGCCCTCTCGCGCGAGGGCTGCGCGCTCACCGCCGCGGTGCTCACCAACGGGACGCACACGCCCGACGAGGCCCTCGCGTGGATGCGCGATCGATCCGTGTCGGTCTCGCTCTCCATCGACGGCGTGGGTGACTCGCACGACGCGATGCGGCCGCGCGTCGGCGGCGGAGGCTCCTTCGCGCGCGTCGAAGCGGGGCTCGCGCGGTATCAGCGCGCGGGCCTCAACCCCTTCGCGCTCGTCACCGTGTCGCGGCACAACCTCGACGCGATGCCCGCGCTCACCGACTGGCTCCTCGCGCGGCGCGTGGGCTTTCGCTACTCGCTCGTGCGCGACCTCGAAGGCGGAGCGTCCCTGCTCGACGCGCGCTCGGCGGGGTGGCGCGCGCTCCCCGGGCTCATTCAGCTACGGCGCAAGGTCGCGCCCGCGCGGGCCCACGCCATGCTCGAAGGAGAGCGCCTCGCGCGCGTGCTCGCGGTCTTCGACGACTGCTACGCGCGCATCGAGCGGGCGATGCCCGTGGCCCCGTCGTTCCGTCGCACGCACCGCTTCTGCGACATCGAGTGGAAGCGTCCCATTCGCAAGGCCTGCGGCGCGGGAGAGACCTCGCTCGCGATCGGTCACGACGGGTCGGTGTCGCCCTGTCAGGCCGCGCTCCACCATGACGGAACCGCATCGCTCACGAGCGATCGATCGCTCACCGCGCTCGCCCCCTCGGTGACGCAGCTCGGAGACTTTCGCCGCCACGCGCCGGGGAGCGAGTGCGCGCGCTGCGAGCACCGTTACTCGTGCGCGGGAGGCTGCCCGCTGATGCTCTTTCGCCGCGACGGGAGGGTCGACGGGCGCAGCCCCTACTGCGAGGTCTTTCGCGCAGTGCTCCCGAAGATCGTGCGGCTCGTCGCGCTGGAGCTCATCCACGAGCGCAGACAGCGGACCCCTCGCGGTTGACACGCGCGCGGCGGTGCGCGACGCATCGCACGCGATGGCTGCGAAGAGAGTGTCACCCGCCGAAGCCCGCGCGCTCATGGAGCGTGAGGGCTACGTCTACGTCGATGTCCGCTCGGTGCCCGAGTTCGAGGGAGGCCGCCCCGAGGGCGCGTACAACGTCCCCTTCGCGCACGCGACGCCCGCGGGGATGCGCCCCAACGAGGACTTCATGCGCGTGATGGAGGCGACCTTCTCCAAGGACGCGAAGCTCGTGGTGGGGTGCCTGATGGGCGGTCGCAGCGCGCGGGCCTGCGTGGCGCTCGAGGCCGCGGGCTTCACCTGCCTCGTCGATCAGCGCGCGGGATGGGGCGGCGCGAAGGACCCCTTCGGACGCGTCACCGAGACCGGCTGGAGCGCGCAGGGACTCCCGAGCGCGCACGGCCCCGACACGGAGCGAGGCTACGCGGCGCTCTCGCGCGTGGGGTGATTCGCAGCGCGCGGGAGCCCTCCCACGGAGCCTCCGTCACGAACTTGCGAGGCTCCCGGCGACGATGCTACCGACGGTTCCCCGTGGGCGTCGCGTGACGTGGTGACCGGCGCCGCACGGAGAGTACGGCATCAGCATGGCGAAGCAGGTTCATTGCATCGTGAGAGGGCGCGTCCAGGGCGTCTTCTTTCGCGCGGCGTCGCAGCGTGAGGCGCGACGGCTCGGCCTGACGGGCCAGGTGCGCAACCTCTCCGACGGCTCCGTCGAGATCATCGCCGAGGGCGAAGACGATCGGCTCAGGGAGCTCATCCAGTGGGCGCAGCGCGGCCCGAGCGCGGCCCGCGTCGACCGCGTGGAGACCCGCTGGCGCGGCTACACCGGCGAGTACACCGACTTTCGAATCGAACCGTGAAGATCCACACGGCCGCGCTCGCGCTCACGCTCCTCGCCACGCGGGTCTCGCTGGCGCAAGACGCCGCCGTCCCCTCCGCGAACACCGCGCCGATGCCGGGCTCGCCCGCCGCGCGAAGGGCCCGCGAAGAAGCCGTCGGACGCACCGAGGCCGAGGTCGACGCCCTCCTCGGATCGCTCACCGATGGCTCCCCCACCGCGCGCCGCCGCGCCGCCGACGCGATCATCGCCGCGATCGATCCCGATGACGTGCCCGCCGTGCAGTCGCGCCTCCTCGCGCCGCTGCGCGGAGTCCCCCTCGACGCGCTGCGCATCAAGATGGTGCGCGCGGTCACGCAGGCCACGGCGAACCGGCCCAACGCCGAGTACGACCTCCTCACGCTGCTCATCGCGCTGCCGCGCGCGAGAGACACCGACGTGGCGATCGAGCGCATCACCCTCGCCCGCGCCCTCGGACGCGTCGAGAGCGCCGACTCGGGGCGCGCCCTCCTCGCCCTCTCGGCGGCCTTCAACGGCGCGTTCCGCCAGGAGGTCGGGCGCATCATCCGCGGTCAGCTCAAGGACTACGCGCTGCCCGCGATCATCGAGGCGCGCAACCCCAGCGAGATGCAGCGGATCTTTCTCCGTCAGCTCCGCGAGGCGCTGCACCGCGTGACGCCGGGCGAGACCGTGCAGCAGCGCGACAACGCGCTCCTCGCCGACGTGATCCGCGCGTACGGCACCATGCGCCAGGCCGACGCGATGAAGGTCGTCGTGAGCTTCGTGAACAGCGACCGCGCGCAGGTGCGAGACGCCGCCCGCTGGGCCGTGTCGCAGTACGGCCGCGACGCGATCCACGCGCTGCGCGACGCGTTCGAGATGTACGAGGGCCGCGACCCCGACCTCGCGTGGGGCTGGGAGCGCGTCGCGCGCGAGCTCTATCAAGCGAACGATCGGCGCCGCGACGCCGAGGTGGCGCAGCGCCTCGACCAGGGCATCGCAGCGGGACGCTCGCACGAGGTCGACGCGATGCTCGGGCACTTTCGCTTCGTGCTCGCGCGGCACCCGACCTTCGAACGCAAGCGCGAGATGGTGCCCATCCTCGTCGAGAACGCGCGGGCCCTTGAGCGCAGCGACGCGGCGCGCGCCGAGACCCTGTGGCGCCTCGCGCTGTGGGTCGAGCCCGAGGGCGAGAGCGCGCGAAGGATCCGCGGAGAGATCCTCTTCCTCGAGGCCGAGCGCGCGCTCGCGGGCGGCGTGGCGGACCCCGAGCTCTACCGCGCCGTGCTGCGCGTCGACCCCGACAACGAGCGGGCGAAGGCGCAGCTCGAGAACGTCGAGCAGACGGGGGTGCTCGGCGCGCGTCGACGCATTCGACTCGCGGGCGCGGGCGGTCTCGCGGCGCTCGCGGGCGCGACGCTGTGGCTCCTCGTTCGCACGCTGACGAAGCGCCGCAAGGCGACGAAGAAGAAGGGCAAGAAGAAGAAGGCGAAGGGCGCGGGCGACACGACCTCGACGGCGACGGCCACGACGAAGCCCGGCGCGACGACTTCGAAGCCCCCGGCGACGACTTCGAAGCCCCCGACGACGACATCGAAGCCCCCCGCCACGGCGACGGCGAAGCCCGCGGCGAAGGCCCCCGCCGCGACCGACACCGCGCAGGAGGGGAGCTCGGTGGCGCGTCCCTCGAAGCCCGACGCGCGCGAGTTCGGCGCGCTGCCCGCGTAGCGCGATGCGCCCCGACGACGCCTCGCGCGTGGACTTCTGGCGCGCCCTCGCGCCCGAGCTCTCGATCGAGTCAGCGCGCGGCCCGCTCGACGTGAGCCTGCCCCCCGCGGAGATGCTCCTGCCCGACCTCCGCCGCGAGGGTTACGTCCACGTCGAGGGAGCGCTCGACGTCTCCGCGGTGGCGCGCGTGCGCGAGGTCATCCTCCGCATGGTCGCGCAGGGGATCCCGCTGCCCTTCGTGTTCGTGTACGACGAGCCGTGGGCGCTCTTCGCGTCGCTGCGCCCCTTTCTCGCCGCGGCGCTCGGAGAGGCGTACCGGGGCCTGCCTGACTTCTGGGCGTGGCACGTCGCGCCCGACGACGACGCGCGCGGTTGGGGACCGCACCGCGACCGCGTGCGTCCGACGCTCGACGCGGCGAACAACCCGATGTCGCTGACGGTGTGGCTCCCGCTCACCGACGCGACGACGCTCAACGGCTGCATTCACGTGCTGCCCGCGCACCTCGATCCGCGCTTCGAGAGCCGCGTCTGGGACGGGCCCGAAGGCGCCTCCGTGCGCGCGCCGCAAGACATCCGCGCGCTCCCCGCGGGCGCAGGGAGCCTGCTCGCGTGGAACCAGTCGCTCCTCCACTGGGGCGGGCGCGCGAGTCGGCTCGCGACGGGCCCGCGGATCAGCCTCTCGAGCGAGTTTCAGCGCGGCGATCGCACGCCGTACAACCCGCCGCTCTACGACCCGCAGACGCGACCGGGCTTTCTCGTGCGCCTAGGGCTCGTGGGCAAGCAGCTCCTCCAGTACAGGCACATGTACCCCCTCGACGCAGCGATGGCCGCGCTCGCGGAAGACCTCCGAGAGCGTCACGTCCCCTACGGCGAGGAGATGTAGCGCGCGCCGCGCCCGCGCGCGTTCAGGGGAGCTCGGCGTCGACCACGATGGTCGCGGGGACGCTCGTCGAGATGTACGCGTAGTAGGTGCCCGAGAGCAGCGTCGCGCTGACCGAGCGCTCGTTCGAGTTCGAAGTGCCCGCGCAGGTGCGCGTGAGGCTCTGCGTGCGACACGTCGTGTTGCCGAGCCAGTCGTAGCCCACGAAGACGTCGACGCCGGGCGGCGTGGTGAACGTGAGCGAGACGCGCCCCGAGGTCTCGGTGCGCGCGGCGATGACGATGTCGGGCCCCGGTCGGCCGCAGTTCGTGTCGACGTTGTCGGCGGCGCCGCACGTGGTGAACACCGAGCGGCTGCGTCCACGGCGCGAGATCACCGGGACGTCGGATCCGCAGGCGTCTCCGCCGCGTACGGCGGGCGCGCAGACCTGGCAGCTCTCGGCGCTGCACCCGGCGTAGGCGAGGCACGCGCCGCTGCCGGTCCCAGGGCAGAACTGCACCGCGCTGAAGGCCATGCACGGACGACACATCATCCCCGAGTCGGGCGGCGGAACGTCGGGCGGCGGAGGCGGAACGTCGGGCGGCGGAGGCGGCGTGTCGATCACCACGACGTCGGGCGTCGCGGGCGTATCGATCACCGCGACGTCGGGCGTCGCGGGCGTGTCGATCACCGCGACGTCGGGCGGCGGAGGCGCGATGTCGGGGGTTGCAGCGTCGGGTTGAGGCGCGTTGTCGAGGGGCGCGACGGGGGTGTCCTCGACGCCGCCGTCGGCCCCGATGGGTCGCTCGATGGCAGCGGGATCGAAGGTGTTCCCGCACGCCGCGGTCGAGAGCGCAAGCAAGAGGGACGAGGCCCTGAGGGTCTTTGCCGTCACGCGGCGGAGTGTATCCGGTCGCGCGCCGCGGGTCGCCTTCGTGGACGAAGACAGCGGTGCGAAGGGATCAGCGGACGGGCGTGGCCTTGAGGGTGGCCTTTCCGTCCTTGATGTAGACCTGGAAGCGCACGGTGCGGCAGCCGGTCTTGGCGACGAGCTGCTCCTTGTTCTTCTGGAGCGTGGTCGAGAACTTCTCGAACGTGAGGTTCTCGATCGACTCGCCGCACTCGCGCTTCTTCGCGAGGAACTGCTCGTACACCTCGCGCCAGTGCTGCGCCTCCTCGTCGACCGCGGCCGCGCCGATGGGCTGCGCGCCCGACTTCGCCACCGACGCGAAGGTGCCGATGTTGGTCGGCTGCTCGTCCTCGTCGACCTGAACGGGCTGCGCGCGTCGCACGTTGGGCGGCGGCGGCGGCGCGGGGCGCGGCGGCGGAGGCATCGGCGCTCCGACCAGCGGCGGCATCGGCGCGGCCATCGGCGCGGGCATCGGCGGCGCGGGGTTGAACGCCGGCGCGAAGGTCGGCGCAGGGATCGGCGCCGCGGGAACCTCCGAGGCCGGCGCGTTGAGGAGCGACTCGAGCTCGTTGACGTTGCGCACGCCGCGTCCGCCCGCGCGCTGCACCTCGCGCTTCACGACCTCGTCGATGCTGTCGTTGGCCACCACGGCGACGTCGCGCGCGAAGCCGCTGAGGGTGAGCGGGTCGATGTGCGTCCCCTCGGCGGCGAGGCCCCGGAGCGCCGCGAGGAGCTTCTTCTTCTTGGCGTCGTGCTCGATGTAGATGAAGAGCCAGCCGAGAGCGGCGAGCGCGAGCGCGAGGCCCGCGAGCGCGGGGCCGGGGACGCGCGAGAGGTCTTCTTTTGAAGCCTTCAGGAGAAAATCCGCGGGCATCGAGGGGATCCCTCGCGCGAGGGCGATCCCGCCGCCCGCGGCGCCGATCATCCCGGGGAGGCTCGCGAAGACCACCACGCCCGCGTCGGCGTCGTGCTCGTTGGCCGCGAAGGCCTCGGTGGCGCCGCGGGTCTTCCAGTCTTCGCGGTCGCGCACGCGCCGGAGCTGCTCGACCATCACGCCAGGCGCGGGCGAGCGGCGCATGCCGCGCTCGGGCACGGGGTGAAACGACGCGTACATCCCGTCGGGGCCGAAGAACATCACCGTGGCGCCCGGCGCGAGCTGCGCGATCGTGGTCGCGTACGCGTCGTTGAGGGCCATGCCGTGCACGATGGCGCCGACGTAGTAGCGGCCCTGCGAGATCACCGGGCGCGCGGCCATGCGGTAGGCCTGCCCCGAGATCTCCCAGAGGTCGTCGCGGGTGTTGCCCGCGATGGCGCTCGCGACGAGGGGGAGCGCGCCGAGGTTGGCGCCGACCTCGCCCTCGCCGAGGCCCGTGCGGCCCACGACCACGCCGCGCGGATCGACGGCGAGGAGGATGTCTCCGCGCAGCGCGCCGAGGCCCTGGTTGAGCTCGCGGAGCTTCTGCGTGATGGCGGTGCCGATCACCGCGGGGGTGTCGTCGGTGCGGCGCGTGGTGGCCTCGAGCGCCGTCACGAGCGCGGCGTTCGAACCACGGGCGCGAGGTCGTCGATGCGCGTGCGCGCGTCGCGGCGGAGGAACTCGTCGAGGAGCTTCCTGTCGCTGACGAGCATGGCCGACGCGTCGGCGCCGCGGTCGTGCTCGTAGGTGAGCCGCGCGAGCGTGGCCGCCGCGATGGCGAGGCCCGTCACGGCCGCGAGGAGCAGGTACCAGAAGCGTGAGAAGAGCATCTGGGCTTCACCGATCCCCGTGTTCGTGGTGGTGGCCGCCCTCGGGCGCGGGCGCCGCGGCGCCGCCGAGCGAGACCTGCACCTGCGCCTCGCGACCGGCGATCTCGACGGCCTGCGAGGCCCGCTCGGCGCCTTCGAAGTACACCTTCACGGTGTAGGCGCCGTCGTTGAGGCCCGTGGCCGCGAAGGCCCCCGCGGCGTTGGGGAGGAGGATGCGCCCCTGCCCCTGCCCCGCGATCACCCAGCAGCGGAACGAGGGCTGCCGCACGTCGCGGAGCTCGTAGACGCCGGGCTGCGCGAGCTGCACCTGGCGCCGCGTGCGGGGGGTCACCACCTGCGCGGGGACGACGCGCTCGGTCGATCCGCGCGCGACGGCGTAGAGCTCGTGGCCCACGAGGTCGGCGTTGGTGATGTCGAGCGTCGTGCCCGGAGAGACCACCACGGTGCCCGGTCGGCAGCGTCCGCCTTCGACGCGAATGCCCACGGGCTGCGTGCTCTCGGTGATGCCGGGGCCCGTGAGGATGACGCCGACGTCGAACTCGACGCTCGCGCGCGCGGTGGTGATCGGGAGCACGCCGTTGGGGACCTCCCAGTACGCCGCGCGGAAGCGCGGAGGGTCCTGGCGGACGGTGGGGGTGAGTGACTCGGCGCCCGCGAGGGTGCCTCGAAGATCCGAGGCCGGAGAGCGCGCCGCGAGCGCGAGGCTCCCCAGCGCGACACCGACCGACAAGACGACACGGGAACGCTGCACGCGATGACCTCCGACGATGGGACCCGCGGAGGACCCTATGAGAGCCGAAAACTCCGTGTCAATCGGCGTCTTCACCCGCGTGCGGGTCTTCGCTTCCGAGCGCCTCGCGGGGGTCGATGAAGCCCACCGAGCGCCATCCCTCCCTGTGCACGTACTCCACGGTGACGGCCTCGCCGCCGCGGACGTCCTCGACCCAGGCGCCCTCTCTCGCGACGGAGACGTCTCGCCTGCGCAGCGTTTCGAGATCGACGACGCGCACCTCGCGCCCGCCATCGAGCACGTTCACCACGTAGCGCCCGTTGCAGGCGAAGCACGCCGCGTCGACCCACCCGTAGCGGCCTCCGAGGGAGAGGGCCTCGCCCGTCGAGCATCGCAGCAGCTCGATGGATTGCGGTCGATCAACCTCCCACGGGTCTTCGCTCGGGGGCTCCTCGGACTCCGTGCGGGGCTCCGTCGTCACCACCAGCACGCGGTCTCCGTCGGGGTGCACGGCGAAGGGCTCCCTCGGGCGCGCGTCGGCGGCGACGCTTCGAAGCGTCGCGCGTTCGAGGCGCGCGTCGAGCGAGGCGACCACCACGGCCCCTTCGGCGTAGTCCCCGACGCGCAGCGCGAGCTCGCCCGGCCCGAGCCAGAAGAGCGACGTGGGGAATCGCAGCCCCCGCGTGACGATGCGCGCCTCGTCGGGGCGCGCCACGGGGATGAGCACCAGGGCCGCGTCGTGATCGTCTCCCTTGGCGAGCTCGACGGCGGCGACGAGGTGTCCGTCGGGGTGAAACGCGAGCTGCGAGCGCGCATGGAGCGTGAGCCCCAGGGTGCGTCCGATCGCTGCGCAGTCGATGTCCGCGACGCGTTCGAGGGAGGGCAGCGCGACGACGTGCGCGACCTCGAACGCCGCGCCCTTGCAGTCGAAGGCCTCGGGGGCGGTGACGAGCGCGAGGCGTCCGTCGGCCGAGAAGCGCAGCGTGGGCATGTGCTGCGAGAGGTTGGGGAGCGCGCAGCGCGCGACCTCGCCGCCGTCGGGGGCCTCGTGGAGCGTGAGCGTCGAGGCGCGGCTCCGCCCGTCGCGCGCGACGACGAGCGACGTGGGCGACGACCACGCGAGGGCGCGCACCACGTCGGGTCCGTCGAGGGCGAAGACCACGTCGCCCGTGGCGCGCTCGAACACGACGACGCGCTCGCGGGAGACGAGGTCGGCGGTGGCGGAGCGGTGCGGGAGGAGGGCGACGAGGCGCCCGTCGGGCGACGTGGCGAAGAGCGCGACGGGCTGTTCGATGGGAGGGTCGGCCTTCACGCGGCCGAGGATACGTTCAGACGGGGGGGATGCGGTGCTCGCGCGTGCGCTCGTCGTCGTCGATGACGTGGCCCTCGCCCTGGTGCGCGGGCTGATCCTTCGAGCGGAAGAGGCCGTCGAGCGCGCGGAAGGGGAAGGTGAGCACGCGGAAGATCCGCGCGAGCCGCGGCGAGTGCGCCCAGTCGTCGAAGATCGAGTAGACGACGGGCGTCGCGAGGAGCGTGAGGAGCAGCGAGAGCGTCTGGCCGCCGATGACCACGGAGCCCATCGCGCGGTTGGTTCCAGAGCCCGCGCCGGTGGAGACCGCGAGGGGGAGCATGCCCGCGACGAAGGCCACCGTGGTCATGAGGATGGGCCGCAAACGGTGGCGGTTCGCGAGGATCACCGCGTCGGCGCGCGAGAGCCCCCTGCGCCGCAGGTCTCTCATATGGTCGACCTGGAGGATGCTGTTCTTCTTCACGATGCCGAAGAGCACGAGGATGCCGAGCGTCGAGAAGATGTTCATCGACTGGCGCAGCGCCACCAGCGAGAAGAGCGCGAAGGGCACCGAGAGCGGCAGCGAGATGAGAATGGTGACCGGGTGGATCCAGCTCTCGAACTGCGCCGCGAGCACGAGGTACATGAACACCAGCGAGAGGATGAACGCGAGGGCGAAGCTGGCGCCCGCGCGGCCGAGCTCCTTCGAGCGTCCCGCGAGCTCCGCGGTGAAGCCCGCGTCCATGTGAACCTGGTCGCGCGCCGCGTGGAACTGCTGGATCACCGCGGCCTCCGAGGTGCCCGGCGTCACGTTCGCGTAGATGGTCACCATGCGCTGACGGCCGAGGCGCTGGATCGACGAGGGCCCCGTCGACTCGTGGAACTCCACCACGTCGGCGAGGCGCACCGTGCGGCCCGGCACGTTGGTGGGCACGGTCACCTGCTCGATGGCGCGCACGCGGTCGCGCGCGTTCTCGTTGGCGCGGAGCCACACCTCGTACTGCTCGCCGCCCTCGTTGTAGGTGCTGACCTGGATGCCCGCGACGAGGGTGCGGAGCGTGGTGGCGATGTCGAGCGCGCTCACGCCGAGGTCCGCCGCGCGCGAGCGCTGGATGCGCACCGAGAGCTCGGGCTTGCCGACGACGAGCGTGGTGTCGGCGTCGACGACGCCGGGGATCGAGCGCACGTGGCCGAGCATCGCCTGGGCGTACGTGGCGAGCTTCTCGAGGTCGGGGCCGCGGAGCACGTACTGGATGGCCGCGCTGTCGGCCGCGGAGCCGCTGCCGAAGGCGTTCACGGGGGTGACGCTCGCGCGGATGTTGAGGCTGCGGTAGTGCGGGAGCACCTCGTTGCGCACGCGGCCGATCATCTGCTGCTGGTCGGCCACGCGGGCGGCGGGCTCGACGAGGCGCACGAAGATCGAGGCCTGGTTGGCGCCGCGGCCCGAGGGGTCGCCCGCGGGAGAGCCCGTGGTGGCCACGGTGAGCCGCACGCCGGGGAGCGCGCGGATCTCTCGCGCCATGCGCTCGGCGAGGAGGCGCGTCTGCTCGAGGGAGGTGCCCTCGGGCGTGCGCACGTTCACGTCGAAGCGCGACTCGTCGTCGAGGGGGAGAAAGTTCTTCTGCACCGCCTTGGCGAGCGGCACGACGCTGATGAAGGTCGCCGCCATGGCGAGGACGACCATCCAGCGGTGATCCATCACGAAGGCGAGCGCGCGGAGGTAGGTGCGCTCGACGACGCCGTAGAGGCCGCCGCCGCCGTGGTGCGCCGCGGCGAACTCCTCGGGCACGCGGCGGGTGCCCGCGCGCCACTCGCGATACGCGGCCTTCTCGGCGAAGCGGGGCTCCGGGGCGGGGTCCTTCCACTCGGCGTCGAGGGCCTCGTCCTCGTTCTCGTCGGGGGGGACGAGCGACGGGCGCCCCGAGGCGGCGAGCCAGCGCGACGAGAGCATCGGGGTGAGCGTGAACGACACGAGCAGCGACACGCCGATGGCGAACGACATCGTGAAGCCGAACGACTTCATGAAGCGCCCGACGATGCCGCCCATGAACGCCACGGGGAGGAACACCGCGATGAGCGACATCGTCGTGGCGAGCACCGCGAGGCCGATCTCGCGCGTCGCGAGGATGGCCGCCCTGCGCGGGGCCATGCCCTTCTCGTCGATGAAGCGGAAGATGTTCTCGAGCACGACGATGGCGTCGTCGATGACGATGCCCACGGCGAGCGTGAGGGCCAGCAGGGTGATGATGTTGAGCGTGAGCCCCATCGCCTTGATGAGCGCGAAGGTGGCCACGATCGACGTCGGGATCGCGAGCGCCGCGATGAGCGTCGAGCGCCCGTTCCAGAGGAAGAGCAGCACCACGAAGGCCGCCAGGAGGCCGCCGAAGAAGAGGTGCTCCTCGACGGCGTGGATGGCGTTTCGGATGAACTCGCTCTCGTCGCGCACGACCTCCATGCGGAAGCCCGGCGGCAGCGTCGGGCGGATCTCGTCGATGCGCTCCTGCAGGGCGTCGATGACCGCGAGGGTGTTCGTGCCCGACTGCTTGCGCACCGAGAGGATCACCACGTCGCGGCCGTTGACCTGGGCGTGCGAGGCCGACTCCTCCTCGCCGTCGATGGCCATGCCCACGTCGCGCACGCGCACCGTGAGGCCGCCGCGCTGCGCCACGACGATGTCGTTGAGCTCCGCGATCGACGACACGCGACCGGCGACGCGGAGGCTCAGCGTGCGCTCGCCCTGGAGCACCTCGCCGCCGGGGATCTCGACGTTCTGCGTGGCGAGGGCCCGCTGCACGTCGACGGCCGTGAGGTTGAACGACTGGAGCCGCGACGGGTCGAGCTGGACGTTGACCTGGCGGTTGCGCCCGCCGAGGACGGTCACGCCGCCGACGCCGTTCAGCGACTCGATCTGACGGCGCACGCGCTTGTCGGCGTACTCCGTGATTTCACGGACCGAGCGCGTGCCCGAGAGGGCCACGAGCATGACCGGGGCGGCGTCGGGGTCCATGCGCTCGACGCGCGGCTGCTCGATGCCCTGCGGCAGGAGAGAGAGCGTGCGGTTGACCCTGTCGCGCACCTCCTGGGCGGCGACGGAGGTGTCCTTGTCGAGGTCGAAGCGCGCGAGGACGACCGAGAGGCCCTCGTACGAGTTCGAACGGAGCTCGTCGAGGCCCGAGATGGAGTTCACCGCCTCCTCGATCTTGTCGGAGACCTCGGTCTCGACCTGCTCGGGCGACGCGCCGGGCAGCACCGTGGTGACGAGCACCATCGGGAAGTCGATGTTGGGGAAGCGATCGACGGCCAGGCCCCGGATGCTGGCGACGCCCACCACCACGAGGGCGAGGATGAGCACCCAGGTGAACACCGGGCGGCGGACGCAGATTGCAGCGAGCCATTGCATGGCGGCGTTTCTCTCTACTGCTCGACGACCTGGACGCCGTCGCCCAGACGCGTGAGGTTTTCGGTGGCGACGCGCTCTCCCGCGGCGACGCCGCGCTCGATGAGCACCTCGGAGTCGCTGCGCTCGGCGATGGTGACCACGCGCTCCTGCACGCGGCCCGAGGCGATGACGAAGACGCGGTTGGCGCCCGCCTCGCTCAGCACGGCGCGCGCGGGGACGGCCACCGCGGCGCGGCGAGACCCGAGCGCGATGCGCGCCGTGGCGAAGAGCCCGGGCCGCAGGGCGCCGTCGGCGTTGGGCACCAGGGCCTCGACGATGAGCGACCGCGAGTCGGCGCGCACCGAGGCCGAGATGTACCGCACCGTCCCTGGGAACACCCGCTCGCGCCACGCGTCGACGCGCACCTCGACGGTCTGGTCGCGGTGCACGTCGGCGATGCGCTCCTGCGGGATCTGGATCTCCATGCGCAGGGGGTCGGTGCGCACGAGCGTGACCACCGCGCGCTGCGGTGTGACGTACTCGCCGATGTTGATCTTGCGCTCGGCGATCTCGCCCGCGAAGGGCGCGCGGATGGTCGAGTCCTGCAGGGCCCTCGACGCCTGCGTCGCGACGGCCTGCGCCTGCTGGTAGCCCGCGTAGGCGCCGCGCATCCCGTTGACCGCGCTGCGGTACTGCTCGCGCGCCGCGGTGGCCTGCATCGAGGCGCGCTGAAAGTCCGCGTCGCTCATGGAGCCCGACTCGTGGAGCTGCTGCGCGCGGCGGAGGCCGTCCTCCGCGAGGTCGCGGTTGGCCGCGGCGGCGCGCACCTCTGCGGTGGCCTCGGGGTCGAAGCGGCCCACGTCGCCGCCGAGGCGCGCCCGGGCCTGCGCGAGCGTCGCCTGCGCCTGCGCCGCCGTGGTGCGGAAGTCGACCTCGCGCAGCCGCACGAGGGGGTCGCCCTCGCGGACGCGCGCGCCGCGCTCGACGAGCACCTCCATCACGCGCCCGGCGACGAGGGGCGTCACCTCCGACTGCATGTCAGCCGCGAGCGTCCCGCTGGCCGACAGCACGTCGGGGAGCTCGCGCGCCTGCGCCGCCGCGGTGCTCGTTCGCACGGGCGCCGCGGGGTCGTTCGAGGGGTTCACCTGTGGGGCAGAGGCCCCCGGGCGCTTGCACGCGCCGAGGGAGAGCGCCGCCGCGGCGCAGAGCCCGACAGCCAGCGCGGAGCGCGCTGCGACGTGGCCCTTCGCGGGCCGTGCGAGTCTCGAGTGGTTCATGGTGTGTCTCAACGTGGTCGACGAGTCCGCGACGGGTGTATGGCACCCGCGCCCGGAGGTGTGATGCACGACGCGCCGGTCAGGATCGATCGTAACACGAACTATTTCTCGCGAATCATGTTCGCGTGCCATCTTTTTCGCAATTGGCGCTAATTTACAGAGTATGAGGTCGAACCCGAAGGCGGGTGAAACGGGATCTGCTTTCAAAGCATCGCAACCCGATGTAATGGAACCACGGGCCGTGTCTGTGCCCGCGTTGAGGATCTGGAGGTCCCGTGATCGAGCGCAAGGTCCAGCGGCTGGCGGAGATGGTGGAGCGGATCGTCCGCGCCGCCCATCGCCTCACGCGCATGGACTGCGACGAGCTGAGCCTCACGCCCCACCAGATGCTCATCCTCCGCGTGCTCGACCTGCACGGGCCGATGACAGTGGGCGAGCTGCGGCGAGAGGCAAGCGCGGCGCAGAGCACGATGAGCGAAATGGTCGGGCGCCTTGCCCGCGTGGGCTACGTGCACAAGAAACCCGCCCCCGATGACCGGCGCTCCGTGAAGGTCGGGATCACCGCGAACGGCAAGGCGATCCTCGCCGCGCGGATGCGCGAGATGAGCCGTCGGCACCACACGGTGCTCTCGGCCCTCACCGACGGAGACCAGGAGCGCCTGCTCGCGGCCTTCGAGACGATCGTAGAGCTGATGGATCGCGCCGCGGCCAACGCGGCGCACGGAGACGAAGATGACGCGTAGAGTGTGGTTGCCCCTCGCGCTCGCGGCGGCGATGGCGCCCGCCGGGGCCCTCGCGCAGACGGCGCCGACGACCCCCGAGCGGCCCGCGGAGGCGCCCGCGCGCACGACCCTCGTGCCGGCTCCCGCCGCGCCGCCGACGTTGCCCGAGGTGCTCATCCCGCAGCCCGGCGGCATGACCGCGGAGCAGGCCGCCTCGCGGGCGATCCGCGCGAGCGCCCAGGTGCGCGCGGCCGCGGCGAACATCGACGCCGCCGACGCCGCGAGGACCGAGGCCGCGTACGGGATGATCCCGCAGGTCTCGCTCTCGGCGCGCTACACCCGGCTCTCGGAGATCACCGCGCCGCGGCTCTCGTTCGGCAGCGCCGCGGCCTTCTGCGTCAACCAGCAGACGGCGGCCCTCTACGCGGGGACGACCAACGCCGCGGGGCAGACGGTGTGCTTGAACCCCCGCGACTCGCAGCCACCGCCGTCGACGGGCAGCAGCGCGGGCTTCTCGTTCCCAGTCATCCTCGATCAGTTCGCGATCCGCGCGACGCTCGCGGTGCCGCTGACGGACATCCCGTTCCGTCTGGCGCGGCTCTACGAGGCCGCGGGCCGCACCGCCGACGCGCGGCGCCTCGACGCCGAGGCCACGCGCGCGCAGGCCGCCGCCGACGGTCGCGTGGCCTTCTACGAGTACCTCCGCTCGCAGGCGCAGGTGTCGATCACGTCGCAGGCCGTCGACGCCGCGCGGCGCCACCGCGAGGACCTCGCGCGCTTCGTCGAGGCCGGCACCGTCGCGCGCGTGGAGCTCCTCCGCGTCGAGGCGCAGCTCGCCGAGGCCGAGCGGCTCGTGGTGATGGCCCGCGAGGCCGCCGCCGTGGCCGAGGCCAACGCGCGCATCCGCCTCGACCTGCAGCCCGGCGAGCGCATCGTGCTCGGCGAGCCCCTCGACGCGCCCGCGGACGTCCCTTCGAACGCGCAGGCGCTCATCGATCAGGCGTGGCACTCGCGCCCCGAGCTCACGAGCCTCGAGCGGCAGATAAGCGCCCTCGACGCGAACCTCTCGGCGGTGCGCGCGGGGTACTTCCCCAGCGTGGTCGCGCAGGCCAACCTCGACGTGGCGAACCCCAACCAGCGCTTCGTCCCCGCGACGCAGGAGTGGAACACCACCTGGGACGCGACGCTTCAAATCCAGTGGTCTCCGTCGGCGGCCATTCAAGCGGGCGCGACGGCGAGCCGCGTGGCGGCGCAGCGCGAGGCCGTGCGCGCGCAGATCGGCGCCCTCGCCGCGGGCGTCGAGCTCGAGGTCCGCGGCGCGTGGACGAACATCCAGGGCGCCCGCGCCGCCATCGAGGCCTCGACGCGCCAGCTCACCGCCGCCGAAGAGAGCTACCGCGTCCGCCGCGAGCGCTTCACCGCCGGGAGCGCCGTGTCGAGCGACCTCACCGACGCCGAGAACGACCTCCTCCGCGCGCGCTTCGCCGTGATGAACGCGCACGTCGACATGCGCGTCGCCCTCGCCCGACTGCGCCGCGCCATCGGCACCCCCGAGCCGCACTGAGCCTTCGTCCCTCGCCGCCGCGCTGATACCCTCCGTCGCCGCCATGCGTCGGGCGCTCCTCGCATCACTCCTCCTCGCGTGCTCGCAGCGCCCCCGCGCGACGCCCCCGCGCGCCGACGCGTCGACGCGAGACGCGCACCGCACCCCCGACGTGTCGCGCCCGAGAGACCCCTGCACGGGCGTCGGCAACGCGCTCGCCCTGAGGCTCCGACCGGGCTTCTGCGTGCTCCCCATCGCGACGGGAATGCTCAAGCCGAGGCAGCTCACGCGCGGCCTCGCGGGCGAGCTCCTCGTCGCCGAGTCGGGACCGGGCTGGCGTCGCAACCGCGGCCGCGTCTCTGCGCTGCGCGTTCGCCCCGACGGCACGTACTCGCAGACCGTGCTCGTCGACGGCCTCGATCGCCCCCACGGCATCGCCTTCCGCGACGGCTACGTGTGGGTCGGCGAGGCCGGTCGCATCGCGCGCTTCAGGTACCCCTTCGACGGCGCCGCGACGGTCGAGACCGTGGTCGACGCGCTCCCCGCCGACGGTCGTCACCCGCACAAGACCGTGGCCTTCTCACCCGATGGAACGCTCTATTTTTCCGTGGGTTCAGGCACCGACAACTGCCAGGCGCCGGGCACGCGCGAGGCCCTCGACCCCTGCCCCGACCGCAGCCCCGTCGCGCCCGCCATCGAGCGCGGCGTGGTCATGCGATGGGACGCGCGACGCGCCCGCGCGACGGTGTTCTCGCGCGGACTGCGCAACAACCTCGGCCTCGCGTGGCACCCCGCGAGCGGGCGTCTCTACGGCGTCGAGAACGCGCGCGACTACATCGACCGCGCCGACCCGTCGCTCTCCGACGCGGCGCTCCCGCACGACGAGCTCAACGAGCTCGTGCGCGGCGGAGACCACGGCTGGCCCTACTGCTACGACGACAACGCCGTCTCGCCCGAGTACCGCGCCGATCCCTCGAAGTGCCTTGCGACAAGGCCTCCCGCGATCGACCTCCCGGCGCACTCGGCGCCCATCTCGGTGCTCTTCTACGACGGCGCGATGTTCCCCGCGCAGTACCGCGGCGCGGCCTTCGTGACCTATCACGGCTACCGCGCCGAGGGGCATCGCGTGGTCACCATCCCCTTCAGCGCGGCGGGCGCTCCGTCGGGCGCGCCCGAAGATTTCATCGCGGGCTGGGAGGAGCGCCCCGGGCGTCCCCACGGCCACCTCACGGGCCTCGCGGTCACCGACGACGGCAGCCTCGCGCTCACCGACGACGTGGGCGGCGCGGTGTACCTCGTCCGCTACGGCGCGAGCGCGCTGCATCTCCCTCCTCCCGCGGTGACCGTCGCGCCCGTCGAAGACCCCGCCGTGGTCGAGCGACGCTGCGCCGAGCTCGCGCGACGGAGCGACCTCATCGCCGTGATGCAGCGCACGGTCATCGACACGAAATGCGTCACCTGCCACGCGGCCTCGGCGGGCTCGATCACGCTCCGCAGGTGCGACTGGCGCATGACGTGGGAGGCCTTCGCGCACGGCCGCTCCGCGGTCTACGGCCCCTACGTGGTGCCCGGTCGCGTCGATCAGGGCGTGCTCATGGCGAGGCTCCACGGAGACACCATGGGCCCCCGCATGCCCATGCAGGGCGTCGAGCTCACGGCCGGGGAGCTCGGCGCCGTCGAGGCCTGGGTGCGCGCGGGCGCGCCCGCGCCGTGACCGTGTCTCAGTGCGCGATGGCGGGGGGGCGCATGGGCGTCTCGCGGATCACCGCGTGCTCGCGCGCGTCGGCGAGAAAGGGCTCCATCTCCTCGGGGCGCAGTTCGAAGATCGACGCGACGCTCGACAGGTAGCGCTGCTCGTCGGAGGTCGAGAAGCCGTCGGCGTGGGCCATGTCGTTGGCGAGCGCCCACGCGAGGAGGCGCTCCCTCGGATCGAGCCTGCGACGCGCCTCGAGGAGCGTGCGCGCCGAGTCGCTGAGCAGCGTCGCGATGGCGGCGATGAGCCGTCGCTGATCGATCGCCGCGAACGAGGGAACGTCGCGCAGCCAGCGCTGGAGCCGCGTGGCCTCGGCGGGGCAGAGCCTCCCGTCGGCGCCCGCGGCGGCGAAGCCGACGGCGGCGATGAGCAGGGCCTTCTGCGGCGCGACGGGCGTCGAGCGCACGAGCTCCGCGAGCGTCGTCGCGACGTCGAGCGACGGCGGGAACATCGAGAGCCCCAGGCGCCTCCGCCACGCGCGCGACACCGTGGAGAGCTCCGCGAGGTGCCAGCGCACGACGGCCTCGAGCTGCCCCTCGCCCACGTCGGCGGGGATCACCTGCACCTGCAGCGAGAGCCGCGAGCCCTCGATCACCGCGCGCACGCAAGCCGTCGACGCGAGGCTCGCGAGGAGCTTCGAAAGCGGCGCGTGGTCTTCGAAGCGCTCCACGTCGCCGAGGGAGCACTCGAACGCGAGCGCGAGGTGGCCCGACCCGCAACCCGTCACGCGCGCGTCGCACGGAGCCTCCGCGCACTCCACGCGGATCCGATCGTCGTGGAGCGTGAGCGACGTCGATGGGCACGCGCGTTCGAGCAACGCGGCCAGGTCCTCGAGCGAGAATCGAGAGCTTGTCACGACGACCTCCGTCGGGATGCTGCGCGCGGTCCGCCTCGCGCGTGGTTCAACACCCACTCTACCGGAGTCATCCCCCGTCAGGGAATAGCTCTATTGACGCAAGGAAATGAGCACAGCGCCGCGGCCCCCGAGGTCGTCCGGTGCGCTGGCGAACGCGTCGATCTCGCCCGCGGCGGGCGCGACGCGGAGCGCCTCGACCACCGCGTCGAGCAGCACCGAGGCCCCGTCGGGAGAGTTCTTCCCGTAGCCCGTGATCACGCACACACAGCGCAATCCCCGTGCACGGCGGGTGCGCACGAACTCGGCCACGCGGAGCTTCGCGGTCACGGGTTCGAGCCCGTGAAGATCGACGGTGTCATCGGGCGAGGCGAAGCGTTCGAGCGCTTCGAGCGCGAACTCGCGGCCGCGGTGAGCGCCCCTCACGCGCCCGTCATCACTCCACTTCGCGGGAATTTCGGGACCGCCCTCGGCGCGCTTCTGCCGCTCTCGCACCTCGGGCGCGGCGCGCTTCGCGGGCGCGACCTCGGGAGCCCGCGCGGGCACGCGTCCACCCTGCGCGCGGTCGAGCGGAACGACGCCCGACATGGCCACTTCGAAGAGCCGCTGATCGAGGTCCGCGGGTCGCCACACCTCGACGCTCGACCCCTTCGGCCGCGCGGGTGCGGGCGTCGGCGCGGGCGCGGGCCGCTTCGGAGTCTCACGGATCCCCTTCGCCTTCGCGGCCTCCTGCTTCGCCTTCTCGTCGGCGGCGGCGCGCTCCTCCTCGTCGGAGAGCTTCTTCTTGAGCTCCTTGAGGTCGCGCTTGAAGGGGTTGCTCGCGAGGGGTTCGCGGGGGTTCTTGCCGCTCATCGCGCCGCCTCGTTGCGCCGCGCGCGCACCGCGGCGAGCGCCGCGAGGAGCCCCGCCAGCGTGCCGTCTTCGTAGTGAAAATCGCGGTCGTCGAGCTCTCGAAAGTCATGCGCGTTGCGCAGGTCTTCGGCCGTGAGGTCTCCGCGGAGCCTGCGGGCGAGCGAGAGCACGCGCGCCTCCTGCTGGTGCGAGAGGGTCTCGAGCGTGCGATCGATGTCGTTCCAGACGTCGTCTGCGGTTCGTTCGGTGGTCATGTGGCGTGGTGTTCGTTGGGGGAGGTGCGAGGGTGCGCGTCAGCGCCGCGCGGCGCGTTGAAAGAGCGCGGGCGCGTCGGCCTCGGTGACCGTGACGTAGTGCTCGTTCTGAGGATACACCGCGACGGAGCACCCCGACGGCGGGCAGTGGCCGAGGCACCCCGTGGAGGTGACCCACACGCGCGCCGCCTCTCCGCTCGTGAGGGCCGCGCGCTTGAGCGCCGCGAACACGGCGGGACCGCTCGCGCCGCAGCCCGATCGCAGCGGGTCGTTGGGGCCGCGCGCGTTGGTGCACACGAAGAGATGAACCGCGGGGCGAAACGGTGCAGGCGTCACGGTCTCCTCGCTGCGGTGAGCTCGGTGTTCACAGACGCGCGCCACACGGCGGGCACCTCCGTCGCGGCGCGGGTGAGCGCGGGAACGGCCTCGCGGCGTCGCCCGAGGAGCGCGAGCGACACGCCCGTGGCCGCGAGCGACTCGCCCTGGATCACCGCGCCGTCGGGCATCTCCGCGTCGTCGCCGTCGGTGGGGCGCAGCGTGTCTCGCAGCGGTTCCACGAGGAGGCGCGCCTCATCGACGCGTCCCTGGCGCGAGAGGGCGAGCGCGAGCGTGGCGCGGAGCGCGGGCGACGCGGGCACCATCGACGCGAAGGCGCGCAGCGTGAGCTCGGCGTCGCGCAGCCCGTCGGGGCCGCGGGCCATCGACCAGCGCGCCACTTCGCGCGCGAGCGACTCGCGGTGCGTGATCGATTGTGGCGCGGGCCGTGGCATCCGCGCGAGGGCCCGCGCGCCGAGCGACGCGGCCTCGGTGAAGTCTCCAGCGCGCGCGGCGAGGTAGGCCGCGGTGAGGGCCACGTCGGGGTCGTCGAGCACGTCGCGCTCGGGCGAGAGCGACCGCGCGTGACGGAGCGCGTCGCGGGCGTCGTCGTCGCGCGAGAGGAGGCGCAACACCACGGCCCGCGCGGCGAGCGAGGCGGGCGTGCGAGGCCCCGCGGTGAGCACCGTGAGCGAGGCGCGGAGCTCGTTGGTGGCCGTGGCGCGCCACGCGCTGAGGCGATCCCAGCGGAAGCGCGCGATGGGGTCTGCGGAGACCTCTTCGCGCGGGGCCACGGGCCAGTCGAAGGCGCGGGCGCGAGAGGGCGCGACGAGGAGCGCGAGCGCGAGCGCGGCGGCGTGAGCGACGTGCATCGGTGCCCGCGACGATACCGCGGAACGGAGCGCCGGGCGCCGCTCCGTATTGGACCCGGCGACGACCGACGGAATAGAGTCCCCCACCGACCCGATGAGCTACCTCGTCCTCGCGCGCAAGTGGCGGCCCAAGACCTTCTCTGACCTCGTGGGGCAGGAGCACGTCGCGCAGACGCTCCGCAACGCGATCACGCAGGGTCGCATCGCGCACGCGTTCCTCTTCACGGGGGCCCGCGGCGTGGGCAAGACGACGATCGCGCGCATCATGGCGCGGTCGCTCAACTGCCTGAACCGCAGCGACGCGTCGCCCGATCCGTGCCTCGCCTGCGCGGCCTGCGAAGAGATCGCCGTGGGCACCGACCCCGACGTGCAGGAGATCGACGGCGCGTCGAACAACGGCGTCGACGACGTGCGCAAGCTGCAGGAGACGCTCCCCTATCGCCCGCAGCGCGACCGCTACAAGGTCGTCATCATCGACGAGGTCCACATGCTCTCGGCGGGCGCGTGGAACGCCCTCCTCAAGACCCTCGAAGAGCCCCCTCCGCACGTGAAGTTCATCTTCGCGACGACGGAGGTCCACAAGGTCCTGCCGACGATCCTCTCGCGCGTGCAGCGCTACGACTTCAGGCTCATCCCGACGGCGAAGATCCGCGAGCGCGTGGCGCACATCCTCAAGGCCGAGGGCTTTCGCTTCGATGAGGCCTCCGTGGCGCTCGTGGCGCGCGAGGCCGCGGGCTCGCTCCGCGACGCGCTCTCGCTGCTCGATCAGGTGATCGCGGGCGTGCAGGGCGAGCTCACGGGCGCCGCGGCGGCGAAGCTCCTCGGCGTCGCCGATCGCAAGGTGCTCTACGACCTCTCGCGGGCGATGCTCGGCGGCGACGCGGCCACGGCGCTGCGCACGCTCGACGCGATCGCCACCGAGGGATACGACCTCCCCAACGTGGCCAAGGGGCTGCTCTCGGTGCTGCGCGACCTCGTCGTGGCGCGCGCGGTGAGCGACCCGACGGACCTCCTCGACCTCGCGGATGAAGAGCGCGCCGAGGTGCTCGCCATCGCGAAGTCTGCCGACCCGATCGACCTCGAACGCCTCTTCGTCGCGTGGTCGAAGACGACCGAAGACGTCGCCCGCGCACGCGAACCACGCTGGGTGATGGAGATGGCCGCCGTGCGCCTCGCGCATCGCCCGGTGCTGCTCCCCGTCGACGAGCTGATGAACCGCCTCGTCGACCTCGAGCGTCGGCTCTCGTCGGGCGCGCCTCCGCCCACGGGTGGAAGCACGCCGAGACCTGGCGGTCAGGCCCCTCCGCCCGCGCGTCCTCCGAGCACGCAGGGCGCGTCGCCGTCGCCCGCACCGTCCGCGAGCGCGACCACCGCAGCCCCGCCCGGTCCGCCGCAGAAGTTCTCCGCGCCGCGCATCCCCGAAGGGGGAATTCCCCGCGCGCAGGCGGAGGTTCCGGTGACGCCCGTCGCGCGCTCGTCGGCGGCGCCCGCGGTGATGTCGCAGCCCGTGTCATGGATCGACCAGCAGCGCGCGAAGAACCCCGAACGTAGCGCGCAGCCGCTGACGAAGCCCGCGGAGCCGATGGCGCCTCCGGCTCCCACGGAGCCCACCGTCGACACCTCGATGGCCCCGTCGGTGATGCCCGCGTGGAAGGCCGTCGTGGCCGCCGTCGAGGGGAGTCTGGTTCCGGTGTTGAAGGGCGCGGTTCCGCTGGCGGTGAGCGCGTCGGTGGTGCGCATCACGATCGACGAGCGAGACAGCTTCTTCCGCCGCAAGCTCGCGACGCAGGAGTCGCAAGACGTGATCGCCGAAGCCGCGTCACGGATCTACGGCGTGCGCCCCGCGGTGGAGCTCGTGCAGGGGATCCTCCCGGAGGGTTCGCTCAGCATCGCGCGCCTCGAAGAGAACATCCGCAACGAGGAGCGCCGCGTGAAGGAGGAGTCGCTGCGCGCGCACCCGCTGGTGACGGCGGTGTGCGAGGTGCTGGGCGGAGAGATCCAGCGCGTGCGCCTCGAAGGCGACCCCGTCTGAGCGAAGACGCGTAGCGCCGCTCGGTGGAGGCGCGGGGCGGGTCGGTAGACGGGCTGCGCGGGTCGGTGGACGGGCCGTGCGGGTCGGTTGGAGCACCGTGCGGGTCGGTGGAAGCGCCGTGCGGGTCGGTGGAAGCACCGCGCGACTCGGTGGAAGCACCGCGCGACTCGGTTGGAGCACCGGGTGACTCGGTGGAAGCACCGGGTGACTGGGTTGGGGCACCGCGTGGCTCGGTTGGAGCACCGTGCGAGTCGGTGGAAGCACCGTGCGGCTCGGTGGAAGCCCGGTACGGGGTGGTGCGGCGGATAGAGCGCCTCCCACGCGGGTTCGTTACGCGCAACGTTTCGAAACGAAGAGCGGACCGGCGAGCGTGAGCTCGCCCGGCGCGGGAGAAGACGCCCGCAGGTTTGACCTTCCGCGTTTCGATCGCGCTCGGCGATCGTGTCGGCGCAGCCGGAGACGTGCGCGAAGACCACGCGCAGACCGAGCCGAATCAACACCACACCGCCCCTCAAGTCTCCGCCCCTCGCCGCCGTTGAACCTCCCCGAGACGGAATCGCCAACACGCGACCCATTCCGCGCCCGTCGCCACACACACTCCACGGGGACTCCATGAACGGCACACGCAAGACCCTCGCGCCGCCGCACGATCGCGCCGCGCAGACCACCGCCCCGCACAACTCCACACGCGACGGAAGCTACGCCGCCTCGCTCGCGCTCCTCTTCGCGACCTTCACCGCGCCCGTCACCGACAAGGCTCGCGCGTTTCTCCTTTCGCGCCTCTCCGTCGCCGCTGCGAAGGCCCTCGGACTGCGCGCAACCCCCACCGACATCGCCGACGAGTTCCTCCGCTGCCTCGCGGTCTACGCGCCGCTCATTCAGCAGAAGCGGCTCCGCGGCTACGGCCCCATGCGCGCGCGCTTCGCACTCGAGCTCACACGCAGCGCCGCCGCGTCGCTCGATCGTCACCGCACGGCCGATCCCTCGCTGCGGGGCGCGGCGGCCGAGCGCGAGCGCACGCTGGCGAAGACCGACGCGATGCGCGCCGAGGTCGTCACGGCGCTGCGCAACCTCGCGGGCGACGACCCCGAGGCCATCGAGCGAGTACGCACCGCGGGCAAGCCGAAGCGCGCCGTCGACGCGCGCCTGCGCGGCATGACGCAGCTCGCGCAGGAGATCACCCGCGCGCGCGAAGAGATCCCCGCGGCGCTGCTCGACGACGCCGGACTCGACGCCGACACGCTCGACGCGGTGCTGGCCATCACGCGCGACACGGCCGACGCGCACGCCTCCAGCCGCGCGCGGCGCCTCGCGCAGCAGCGGCTCCGCGCCGAGCTCGCCGAGCCCTGCGGACGCATCTTCAACGAGCTCAAGACCATGCTCCGCGCGGCCCGCGCCGCGCGCTTTCAAGACCCCACCATCCCCGACGTCACCTCGTGGCTCGTGACGCGCACCGTCGCAGCGAAGCCCGCGGCCCCTTCGCCCGCCTGACGCACGCACCCCTTCTGATACGATCGCGCCTCTGCCCGCGGTAGAGCGAGGAGCGATTCATGGCAGAAGGTACGCAGGTCCCAGCGGCGGCGGTGAAGGCCGCGGCGGACAACGGCCACGAGTGCGCGGACTGCGACCGCGTGACCGAGGTCGAGCTCATCTATCTTCAGGTGACCTACTCGCTGCCCACGCTCGCGGAGCCCGCACCCAAGGGGAAGAAGCCCGCGTCGCCCTACGCGCCCGGCGAGGTCGTCGACCACTACGGACACAGCGCCCACCTCTCGCGCGTGCGCATCTACCGCTCCGTCGTCACGCCCACCGAGCTCTGGGGCATCGACATCCTCGGCAAGACGCTCGAAGAGCGCTCCCAGAAGGTGCAGGACGCGGCGAAGACCAGGACGCCCGTCGAGTCGATCATCGTCGGATCGCCCGAGCGCAAGGGCGCGGAGATGATCTATCAGGCCTACTGCTACAACAACGACGTGGGCGACGGCGGCGCGGACATCGCCCCGGGCAACGAGAAATACCAGCTCCCCACGTGGGAGGAGACGCCCAAGCGATTGAGCTCCGGGCGCGGACTCTTTCAGTACCCCGACGACCCGGCCTTCGGTCGCGCGCCCATCCTCATCATCTACAACAAGTGGGGCGCGGGGAGCTCGGACACGGGCGTTCGCTTCCACTCGGGCCGCGAGATCCGCCACAGGAACACGCCTGGCAGCGCGCGTCCCGCGCACCTCTCGACGGACCGCGCGGGCCGCTGGACGGAGCTTCGCGCGACGCACGGGTGCCTCCGCGTGAGCAACCCCGACGCGCGCGACCTCTACCAGACGCTGCGTCAATACGCGCGGCTCGACTTCACCTACGAGGCCGCGCCCGTCGCCGCGCCCGCGAAGAAGAAGGGCGCCGTCGCAACGCCCGCCGCGCCCGACGAGTCCGTCGATCAGCGCATCAAGCGCGAGGGCTGGGAGGCCGCCACGACGCGCAAGGGCGCGGTGAAGAACGTCGCGCCGAACTTCATGGTCGGCTACCTCAAGGCCGAGGGAAAGCGCGGCTGGTGCGCCGCTCGCGAGGACGGCCTCGACACGACCTTCGCCCCCATCGCGAAGAACATGGACCAGTACAAGAAGAGCAAGTCCACGCCGCACGTGTGCGACTCGATGCAGTGGTCCGACGAGCAGTTCCGCGAGTTCTACGCGCTCACGCCGCAAGACTGAGGCGCAGACGCGACGCGGGTGGCAACAACTCATCGCATGCGCGCGATGACCTCGTCGTAGTCCCACGCGCCGATCGACGTCTCGACCTCTGCGTCCGTCACCCGTCGATCGGGTTCGCACGGGCTGTTGGGGGTGCGGCTCCACTCGATGATCCCGTCGGGGCCGCCGCGCAGCCCCCACCAGCCATCTTGATTGCGCACCGTGAACTCCGCGCCGGCGCGCAAGCGCGACAGGACCTCGGCGAACTGCTCCCGCGACATGGGACCTCCGTCTCATCGACGAGCGTAATCCAGCGCGCTCGCGCCGTGAGGACTACCCGCCCGCGGCGCGTCGGAGCGCGTCGAGCCAGGCCGCGCCACGGCGCTCCGCGAGGAGGTCGAAGGCCAGCATCACACCGGCCTGCACCACCATCCCGGCGCCGACGCCCCACGGCACGACGGAGCCCTTGCGCCCGAGCGCGAGCGCCACGCCGACGACGAGCAGCGCGACCTCGACCCACTCGATCACGATGAAGTTCCGCTGCACCTTCTCCATCCGGGGCCGCTCCGCGGCCAGAAAGGCCGGAGGCTCCCGATCGAGCTGCGCGCGGAGGGCCGCCACCTGCCCGTCGGTGCGCGCGTAGAGCCCGACGCCGACGGCGAGCTGCAGCGCCCCGACGAGCATCACGGGCCACAGCACGCCGCGCAGATCACCCGCGCCGTTCCGGTAGATGAGACCGCCCCACGCGAGCGCCAGCGCGCCGATGACGGCGAGCACCAGCCCCGCGGACTTCTCCCCTGCGAAATACACCGCGAGGCTCTCGGTCAGCGTCATCGTGCTCGCACGGTGCACGCGGGTGCCCGCGCGCACAAGCCCCTCGCGGCCAGGTCTCGGCGGGCGCCCCCGCGCATCGATGCGTCGGACCGGCGTCAGAACGCGTACCCCACGCTG
Organism: Polyangiales bacterium; assembly: GCA_046351535.1. GTDB lineage: Bacteria > Myxococcota_A > Polyangia > Polyangiales > CAISKJ01. Next base: position 40,575 of record JAXLYG010000008.1, read on the forward strand.
AGCTCCGTATCGATCGCGAGGGCCGTGAAGCCGAGCACGTCGCGCGTCGCCTGCGCGACGGCCGCAGACTCCGCGGTGTCGGCGCTGCCCGTCACCGTGATGGGACCGAAGCCCGCGCCCAGACGACCGGTGACCGTCAGCCCCGAGCTGTGGACCCACCGGTAGCCAGCGTTGGCCACGACGAGGAGCTGCGACGGCGTGAGCCCGTCATCGACCGCGGGACGCGCGCTCGCCCCCTGCACGAGATCGACGGCGTTGCGACCCCAGCCCGTGCGATAGCCCGCCTGGAGCCCCACGAAGGGGCCGCTCCCGAGGCCCGCGAAGTGCCACCGCGCGCCGAGCGTTCCGCCGAAGAGCCAGACGTGCATCGGCGGGCCGTGGACGTGAACCCCCGACACCTCGACGAGGAGCCCGAGGTGCTCGCCGACGCGTCGCTCGTAGCTGATCGCCCACGCGCCGACGTTGACCCTCGCGAAGCCCGTGAGCCCGAGGAGCGGCGAGACCGAGGCGACGTTGCGGCGCTCGACGGGCTGCGCGTCGGCGGACGCCGTCGCGAGGGCCATCGACGCGGTGAGGGCGAGGGTGCGTGCGCGCTTGCTCATGACGCGAGAGGCTGCGCCGCGAGCGGGCGCCGCGGCTTGACCGTCGCGGCCATACGATTGACCCCCGCGGCCACGGGACCGTAGCGTCTCGGCGAAGGGTGCTGCATGGCGTCTCCGGGAGTTCCGCTCGGCAAGGTGCTCGCGATCATCGAGTGCGGGCGGGAGCACAGCGCGTCGGTCGCCGCGTGGCGCGCGAGGCACGGGCTCGCGGGCGCGCTCACGGCGCCGTCCGACGTGAGGGTCCCCGCCGCGCAGGTGGTCGAGCTCTGGGAGGTCGTGGCGCGCGAGGTCCGCGAGGTGTCGCTGCCCATCCGCGTCGCACAGCGCGTTCGCGTCGACGCCTACGACGTGTACGGCCTCGCGCTCATCACGAGCCGCGACGTCGGCGCGGCGCTGCGGCGCGCGGCGCGCTACTTCGTGCTCGCGGGCAACACCGGCCGGCTGCGCCTCGTCGAAGGCCCGCGCGACGCGAGGCTCGTGCACGAGCGGCCCGGCAACCCGCCGCGCCTCGGCGTGCGCTGCGGCATCGAGTGCGTGCTCGCGCAGGCGCTTCACTTCATGCGCGCGGCGACGGGGCGACGGGTGACGCCGAAGGCCGTGTCCTTCGCCCACGGGTCACCGGGCGAGACCCCGGCGCACGAGGCCTTCTTCGGCGTGAGGCCGCGCTTCGGGGCGGCGCGCAACGAGCTCGGGCTCGATCGCGCGCTCCTCGCGGTGGAGCTTCCGCGCGTCGACGGCGCGCTCTCGGCGTTCTTCGAACGCCACGCCGAGCGGATGCTCGGGACGCTCGGCGAGCCGCGCGACGCCTCGACCGCGTCGCGCGTGCGAGAGGCCCTGGCCGCCGACGTCTTCCGAGCGCCGCCCGCGGTCGAGGCCGTCGCGCAGCGGCTGGGGCTCGGCGCGCGCACGCTGCGGCGCAGGCTCGGCGACGAGGGCGTGAGCTTTCGCGCGCTGCGCGACGAGGCGCTGCGCGACCGGGCGATGGAGCTGCTCACGCGCCCGACGCTGCCCCTCGTCGACGTGGCGATGGTGCTGGGTTTCTCGGATCAGACGGCGTTTCAGCGCGCGTTCAAGCGCTGGACGGGCGAGACCCCGCAGGCGTGGCGACGCGCGCGCTGCGGGTGAGGCGACGGCGCGCGGAGCCTTCGCTACACGCAGTTTCCGTTGAGGCAGTCTTCGCCGGGGGCGCAGCGCACGCCGCATCCGCCGCAGTGGTTGGCGTTGCTCGTGTAGTCGACGCACTGCCCCTCGCACTCCGAGAGCCCCATGGGGCACTCGCACTCGCTCTCGGAGCAGAGCCGCGGCCGCGCGCACGCGTTGTCGCAGCGCCCGCAGTGGTTGGTGTCCGAGCGCGTGTCGGAGCAGAAGCCGCCGCAGTCGACGAGGCCCGCGGGGCAGAGGCACTGACCGCCCTCGCAGCGCTGGTCGTTGCGGCACGCGCGGCCGCAGGCGCCGCAGTGGCTGGTGTTGGTGGCGACGTTCACGCAGCTCCCGTTGCACGCGACGCGCACGCCGCTGCACACGGCGACGCAGCGCCCGAGGTCGCACACGAGCCCGCCGCCGCACGCGTGGCCGCAGCCGCCGCAGTGGCTCGGGTCGCTCAGCGGATCGACGCACGCGCCCTCGCAGGCCACGCGGTCGAAGGCGCACAGGGGAATGGGGCTCGTCTGCGTCGGGCTGTCGCCCGCGGGCGCGTCGACGACGGGAGGGACGCTCGGCGCGTCGACGGTGCGGGCCGCGTCGCGCGCGTCGTCGTCGGAGGCGTCGAGCGCGACGGCGACGGGCGCGTCGTCGAGGGGGCCGAGAATGGCGCGCGTCCCGCAGCCCGAGAGGGCCGCGCAGAGGAGCCAGACGGAGCGCACGGAGGGCTTCATGATCGGGGCCTCGGAGTTGCGGCGCGATGGGGGCGCCTCACGGGCACGCCGCCCCGACGCAGCGAGGGCGCTCCCTCCGCGGGCGGCATGGGGTCGATGATGTGGAGCTCGACGCGACGGTTGCGCTCGCCCGCGGCGCGCGACTCGCTGTTCTCGATGGGGCGCGTCGCGCCGTAGCCGAACGACTCGAGGCGGCTCGCGTCGACGCCGTGCTCGACGAGCCAGTGCTCGACGTAGGCCGCGCGGTACCGCGAGAGGTCGATGTTGTACTCGGGCACGCCGAGGAGGTCGGTGTGGCCCTCGATGCGCACGCGACGGATGCGCGGCGTGAGGATCAGCGCGTCGCGGATCGCTTCGAGCACCGGGATGCTCTGCGGCAGCACGTTCGCGCGTCGGAACGCGAAGTACACCGGCGCGAGGAGGTGGATCTCGCGCGCGTCGACGGTGACGAGGCCGGGGCATCCGTTGCGGGCGGGGTCGGACGAGGGTCCGCCGGGCTCGTCGGGGCACGCGTCGACGGTGTCGGCGATCGTGTCGCTGTCGCGGTCGGGCGCAGGGCACCCGAGGCGCAGCGTGTCGGGGACGAGCCCCATGGGCACCGTGGGACAGACGTCGTCGACGTCGTAGACCGTGTCGCCGTCGCTGTCGCGGTCGGGGCATCCGGGGCGCCTGCGATCGGGGTGCGATCCCTGCGGGGTGGTGGGGCAGAAGTCGTCGGCGTCGAGCACGCCGTCACGATCGATGTCGCCCATGGGGCAGCCGCGACGGAGGGGATCGGGCCGCGGTCCGTGCGCGACGTCGGGGCACACGTCGGTCGGGTCGACGACCCCGTCGTGGTCGCGGTCGCCGGGCAGCACGGGCGCGGGATCGGGCGCGCGGAGGCTCACGATGAGCCCCACGGAGAGGAGCGTGGCGTCGCTGGGGTGATCGCTCTGCGAGTCGGCGAAGACCTGCACGTAGCGGGCGTGCGGCCCCACCGCGAGCGACGGGGCGATGGGAAAGGTCGCGCCGACGCCGATGTCGACGGCGAAGCGGGTGAGGTCGCCGGTGCGCGCGACCGCGACGTCGCCGTCGAAGAAGAGCCGCGCGCGGGCGCCGACGCGGGGCTCCACGCGCGCCCCGAGGCCGAAGGTGTAGAGCTGCCCGGCGTCGAGCGGCGCGGCGGGGAACCACCAGCTCCCGACGCTGAGCTGCACGGCCACTGGATCGACCACGGTCACCGCGCCGCGGACGGCGCCGCTCAGCACGAGCCCGTAGCCCATGTCGTTGCGCTGGTAGTCGGAGATCATGGTCCCGGCCGCGATCTCCGCGTGGAGCGCGAGGCGCCGGGTGACCTGTGCGTGCGCGGCCGGGAGCCGTGCGCCCATGATCGCGAGCGCCGAGATGACCGCCGCGGCGCTGGAAGCATTGCGTTTCATGACTTCGCTCTGAGCCCTTCAACGGCGGCAGCGCCGAAGAAGACAAGCGAGGCCCACGACGGAAACGACGTCAGGCGTAGCGGTTCGACGAGGGCGCCCGCGCGGGGCGCGCGCCGCGTCGCCGCAGAAACCGCGACAAATCAAGCGATGCGCGTTGGAGGCATCGCGGGCGCGAGGTGTTACGTGCGCGCCCGCACCACGGCGGGCACGCCGCCCTTGGGGCGCAGCGTGGCGAAGTCGTCTTCGCGGATCGTGCGGCTCGCGTCGATCTCGAAGCGCCACCGACGGAGCAGCGTGGCGAGCACGATGGGGCCCTCCATCATGGCGAAGTGCATCCCGATGCAGAAGCGCGGACCGGCGCTGAAGGGGAGGTACGAGGTCTTGTGCCGCAGGGCCTCTCGCTCGGGGAGCCAGCGATCGGGGTCGAAGCGGTCGGGGTTCTCATACGCCTCGGCGCGGTAGTGCTGCGCGTAGATGCTCACGAACACGAGCGAGCGCGGGGGGAGCGTCGTGCCCGCGACCTCGACCTCTTCGAGCGTGCGCCGCGGCACCATCATGATCGGCGGATAGAGCCGCATCGACTCGCGGAACACGCGGGTGCAGTACGCGAGGCGCTCGGGCTCCCACGCGGTGATGGGCTGGTCGCCGAACGCGTCGGCCTCGGCGCGCGCGCGGGCCAGCGCCTCGGGGTCGCGCGCGAGGAGGTAGAACGACCACGCGAGGGCCGTCGCGGTGGTCTCGTGTCCGGCGACGAAGAGCGTCACGGCCTCGTCGCGCACCTGCTTGTCGCTCATGGTGGCGCCGCCGCTCTCGGGGTCCTTCGCGGTGAGCAGCCGCGTGAGGAGGTCGTCACGAGAGAGGCCCTGACGCCTCCGGTCGTCGATCATCTGCTGGATGCGCTCGTCGAGGAGCTTCACCGCCGCCTGGAGCTTCGGATCACGAATCCCCGGCAGGAGGAAGGGCGACGACACCCGCTGGTGCGCGCGCCGGAGCCAGTCTTGAACGGCGCCGCGCGTGTGCTCCGAGAGCGTCGCCGTGGCGTCGAGCATGAGCACGTGCGCCACGAGCGCGGGGCTCGCGAGGTTGGCGTTCACCCACGAGAGGCAGGTGGTGAGCGCGGAGCCGAGGGCGTCGGCCTCGTCGAAGGTGTCGACGTCGAAGAGGGCCTTGCCCACGACCGACATGGCGATGCGCGTGGTCTCGTGGGCGACGTCGATGGGCTTTCCGTCGGTCATCGCGTCGGCGGCGCGCTCGGCCACGAGGCGCATGGTCTCGGCGTACTGGTGCAGCGCGCCGGGGTGAAAGAGCGGCGCCATGAGCTTGCGCTGGCTGCGCCACAGGGCGCCCTCGCTCGTGAAGAGCCCCTGCCCCGCGAGGTCGTTGAGGAGCACGCGGATGCCCGGAGACTTCTCGAAGCTCTTCGCCTTCGTGACGAGCACGTCGTGGGCGGCCTCGGGCGTACACGGGAAGAACACCGGCAGGTGCAGGATGCGCCCCCGCACCAGCGGCGCGCTCTGCGTGGAGAGCTTGCGCTGAAAGGCGAGGCGCTCCTGCGTCGAGAGACCGAAGCTGCCGATGAGGTCGACGTCGGGCATGCGAGGCAGGTCTTCGAGGGTGGTCATGGCGGCGCGCGGATGATACGTGAACGCCGCGCGACGGGAGCGCGGGAAGCGTTCACCCGCGCCGACCGCGGCGCCGCGCGCGGAGGTACTCGATGAAGGTGATTCTCTTCGGCGCCACGGGGATGATCGGTCAGGGCGCGCTGCGCGCGTGCCTCGCCGACGCCGCGGTCACGCGCGTGCTCTCGATCTCACGCAGCCCCTCGGGGGTCACCGACGCGAAGCTGCGCGAGGTGCTGCACCGGGACTTCAACGACTACGCGGGCATCGCGGGCGAGCTCGCGGGCTACGACGCGTGCCTCTTCTGCCTCGGCGTCTCGTCCGCCGGCATGGACGAGGCCGCGTACACGAAGATCACCTACGACGTGACCCTCGCGGCGGCGCGCGCGGTGCTCGATCAGAGCCCCGGCGTGACCTTTCTCTACGTCTCGGGCGCGGGCACCGACAGCAGCGAGAAGGGCCGCGCGATGTGGGCGCGGGTCAAGGGCAAGACCGAGAACGCGCTCCTCGCGATGCCCTTCAAGGCGGCCTACATGCTCCGCCCCGGCTACATCCAGCCCGTCGACGGGATCGTTTCGAAGACGACGCTCTACCGCGTCGCCTACGCCACCCTCGGCGCGCTCTTTCCGCTCTGGAAGCTGCTCGCGCCGAAGCTCGTGCTCACGACCACGGAGCTCGCGCGCGCGATGATCGCCATCGCCCGCGACGGCGCGCCGAAGCGCGTGCTCGAGAGCGCCGACCTCGTCGCCCTCGGCCGCACCGCGGCGTGATCGGGCGCCCCGTCGGTCAGCGCATCCGAACGCAGCGGAAGCCCATCGTGTTCTCGACGTTGGAGCGCCCCGCGCCAAAGCCCGTGCGCGACGCGCTCCGCACGATGGGTTCGGGGCTGCTGCTGTGGCCCCCGCGCTTGACGTAGAGGAACCCGCCCGTCGTCGTGCAGAGCGGATCGATCGCCGAGAAGACGCCCATCGCCGGGTTGTTCCAGCAGTCGCTGCCGTAGGAGCCCGAGGCGTCTGCGACGAGCTCGTCGACGTTGCCCGCCATGTCGTAGATGCCGAGCCACCCGGGCTGCGAGCCGACGCCGTTCATGCCCGTCCCGACGGGGCGCGTCCCGCGGGGATAGCCCACGTCGCAGCCGTTGAAGTTCGCGTCGTTGCAGTCGGGTTCGCGGTCTCCCCATGGGTATCGCCGCCCCACGCGGATCACGTTGCGGGAGTCATCACGGAGGGGTCGGTAGCGCGCGGCGAACTCCCACTCGGCCTCCGTGGGGAGGCGGCCGCCGTCCCACACGCAGAAGGCCATCGCGGTGTACCAGTCGACGCAGTTGATCGGGTTCGACTCCCACATCCCCGGCGACGCGGTCCAGTTGCAGAGCCCGCCGTGCTCGTTGCTCTCGGAGAGCGGGAGGGTCGTCGTCCACGCGCCGCTGTCGGGTCGCAGCACCACGCGCCGGGGGAACATCACCGCGCTCGCGGGCGGCGCGGGCATCCCCGCGGCCACGAAGCGCCGGAAGCGCGCGACGGTGACCTCGTACGCGTCGATGCGATAGGCCGACACGGAGATGCCCGGATGCTCGGGCGTCGAGCTGGTCATGGCGCGCTCGGGAGAGTCCTCGCCGAGCGTCATCGTTCCGCCCGCGATGCGCTCCTCGCGGCAGTGCGTGAGCGCGTCGTCCGTGGCGCCGTCGCAGCTCTGCGCGCAGCAGCCCTCGTCGGTCACGCCGTCGCAGTCGTTGTCGAGCCCGTCGCCGCAGCGCTCCATCGCGTCGTCGAGCGCGCGCGGACACGCCGGAACCGTCGTCGGCGCAGCGCCCGCCGCGCGCGGTCGACACACGGGGGCGCTCCCATCCGAGACGCCAGCGTCCGTCGATGGAGGCGTCGCGACGGCGGGGCGCTCGACGGACACGCAATGCCCCCCCTCGCTGCACGTGAGCCCGAGCGAGGCGCAGTCTGCGCGAATGGACTCGGTGCGGCACGCGTCGGCCAGCGCGACGTCGAGGTAGAGCACCGCGTTGCGCTGAAAGCGCGTGACGACGCGGTGGGTGAAGTCTCCGCGGCCCGGGTCTCCGACGTCGGCGTAGACCTGCACCTCGATGGGGCGCGCGTCGTCGGGGTCGGCGGCGATGATGGCGAGCTGACCGGGCAGCGCGTAGCGCGTGAGGTCGTAGGTGTTGCGCGTGAGCACGGTCGTCGCGCCGACGCGCCGCGCCTCGATGCGAACAGAACGCAGCGCGCGGGTGAGCTCGGCGTCGGCGCGCACCACCACGATCACCTCGGCCACGGGCGACGCGCACGCGCAGAGGCACAGCGCGCCGACGAGTGAGATCGCGTGTCGGGCGTTACTCATGGATCGTCCCCCAGGTGCCGTCACGCAGCGCGGGGACGTCCTCTCGCGTCGCGATCACCACGCCCGCGATCACCGCGCCCACGACGACGACGCTGCCCGCGATCACCGTCGGGAGCACCCACCCGGGCAGTCCGCGTCGCACCATCGTGATCATCAGCCGCACGGTGGAGCCCGGCGTCACGGTGACGGTCCGCTGCACGGGCACGTAGCCCTCGGCGCGCAGCGCGACGGTGTGCTCTCCGATGGGGAGCTCTCGCTCGACGCGGCCCACCCCCGCGCGCGCGCCGTCGACGTCGATGAGCACCGAGGCGCCCGACGCGTCGACCTGGAGCCGCCCCTCGCGCACGGGATCGAGCGCGACCTCGATGGGCGGGCTCGACCCGGGCGTCGCCGTGATCGTGTCGCGCCGCGTGCGATGGAGCGGCGCGCTCCACTCGAGCACGTGCACCCCGGGGTCGAGCTCGAGGGTGTCGGGCGCGGTGATGGGCGCTCTCCCGTCGACGCTCAGCGTGGCGCCCGCGGGGCGCACGGAGATCGAGAGGTGCACGAGGGCGCGCAGGAGGTCGTCTCGCTCGACGCGGATCGCGGCGATGCGCTCGGGGTCGGCGCCCTCACCGGGGCTTTGCAGGTAGCGGTCGAAGAGCCCGATCGCGTCGCGGTACCGCCCGAGCCCTCGGTAGGCGAGCGCGAGGTTGTAGAGCGCGATGGGCACGGGGCGCAGCGCGTACGAGCGCTCGAGCGAGAGGGCGGCCTCTTGAAACCGCTGCGCCTCGAGCGACGCGACGCCCTGCTCGTACGCGGCGCGGGCTTCGTTGGCGGGGGGAGACGTCTGCGCGCCCACGCGCGCGGCGCTGAGGACGAGCGCCGCGGTCAGCGCGCAGACCCATCGGGCGTGACGGTCGACCATTCCGCGGACGAAGATACTCTCACCGCGCCCGCGGTTGTTCGGAGATGTGACGCGCGACGGATGCGCTCAGCGCCACCCGCGGCGACGCCCCTGCCCCCACGCCTGCGCCACCACGGGCGCGCGAAACTGCTCGTCGATGCGCTCGATGCGCGCGGTCATCCGGTCGAGGCGCATCTGCTCCATCGGCGCGATGAAGCCGTCCTGCGCGGCCTGCGCGAGCGACGCCTCGATCTGCGCGCGCTCCGTCGCGAACGCGTTGAGCGCCTGCGGGTTCACCGCGCCGCGCGCCACGCTCACGCGGAGCTGCTGGTCGGCCTGCGCGAGCCGCATGCGGAGCGCGTTGACGAAGGCCATCGCCGCGTGACGCTCGCCGCGCCCCTGACCGTACGCGGGCTGACCGTACGCGGGCTGACCGTACGCGGGCTGACCGTACGCGGGCTGACCGTACGCGGGCTGACCGTACACGGGCTGCGCGACCACGACGGGGGCGGGCTGCGCGACGGGCTGCACGACGACGGTCGTGGGCTGCGCGTAGCCGGGCTGACCGTACGCGGGGCGACCGTAGCCGGGGCGGCCGTACGAGGGGCGCGTGTAGACCGCCTGCGACACGGGCGAGACCGTCGGATACACCGCCTGGCCGACCGCGGGCTGCGCGACGGGGAGCCCCCCCGGAGCGCACGGGACGGGGTCCGCGAAGGCAGGCACCGAGACGAGAGCGCCGAGCGCGAGCGAGAGGGCGGCGATGCGGGTGTTCATGGTGGAGGCTCCTTCTTGGGCCGCGGAGAAGCAGCGGCTGACGAGCCTCTTCTCAACGCGCGTGCCACGCGAAAAAGCCTGTGATTCAGGGGCGACGCGCGGGTGCGTCGCGGCGCGCGTCGTCGTCGACGGCGACACGTGTCGCGATCCGTGACGTCGCATCCTCACGCGCGCGACGCGAGATCTGAGAGAATGCCCGCGTCGTCACAGGTGGCACGCGCGTCGCTTTGAGCCGCTGCGACCTTCACGAAAGGATTCGCCATGAACCTCCGCACGAACGCTCGCACCCTCCTCCTCCTCGGCACCGTGGCCTCGCTCGCGCTCGTCGTGGCCGCGGCGGCGCAGACACCGGCGCCTCCGCGGGCTCGTCGCTCACGGTCGCGACAGCGCCGCAGGCCGAAGCCGGCGCTACGCCTCGGCCACGCCCCCGACCCCGCGCGCAGCGATCCCAGCGCCTTCGACGCGAACGGCGACGGCGCGCTCCAGGTGGAGTGATTGCCCGCGCCCATGCAGGCGCGCATCGGCGAGGCCGACACCAACCACGACGGCGTGCTCGCGGTCGACGAGATCACGGCGTACAGGGCCGCGCGTCGCGCCAACCACTTCGCGCGCATCGACACCAACCACGACGGCGCCGTGACCGCCGACGAGGAAACCTGAGCGCTGGACGCACCCGGCGCCGCCGACGTTGACCACGACAGCCGCGTGACGCAGGCCGAGTCTGGAAACCGCCTTCGCCTGGGCGTGCTGCGCCCGCACCTGGGCGGCCCCGAAGGCCGCGAAGGCCATCGAAGGCATGGGCCACGGCTGATGGGTGGGCTTCCGCGGTGGAATGGGCCCTGGCGGAATGGGCCCCGGCGGAGCCTGGCCCCGGCGATGGGCCAGGACACCACGCGCCGAACCCCGCGCGCATGATCCAGCGCTTCGACGCGCGAGAACTGGCACGCCTACGCGCCAGACGACCGAGCGCCCGCGCCCATGAAGGCGCGCATGAGCGACGCCGACGCCGACCACAACGGCGTCCTCACCGAGGCCGGTCACCGCGGCGATCGCGCGCCATCGCGCGAGGAGCACCCCGAGGGCCCCGAGGGCCCTGGAAGGCCCTGTTCGCGCCCGGGGTCTGGAGCGCCTGTCGTGGTGCAGGAAATCACGGCCTTCGTGACGTCCGGAGACCTCACGTCAAGGTCACCCTGACGGTGTTACCGTCGCCTCACGGATGTCGCGACGCCCCACCGCTCTCCCTCCCGCCATCACGTTGTTCGCGCTCGCGACGCCTGCGCGTTTGACGGGCGCGACGCGCTTCTTCGTCGACGACGGTGTTCGCCGACGCCACGTCGGACGGGAAAGCCAGTCGACGCGTCGATGATGCCGTGGTCAGTGAGACCTCGGTCGACGCGTCCCCCGATGCGCCGGCAGGCCTCGAGCCGACGCCCGTCGAGCGCGACGCCTGTGGACATGTCCTCGGCGCCTGACGCGGCGTGCATGGGCGAGCGTCGGCGCGACGCTCACGCGCCTCCCTCGTCGACATCATCTGGGAGGTCGACAACTCGGTGAGCATGGCGCCCGCGATCGACCAGGTGATCGCCGGGCCTACCGCTTCGCCGCTCGTGGGCACGCGCGGGTCGACTACCGCGTCGGCTGCTCTGCCTGGTCGAGCGCAGGGTCACCGCTGTCGCGGGGCTCGGCGCGCTACGCGCGGTGTGCATCCCGAGGCCCCTCGCGGGCAACGACGCGTGCGGCAACGGCGAGCGCTTCTTCCACTCCAGCGTCGACGTGCGAGCACGGCGCTCGAGCAGCCCGGCACGCTCGGTCAGACGCGCGGATACACCGCGGCGGAGCAGCGCGGCGGCGAGGCGGCGGCTCGCTCCCGAGGCCCGACGCGACGAAGACCACCGCGGTGGTGACCGACGACCAGTCGCGCCTCTCGCCCGATGAGTTCGACATCTCCCGCGGCGGGACGGTAGCCCCGTCAATAGTGGCCTTCCTCACCCTGCCGGGCCTCCTCGACGCGTCGTGGGCGGGGCTCTTCACGGGCTACACCTTCAGCGCCATCTACGGTTGGGGCTCCGAGACCGACGCGCGCGCTGCACCTGTTCGACGGCTTCCGCAGCTCCCGAGCGCGGGCTCGGCGTACACCACCCTGGTCACCCGCACCTGCGGCGTGCGCGCGCGCATCTGCGAGCGCGCCGCGGGCGTGGGAGCCCTTCTTCAACAGCGTCGCCACGGCGGTCGAGCGCGCGTCTCGTATCCGTGCGACCTCGCGATCCCGACGCCGCCCGCGGGGCAGATCCTCGATCCGCAGCGCATCAACGTGGCGATCGTCGGCGCGTCGACGTCGCAGCGCCTCGGCAACATCCGCAACGCCGACGCGTGCGCGAATGGCGGCTGGCACGCCAACAACCCCGCCGCGCCCACGCGGGTGATCCCGCCCTGCGTCGTGCGAGCGCGCGCAGGCCGAGGTGCGCCTGGGGAGCGCCGAGGTGCAGGTGCAGTTCGGCTGCCAGGACCATATCCCAGGGTGAAGAGCGCCGCAAGACCGTCAATACGGCGCACTGGGCTCTCGGTCGCGCCTTGCCGCGGCAAGGTCTGGACGCCCGTGGACGGTCACCGCCACGCACCTCACGCAGCCTCCGCGCGAGGTTCGCGACGTGGAAATCGCTCGACGCGCGCGACCGCGACGCGGCCTCGAATGTCCGGAAGCGCGCGCCCCGACGCGGTGATCCACGGCCTACGTGCAGCAGGGCTCTGCTGCGCGCGCTCACCACCGACGGCGCGCGCCACGTCGCCGAGGCCGCGCGCCATGGCGCGAGGCCTGTTCACCCCGACCGACGTGGTCTTCGACGGGACCTCCGACCGCCCCTACACCGAAGAAGACCCTGTCTCGCCCTCGCACGACTACGGGCGCGCGAAGGCCGACGCCGAGCGCCTCGTGCTCGACGCGCACCCCGACGCCGCGGTGGTTCGCACGTCGCTGCTCTACACCCGCTCGCCCGAAGACCGTCAGGCGAGGCTCGCGCTCGACCTCGCCGCGGGGCGCGTGAAGGGCGCCCTCTTCACCGACGAGATCCGAAACCCGGCGATGGTCGACGACGTGGCGGCGTCGCTGCTCGAGCTCTGCGAGCGGCCCTACGCGGGCGTGCTGCACCTCGCGGGGCGCGACGCGGTGAGCCGCCACGCGTTCGGCGCGATGCTCGTGGGGTACCACGGCGGAGACCCTTCGAAGCTGCCCGGCGCGAGGAGCGCGGATCAGGCCGCCGTGCGCCCGCGCAACTGCGCGCTCTCGAGCGAGCGCGCGGCGACGGTGCTGCGCGCGGTGCCGCGGGGAGTCTCGGAGACGCTCAGACGAACTTGAGCTTCGTGGCGGCGACGGCGGACATCTGGAGGAGCATCCAGCCGTGGCGGAAGCGCGAGATGTTGGTCTCGCCGTAGGTGCGGTCGCGGTAGCGGATGGGGATCTCGAGGATCTTCAGGTTGAGCTTCGCCGCGCCGAAGATGAGGTCGAAGTCGCCGAAGGGGTCGAAGTCGCCGAAGTAGCTGCGGTTGTCGGAGATGCGCTTCCAGTCGCGCGACCAGACCACCTTGGTGCCGCAGAGGGTGTCCTTGAGGGGCTGGTTCAGCAGGAAGGTGAACAGCTTCGAGAACCCGATGTTGCCGAGCTTGTTGAGGAAGCGCATCGCCTCGCGCTCCATCGGGTAGACGAGCCGCGTGCCGTGCACGTAGTCGGTTTTGCCCTGCACCATCACGTCGTAGAACTTGGGCAGCTCCTCGGGGGGCACCGTGAGGTCCGCGTCGAGGATCATCAGGAGGTCGCCCGTGGCGTGGCCGAAGCCCATGCGCACGGCGTCGCCCTTCCCCTTGCCCGTCTGCGTGTAGAACGAGAGCTTGAGGGGGCCCTTGTAGTCGGCCATCTCGCGCTCGATGGCGGCGCGCGTGCCGTCTTTGCTGCCGCCCTCGACGAAGATGAGCTCGGTCTCGCGGCCCATCATCGGCGTGCGCGCGACGATGTTCGGGACGTTGCCCTCCTCGTTGCGCGCGGGCACCACCACCGAGACCTTCGGCGGAATGACCGCCGGCGCGCGCCCGCTCGCCCTGCGACGCAGCACGTAGAGCCTGTAGACCGAGAAGCTCCGGAGCACCGGCAGCGGCGCGAGGAAGCGGTTCACGAGGCCCGACACCAGGGGCACGGGCGCGGGCATGAGCATGCGGTCTTCGAACTTCACCACCTCGAGGTCGGCGAGGTCGAAGAGGTTCACGAGGTCCGACTCCGAGAGCCAGTTGTTCTCGGGCGTCGGGAACTTCAACCCCAGGCGCTCGGCCACGCGCAGCGCGGGCTCCCAGAGGTAGTTGTAACAGGTGAGGTACACGCGCCCGCCGGGGGCGAGGTGCGCGCCGAGGTTCTCCAGAAGCATCTGGATGTCGGGCGTCGAGTGCACCATGCGGTCGCACACGATCGCGTCGTAGCGCTCGTCGGTCTGAAAGGTCAGCGCGTCGCCCTCGAAGAGCGTGAGCGCGGGGTGGTCGCAGCGGGCGCGGTCCACCGCGACGGGCGAGCTGTCGAGCCCGTGGCGCACGGCGTTGGGGAGCGCCGCGAGGGTGTCGCCCCGCCCGCAGCCCACCTCGAGCACGCGCGCGTCGTGGGGGACCACGCGCTTGAGCGCCGAGGTCACGTCGCCTCGGAGGTGCCGCACGCCCGAGCCGAAGCGCGGGTTCTCGCGCGCGGCGCGGTCGAAGGTCTCCCTCCACGCGGAATCATCGCGGACAGGGGGGACGGTGCGCTGAGACCGGTGGGGTTCGTATCCGTTGAGGACTGCGTCGGGCTGCATGGTCGAGGGCGAGCGAAGTATCGCGAATCGACCGCGGCATCAACACCGCCGAAGGCGTCCGACGGCGCTTCTTTTGCGCGTTCGCGCGTCGAATCGAGGTATACAGGTGCCCCCCTGCGCGGCCGCGGGTCCCCTGAGATGTGTTCTTGGGGACGTCGCCGCGCTGCCACCCCGCACACAGCCATGAAGCAGATCGACAAGCTCGTGGGGCACCTGATGCGCTTTCAGGCCGAGTGCCTGGTGGCCGTCTCGAACGCGCCCGTGGTGGTGCGGGTGTCGGGCTCCGAGCGCACCTCGAACCAGACCCTCGACCACGCGGCCATCGTCGCGATGGTGCAGGAGGTCGCCCCCGCGCAGAGCCTCACCGACGCGCGGGCAGGGCGCTCCACGCGGTTCATGTACGAGAGCCCGCAGGGGTCCGTGGCGGTCGATGTCTCGCCCGCGCAGAACGCGTGGCGGCTCACGCTCTCGCCCGCGTCGCAGACGGCCACCGCGCGCTTCGGCCGCAGCGTCTCGTCGGGGGGCATCCCCAAGGTGGGGAGCGCGCCGCCGGGGCCGCCGCTGCCGGGCGCCGCGACGATCCCCGCGCCGGTGTTCCGTGAAGACTCCTCGGCGAGGGTGTCGGCGGTGCCCTCGCAGCCCATCGCGCCCGCGCAGATGCCGGCCATCACGGGCGGAGAGACCACGGGCATCGACCGGCTCCTCCGGGCGATGGCCGCGAAGGGCGCGAGCGACCTGCACCTCTCGACGGGCACCGTGCCCATGATGCGCCTCCACGGCGAGATGCAGCCCGTCGACGCGCAGCTCATGCCCCTCTCCGACACGGCGCTGCGCGCCATCGTGATGCCCATCGCGCCGACGCGGAACCGCGAGGAGTTCTCGCGCCGCAACGACACCGACTTCGCCTACGAGATCGCGGGGCTCTCGCGCTTCCGCGTGAACCTCTTCATGGACCGCAACGGCGTCGGCGCCGTGCTCCGGCGCATCCCCTTCGAGATCATCCCCGCGGAGAAGCTCGGCCTCTCGAACGAGGTGATGGAGCTCTGCAACCTCTCGAAGGGCCTCGTGCTCGTCACGGGCCCCACGGGCTCGGGCAAGAGCACCACCCTGGCCTCGATGGTCGACCGCGTGAACAGCACCCGCGACGACCACATCATCACCATCGAAGACCCCATCGAGTTCGTGCACAACGACAAGCGCTGCCTCATCAACCAGCGCGAGGTGCGGGTGCACACCGACAGCTTCCGCGCGGCCCTGAGGGCTGCGCTGCGAGAAGACCCCGACGTGGTGCTCGTGGGCGAGATGCGCGACCTCGAGACCATCGAGATCGCCATCGAGACGGCCGAGACGGGGCACCTTGTCTTCGGGACGCTCCACACCAACACCGCGCCGAGCACCGTCGACCGGCTCATCGACCAGTTCCCCGCGGACCGGCAGTCACAGATCCGCACGATGATCTCCGAGTCGCTCCGCGGGGTCATCGCGCAGACGCTCTGCAAGAAGATCGGCGGCGGCAGGGTCGCGGCCTACGAGGTGCTCATCGGCACGCCCGCCGTGTCGAACCTGATCCGCGAGGGCAAGACCTACCAGCTCTACGGCACCATGCAGATGAGCGGTCGCGAGGGGATGATCACCCTCGGCGAGTCGCTCCTCGACCTCGTGCTGCGCAACCAGGTCGAGCCCCGCGAGGCCTACTACAAAGCCATCAACAAGACCGAGATCAGGACCCTCTTCACCAACGCGGGCGTCCCCCTCCCGGAGCTGTGAGGCAGCGCCATGGCGCAGATCGACCGATACATCCAGCACATGCTCCGCATCGACGCGCGGGCGCTCGTGCTCACGTCGAACGGCCCCGTGCTCGCGCGCCTCGCCTCGGGCGCTGAGAAGTCCTCGACGCAGACCGTCGAGCACGCGCTCCTCGTGGCCGCCGTGCAGGAGGCCGCGCCGCAGCAGAACCTCAACGAGATCCGGTCTTCGAAGCCCACGCGCTTCGCCTGGCCCGTCGAGTCTCCGACGGTCTTCATCGACGTCGTCCCCACGCCCGGCGCGTGGCGCGTCACCATCACCCCCTGGGAGCCGCCGCGCCCGTCGGACTCACCGCCCGCGGTCAGCCGCGTGAGCTCCCTCCCCGGCGAGCGCGCCACCGACATCGGGACGCGCGCCACGGCGGCCCCTGCGCCGCCCGTCACGCACGTCCCCTCGCCGCCGCTGTTCGCGCAACCCGCAGCGCCGCAGCCGTCCTTCCCGCAGCCGTCCTTCCCGCAGCCGTCCTACGGATCGAGCTTCGACGAGGGGCACCGCGCGAGCCTGCCGGGCCCCGCGCCCGCGGCGCCGGCGCAGCCCGTCGCGATCGTCTCCGCGCCCGAGCCGAAGGGAGACACCACCGCGATCGACCGCCTCCTGCGCTTCATGAGCAACAAGGGCGCGAGCGACCTTCACATCTCGACGGCGCGCGTCCCGATGATGCGCCTGCACGGCGAGGTGAAGGTGCTCGCCCCCGAGCTCCCGGTGCTCACCGCCGAGGCGATGCGGGCGATGCTCGGGTCGATCATGCCGCCGCACTGTCGGCAGCAGTACGCCGACCGCAACGACACCGACTTCGCCTACGAGATCGCGGGCCTCGCGCGCTTCCGCGTCAACGCCTTCGTCGACCGCAAGGGGCCCTGCGGGGTCTTCCGTCGCATCCCGTCGGACATCATCTCGGCCGAGACCCTCGGGCTCTCGAAGTCGATGCTCGAGCTCTGCGATCTGCCCAAGGGCCTCGTGCTCGTGACGGGCCCCACGGGCTCGGGCAAGAGCACCACGCTCGCCGCGATGATCGACAAGATCAACAACACGCGGCGCGACCACATCATCACGGTCGAAGACCCCATCGAGTTCGTGCACAAGAACAAGAAGTGTCTGGTGAATCAGCGCGAGGTGCGCGTGCACACCGACACGTTCAAAGACGCCCTCAGGGCCGCGCTTCGAGAAGATCCCGACGTGGTGCTCGTGGGCGAGATGCGCGACCTCGAGACCGTCGCGATGGCCATCGAGACCGCCGAGACGGGGCACCTGGTCTTCGGGACGCTCCACACGCGCACGGCGCCAAGCACCGTCGACCGGATCATCGATCAGTTCCCCGCGGAGCGGCAGGAGCAGATCCGCATGATGCTCTCGGACTCGCTCCGAGGGGTCATCTCGCAGACCCTCTGCAAGAAGATCGGCGGGGGACGCGCCGCCGCGCAGGAGGTCCTCATCGTCACGCCCGCCGTGTCGAACATGATCCGCGAGGGCAAGACCCACCAGCTCTACGGCGTCATGCAGACGGGCCGTCAGTACGGGATGCAGACCCTCAACGACGCCCTCTGCGACCTCGTGAAGGCAGGCAAGATCGACAGCCGCGAGGCGTGGTTCCGCGCGGTGCAGAAGGGCGAGATGCGCGCGACCATGCAGTCCGTGGGGATCCCCCTCCCGCCGGGCGTCGAGGCCCGGTAGACCGATCTCGTGCGAGGGGCGCGTAGTCCCCCTTCTCGTCGTCCCGGGAGCGTGATAGGTGTTCCGCGCACCTACATTGTCGCCGCGGCGGCACGACAGAGGACGCTCCGATGGTTCGAATTCGCACGATCGCCCTGGTTTCCACGCTCGCGCTCATGGGCTGCATGGCCGACCCCGACTCGGTCGACGACATCGCGCACGGCGACGATCAGGCCGCGGGCGACAGCGTCTCGGTCGAGAACGCGGGCGCCATCGGCGTGCGCGTCCCCTCGTCGCTCGGCCTCGACCGCCGGGGGAAGTTCTACCTCACCTTCGACGACGGCCCTTCGGCGCAGTACACGCCGCGCATCCTCGCGACGCTGCGCGCGCACCACGCGAGCGCGACGTTCTTCATCACGGGCGCGAACATCGCGGGCAACGAGTCGGTGATCCGCGACCTGCTCGCGCAGGGTCACAACATCGCCAACCACCAGTGGAGCCACGTCATCGCGACGCCCGCGCAGCTCCGCACGTGGGCGCCGCGCGAGGCCGACCTGCTCGACTCGATCACGGGCCGTCGGCTCCCGAGGCTCTTCCGCTACCCCTACGGATCAGGCACCGCGGAGAAGGAGACCATCCTCCGCTCCTTCGGGTACTCCGACGGCGGCATCGGATGGGACCTCGACTCCCTCGACTGGTGCTTCGGCACGACGGGGCGCTGCGACCGCGCGTCGGCCGCGTACCGCAGCAACTACGTCGAGTGGGTGGTCTCCGAGGCGCGGCGCATCGGCGGCGGCGTGGTGCTCATGCACGACATCCAGGGCGTCACCGCGCGCAACCTCGACACGATCCTCACGCGCATGGAGGGCCTCGGGTACACCTTCGGCAGCCTCCCCACGGAGGGGCGTACGCCCGGCGCGACGCCGACCCCGACGCCCACGCCGCTCCCCACGGGCTGCACCGTCAGCACGACGACGGCGAACGTCCGCAGCGCGCCCAACGGCACGGTGGTGACCATGATCCCGCAGAGCACCGCGGTGACCGTGCGCAGCGTCGACGGCGACTGGTACTCCGTGAGCTTCAACTACCAGGGCCGCGACTGGGGCACGACCGCGTCGCCGGTCTACATGCACCGCACCGTGCTCGCCTGCCGCTGACGCTCCTCTCAACACACTTCACGCGAGCGTGACGAGGGCCTCCGATGAGGTCTCGACGCGCCGCTCCTTCCACGCCCGCTCCGCGCGGATTCCATAGCGTTCGAGGCCCGGGAGCACGGCGCCTTCGAGCGTCGTGTGAAAGACCTCGCGCGCCTTCGCGGGGTCGGGGACGCCGAGCGCGCGCTCCTCGTCGGTGACGGTCCACGGATGCGGAGAGCTGCCTGCGAGGCGCGTCTCGATCACGGCGAGCGCGTGGCGAAGGTACCGCTCGATCGACGCGCACACCTCGGGACGCGCCGCGAGCCACGGGCTCCACGCGTCGAGGTAGAGGAAGCCGAACTGTCCGTGCAGCACCTCGTCGGCGAGGAGCTGCCGCGTGACCGCGCGGAGGTACGGCGCCTCGATCGCGTCGAGGGCCTCGACGAAGCGCGCCACGGCGACCATTTCAGAGAGACACGTCGTGTAGATCACGTTGCGGAGCGCGCGCTCCTCGGGGCCGCAGCCCGGGTGGCGCGCGAGGGGCGCGAGCGCGCGGCGGGCCACGCACGACGGCGTCTCACCGAGCGCGGCCACGACCTCGCCGCAGAGGGTGGCGTGACGTATCTCGTCCTGCGCCATGCGGAGCATCACGGCCTCGGCGTCGAAGGTCGCGCCGGCCTCCGAGAGCTGGAGCGCGAGCGCGGTGAAGACCGGGAAAGACCCGTGCTCCGCGCTCATCCGCTCGATCCAGACGCTTCGAAGGGTCGCGAGGGCGCCCTCGCTGTAGGGGCGCGGATCCCACGGAGGGGCGTCGTCGGGGGTGCGCGCGAGGGCCTTCGAGAGGAGCGCGTACTCCTTCGCGAGGAGCGGCGACGAGGCGTCGAGCGAGAGGGTGCGCAGCGGTTCCATCGACGGGCCGATGGGAGCAGCGTCGGAGCGCGTCCGTCAATCTCCACGGCGGCCGTCGGATCATCGTATGCTCGCGGCGCATGGAGACCCCTCACTACCTTCGTTTCGTGCGCGCGCTGACCCTCGTCGCGGGCGCAGGATGCTCCGACTCCTCCACCAGCACGCCCGACGCGGCGTCCGACGTGAGCGCCGACACGGTGATCTCCGCCGACGTGAGCGCCGACACGAGCGCCGACGTGAGCGCCGACGTGCGCGCCGACGTGAGCGCCGATGTCGCGCGCGACGCGCAGCCCGACGCGGCGCCCGACGTGAGCGCAGACGCGCAGAGCGACGTGGCCCTCGACGCGCCGCGCGACGTGTCTCCGATGAGCGACGCCGTGGCCGACGACGGCGGGACCTCTCCCGCGGACAGCGGCGGAGACGTGGTGGCCGACGCGAGCCCGTGCCCCGCGAGCGCGCCGACCTCGGGCGCGAGCTGCGACACCGCGGGCGTCTCGTGCCGCTACGACATCGCGGGCGGCGGCTTCACCTCGTGCACGTGCGTCGAGATGGGCGGCGTGAAGACCTGGAGCTGCGCCACCGCCGTCCCCGGCCCGCTGCCTCCGCCCGAGCTCCTCGCGTAGCCCTCGCGGAGCCACGTGGAAGCGCCCTCCGAGCAGCTGCGCACCATCGTGGCGGTCGCCGCGATGGGGGCGCGCGCCACCGCGCGTCGCGTCGCGGGCGTGAGCGTGCTCGCGGGCTGGTTCCTCTCGGTCGCGCTGCTCGCGCTCTCGCCCACGGCCGCGACGCTGGTGTCCGTCGCCGCGATGGTGACGGCCCTCGGCGCGATGGTCGCCGGGCTCGTCCGTGCGCAGACGACCACGACGAGGTGTGACATTCTCTGTCGCCGCGACGGCCTCACGATCCGCGCCGACGAGGGGCTCATCGAGCTGCCGCGCGAGGCGCTCGCCGAGGGCATCGTGCGGTCGAGCCAGTTCTCGTGGCAGTTGCGCCTCACCGCGCGCGACGGCAGGCGCTACGACATCGACACGCCCGACGAGGCCACCGCGCGCCGATGGCTCACGGCGCTCGGCCTCGACGCGAGCGGGCGCGCCGCGCGGGTGACCACCAACCGCCCGCTGCTCCAGGGGGTCTTCGCGTACTTTCTGGGCGGCTTCTTCGCGTCGCCCATCATGGCCCTCACGATGCTGCTGACGACGCTCCTCGCGCGCGAGGAGCACGTGGGCGCGGGCATCGCGATCGCCTACCTCGCGACGCTGCCCGCGTACTGGCTCGCGGCGCGCTCCGTGGGCCACGTCGACATCACCGTCGGCGCCGACGGGATCTACGCGGGCCGCGGCTGGTTCCGCACGTTCATCCCGATCTACGGCGTCCACTCGGCGAGCGTGCTCCCCTCGCAGGTCGAGACCCTCGCGCTGCGCCTCCACTCGGGCGAGGTGAAGACGTACCGCCTCGAGACCGCGGGCGACGCGAACGCCGTGGCGCAGCGCATCCGAGACGTCCAGGCGCTGCACCTCTCGGGGCTCCCCGACGCGCTCCAGCGCGCGCTCTCGGCGCAGACCGAGGACACCCCCGAGGCGTGGCGCGGCGTCTTCGTCGACGCGGTGCGCGGCGGCACCTACCGCGACGTCGCGCTCACCCTCGACGACGTGACCAGGGTGCTCTCGGCTCCGATGGTGCGCCCCGCGCAGCGGCTCGGGGCCGCGATGGCGCTGCGCGAGCTCGACGCCGGAGACGCGCCGACGCGGGTGCGCGTGGCCGTCGAGATGGTGGCCGATCCGTCGATGCAGCGCGCGCTCGAGGCGTCGTCGCAGCCCGCGGCGAGAGAGACCGCGAGCGCGACGAAGACGCGTTGAGCGTTGCGGGGAGCGGAGCCGCGAGGGCTTCGACGGGGGGGTGGCGCGTTACAGCGCGAGGAGGACCTCGGTGGCCGCGAGGAGCACGGGGCCGGGGCCGTGCACGTCGTTGATCGGGTGCGCGCGCGTCGCGTAGTAGTCGAGGTCCTGACCGATGACGGTGCCCTCGCACACGTCGCTGATCGCGCCGTCGCGTGCGACGCGCTCGCCGAGCCCGCGCAGGCCGCGCATCGCGACGGAGAGGTCTTCGCGCGGGATCCATCCGCGGCTCACGGCGCGCGCGATGGAGTAGGTGAACATCGCCGTGCACGAGGTCTCATCCCAGAGCTCGGCGTGGTCGAGCACCTGGTGCCAGCGGCCCGACGAAGCCTGGAGGCGCTTGACGCCCTCGATGTGCCTGCGAAGGATGTCGAGCACGCGCGCGCGGTCGGGGTGGCTCTCGGGGAGCGCCGAGAGCACCTCGACGGTCGCCACCATCGCCCACCCGTTGGCGCGTCCCCACTTGAAGGGCGCGACGCGGTCGGCGCCCACGAAGCTCGCGTGGAACCACAGCCCGTCGCGGTCCTGCTGGCGGCGCGCGAAGGCGATGATCTGCCGCGCGGCGTCGTCGAGGTAGCGCGAATCGCCGGTCTGCCGCGCCCACCGCACGAGGAACGGGCAGCTCATGAACAGGTCGTCGATCCAGAGGGTCTGCGCCCACTCGGGACGCCAGAACGCGCCGTCGGGCAGGCGGCTCTGCCGCGACGAGATGTAGTCGCCCACGGCGCTCATGAGCGTGCTCTGTCCGCTCGTGAGGGGCGCGCCCTGGCGCTGCGCGCCCTCGAGGATCTGGCTGCTCATCGCGCCGCAGTTGTCGAGCGATCCGAGCGTGACGGCGCCGAGCACGGGGGCCCTGCGGAGCATGTCGTCGACCTCGCGGCGGTGCTCCGCGCCGTAGCGCGCGTCGACGTCGCGGAGGTAGCCGTAGGTGCGCCCGATGATCTCGTTGTGGCGCGTGACGAAGTCCGCGTACGAGCGGTCACCGGTGGCCGCCGTGGCGCGGAGCAGGCCGTACAGGGTCACGCCCCAGGGGTAGTTCCACGTGATGCCGCGCGCCGCGGCGTTGGCCCTCACGGCGTCCCACGAGTCGAGCGCGTAGCCGCCCTCGGCGAGCGGAATGATCTGCCTCCGCGCGACCGACTCGACCACGCGCTGCGCCTCGACGCGGACCTCGCGCTGCTCGCGCTGCGCCGCCGATTCGCCGCCGCCGGTGAAGTCGACCGACACGCGTTCGAAGGCCACGGGGCCCGCCGACGGCGCCAGGTGCGAGGGCGTCAGGCTGCTGTCCTGCGGCACTCCGCCCGCATCGTCGCCGGGAGCAGAAGAAGGGGTCCCCGGGAGGGCGCCATCGACGGCGCAGCCCGCGAGAGAAGCCCAGAGCACCATCGCGAAGCCGATCCTGCGCTTCTGTGAGTTCATGTGGGTTGAATCGGGTATAACCGCACAATCACACTGCAGCAACCTCGGCTGTGGCGATTGTTCCGCATGAGCGCGGACAGTGCTCGGAGGGCGTTCAGGCGAGGCGCGTGAGGGCGCCGCGGAGGCGCAGGATCTTCTCTCGGAGGGCGGCCATGTCGGCGCGTCCCTGCTCGACGACCTCGGCGGGCGCGCGGCTCGCGAAGTCGGGCGCGGCGAAGCGCTTCTCGAGGCCCGAGAGGTCCTTCTCGGCGCGGGTGATCTCGCGCGTGAGGCGCTCGCGCTCCTTCGCGACGTCGATGAGCCCTTCGAGGTGCACGACCACTTCGAAGTCGCCCGTGGCGTGCGAGCCCGCGAGCTTCGGCGCGACGTAGCCCTCGCGGAGCACCGCGCGCAGCTCGTCGATCACGGCGTAGCGAAGGAGCTGCCCGCGCACGCGCTCGAGCGTCACGCGCGCGCTGTCGGCGGCGCACACGACGTCGACGGTCACGGCCTTGCGCGGCGGCAGGCCCGACTCCTGGCGGACGTTGCGCACCATCGAGGCCACGTCGGTGAGGAGGCCCACCTCGGCCTCGGCGCCCGCGTCGACGAGGGTGTCATCGACGGTGGGCCACGAGGCGAGGGCGCAGAACTCCGTCGCGTGCCACCGCTCGGCGCGCCCCGGGAGGAGCTGCCAGAGTTCTTCGGTGAGGAAGGGACACAGCGGGTGGAGCAGCCGCATCGACGTGTCGAGCACGTGCACGAGGGTGGCGCGCGTGGCCTCGCGGGCCCTGGGGTCTTCGCCTTCGAGCACGGCCTTCGCGAGCTCGACGTAGACGTCGCAGAACTCCGTCCAGAAGAAGCGGTAGATGGCGTTGGCCATCGCGTCGAAGCGGTACTCGTCGATGGCGCGCGAGACCTCGCCCACGACGCCCTGGAGCTTCGAGAGGATGTACCGATCGGCCACGTCGAGGTCGGCGCGCACCGCGGAGACGGGCTGCACGGGGCCGACGCCGCCCTTCATCATCACGAAGCGCGTGGCGTTCCAGATCTTGTTGAGGAAGGCCCTGTAGCCCGCGGCGCGCGGGATCGAGAGCTTCACGTCGCGGCCCCACGAAGACAGCGCGGCGAGCGTGAAGCGCAGCCCGTCGGCCCCCGTCTCGGGGATCCCCTCGGGGAACTCCTTCTCGATGTTCTTGAGCACCGAGGCGAGCTTCTTCTCGGGGATCGGGTACGTGCGCGTCTTGTCGAGCAGCGCGGGGAGCGCGATGCCCGCGATCACGTCGAGGGGATCGATCGCGTTGCCCTCGCTCTTCGACATCTTCTTGCCCGCCGCGTCCCTCACGATCGCGTGCAGGAACACATCGCGGAAGGGCGTCTCGCCCATGAGGTGCCGACCGAACCACACCATGCGCGCGACCCAGAAGAACAGAATGTCGCTCCCGGTCTCGAGCACCGAGCCCGGATAGAACAGCTCGAGGTCCTCCGTCGCGTCGGGCCATCCCAGCGTCGAGAAGGGCCACAGGCCCGAGCTGAACCACGTGTCGAGCACGTCCTCTTCTTGCGCGTAGCGCGAGGCATCGCGCGCCTCGAGGTCGTCGCGGCTCGCCAGCGCGAGCTTCGCCATCACGAGGTCGTCGTCGACGGTGCGCAGCACCACCGCGAGCAGCTCGCGGCCCTCAAGCCCACGCTCCCTCGCGGCGGTCGCCTCGGTGCCGCGGCCCTTGCGCGCGGCGTCGGCGTCGATGACCTCGTCGAGCCGCGTGAGGTCGTAGAAGACCGGGATCCGATGGCCCCACCACAGCTGCCGCGACACGCACCAGTCGCGGTTGTTGTTCATGAAGTGGTCCCAGGTCTTCTTCCAGTGCTCGGGCAGGATGCGCGTCTGGGGGTTGTCTCCCTCGACGATCTTGAGGGCCTCGTCGGCGAAGCCCTTCGTCTTCATGAAGAACTGCCGCGAGAGCATCGGCTCGATGACCGCGCCCGAGCGCTGGCTCACCGACACGTTGTGACGGATCTTCTCCGTGCCGCGCTCGAAGCCGCGCTCCTCGAGGGCCTTCTTCACGGCCTTGCGCGCCTCGTAGCGCTCCATGCCTTCGAAGGCCCCGCCCTCGGCGTTGATGCGCGCGTCGAGGGTGAAGATGTTGATCATCGGGAGGCCGTGGCGCCGCCCCATCTCGAAGTCGTTGGGGTCGTGCGCGGGCGTGACCTTCACGGCGCCCGTGCCGAAGCCCTTGTCGACGTACGAGTCCGCGATCACCACGACCCTGCGGCTCGCGAAGAAGGGGTGCGCGAGCTCGCTGCCGACGAGGTGCTTGTAGCGCTCGTCGTCGGGGTGAACGGCCACGGCCACGTCGCCGAGCATGGTCTCGGGGCGCGTGGTGGCCACGACGATCTCGACGCCCTCCATGCCCTTCACGGGGTAGGCGAAGCGCCAGAGTTCGCCGTCCTTCTCCTCGTAGTCGACCTCCTCGTCGGAGAGCGACGTGAGGAGCTGCGGGTCCCAGTGGATCAGGCGCTCGCCGCGGTACACGAGCCCGTCGTCCCAGAAGCGCACGAAGGCCTCGACCACGGCGCGGTTGCACACGTCGTCCATGGTGAAGCGCTCGCGCGACCAGTCGGCCGAGGCGCCCATGGCCTTGAGCTGCTCGACGATGCGGTCGCCGTTCTTGCGCTTCCACGCCCACACGCGGTCGAGGAAGGCCGCGCGCCCGAGGTCGTGGCGGCTCTTGCCCTCGTGGCGCTTGAGCTCCCGCTCGACGACGGCCTGCGTGGCGATGCCCGCGTGGTCGACGCCGGGTAGCCACAGGGTCGCGTCCCCGCGCATCCGGTGGGTGCGCGCGAGCACGTCTTGAAGCGTGACGAAGAGCGCGTGCCCCATGTGCAGCGAGCCCGTCACGTTGGGCGGCGGCATCATGATCACGTAGGGCTTCGCGCCGGCGCGCGCCGCGGCCATGTCGGGCTTGAACACCCCCGCGTCGAGCCAGCGCGGATACCACTTCGCCTCCGCCGCGTGGGGATCGTATCGATCCGAGAACTCGCTTGCGCTCGTGGTCGTCATGGCGGTCGCCACTATCACGTCACGGTACGCGCGCGCTATCGGGTTCCCCTGTTGACTCAGGGGGGCCGCCCGACGTTTCATCGTCGATATGCGCGCAAGTCTCCGACCACTCTCGTGGCTCACCGCCGCGGTCGTCATGGGCTGCTCTTCGGAGCCCGTGCGCCCCTTCGCAACACCCGACGCAGCGACCCCCGTGGACGCCGCACACACCGACGTCATCGCGACCGACGCGCCGCCCGTCGACGCCGCCCCCGGCTGCGGAGACATGGACCGCGACGGCATCTCCGACGCCATCGAGGGTCGCACCGAGAACCGCGACACCGACTCCGACGGCACCCCCGACTACCTCGACACCGACTCCGACGACGACGGCTACTTCGACCAGAACGAGGCCCGCAGGAGCTACCCCGGCTTCGCCTCGATGGCCATGCCCGCCCCCGCGTGCAGGAGCCCCGGCGACAACTGCGACTTCGACATGGGCGACACGGTCCCCAACTTCCGCGACGTCGACTCCGACAACGACGGGCTCACCGACCACGAGGAGCTCCTCGCGCGCACCAACCCCTGCGCGGGCGACACCGACAACGACGGCGTGACCGACCTCATCGAAGCCGCCGCGATGAGCGACGGCCGCGACCCCGTCTCGCGCCCGAGCGCCAGCAGCCTCTACGTCGTGCTCCCGTATCACCCGCCGGATATGCCCGGCCCCCACGAGATGCGCGAGTTCACCTTCTCGACGCGCATCCGTCAGGCCGACGTGTTCTTCCTCGTCGACAACTCGGGCTCGATGTCGGGGACGATCACCAACATCCGCACGAACTTCAGCACCATGATCGTGCCGATGATCCAGGCCGCGATCCCCGACGTGCGCTTCGGCGTCGGGTCGTTCGTGAGCCTCCCCAACGGCGTCGACGGCCAGGCCGGACACCCCGGCGACTACAACCTCTGGGTCCGCCAGCGCCTCACCACCGACGTCGCCGCGGCGCAGATGGCCTTCACGCGCATGCGCACCATCGACCAGGACGCGCCGGGCTTCGCGGGCGGCGACGGCCCCGAGAACTCCACCGAGGCCGCGTACGAGATCATCGCGGGCAGCGGCAACCGCGGCTACGAGAACGACCCCGCGGCGCTGCGCACGGTCATCAACGCGCTCGACCCCATGGGCAACGGCTGGGCGGCGCGCATGATCCCCGAGCGCGACTGCGGCGCCGACCCCGACATGCCCGGCGGCATCTACGGCTGGGGCTGCTTCCGCGAGGGGCGCATCCCCATCGTGGTGCTCACCTCCGATGCGGACTGGTACGACGGCTGCGCCGCGGGCTCGCCCCGCACGCCGGGCACGCCCAACCCGTCGCACACCTGCGACGAGCTCGTCGACGCGTTCAACCGCCGCGGCGCGTTCTTCATCGGCCTCGACGTGGGCAGCTCGCAGACGGCCAACAACGCGCGCGTCGTCGCGACGCGCACGATGACCCTCAACGGTATGGGCATGCCCATCGTGTTCACGGGCGCCGGCGGCGCGAGCGCGGCGGTGTCGATGAACGTCGTCAACGCCATCTCGGAGATCGCCGGGCGCGCGGCAGAACATCACCACGCGCGTGCAGGCCGACGCGATGGCCGAGGGCGTCGCCGCGGGGCACACCACGTCGGACTTCATCCGCTCGGTGGTCACGCTGCGCGGCGAGCCCGACGCGCCGACGGGCTTCGATCGCCGCGACGAGCGCACGTTCTTCAACGTCGACCCCGCGACGCGCGTGACCTTCAACGTCGATTTCTACAACGACTTCCAGCCCGGCGGCGTCACCGCGAAGCTGTTCCGCGCGACGATCCAGGTGATCGGGCGCGGAGACACCGTGGTCGACGAGCGGCCCGTGTACATCGTCGTGCCGTCGGCCAACAGCCAGCTCATCCCGCAGTGACGAGACGCTCCGTCGGCGCCCTCGCGGTCAGCGCGCGGGCGTCGCGGGGCGGAACGCTTCGATCAGAAAATCCCTGAACACCGTGACCTTCTTCGGGATGTGCCGCGCCCCCGGGTACACGATGAAGATCGAGACGCTCCCCCACGACCACTCGGGGAGCACGCGCACGAGGCGGCCGTCGGCGACGTCCATCGCGGCGAAGAAGCCCGGCAACGGACCGACGCCCGCGCCCGCGCGCAGCATCGAGCGCACGAACGAGAACTCGTTGCCTCCGAGCCTCCCGCTGGCCGTGAAGTGCCGCTCGACGCCGTTGTTCGCGAGGGGCCACTCGGCCTGTCCGTCGACGGGCCGAAAGAGCACGCAGTCGTGCTTCGAAAGCTCTTCGGGCTTCTGCGGCGCAGGCTTGCGCGCGAGGTACAGCGGCGACGCGTAGAGGTGCGTCTCGGGCTCGCAGAGCTTGCGCGCCACGAGGGTCGAGTCCTTGAGCCGCTGCGACGCGCGGATCGCCACGTCGAAACCCTCCTCGACGAGGTTCACCGTGCGCGCCGAGAGGTCGACGTCGAGCTTCACGTGCGGGTTCTTCGCGGCGAAGCGCACGAACACGTCGGCCAGCAGGGCCTCGCCGATGTCCACGGGCGCCGTCACGCGGAGCGTCCCGCGCGGCTGCTCCTCGCGCTCGCCGGCCACCACCGCGGCGTCGCGCAGGCCCGCCACGTGGGGCGCCACGCGCTCGTAGAACACCCTGCCCGCGTCGGTGAGCGCCACCTTGCGCGCCGTCCGCTGCAGGAGGGGCGTTCGAAGCGCGTCCTCGAGCCGCGCCACCCCGCGGCTCAGCGTTGACTTCGGAACCGCGCGCTTGCGCGCCGCAGCGGTGAACGATCCGGCCTCGACGACCTGAACGAACACCGCGATCTCATCGAGCATCATCGTTGCGTCCATGCAACCACCGGCCG
Organism: Polyangiales bacterium; assembly: GCA_046351535.1. Taxonomy (GTDB): domain Bacteria; phylum Myxococcota_A; class Polyangia; order Polyangiales; genus CAISKJ01. The sequence continues at coordinate 69,644 of JAXLYG010000008.1, forward strand.
CGAGTGTCAGTCGGTCGCGCACGCGTTGCAACGGGGACGTGAACCCCTGGCGTGAAAGCTTCTCGCGAGAGGTGTCCGTTCATGGATCGTCGAAGACGGCCTCGCGCTTCTCGAAGACGGCGAGGGCGGCTTCCATCTGCTCGGGGCTCCCGATGAGCTGCTGTTGGAGCTCGGTCTCGAGGCGCAGGGCCGCGTGCGCGTCGAGGCGAGGCGCGCGCTCGACGAGCTGCTTGATCGCGCGCACGGCCCTGGGAGAGCGCGCTGCGATGGAGCGGGCGACCTCCATCGCCTCGGCGAGGGGATCGTCGCAGGTGCGCGTCGCGAGGCCCACGCGCGCGGCTTCTTCACCCGAGATCACGCGGCCCGTGAAGGCCAGCTCGCGGGCGACGTCGTCGCGCACGAGGCGGTGGAGCACCGTCGAGAGGCCCATGTCGGGGACGAGCCCGTAGCGCACCTCCATGATCGAGAGCTGCGCGAAGGGGTGCACGTAGCGCAGGTCTGCGCCGAGCGCGATCTGGAGCCCGCCGCCGAGGGCCGCGCCGTGCACCGCCGCGAGCACGGGGAAGGGCAGCGCGGTCCACACGCGGCACACGCGCTGCGCGAGGTTGGCGCCGCCCTCGTCGCGCTCGCCGAGGAGCTTCATCGCAGACTCCGCGCCGGAGGCCATGAAGGCCGGCCAGTCGAGGCCCGCGCAGAAGGCCTTCCCCTCGCCCGAGAGCACGGCCGCGCGGACGCCGCGCGCGTCGCGGAGGCGCTCTCCCGCGGACGAGAGCGCTTCGAACATCGCGAGGTCGAGCGCGTTGCGCTTGTCGGGGCGGTTGAGTCGCACGTGGGCGACGTGCTGGTCGACGGTGACGATGACGCGATCGGAGCTCATGGCGCGAAGGTACCACCCGCGTCGGGCGACGCGGTGACCTTCACAAAGGCGCGATCAGGGAGGGAGGCGCAGAGCGCCGAGGCGGAGGCTCAGGGCTGGTTGGATTCGGCGCCGCTGCAGTTGCGCAGCGAGAGCGGGTTGTACGCGCACATGGCGTTGCAGGCGCCGGGGCACGTCGAGCACGAGTACTGCGTGCCGGGCGCGGCGCAGTAGGTGCCGAAGACGGGGTCGGTGAAGCCGCCCGAGGTCGGGCACGTCCAGTTGTTCGTGTCGGAGTAGGCCGTCGGCTCCGTCGTGCACACGGTGGCGGCGAGCTTCCACGCGCGGCAGGCGTTGGAGTCACCGGTGTTGTAGGGGTAGCTGCCGCCGAGGACCGTCGTCGCCGTGGCGTTGTAGGTGGTCGTGAGGCAGCCCGCGAGGGGCGAGGTCCACCCGTGGTAGAGCGGCCGGGTGGAGCACACGCCCGCGACGCACGCGCGCCCGGAGGCGCAGACGTTCCCGCACGCGCCGCAGTTGCTCACGCTGGTCTGGAGGTTGGCGCAGGAGCCCGAGGCCGAGCAGAACGTGGTGCCCGTCGGGCAGGCCGCGCACGCGCCCGACGTGCAGACCTGCGACGCGGGACACGCGTTGCCGCAGCGGCCGCAGTTGTTCCGATCGATGGAGTTGTCGGAGCACACCCCGCTGCACGTGGTGCCCATCGCGCCCGTCGCGGTCACGCAGCGGCACGTGCCCGAGACGCAGCTCTCGCCCGTGGCGCAGGCGTTGCCGCAGCGGCCGCAGTTGTTCCGATCCGAGAAGGGATCGGCGCAGGTGGCGCCGCAGAGGATGCCCACGGGCAGCCCCGAGATGTTGCAGCGGCACACGCCGCGCGTGCAGGTCGACCCCGTCGCGCAGGCGTTGCCGCAGGTGCCGCAGTTGGTGTTGCTGCTCAGCACGTCGACGCAGGTGGTGCCGCACTGCACGCCCGCGAGGGGCTCGGTGCCGATGGCGCAGCGGCACACGCCGTCGGTGCAGGTGTTGCCCGTCGCGCAGCGCGTCCCGCAGGCGCCGCAGTTGGTGTTGTCGGTCTGGAGCGACACGCACGCGCCCGCGCATCTCGTCTGGACGCCAGGGCACGGCGCGACGCAGATGCCGTCGTTGCAGACCTGGCCCGAGGCGCAGGCGTTGCCGCAGCGGCCGCAGTTGGTGGGCGACACGCGCGTGTCGATCTCGCACCCGTCGGCGGGGTTGGCGTTGCAGTCCGAGAAGCCCGTGTTGCACGCGATCGAGCACGCGCCCGAGGTGCAGCGCGCCGTCGACTGCGGACCCGCGACGCAACTGTTACGGCACACGCCGCAGTTGAGCGTCTCGGTGTTGAGGTCGGCCTCGCAGCCGTTGGTGGCGTTGCCGTCGCAGTCGCCGCGTCCGCCCGAGCAGGTGCTCGTACACACGCCGCGGGTGCACATCCCCATGCCGCACGAGCGCCCGCAGACGCCGCAGTTCGAGCCGCTCGTGTCGGTGTTGACCTCGCAGCCGTTGGAGGCCATCCCGTCGCAGTCGGCGTAGCCCGGGTCGCACGTGAGGATCGTGCACGCGCCCGCGGCGCAGCCGTGCGAGGCGACGTTCGTGAGGTTGCACACGTTGCCGCAGCGACCGCAGGCCAGGATGTTGTTCGACGTGGCCGTCTCGCAGCCCGTCGAGGGGTCGCTATCGCAGTTCGCGAAGCCGTCGGCGCACGCGGTCACCGCGCACGCTCCCATCGTGCACGACGACGTGGCGTTGCGGAGCGTGCATGCGCGGCCGCAGGTGCCGCAGTTGGCGTTGTCGACGCGCGTGTCGGTCTCGCAGCCGTTGGAGGCCATGCCGTCGCAGTCGGCGAAGCCCTCGGCGCACCCGAGCGAGCAGCGGCCCATGACGCACACGCCCATCGAGCTCGAGCCCGAGGGGCAGCGGTTGCCGCACGCGCCGCAGTTGTTGGGATCGTTCTGGAGGTCGATCTCGCAGCCGTTGGCCGCGTTCATGTCGCAGTTCTCGTAGGGCGCGGTGCACATGCCCACGCCGCAGGTGCCCATGCTGCACGCGGGGCGACCGTTGGGCGTGCGGCAGGTGTTGCCGCACATGCCGCAGGCGCTCACGTTGCTCTGCGTGTCGATGCACGCGCCGTCGCAGCACGACTGACCCGTGGGGCACGCGCGCGCCGCGCTGCACCCGGCGGCGCAGGTCGATCCGCGGCAGACCGTGCCCGCGGGGCAGTGGTCGTTGGTGACGCACTGCACGCAGGTGTGCGTGATGGTGTCGCAGTGGCCACCCGCGCCGCCGCCGTCGACGCCGCCGTCGCCGCCGCCCGTCGCGCAGCCCATGTCGCTCGAGCAGCCCGCCTCGCAGGCGCCCGTCGCGCTGTTGCAGTACTGGGCCGCGCTGCACGCCGTGGCCATCGTGGTGCAGCTCACGCACTGCCCGTTCGACGTGTTGCAGATGGGGCGGCCGGGAGAGCCCGCGCACCCGGCGTTCGAGGTGCAGCCCGTGAACACGTCGACCGGGGCCATGTCGACCACGACGTCGGTGGGGGTCGAGCTGTCGACCGGCGCGGGGTTGCTGCTCGTACAGCTCGCGGCGGCCGCGAGCAGCGCCAGCACCAGCGCCGGTCGCCTCATTCCTGCGGTCTTTACTTCGTCAAGCACGTGGTACCTCCTGCTCTCGCGCCAGAAGCGGTCACTTCGCCACTTCGGGCACGACGGGCTCATCGACGGACGTTACACCTGCGCGCGCCGCGTCGGGAGGCGCTCACCCCCTCGACGTCGGCGCGCGCGTCACGGTCGTTGCGCGGTCAGTGTCGCCTGTGGCGACGGCCGTGTCCGCGCCCGGCGGGGGCGGCGGGCGGCGCGGGCGGGGTCACCATCGGCGTCGCGTCGCGGGGCTGCGGCGGGTCGATGATCACGAACTCCACGCGGCGGTTGCGCGCGCGCCCGGCGTTGGTCTCGTTCGTGTCGATGGGGCGCGACGGGCCGTACCCGTGCGACTCGAGGCGGCCGGCGTCGACGCCGTGGTCGATGAGCCAGCGCACGACGGCGGCGGCGCGACGCTGCGAGAGGTCGAGGTTGTGCTCCTCGGAGGCGCGGTTGTCGGTGTGTCCGTCGACCGAGACGCGACGGATGTGGGGCGCCGCGCGGAGCACGTCGGCCACCGCCTGAAGGATGCGGAAGCTCCTTCGCTTGATGGTGTCGCGATCGGTGTCGAAGAACACCTGCTCGAGGATGAGGATCTGCCCGCCCTCCATGCGCACGTCGGTGCTCGGGCAGCCGTTGCGCGCGGGGTCGGGCGAGGGCACGCCGGGCACGCCGGGGCAGGCGTCGGGGGGCTCGGGCACCTGGTCGTGGTCCGCGTCGGGGAGCGGACACCCGATGCGCGCGGGGTCGGGGAAGGGCATGCGCGTCACGTCGGGACACTGGTCCTCGTGGTCGAGGATCAGGTCGTTGTCGCGATCGCCCGCGGGGCATCCCCGGCGCGTGGGGTCGGGGGTCGCGCCCTGCGGCTGGTCGGGGCACACGTCGTCGGCGTCCATCACGCCGTCGCCGTCGCGGTCGCGCAGCGGACAGCCGCGGTGCGCGGGGTCGGGGGTCGGGCCCATGGGCTCGTTGACGCACTGGTCTTCGCCGTCGAAGACGCCGTCGCCGTCGGTGTCCGTGAGCGGGCATCCGCGGCGCGAGGGGTCGGGGTTGGCGCCCATCGGAACCGTGGGGCACACGTCTTCGGGGTCGAAGACGCCGTCGCCGTCGGTGTCGGCGGGCCCTGCCGCGGCGCGGGTGATGGGCGCGTACGAGAGGTTGAAGAGCGCGCGCACGTCGGGGATGCCGGGGCCCGTGCCGATGCCCGGCCCCGCGGCGACGCCCACGCGGATCGCGTCGGCGATGAGGTAGCTCGCGCCGAGGTAGATCTCTCCGCCCGACTGGTTCTTCGCGAAGAGCGCGCTGCCGCCGCCGAGCGAGGTGGGGATGTCACGGATGGGCGTGACGAAGTACCCCTCGGGGCCGATCATGAAGCGCTCGTTGGCGAAGACGAGGCCGATGCCCGCGGTGAGGCGCAGCTCGTTGCCGAAGACGAGGTTGGTGACCTCGCGCTCCGAGCGCACGATGAACGACCCGCTGAGCGACCAGCGCACGGGGCCGCCGCGGCCCGCGAGCGTGAGGCGCGGCTCGATGCGAAAGTCCTCGTCGCCGGTGTTGCTCGCGCGGCTGCCGATGGGCGCCCAGAAGTTGGCGCCGATGTGCAGCGAGAAGGGGTCGCGGTCGGCGTGACCGAAGATCCGCAGGCGCAGGCCCGCGCGGAGGTCCGCGATGGCGGGTCCGTCGGCCGGTCCGACGGCGGTGACGGAGGCGCCGACGTTGGCGGTGCCCGTGCCGTTCTGCGTGAGCGAGACGGGCAGCGAGAGGTGGATGCCCACGCGGTCGAGGAACGACACCTGCGCGCCCACGTGCATGACGAACATCCCGGTGATGTCGTCGCGGACCTCGGTGCTCCCGGTGCCGTTGTTGGTGATGTCGAGCCGCAGGGGGTTGTTGGCGTAGTCGCCGTAGAGACCGACGGAGAACACGCGCGTCGACGAGTACCAGGGATGCTCCGCCAGGAAGAACGCGTCGCCCATCGGCGCGGGTTCGTAGCGGTTCAGTGCCCAACCCGAGTTGCTCGCGGTCTGGGCTTCGGCCCGTGACGTCACCGCCACGCCCAGAAGCGCCATGCATGCAGCCACTCGATGAACATCCTGCCTAAGCCTCACGACAGCCTCCACGGGTTCAGGGTGGTGGCGCCGAAAACAGCGCCAACCCACTTGAAATGAACGGTATTGAACTCCCCTCTCCGCCATCAAGCACAAAGCGCAGGTCTCACTGAATTCGTGCGGCGTGGCTGAACTCTCCCCGGTCGCGCGCGGCCGGGTGACGCTGCGCAAATCTGCGTAGTTTTCAGCGGGAGGAGCGAGACCGAGGAGGAGGCGGAAGCGCCGGGCGCTGACGGTTCAACGCCCGGCGAGGGGATGATGGGGAAATGCCGGTCAGCGACGGCGGCGACGCGCGGTCGCGAGGGCGAGTGCCGCGGCGACGAGGCCGAGCGCGGCGTTGCCCGAGGCGTTGCCAGGCGCGCTGCACCCGCAGCCCGAGCCCTGGTAGCCGATGGTCACGGTGGGACCGCTGTCCATGGTGACGGGCACGTCGGGGGTGCCCGCGTCGGGGGTCGCGCCGCAGGTGCCGCTGATGCCGTCGCAGAAGCACCCGACGCTGGCGTCGGCGGGCTGCGTGCGCGCGGGGAGCGGGGTGCAGGTGCCCGCGCGGCCGGGGAGGATGCAGCTCTGGCAGGCGCCGTTGCAGGCCACGTTGCAGCAGACGCCGCCGGAGCAGACGCCCATGCCGCACTGGTCATCGCGGGTGCAGGGCGAGCCGAGCATGCCCGTCGGAACGCAGCGGCCCATCTCGCAGCGGAAGCCCATCTGGCAGTCCGACGAGGCGTTGCACGACGCGCGGCACATGGTGCCTTCGCAGGTGTAGGGCGCGCAGTTGGTGGTCACGGGCGCGCTGCACACGCCCATGCCGTCGCAGGTCCCGCGGTTGGTGGCCTGGCCTTCGGCGCACGAGGCCGCGCGGCACTCGGTCGACGAGCCGGGGTACGCGCAGTTGGTCCGCGCGGTGCCGTCGCAGGTGCCGGCGCAGGCGCCCGATCCGGCGCACGCGGGGCGAGCGCCGTGGGGCGCGCCCATCGCGGGCGAGCAGGTGCCGACGGAGCCCGAGACGTCGCACGCCTCGCACTGGCCGTTGCACGCGGTGTTGCAGCACACGCCGTCGACGCAGTTGCCCGAGACGCACTGCGCCGCCATGGTGCACGCGCCGCCGTTGGGCTGGCGCGCGATGCAGACGCCGTCGCGGCAGAAGCTGCCCGCGGCGCACTCGACGTCGGTGTCGCAGCTCGTGCGGCAGGCCGAGGGGCCGCAGGCGAAGCGGCCGCAGTCGCGGGGCATCGGGGTGACGCAGGTGCCGCGTCCGTCGCAGGTCGCGACGGGCGTCTCGACGCCCATCGAGCACGCGGGCATCCCGCACATGCTCTGGTCGTTGGGGAAGGTGCACGCGGCGCGGTTCATCCCGTCGCAGGTGCCCGCGCAGACGCCGCTGCCGCCGCAGGTGCGACGGCCGCCGTGGGGCGCGCCCATGACGGGCGAGCAGGTGCCGAGCGAGCCGGGCACGTCGCACGCCTCGCACTGACCGTTGCACGCGGTGTTGCAGCACACGCCGTCGACGCAGTTGCCCGAGGCGCACGCGGCGTTGGAGGTGCAGCCCATGCCCGCGGGGATGCGGGTGATGCAGGCGCCGGCCTGGCAGCGGAGCCCCGTCGCGCAGTCGGCGTCGGTGCTGCACATCGAGAGGCACGTGGTGGCGCCGCAGACGTAGGGGTTGCACATCGTGCTGCGGGGCGTCCCGCACGCGCCGCGGCCGTCGCAGAAGGCGGCGGAGGTGGCGACGCCGGAGGAGCACGCGGCGGCGACGCAGACCGTGGAGGTCGCGGGGAAGGTGCACTCGGTACGGTTGGACCCGTCGCAGCGACCGCCGCAGGTGGTGCCGAAGGCGGTGCACGCGGCGCGGGTTCCGACGGGGGCGCCCGTGGTGGCGGTGCAGAGGCCCACGGAGCCCGCGTTGCGGCACGACTCACACTGGCCCGAGCAGGTGGCGTTGCAGCACACGCCCTCGGTGCAGATGCCCGAGGTGCACTCCGTTCCGGCGGTGCAGGGGCTCCCGTTGCCGTGCGTGGTGCGGCAGGTGGGGTCACCGCCCGACGCGTCGCGGTTGCAGAACTGACCGGGGAGGCAGTCGGCGTCGATGACGCATCCGCCGCGGTCGTTGACGATCACCACGCCGCGGCCGGGGCCGATGGGGGCGAGCGAGTAGATGCGCTGAAACGACGGCGGGTGACGGTTGAAGTGCGAGTGCGTGAAGCAGCTCCACATGAGGTCGCCGGGCACGGCGATGGTGCTCGTGGGGGGCGAGATCCCGATGTGCACCGGGTGGGTGGCCGCGGTGGGTTCGAGGAGCTCACCGTCGGTACAGCTATCACCCGTGACGCGGAAGTCGCCGATGCCCTGGAGCCACGGGACGGGGGTGTCTGCGGGGGCCGTGTAGAAGAGGCACGAGGTGCTCACGAAGAGCCCCGTGCCCGCCCCGCTGGTGACGTAGTGGTAGCTGTTCGTGAGGAACTTGCGCGACGGCCCGATGTGGAAGTCCGAGTCAGACCCGATGATCTCGAAGTGGCCCGTGATCGCGGCGGACCAGGTGCCGCGCGTGTCGGTCACGGCCTGGAACATCGCGGTGCCGCGGTCGGCGGGGGTCGCGCACGCGCCGCCGTCGATCCAGATGGCGTTGTAGGCGGCGAACTGCGCGGTGGTCATCGCGCGCCACTGGGCCTCGGTGGCGATGGTGAACTGGCCCTGCGTCGGCCCCGCGTCGCGGATCGCCGGGACGTTGGTGCGCAGGTCGTTGATGGCGTTCTGTCCACCAGGGCCGAACACGAGCACACGTCGCTGCGCGCTCGCGTCGTCGGCGGAAAGCGCCGCGGCTGCGAGGAGCGCTCCCATTGCAAGAAACTGTTTCTTCATTCGCGTGACTCCTCTGAGAGGTCGTACAGATAGGTTCTCAGAAGTCCAGTGACGTTCGCAACCCCAACGAGGGACCCGCCCTGCGATGTTAAGGGGCGCTGAGCGGTGGGCGTGTTGTTCAGGGTCGGGCGAGGCGGACGCCGATGGAGACGGCTGCGTAGCCTGCGATCACGGAGGTCGCGACGTTGAGCGCGGCCCACATCACGGAGTGCAGGTCGGAGAGCCGTCGGGTCTCGTACTCGAAGGTCGAGAAGGTGGTGTAGGCCCCGACGAAGCCTGTGCCGATGAAGAGCCGCCACGCGGGGTCGAGGCCGGCGCGGGCGGCGGCCCAGGTCGAGAACCACCCGAGCACGAAGCTCCCGCTCACGTTGATGATCAGCGTGCCGAGGGGAAAGGGCGCGGTCCACACGCGGAGCACCGCGAGGTTGACCAGGTACCGCGCGATGGCGCCGAGGAAGCCCCCGGCGCCCACCACCAGCGCGGCCTTCACCGCGGGATCTTCTTGGAGTCCTCGACGAACTGCGCGAGGCCCTTGTCGGTGAGCGGGTGCTTCGCGAGCTGCTCGATCACCTTGAAGGGGATCGTGCAGACGTCGGCCCCGATGAGCGCCGACTGGAGGACGTGCACCGGGTGGCGCACCGACGCGACGAGCACCTCGGTGTCGAAGTCGTAGTTGCGGTAGATCGCCACGATCTTCGAGATGAGGTCCATGCCCTCCTCGGAGACGTCGTCGAGGCGACCGATGAAGGGGGAGATGTACGTCGCGCCCGCCTTGGCCGCGAGGAGCGCCTGGTTGGGCGAGAAGCACAGGGTGACGTTGGTGGCGATGCCCTCCTTCGCGCAGCTCCGCGTGGCCTTGAGGCCGTCGTGGGTGAGCGGGAGCTTGACCACCACGTTGGGGTGCACCGCGTGCCACTCGTGGGCCTCGCGCATCATCCCCTCGTAGTCGATGGAGAGCACCTCGGCGGAGATGGGTCCATCGACGATGTCGCAGATCTCGCGCACCACGTCGACGTAGCGGCGGCCGGTCTTGGCGACGAGCGAGGGGTTGGTGGTGACGCCGTCGATCAGGCCCATCGCGACGGCCTCGCGGATTTCCTTGGTGTCCGCCGTGTCGATGAAGAACTTCATGGTCTCCTCTCAGGGTCCCTCCCGATGCGAAGGGGACGGGACGATATCCCCAGCGGCGCTCTGCGGGAATAGACTCGCGCGCATGCGCCCTCCGCTTCGTCTCGCGGTCGTGTCGGTGCTCATCCCTTCGATGCTCGCCGCGTCGTGCCTGTCTTCGAGCTACAGCGTTTCTCGGGAGGAGCTCTCGCGCCTCGCGCGCACGCCGCCCTCCGAGCGCTGGCAGGCCGTCCGCGTCACGCAGCGGATGATGGACAGCGACAATCCCCCCGAGGCCAACGCGCTCCTCGCGCCGCCGGAGCCCGTGTTCCTCCCGCAGACGTACTGGTTCGGCGGGCGGTGGTACAGCGTCCCCGGGCACTTTCAGCGCGGCGCCTCGACGCGCGTCGCCACGGTGGCCACGACGTCGACGGGCTCGACGTCGCGCGGGAGCTCGAGCCACGGATCGAGCGGCGGCGGTGGCGGCGGCGGTGGTGGTCGCGGCGCGGCCGTCGTGGTGCTCGTGGTCGTGGTGGCCGCGGCGGTGATGGTCTTCGTGCTCGCGGGCACCGAGGGCGCTCGCTACGACGGGTGGGTGGGCCTGCCGCCCGACGAGCCGCTCTACATCAACGAGCCCGACGGGTCGCTCGTGGCGGTGCCGCTCTCGGGCCTCACGCCCGAGCTCGCCGACAACGCGCTCGGCGCCGCGGTCTACGAGGGACGCGAGGAGCGATACCTCCAGCTCGGTCGCGCGCCGCTCAATCGCCGCGGTCTCACGGTGCAGTCCGCGCTCGTGACGGCGGCGGTTCCGAGGCTCGACGACCCCGCCGGGGGATGGACCGCGGGCGTCGGGGGAAGGGCCTTCTTCGGAGGCTTTCCCGTACACGAGGTCGGCGTCGGCGCCGCCGTCGACGTGATGGGGACCACCGACGGGAGCGTCATCGCGAACGTGGGCGCCGAGGCGCAGGTGATGCCGCTCACCAACGTGGGCGCCTACGCCGCCGCGGGCTGGTCGTGGATGTACCCCGGCCTCTCGGGTCGCAACGTGTCGACGTGGCACGTCCGCGCGGGCGCGCAGTTCGAACTGCCCTTCACCACGCGGCTCTCGGGCACGCTCCGCGCGGGCGTGACGCGCTACGCGGGCGACGCGGTCATGCCCGACGTGTGGTCGCCGGAGCTCACGCTCGGACTGTCGGTGTACTGAGGGGCGCTACTTCGACGGCGCCACGACGATGGGCGCCGTGTTGTGGAAGGCCACCTTGGGAAAGTCCCTCTCCGCGACGGAGAGAGCCCAGTCGGACTTGAAGAGCACGACGAGCTTGCCGTCCTGGTCGAAGACCGCGGCGCCGTAGCCCTTGCCTTCGAAGTTGTCGGCGGTGGCGTCTGCCCCCTCGACCCAGCGCGCGTGCGTGAACTCGAGCCCTTCGAGGTACACCTCGACGCCGTACTCGCTCTTGAGCCGGTGCTCGAGCACCTCGAACTGGAGCTGCCCCACCACGCCGAGCACGGGCGACTGCTCCTGACCGGGCACGGTGAACTGCTGCACCGTCCCCTCTTCGACGAGCTGCGAGAGGCCCTGCATGAACTGCTTTCGGCGCGACGGGTCCTTCACGCGGAGGCGGCCGAAGTGCTCGGGCGAGAACCGCGGAACGGCGTCGAAGGTGAACCCCTCGCCCGCGCAGATCGTGTCGCCGATGCGGAACATCCCCGGGTCGAACACGCCGAGCACGTCGCCCGGATAGGCCTCGTCGACGAGGGTGCGCTCCTGCGCGAAGAACTGCTGCGGGCGCGAGAGCCGCACCTCCTTGCCGAGGCGCATGTGCTTGACCCACATGCCGCTCTGAAAGCTCCCCGAGCACACGCGCATGAAGGCCACGCGGTCGCGGTGGGCCTTGTCCATGTTCGCCTGCACCTTGAAGATGAAGGCCGAGAAGTCCTTGTCGGCGGGCTTCACGAGGCCCTTCGAAGAGGCGCGCGCGCCGGGCTCGGGGGCGAAGTCCTTGAAGCGCGAGAGAAAGGGCTCGATGCCGAAGTTGGTCATCGCGCTGCCCCAGAACACCGGGGTGATCTTGCCCTCGCGGAAGGCCTCGACGTCGAAGTCCTCGCCCGCCGTGTCGAGGAGCTCGATCTCGTCGCGGGTCATCTTCCACTGCGTCTCGCCGACGATGTCGGGGAGCGACGGGTCGTCGACGGAGACCTCGCGCATGTCGACGACGCTCTGGCCGTGATCGCCCACGCGCTGAAAGAGCAGGATCTTGCGGCTGAGCCGGTCGTACACGCCGCGGAAGCTCGACCCCATGCCCACGGGCCAGTTCACCGGCACGCAGTGGATCGAGAGGAGCTGCTCGATCTCCATCATCAGGTCGAAGGGGTCCTGCCCCGGGCGGTCGAGCTTGTTGACGAAGGTGACGATGGGCGTGTTGCGCAGGCGGCAGACCTGAAAGAGCTTGCGCGTCTGCGCCTCGACGCCCTTGGCCGCGTCGATGAGCATCACCGCCGAGTCCGCCGCCGTGAGCGTGCGGTAGGTGTCCTCGCTGAAGTCCTGGTGGCCCGGCGTGTCGAGGAGGTTGAAGCGCGTCCCCGCGTAGGGGAACTGGAGCACGCTCGACGTGATCGAGATGCCGCGCTGCTTCTCGAGCTCCATCCAGTCGGAGGTGGCGTGGCGACGCGCGCGCGCGGCGCGCACCGAGCCCGCGAGGTGGATCGCGCCTCCGTAGAGCAGCAGCTTCTCGGTGAGGGTGGTCTTGCCCGCGTCGGGGTGCGAGATGATCGCGAACGTGCGGCGTGGGGTGTGCGCGTCGGAGCTCATGAGAGGGAGCGGGCGAATACCGCACCCGAGGCGCGAGGGTCAAACACCGCTACAGGGTTTCGACCGCGCAGCGAGGCTCAGCTCCAGAGCGCCAGGACCCCCACCATCAGAAGAAACGCCCCCACAGAGGCGAGACCTTCGAGGATCAGCCGGGCAGTAGGACTCTTCAGTCGTCGGATCATTGCGTAGCCTCCGCATCCGAGCACATGGGATGCGCGTCGAATCCGGCGCATTCATCGCGCAACTTCCCCCCACGCGGAAGCCCCAATCGAACGAATCTCTCGCGCGCTCTGCGCCGCGTCATGTGCGTGCGAAAACGGGTCACCGAGAGGGTTGCGTCGGTCGCGCGTTTTGCCGATGCTCGGATACCCAACCAAATGTTCGATGAAGAAATCCAGTCGCGCGCGAGGGCTGTCCTCGACGCGTGCAAGGCTCGCGGCCTGCGTGTCGCGACGGCGGAGTCGCTCACCGGCGGGCTCATCGCGGGCGCCCTCACGGAGATCCCCGGCTCGTCGGACGTCGTCGACCGCGCCTTCGTCACGTACTCGTACGAGGCGAAGACCCAGCTCCTCGCGGTGCCCTACGACCTCGTGGCCGCGTGCGGCGCCGTGAGCGAGGAGGTCGCGCGGCGCATGGCCGAGGGCGCCCTCGCGCGCTCGCACCCGCACGCGCAGCTCGCAGTGGCCGTGACGGGCGTCGCGGGCCCCGGTCCGAACGGCGCGAACCCGGCGGGCCGCGTGCACCTCGCCGTCGCGCGCAGCGGCGCAGAGACCACCCACGCGCAGCGAGATTTCGGCGCGGCGGGGCGCGACGCGGTTCGCAGGGCCACGGTGCTCGCGGCCCTCGAGATGCTCCTCGCGCGGATCTGATCTCAGGTGCGCGGAGGCGCGGTGTCGTCAAGGCGCTGACGCATCTGGCACCCCGACTGGAGGTTGAGCCCGCAGGCCCGCGCGTAGAGCTGGCGCGCGCGCGTGAGGTCGACCGCGGCGCCGACGCCGTGGTGGTACATCGACCCGAGGTTGAGGCACGCGAGCGCGTTGCCGCCCTCGCAGCCGCGGCCGTAGAGCGAGAGGGCGCGCGTCGCGTCGTGGGGGCGCCCCTCGGCCTCGTTGAGGATCCACGCGGCGTTGTTGCACGCGAGCGCGTTGCCCGTGTCGCACGCGCGGGTGTCGAGCTCGAGCGCGCGCTCGATGTTCTTCGCCACGCCGCGCCCCTGCTGCAGGGCCCACGCGAGGTCGGTGCAGCCGCGCCCGTTGCCGCCGGTGCACGCGCGTTCGAAGTACGAGACCGCGCGCGCGGGGTCGGCCTCGACGCCGATCCCGTCGTTGTAGAGCGCGCCGAGGTTCGCGCAGCCGAGCGCGTTGCCGCCCTCGCACGCGCGGTTGTAGAGCGCCCTCGCGCCCGCGGCGTCGGCGGCGACGCCCGCGCCCACCTGCATGAGCCAGCCGAGGTTGACGCAGCCGCGGAGGTCGTCGCCCTCGCACCCCGCGCGATAGCGCCGCGCGGCCTCGGCGCGGTCGACGGGCGCGCCCTCGCCCGATTCGAACATCCACCCGACGCGGGTGCAGCTCGACGCGTCGCCGTGCTCGCAGCCGCGGAAGAGATAGTTCTTCCCGCGCTCGGCGTCGCGCGTGACGAGCTCGCCGCCGAGAAAGATGCGCCCGAGGTTGCCGCACGCGCGCCCCTCGGCGCGGTCGCACGCGCGGGTGTAGAGGTCGATGGCGCCGCGGGTGTCCTTCGTGACGCCGGTGCCGCTCTCCATGAGCCACGCGAGGTTGTTGCAGCCGCGCGCGTTGCCGCTGTCGCACGCGCGTCGGTAGAGCGTCGTGGCGCGCGTCGCGTCGGCGGTGACGCCGCGGCCGAGCTCGTACATCAGCCCCTCGTGGAGGCAGCCCGCGGAGGCGCTCGCCTCGCACGCGCGGTGATAGAACTCCGTCGCGCGGGCCTCGCTGCGGGCGACGCCGTCGCCGCTCTCGTAGCGTCGGCCGAGGGCGTCGCAGCCGTCGCCGACGCGTCGATCGCAGCGCGCGCGGTCGGAGGCCACGCCCACGCGCTCGGCGGGAGGCTGCGGCGGTCGCTTGCGGCACGCGAGCGAGAGGAGCGCCGCGAGCGCGATCACTCGGGGTCGCATGGTCCCGTGCAGGTCTGCTCGACGCGACCCGTCGGCGTGAGGAAGCGACGGATCTGCTCCTTGAGCGCGGGGATGTCGCGCGTGCCGCCGTGCGTGGAGTTGCTCATCGCGGGCGAGTTGGTGCCGGGCGGGAGGGGCATCGGGTGCTGATCCCAGACGCTCACGGCGGAGTCCTGCGTGTCGGTGACGGTGCGGAGCCCGAAGGCCGCGCGCGAGGCGGGCGAGAGCAGGGGCATGTCCATGGAGCGCAGCACCGACTCGCTGGCGAGGTTGTTCACCTGCGCGTCGCCGACGGCGTACTGATAGAGCACGTGCTTGGCGGGCACGCCGGGGAGGCGATCGCGGAGCAGGTGCGGCGCGACGTTGATGGGGTCGCTCGTGTCGAAGAGCGACTGCGCGAGCGCGAGCACGAGCTGCCGGTCGATGCGGTTGTCGTAGTTGCCGAAGGCGAACTCGAAGGCGCGGAAGTTCGACGAGCGCTGGAGGAGCATCCCCCAGTTGCCGCCCGCGACGTTGACCACGCCGCGGTCGCAGTCGGGCGAGTACCCGAGGAAGCTCGTCCCCATGATCCCGCCGAGCGAGATGCCATAGTAGTAGGCGCGCGTGGCGTCGAGCGCGGGGCGTCCGTCGACGGCGAAGGCCATGTGCGACGCGAACTGCGCCCGCGACGTGCGGAAGAGCACCATCGCGTTGACGAGCGCCTGCTGGAGCCGATCTGCGATGGTGGGGAAGTAGTTGATGTCCGAGAGCCCGAGGCCCGCCGTGAGGTTGTCCGACGCCGAGAGGCCCGCCCAGTCCGTCGCGACGGCGATGAAGCCCTGGTCGTTCAAGAAGCGCTGCATGTAGTTCTGCGTGTCGGCGGCGAGGCCGAGCTCGCCCGCGCCGGAGCCGAAGAGACCGTGCCCGAAGAGCAGCAGCGGGAGGGGGCCCCGCGTGGCCGCCGAGCGCGGCACCATCGCGACGAAGTTCACGTTGTACATGCCCATCGCGACGGGCGCTCCGTCGGCGCCGCGCATGATGCGCCCGGTGTCCGACGTGGGGTCCGAGAGGAAGCGCGGCACCTGAAAGGTCCCCGAGATGCGGCGCAGGATGTTGGCGTTGTAGTTCTCTTCGACGAGCGAGACGGTGAAGCCCGCGCCGCGCTCGCCCACCATGGCCATCGCGGTGTCGCGCATCGAGAGCACGGGGCCCGTGAGAAAGCGCTCCGACGCAGTGGTGAAGTCCCACGCGAGCACGAGGTCGGTGCGCTGGATGCCCGCGCGGGCGAGGGCCGCGAAGATCTCCGTGTAGCGGGGCGCGACGCGCGCGAGGCGGGCGTCTCCCGCGGTGTTTCCGTCGAGGATGGCGCGGAAGCCGGGGGAGATCGAAGGCGCGCGTCCGGCCATCGTGTGGGCGGCGTTGGTGATGGCGACGGCGTAGCGGTGACCGGGCTTGAGGCGCGTCGCGGGCCGGATGATCACGGCCTGCGCGTCTTCGGGGTGCCCGTCGCGGATCGAGACGTCGACCTCGGAGAAGTGCACGACGCGCTCGCCGGTCTCCATGTCGACGATGGCGGTCGAGGCCATCGCGGTGACCGAGCGCGCGATCGCGTCGGGCGGAACGAGCGTGGCCGGATCGATGCGCTCGGGGAAGTACGCGAGGATCGGCGACGAGGGAGAGAATCCGTCGATGCGGTTCCACGGCGCGGGGTTGACGGGCACGGGCTCGCCGCCGTTGGAGAGCGCCCCTGACGAGACGGGCATCGCGGCCATGGGGAGCTCGAGCGTCGCGCCCTGGTAGTAGGCCGACGGGTACGGCAGCATGCACGCCTCGCCGTACCCGAGGGGGTTGCACTCGGCGCGCGCGGGCGCCGCGTCGGTGCGGTCGCTGCTCGGCGCGTCGGTGCGGTCGGTGGCGGCGTCGGAGACGCTCGCGTCGACGGGCGTCGGCGCTGGATCGCTGCAACCGTGGGCGAGGCCGGCGACGACGAGGGCCCATCTACGAATCGGGGTGCGCATCGCGAAAGCGGTAACACGATCCTCGGAGCGGGCGCGAGGGGGAGGAGGTCGCGCAGGTGCAGACGCCTGCACCCGCAGATGCAGACGTCTGCACCTGGAGATGCACACGTCTGCACCTGGGACGCCGCCGACGCGCGTTTCGGGATTGCTCATGCGCCGTGCGTGCGAGCACCATCGCGCGATGTTTCGGCTCCGTCTCGGTGTCACCCTCGCGGCCCTGGCGCTCTCGCCGAGCGCGCTCGCGCAATCCAACGACGCTCCGGTCACCGCGGCGACGCGGCCGCTGGAGGCCACCGCCGCGCAGCCACCGGGACCCGCGGCCCCTGCGGCGGGCGAGGTCACCGCGAGCGGTCGCGCCTCGCTCACGCTCTCGGGCTACGTCGAGTCGTTCTGGCAGTGGAACTTCAACGCCCCGGGCAACGGTGTGACCGCGTGGCGCGGCTTCGACAACCGCCACAACACCTTCTCGATCTCGAACGCCGTCGTCGACGCGGCGTGGCGATACCGCGCCGTGCAGGGGCGACTCGCGCTCCAGGTGGGGCTCACGCCCGACACGTACTACCGCGCCGAGCCTTCACGCGCGGTGATCCCCGGCGCGGGCATCTCCGACG
The DNA here is from genome assembly GCA_046351535.1 of Polyangiales bacterium. Taxonomy (GTDB): domain Bacteria; phylum Myxococcota_A; class Polyangia; order Polyangiales; genus CAISKJ01. The sequence goes on from JAXLYG010000008.1 coordinate 86,785, forward strand.
GTGACCTCTGGAAGTACATCCAGCAGGCGAGCGTGGGGCTGCGCGTTCCGCGCGTCGACGGGCTCTTCGTCGAAGCGGGGATCTTTCTCTCGCCCGCGGGGCCCGAGTCGATGACCGTGCGCGACAACTGGAACTGGTCGCGCTCGAACCTCTTCTACGGCCTGCCCTACTACCACACGGGCCTTCGCGCGACGTACGCCCCGAGCGACCGCCACGCCGTCGCCTTCATGCTCTCGAACGGCTGGAACAGCGTCGTCGACAACAACGACGCCAAGTCGGTGATGGCGCAGTACACCTTCACCCCGTCGTCCGAGACCATCGTCAACGTCCTCTATTTCGGCGGCATCGAGCGCGGCGATTCGGACCCCGCGGGGCCCGGCTGGCGCAACCTCATCGACGCCTACGCGCGCGCTCGCGTGAGCCGTCGCGTGTCGCTCATGGCCCACCTCAACGCGGGCTTCGAAGACACGCGCGCGGGGATGCTGAGCTGGTTCGGCTTCGCCCTCTACGGCCGCTTCGACCTCACGCGCTCGATGCGCCTCGCGCTGCGCGCCGACGTGCTCTACGAAGACTCGCCCAACGAGCGCTTCAGGCTGTTCTTTCCCACCGACGTGATGGCCTCGCAGACGGTCACGTACGAGTGGGCGCCCGTCGATCACCTCCTCATGCGCGTGGAGTACCGCCACGACGTCTCCACCGACAGGGTCTTCTACGGCGCGTCGAGCGCGGCGGGCGCCTCGCCTCCGATCGCCAACTCCTTCGCGCAGGACACGCTCACCCTGGGCGCGACGGCGTGGTTCTGATTCGCGCGATGGGCTCCGCGAGGTCGTCGGGCATCGGCGCCGTGACGTCGAGGACCGCGCCCGTCACGGGGTTCTCGATGCGCAGCCGCTCGGCGTGGAGCGCGAGGCGCGCGAGCCCGTAGCGCTCGCGGTACTCGCGGTTGAGCGCCCCCTTGCCGTAGTTCGCGTCGCCGATGACGTGGTGCGAGAGGTGGTGACAGTGCCGCCGCACCTGATGGGTGCGCCCGGTGAACACCCGCACGCGCACGAGGCTGCAACGCGGATCGGGCTGCCACCACACGGGCCCCACGCGGCTCCGCGCCTCGCGCTTCACGCCGTCTTCATCGGCGATGGGGTGATCGACGTCGACGGCCTCGCGAAACTCTCCGCGCACGAGCGCGAGGTAGAGCTTCTCGGCGCGTGAGAGCCCCTCCTGCCACGCGCGCAACGCATCGACTCCGCGCGCGAGGAGGAGCGCGCCGCTGGTGCCGCGGTCGAGGCGATGCACGGGGGCCCAACCGTCGCCGAGCGACTCTCGCACGACGGTCATCACGGTGCGCTCTCGCGTTCGCGTGAACGAGGAGTTGTGCACGAGCCAGCCCGAGGGCTTGTCGATGACCAGGGCCGCGTCGTCGCGGTAGAGCGTGGGGAGTTCCATGCGTCGGCTATCGCGACGGAGGGTCGATGTAGCGGCGACAGTCGGGGCATCGCGCGTCGGCCGCGGCGGCCTCACGCAGCGGGCCGAAGAGCCCCGCGCCCACGAGGCACACGATCGGGAGCAGCACGATGCCCGGCCCCTTCGACGCGGTCCCGATCAGGAGCGGAAAGAGCACCCACACGGAGATCTCCGTCGCGCGCCATCCCCAGTGCGGTCTGCGCGGGAGCACCCACCCCTCGCACACGCCGCAGTACCAGTGGCGACGCGAGGGGCGCGGCGGCGTCGGAGGTTCGGCGTCGAGCATCGCGCGGCGGTAGATAGTGCCGTCGGCGCGGCGCCGTCCAGTGCGGCGGCGTGAATTGGGCTGTGCGCAGGCGCGCGGGAGCGCGGTAGAACCGTCGGCCGTCGCGCGGGCATCTCACTCGCGCGAAACGAGAAGGAGCGACCGATGCAGTACCGACGTCTTGGCAGAGCGGGGTTGAAGGTGAGCGAGCTCTCCTTCGGATCGTGGGTGACCTACGGCAAGCAGCTCGACGACGGCCTCGCGCGCGAGTGCATGACGGCGGCCTACGAGGCCGGGGTGAACTTCTTCGACAACGCCGAGATCTACGCCCGCGGACAGAGCGAGACGATCATGGGCCGGGTCTTCAAGGAGACCGGCTGGCGTCGCTCGAGCTACGTCGTCTCGACCAAGCTCTACTGGGGCATCAACAACGGCGTGAACGAGAAGAACACGCTCAACCGCAAGTACCTCATGCAGGGCATCGCGGGCTCGCTCGAGCGGCTCCAGCTCGACTTCGTCGACCTGCTCTTCTGCCACAGGCCCGACGCCGAGACGCCCGTCGAAGAGACCGTGTGGGCCATGCACGACATCGTGAGCTCGGGCCGCGCCCTCTACTGGGGCACCTCGGAGTGGAGCGCCGCGCAGATCCGCGAGGCGTGGGACATCGCCGAGCGTCACCACCTCCACAAGCCCGTGATGGAGCAGCCGCAGTATCACCTCCTGCACCGCGACCGCGTCGAGAAGGAGTACGCGCCGCTCTACACCGACATCGGCCTCGGCACGACGACGTGGAGCCCCCTCGCCTCGGGGCTCCTCACGGGCAAATACAACGACGCCGTGCCCGACGGCTCGCGCGCCACGCTGCCCGGCATGGAGTGGCTCCGCTCGGCCATTCTCGACCCCAAGGGCATCGAGAAGGCGAAGCGTCTCTCGAAGGTCGCCGCGGAGCTCGGTGTTCCGATGTCGCAGCTCGCCATCGCGTGGTGCCTCAAGAACCCGCACGTGAGCACGGTGATCCTCGGGGCGAGCCGCGTGTCGCAGCTCCACGAGAACCTCGGCGCGCTCGACGTGGTGCCGAAGCTCACGCCCGAGGTGATGAACGCCATCGACGCGGCGACGCTGTAACGAAGAAGGTCTGCGTCCCCGGCGGTGCGCGGTGTGCGAATCGCCGGGGCGTCTGCGCGACGCGTGGACTACGCGCGGCGCAGGTACGACGAGGGCCAGTGGGTGATCTGCTCGGTCATCTCGCCCTCGTTGAAGACGAAGGGCGGCGGGTCTTCGAGCGTGAACTCGGGGTGCTTCGCGACGAAGTCGTGGGCGGCCGACGAGGGGTTGTCGTGGGCCCACTCGGGCTTCGCGCGGGGCACGTCGGCGAGCCACTGCATCACGCCGTCGGTGGCGATGATGTACGAGCCCGGGGTGACCATCGGCGCGTAGGCTTCGAGCTCGCCCGCGACGTGGGCCTTCGTGTGGTTCGAATCGAGGAGCACCAGCACCTTCGCGCCGGGCTTCACGAGCGCGCGGACCTTCGCCACGACCTCGGGCGCCGTGGAACTTCCCTCGACGAGGGAGATCATCGGGAAGAGCTCGTGGGCCTCGATGGCCTTGCGGTTGTGGGGCCTGATCTCGATGTCGACGCCGATGACGCGGCCGTCGATGCCGAAGCCCTTGAGGAGGCTGGCGTAGAAGATCAGCGAGCCGCCGTGGGCCACGCCCGTCTCGATGATGACGTCGGGGCGCACGCGGTAGATGACCTCCTGCGCGCGGATCATGTCTTCGGGGAGCTGGATGATGGGCCGGCCCATCCACGAGAACGAGTAGATGTACTTGATCGCCCAGCCGACCTTCACCCACTCGCGAGAGAGGAGCGAGAAGGCCTCGCGGGAGTAGAGGTCGAGGCGCTTCTCGCCGTGGCCGTCGTCGGCCACGAGCGTGCGTGATTCGGTGTCGAGGGAGAGTTTCATGGGGTCCTTCGCGAGGGGGCGCGACGATGCACCGCGAGGGGGGATCGGGTCAACGCCACCGTTGCGCGGCCTCCCCGCGGGCGTTCAGAGTTATTCACGGGGCGACGACAGAAATGTCGCGGGGCTGAGATCCTCCGCGGGGGAGGCTCGTCCTTACGGGACCCACGACGAGACGCGGGCGATCGGGAGCGGACACCGCCCGACGCCGCGCCGCCGCTCCCGCGCATCGACGCGCCCGGGGGAGCGACGGCGATGCGCCCCCGCACGCTCGCCGCGACACACGCCCACCGACGGAGAGACCCACCATGAACCAGCTCCACGCCCTGCTCTCGCAACGCAAGATCGCGCGCGCCATCGCCGGCGGCGCCGTCGCCCTCGCGGCCGGAGGCATCGTCCTCCTGCGCGCCCCGCAGCACGGGAGCGCCGCGCCGACGACCTCGCGCCCGCACGTCTCGTCGACGGTGACCGCCACGCCGGGGCACGCGCCTCGGGTGGAGTTCCGCGGCCCCTGGGCGCACGGACGCATCGCGCTGTCGCAGGGCGCGGTGGCGGCCAACGGCACCCGTCAGGTCTTCGCCGAGGTGCGCGTCGCGGCCGACGACCAGGCGATTCCCGCGAACGAGTCGCGGCCCGTGGCGATGGCGCTCGTGCTCGACGTGTCGGGCTCGATGAGCGGCGAGAAGCTCGCGCAGGCGCGGCAGTCGGTGCTCGACGTGGTCGATCAGATGCGCGACGACGACCGCGTCGCCCTGGTGACCTACAGCGACTCGGCCAGGGTGGTGCAGCCCCTCGCCCGCGTCGGCGACGTGCGGTCTCGCATGCACCTCACGGTGCCCACCATCGCGGTCGAGGGCGGGACGAACATCCCCTCGGGCCTCGACCTCGGCGCGCAGACGCTCGCGGAGGCTCCCGCCACGATGGTGCGTCGCGTGGTGCTGATGTCCGACGGCCGCGACGGTTCGAACCGCGACCTCGAGGCCATCGCGCAGGACGTCCGCACGAAGGCCGACCAGGGCGTGACCCTCTCGTCGCTCGGCGTCGGGGCCGACTACGACGAGCACTACATGTCTCGCCTCGCCGACGCGGGGCGCGGCAACTACGAGTTCATGCGCGACGGCACGCAGATGCGCGCGTTCCTCTCGCGCGAGCTTCAGCAGGCGACGCGCACCACGGTGGAGCGCGCCGTGGCCGAGGTGACGCTGCCCATGGGCTGGCGGCTCACCCGCGCGTACGGCTGCGAGCCCGTGGTCAACGGCCGCACGGTGCGCCTCCCCGTGGGGGCCCTCTTCGCGGGTGACGAGCGGCGCCTCGTGCTCGACCTCGCCGTCGACGCGCCCGCCGCGGGCAACACCTCCGCGGGCTCCCTCGACGCGACCGTGGAGTGGAACGCCGTGGCCGAGCGCCGCGACGTGAGCGTTCACGCGGGGGCCCTCGCGCTCGCCGTGGTGGCGACGGAGGCCGAGGCCGTGGCGACGCGCGACGCGACCGTGCAGGGCGAGGCCGAGTCGACGGTGATCGCCGCGCGCCAGTTCGACGCCGTGAACGCGTGGCGCGAGGGGCGCGTAGACGAGGCGCAGGCCGTCGCGCAGCAGAACCTCGCGCAGCTCCAGCGCATCCAGGCCGCGGCGCCGTCGGCCGAGCGCGCCGCGCAGATCACGCAGTTCCAGAGCGACAGCACCAACTTCGCGAACATGGCCCCCACGTCGGAGAGCGGACGCGCCTACGGCCTCGGCGCCAACGCCCGCCACCGCGCGGCCCTGCGCAGCTCCGTGGCGTACTGAGCGAGACGAGGAGAGACGAAGATGCGTGGCGTCGCAACGATCGCTGTGATGGGCGGAGCGCTGGTCGCCGCGCCCGTCGTGCTCAACCTCCCCGTGGCCGCCTCGGCGGCCGTCTCGATCGCCGTCGGCGTGGGCGTCTCGACGCTCGCGTGCGAGGGACTCGGCGCGCTCACCATCGCGGCGGGCGCGCTCGGCGCCCTCTCGATGAACCTCCTCTCGGACGACGGCGTGATGGCCGGCGCGGCCTTCGTGGCCCTCGCGCTCGCCCCCCGCTCGATGCGCGGACGCACGGCCCGATGGCGCGTCGCGCACGGCGCGGTGAGCGCGATCGCGGGCGGCCTCGCGGCCTGGGTCGCGTGGCGCTACGGCGGCGAGGGCTCCGCCGCGGTGCGCGCCGCGGCGCTCGTGGTGGCGGGGCTCATCGCGTCGGTGACGCTGCTCATGCCCGCCGACGACACCGTCGCGTGGACGCTCTCCGCGATGGCCCGCGCCACCCCCGGAAGCACCGGAGAGCACCTCCTCCGCGCCGTCTCGCTGCGCCGCAGGGTCGAGGGCTCTCCCTCGGTGGAAGCGCTCGCGGAGGCCACCGCGTCGCGCCTCGAGCTGGCCTGGCGCGCGCTGACCGACATCGCCTCGCAGCGCGTCTCGATGGCGAGCCTCCAGGGCGCGAGCGTGGGCGTGCTCGACCGTCGCATCGAGCAGCACGTCGAAGCGCTGGAGCGCATCCACGCCGCGGCCGACGAGCGCTTCGCGCGCGCCGCGGGGCTCACCGATCAGCGCCTCGCAGAGGCCCGCATCGACGGCGAGACCCTCGAGACCGAGGTGCGCGCGCTCGTCGAAGTGATGCCGAACTGAACCCTCCCTCATCGTCTCTGCACGAAATTCGACGCCGTGGTGCGCGACCGGCTATGGGCCGTGGCGAGATGAAGCCCCTGCGCACCCTCGGACTCGCGCTCCTCACGCTCGCGGCGTGCAACGCCACGAACCGCCAGACCTTCGACGAGACGGCGGCGCTCTTTCACGACGACCTGCGCTGGGGACGCCTCGCGGCCTCGGAGGGCAGCGTCGCGGCGGGGATGCGCACGGCCTTCAACCAGCACCACCAGTCGTGGGGCGTGGTGGTTCACGTCATGGACATCGAGGTCGAGTCGATGCGCACCTCGTCGTCGGCGAGCTCGGCGCGGCTGCGTGTCGTGTGGACGCGCGGCACCGACAGCACCGACGTGCGCGAGAGCGTGGTCGAAGAGGCCTGGGAGTCGACCGACGGCGCGTGGAGGCTCCGCAACGAGGCCGTGATCGCGGGCGACGCGAGCCTCTTCGGGACGCCCTCCGCGAACGCGCCGCCCGCGCCGCCGCGCGACCAGTCGGCTACTCCGTCCGGGTGACCGTCCCCTCGGGGAGCATCGCGCGAAAGCACTCCGCGGCCTCGTTCACGCGCGACTCGGCGCGGCCGTCGAAGGTCACGCGCACGGCGTAGTCGGCGTCGCGCCAGCGGGGGTAGCTCCCCACGGAGACGTCGACGAAGCGCTCGACCACGGCGTCGATGGAGTCCTTGATCTCGCCCTCGTCGAGCGTGGTGTACACGCTGCGCAGCACGAAGGGCGCGTCGTCGCCGCGGAGCCTCGCGCGCAGCCCTTCGAGCTTCACGCGGTAGATCTCGGGGACGCCCGGGAGCACATACACGTTGCCGAGCACCATCGTGGGCCAGCGGGGGTCGTCGCCGCGGTAGAGCTCGGTGCCCTCGACGATGTCGGCCATGCGCAGGTGCCCCTCGGTGCAGCGCTCGCCGTAGTAGCTCCGCAGGAGGTCTTCGATCTCGGAGCTTCGAACGACGCGTCGACCGAGGGCGCGCGCGATGGCCTCGACGGTGACGTCGTCGTGCGTGGGTCCGACGCCGCCCGAGGTGAACACCATGTCGTGCGTGAGGCGCAGGGCGTTGAGCTCCGCGGCGATGAGCGCGACCTCGTCGGGCACCACCACCACGCGCCGCAGCTCGACGCCGAGCGCGCGCAGCTCGCGTGCGAGCGTGACGGTGTTGGCGTCCTGGATCTTGCCGCTCAGGATCTCGTTGCCGATGACCAGCGCTGCCGCCGTGCGTGCCATGAGGGGGCTCGCACGATACAGCGCTCTCCCGAGGATCGCGATACAGTCGTCGCCCGATGCGAACGACCGCGGCCCTCGCGCTGGCCTCTCTGCTCTTTGCTGCGTGCAAGCCCAAGCACCCCGCGGCCGACGCCGCGGCCGACGCCCGCGCGCCCTCACGCCCCGCGGCCTCGGTGGTTCAGCTCGCGCCCACGCTCGACGGGTGGCGCTCGACGGCGACGCTCTTCCCCGGGGCCGACCCGGGCGTGGGCGTGGTGCTGGTGCATCAGCTCGGATCGAACCGCGGCGAGTGGGCCGCGCTCGTGGCGAAGCTCCAGGAGGGACGCGCGGTGACCTCCCTCGCGATCGACCTCCGCGGCCACGGAGACAGCACCACGGGGCCCCGCGACGAGCGCGTGACGTGGGAGTCGTTCGGCACCGACCGCGAGCGCTGGTCGGGCACGGCGCTCGACGTGCTGGCCGCGGTGCAGTACCTCCGTCTCGCGGGCGCGCGCCGCGTCGCGGTGGTGGGGTCGAGCATCGGCGGATCCGCGGCGCTCCTCGCGGCGACGTCGACGCTCGGGAGCTACGCGCCGCCTCCGTCGGCCGAGATCGACGCGCTCGCGCTGCTCTCTCCGGGCCTCGACTATCACGGCCTCGAGACCGCGGAGCCGATGCGCCGCTACCTCGCCACGCACCGTCCGCTGCTGATGTTCGCGGCCGAGGGCGACGACGAGAGCGCGACGGCGGTGCAGACGCTCGCGCCAGGCAACCTCCCCGACGTCGAGGCCGAGGTCTTCGCGGGAACGTCCTCCCACGGCGTCTCGCTCTGCAATCAGGCGCCTGCGCGATGGGCGAGGCTCGACGCGTGGATCCGGCGCGTGCTCGGAGTCCCCGCGGCGACCCCCGTGGCACGCGCGCTTCCCCGTGATTCCTAGGCATCGCGAGAAAAAGTTGGAGCGCAGAAGAATTCGTTGACAAGGGAGGGGCAGACGACTAGGTTCCGTGGCCCCTGACGCGACAATCCGATTCGGGGATCGTCTAACGGCAGGACGACGGATTCTGGCTCCGTCTATCTAGGTTCGAATCCTAGTCCCCGAGCCGGTGATGGTTGGCATTGAGAGGCGCCAATCAACATCGTTAACACTGTGGCCCCATCGTCTAGCGGTTAGGACATCGGCCTCTCACGTCGGTAACATGGGTTCAATTCCCATTGGGGTCGCTCCAATACCCCCGGTGCTCTCTTCGGCGACGAGGAGGGCACCGGGGGTAGCCTTTCCCGTCACCGTCACCGGGCCTCGCGGCTCGGCCTGCCGGACACGGAGCGGCGAGGAGAGAACCGCACCCAGGAGCTTGCGCACCCTGCGCATGGCCTCCTGCTCCCCAGCCATCGCCCGGTCGTAGGCATAGAGGATCGCCTCGCTCACATTGCGCGCGAGCGCGACCAGCCGCTCTTCGACGTCGAGCCCGACCGGCGACGCCGAGGTCGCCAACGCGGCGAGTTCAGCACGCGCTCGCGTCAGATCGGCGTTCGATGCGCGGAGTCGCTCCACCACCGCCGCGACGTCGCCTGCGCCGTGTTCGAGCGCGGTGGTGAGCCGTTCCACGCGTTGCTGCGCGGCGCGCTCGGCGGCTTCGAGCTCCGCGCGTCGGTCGTCGGGCTTCTCCGCGGCGGAGCGCAGGAGCTCGAGCGCGCGGCGCACCTGCGCGCGCACCCGAGCGGGGTCGAGCGCGGCGGCGAGCTGCCCGAGCAGCGCGCGGTCGATCTTCTCTGCGGGACGGCAGTAGCGCGCGGCGCAGACTGCGTCGCCGCGATCGGCGTGCCAGAGGCAGCGATAGGAAGGGACGGCGCGTCGGTTCTCGCCGCTGCCCGAGGTCGAGCGCCACCCCGCGAGGGGGCCGCCGCAGTGGTCGCAGACGGCGTGACCCACGAGGAGGAAGCGCGGCTCCGGGCCACGAAGCACGGGGCGTTGTTGGGTGCCGCGCGTCTTGTCAGTCCGCTCCTGCGCGCGCAGCCACGTCTCCATGTCGACGATGGCGGGCACCTTGTAGTGCACCGCGTCGTCGCGCAGGACCTTCACCAGCGAGCCCCCTTTGTAGCGCGACCCGACCTGCCCCCAGGTGGCCTCACCGCGATACCGCGGCGACCTGAGGATCGCGAGCACGGTACGCGAGCACCACGATCCCGTGCCGCCGCCCTCCGAGCGCGGCGATGGCGTGCCACGCGCGTTGAGAAGCTGCGCGAGTCGTCGCGCGCTCTCGCCCGCCGCATGGCGTTCGAACAGCTCGCGCACGACCGCGGCCTCGCCTTCGTGGATCTTGTACCGGACGCCTTCGGCGCCGCGGATGTTGCTGTAGCCAAAAACGGTCCCGCCGGTGACGAAGCCGTTCGCGGCCTTCTGCTTCAGCCCCACGCGCACGCGGTGAGAGATCAGCTCTCGCTCGTACGCGGAAGCTGCGGCGAGCACGTTGACCACGAGGGCGCCGGCGCCGTCGATCTCCACCACGCGACCGGTAGACCACTCCACCACCGAGACACCGTGCTCGCTGAGGGTGTGGATGAGGAGGGGGAGCCTCACCGCGTCACGTCCCAGGCGGTCCAGGTCGCGGACCACCACGAGAGTGAAGGGCGGAGGCTCACGACACGCGTCGGTCTGGAGGGTGAGGACCCCTTCGCGGAGGACCCACTCAGCGCCGGAGATCCCTGCGTCGCAGTACACGCGGGTCACGGTGTGCCCGTAGGTCTCGCACCAGAGCCGCGCGCCGGATTCCTGCGCGTCGAGAGAAGACTTCTGCTCGTCAGTGCTGACCCGGAGATAGAGCGCCGCGCGGCTCATCGACGAGTCCCTGTCGACGCCACTTGCGCCGGGGCTCGGGTCGCGTCGTCGTCACTCTGTTCGGACCCGCGCAGCATCTGGTCTGCGGCGACCCACGCAAGGAGCTGCGCGATCGCCTCGTCGACGGAGGGTGTTGGATCCGCGTGCGCCTCTCGGTCGAGCGTCAGGCGGACGGTGTCTCCGAGCGCGGCGGGGATCTCGACACGCGCGGGCGGAGTCGTCGCCGACCTCCGGTGGCCCGGCGCGGTCTGACGATCGAGCGCGGAGCGTGCGACGGACACTTCCGTGGGCGGCGCCACGTCAGCCGCAATCGTTGATCGCGGTGCCAGCACATCGCGCGTCGGCGGTTCCCACACGGCGCGTTGCCAGGGCAGCGTGACCACGGCCGCGACGACGACGAGCGCGCGGGCTTGCTGGAGGCAGGCGCTGAAATTCATGGTCGACGTGTTCGCTCCGCCGGTGCGCGGGCGTCAAATTTGTGGGCGGTCGCGGGTCGGAGTCGGCTCTACGGTCGCTCCCGGGCCGGAGGACGGCCGATGCGAACCTCGCGGTTCTGGGGCTCGACGAAGAGGTCCTTGAGAGGCACCGCCAGGGCTTCGGCGAGGCGGGTCAGCGATCGGACCGTCAGGTTCTCGCGTCCCATCTCGATCCGCTGGAGATACTGCAAGCTGACGTTCAATTTCTCGGAGAGTTGCTCCTGAGTCTGACCGTTCTGCGCGCGCAATTCGGCGATGCGACGCCCCAGATCACGCAGGACATCACCAGGCTGCTCGGGCTCCATCGGGGCGGTACGGTCGGCCCCTCATGCTCGTCATAATACTGACCCAAAAGTTTGCCTTTCTCAAAGACAAACTTCTGAGTTAGTCTTTCCTTGGAGGTTCCCGATGATCATGTCTTTCCGCACGGGCGACTGGCGATGGTTGCTCACTTCCCTGGTGGTCGCGCTTGCAGGGTGCGGCTCTGACGGATCGGCGACGGGGGCGAACGACGCAGCGACCTACTCCTGCCGCCTCGCGCCGGGTTACTGCCAGCAATACGAGGACCTGCCTCCGTCAAGCGCCGCGATTCAAGGGGCCGGCTGCGCAGCAGGGACGCCGTCGGATTGGTCCGCCACGCCCTGTTCGCGATCTGGGGTCGTCGGGCAGTGCATGCATCGCGGCGGCGGTCCGCACGGAAGCACGCTGACGGACGTGTACACGGACCCGTCCTGGCGGGTGAGCGGTCGTACCAGCTGCCTTCACACCAAAGGCGACTGGACCGAGTACTGATCCTGCTGGACGAGTACCGAGAGCGCGTTGCCGTCTCCCTCCGCGCGTCAGGCACGGCGCCGAACAGGGGCGCGGGCGCAGAAGGAGACCAGCGCGCCCACAGCACCGTTCGCGCTCGCCGGACTGGCAGTCGCAGCGTCGACGGTGTGCGCGCGATGTGATCGCAGCGCGCGCTCCATTCCGCCGAGGTCTCGGTGGCGGAGAGACCGCTCCTCTCGCCGACGATCTGCCTGCTTTCCGAAATAACGGCGTGCTCCTGCCGATCTCTGCGCGGATGCATTTATCTCGCGGCTGGTGCCGTCGAGTGCCGATGCAGCTCCCGCAAAGACCTTCTGATGTATTTTTGCCCGCCGAAGAAAAATGCTTCACGGGGTCGTCGTCGCACGGCAGGAGAACTCGTGAAAGCGCGAGAAAACAGGCGGTTCCATCGCACGGCTTGAAGTCTTCCGGCGCTCTTCTGCGAGTCGATCGCGGCACGGTCGGAGGGCTCCGACCGATGCATCGACGGAAATACACTGGGGCCTCCGCGAGCAACGCGTTGTGCTCGCGCAGGTCGACACTCACCGTCGGCGGGCAACATCGGCCGTCTACGCCAACCGTTGCTTGCTGGTGCTCCCACTGCGCACGCGTCCGCACGGGTTCCAGGCCGTGAGGAGGCTGAAAGACTCGGCGTGTCGACGTCCTTCGAGCGTGCCTGTCGACGCGTGATTCCCGCTTGACGTTCGGGAGGCGTCGCGTGTCTGTTACTGCGCGCTCTCGCGCCGTGAGACGGCGGCTCGGGGGCGCTCGAAGCCGCTCATGCTGACCCTGCCGCTGGCTGATGTGTCTGCGAACTCACGACGTGCGGCGACGTGCGTGGCCGCCCTCACGCACGCCCTCGCTCGCGAGGAGCGCGCGGGTCGCCGTCCGAAGCGTCTCGTCGAGCCCGACCGGGCTACGTGGGCGCGCTTCCGCGGTCGCCTCGACGACGTGGCCCTGCTCGACCTCCTGCTCGAGGATGCCGCGGTTACGCAGCCCGTTCCCTTCGACGTCGCGAGCGTTCTTCAAGTGGCCGACGTCGTTGCGGGCCTCTCGCCCGCGCTCGTCAAGCAGTGGCTCGCGGCAGTGAACGACCTCGAGCTCGACGCCTCGCCCGCGGACTACATCGCCGCGCAGGCGAAGACCCTCGGGCTGCCGACGCGGCTCAGTCGCTCCGAGCTCCCGAAGCTCAAGTCGCACCACCGCGCGATCGAGTTGCCGGGCACCGGAGGACAGATCGCGTTCCACATCGCCCAGACGCAAACCGACGTCTTTCTGCAGGACGTGTTCACCATCGCGTGCGGGTCGCCCGAAGAGATGATCCTCGCGGGCCTCGTCGTCGTCGAGAACCGCGTCCCGGGCAAGGCTCCCGTGGTGCTCGACCCCAAGCTCGACGAGGTCCGCGCGACGAACACTCCCTACGACTTCGTCTTCGCGCTCGACCCCGACAAGGGCGGCGCATGGCGGCGAGAGCGACTCGCGGAGATGTTCCAGGCCAACCCTGGCGTGCGCATCGTGATGGTGTAGCGATGCCCGCGAAGCACATCCCGCTCGGCGAGCCCGCGCACGACGCAGAACGCAACGCGATCCGACACCTCGTCGACAACCTCCCCGGCTCGTACACGGTGTGGTCGAACGCGTGGCTCACCGAGCGCAACGGCGCGATCCACGAGCTCGACGCCGTCGTCGCCGCGCCCCACGCGGTCTACATCGTCGAGATCAAGAGCTACCGCGGCAGCGTCGAGGGCAACGAGAACGACTGGTACCTCGACGACGGCCCGATCCGCAGCCCGCTGCGCCTCAACCGCGTCACCGCCCAGAAGCTCAAGGACGCCCTCAAGCGCGACAGCGCTCTGGCTGGGCAGGTGTGGGTCGAGGGGCTGGTGTTCCTCTCGCACGCGACGCGCTTCACGCCCGTCGGCCACGCTGCCGCGGGTCGGGTGCACCTTCGAAGTGGCATCTGTGCCGAGCTGCAAAGCGCGACGTCGTTCAAGACGCGCAACGGGATCGGCGTCGCCGCGCCGGTCGACGGGCACGTGCTCGCGACGATCGGCAAGATCCTCCAGGACTCGAAGCTCTCGCGCCCCCGGCCCTCGCGAAGGATCCGTGAGTACCGCATCGAGACGACGCTCGAGCGCAACGACCGCTACGCAGAGCACCTCTGCACGCACGACGTCACGCAGCAGCGGTCCGTCGTGCGCGTGTACAACGTCGACCGCCTGCTCCCCGACGAGGAACGCGCCCGCATCGAGTCGCGCTTCCGCTGGGAGGCGACGGTGCTCGCGCGCGTGTCGCTGCACCCGCACGTGCTTCACGCTCACCCCGCGTTCAGCGACGAGCCCGGGTTCTGCCTGCCCCTCGAGTACTTCGTCGGCGTGACCCTGGGATCGTGGATCGATCGCTACAAAGACAAGCTCTCGGGCAAGGCCGGGCTGCGAGCGCGGGTCCACGTCTGGCAGAAGATCGCGAGCGCCATCGCGCACGCGCACCAGCAGGGCGTCGTGCACCGCATGCTGCGTCCCGAAGCTGTGTACGTGCAGGATCAGGTCGACGATCCTGATCTGCGCGTTGGCGGCTTCGCCCTCGCGAAACAGCTCAACGTCGGGCAGACGCTCGCGGTGAGCACCCTCACCGACGACCGGCTCAAGTGGTCGGCGCCCGAGGTGGTCGACAGCTTCTCCGCCGCGGAGCCTGCCTCTGATCAGTTCGGCCTCGGGCTGCTCCTCGGATGGATGCTCGCAGGCGGCCCGCTCTTCGAGTCGACGCAGGAGCTTCGTAAGCGCCGCGGGGCGATCAAGCGTGTGCGCGAGGTGAACCCCTTCGTGCCGCAGTCGCTCGACGATGCGGTGCAGCGGATGCTCTCACTGCGCGCGGCGGATCGATTTCCGACGCTCGACGACGCTCTCACCGCCGTGCGACGCGCGCTCGAAGGAAGCGCCTCGCCGGTCGCGTCGGTGGGCGATCACTTCGACCCGGAGAACATTCCGAACGGCACCAGGCTCGGGGCCGACTACGAGGTGCAGGGGAAGCTCGGCGCGGGCGGTCTCGCGACTGTCTACGCGGCCCTCCACCTCGTGAGCGGCGTAACGCGCGCGCTCAAGGTTGCGCGTGCCGAAGAGGCCGCGGAGGAGGCCCTCCAGGCTGAGTACAAGGCGCTCCGCACGCTCGACCACCGCTCGATCGTGAAGGTCGTCGACCTCTCGAAGGTCGTGCGCGATCGCCTCACGCTCGTGATGGAGCGCGTGCACGGTCAGACCCTGGCGCGCTGGCTCCTCGATGCCGCGGAGCCCGATGCGCAGACGCTCCGGCGCTACGCAGAAGACCTCTTCGGCGCGCTCGCCTACCTCGAGGAGAAGGGCATCACCCACAAGGACATCAAGCCCGACAACCTCATCGTCGGCGAGGAGGGCCTGACCGTCATCGACTTCTCGCTCGTCCGTTGCGACGCCGACGCGATGGTGGGCACTGCGCTCTACCGCGATCCGACGATGATCACCTGGGACCACGCCGGGGATCGCTACGCGGCCGCGCTGTGCCTCTTCGAGCTCTTCACGGGTCGCCACCCCTTCGACGGACACGCGCCGGAGCCCGAACGGGAACCGGCCCTCGATGACGTTGAGCCCGAAGGCCTCGCGAGCTTCTTCGAACGCGCGCTTTCACCGCGTCGCGAACGTCGCCCGCTCTCGGCGCTCGCGATGCGTCACACCTTCCTCGAGGCCCTCGGGCAACGCCCCGCGAGCACCGAGGGTACGTCCGACGACGGCGCGTCGAAGTGGGGTGCGTCGTTGTCGCTCAGCGCGACCCCGATGCCCGGCGCAACGATCGCACTCCTCCGCCGCATCGGGATCGTGACGCAGGGAGAGCTCGTCGCCGCGGGAGCAGAGAAGGTCAAGGCGCTCCCCGGCGTTGGAAACAAGAAGCGTCGCCAGATTCTGGCGGTGCTCGATGCGCTCAAGAAGCATGGCGTCGGCGAGGCGATGAGCACCGCGAGGGTCGCGCTGTGGCCCTCGCTCGTTGGCGACGACAGTCCGACCCCGACGCTCGGACTCACAGAGGCCCTCTACGACACGCTCTCGCGCAAGGGCTATCTGACGGTCGGATCCATCGCGCAGGCGACGCGCGCCGAGCTCACCGACCTCAGCGGGGTCACCGCGCAACGCATCACGGCGATCACGGAGGCGCTCCAACAGCACGAAACGCGGCGCAACGAGCGAACGCGCCCGACGTCGGTGCGTGCCCTCTGGCATCAGCTCTCGGGCGCGCTGAAGGGCCGTCAGGCCGACGTGGTCGCGCACCTGATGGGCATCGGCACGAAGGCCCTCACGCAGGGCGAGGCGGAGGCCGAGCTCGGTATCGCGCAGGGCGAGATCAGCACGCTCTTTCGCAAGGCGCTCGAGAAGCTCAACGCCGATCCCAACATCGACGAGCTCCTCGGCGCGCTCGAACGCACGCTCGACGCGAGCGGCGGCATCCTGCTGTTTCGCGAGGCCAGGACGTCACTGCGCGACGTGCTGCCCGAGTCGGAGCCTGATGAGCTCGACGCGCTCTTGCGCCTGCTCGAGAAGCTCGGCGCCGCGCGTTTCACGGTGCTGCGTCGGCGTTCGTCCAACAGCCGCAGCGCGACGGACACCGCGCTCCTGCGCCTCGACGACGACCTGGTGTTGCGCCCGCGCTTCACGCCCGAGGTGCTCGAAGGCTTTCTGCAGACGGTGCTCGAGGCGGCACGATGGCGCTACCCCGAGCGACCGCCGCAGGACGCCGAGGCCGTACGTCGATCGATCCGCGTCGCGTTCCCCGACTACCAGGACTTCGATCCGATCGCGCTGGCGCGCCGCATCACCGACTGCGTTCGCGCGACGGGCGAAGGGATGCTCTACGAGCACCCGATCGATCCGGCACAGGCCGTCTGGTACGTCACGCGCTACACGCGCCGCCCGCTCGCCGTCGCGGAACTCTGGCAGCGCGCCGAGGAGTCCTTCACGGACGATGACGGCGTCGCCTCGTTCGCGCGCCTCACCGACGAGGAGCTCGCGCGCCTCTTCCACGAGAAGATCACCGACTGCCGCCTGGAGGGCGACCAGATCGTCGACCCGCCGAGCCGCTCGCTCCCGAGTGTGTCGCGCGGCCATGATGCCCTACCGATCGAGCTTCGTAGCTCGCAGCGGACGCCCGAACAGATCGTGGCCGATCTGCTTCGAGGCGCGAGCCGCACACGCGGATACCGCATGCTGGTGGTGCCCCCCGAGAACCACGCCGAGATCGCGCGCAGCGTCGTGAGGGCGCTCGGCCAGGGAACGAACTTCGTCAGCTTCGAGCACGAGCTCCTCGCGCAGATGGAGCCCGAGTTCGGAGCCTACGAGCGCGCGGAGCGCTTCAAGGCCCAGCGTTCGAAGCTCACCCGCGCGGCCGAGGCGCTGTTCGACCACCTGCTCTCGACGCACGGCCGCCCTGGCAACCGAACGGTGCTCGGGGACACTGCGATCCTGGGGCTGTGCGAGGCGACGCACCTGTTCCGCAGGCTCTACGACGAGACCCAGACGGGCTCGCGAGGCTTCTGGGTGGTCGTGGTGCCTGGGGTGATCCTCGAGCGTCAGCCGCGCTTTAATGAGTCGACATCGCTGTTCCACGTCGATGGAACGGTGCTGCCGGTGATGGGGGAGATCGCGTGACAACTACACTTCTTCGAGCTGGGGAGTCGATCAGCGGCCCCAAGAGTCTGATCAGTTTTCTCAAGACCGTAGAGTATCAAAGCGACCACAAGGAATACTCCAAGCAGAACGGTCAAACCGTTCTCGTGTTCGAGAACAGCAAGGGCGGCGAGGTGCGTCTCTTTGAAAAGATCGTAATAATCGCACGAGACTATCTACTCCAAATGTCAGACATGGAGGCGCTGGATACTGAGAACTTTCGGGCCAAGCTAAGGACCTCTCTTTGCCGAAAGAACAAGCCGGGCAGCAAACGCCAATACACTCCATTGTTCCCAGATCTCACGGCTGTCGACTGGGCGTACATCAACGTAGCCAAATACCTGATCTACAAGACTGGGGCACGCACCAAGCTCACCCTCGGAGGCGTCGTGCCACGTCAAGTGCTCGCGCGGCAGGGACAAGCAGCATTTCGAGAAGAAGTCCTGAGGCGTTGCAAGAGACGATGTGTCGTTACCGGTTGTGCGCTGATTCCCTTGCTTGATGCTGCGCATATTATTCCCTTCGCGAAGACCCAGAAGCAGGACCCAGACAACGGGCTTGCCCTTCGGACAGACATCCACACGCTCTTCGATCTCGGCCTTCTGCGTTTGAAGCCCGCTGGAGGAGTCTCAGTCGAACTGTATCTCGATACGAGTGTGTGCCGAGACCCTCAATACCAAGCGATCCCGAAACAAATTCGCGTTCCACTCGCGACGCTTCCGGCACTGGCGGCACGGTGGGAAGCTGTTCGTCAGAAGAAGTCGAAGTCCTGAAATGCCTCCCCTCCCCACAACTTCGCTAACGGCTGCTCTCGCTCCCCTCGTCGCGCGGATCGCAGCCGACCTACGCGCGAAAATCCTCGCGCCATCCGCCGCCAACGAGCGCGCACGGCAACTCCACCGCGACGAGCGTGTGGGCGACGACTTCGCCGTCTGGACCGACCTCCTCTCGCGTCGCGCCGCCGTCCTCTGGGTGCTCCGCTCGGTGTACGTCCGCGTGCTCGAAGACCGCGGCCTCCTCCGCCCGCAGCGCATCCTCGACCGCGAGTCGCAGGACCTCTTCGCTCGCCTCGCGCCCAACCTCGGTGAGACTGCCTACCTTCGCTGGGTGTGGCGCGATCTCGGTGCGGCCGAGGGTGGACTCCCTGAGCTCTTCGCCCCGCAGCCCGCCGAAGTGGCGCTCCCCTCCGACGAACTCTCCCGCGCGCTGCTCGACTTCTGGCGGTCGCAAGACCCTGACACGGGCGCGGTACGATGGCTCTTCACCGATGAGCACTTCGACGGACGCCTCATGGGCGACCTCTATCAAGACCTCGATCCCGTCGTAAAAGCTCGCTTCGCGCTTTGCCAGACACCGGGGTTCATCCTCGACTTCATCCTCGACGAGACCCTCACACCCGCCATCGCGGAATGGGGCGTCGAGACCGTGCGGGTGATCGACCCCGCCTGCGGCAGCGGTCATTTCCTCCTCGCGGCCTTCAAGCGGCTCTTCGATGGGATGCGCGCGAAGTTCCCCGAGCGCCCGGTGCGCGACGTGGTGGGCGATGCGCTGTCGCGCGTCGTGGGCATCGACCTCAACGACTACGCCTGCGCCCTCGCCCGCGCCCGTCTCGTGATGACCGCCCTCGAGCGCTGTGGCGAGACCGACCTCGCCGCCGCCTCGGGCTTTCATCCCCAGGTCTACTGGGCCGACGCACTCGAACAGGTTGAGCGCGACGAGTGGACGCAGCTCGGCCTCGGTCTTGACGGCGGCTCACGCGAGAAGCCCCGCGCCATGCTCACCCGACCCGAGGTGCGAACGGCGCTGCGCCCGCTGCTCAAGGCGGGCTTTCACGTCGTGGTCGGCAATCCGCCGTACATCACCGAGAAGGACCCGAAGCAGAAGGAATACCACCGCGAGAAGATCGGCAAGACGCGACGGTATGTGTCGGCGGAGCGGCAGTACTCGCTCGGCGCGCCCTTCACCGAGCGGATGTTCCAGCTCGCCGTCGAGGGAGGGTACGTCGGAGAGATCACCGCGAACTCCTTTATGAAGCGTGAGTTCGGTAAGGCTCTCATCGAAAAATTCCTCGCGACCAAAGACCTTCGGAAGGTCGTTGATGCGTCGGGGATGATTCTCCCCAACCACGGTACTCCCACAGTGCTCCTCTTCGGACGCAATCAGCGTCCGTCAGGCGACAGCGTTCGAGTTATCATGGGGAAGCGCGGCGAACTAGGTAAGGATGTTGCCCCTGAGCTGGGGAACGTCTGGCAAGGAATCCTTGCTGGCCATAGATCCCCCGGATTCGAAACAGATCACATCTCGGTCTCCGATGTCCCCAAAGGCACCATGGACAAGCACGAATGGTCCATTGGTGGCGGCGGCGCGGCTGAATTACGAGCTCACCTCGAATCGCAGGCACGAGCGCGTCTGAGTGACGTCAACGATGACATCGGCCGTTGTGCTCTGACGCAAGAGGACGACCTCTTCTCCATCACGCAAGGGTGTGCTGCTCGCTGGAGAATCGCGAAGGACGCTGTGGCTCCGGAATGCGACGGTGATCAGGTTCGCAACTGGGCGGTGCAGCGACAACATGACATCGTTTTCCCATACAGCGCAGACGGAGTCCTGCCCGCTTCGTCTCTCGGAGGATACTCTCTTATATTTTGGCACAACCGCACAGCCTCGTGGACGCGCAAGGGAAAGGGCTTCAAGACGATTCGAGAGCTCGGCTACAAAGACTACCAGTACGGAATGTTTTACTGGGATAGATTCAGCGCTCCACTTAAAATCGCCTTCGCAGAAGTCACCACCCACAACCACTTCACGCTTGATCGAGGAGGCAACGTCTTTAAACAAACCGCCCCGATCATCAAGCTCCCCCCCAACACGACAGCGGGACAGCACCTCGTACTCCTCGCTCAATTGAACTCCTCGACTGCTTGTTTCTGGCTAAAGCAAATATGTCAGAACAAAGGAGTACGCGGAGAAGGCGGGGGGCTCACTTCTGCTGACTGGGAGCAGTTCTATCAATTCGGCGGCACCAAGCTCGAATCTTTCCCCCTCGCCTCTACTGATGACACCACACTCGAAGTCTTCGCCCGCAAGCTCGATGCGCTCGCCCGAGGACGCGTAGACGACTCCGCCCGCGCAGTGATCGACGCGAATGCTGGTAAGGGTCCGACGACACTGCGCGCCCAACTCGACGTACGACGGCAGCGTGACCTCGAGGCGCTCTTCGCGATGGTGGGCCTGCAAGAGGAGCTCGACTGGTACTGCTACCGCCTCTACGGCATCGACCGCGATGTGGCGACGCGTGCGCCCGATGACGTTCCGCCGCAGCGCCCCGGGCTGCGGGCCTTCGAGGTGACGCTGGCGGAGCGCGACGCCGAGAGCCGCGCGGCCATCGCGCGCAAGGAGGAGCCCGACGAGGCCCCGACGGCCTGGTTCGAGCGCCACGGGTGGGAGCCCCACACGACGCTCGACGCGCTGCCTGCTGCGGAGCGCGCGATCGTCGAAGACCGCTTCGCCCGCACGGCCGCGTCGCGGGAGCTCGGGCTCGTCGAGCAGCCGACCTACAAGCGTCGCTGGTACAAGCCCGACCACGCCACCGAGGAGCGCGACGCCCTTCGCACATGGCTCGCCGACCGCATCGAAGATCACGTGAAGACGCGCAAGGAGCCCTGGACGGTGGCCCAGGTCGCGGTGGCGCTCGGGAGCGACCCGTCGGTGCGCGCGGTGTCCGAGGTGCTCGAAGCGCGGAGCGACTACGACCTCGAGGCGCTCATCGAGGAGCGCGTGCGCAGCGAGTCGGTTCCCAACAACAAGCATCATGTTTTCAAGCCCGACGGGCTCATCAAACGGGCCGCATGGGAAGAGACCTGGGCCCTTCAGCACCGCGAGGACGCGGGCGAGAAGGTGTCTCCGCCGGTTCCGCCGAAGTACGGCTCGGGCGACTACCTTCGGGCAGAGCACTGGTCGCAGCGCGGCAAGCTCGACGTGCCAAAGGAACGCTTCATCGCCTTCACCGAGATTCCCGGCGATGGCCCCACGCGCTACGGCTGGGCCGGCTGGACGCCGCGAGAGCGCGCGAAGGTGCTGGTCGAGGTCGACGAGGCGCTCGAGAGCGATGGCGTCGCGAAGGATGATCGCCTCGGCGTGCTCTACGGCGTGTGGTTCCTGCTGCCGTGGGTGGCGTGGGAATCGAAGAGCGCGGCGGAGGAGTTCGCGGCGATCGTGCGAGAGCAGGTGGGGCCCGATGGGGTGACCGACGCGATGCTCGCGGAGTGGGCCGCGAAGCACCCGGTGGGCAAGGGCGCGAAGGCTGGCCGGGGGAAGCGGAAGTAGCAGGTCAGAAGAAACACGGGGAGGATTCATGAAGACCAGGACGAAGGATTCGCAGCAGACAAGAGAGACCATCACCTCGCTGCTCGAGGAGTTTCGAAACAGCAACGACCTCGTCGAGCAGGACGCGATCGCGGACAGGTTGGCCAAACACCCCTCGTCGCGGGCGCTTCTGGCGTCATTCGACGCGATGGACGATGCAACAAACCCTCTCAGCATCCGCTCTGGCGAGATTCTGCTCAAGAAGATCCTCGTGAGAGCTAGCGACGAGGCGACCGGAGAGCACGGCGCGCTCATCACCCGGCTGCTTGATCGAAAAGGCGTGCCATCCGCTCTGCGTGGCAGCCTCCTCAACGCCCTTCTCAGGGCCCCGTCACACTACTGGTTCGACGCGCTGCTGCCCTTTATTCGGATCACGTCGAACCCGTTGGAGCAGCGAGTCCTCGCCGTCCAGGCACTGGGCGCGTCCGAGCCGATGCAGAACGACGTCGATCGAGTCCTCGAACTGCTCGACTCGCAGGCTTCCGAGATCGTCGAAGCGACCTTGCGGGCGCTTCTGCGGTGGCAGGCACTCAGCGACACCTACGACTGGGAGTCGCTCGTCGACCGCGTGCTCGACCTCATTCCTCATCCGAGCCCTGCCGTGAGAGTGGCGGCCATCGATCTGCTCGCGGAGGTTGGCGAGATCGACCACGTCGAGCGACTCCTCCTTTACCCGAAGTCTTTCACCGGCGAAGCCAGCACTCGCGATGCAATTCATCGCTTCGTCGAGACGATGACTCATCGAGATGTGAGCATCCTCCGCATCACTCCTCGTAGCTTCGAGTGGCTCGTGCGGCAGTATTTGCGCGCCAGAGGGTTCACCGTCACACAAAGTCGTGAAGGGCGTGACGGTGGAATCGATCTTCAGGCGACCTGCAAGACCGCCGACGGACGCGATGCGGAGGCAGTCGTTCAGTGCAAGAGGTATCGCACCAGACGGGTTGGTGACGACGTCGTCAACGCGATGATCGAGAAGATGCACGGCACCGGCGCGCAGAACGGGTTCGTGTTCACGACCTCTGGTTTCACCGAAGCCGCTTCCCTGAGGGGCTCCGTATACGGTCGAGCACACCCGGACAGGCTCGCCCTTGTTGATCGAGGGATCCTGATGAGCCAGCTCGACGCCATCTGGAGCGAGCGCTTCAACACACGGCACCAACCAACCCGGCCCTGAACGAGCACCGGGTCGCTATTCGATCAAAGGGGACAGTCGATGGATCATCTGGCGATTCGAGTGAGACTGGAGACCTACCTGCGCGGGATGGCCAAGGACTCGAGCATCTGGTTCGGAAACGACATTCCCAGAAAGAAGCTGGAAGCGGCGATCAACAGCTACGCGAAAGGCGTCGTCGCTGAACACGTTGTCGCACTCCACGACAGCACCGTTTTCGGCGGTGCTGATGAGGGATTTCTCGTGACTGATGCCGCGTTCTACAGTCACAACGTGTTGGACTGTGACGGGAAGATCGAGCTTCGATTTGATATGATTCGCGATGTTGAGCGGGTCGCTCTTGTGGACGGCCGCGCATCTGTCCGGGTGGCTCGGCCGGTCGATTCATACACGTGCTTCGTAACGTCATCGAGCTTTCAAAACGACCCGGTCGGAGTCTTTCTTGAGCGTTTCTTCAAAGAAGTCATCACGATGCGGGGGCAAGGGATGCTCGCCTCCGAAGACCGCTTCGTCATCGTGCAAGACATGTCGGAGGAGTTTCGCGTCGAGTACGTGAAGATGGCGGTGCTTCTCGCGCTCTCCGACGACAACGAGATTTCGTCGATGGAGCTCGCTGAGGTGCAGATGCTGATGACTCGGCTCGAACTCTCTCCGGCGGCGAGGCGTCAACTTTGGCGCTTTGTGGCCGGGGAACGTGTACCTGCCGACGCTGTTCTCGACGAACTCGAGCGTCTCGTTCCCAAGGGTGCCTGGTCGGTCCTCGTGCTGTCCCTTCTGAAGGACCTCATGGTCATCGCGAGGCGAAGGGAAACGGGCGCTAACGCCTCTACGGATGTCTTCGTCGCACATGTCGCACAGCGTTATGGAGTGTCGCTCCCTCAGCGAGAATTCATCGAGCAGGCTCTCGTCTTCGACGAGGCGGTGCTCTCCGGTTCAGTGAATGCGTCACAAATCAAGAAGATGGGTACAGACCTCGCGGCGAAGTCCGCTGCCGTGGGCGTCCCCCTGGTAGCGGTGTACCTGAGTGGGAGCGTGATCGGATTGAGCGCCGCGGGGATCACGTCGGGGCTCGCGGCTCTGGGGTTCGGAGGCCTTTTCGGTCTCTCCGCGATGGTCACGGGAATCGGCGCTGTGCTCGTGCTCGGCGTCGCCGTCTACCAGATCGTGCGTTGGCTGGCCGGGAGCGAGGAGAAGGAGCTCGCCGCGCTGCGAGAGCGCCTCATGCAGGAGGTCGTGCGCCAGCTCCAGCGCACGGTGAACGCGCTCCTCGGCGACATTCAGGAGCTCACGGCCAACGTCGTGGATCTCACGCGCCAGGCCGAGATCGACAAGAGGCGCATGCGACGCCTCGCCCAGGAACTTCAAGCGCTCGCTGGCGCGATGGCGACGCTCTCAAAGCGTGCAGAGCAGGGCCGCGACACGACCCTGGCGGCGTCGTGAAGGAGCGCCGTGACCTCGACGCCGTGTTGCTCGTCCAACACGACCAACTCCAGAAGGGCGAGGCACGCACGGCGGCGCTCCGCGACCAACTGGAGGCCGTGAGAACCGATCGCGGGGCCATGGGCGAAGGTCTCGACGACCTCGAGGCGCAGATGGCCGCGCTCCGAGAGCAACTGGGCCTCGGTGAGCTCGCGCTGCCTGACGGCGATACCTCCCTGGCGCGCTTCGGCCCCGACGCGCGTGAAGCGGCTTCGATCGAGGCCTCGCTGCCGACCTTCTCAGCGCTGCGAACGCTTCCTCTCGACAACGAGCCGACGTTCCGCGCGGAACTCGAGCACTACGCAACCGAAGAAGGCCTCTCGCTCGACGCGGATCCGATCGCGCTGATCGTCCCTCCTCGGCGTCTTCGCGAGGTGCGGGCGACGTGGGAGTCGAGCCACGCGCGTCTCGGTTGGGACCGCTGGGACTACGCCATCGTAGGCGGCGCTGCGCTGATCGGAGCGGTGCTCGATATCGCGCTCGTGGCCGTCCCCGGAGATGTGCTCTGGAAGGGCGTCTCCTACAAAGGGAGCGCGCTCACCCAATGGATGCGAGACCGGAGCCGCGTGGTCTTGGACGGTGATGGCTGGCTACATCGCCTGCAGAACGGCCTCGAAGAATGGGCCAAAGTGCCCTTCGACGTCTCGATCAACAATCACTCGAAGGGACCCAACATCCCTGGCCTTCGTCCCGGCATGCACCGGATCATGTCGCCGGGCCACGACCCCGTGCTCGGCTTTGTCTTCGGCGTGCTCGATCTGTTGCGCGGGACGTGCACCCTCATCGACCGCACGGGAGTCGTGCATGTCCTCGAGAACGGGGCCGGCACCTCGTTGCCGATGGCAGTCCTGAAGCTCGTCGCGCACCTCCTGAGCGATCTGCCCACGTCGATGGGTCTGCCAGCACCGTTCTTCACGGCGCTGCAGCTCATCACCGACAAAACCTCCGTGGCAGTGGGCAGGTCCGGAGAGACGCTGACGGTCGCCGACCTGAGTCGTTGGATGTACGGCCAGGGCTACGATTTCAGGCACTTCATGACGTCGAGCATCGTTCCCGCCGTCGTCGAGGCAGTCGTCAGGGTCGGCTTCTTCGCGCGCAACCGTGACCGCTTCGCGCTGGGCCAGGACGCGCCCGCCAACGTCGCACTCAAACGCGCCGAAATGCTCACGATGGCCCACGCCCTCACGGCTTCGACCAACGTGATGAAGGTCGCGATGTTCGGCAACAATCCCCTGGCCATCAACCAGGCCGTGTGGATGTCGCTCGCGTGGAATTTCGTTGGCTGGCTGCGCGCGCAGAGTTCGCACGAGACCGCGATCCAGGAGGAGCTCGTGCGAGGGTGGCAGGGCATCCTGGTGAGCCCAGCTTGAAAGAGTCCGCGTGAGCCACTACCGTCATTTCGTGGGTAGTTCGACTCCCTCCCGTCGCGGGTCGGGGCGCGGCGCATCGCTGCATTCTGCTAGCGTCGGGTCCTCGCGATGAAGTTCGAGGTGCTCGTCCGCCACATCGAGGCAGCCGATCCGCAGGCCTTCCGCGAGCTCGCGCTCGTGTGTCTGACCGCGCGCGGGTTCCAGGCCGAGGTGACCGACGGCCCCGACGACGGAGGGCGCGACCTCCGCATCTTCTCGATGCCGCCGGGGGCTCGTCGCTTCGCCGTGCAGGTCTCGGTCGAGAAGGACTGGCGCACCAAGCTCCGCGACGACGCGCTGCTCGCGAAGGACAAGCTCGGGGTGACCGACATGTTGTTCGTGAGCTCGCGCCGCCTCGCCGAGGTCGACTTCCAGACGGTGCAAGACGAGCTCGTCGGCAAGGGCGTCGCGGTGCAGAAGATGGACGCGCAGGGCATCGCGTCGCTCCTCCACGCGCGGGGCCTCATCCCGAAGGCCCTCGAGGTCCTCGCCCTGTGGGAGCCCGTCGTGCGCTCCGAAGGCTTCGAGCGTCCCGACATGCGCGTCGAAGTGGCCTGGTCGTACGCCTTCTTCGGCGTCGAGCCTGCGACGTTCCGTACGGGCGTGATCGAGCGCGCGATCCTCACCGTGGCGGCGCACGCGGGCGGTTCCCTCCCGCTCGCCGATGTCGTCGACCGGGTGTCGCTCTCGCTCGGGCTCGCACGCAACCAGCGCGAGCAGGTGAAGCCCGCCGTCGATCGCCTCCGCCAGCGAGGTGCGCTCGAAGGAACCAACGGCACGGTGAAGGTCCCCGAGGTCGTGCTCCACGAGCAGGACGCCCTGCGCGTGTTGCGCAAGCGCTCCCACGACGAGCTGGTGCTCGCCCTCGCCGACGCTCTCAAGCCGTGGATCAGAACCGCGCCGCGCCGAGCGACACTCGCCCAGGAGATCGTCGCCGACGTGAGCGCGCTCCTGCTCGACGACGCGCGTGTGACGTCCGCTTCGCTCACCCACGAGCGCAGCGCCGAGGCCTTCACCGAGGCGACGGGGCGGATGCGACGACTCGCCGCGACGCTGGTGTCCTTCGGGCTCGACGACGCCGACGACCACCGCACCGCGCTGGTCGCGATCTGCGAGGCCGCGCGTCAGTCGTCCCTCGGGCGCTTTCTTCTCGCGGGCGAGGTCTTCGTCAACCTCGTGAGCCTTCGAACGTCGCAGCTCATGTCTGCGATCGGATCGCGCCGCGCGCTCCGCGCCGTGCTCGATGCCTCGGTGGCCATGCCGCTGCTCGCAGGGCTCCTCTACGAGCCCGTGGCGCAGAGGTACTCGCTGGCCGCGCGCCACGCCTACGATCAGTTCGCGAGCCACGGGGTCGACGTGATGATCCCCTCGGATCACGTCGAGGAGATGGCCGCACACCTGCTCGACGCGTGGTCGTATCGCGATCTGCTCGATGTCGAGCCCGACCTCAAGGCATCTCAGAACGCCTTCGTGAGCCACTTTCTCGGCCTGCGCGCCAAGGGGGTCTGGACCGACCAGCCCGTCGCAGCTTCGTTCGCGCGCTACCTCGACGGCTTCGGCTTCAAGCCGTCGCACGCCGCGATGGACTTCGTGCAGGCTCGCGAGCTTCTGCAGCGACGCATCGAGGCATCGCTCGCGCGCTACCACCTGCGCACCGAGCGACTCCCGGTGCCCGCAAGCGCGATGGACGACGTTCGCAAGGCGTTCGATCGCATCCTCGACGAGTGGAGAATCTCGGCGAGGCTTCCGCTCGATCGGACGATGCGCCCCGAGGTGCTGCTGCGCCACGATGCGCGCACCGTCGCGTGGCTCCACACGCTGCCTGCGACCGACGCGACCGCGACGGTGTTCTGCACGTGGGACAGGCTGATCTTCGACCTGCACGAGCAGGCATCGCCGTTGTGGGAGGCCCTCACGCCGGCGCAGCTCGGCGACGCGCTCGCGCTCGCCGCACCCGACGACAACGGCGACCCGCCGGTCTCTGTGCTCGACATCGCGCTGAGCCTCGCCGACGAAGACGCAGAACGTGGTGCCTCCGTCCTCGACCGCATCGTGCGGATCGAGAAGGGCGGGCTCCACGACGCGGAGCTTCTGACGCAGGCGCGGCGCTTCAAAGAAGACTGGCTGCGCAGCTCGCACCCGCGTCCGTTCGAGGATGCGTGGGCGGAGTGGAAGCGCGCACACCTCTCGGCCAGATCCTCGGGAACTCCCGAGGGAAACGCTTGATCCCTCCAACGGGGTACCCCTTCGATGTCACTCACGATCCAGGAAGCCTTCGACCTCCCATCGCCCGACGACGTGACGGCCCTCGGATTCGTCGTGAAGTTGGAGCTGAAGGCCGATGACGCGCGCCAGCACCAGCTCGTCGACGACTACGTGCTCACCCCCGCGGTGCGCCACGAGCTCCCGTTGATCTTCGACGGGATGAAGCGCGCGTGGGAGCGCGGCGAAGAGCTGGGACGCTTCATCCACGGAAGCTTCGGCTCGGGCAAGAGCCACTTCATGAGCTTCCTCGGGCTGCTGCTCGAGGACTCCGAGGTTGCCTGGGCCAAGGAGGACATCCTCCTACGCGAGCTCGCTGCGAAGCACCGCGCGTGGATCCGCGAGGCGCGCTTCCTCGTGGTGCGGCAGCACATGCTCACGGTGTCGCGCACCGACACGGGCTTCGACCGCGCCATCTACGACGGCTTCAACGCCACGATGCAGTCTCGCGCGAGGCCGCAGTTCGAGTTCCTCGACGTGCAGAGCATCGTCGAAGAGGCCCGACGCGAGGCCGAGCGCTACGGCGACGTGTTCTGGCAGCAGGCCGCGGATGCGGGCATCGTCGGCTCGCGCGAAGACTTCGAGGCGCTTGTCGCGGGGACGTTGCAGGAGCGCGAAGACTTCGCGCGCGCGTGGCTCGAGTGGAAGGGCCGCGACGCGTCGAGCGCGGGCGTCGACCCCAACTGGGCCGAGGGGCTCCAGCGGCTCGCGAAGCACGCGAAAGAGCAGGGCCACGGGGCGGTGGTGTTCCTGATCGATGAGTTCCTCTTGTGGCTGAGCGAGAAGAGCGGCGAGCAGTTCAAGCGCGCGATCAATCAGCTCAACGTGATCGTCGACCACAGCGACGGCCGACGTGCGCTGCCGCTGTTCGTGTTCGTCGCGCGCCAGCGCAACCTCAAGGAGTTCTTCCCCGACATGGTCGCGGAGGATCAGCTCCACCAGCACCTCGACCACCACTCGAAGCGCTTCGAACTCACTACGCTCCAAGACGTGGAGCTCCGGCACATCTGCAAGGAGCGCGTGCTCAAGCGTCGCGACGTCGCGGCCGTGCAGCGCGTGGTCGATGACCTCGCCGAGCGACACCGCAAGCTCCTCCAGTCGCTCTTGCAGAAGGCCGACGTCGAGTACCTGCGCGACGTGTACCCGTTTCACCCCGCGCTCATCGAGATGCTCATCGACATCTCGTCGCTCATGCAGCGCGAGCGTACGGCCCTACGACTCCTCTACGAGCTCCTGGTCGTGCACTACCCGACGCTCCCGCTCGGAGAGTTCCTCCCGGTCGGCGCGGCCTTCGAAGCGATCTTCCCCGAGACGGGCGTCGAAGGCAGCAAGCGCGCGCAGGACCTTCGGTCCATTCACACGCTGTACTGGCAGCGCTTTCGCCCCGCCCTCGAGCAGATGGAACGAGACGGTGCCGAGTCGGGCTTCGACGCCACCCGCCGCCGCACGCTCGACCAGATCGTGAAGACGGCCCTCCTCGCGGAGGTATCACCACGGCTCAAGGGGACCGCGGGGCTCACCATCGAGCGCCTCGTGCAGCTCAACGACGCCGAGGTCGAGGGCGAGACCGACCGCGGCCGCGTCGCACGCGTCAACCAGGACCTCGTCGAGCTCTCTCGCATCGTGCGTGCGCTCCAGGTGAGCGGCGCGGGCAAGACCGCCGTCGTGTCTGTGGTGTTGCAGGGCGTGAACTTCGGCGAGCTCATGGAGCGCGCGCGGAGCAAGGTCGGCGGCAAGGAGCACCGCTTCAAGACCTTCTACAACGCGCTCAAGAAGGCGCTGAAGCTCGACAAGCGCAACGAGTTTGGTGCGGGCACGGCCAACGAGGGCGAGATCGCGATCCGCTGGCGCGGCACCACGCGCAAGGGCTCGTTGGCCCTCAAGAACGTGCGCGAGCTCAAGCCCGCGGACTTCAAGCCTCGCGATGGTGAGCGCTTTCGCATCCTCGTCGACTACCCCTGGGACGAGCCCGGCCACACCGTCGAAGAGGATCGTCAGCGCGCGCGCGACGCGAAGAAGCAGCTCGGCTCGATGCTCACGGCCGCGTGGCTCCCCCGACACCTCTCGCCGAAGGAGCTCGACGCGCTCACGGAGCTCGCCGCCGCCGAGTTTCTCGCGAGCCCGCTGGCCGAGGACGAGGTCCTCCAGAACCTTCACGGCCCCGATCGCCTCGCGGTGGTCGAGCAGGCCCGCAACGTCATCCAGAACATGGAGGCGAAGCTCCAGACGATTCTTCGAGAGGTCTACGTCGAGCACGGCGAGCTCGTGGCCCTCACGTCGGACATCGCGACGAAGGTAAATCAGGGAGAGCTCGACAAGAACGTCGATGCCTTCGCGAAAGACCTTCTGGACCGTCGATTCCCGCAGCACCCCGAGTTCGGCATCGAGCCTCGCCTCGACGATCTTCGGGTGCTCTGTGACTGGATGGTGACCGCCGCGGAGTCGGCCGACAGCGCCCCCTTCGACGAGGCGACCGGCAAGGTGCTCCGCGGTCTCGGCGTGCCCCTCGAACTTGTCACGCCGGGGCAGATCCGCGGAACGCTCCGCCGAGACACGCGCTACATCAAGGCCGTCCTCGACCGCACGCAGGACGTCTCCGTGTCGTGGGCACCGATCGATGAACACCTCGAGACGACCTACGGGCTCGACCCGGAGGTGCGCTCGCTCTTCCTGGTCTTCGTGGCGCGAGCGTACGGCTACCGCGCGCTGCACCCGGTGAATGGCGAGCCCCTCGAGCTCCGCATCGAGCGCAAGGCCGCGCCAGCGCTCACGCTGCAACGGGCCTCGCTGGTCGAACCCGCGGAGTGGAGCCGACTGCGCGAGCTCGGTCCCGATCTGTTCGGCACCGAGAAGCCCGCGACACACCGCACCCTCGCCGAGCAGGATCGCTTCGCAGCGGTTCTGCGCGGTCACGCCCGCACCCTGCGTGAGAAGCTCCAAAGCGTCCACGCGCGCGTCGCGCGCCACGAAGCGCAGCCCACGCGCAGAAAGACGGAGCTGGCCGATGCCCTGGCGCGACTCGCTCCGCTCGTCGAGCCGGGGACGGACTCGTGCGCGATGCTGCGAGCCCTCCTCCAACGGTGGCCCGACGACAACGTCGACCTGACGCGCACCGCGATTCGCCGTCTTCCCTCGATCGCCCAGGCGCTCGACTCGATCGACGAGCGGACCCGCAATCTTCTCATCACGCTCCGCGGGAACGCTCGATGGAGCACCGAGGCGGGAGCGCTGCTCTCGACGCTCAACGGTTACCTCGCCGACAGCGAGCAGGAGCGCGCCCTCACCCCGACGCTGATCACGGAGTGGAACGAGCTCGCCCACTCGTTCGTCACGCGCGCGCTCGAGGAGCCCGTCGACGTGCCCGCGCCGCCTCCACCTCCGCCACCTCCGCCACCTCCGATCGTGCAGCCACCCATCCCCGAGGCACCGCTCTCGAAGGGTGAGGTGATTCGCTTCGAGCATGTCGACCTCACCGACGGCGACGCCCTGGGTGATTTCTGGCGCGACCTTCGAGAGCGCCTCCGTCAGACCGGCCTCGACGCGGCCGAGGTCGAGATCGTCGTCCGAAGGAAGAACTGATGCGCTCCGACGCGGTGCTTCTCCTCAAGAAGCTGGTCGAGCAGGCAGGCGGTCCGCTCGAACGCGGGTACGTGCTCGCCATCGACGGCGAGGGCCTGGGCAACCTGCCTGAGACGATCTCGACGAGCCTCGCGAACTACCACGTCAACCGACCGCGCACGGAGCTCGAGCTCCGCCGTCTCCTCTGGAAGTCGAACGGCGCTCCCTTCATCGCGCTCGTACCCGAGGAGCTCGCTCGACGCCTGCCGCCCGACCTGGTGCGACGGGCGCAGGGGGCTCGCGTTCAGGCGCTCGAAGCGGTCGACGTGCTCAGCACCGTGTTGGGCATCCGACTCACCGGCAACGACGACGAGGAGCTTCTCGCGCTCGCGCTGCAACACATCGACGCCGTGAAGCAGGAGATCAGCGAACGCACGCTCCCGACCGTGATCGACCGACGGCTCCTCGACGAGCTGGTGGTCGACGCGTGCGTCGGCAAGCGTGTCCGCACCGAGCCTCCCGCGTCACTGCTCGCGGGGTGGCTCCGTTCACCACCTGCGCTCGACGCGACGGTGCTGCGCCTGCTTCGACGTACGCTCCCGATGCTGCACGGCACGGAGGGGAAGCTCCTCGCGTGGGCGCTCGAGGCGTCTGCCCGACTCGGAGAGATCCTCGTGTGCGGACTCCTGCTCGGCGTGTCGAGCGACGTCCCGGAGAGCGCGTGGGGCGCGCTCGTGTGGGCCCCGAACAATCCGCAGATCAACCTGTCGAGCCGCGTGCTGCGCGAGACGGTCGTGCGCCTCGCCGAGCGCACGGTCGATGCCCTCGGTGACGACGCAGCACCGTGGCTGCGTCAGGCCGAGGAGCGCGGCCGCAAGCTCCTGCCTCCGAGCCTCCTGGCGCAGAGTTCCCTGTTGCCCCTCGGACTCGAGAACGCCTGCGCCGAGGTCGTGCGCCGAATCGAGAACGGCGAGTCGGTCTCGGACGCCGAGATCGCTCCGTTGCGAGCGCACCGCGCGGCGTCTTCGCGTAGAGGCGAGCTGGCGGTGCTCGCCGAGATGGCGCGCCTCGGACGCTTTCTCGCGACGCACGACGAGGAGCCCTCGACGGTCAGAGCGCATGTGAAGCGTTACCTCCGCGAGGGGGCCTTCGCAGATGTGGCGGCTGCGCGCCTCCGCCGTCTGCTCGCGGCGAGCGTCGAGTATCAGCACGCCGCGGATCGACTGCTCTCGCGCTATCGCGCACGCCGCGACGCGTGGAACGACACGTTCGCTCGCACTCTCGCGGGGGGCTATCAGCGTGCCCTCCACGCGGAGGGAGTGATCCCGCTGCACCGTGTGTGGCGTGATCTGGCACTGCCGCGTCTCGATGCGAAGCCGCAGGGGCTCTATCTCATCGTGCTCGACGGGTGCAGCTACCCGGTGTTCCTCGAGCTCCTCGACGAGCTCGCCAGTTCGGTCCGACCGATCGGACTCACGGTCGACGACGCTGGGGCCGCGATGGGCGTTCCCTCGCTCGCACCGTTGCCCACGATCACGAGCCACGCGCGTGGCGCGATCTTTCTTGGGGAGGTTCCCAACGACGCGTGGGCGGCGGAGACGCTCTGGCGCGACACGGAGGAGCGGGTGACGGACCCCGCGCGCTTCCGTCAGAACCCAAGCCTGGGCGCGCGCCCTCGAAAGCTCTTCCTCAAGGGCGACCTCGCCGATGGCGGCCGCGCGCTGCGCGAGTCTCTCGCTGATGCCTCGGTCGAGATCGTGGCCGCGGTCTTCAACGCTGTCGACGACCAGATCGGTTCGAGCAACACGGGCGCGATGGTGAAGGTCGAGGCCGCAGCGATCGGAGGCCTGCTCCCGAGCCTCCGAGAGGCGTTCCTTGCGAAGCGCAGGGTGCTCGTCGTCGCTGATCACGGCCACAGCCCCTGGTGGTCGAAGGACCTCCGCGTCGGCAATGGAGCAACGCCTCGCTTCAAGGAGCTCGGCCCCGGCGAGGACGTGCCCGACGGCTGGATCGAGATCGACCTCCAGGGCATCGGAAACCAGGGCGGGCGGCGCGCGTTCGCGTGGCGCATGGGCTCACACCATGGGGCTCCACAAGTTGGCTTCCACGGGGGCTGCGCGCTCGAAGAGATGGTCGTTCCGATGGCGTGGTTGCAGGAAGACGGCCTCCGCGCAGACGAGCCTGCGTGGTGGTACGGCCAGCGCGTGTCTCTGCCCGCCGCTGCGCCCTCGCGGAAGGACAAAGCGCCGGCATCGCCGGTCAGAGTACCTGTGGCGACGAAGCAGACCGAGCTCTTCGCGACGACGGGTGCGGCCGCGCCACGCGCGTCGGATCTGTCGCGGCTGGGGCTCCCTGAAGCCGTGCTGTCGACGCTCGACGAGTTCGAGCAGCTCGCGCTCGCGACGCTCGCGCAGAACGGCACCGTTCGGGCTCGAGATCTGGCGAAGGCGGTGCAGAAGACAGTGGCACGCATCGACGGTTTCATGACGCGCCTCGGCCGCAAGCTGCATGGCACGGGGCACGACCTGTTCCGCGCGCAAGCGCTTCCTGATGGGGAGACGCAGTACACCTTCGTCGGGCCGACGGCCTCGAGGGCACCATGAAGGTCAGCGGCGACGAGGCGAAGGAGATCATCGCGGCGCTTCGAACCGGCGCCGTTCCTGCCCGGGGACTTCACCACTTCGCAACCGGTCTCGATGCGTTGATGTCCGCGATCGACGAGGAGCTCGACTTCGTCGCGCAGGGTTCTGGACGCGGCACCGCGAAGTGGGTCCGTGGCGCGTACGGTACGGGCAAGACCTTCGCGACGAGGCTGCTGTGCGCCCGCGCGAGGGCGCGACGTTTCGCGACCGCCGAGGTTCAGATCTCGGTGAACGACACGCCGCTCCAACACCTGGAGACGGTGTACCGCCGACTGATGGAGCGCCTCACCACCGAGACCGAGGGGGCCGGCGCGTTCAAAGCGGTTGTCGACGGCTGGCTCTTCGAAATCGGCGAGGAGGTCACGCGCCTTCGTGGCCTCGCCGAAGACGACCCCGCGTTCACCGCCGCGGTCGTGGAGCGCCTCGAAGACAAGCTCGCCGCGCTCTCCGCACAGAACCCCGCGTTCGCAGCGGTTCTGCGCGCGTACCACCGCTCGATGGAGGCAGGCGACTTCGCCTCCGCGCAGGGCCTCCTCGCGTGGCTCGCAGGCCAGCCCCACGTCGACCGCACCATCACGGCGAAAGCCGGGGTGAAGGGAGCCGTCGACGGTCAGGCCGCGCTGACCTTTCTGCGCGGGCTCTTGCTGCTCCTGAGGCAGTCGGGACACGCGGGCGTGGTGGTGGTGCTTGACGAGGTCGAGACGATCCAGCGCATGGCAGGCCCGACGCGCGAGAAGGCGCTCAATGCGTTGCGGCAGCTCGTGGACATGCTCGCCGAGAGCCACCTCCCGGGGCTCTACCTCGTGGTGACCGGCACCCCGGACTTCTTCGAGGGCTACAAGGGCATCAAGTCCCTCGCTCCGCTCTACCAACGCGTTGCGGTGCACTTCGGCGACGATCCGCGCTTCGACAACCTGCGAGCCGCACAGGTACGTCTGCCCGCATTCGACCGGGGACGCCTCGTCGAGGTCGGTCGACGGGTGCGCGACCTCTTCCCTGCCCGCGATGCTGCGCGAGTGGCCGGTACGATCGACGACAGCTTCGTGTCTGCGCTGGTCGACCAGGTGTCCGAGGGTTTCGGAGGACACGTCGAGGTGTGTCCGCGAGTCTTTCTCCGCGAGCTGGTTGACGTGCTCGACCGGGT
The DNA here is from genome assembly GCA_046351535.1 of Polyangiales bacterium. Lineage (GTDB taxonomy): Bacteria > Myxococcota_A > Polyangia > Polyangiales > CAISKJ01. The sequence goes on from JAXLYG010000008.1 coordinate 122,175, forward strand.
CGATCAGTTCGCCGACTTCGACCCGCGAAGCCATTACAAGCTCTCGATTGACGACGACGCGCTGCGCCCCGAAGAGGTCGCAGCCCGACACGGTCGCTCGCCCGGCGCCGACGAGGAGCCTGTCGTCCCGAAGCGCCTCGACGGGTGAGCGCATGAGTGCGTTCCACCGGCTGCACCCGAACCTGCGGCACGCGATCGTCCACGACCTCGGATGGCGTTCTCTCCGCCCGGTGCAAGAGCGCGCGATCGACGCGGTCCTCGACGGCGAGAACGCAGTGGTGCTCGCGCCGACGGCTGGGGGCAAGACAGAGGCGAGCATCTTCCCCGTGTTGTCGCGCATCCTGACGGAGCGCATCGAACCCGTCGCAGCGCTCTATGTGTGCCCGATCCGAGCGCTCCTGAACAACCAGGAGGAGCGCATCCAGCGCTACGCCCGCATGGTCGGACTCGACGCGTTCAAGTGGCACGGCGACGTCGCTGCGTCGGCGAAGGTGCGCGTGCGACGCGATCCAGCCCACGTGCTCCTCACGACCCCCGAGTCCATCGAGGTGATGCTCATCTCCGAGAAGACCGACGCTCGTCGTCTCTTCGCGGGCCTCTCGGTGGTGATCATCGACGAGGTGCACGCCGTCGCAGGCGACCAGCGCGGCGCGCACCTCACGAGCCTTCTCGAGCGCCTCACTCGATTCTGCGGGCGCGACGTGCAACGCATCGGTCTGTCGGCGACGGTGGGCAACCCCGAGGAGATCGGACGCTGGCTCCAGGGATCGAGCAAGCGCCCATTCCGGCTCGTCGACCCTCCGCGCGAACGTGGCGAACGGGACTTTCGCGTCGACTACCTCGCGGACGTCGACATGGCGGCGGAGGCGGCCGCTCGTGCCGGACGCTTCAAGAAGAGCCTCGTCTTCGTCGAGAGCCGCAGTCAGGCGGAGCGTGTCGCAGCAGCGATGTCGGGCCACGGCACAGAGGTGTTCGTCCATCACAGCGCGATCAGTCGAAGCGATCGCGCGCGCGCCGAGGAGCAGTTCTCGAACGGCCGCAACACGGCGATCGTCTGCACCGCGACGCTCGAGCTCGGGATCGACGTGGGCGACCTCGACCAGGTCATCCAGATCGACGCGCCGTCGACTGTGTCGGCATTGATGCAGCGCATGGGACGCACGGGGCGTCGCCCCAGCTCCCGTTCGAACTGCACTTTCCTCTGCGTGTCGCCGGAATCCGTGGTGCAGGCGACCGCGATGGTCCGGCTCGCTCGGCGGGGGTGGATCGAGGACGTGCGCCCTCTACGTGCGTCGTACCATGTGCTCGCCCACCAGATCCTCGCGCTCACGTTGCAGGAGGGAGGCGTCTCACGCCACCGCGTACGCTCGTGGTTCGAGGGCGCGGCGAGCTTCGCAGACGTGTCCGACGCGGCCCTTCAACGGATCGTCGACACGATGGTCGAGCGCGAGATCCTTCACGAGGGGGACGGCCTTCTCTCGCTTGGAACCCGCGGAGAGAAGCTGTTTGGCGCGAAGCATTTCTTCGAGCTCTACGCGGTGTTCTCGTCGCCGAGGGTGCTACGAGTCGTTCACCGCGGCGCGGAGATCGGCACGGTGCAGGCGACCTTTCTCAACGCGCTCCACGACGAGAAGCGGGGGTTGTGCTTCCGGCTCGCGGGTCGTGCGTGGTCGGTCGTTCGCACCGACTGGAGCCGCGGCGTGTGCGAGGTCGAACCCGCCGCGACGGGGAGGGTGCCAAGCTGGCTGGGCACGCCGCAGGGGCTCTCTCACGATGTCTGCCAGGAGATGCGCTCGGTGCTCGCGGACACGACCGACGACAGCGCTCTGACACGCCCCGCGCGCCAGTGTCTTGCGGAACTGCGCGGCGGCTACGAGGGGCTCGTCGAGGATGGGGGCGCGCCGATGGAGGTCAGCGACGACGGGACGACGTGGCACACGTTTGCGGGGGCGAGCATCAACCGCACGCTCGCGGCCGCGTTGCACGTCGTGGGTGGCGGAGAGTGGACCGCGGGCAATCTCTCGGTGCGTACGTCGGAGGCGCTGCCTGCTGCGGGCGTGAGCTCGTTGGTCGAGCGACTGCGCACCGCGGACTGGGCGCAGCGAGCACTCCAAGAGGCGCTCGACGGGGCCGCCGCGCCGGAGTCGAAGTTCGACCCGTGCATCCCCGACGAGTTCATCGCGGAGTCGCGAAGGCTCGCGCTCGTCGACTTGAAGGGCGCGAAGACGTTCGTGGGCAGCGTTCGGGTGGGGATTGCGGTGGGACGTCGCGCGTGACTTGGAACGTGCAGTTCGCGTGTCCGTTGCGCCTATTCTTTGGGTCGTTCTGCTCGCCGATGACGAGGTCGATCTCGGCGTCCATCACCCGCTCAAGCGTGTCGACGACGACCGCGCGCACCTGCGTGGCCACCTCCAGCATCGCGGCCAGAGGCTCCGCGCGGAACCGCTTCGCGAGCTCAGCACGTCGCTCACCTTCACCACGATCTTCATCAGCTGCTCTCCGAGAGCCCATGCTCTTGTTCTCCCTTGTTTCCAGGGTCGCAAAGGAGATAGCGATTTGGCGAAGCGCCACCGCGGACGGGTGACAGCCGACGCGCCCGTCTCGGGCGCTTCGCGAAGTCGCCGATGAACGAAGCCGCGGAGCCAGCCGGACGTTTCAGACAGCTATGGGGAAATTGAACCGGGCCGCTGCCTGCGTGGGTCGCCGCGGTGACCCCGACGGTCGCACGAGATGGCCGCATGCCCCGTTCGCCTGACGTCGCACGGGCTCCTCACCGCGTGGGAGGTCGCGCGTTCCGCTCGCGATGCCGTCGCGCCGCCCTCCGCGCGCAGACGTCCCCGTCGAGCGTCTCGCACGCGAGCGCAGCGAAGCTCACCACGGACCTGTGCTCGCCGTGTCACGACGTGTCCCATCCCGCGACGTGTGGCGCATCGTCGAAGGCTCGTCGCTCCAAGCGTCCGACGTTGCAGCGCGGACAACGAGCGGCGTCGATCCCGGTCAACGCCATCAACGTCTCGACCCACGTCGACGTCTCGCGAACCTCCGACGTCGTGGTCTTCTTCGTCGTGGCGGTGTTCGTCGCGGGCGGCGAGATCAACGCACGCGCTCGCTCCAACGTGGTGGTGGCGTGGCAGGGGGCGAGCAGACCGTAGTGGCGGATTCGCGTGAAGCCCTTGGGAAGCACGTGGTCCACGAAGCGTCGCAGAAACTCGACGCCCGCGAGCGTGCACTGCCCACCGCCCCTGGTCGCGAAGGTCACGTTGCGCTCGTCCATCGCGCGGAGGCGCGCGTTGGAGATGCCAACGCGGTGCGTGTACCGCCCGAGGTACGCGTACACCTGCTCGGCGCCGCCGAAGGGAGCCTTCGCGTACACCACCCAGTCGGTGCGGTAGAGCGCGACACGGAGCTCGTCGAGCACGTCAGGCCCGCTCTCCGGTGGCAGCTCGACCTCGCCCAACGCGAGGCCCTCGATCAGCGCCGCGCGGAGCTTCGCGCGGAAGAGCTTCGCGAGCACCTTCACGGGGAAGAGGTAGTCGCGCCGCGTCGGCACCCAACGAGCGCCGTCGGGCGAGAGACCGCCCGCGCTCACGACCGCGTGGAGGTGCGGGTGAAACAGAAGCTCCCGCGTCCAGGTGTGCAGCACCATCGTGATCGCGGGCAGCGCGCCGAGCCGATGCGGGTCGCGCGACAGCGCCAGCAGCGTCTGCGATGCGGCCCCGAAGAGCATCGCGTAGAGCGCCTCGCGGTTGTACCGGACGATGGCGCGCAACTCCTGGGGCAGCGTGAAGACGACGTGGAAGTACCGCGTCGGCAGGATGCGCGCCCGACGCGCGTCGAGCCAGCGATGTTGATCGAGGCTCTGGCACGTCGGGCAGTGCCGGTTGCGGCACGAGTTGTAGACCGGCGTCGCGTGGCCGCAGTGATCGCACACCGCGAGGTGGCCACCGAGCGCGGCGGTGCGGCAGCGAGAGAGTGCACGCAGCACCCCGTGTTGCGCGCTCGTGAGCGCAGAGGTCTCCCGCAGCGCGTCCCCGAAGGCACGCACGATGTCACCCATCCGCACCCGCGCGCCGTCGATGCGCGCGGGCACGGGGCACGCGTCGGGGGCCACCACGGGCGGCCGCTATCCCAGGCGCGCTCCCTCCTCGGTGCCCAGCACGTCGAGCGGGCTGCGAAGCGTCGCGCGCCGCGCCTCCGACAGATGCGTGTAGCGCGCCGTGCTCTGGAGCGAGCGATGCCCCAGGAGGATCTGCACGGTGCGCAGATCGGTGCCCATCTCCAGCAGGTGCGTCGCGAAGGCGTGGCGCAGCAGGTGGGGATAGACGCGTCCCTCGTAGCCCGCGTCGGCGGCCGCCACACGAAGCGCGCGCTGCGCCGCCGCCCTGGTCAGCGCAGGCGTGCCGGACGGCCCGGTGAAGATCGAGGCGCCCATCGGACGGTCCGCGCGCCACAGGACGCGCAGCGCCGCCAGCGCCGCGCTCGGCAGCGGGACAATGCGGTCGTGGCGATTCTTCGTGTCGCGCACGTGCAGGACCATGCGCTGCGCGTCGAGGTCCTCGGTCGTCAGGCACAGCATCTCGGAGACGCGAAGCCCCGCGCCGTAGAGCAGCATGAACATGGCGCGGTATGCGGGCGTGCGAGCGTGCGCGAGGATCGCGGCGACCTGACTGCCGCTGGGGACATCGGGCTGCTTGCTCTGCGTCCGCATCGTGCGGATCGCGACCATCACCTCCGGCCGCTGGAGCGTGATGTCGAAGAGGAAGCGCAGCGCGCAGATGCCGATGTTGACGGTCCTGGGGTTGAAGCGCTTGATCTTGATGAGGTGGAGCAACCACGCGCGCACGTCGTCGGCGCCGAGGTCCTTGGGCGAGCGCCTGTGGAACGCGACGAAGTCCCGCGCAAAGCGCAGGTAGAGGGTGCAGGTCGCGCGAGCGAGGCCACGCAGCGCGAGGTCCTCCACCATCCGATCTCGAATCTCTCCCATCGATCGACTCCTGGATCGCAGGCGCCCGGTCGTCGGGCGCTGCGGCCTCGGAGGGTCGCGAGCGGGGGAGCTCGGATCGATGGAACTCTCAGCGCAGGTGAACGCGAGCAATCGCGCGTGGCGCTCGGAGTCGGCGCGTCAGTCTGCGCGAAGGTGCGCGGTCACGAGAGACGCTCGGGGCGCTGCCGCGAAGCGGCTTCGTTCATATTTCTTTACGCTACCTGCGGCGACGAGCACAACATCAACCGATAGGTGCTGCACCACGTGATTCCTGGTTGACGCGGCGGTCGCGCTGCGTCGACCATCGACCGTCATGGGGATGTGGCAACTCATCGTACCGCAGGCCTGGGTCGCCGCGACGATTCTCACCCTGTTGGCTCTCCTCGGCGTGGGCGCGATGTTCGCGCTCCGACGTGCGCGAGGAGAATTTCGAGTTCTTGCGCTCAAAGGTGCGAGGGGAGATCTCGACCACGAACTCATGCGCTCGACCAACGAGCACACCTACATCGCCTCGCTCAAGACGAGTTGGGAGCACGGCATCGAGGCGCTGCCGAGCGCGATGCTAATCATCGGCCTCATGGGCACCTTCATCGGCCTCGCACTGGCGATCAATGAGGCAGCCGCTGCGTTGAGCTCCACGGGATCGACTGCCGCGAACCCCGCCGACCTGGAGCGGCAGATCCACGGCCTGTCGGACGCCCTCAAGGCAGTGGGAATCAAGTTTCAGACATCGATCTACGGCATCACCTTCAGCCTGCTCGTGCGCGCCGTTGCCGGCTTCGTCCTCGCCCGAGAGCGAGCGCTCCTCGAGCGCACGCTCGGGCTTCGGCTCAAGGGCCTGCGCGACGACGAAAAGGAGGCGCGACGAGAGCAACTGCGATGGAACTCGGACCAGCTCCACACCATCGTGGACCGGTGCGACAGGCTCCTGCGCCTCGACGCACTCGAGATCGTGCCCGCGAAGCTGGGCGCACAGATTGATGCGCTCGCGCTGGCGGCCACCGCGCTGCGCGGCTCCATCGACGCGATCCCCGAACAACTGCACGCCCCGATCGCGGCCCTGAACCAGACGCTGTTGGAGCTCGGGCCCACGCCCGCCCGGCTCGGTATGCAGGTCGAGGCCCTCTCGCAGTCCGCGCAGTCACTTCGATCGTCACTGGAATCCTTCGACAAGGTCGCCAGCCGCGCCGAGCAGTTTACCGCCGCCGCGACCGCGCTCACACAAGCGACGACGCGGCTCGACAGCGCCACGTCGAAGTCGCTCGATCACCTGGCACGCAGCGTCGATGCGTCGACCACAATCGCTCGTTCGATGGCCGACAGCGTCGGCAAACTGAACACGACGGTCGCCGAGTCTGCCGAGCGGACGACCCACAGCGCCGACTGCGTGGCGGCCGCGGCACAGTCGCTCGCGGACGTGGCGAAGAAACTCGAGGGAGCCACCACCACGGCGCTCGGAGAGTTCGCCAGGAGTTCGGCCGACGGCGTTAGCGCGTTGAAGACTTCGATCGATGCCTTTGACAAGGCAGCGGTGCGGGCGAAGAACTTCTCCTCGGCTTCGACGGCCCTCACCGAAGCCGTGTCGAAGCTCGAGAAGGCCTCGACCGGCTCGTTCGAGAAAATCGCGCGGAGGTTGGAGCAGGACTCGGAGCGGACAGCGGCGGCAGAGAAGCAGGTCGCCGACTCGCTCTCACGCATCGAGGACCTCACCGCCACCTCAGGCAGCCGGTTGGCGACGGGCGTTGATGGCGTGGCGGCCGCGCTGAAGTCGCTCACCGGCGCTGCGGCGAAGCTAGAAGGCGTCGCCATCGAGTCGTCGAAGCAGGTCGCGAAGAGCTCGCAAGAGGGCGTCGACGCGCTGCACACCGCGCTGGAGGTCTTCGACAATGCTGGCGCGCGCACCGAGCGCATCGCCGAGGTCGCGGCGAACATGGCCGAGGCGACGGCGCGGTTCGAGGCGACCAGCTCCGCGTCTGCCGACCGACTCGCGCGGGCGGTCGCGAGCGGCGCCGACGAGGTCGCGGGCGTCACGCGCGCTTTGGGTGACGCGGTCGCTCGCATGGAGCGCGCAGACGTCGAGTCGGCCGAGCGCGCAGGCCGGAGCGTCGAGGCGCTGACCGCCGTCGCGCAGCGGCTCGTGGCGTCGACGTCGAGCCTCGAGGCGGCGGCCGCAGCGTCGTTCGCGCAGGCCGCGCAAGCCGCGGCGAAGAACACGAGCGCGCTACGATCGTCGCTTGAGTCGTTCGACCAGATCGTCGGGCGCATGGGAGGCTTCGTCGACTCGGCGACCGCGCTGGCCAACGCCGCCTCGCGCTTCGAAGTGGCGGCGCTGCACGCGCGCTCTCACCCTTCCGCGAGCCCTTCGGGGCACGGCGCGCCCGATGGGGCGGCCGCGGGGTCCGCGGCGCCTGCAGGGCCTTTCGGTGATCCGGCGTGAACGCGCCCGAGGAGCAGTGGATCTCGGTCAGCGACCTCATGGGCGGCTTCGTGGCCGTCGTGATGGTGATGTTCGTCCTCGCTTCCGCGCTCAGCACGCAGCACGCGCTCCACGCGTCGCGGGCCGAGCAGCGGCGGCAGGACGAAGCTCGCAGCAGCCAGGCCGCTCTGGCCAACGAGAGAGCGCGCAGTTTGAGCACGGCGGAGCGGCGCCGCCGAGACATCGCGCGACTCCTCTCGCAGCTCCAGGACGATGTGGAGCGCGGCGGCCTCGGTAACGACGTCCTAGTCGACGTATCGACGCGCACGATCCGCCTGCAGGATCAGACGTTCTCGTCGGCGTCGGCCTGCGTGCGGCGCGACGCGCAGGGCGCGCTCGCGCGCTGGTCGCCGTGGTTCCGCAGCCTCCTTGAACGGTACGGAGACATCAAGCTCAACGTCAACGGGCACACGGACGACCGTGAGATGGTTCTGCGCCGCGGCGACGTGGTGGAGCTGCGAGAGATGAACTGCGCCCTCTTCGACGACAACCTGACGTTGTCCGCGGCGCGCGCCCGAGAGGCGCGCCGGGTGATCATCGGCGACCAACACGGTTTGGAGCGGTGGCCCCTTGAGTTGTCGAAGCGTGTAACCGTGGTGGGCTTTGGGAGCAGCGACCCTCTGCAAGACGTGCCAGCCGCGGACCGCGCGAACCGGCGGATCGAGATCCACATCCAGACCCGCGACGAGCGCACCGACGCCGAGTCCGAGCGCGGCCCCGCCGAAGCGCGCTGAAAAAACGCTATGGCGAGCCCGCGCACGAGCCGGTCAACACCCGCACTACCCGCTGGCTGTCGTTGCGACCCGACAGCCACGCCACCATAAAGCGCCCGCCAGGGAGCCCGATCAGCCGCGCGTAGCCGGCCTCCGGATCGTCGAGAAGGCGCGGCCCGCCCTCGGGCTGGAACTCACTGTCGAACACCTGGAGCGCGACGTTTCGTGGAGGGCCGTTGCGGTGCAGGTGGTCGACCCCCTGTGAGAAGGCCACCAGCCAGCGTCCGTCACCGATCGCGATGGCCGACGGGTCGAAGGCGTGATCCGCGGGCGCCGCCCAGGTCTGCATCGCGGCGCGCGGCGCTGGTGGGGTCTCGCCGAAGCGCGCTGACGTGCCCCACAAACGGAACACATCAGAGTGCCCATCCGCGGAGGCAAGGAGCGCCACCCGATCACCGTCCACGGCCAGGCGGGGACGCCGCACCAAGCCAGGGAAGTGCACCATCGAGAGCGCGCCCACGAGGCGCAGGTCGCTCGCGAGCCACGCGAAGTAGATCTGCTCCGCGTGTTCGAAAGCCACCGCGTAGCCGCGTCCGGGTAAGTCAATGGCGGTAAGCCCCTTGGGCTGCTCGCTCTCGGTGCGGATCGAGTGCCTCCCCGACGTGTGCTCCTGGATGTACGAGACCGGGTCCGGGGCACGCAGCGCGCGGTCCGAGAAAGATAACGAGCCAAGCGTCACGCGGGCGCCGAGGTCCGTGCCCCGCACAGCGAACAGCTCCCCATCGCGCGCGATCGGCACGTCCGCGCCCGCGGTGACGTTCAAGCCGATGATGAAGGGGTTCGACTCGCCGACGGTGCGGCAGTAGAGCATCCACGGGAGCGTCGGCAGCGTGGGGGGGGGAGGCGCCGCGCCAAGCGACGCCCAGTCCTCGGGCGTGGGTCCATCGAGGCCCGACAGCGACCGTGTGTTCGACACACCCGAGCAGCTGATCGTCTGCTGCGCGACCGTACGCTCGTTGACGTCGGCGCGCGCGTCGACCGCGCCGTCTGCCGTGCGCACCAACGCGACACGGCCGATGCGACGCCCAGGCACCGGATTGCCACGCGTCGGGTCGACATCCTCACTCCGAGGTACGGCGATGACGCTCCCGTCGCGACTTAGGCGCGCGAGCGCGAGGTTCTCGGCGCCGTTCTCGTAGCGAGGACGCACGACCCACCCCGCGAGCACTTCCTCGCCATCGGCGATCAGCTCCACGCCGTTCTCGGGGCCCGCGCGCGTGCCCACGTCGCGGAGGATGCCGTCGGGGACACAGCGGGCGCTCGGCGGAGGCACCACGGGCGCCGCCACGGGCGTCGTCGCTGCGGGTTGCGGCGTGTCCCCCTGTTGTGTCGGAGTCGGCGTCGAGGGGAACCGCACCGCGCCGTCTCGCACCGCGGGCTCCGTGCGTGCGGTACGGTACGACACGGCCCACAGCCCCACACCGAGCGCCACGGCTCCAAGCAGCGCCACGATCGCGCCACCGCCCGACCGCGCCGCGGGCGCAGGCGGCGGCCGCGGCGGAGTGGGCGCGGGAGGCACCGGCCACGACTGCGGCTGCACCGATGCTGCGGGCAAGCCCTGCACATACAGAGCGCCCGCGCCCCGCGCCGTGAACTCGGCGAGGAGCGCAGGCAGCGGCGGGGGAATCTGCGAAGCATGCCACTCGCACAGCGCCCGCTCGGCGAGCGGCCCGACCGATGAGTGCCCCTGCGCCGCAAGCCAGCAGAGCGCAAGCCCCGACACGAGCTGCGACTGCACGACGGACCAGGGATGGCCCACGGGACCAACATCCGTGGCAAACGCGTCCGCGGGGCGGCGAGGCTCGATCGGCAGACGGCCGCCCCCGCGGACGAGCGCGGCGATCGCGGCCCCGGCGTGTCCGAGCGGCGAGCGTCCCAGCATCACATCGGATACGAAACGCAGCACGACGGCCTCGCGCCCTTCGGGGCGGTAGCGCCGCGTGAGCCACGCGATCGGATAGCCCTTTGCGAGCTCGGCCTCGAACGCGAGCGGGTTTTCGTCGTAGAGCGCGGCGAGGTCTTCGGGCGACTGAACCGGGTGGTCGTTCGTGCCCCACTCGACGACTAGGCCAGGCATTCCGAGCGCCCAGAGCAGCGCGTTCAACGACCCATCGAGCTCCGCACGGTTGAGGCGAGGGAGCGACTGCGCCGCAACGGGCGGCCCTTCAGCATGGAGGATGAAGGCGACGAGTTCGCCGCTCGCGCGCAAGGGTTTAAGCGCATCCCAATAGCGCGCGGCGAAGCCCGTCTGCGTGAGCGGCTGCCACGCGCTCAGGGCCTCGCTCGTCCCCTGGCGACCCAGCGCAAGGGCGCGATCGTGCACGTTGCGATAGACGCCGTACCAGAACCCGCACGCGGTCCCCTGCGCGAGAAACCACGGATCCGCGAGGGCAGAGCGCCAGGTGGGGTCGCCTCGGCCCACGGGGAGACTCTCAAGCCACGCGGCGAAGGTCCCATCCGCGACCGCGCGCAGCGCCGCCTGCGCCACCGCGGGCGAGGTGCGCACACGGTCTGCCAGCGCGCGCACGTCGGTGAAGCCCTCGCCGCCCAGCTCCCACGATCCCCATGGCCCACCGCAACTGCGCGAGCGCCATCGCGTCGTGCGGATGCGCGCGCGAGGTATTGCGCGCGGGCCTCGAGCACGAGTGCGTCGTGCATCGCGAACCATGGCGCCAGGACGCCCTCACGCGCGCACTGGACCACCGCTGCGTCGTCGACGTCGCCGCCTTGCCAGCGTCGCCCAAGCTCCTCGGGGCTGCGCGCGCGGGCTCGCGGTGCGCAGCTCGCGCAGGCCCAGCGCCCACGCCACGCGGTGGCGCGCGAGCGAGTCCTTACCTGTGTCCGCGAGCGAGCGCTCATGCGCCGCCACCACGTCGGCCAGCTCGGGGCTCTCGTTCGAATCGAGCCAGGCCGACACGGCCCCGCCGCGCAGCGCCTTGGATGCCTCGCCCTCGTGTGAGAGTAGCGACTCGGCGGCCGCCGCGAGGGTGGTCGGATCGCCCAGGAGCATCGAGCACGACCGCCACGCGCTTCGGTGACCAGGGCGTGAAGCCATTGTCGCGTGCGAGATCGACCGCCAGCTCGGGCGAGAACCCGAGCGTACGCGCGTGCGCCTCGATCTTGAGCAGGTCCGACGCGTAGAGCACCGTCGAGCCTGGGAGCGCGTGCTTGCGCACCTCCGCGAGCAGCAGCGCCGCCTGCCGCTCCACGAGCTGGGCGACGGCGGCCTCGTGCTCCGCCGCCTCGCTTGCACCTCGCCGCGTTGCTTCTCCGAAGTTCGCCCTGGCCTCCCTCACCATCTTGGCAGGAAAGTCGTTGCCACCATCCTTGTCGGCCTCGTCGAGGTCGCGCTCCACCTGCTGCACGCGGTCGTGGTAGCGCCGCTCGTCGGGCCGCTGACGCGTGAGATCCTCGGCGGTGCGCTCAGGAAAGAGCAGTTCGAGCAGCGTACCCGCGCCGCGCCCAAGCGACTTGAGGGACGCCATGATGGCCGCGCGATCCACGGGGGTCGCTTCGGCCGCCGCGGGACGCGCCTTCTCGAACGATACGCTCGCCGGTGGAGCGGCGTGCGGTACACGCACCTGCGCTCGCTCGGTCAACAACCCCGTGTTCGAAGCCGGGGGACGCGCGCGCACTTCTTCGCGTGGCCTCAGCAGGGCACCATCCGGCGGCGTCGCGTCTGAATCGACAGTCACGCGCGGCTTGAGAAGTCCCCCCGAGTCGTTGTCGGCGCCTGCCATCGTGCCTCGGTGCCCCCTTCGTGCGACCCTTGTCGCAGAATGGAGACACGCGCGCAAGCGACGCCTCACACGGCCTTGCTACGACGCGCGACCGCGACTGGCGCACAACGGTCGAAGCCAGTTCAATGGCGCGAGTGCCGCCGTCGAACAGGTTCACGCACCTCTTCAATGTCGGTGTTGCGTTGCATCCTGCGGCCGGGCGCCGCCCACGCCCCGTTGCTCGAGCCTCCGTACCCTGCCTGCCCCACGGTGATCGTGGTGCCGTCGACCACGGCTCCGTGGCTTCGAGGTACATCCCGAAGGACGACCCGGCGGCGCCGCCGCCGCCGGGACCGCCGTTGCCACCCGCGCCACCGGGGCCGCCGTTGCCACCCGCGCCCACGTCGCTGGTGCATTCGCGCCCGCCCGCGCCGCCCTGGCCTCCTGCCCCCCCGGATCCCGCGTTCCCGCCGCGTCCGCCGTTGCCCGCGTTCCCTACGGTGATCCGGCAACGTTCAACACGTGCGCCGGTCGATCGCACGAGCAACAGGCCCACGGCGCTCCTGCGACGTCCGCCCGTGCCCGCGCCACCACCGCAGCCAGCGCCGCCACCGCCGCCGCCGCCGTTGCCCGCGCCCTCGTTGCAGACCGTGCACGATTCCGATCCGCCGCCGCCGCCGCCGCCGCCGCTCGTACCGTTTGCGCCGGGTGTTCCGTCAGCGCCATCGCCGCCTTCCAACACCATGCCGTCGAGCGTCGCGACGCGCCCAGCAACGCCGGGCGTACCGGCCATTCCCACGGCGCCCATGTGTCCTGCCGTGCCCGCGTTGCCCGGGGTCTCCGCGCTCACCGCCGGACGCGCGCGTCCCGATCGGAGCTCTCGCCAGGTTCACCGGCCCGACCGTCGGCGCCTCCGCGCCCCCGCCCGCCGCCCGGCGGACGCACATCGAGTGGCCACCAGCCCCCCCAGCGCCCGAGCGTCTTCGTCACCACACGAGCTGCTTCGCCCGCACGCCCTGAGTAGCCACTTTGGCCCGTTACGCCATCAGCGCCGTCGCGCCCAGAACCCGCATTGGCGACGTCGAACACATCATCGACGAGCTCAAGCGCGCGGCAGTTCTCGCAGCGCACCCCATACGTGCCGAGGCCGTGACCGTCGTTGGCCTGTGGGCCCGAAGCAGTGCGAAGCGTGAGGCCTACGAGGCGTGTGGGGGTCTGCAGATCGCGACCAACGACCACGGTCACGGCGTCGTCGAGCACCTGGTTCGCCAGCAACGTCGTGGCGCCGCGTCCCCGCCGTGTCCACGGAAAGCCCTGCGTGAAGCCGCCTACGATCGATACTCCGTCCGCAAGTTGCACCGTGCCGGTGTAGACGCCCGCGGCGACGTAGACCCAGTGTCTTCCATCGCGGCTGGCCTTCGCGATGGCGGCGGTGACGCTGCGAAGGGGCGCCTCGGAGGTGCCCGCGGCACCATCGCTCCCGGCCTCGGAGACGAACACCGCGTCGCCGAGCGCGCCGTCGAACCCGTCGCAATCGTTGTCGCGGCGGTCGCCCGGCAGGTCGACGCCCTCGGTCGGACGGCACCGATACTCACAGCCGTTCTCCGCGCGACGATCGATGTCGTGGTAGCCCTCCGCGCAGCGGCCCGTCACGCAATGCCCTGCCTCGCAGACGCTCACGGTGTGGGCGCCGCCACCCTCGCAGCGCAGGCCGCACGCTCCGCAGTTGCGCGCGTCGTCCGTGACGCGCACCTCGCAGCCGTCCTGCGCTCTGCCGTCGCAGTCCGCGGTTCCCGTCGGGCACACCACGCCGCACACGCTCGACGCGCAGGTCGCGGCCCACCCCTCAGGGGCCGGGCATGATACGTCGCACCTGCCGCAATGCGTTGGGTCGGCGTCGATGCGCACCTCACAGCCGTTGCCGTCGTCGTCGTCGCAGTTCGCGTGGCCCTCGTCGCATCGCGCGACGCAGCTCCCGGCGACGCACGCGATACTCTGGTGCTCGCCCGCAACGCAGGCGCGATCGCACGCGCCGCAGTGCAGCGCGCTCGTCGAGAGCGATGTCTCGCAGCCGTTGCCGCGAAAGCCGTCGCAGTCGCCGACGCCCGTCGGACACACGAGCGCCGCGGGCGCCGCTCTCGCGGGCGCAGCCCCCGACACGGATCGCTTTGACAAGGCAGCGTTCGTCACAACCAACACCGCCGCGATAGCGGCGACGATCATGAGCACGCGGCGCACGGGCGAAGCGTGAGCCTCGGCCTCGGCGGGGAGTGTCGTGACGCGGGCGCCTCCCTGCTGCGACGCGAGCGCGCTGCGGCGAGTGGCTGGTGGAACCCAGCCCGGTGTCGCGACCGGATCGCCGACCAGAGTGGCGAGTCGACCGATGACCTCGCTCGCGTCGATCGGCCCTCGGGCGATGCGCGCGAGAAGATCGAAGAGCGCATCCACCGGAGCTCCGGGTTGTTGCAATGCCCACAGCACGGCGGTTCCCTGCTGCGCGTGCTTGACCAGGGGCTCCCACACCTCGGCACCACCTGGCGTCAGCGTGAGCGCGCGGTAGCTCTGGCGCTCGTCGGGCGCGTCTGGACGGAACGGCAGCGTTTGCATCCCGCACGTGAGCGCGAAGGCGAGCGAGAGGTGCCCCCGCGGCATCGTGGCTGCGAGGCGCGACTGCACGAAATCGGCGCAACGCTCGACGAGCGCGCCGTGCTGCGCGCCCGAAGAAACGCCGTGAAACGTTCGCAGCCAGGGGAGCAGGTAGCCCCTCGGGAGTTGCACCTCCAGCGCCTCCCATCCACCGCTCTCGTAGAACGAGACCACGTCGGCGGGCGTGTCGAACGCGCGGTCCCGCTCGCCCGCTTCGAGCACCACGCCGCGGTGCCCGATGCACCACAGGAGCTCGTTGAGCCCCACGTCGGCGACCTCGCCCTTTCGAACGCGCGGCACGGCCTGGGTGTGGACGATGACGTTCCCACCCTCGCTCTCCTCGGGTGTGTGCAGCACGAAAATGCCGCGCTCCAGCGCGAGGGACAGGTCGCGGTGATTGTCGTCGGCGTGGAGGACGAACGCGACGAGTTCGCCGCTCGCGCGCAGCGTCTTGAGCAGGTCCCAGAACCGCGCGGCGAAGCCCCTCTGGACCAGCGGTCGCCACGTGGTCAGCGTCTCGAGCGCGTCATGCTGCGCGAGGGTGAGCGCGCGGTCATGTGCGTTGCGATACACCCCCGCCCAGAACCCGCACAGCGAGCCCTGTGACTGAAACCACGGATCCGCGAGGGCGGAGCGCCAGGTGGGGTCGCCTCGGCCCACGGGGAGACTCTCAAGCCACGCGGCGAAGGTCCCATCCGCGACCGCGCGCAGCGCCGCCTGCGCCACCGCGGGCGAGGTGCGCACACGGTCTGCCAGCGCGCGCACGTCGGTGAAGCCCTCGCCGCCCAGCTCCCACGCGATCCCCATGGCCCACCGCAACTGCGCGAGCGCCATCGCGTCGTGCGGATGCGCCGCGAGGTATTGCGCGCGGGCCTCGAGCACGAGTGCGTCGTGCATCGCGAACCATGGCGCCAGGACGCCCTCACGCGCGCACTGGACCACCGCTGCGTCGTCGACGTCGCCGCCTTGCCAGCGTCGCCCAAGCTCCTCGGGGCTGCGCGCGCGAAGGCTCGCGGTGCGCAGCTCGCGCAGGCCCAGCGCCCACGCCACGCGGTGGCGCGCGAGCGAGTCCTTACCTGTGTCCGCGAGCGAGCGCTCATGCGCCGCCACCACGTCGGCCAGCTCGGGGCTCTCGTTCGAATCGAGCCAGGCCGACACGGCCCCGCCGCGCAGCGCCTTGGATGCCTCGCCCTCGTGTGAGAGTAGCGACTCGGCGGCCGCCGCGAGGGTGGTCGGATCGCCCGGGAGCATCGAGCACGACCGCCACGCGCGCGCTTCGGTGACCAGGGGCGTGAAGCCATTGTCGCGTGCGAGATCGACCGCCAGCTCGGGCGAGAACCCGAGCGTACGCGCGTGCGCCTCGATCTTGAGCAGGTCCGACGCGTAGAGCACCGTCGAGCCTGGGAGCGCGTGCTTGCGCACCTCCGCGAGCAGCAGCGCCGCCTGCCGCTCCACGAGCTGGGCGACGGCGGCCTCGTGCTCTGCGCCGCCTCGCTTGCGCACCTCGCCGCGTTGCTTCTCGAAGTTCTTCTTGGCGTCTTCCACCTTCTTGAGGGGAAATTCCTCGCCTGCGTCGTCGTGCGCTTCTTTGAGGTCGCGCTCCACCTGCTGCACACGGTCGTGGTAGCGCCGCTTGTCGGGCGGGAGACGCGTGAGGTCCTCCGCTGGGCGCTCGGGAAAGAGCAGTTCAAGCAGCGTCCCCACACCGCGTTTCGGGTCGAGCAACTTGAGGGTCGCCGTGATAGCCGCGCGATCGATCGTCGTGGGCTGGGGCGCCGAGGGAGGTGGCCCAGGCGAATCCATGGCGGGCGAAACGCCGACGATTGATGGCGTCCGCGCCTTCAGGACCTCGGGGTCGGCCCCACCGGGGCGCGCGCGGCCGTCACCGCGCGGATTGAGCAACGCGCCATCGGACGGCGCGACGTCCGGCTCTGCCGTGCGCAGCGAACGCGGTGAAAGAAGCCCGTCGGCGCGATCGTTGCTGTCTGCCATGGTACACGGCGCCCTCTTCGTGCGACTGTTGTCGCAGAACAGGGGCGCACGTACAAGCGCGGTCAGACGAGTCGCTTGGCGATCACACAGAGCACGAGCGTGAGGACCAGCGCGGGAGCAAAACCGTAGGCGAGCGCCCGCGCGATGGGTTGCGTCCCGAAGGAGATGTAGAGGGCCATGCTTGAGTCGTTCAGGCAGAGTTGAAACGTGTCACCCCGGCCCGGATCGAAGTATGCGAGGGCCCCCGCCACGGCCGCGCCGATTGCCGTCGCGATCGCGATGCGTAGCCCGCCAGAGCCCACCAACTTCTTCTCAAGAGCGACGAAGATCACCAGCGCGAACAGGCTAGCGCCGAGGCCATACCCGAGCGTCGCCAGGGTGGCCTCGGAGTTGGCCTTCTCGCAGACCTCCTGCGTGACACCGGGCCCTGGGGGCGGGGGAGGCGGAAAGTTGATCTGGATCTGCGGCCCACCGCCCGGACCACCATCGCTCGGAGACTGGGCTACCACAGGAGTTGTCGAGGGCGCTTCGACAGCCCCCCCCATCGGCTGAAGCATCACGACGTGCGGAATCATTTCGTGGGGACTGCGCCATAGGTACCTCCACGGCGTCAAGAGTGTTGTGCGGGCGAGGGCGAGTTCGCCCCCAAGATGATGCTTGACCTCCATCCAAAACTTGTGCGAGTCGTACAGCTGCGCGTGGAATCTCTCGCGTAGCGGAGCGTGAAATGGATCTGCTGATCGGTGTGGGGGGCGGTGGCCAGCACGTTGCACTTACCGTCGCGCGCATGGTGCGACTCGGAGTCTGGACCAGTCCGCCTCGCGTACTTGTCATCGACGCCGACGAAGAGAGCAACCTCGCCAAGCGGTTGAAAACGTTTGGCGGCACGGCGCCCGGAGTGCCCCATCCTCTCACGGAATTCAGCTTCATGCCACCGCTCGCGAAGGACAAGGCCGGCAGCTTGTTCCGCAGTGCGTTCCTACCGTCGGCGGATGGAGCGAGCAGCGTGACCGGCTCGCTGGAAGAGGAGCTCTACGAGCTTTTCTACAATGAGGCCGCGGACAAGGTCGAAATCAAGAAAGGCATGGCCGCTCAACCATCGGTCGGGGCCGCCGTGTTTTCGGACCTCGGGATCTCACATCTCAAGTCGCGGCTCGAAGGGGAGTTTGGCAAGGTCGACAGGGTGCTCATCACCTCGAGTTTCATCGGAGGCACCGGCGCAGGTGTGACGCACAGCCTCGTGAAGTTCCTCGCAGGGAGCCCTTATCGAAAGGGCAAGGAGATCTTCGGCTCCTTCCTGCTTCGCTGGCTCCAACTTCCGGGCGGCACGAGCTCCGCGAGCGATCAGACGATCACAAACAGTGAATCCCACGGGATTCAGCACTTCGTACGCGAGACAGCTCCGAGGTTGGCGCGCTCTACACTCATTGGCGCGAATGGCGACGCCAAACTCGCGATGGCTCATCCCGGCGAAGACGAGACCGCCAGCGTCTACCCCCTGCTCGCGGCCTACGGGCTCGCCAAACTGCCATACATGACTGCGGACGCGAAGGGAGGCGACAACATCCGCACGATGACCGCGCCCCGTGGGGCCGACATGTCGTGGATCCTTTCAGAAGAGTGGCCTCTCGGCAAGCAAACCATCGCGGAGCGTTGGGCAGCAGCGAAGGTGCTCGATGCGCTTCTCGACCTCTACTTCTCGAACGATGGGGGTACAGAGTTTCGAGATCTCGAGGGCGACGCGTTCAAGGAAACGGGTATCCTCGGGGTGGGCGAGCGCGAGAACTGGGGCACCGCGATTCGTCGATGGGCGAAGAGCAAGACCATGAAGGATGTGGCGTTGGCCGCTCAGGTCCTCATGCAACTCCGAGCCCGGCAACAGCAGCTGAAAGTCGTCACGCTCTGGCTCCACGAGGTCTTCGGTGCGCAGGCGGAGTCGCGCCTGTCACGCGTTGGGAGTAACGAGTTGCAGGGCCACTACGAGCAACGACAGAAGCTCAGCAAGTCGCAGGCCTACCGCTATCTGGATTCGGCGCTGGCTCACCGGCGCGGGGTGCTGAAGGTCGAAGACGCTCGAGATCCCGCTCCCTACCTCGCTCAAATGATTGAGGAGGCGCTCATGGAAGAGATGCTCAAGGGCAAGGTGATCTCGTGACCGATCGCTTCTTTCTGCTCCCTGGGAGCGACGGCAAGCACAACGATGTAATCGCGCCGGTCGACCCTGCGGCCCTCCTGCGCTTCAAGCCGGACCTCGGCGCCCTCCTCCCATCGTGCGTTCCATCCCCCTACGCCGAAGCAGAGGTGATGGCGACCATCCTCCGCGATCTGCCCGCGGGCGGCACCACCCACACCGACGTAAAGACGACCGAGAAGCAGCGTCAGTCGTTCCAGCGCTGGCAGGTTCTCCTCAAGGCGGTGCTGCTCGGTCGTCTCTCGATCGAGAACGTCCCGCTCCGCTCTGACGCTGCTGACAATTTCGGCCGCGCGCTAGCGCAGTCGCGTGATGACAAGGAATTCCAGGGCATCCTCTGGTGTCAGGATATCGCCGCTCTCAACCTCTCGGGGCGCAAGCGGCGCGTCGTCGGGGGTCTCGATGAAGACACCCTCGTGTGGTGCGGCCCGCGTCTCCTCGACGCCGACTGGTCGACGCTTGAGGGCATCGTTCAGGGGACCGACGGGTTGCGCGCCCTGACGCTTCTTCACCTCTGGCGCATGATGCTTGTCGAGCGCGGGCTCTGGGGCACCGAAGGTACCATGAGGCCCTGGATGCGCGGCGTCGATCGAATGCTCGACGGTTTCAAGGTGGAGGTGACCTGGGCTGCGCTTCAGGACAACGTGCGAATGGCAGGTCCAGTGCGGCTGACTTTCCCCCACCCCAACGCGCCGCCCGAGTCGAAGGGGTTCACCCTCGACGTATTCATGCCGGTTCATCATATGGGGTGGGCCGCAAGTTTCGCCAGCACGTTTCATCTCCAGCCGAAGCCCGCCGAAACCGGCGGGGTCAACCTCGTTGGTGATTCCTCGGGGCCATACGAGAACAAGGTTGGCCAGTTCATCCAACTCGGTTCGGGCCAGCGGCCGTCGGCCCCGACGACCGCGACAATCTCGCACGTCGGCATGGCTCGCAACGAAGACGCACTGCTCGCCGGCCTTGGATCGCGACACGTTTTCGACCCGTTGATCCAGGGCGACCGGTGGTGGCTGCAGGACCGCGACAATCTGAAGGGATACCGGTCGGAGGTCTATGAACCTCTGATGAAGGACGTGAAGGCTGTTCACGCCCGATCGATCCAGGTCAGGGACGACGACATCCAAAAATGTCCGATTCTCTTCCCCGACACGCTGCGCCTCGCACACGACCTGCTCGATCCGCCGGCAGGGATGAGCGGCGTCGAGTTCGTCACTCTCAAGGAGAAGCACGGCAACGCGGTACGGGGCTGGCCGTTCCCGATGCACGGGACACTGCTCGGGAAGGATCTCCCGCTGTCGCCCCCCGACGCGACCTGGGTGATTGCACTCGAGAACAGTCCCTCTGCGCCGTGTCTGCTGGAGCGTTTGAACCTTGGCAATGGCACGGTCGTCGAGGTCGGCGAACTCCGCGCTCTCGGCGCGCTCCTCTGGGAGATCTTCACTGGTGAAGCCGAGTTCAAGTCGGCGACATCGCTGGCAATCACTCGCACATCCCTCAGCACTGCCTCCTCGAACGACAATGAGCTCGCGTCGGCGGCGCGCGATTCGCAGCCACGCATCATCCTGAAAGAGACTCTCCTCAAGACGGTGGAGAGCGCGCTCTACTCTCAACAGGACTCAACCTCGCGCAACTACCGCAAGGCGCTCCAGCAACGCCGCGCGACGGCGCAGCGATTTCTCGCGCTGTGGACGTTGAGTGATCCGTCGATCGAGGTGAGTGCGGGCTGGTGGCTCGGCAACCTTGCGGCGAGAGTATTCATCAACTGGGCCTATCAGGGCGTAGAAAAGCCCGACACCTGGGGAAAGGTGCCCGACCTCTCTCGCAGCACCGAAAAGAAGCTCATGGTGACGCGAACGCTTTCCGTCCCACTCCACACGGATCCCTACCCCCGCAGGCGTTGAGAAGAGGAGATCGCGATGGATTCCACGATTCCTTGCACGACCTGTGGCTTCGATCTATCGACGCTTCCGATGACGATCCCTGCGAAGACGGCGGCCCGAGATGTGACCGTCTACTGTCCGGTATGCGGCAAGCGTCACGAGAACCTGATGAAGGGCCGTGGGTTCTTCCTCCGGGAGATGCGCGATAAGGATGGGAATATCACTTCGAAATGGGTCTACTGGAGTGAGGCCGTCCAACAGGCTCAGACCACGCAGGGGCCCCGCCCGGTCCCGATCGGGCGCCTCAATATTCAGTTCGGTGAAGAGGCCGAAGCCATCCGTCCAAGCGAGATCTACTTTCCCGAAGTGATTCGCTTCTTCCGTGAAGAGGGGAGTGAACGTACGGGGCTTCCCGATCTCCCCGTCAAGCCCGAGTACATGGACTGCCTCGACCCTGATGCGCTCCGAGAGATCCGCAGCCCTGATCCAAAAAACTCGGTTCTACGCCCTAGGCAGTTCGACAAGAATGGCAAGCGCATGTACGAATGTGTATTGCCGCTGCGCGAACTGCCGCGGGAGAAGTGGCACGAAGAGATCGCTAAGGGCGGGGGTAAAGTGTGCCTTCCGCTCAGCGCAGAGATTGAGGGAACTTTTCTGCGCCATTGGCCGAATCACGACGACCTGCGATGGCGTTACCACGTCGTGTCGCTCGGCTTCGATGACGTGAAGGGCAAGTCGGAGCTGAATCGCCCCTGGGATGTGCGCGCGTTGGTGCCCCACACTAGCCCCAACAGCGCGCAGAAACTCGCGGAGGACGAGAGCATCCTGTATGCGTACAGGTTGCCCACTCCCACCCCAAAGGATCCAGAACGAAGGGTCTATTCGACCGCGATCGAGGGAAACGATAAACATCAGGGGCGTCCTGCCTGGATTTCGGTGGGCGCGGGAGGGACCGGGGGAGTCTTTGCATTGCCGCCTGGGCGCGAATTCGAGACTACTGCCAAGATGGAATTCGGCCTCGATTTCGGTACCAGCAATACCGTGGTCGCGACACAAGTGCCCGGACGAGCCGAGCCCGACACGGTGGCGCCCGGGGATACGACGCGGTGGATTTTCGGGCACATCGACTTCCGACTCGACCCCGACGACCTCTGGCTTGGCGTGCCATGGTCGGGCCAGCATCACGATCTGCTTCCCAGCGAACTCCTGCTGCGAGACAGGAGCTGGCACGAATATAACAATCGCCCGGACGAGGTGAGCAAGCTCAAACTAGGCGTTGAACTCGGAGTGCCTCTGACGATGGCGCTGCCTCAGCGCGATCTGTCGCGCTCGCAGGTGCGAGAGCTCAGCCTGTTGAACGATTTCAAGTGGCGTCGCCAGCTCATGCTCAACGGCTTCGAAGGCCTCGCCGCCGAGGCGTGGCGCACACAAGCTCGCTTCATCGAAGCCGCGATGCTCATGGCCATCGCCGCTCAGGTGAAGAACACTAAACAATATCCACAGGCGGTCGATGTTTGGTACAGCTACCCGCCGGCCTTCGACAAGAAGACCGAACTACCGATGCTGGAGCGCGCCTGCGGCGACGCGCAGTGCAGTCATGCTCATGACCCCCTCTCGGTCGCAGGGCGGCTCCAGTCGATCCTCAGCCTCGGTTCCCCCGCATCCTTCAACAAGGGCCCGGACGAAGCTAGCGCGGCAGCGTGGGTAAAGCAGGACACCAACCGCGAGTTCGCCGTGTTCGTCGACATCGGCGGTGGGTCGCTGGAGGTCGTCGTGCGCGACCAATTCGTCGCCGACGGCAAGGACGGGCATCAGGGCCTCGACCCGATCGTGATGAGCCGCTCGCTGTATTTTGGCGGCGGTGTCTACCTTCGCTCGCTCATCAGCGTGCGAGAGAAGGGGTGCACGCTGCCGGGGATCAACTACGCGCAGCTCGCATCGCGCGTGCGGCGCTATGGCTCTGGGTCTGACTTCATCAGGGCACCCGGCATCATCAGCCCCGGACGCGTTCAAGCGGCGCGCCTCAGGGCTGAAGTCTTCGGCGAAGCAATCGCGGACTATGTCGCTCGTACGCTGGCGGCGCTCTGCCTGGAGCATGGATACCAGCGCGGAGAGGAACAACTGCCCGAACAGAAGAGGCGGCTGAATCTCACCCGCAACCGCCTCTTCTACTGGGACGGAACGCAATGGCGCTTGGGGGGTGATCGCGGCGACCAGCGAGGCGTAAAGTTCAGCATCTTTCTGCTCGGCAATGGCTGGAGCACCGTCGAGATCGCGATCAAAGAGGGAATCAACTCCAACGTAGAGAAGTTCTTTTCGGGCAGCGTGCAGGCTCGCCTCTACGAGTTGCTGCGCCAGGAACAAGCCATCGCTCAACGAATCACCGATGGCGAAGTCAGCCTCTACGATCCCGACTATCACAAGCAGTTGAGGATCGAGGTCGAGTGCCCTCAGATCGTGCGCGAGGGTGACCGAGGCGTCGTCAAGCACCGGAAGGCCGTCGTCGCGACAAAGGTCCTCGAGAAGAAGCAACCCGGCGTCGCGCCCGTGGATGTCATGCACCGTGGCGCGCTCGGCCTCGAGATGACAGTCGGTCGCCGCAAGATCGAGTGGTATCGCCCATATGGGCCTGCGCAGGAGCCGTCTGACGCGCGAGTTGCCGGCAACTCACACCGCGGCTGGAGACCTGCCGGTGCCTGATCGGCCAGCGCGGCAGGCCTCCGGTCTGACCGCCGTCGACGACAGCGCCTTCGCTGGTGGAAGGTCCTCCAGACCACCGTCCCTGACGCATCCGCCGTGAGGTGACCTCGCACCCCTGCGCGTGTGGCAAAGGGCCAATGGGACCTCGAAGCCCTCATTCAGGAGCTCAGGCGAGAGCCCAATGCAGGTGACTGGCTTCTGTGGAAGCGCGGGGAGGTGACCGTCTGGACGGCCGTGCGGTTAGTCCCGATTGTATGGAATCGCGTGAGGCCGGCCGAGGAATGGAGCGTCGCGCTTGGCGTGACGCAGATCGGTACGAAGCTCGACCTGGAGTCCGCCAAACGCGTCGTGCTCTCAAGCCATAAGCCGCGTGAGTGCAAGGTGTGGCGCCCCGGCTCGGATTTCGGCAGGGCGTGGAAGTCCGTCGTGGAGGTCCCCGAGTTCGCCAGCGTGTTGGCCGCGGAGCCACCTCCTCTCGATGGCCCTCCGCCCCTCGATGAAGATGGTCCGCCGCCTCTGGGCAGCAGCTGAAACATGGGAGGTGGGTGATGGCAGAACCGCCGGTGTTTGATGACTGGGCTGGTTACGTCTTTCCCGAGGAGAGTCTCTCGGGGCTGGGAAGCCAACGTCTGTTGGTGCGCGATCCCATCGCGTCGCCCCAGGAAGGGTACGCCCCATTTCGTCTCGACGTCGCTCAGGGCGGCCCCTCGACAATGGATAACACGCTCCAAAAGTTCATGGAAATCGTCACTGAGTCAACCTCGAACTTTCCGCTGAACAGCCGTCAAACGGCTCAAGTGACCTGGTTCACCACGTCACCGTACGAGGTCTTTCTCGAGAAGGTGCTCGCTGAGCGACTGAAGACTCTCGAACCCGGAGACCTCCGATGACGGTCTTTCTCGCAAAGTGCTGCCACAATCCCAACGGCCCCGCGGGTATCTGTGAGCTTCAAGCCGGAGTGCTCATCTGCCCTTGTTCTGGGAAGGTAACTGCCACTCTCTCGGTTGACAATACAGGCCAACTTGTCTGGACGGCGCAGGGCCCCGATGGCAATGCAAGAGCTCATCACACCTATGTCGCTCTTCGCAAGGAAGAGAGTGGTCTCAAGGCTGTTCCCCTCATCAAGGGCGAACTTAAACCCGTATCCCAGCAAGGGACCGCGGTCTTCCCGGTCACCTGCGCGGATAACACTGCTGCCGTGATTCGCGTCGACGAGTTCATGCGGCGTTCGCTCGCCGGCGACGAGTTCGTCGAGCTCGCCTGACACATTTTGCCGTGAAATGATGTAGAGTCATCGCCCCATGGCGACCTACGGCATCGACCTCGGCACCACTTACTGCGCGGTCTCGCGCGTCGACCCTCAGCGCTCCACCGAGCCGGTGCCCGTGCAGTTCGATGATGGTGGCGCGTTCCCGTCGCTCGTGCTCCTCGCTCCTGGGCGTAACGGTCCGCGCGCGGTCGTCGGCGCGAAAGCGCGCCAGGAATACGCCAAGCTCGTCGGACGACGCTTTGAGGCGCCGACGGGGGTGCACCTGATCCGCGGCGCGAAGAACCACATCGGCCGCGTCGCGGACGGGGGCGACGAGCAGGGGCCCCCTTGGATCACTGAGGGCGTCGAATTTACGGCGACGGATGTATCGGCGCTCATTCTCCGAGCGCTGCGGCGGCGCGTCGAAGCGCAGAACCTGCCCGCGATGGAGCGGGTGGTCGTCACGCACCCGCAGAAGTTCCGCAACCTGCAGCGCATTGCCACACAACAGGCGGCCGAACTCGCGGGGCTACACGTGCTGGGCATTCTCACAGAGCCCGACGCCGCCGCGTGGGCCTACGAACACGCGCAGCCGTCGAACTCGCCGCGCAAGTCCGTCGTGTTCGACTTCGGCGGCGGCACCCTCGACGTTGTGCTGATGGAGACCTCGCGCGATGCCGTAGGGCGCCTGACGACCCGCGTGGTCGCGTCGAACGGCGCGGCGTGTGGAGGCCTCGAGATCGACCAGCAGATCACCGAACAGCTCCTGCTGCGTTACAGCAAGGAGATCGGCGATACCCTCGATGTGGGCGACCTGCGTGCGAAGGCGCGCGACGAATTCATGACCCACGCGGAGCGCATCAAGCGGCGGCTCAACACGGCTGACGCGGCGCACGACCCCGACTGGCGCGAGCAGGTGAAGTGGGTCGAGTTTGAGGGCTTCGAAGAGCATCCGCCCGCGCGCTTCGCGGTGGAGCTAGGGGAACTCTCGGACTGGATCACCGGCGTGCTCGAACGCGCGATGGAGACCCTCCGCGGCGCGCTGAACAAGGGGGGGTGGAAGATTCACGACGTCGACGCGGTGCGCATGACGGGGCAGTCGTCGCTGCTCGTCGCGATGCGCAAGCGCATCGAACAGGAGTTCGATCGCCGACGCGTCGCGCTCGAGCACGACCCGAACAGTTACCTCCACCCCGCGACCATCGTCGCCTCGGGCGCTGCCGTGTACGGCCACCAGATGCTCCAGAGCCCCGACAACGCGAGCGTGCTGGTTCGAGGGGCGATCCCCGAGACGATCTCGTTCACGAGCCGTCTCTCGCCCGCGCACGCGAAGGTCGCGATCTTCGAAGGCATCCCCGCGGGAACGCCGACCCCCGCGCGCATGATTCGGCTCTTCGGCCTGAACGTCGACGGAAAGAGTCTGCCGGATGGAGGCTGCACGCTTCCCATCGAGGTGTTCGAAGGCGCGAGCCATACCCCGATCGGCGCCTATCGCCTGACCTTCGAGAAGCCGCTGCGGCACGACGACGACATTGAGATCGCGCTCGAGTTCGCCACGAACGGCCGATTCTCGATGAAGGTTCGCTACGGTGAAGAGTTCCGCGAAGCGCGTCTGACCGAGGCCGAGTGCATCCTCGACCAGACGGCGCTCCAGACGAGGCGCGCGCTCCTCGCGAACATGGAGCTCGAAGCGTAGGCTCCGCACGGGCCTGGCGCCGGCCTCAGCCGACGTACTGGTTGACGAAGGTTCCAAGTTCGCGCTGATGATCCTGCCCCATCGCTTCAAAACGCCACGTGTCGCCGCGGTGGTAGAAGCGGCCGAACTCCACGGCCGTGGCGGTGGCGAACTCCTCGTCGAATTCGTACTTGAACGTCTCGCGGTTGACCGTCAATTTTCGACGAATGCTTTTGTCGTCTACAATCACTCCCGGGTGATGGTGACGCGCAGGTGATCGAGCCAGCCGCGGCGGTCGGTGGCGACCATGAGCGGCGGCATGACGAGCTCGCGCAACCGGTAGACCTTCTCCGGTGCCTCGTACGAGGTCTCGACGCTGTCGCGCCAGAACCACTCCTGGGCGATGCGCGCCTCGTTGCGCTGCCACTCGACGTAGAGCCCGAGCGTTTGCGTGTGCGAGCCCTGCGGCAGCCGACGGCAGTCGACGCTGGCCGTCAGGTCGAGCGTGCCCGGCTGCGGGGTGACGGTCAGCCATGGCTCTGGCGCACCCTCGACGCGCCACGAAGGCACCACATCGACGAACGATGGGTGCGTCGCCCCGCGTTGCACCGAGGCATGCACCGGAAAGGTCGCCACGCCTTGTAGAGAGCAGCGGATCGACACGTTGACCCCCCGCGCGTCGCGGGTGGCGGGCGCGATGCGCACCGCGTCGGCGGCGCCACCGCTCTGCGTCCGTCGGATCAAGGACTCGTCGATGTGTCCCGTCGCGCCGTCGAAGGGCGCGAATTCGCTGAGCGACCAGTCGGGCGCATCGCGATTGGCGCTGGACGCAGCGCCGACCGCGCCGCGCGCGAAGATGGTGTCCTCGTTACGCATGAACTGACCCACCCGCTGACCGAAGTTGCGGCCGAGCGCGACGTCACGCGAGAGCACGATCATTAAAAGCGGCCGCGCTCCCTCCCAGCGAAACGAGCCACCGGGCGCGCCGCGGCGGCCATGGCGTGCGCCGAACTGCACGCCGTTCCATTCGGGGTGGTTGTGGTTGAGGTCGTCGACGTGCGCCTCGATGCGAGGCCACATCTCGTCGATCGGACGCTCGGGGTAGTACATGCCTCCAAAGGGCATGTTCACCCGCCCGATCCAGACGCCGAACCCGTCACGCACTCGCGCGGCGAGCAGCGAGCCGAGGCACGCCGGGTCGGCGCCACCGGCGCAGTTCACGTCCGACGCGCCCTGCGCGGGCGTGGGCACGGTCTGAAAGCCGTCGGTGAGCAGCACCGTGATCGCGAAGGGATCGAGGAAGTCCTGCTCGTTGGCGTCGGGGCGCGCGTGCGCGACGGGGCGGCGCAGCACGCGGTCGAGCGCCGCGTCAGTGCCGCGATAGGTCTGCGGGTCGTTGAACTGCAGCGCCTGGACCGGCACCTCGCCGCAGCGGAGCTCGGTGTCGAGGAGGCAACGTTTGAAGGGCGCGTTGGCGTTGAGCTGCGCCAACGCGCGCTCGATGACCTGCTCGTGTAGGGCCGACATGCGCGTGCTGCCGCTGTCGCGCCACCGCGTGCGCCCGCTTCGGGCCACGTCACGCGCAGCGGTGAAGCCCGCGAGGCTCTGCGAGCTGTCAACGATCACCTGCGCGCCGTGCCCCGGCGCTGGGCGCGGCGTGGGCAGGGTCGGCCTCGTCGCGACAGGGGAGGGACCTGGCGATGTTGTGGCGGGGGGCGGGTTGCGCCGACACTTCAAGCTCGCCCCGAGAACGAGCGAAACGCCCGTGAGGAGCACAACCCATCGCGAACCATTCGTCATCCGCTCCTCGCGTTGCCCTGGTCCACCCTTCGTCCGCATCACGCGCAATGCTCGTTACTTAGTTCACTCGATCGCGTCAAGGGGACTTCGCGGCCGTCACCGCTCGCGACGCACGCGCAGAGTCGCGGCGGCCACCCACCGAAGTGCTTGACGCAACGGAGAGGCGCGTGGTGTTGGTACCCGACGCCGTGGCGCGTGGGCTGTGGTGCGGGTGAGGCGTCGGCGCTCTCGGAGGACCAACGTGGGTGATGCGTTCCATGTCGAAGTCGACCGTGGCTTGCGGGAGGGTGCAGCCGCGCGCTCGGCGACCGCGCTCCAGGCCTGCGAGGCGTTCTTCGGCGACGCTCCGTCGAGAAGCGCAGACCACCTTTCGTCGCTCTGCAACGCGGTGCGCGCGGAGCTCGGTCGCCAGCACTGGTTGACCTCGGTGCTGGTCTCGAGGCTGTTCTTCCTCCTGGCCGAAGGCGCGCAGGAGCCAGGGCGGAGCGAGGGGCTGCGCGACGCGATGATGGCGGCGCTCGAGGCGCTGGGCGCGGGCGCTCCACCCGCCGTCGCGGTCGACCTTCTACACGACGCGGCCGACCCACAGGGGCTGTCGATGATCGCGCTCAGCGCCTGGTCGCAGGCGTTCGCGTCGCAGCCGCGCTCGCCTTTCGCGCACTACGCCCACGCCACCGCGCTGTGGAACGCAGCCATCGGCCTGCGCGAGCGCGCGCCGGGCACCGCCGAGCGGTTCTTTCTCGGGGCCCTTCGCAACGCCGCGCGCGCGGTGCCCCTGCCGGGCATGAGCGCGTCGCAGTTCGGCAACCTCGTCGACATGCTCGCACACGCGGCCATGCGGAGCGCGCCTCAGGGGCCGCAGCTCGCGCGACTCTGCGTCGAGCGCACGCTAGGAGCGCCGCCCGAGTCGCTCTCGGCCCACGCGGCGACGCTCGCCGCGCGCGTCGACCTCGCGTCGGCGGCGGTCGATCGGCTCGGCGCAACCCCGCAGGTGCACGAGACTCGCGCACGACTGAGGGAGTTGCGCGCGTGGCTCGGATCAAGCGCTCGGTCCCCGAGGCTCCCGACGCCCGAAGCCGTCGCGCACGACTCGGAGCCGCGGACGCGTGCGCAGGTGGGCCTCCCCCACCTCCAAGCGTTCGACCTCGACGACGACGGCAACGACGAGGTCATCGCGGTCGGGCGCGATGGCGTCGGCGTCTGGCGCGTGAGGTCTGGCTCCCTGGTCTACCTGGGCGGCTCTCGCTCGACGCGAGCCTACGCGGTGGCGGTCGATGACGTCGACCTCGACGGGCAGCCCGAGATCCTCGTCGTCTCCGACGCCGGGCTCGAGATCATCGCCGTGGACGAGTCGGGCGCCCCGTGCGTGGGGCACACGTTCGAGGGGCCCGCGCTGCGCGCGGTGACGACCGCGTTCTTGGGACCTCGCGTCGCGGGCGTCGGGTTCCGAGGCGTCGTCGTGGCTGACGAGCGAGGAAGGCTCGGGAGCGCGTGCAGCACCGAACTCGGGAACTTCGGCCCGTGGCACTGGCAGGACGGGGTCGCGGACGTGCGTCGGCTCCTCTCGCTTCGCGACGCGGAGGGCGAGGAGCTCGTCGTCGCCGTGGCCTCCGAGGTCACCACATGGCGCCACGACCATGAGCGGAAGGCCTTCGTCGAGGTCGCGCCCCGGCGGCCGTGCCCGTCGCCCGACGGCGAGGCGTTCGTCGAACGGCGCGCTTCAGGCGGCGACCGGCTCTGGGTGGCGCGCGTCGATCCGCCGGCCGCGCTCGCGTGGGATTGGACCGACGCGGGGTGGGTCGAGGCGCGCGCCATCTTGCTCACCAACGCGCCGTCGGGGCTCTGCGTGTCATCCGACGGCGCCGCGCTCTATGTCTACGGCGGTGACTTTCTGCTCTACCGCGTGGACCTCTCGCGCGAGAGCGCACCCGACGAACACGAGGGCTTCCCGCTCGCGGGCGGGGTCGGCGGGGCCGTGGTTCCGGTGCGTCTGGCGGGCAGGCCGACGACGATCGCGCACGCGAGCAGCGAGGGCGAACTCGGGCTCTTCGACGAGGGCATGATCTCGACGTTTCGCAAGCGCGTCACGCTCCTCGAAGATCCGTGGACTGTGGTCGCGCTCGCGCGGGTGCCCTCGTTCGAGGGGTGCCTCGCGATGGGCGCTCGCCGCGATTGTGCGTCGCTCTCGGTCGCGCGCGTGCCGCTCGACGATCAGCCCGTCGCCACCCCGCTGAAGATCCCGCTTGGCGGAGTCCCATGTGCGTTACACGCAGTCGACCTGCGTGGGAGTGGCGAAGACGACGTGCTCGCGCTCGTCACGCGACCCCACGGACTCGTGATCGTGCGCCGCGACGTCGTGGGCGCGTTCTCGATCGTACAGACAGTGTCAGTCCCTGATGACGCGACGGCACTGAGCACGCTCTCGTGGGCCGACGGACGCACGGACGTCGCCGTGGTCTGCGAGCGATCGGGGCGCGTTGCGCGCTGGCCCGTCGACCGCGAGGGGAGGCTTGGGTCGCCGATCGTGCATGACATCGGTGGCGCCCTCGACGTGGTGGCCGCCTGGCCTCTGCCCCAAGGACGTTGCCTCCTCACGCTCGGCTCCGCGCAGGGCGACGGAGAACGCGGCGTCGTGCGGGCCTTCCGCATCGGCGACGACGGGTCGGCGGTCGAGGTGAGCCGCGTGGCCTTGCCAAAGCGGGGGCGCTTCCTCGCGGTGTTGCGGCGCAGTGGCGCGCCGTGGCGCGTCGCGGTCGCACTCGAAGGTCACGAGGTGGCGATCCTCCCGCTCCGGGACGGCCAGGTGGGCGATGGGGGCCTGCTCGACCTGGGCGCGAAGATCGAGCACCTGGGCTCGATCGACCCCGCGTGCACCGGAGACGACATGCTGCTGGCGCTGTCGTCCGAGACGCAAAGCGCGCTCGTGCTCTCGCTCGACGACCGCGGGATCGTCGCCGAGTCCATGCTCGCGACCGGCGGCCATTTCGTCGCCGCGGCGTGGGCGCGCGTTGGAGGAGCGCTCCAGCTGGTGACGTTGCCCTCGCCGTTGTGGGGACGACCCACAGCCGCGATGATCGCGATCCTGCACCGTGAGTCGCTCGACGGGGTCGCCCTCGTTCGAACCACCCTGCGCGCGCGTCCCGGCGCGGTCGGCGCGCCCGTGCGGTTCGACGTGAACCTCAAGAAGACACCAGTGCCCGGGCCGACGCTTGCCGCGCCTCCTCCGAACGCGCCGAGCAGGGCGTCAGGTGCGAGGTCCGCGATGTGGGTCGCGCCTGCCGTGGGTGCGATTCTTCTGGGAGGCATCGCCGTGGCGCTGACGCGCGCGCCATCGGCCGCACCATCGGCTGCCTCGAGCCCGGCCGCGCTCTCGTTGACGCAGCCGTCTGCGCCCGCCAGCAACGAGACGGGACGCGGCGCGGCGGTCTCGACGCTCCGGGTTTCGCCCCCTCCTCCGCCCCCTCCACGGAGCGGCCAGACGCGCGTGCTGCGGCCCTCGTCGATGTCCGCGTCGAGCGTGCTTCAGGCGGGATCGAAGCGCTTCCCGGCTGCACTGGCCTTCGACGGGAGCGATCGCACGGCGTGGAATGAAGGAGCGCCAGGCCCCGGCGTCGGCGAATGGATCGAGGCGTGGTTCGATCACCCGACGCGTGTGCGTCGCGTGTGGATGACGACCGGGTGGCGCGCCATCAGTCGCCACGGGGCCGACCTCTTCCACGGCAACGCGCACCTGCGCAGGGTGCACCTCGAGTTTGACAGGGGGCGGAGCGCGCCCGTCGACGTGGGCTACGAGCAGCAGGAGGTCTCGTTCGATGGGCTCGACGTCGTCACTCGACGCGTTCGCGTCTTCGTCGACGACGTACACGTCGGCACCCACTGGGAAGACCTCTGCATCTCGGAGGTCGAGGTGTCAGGCGACGACCGGCCGTAGGCGTGGGCAACGGTGCCACAAGCGGCTTCGTCGAAGACGTCGTCAGCCCTTGGCTACGCGCCCCACGGCCGAGAAGTCGGTCGAACCGCAGGGGCACTCGCGCCCGCCGTTCGAGTCACGGCATTTGAAGCAGAAGCGCTTGCGGCAGTCGCCGCACTCGTAGATGTCGAAGTACGACGCGAACATGCCGATCGAGCCCGCGTCGGAACCGCAACGCGGGCAGTCGTGAAAGTACCTTGCCATGTGGCCCTCCCTCTGCACGGAGCGTATCACCCGACCGCGTTCCTCGACAAGACAGTATTGCCCGCTGTGAGGCGGGGCCTCGCAGCGGCCTCGCCAAGGCGTCCAAGAACGGCTCACGCCCCACGGGCGCGAAGCACCTTCGCGACTTCTGCCATGCGCACTCCGAAGGTGTGCCCCGCGAGCAGGCTGCGTGTATCCCAGCGCCGCACAGGCGCATCCAGCCAGCGCCGCACGGCGCGCACCAGTGTGGAGACGTCGCTCCAGACTTCGAAGGGCGCGGGCACTCCGCCGAACCACTCGTCGAGCTCGTCGATCGGGTTGGTCAGGCACCCGATTCCTGCTGCGAGGATCTCGAACGGTCGCGTCCCGAGGCCGCTGGTCGACATCGGAAACCACTCGTCGATGTTGATCGCCACCTTGACGCTCCGGTAGTAGGCCGCGCATCGGGCGCCCCAGAGTCCGTCGGAGACGATACAGGGCGCGGGCACGAGGCGCTCCCAGCCCGGCCCGACGACCTCGACGGGCACCCCATCGTCGATCAGCGCTCGCACAATCGAGCCCCTCGAACTCTTGGCCACTCCGACGAAGCCCACACGCTCACGCACGGTATCCGTCTCGGTGGCCGACGCGAACGACGACGCGTCGACTGCGCCGGGCAGCACGGCACACGCCGCGCCTCGAGCCGTGATCGCCGCCGCGACCTGCCGCGAGATGGCGAACCCACCGCTGAAAAGCCCGAGGTGCCCCAGGGTCGCTGCTTCGTCTTCGAATGTGCTCGTCCCCTCGAGGTACCAAAACGCCGAACGTCGCGTGTGGCGCCGCACAGCGCGTAGGATGTCGGCGTCCATCACCACGCGCGGCCGACAGGTGAAGAAGCCCTCTGCGCCGCTGTGGATCAAGGCTGCTTCCAGCGACGACGGGAGCAGGCGATGGGTGAAGGGGTGACGGATCACCTCGAAGTCCGTGGGGAAGCCCGCGATGCACCGCTCGGTCAGCCACTCGCGACCCCGCTCGACGGGCACGAGCACCCTCATCGGGCGCCGCCGAGGGTCGCGCCGTAATTGCAGCGGGCGCAGAACGCGAACTCGCCGTCGAGGAACGCGCGCCGGGCCGTTCTCGCGGGCGCGCCGCGCCAGATCTCCTCGACTCGCTGCGAGCGCGCGTTGCCGAGGGTCACCTCGCCCAGGTACGTGTGGCAGCACGGGATGACGTCGCCGTTCGAGAGCATGTTGAACACACGGAGCTGCTGGGAGCAGCGCGCGCGAGGCTCCGCGAGGTCGAGGCCGGGGAGCTGCTCGGACCAGATGTTTGGCATGGGCTCGTGCGCGTCGGCGCCGAGCGAGCGCGCGAGGGACTCGACCTCCGCGACGCCAGCGCCGTCGGCCGTCGAGACCACGGAGCAGATCACCACCCGCAGGGCGACGCCTCGCCGGGCGCGCGCCTCGATCAGCCTTCCGATCCCTTCGACGACCTTCTTGAACGAGCCGCCGATCCGCACCCGCCGGAACTCCTCGGGGGTGGCCGCATCGAGGGCGACGCGGACCTCCGTGACGCCCGACGAGAGCAGTCGATGCACGTTCCCTTCGCTCAACAAGTGCCCGTTCGTCGAGACCTTGACGCGCCCGACGCCTCGATCGCGCGCGAGCTCGGCCATCTCGAAGAAGCCTGCGTGCATCAACGGCTCGCCGGTGCCCCAGAGGTTCACGCGACCCCAGCATCCCACACCCTGCTCGAGCACATCGCGGTACAGGCTCACGCTCACGTCGCCGCGCGACTGCACCTCAAGCGCCCCGTTCTTGCAGAACACGCACTTGAGGTTGCACCGCGTGGTCACCTCGACCTGGAGCACCTCGGGCCAAGGCGGATCCTCGCGCAACAAGTCGAGGCCGATGCGCGCGTTCGGCGGCCGTGCCGGGTCCGTCGTCACGCGCTCACCCGATCCCTTCCGCGGCGAGCACCTCGACGAGCGAGCCGTGGCCGCCCCGCGACAGCGACGCGAAGAAGTCGGCCTGTCGGGCAGCGAGAGTGGTCAGGGCGGGCGCGTCGAGGCTCAACGTCTCTGAGAGGGCGGCAGCCAACGCGCGCAGACGTGCCTCCGACGACGCGCAGATTGCCATCATCCGCGAAAGTTCTTCGATGGCTCCGACCTCGTCGAGTTCGTGCCAGCGCATACACTCGCCCGCGAGCGAGTCCCACCCCAGCGAGGCGGGAGCGACCCCGTGCTCGGCGAAGTGGCAGAGCTGCCTGGCCTGCGTCGCGTTCTGCGGCGGCAGGAACGCGACGGGCACGCCGAGGCTCATCGCTTCCATCGCGGAGTTCAGGCCGGGGCTCGTGATCACGAGGTCCGATGTCGATATGCAACGGAGCATCTCCCGGTGAGGCAGCGAGCGGCAGACGATCCGCTCATCGCGGAGCTCGATGCGCGAAATCTCCGCGCGTGAGCCGACGACCGTGACGCGCTCCCACCGCCGCGCGCCGACGAGCCCGTCTTGCAGGCGCTCCATCACGATCTCGGTGTACCCGTCGAGGTGGCGAATCGGGTTGCGAAAACCGCAGAGGTTGATCATGAGCCTCGGCCCCGCGCCTGCCGCGCGCGGGGAAGGGCACACGAGCGACGGTGGCGCCACCACACGCACGTTCGCCCCGACGTGGGGAGGCAGCGCCCGGACGCGCTCCATCACGCCGGGGAAGTTCTGGCAGAGGTACAGCATGCCCGGCACGTAGACGGGCGGAACGACCGGCCAGAACCAGAAGAGCGGGTCGTAGAACACCACCCGCTTGCCGGCCTTCGCGGCCTCGCGCACCGAGCGAGGCTCGGTGGCGCTCCACACGAGGTCGCACCACGCGAGGTCCTCGTCGATCGGCAGGCTGTCGCCTTCGAAGAAGGTGCAACGCTCGAAGGCCGCCTCGTCGATGATGTCCCGCGCGAGCGCGGGACCGACGAAGCGGAAGGAGAACCCCAGAGGAGCCAGCTGCTCGCGGCAACTCATCAGGCTCCCGACCGGGCCGAAGCCGAAGTGCTCCGCCACCATGAGAACCTTCATCAAAGCCGCCCCCCGAGCGAGCGGCGCGCGAGTCTGCCGCTCGCCTCCGCGAGGGTGACGAACATGCGCCCCTCTTCACGACATCTGGCGAGCCCTCGAACGAGCGCCGAGCGCGCGACGTCGTTCATTTCGCGGGCGTGCAGCACGATGCCCGCGAGGGGGCCGCGTGCGGCCTTGAGCTGCCCGAGCACCGCGCTCGCGGGCCTGCACAGGCGCCCCGTGGGTCCCCTCTCGCTCGCGTCCACGCCGAAGACCGCGGTGAAGAGCCCATCGGGCACCGGCATCTCTTCGAAGGTCCGAGGACCGCCCGCGACGAACAGATACGCCTCCGCGCGGAGGACGCGCAGCGTGTCGTGCGTGAGCCGATCGTGCGGCGGGCAGAACCCGGGCGTGAACGCGTCGCCCAGGAGGGCTTCGAGGCGCCGTCGTCCGGCCAGCAGATCGCGCCGCTGATCTTCGATGGATCGACCTTCGCCGAACTCGTGCTTGCGCCCTCCCGCGGGGGCGTGGTTCGCGTGTGAGAAGCCGTGCTGCGCCAGCTCGACGAGCTCCGGAGCTCGATCGCGGCGGCGCCCGAGGCCGCGAGCGGTCGAAGGCGTAAGCCACGCGGGCACCACCTGACACGACGCGGGGATGCCTGCGTCGCGAAGGGCCGACAGCAGCGCGTCCGTCGCGGCGTCGTCGTCGCCCACGTCGTCGACGCGGATGCAGATCGGCGGCGCCTGGGCGGTCAACGCGCTCCCCCGCGGAGCACCTCTCCCACACGGAGCCTCGCCAGCGCCGCGTGCCGCACAACGGCCTGGAGCCGCATGAACGCGCGCTCGCCGCGCGAGAGCGGCACCGAGAGATCACGGACAAAGGCGCCGCGCGCGCCTCCCCGGTCGAGGGCGGCCCACGGCGCCCCGCGGTATTCGTCCTCGAGCAGCCGCTGGTACGGCACGGCGTTGTAGCTGCGAGACAGGGCACGGCGAATCGACGGGTCGTGCGCGTGCTCGACGACCATGGACGGGTTGTACGCGACGAACCCGCCGCGGCGCAGCACACGGAAGGCCAGCTCGCGGTCGTGGTACGTGCGGTATCGCGCGTCGAAGGGGCCGTGCTCCCTGAAGAACCCCGCGCGGATCGCCGAGTTCCCCCCCGAGAGGTGGCACGCCGCGCCGGGCACGCCAACCGGGATGGGCCTCGCGAGGGCGTCGCACACGGCGGCGAGGAACGCCCTCTCGGAGTACGTCGCGTGCCTAGTGTCGTAGAGCTTCTGGCGGAGCATCGGCACGAAGCGCTCGCGCCATGGGAGCGCTTCCGACGCCCTGCTCCAGAGGATGCGTCCGAGCTGGGCGGTGACCTCGGGGCACCGGTCGAAGAGCCCTACGCAGCGCTCGGCCCAGTCGGGGCGCGGGGTGCTGTCGTCGTCGAGGAACGCCACGTGGTCGCCGTCGAGCGCCCTGATCGCCGCGTTGCGGGCGAGTCCAGGGCCGAGGCGCGGGGTGCGCAGCAGCGTGATCTTTGCGGCGAGGCCGGACGCGCGACACACGTCATCGACATCGATGCGTCCGTCGTTGACGACGTAGACCCTTCGAAGCAGATTCGCGGGTTGCTCCGCGAGCGCGGCGACGCAGCGGCGCAGGAGGTCGGGCCGGTCGCATGTGGGGACGATCACCGAGAGCTGCGCGCTCATGAGCCCCCCCGAACGATGGGGAGGGCGCGTCGCGCAGAGTGGGGTGCAGGGCGCGTGAGCCCGAGCGCGGCGATGCCCTCGTCGATGTCGCGGTTGACCTGAAGCTTCATCTCACAGCCTCGGCACGTCGCGAAAACCGCGGGGCCAACGCCCGCAGTCGCCAGAAACGCGCGGGCTTCACGCCGCGTGGTGAGCGCATCGAGCGGCGACGTGCACGCGTTGCCGTACCCTCCCGCCAGGGGTCGGTTGCAACACGGCTGGACCGTTCCGTCGGGCTCGACGGTGACGTGGTAGTAGACCCAGTAACAGGGGTGGGTTTCATAGAAGCCGCGGCTGAGCTCGCCCGACGCGCAGCGCACCACCTCCCCGGCCGTGCGACCGAAGAGCTCGCTGTCACTCGGAAAGAGCATGACGTTTCGTGCCTGGGCGGTCTCGCGAACGGCCGGAAAGATCGCCTCGCGCGCAGCCTCCATCTCCGTGACGGTGAGAGGGCGCTCTCCGGCGTCGGCGACCCTGCCGTCAAGCGGGCTGAAGCTCACGCCCTCGCAGCCGAGCGCCGCGGCCAGGCGCACCACGCCCACGAGCTGCGGGAGGTTCGCGCGGCGCACCACGCAGTTGAGCCACACCGACCGCGGGACTCCGGGGCTCGCCCGCACCACGCTCTCGATCCCCCGCAGGGTCTTGCGCCACTGGTTGGCCACGCCGACGATCGCGTCATGGGTGGCGGCGTCGTCCCCGTGCAACGAGACGATGTACCGGCGAAGGCCGTGGGCCAGCAGGCGATCGACACGCTCCGGGGTGAGGCGCGTGCCGTTGGTGAGGAGCTTGAGCTTGACGTGGGGGTCGAGGGCGCGAACGCCGCCGACGAGCGACTCGAACCCGGGGAAGAGCGTCGGTTCACCGCCCGTGAAGGCGATCTCCTTCGCGCCCATGCGCAACACGTCGCGCGCGATGCCGAGCCAGTCGTCGACCGACAAGGGCGCCGAGGCCGTCTTGTCGCACCGACACATCTGACACCGCCAGTTGCAACCATCGAGGAGGGTGAACTTCACGATGCGCGGCGACCAGAACTCGCCGCGGTCGACCCGGTTGGCAAGCGATGTGAGCTCGGCGTCGGAGAAATAGCTCATCGGTCACCCCCGCCATCAAGCGTGCGATAGAGCGCCTCGTAGCGGTCCGCGACCAGCCGCTCGTCGTGGTCGCGCACGGCCTTTCTGCGCGCCCATCGCCCACGCTCGCTCGCCTCGCCCGTCGCGAGCGCCTCGGTGAACTGACTGATGGCGTCGGTAAGCGCGCGGAGGCTCCCCACGGTGAAAACCCATCCTCCCTTCGCGCCGCCGACGAGCTCTCGCTGCCCCGCGATGTCGCTCACCACGAGCGGGAGCCCGCTGGCCATCGCCTCGAGGCACGCGTTCGACATCCCCTCCGCCTCCGACGCGGAGGCGTAGCCGTCCATCGCGTGATACACGAGAGCCATCTCGGATCGCATGGGGACCACGCTCACATCGTCGTCGAGCGCCGGGGCGACGTCGAAGCCATCGCCGAAGG
This sequence comes from Polyangiales bacterium, assembly GCA_046351535.1. GTDB lineage: Bacteria > Myxococcota_A > Polyangia > Polyangiales > CAISKJ01. Next base: position 160,701 of record JAXLYG010000008.1, read on the forward strand.
TCGCGTCGGTCTCGCCGACGAGTAGCAGGCGCGGTCGCCGCGCGGCGGGCGTGGCCTTCACCGCGTCGATGAGCAGGTCGACGCGCTTCCTGCGAACGAACCTCCCGGCGAACCCCAGCACGGGGCGGCTGCTGTCCAACCCGAGCGCGCGCTTCGCAGCCGCGCGCGCTTCGGCCCCGACAGGCACGAAGCGGCGCGTGGGGACGCCGTTGGGGATGCGCGCGATCCGCGCTTCGGGCACCCCGCAGGCGTACAGCTCCGCGGCGATCTCCTCGTTGAGGGCGACGAAGCGGTCGATGCGGTCGGTGACGTGCGCATGCGCGTCGCGCAGGTGCCGCGTGGCGTCCCCAGTGGTCGGCACCTTGAGCACGATCGACGCCCCGCCACGCTTCAGCGCGTCGATCATCGCGGCGTGCTCGCGAGGCCAGCGGAACGAGAAGCCGAACAGGTGCACGATGGGGCGCGCGCCAGGGCTCCGGAGCACGCGCTCGACGACGGCGGCGTGGTGCGCTCCCGCCTCGTCGCCGGGCAGCCGCACGACTGCTAGTGCGCCCTCGTCGTCCGCGCGGGTTGAGCTCCCACCCGTGAGCAGTTCGAGGTGAAACCGCGAGGAGAGCTCGTGGGAGAGGTACTCGATGCTGCGCTCCAGGCCGCCGATCTTGGGGAGCCACCAGTCGGTCACGAAGTAGATCGTGCGCTCGGCGAGCGCGCGATCGGTCACTGCCGAGGCTGCCTTCGATCCGTCGGAGCCGCCGCTCCACCACTGGAGCCGACGCCCCGGCACGCGGGTGGTGGCCGTGACCTCGTCGACGGGAGGGCGGCTCGCGGCGAGGTGCTGGGGCACGCGCTTGACGACTGGCGCAGCGTACGGTGGGTTGTCGGTGCTCGCGACGGAGACACCCGTGTGACGCTTGATGGGGCAGAGCCCGCAGAAGGCCATCTTCTCCCGGCGAAAGGCCGCGTATCGGTCGCCTGTCCAGATCTCACTGAAGGGCGTCTCGAGGATGTTCCCGACGACCGGGGCGTGGGTGTACTCGACGGCGTTGCAGGGCAGCACGTCGCCGTTCGCGTAGACGAGCGCGAAGCGCTCGGGCTTGTCGCAGAGGCCGTGGATCTCTTCGAGCGAAGACCAGTACCGCCCGCGCGCGAAGTCGCCGCCTCGCCCGTGGGAGGCGAACAGCCCGGCGATCGTGGCGAGGTCATGCGGCCGTGAGGGGGCGCGGTCGGCGTAGCGCTCCATGGCGGCCGGGATCACCGCACGGCGGAAGATCTCAATGTCGTCATCGCGCAGGCGCAGGTAGTCGCGCTCGTGGTCGTTCTCCGGGTAGACCAGCGCGATGGCGCGCGCGCCCCACTCGAACGCCTGATCGACGAGCGCCGGGAGTTCGCGGGCGTTGTGCCGGCTCAAGATGAAATGCAGTACGAGGCGGATCGGGGTCTCGCGCATGGCCTCGATCGCCGCGACCGCCTCGGCGAAGCTACCGCGCTTGCCTCGCAGGCGGTCGTGGGTCGCCTCGTCGAGGCTCATCATCGACATGATGATCTGATCGAGGCCCGCGTCGTGGAGGCGCCCGAGGAGCGAGGGCGTCACCTGCTCGCCCGTGGAGTTCATCGAGACGAACCACCCGAGCACCTTGGCCTCCCACACGAGCGCCGCGAGGCCCTTGTAGAGCGACGGCTCGCCGCCGCTGATGTCGAGGTACTCGGCGCCGAGCGTGTCGGCCTCGGCGAAGAGGCGCGCCCAGTCGTCGAGGCCTACGATGCGGTCCCGCGTGAGGTCGAAGAGCTCCTGGCGCGAGTCGCAGTAGGGGCAGGCGTGCGTGCACGGAGTGAACGGCTTGATGGTCAGGTGTCGCAGGCTCATGGCTTGAGCGCCCTCGTCGCGGCGTAGCCAGGGAGGTATCTCGCCAAGACGTCGCCCTCCTTGTTGAGGTCATCGAGGTACCCCGTCAGGACGAAGCCGGCCTCAAGCTGCCCCCCGATCTGCGCTTCGAGGCTGTGGCCGTAACAGAGCGGACGCTTGCGCGCGATGCGGCGGCGCAGGCGGTCGTCGTCGAGGCAGGCGAGATCGGAGTAGGCCGCCCCGTACCGGACCTGCAGCACGCCCCGCTCCTCCAGCTCGGGGTCGAAGCAGAACGCGATCGGCGAGGCGAAGCCAGCGAGCAGTATCCCCCCGCGGCGGAGCACCCGGTGGCACTCGCGCCACACGGGGCGGATGTCATCGATGAAGTTGTTCGAGACGGGGTGCACGACGAGGTCAAAGCGCGCGTCCCCGAAACACGACAGGTCGCGCATGTCGCCCTCGACCGTGGCGAGCGCGAGGCTCTCTCGCTCGGCCACGAGCCGGTCTTGCGCGAGCTGCCGCGGCGAGCAGTCGAGTACCGTCACCCGTGCCCCCGCGGCCGCGAGCAGCGGCGCCTGCTGACCGCCACCTCCCGCGAGGCACAACACGTCGCAATCCCCGAGGGGAGGCAGCCACGAGGCGGGTACGGGCTTGCGGTTGGTCAGCAACAGCGAGAACTCCCCGCAGCGGGCCGCGGCGATCTGCTCTGGGCCGACGGGGATCGTCCAGGCGCAGCCCTCAGCGACGAGGTTGTCCCACGCGTCGCGGTTGTACGTCCGCGGGTCGATCGCGCGGCTCGGTGCCTCTGCGGGGGTGTCGTCGGACGCCACCGCTCACTCGACCTGCGCGTGACGGAGCACGAAGTCACCGAGCACCAGCGCGTGGAGTCGCATGGCCTCGGCCGAGCGAAGCGCGTCTTCGGGCGACTCGACGATCGGCTCGCCCGCTGCGTTGAACGACGTGTTGAGCACCATCGGGATCCCCGTGCGGGCGTGGAACGCCGCGATCACATCGTAGAACCGCGGGTTGTCTTCGCGCGAGACCACCTGCACGCGAGCCGTGCCGTCGACGTGGACGACCGCTGGTATCTCCGCTGCGCGGTCGGCGCGCGCGCGGCTCACGCCGAGCATGTGCGCGAGCAGGGGCGACCCGCTGCGATCGAAGTATTCCTTCGCGTGGGGGGCAAGCACGGAGGGGGCGAAGGGCCGGAATGGTTCTCGGCCCTTCGTGCGGTTGAGTCGGCGAGACGTCTCGGGGTCGCGAGGATCGGCCAGGATGCTGCGGTTGCCCAACGCCCGCGCGCCGTACTCGCTTCGCCCTTGAAACCACCCGACGAAGCGGCCGCTCGCGAGGAGCGCGGCCACTGCATCCGAGAGGTCGGCCGGTCGCTCAACGGTCCAGTGGCCGCGTGCCGACACGGCGACGGCCTCGACGCGCGCGGCCTTGTAGTCAGGTCCCAGGAACGCGAAGTCGGTGAAGCGCGCAGCGGGCTGGAGCGGGTTTCGCGCGAGGCCGGCCTGCTCGATGTATCCCAGCAGGGCGTTGCCGAGCGCCTGCCCCTCGTCGCTGGGATACGGAGGGACGAAGACCTCCACGCCCAGCACCTCCTCAAGGTGCGAGTTGAGGATCGAGTTGAGGGCCACGCCACCGCCCAGGCAGAGCTTTCTCAACCCCGTGCGCTCGAGGAGCGGGCTGAGCCGACGCTCGGCCCACTTGCAGAGCTGATGCTGCACGAACGCGGCGAGGTCACGGTAGGGCTGCGCTTCGTAGGCGCCCGCTGCTCCGAGCGGAGGGATCGACACGCCACGGTCCGCGAAGAACCTGCGGATGCCTCCCCCCGTTTCGGGCGTCGTCCCGAGCGCCGACGTGAGTCTTCCGCTGGCGTCCTGGGTGAAGAGGTCGAGGTCGCCGAGCGCGGGCGAGAGTTGGCCGTAGGAGGCCAGGCCCATCGTCTTGCCCGCGGCGTGGTAGTCGCCCAGGCCGACATATCGTGTGAAGCGCGTGAAAGCCTTGCCGAAGCCGATCGCGCCCGGGCCTTCGAAGTCGCGCTCGAGGAGGTGGAGCTGGTTGTGACGGGCGATGTAGTAGCTGTTGCGCTCGCACCACCCCGTCGCCGCTTCCGCGGCGGGCCGCGCTGCGAGTTCGCTCCCTTCGCTGTCGCTGACCATGACGAGCGCCTCGTCGAACGGCGACAGGAAGAAGCTCGACGCAGCGTGCGAGAGGTGATGCGACGGCACGATCACGAGTCGCTCAGGCGAGCGCTCGAGGCCGAGGTCTCGGAGGTGATGCTCGACGATGGCGGCGGGCGGCGTGAGGGGGCTTCCGTAGAAGCTCAGGTAGTAGAAGTCGACGTCGTCGGGGGCAAGGCCCGCGTGCTCGAGCAGCGCGTCGAGCGAGCGCCGGTAACCTCCGTCGTGCTTTCGACGGGTGACGCGCTCCTCCGCGAGCGCGCCGACGACGACGCCGTCGGCGATCAGGGCGCTGCCGCCGCTGTCGATCGGGAGCATGCGTCCATCGACGCCAGAGTTGATCCCTGCCACTCGCACGAGCGATGGAGGTATCACCCCGTCGAAGAGGTCGTCAATTCGAGGCCACATGCGCCGCAGCAAGTCGACTGGCCTGAGGCTGTCGCGGGGAGCGCGTCGGCGGGCGACGGCCGCGCGGGCCCGCAGCCGCGCGATGAGCATCTGCGCCTCGGGGTGCATCACGGCTCCGGGCACTTGTCCCTTCTCACGATTGATCTCCGCCTCCAGCGCACGAGGGGAGGGTACGGGCGGCGACGACGCGCGATGCATCGCGCGCAACACGGTGTCGGCGCTCACCGTCACGCCCAGGAGCGGCAACAGGCGCGAGCCCGCCTCGGCGCCCAGCGCCATGCCGACGTGTTCGAAGAGCGCGGCCCCACGACGAGTCCGTTGTGCATGCGGCGATGCGAAGGACGCGATCCGATCGACGAAGGTCCCGCGCGGGCAGGCCGCGGTCTCACACCGAAAGCGCCGCCCCCGAAGTCGCAGACACACCGGTCGCCCCAGACAGGCGAGGTCGTCGAGCGTGCGGACGTAGGAACAGTGAACGCGCGTGCTGCGCGTCTGGCACGAGGAGCAGTGCGCGTGAGGGCTCGCGAGGGACGCGTGCACGCGCACCTTCCCCGCTCGACGGCGACGTGCGGCACGACGAAGTCCTCGCCGAGCGCCAAGAGGGTCGCGAGGGGGATGGCGAGAGGGGCAGGAACCATCGGCGTTGCGGGCACCCTCAAGGGGTTGCGGCAGGCTGGGCGAGGACCCCACTTGCGCACCGCTTGGTCGCGCGCAACGTCTTCCACACACGAAGTGCGGGAGAGCCGATGTAGTTGTCGCTCAGCACTCGTCGAGATCGCTCCACATAGCGGGGCACTCCACATGAGTCGAGCACCGGCAGCTCCGGCAGCACGTAGCGCTTGAGGCGACGCTCGGTCGCCAGCACCGACTCCTGCTTGAGCAGATCCGCCATCGCCGTCGAGAGCGTCGAGAAGCGCATCGTGTGGCCCTTGGCCAGCGCGGCGAGGCCCAGGTGCTGCGCCAGCGTCGTCTTGCCCACGCCGCGCGGGCCGCGCAGCAGCACGTTCTTTCATCCGCGTAGGAAGTCCATCCCGAGCAGCGACTCGTACAGCCCTCAATCGATCGCTCGCGGGTGTTGCCAGTCGAAATGATCGAGCGCCTTGGGCGTGCCGATCATCGCCAGGCGCGAGCGCGTCGCGAGGTTGTTGTGGTCGCGCGTGCGCCACGCCAAGTCGAGCGGGCGCTCGGTGACCTCGGTCGGTCCGAGGGGGCTGCCGGTGGGCGTCGCGCAGCTAGGCGCGCAGCGCCTCCGCGGGGCTGCTGAAGCCCAGTGCGCGCAGCCGCGAGACCTCGCCGACCTCGCGCACCTCCTCGACGCGTGCCTCTCGGCGGACGACGAGCGGCGCTTCGATGCCATCGCGCTCGACCCCACGCTCACTTGGGAGGCCTCCACGGCCTTCACGCTCGGGCACGCGATGGCCGAGACCCACGAGATCACCTTGAGCCACGTCTCGTGCGGCCCGAGGCGCGCGAGCACCTCTTCGGGCGCGGCGTGAGTGCGGTCGCGGGAGAGCCCGCGGAGGGCGAGCGCGGCGTTCACGACGAGGCTGAGGTCGGTCCCGCGAGGAGCCTCGATCCGCTCGATCCGGTCGAAGACCTCGTCGGCTGACGAGGCACGAACGCGCCCTCGCACCGGCGCGGGAAGTTCGCTCCAGCCCGCGAGGGCCGCGCGAAGGTCACCGCCCTCGTAGCGCGCCATCGCGCCGTCGTAGAGGCGCTGCTCAGCCTTCGCCTGCAGGGTCGAGCGCCGCGTGAAAATCGCGCCCGCGAGGACCTCGTCGTCCGCGCCGAGCGCCCGGAGCTTCGCGAGGCAACGCTCGGCGTCCTCCGCGCTCTCCCGCTCGCAGGCCCGCGTCGCTTCTGTGCGGAGCGCGTCGACCTCCGCCGCGGTCATGTCACGCCGGGTCGTGCGCCTTGTCGCAGCCCTCGTCGACCGGCAGGTTCATGGCGCGCGCGAAGAGGCGCACGAGGTCGAGCACGATGCGCACCTGGTCCAGCGGAAGGCGACGCACCTCGGCGGTGATCGCGTCGCGCACCGCAGCATCCTCGGAGGTGCTGACCGCAGGCTCCGCCACCATGAGGAACTCGCCCAGGGGCACGCCCAGCGCGCCCGCGAGGGAACCGAGGCACGTGAGCGACGGGTCGCGATGACCGTTCTCGATCTGGCTGACGTACGAGGCATCGAGGTGAGCGCGTTCCGCCAGCTCCCCTTGGGTGAGCTGGCGCTGGTCACGGAGCCGACGAAGGCGGCGTCCGAGGGTGCGAGGCAGGTTCTGAACGTCCGAGGCCGGCTTCGTCACCCGTGGATGGGTCGACCGAGCGCGCCGCCACTTCCATAGACGATAGGCAATTAAAATTGATTGACGATCGTTGGTTGCATCGTCAGTATCTCAACAATTCTAGCGGAGTTCGACGGTTTCTTTCGGGGCTTCGCGGAGCTGAGTGCGCGCGTACGCCCTGATCGCGGGGGATTGCATGGACACCTTCGGGCAAGCGCAGTCTGGTCATGGCGCACCCCCGCCTGATCCGTTCGAGCTGGTGGGCCAGCGACTCGACGGCAAGTACGACATCGAGTGCGTGGTCGCCGAGGGGGGCTTCGGCGTCGTCTACCGTGCGACGCACCGCGCGCTGCAGAAGCTGGTCGCGGTGAAGGTGCTCAAGGTTCCCACGACCTTGTCCGACGCCGCGCGCGCCGAGTTCCTCGACAAGTTCGCGCTCGAGGCGCGGACCATCGCGAGGTTCGAGCACCCCGCGATCGTGCGCGTGATGGACTTCGGAGCGTCCCCGATGCCCCGAGGCGAGACCGCTCCGTGGATGGTCTTGGAGTGGCTCGACGGCACGTCGCTCGAGGCGCACCTCGAGGCGCGAGGCGCGGGCCATGGGATTGATCCCTCCACAGCGCTTCGCATGCTCGAGCCGGTGTTCGAGGCGATCGCGTACGCGCACGACGAGGGCGTGGTCCACCGCGACCTGAAGCCTGCGAACTTGATGCTCTCGCGCTCACGGCGAGGCGAAGCCTCGTGGCGGGTGCTCGACTTCGGCATCGCCAAGCTCATGGGCGCCGAGGAGCGCACGTCCTCGGGCTTCACCGCCACGAGCTCTGCGATGCAGGCGTTCTCGCTGCCCTACGCCGCGCCCGAGCAACTCACAGCCATGCGGACGGGGCCGTGGACCGACGTGCACGCGCTCGCGCTGATCCTCGTCGAGGTGCTCACCGGCTTCGCGCCCTTCACGGGGAACGACGTCGCCGAACTCTTCGCCGCCTCGCTCGCGCCGCAGCGCCCGACGCCACGTTTCCGCGGAGTCGACGTGGGCGCGTGGGAGCCCGTGCTCGCGAGGGCGCTCGCGTTCAAGCCCGCGGAGCGCTTCCCAGACGCGCGCGCCTTCCTCGTGGCGCTACGCGCGGCGCTGCCGGGCGCCTGCTGGCGACCGCTCGTCGCGGGCGGTGTCTCGCCGCCGCAGAGTTATCTCCCGGCGCCAGCGCCCTCGACATTGCAGGGCGCCGCGCGCGTGAACATGCCGTCTGCGTCGGGCTCCGCGTGGTTGCTCGTGGGCGTCGCGGGCGGACTGATGGCACTCGTGACAGCGGTCGGCTGGGCCGTCGCGACTCGCGGTGTTCCATTGGTTACGACGCACGCAGCAAGCCCGCTGCCGTCGTCGACGACGAGCGTTTCGACGCCCGTGATGCCCATCCAGACTGTTGACCCGATCGCAGCCGAAGCGAGCGATGCGGGGGTTACTACGGTCCATTCGGAGGCGGCGTCAGGGCCTCCTTCGGAGGGGGCACGCGTGCGTCCGCGCCCGTCTGCACGAGCTGGGGCCGTGCGGGGGGCTCGGGGCGCCGTCGTGGGCGGCGGGCTCCGACCGTCATCGTCCGAGCAGCTCCCCGTCGAATGAGGGCCACGATGCGAAGTTTCCGGGTGTTGGTGGCGATCGCCGTTGGCGTGTTTCCCGTCACGGTTTGCGCGCAGGACTCCCGACTCGAGGTGGCGCGGCGCGACCTTCTGGAGCGCGCGGAACAGGCGCGCTCGTCGGGCGATCACGCGACGGCGCTGAGGCTGGCGATACAGGCCGCGCAGATCCGACAGACGCCGTCGCTGCGGTTGATGCTCGCGCAGGAGCAGCGCGCCGCGGGTCACCTCGTCGAGGCCCTCGACAACGCGACGGCGTGCGTGCGCGAGGCCCAGGCGGACCCGTCGCTGCGAAACCGCGAGCACCTGATGGAGGTCTGCCGGACGCTCACCTCCGAGGTCGAGCCCTCAATCGGACGACTCACCGTGCGGGTCACGCCCGCCTCGGCGTCGGGGCTTCGCGTTCGAGTCGGCGATGCGGACCTGCCGATGTCTCTCCTTGGTGTGGCGAGCCCGATGATGCCAGGCCGTGTGACCGTTCACGTCGAGGCGACAGGCTTCCGCGCGTCGTCACGCGAGGCCCTCGTCGCGGCCGGGCGCGAGGCGCAAGTCGACATCGCGCTCGGCGCCGAGGATGCGCCGCATTCGAACGCCGTCGGTGAACGTGTGGCGGTTGCGGTGAGCGCCGACGCGAGGACGTCGGCGTCGAGCGGTCCAGGCGCGGGGCCATGGGTGGCCGTGGGCGTCGGCACCGCGGGGCTCGCGACGGGGCTCGCGCTCTTCCTCATGTCGAACAGCGCCCGCGACGAACGCGACCAGTGCCGGTTGATGACGTGCCTCGAGACCGCGACGCAGAGCAACGCGCGCTACGAAACTCTGCTGACGGGCGCGAACGTCGCCTTCGGCGTGGGTGGGGCGGTCGCTGCGGCAGGGCTCTTCTGGTGGATCCTCGCGCCGCGCGGGAGCGGGCGGCCGCCCGCGAGTGCGATGGTCGTACCGCAGCGCGACGGGGTGTCGCTTCAGATCGGAGGGCGTCTGTGATGCGAGCCGCTGCGTGCGCGATGGCCGTGGTGCTGCTCGGGTGTAGCAGCGACGGGTGGCCCAACAAGCCGACCGCTGGCGCAGACGTGTCCGTCGCGCCCGCCGACGTGAGCGCGCCGACGATGGACGTGCTCGCTCCACCTGACGATCAGACGGTGACGCCCGTGCCCGACGTGGTGGCCCCGGACGTCCGGGCCGACGTGGCGCGTCCCTCGGACGACGGCATGGTGATCGCGCCGCCTGACACGATGTCCAGCGGCCCATGCTTCGGCAGGCGAGGGGATTCCTGTTGCGCGAGCCCAGCGCAGTGCATGCCGGGCCTCGTGTGTCGTAGCGGCACCTGCCAGCTCATCAACGATCCATCGCTGTGCACGGAGGCTCGCAACGGATGTGCTGGCAGGCTACCATGCTGCGATCCCGGGCTTCGCTGCGACAGATTGCGGGGCGACCCCGGCGGCGATCTCATCTGCTGCGGAACGGTAGGCACGCGGTGTTACGACAACGAGTACTGCTGCAGTCGCCTGCTCTGCGTCGACGGCCTCTGCCGATGTTCGACGGGCGAGTGTTTGACCGACGAGGACTGCTGCAGCCCCCGGCGCTGCGATCATTCCGCGGGCACCGTCGGGCGGTGCACGTAGACCTCGACTGCGTATCGGCGCGTGCCCGACGCCCTCCCAGGCGTACGACGCCCGCCGCGGTACGCGAGGGCGTCGACGAGGCCGTGACGTCGGTGATGTCGATCGGCGCCGTGAGCCGTGCTCCTCGATTCCCTTCTGCCGTGGCATCTTCGCCGCCATGGCAAGGCGCCAAGCGTCACGGGCAGCGCTCCCCTCCGTCAGCGAGCGCGACATCCGTTCTCTCGTCGGCGAGCGCAGCTTCGACCGCGCGCAGGACTACTTCCGCTTGGGCATGATCAGCGGTCTGCGCGTGCAGGGGCGCAGGCTCCGAGGGCGCAGCGCGGGCTCGCAGGGCAACTCCTACGAGGTGTCCGTCACTTTCGACGACACGGGTGTGGCGGAGACGGCGTGCACCCATAGGCGTTAAGCGACAGGAGCTCTTGTGGTAGTGCGGGGGCGTGGACGAGAACCCGATGAGCTCCGCAGGCTGGGCGACGCTCCAGTCGTTGTTGCCGAAGAACTGGGCGCAGCGCGCCGAGGCGTTGCGGCTCTGTCGCTCGATTCGCTCGGCGACGGGCGAGGAGCGGGCGAAGCTGCGCGACCCCGGGGTGCTGTTGCGGCTGGTGCTCCACCATGTGCAGTCGGGCAGTTCGCTCGACCAGACGGTCACGCTCGCGGCCGCCGCGAAGATCGTGGACGTGTCGAGCGTCGCGCTCCACTACCGCATGCGCGCCGTCGGGCCCTAGCTCTCGGAGATGGCCGCGCAGATGATCGGCGCCCTGGAGATGTTCGACGCCGCCCGATGGGCGGTCTTTCGCATCTTCTGCACCGACGCGACCACGGGGACGAGACCAGGCGCGATGGGCACGACCTTCCGCGTCCACTACCGCATCCACGCCCAGACGCTGCGCCCCGAACAGGCGCACTTCACCGACGACAAGGGCGGCGAGACCTTGCGCAACTTCACCGTCCGGCCGGGCGACCTGGACCTGGTGGATCGGGCCTACTGCACCCCGCCGAGCATCGCGCACGCGGTCACGCACGGCGGCGACCTCATCGTCCGATACAACCGCGGCACGCTTCCGCTGTGTCGGCGGCGAACGGGCCAGCCCCTCGACGTGGAGGCGTGGGTGCTTTAGCGGCGCTCTTTGGTTGGCTCTTCCGCGAAGTTGATGCAGCCGGGGGGTGGCCGGATCGCACGCCGCGCGCGGAGTGACCAGACTGGAGCTCCATGTCCCTCGATATCGAGCTCAAACCATCCGGGACACTCCTGGAAAGGGCACCCTCGGCGACGCCCGCCGCGCTCGGAACCGTGTTGCTCGCGCCCGGCCCGGAGCTGATCTTGGAGCGCGTGCTCAATGAAGCGGACGCCCTGGTCATGGAGGTGCGCTCGACCCGTGCGGCCGCCTCGTGTCCTGCGTGCAAGGTGCCCTCGACTCGAGTTCGAAGCCGCTACTGGCGCTCGCTGGCAGACCTTTCTGCGCAGGGCGTACCCGTCCGTATCGCTCTCGGAGTTCGCCGATTCGCATGCGAGGAACCTGACTGCAATCGCGCCATCTTCACCGAGCGGTTGCCCGACTTCGCGGTGCCCTACGCGCGTCGAACCAACCGGCTTGCCACGGCCTTGACCCGCGTGGGGCTGTGTCTCGGGGGGCAGGCCGGGGCGAGGTTGCTGCCCTTCCTAGGGCTGGCGGCCAGTGCCGACTCGCTCCTTCGCCTCGTTCGCCGTGCCGCGATCGCGCAGGCCCCGACCCCGAGGGTGCTGGGCGTCGATGACTGGGCACGGCGGCGGGGACACACCTACGGCACCATCCTCGTCGACCTGGAACGTCGCGTCCCGGTGGACGTACTCGGCGACCGCACCGCCGAGACGCTCGCCGACTGGCTCCGAGCTCATCCCGGCGTCGAGGTCATCTCTCGCGATCGCGCGGGTGCGTACGCCGAGGGCGCGCGCACCGGAGCCCCCGACGCGGTGCAGGTGGCGGATCGATGGCATCTGCTGAAGAACATCGTCGACTTGCTCGAACGCGTGCTGCACCAGCACCGTGCTGCCCTCGAGCGCGCGGCTTCGATCGAGGCCGCGCCCGTGGTAGATGCGCTCTCCGTGGCGATCTCGGTCGTGATGGTCGAGCCGGAGGTGAGCGGCCCGCAATCCTCCGAGACCGCCGTGCCCGACGCGTTGCTTCCCGCCGCGTCCTCGCCTGACACGACCAGTCCGACGCAGAGTTCGGTGCCGAACACGGGGCGCCACGGGCTCTACGATCAAGTTCACGACCTGCGCGCACAGGGACTCGCGATACGCGCGATCACTCGACGGCTGGGCCTCTCGCGGATCACCGTGCGCAAGTATCTGCGAGCCGATCAGTTCCCGCGTACGTCGCGACCGAAGCGGATCGGTACGATGTCGGCGTGGGACACGCACCTTCGCACCCGCTGGGCGCAGGGTTGTTACGATGCCTCGATCCTGTGGCGCGAGCTGCGCGCGCAGGGCTTTCATGGCGCGGCGCGGACGGTGCGAGAGTACGTGGCGCCGTGGCGGGTCACGACCGTGGCGACGGGCCCGGGCGCAGCGCACGGTGCGTCGACGCCTCCAACCCCATCGCCCCCTGCGAAACGTCCTTCCCCGCGACAGGCGCGGTGGTGGTTGGTGCTGCCCGAGTTGGAGTTGACGACCGCGCAACGGACCTTCGTGGGGCGCCTGACGGAGGCCTGCCCTGCGATTCGCGCCGCCCAGTCACTGGCTCAGGAGTTCATCAGGCTGCTGAGGACACGCGACGTCGCCGCCCTGGGGACGTGGCTGCAAAGCGCCGAGGAGTGCGCGCTCGCCTCGGTCCGTGACTTCGCCGTCGGCGTTCGCCGAGACCTCGCCGCGGTGCGCGCCGCGTTGACCCTGGTCTGGAGCAACGGCCAGACCGAGGGGCAGATCACGAAGGTGAAGTTGCTCAAGCGGCAGATGTACGGGCGCGCGAGTCTCCCTCTGCTCCGTCAGCGAATCCTGCTCGGCACCTGATCGAGGCAGTCGCCTCGGGCAGCGAGACGCGTGGGTCGCCGAGGATCCGCTGCGGCGCGGTCATCATTGAGTCGCGAGCACGGGTCGCGCGGCGCCATCGCAGTGCCGCGGGGCGTCCGGGCGCCTCAGCGCATCACGCCGAAGGGGGTCACATCCCCGGCTGCATCAACTTCGCGGAAGAGCCAAGCCAAAGCCGCCGCTGAAGCGTCTGTCTCCTCGCCGGAGCCCCCGCGCTCCGGTAACCTCCCGATCCTTTTCACATGTAGGCAAGGCTGCCAATGGACGCGACGACGACGAAGGTTTGCGCGAACGCGCGGCTCGCCGCGCGACGACTCGCATGAATCGCAACGGTTCGCCGGATGGGCCTCGCGTCGCGGTGATCATCGACGCCTTTCGGGCGTTCGCGACGGCCTGCTACGTCCTTGATCGAGGCCCCGATGAGTACTTGTTGGCGACGAGCAGCGAGACTGTCGTGCGGCTCGCCCGGCAGGCGGCCAACCCGCTGCTCATCGGCAAGCCGGAGCTCGGCGCGGACCTCGTCTACGCGATCCCAAACTCCCCGACGCGTGCGCTCGAGGTCTCGATCGTCGGCCGCACCGTGATCCATCGAACGCAGGCTGGCGCGAAGGGCGTCGTCGAGGCCGCCGGTGTGGAGATCGTGCTCGGGGCGGCGCTGGTGAACACGTCGGCGACGGCCCGCGCCCTGCGGGGGATCGCGCCGTCCGCGCTCACTCTCGTACCGATGGGACACGAGGGCGTGACCCCGACGCTCGAAGACGACCTCTGCGGCGTCGCGATCACGTCGCACCTGGAGGGGGAGCACTTCGATCTCGCGCAGTTCGTCCCGGCGCTCCGCGAGGGATCCGGTCGATATTTCTTCGGCGACGACCAGTGGCAATATCCGAGGGAGGACTTCGAACGCTGCACCGCGCGGGACCGCTTCGACTTCGCGATCCGAGCAGAGCGTGTGGACGACTACGCCCGGCTCGTTCGCTGTTGAGCGATCTGGCCGAGGGTGCTCGTCTCGAAGCCTCGGTCGAGCAGGTCGCTCACGAGGTCGCGGATGCCACGACCTCGCCACCGAATGCGGTCGAGGGTCGTCCGCGTCATTCCGTTCCACGCCTCCCGGCTGAAGGATCGCTTGATCTCCTTCATGTAGCCGAAGTGCGGCGTGTTCACGGCGAAGTGCATCGGGTGGAGCACCAGCACTCGGGTGCCGCTCGCGACGAAGGCCGCGTGCAGGCGATCGTTGTACTCCAGCGGATGTCCCCGCAGCAGGTACGTCCCGTCCTCCAGCGAGATCGGCACCTCGAGCAACCCGCTGCGTTCGACGAACGGAGGCACGACCTCGAGGTCCGTGCAGACGTTGGAGCAGATGCGCATCCCCGCTTGAGCCATCGCCAGGTTGGACTCGTTCGAGACCGCGAATCGGTGGCAACGAAACGCGGCGACGTTGTGCGGCAGGTCGAGCACCGCGCGCACGACATCCTCGATCGTGCGACCGTGCGAAGAGTCCTCGGCGAAGTAGGGATGGAGGCCGACCTCGATCTCGCTGAGCGCGGCCTCCACGCGCGCGGAGCGGTGCGTGGCGAAGACGGTCACGGGGATGCCCCGCGCGCGGAGGAAGTCGAGGGTCTCTTCGATGGCGGGCTCACAGGCCCAGTCGATGTCCACCGTAACGGCGACGCGCGTCATCGCTGAACCTCGTGAAACTTGCGGAACGACGACTCCTCGATGTCGTGGCTGGCGAACAGCTCGGCCATCGTCTCGTACGTGCGCAGATCGCGCGTGCGACGGCTTGTGGACCACGTGTCCCCCGCCCTCATGTACTGCGCGTTTCCGTAGGAGAGGATGTTGAAGAGCGAGGCGTTCATCTCCGCGTTGTCCTTGAAGTGGAGCGCGACGCCGCGTTCCGCGAGCGCGCGCTCCACGCGAGACATCTCCTGCGTGTAGAGGTCGGGCGGCACCTTGTGGGCCCCGTCCCTGAGCGCGTCGTCGTAGGACATGTACTGGTAGAACTTCCATTTCGAGATCCGTCCCCCGCGGGCCTCGATGGCATCGAGAATCGGCGCGACCTCGTCGCCGAGCCGCACGACGTTGGCCCGCCCTACGACGCTGTGGAGCTTCACGTCGATCCCATGGCGCGTGAGCCGCGCGCACACCTCGACCGCGCGTCCGAAGTAGCCTCGCACGCGTCCGTGATTGCGGCCGAGCGTGGTGAGCAGTCCATCGTCCGCGCTGTCGATGGTGACGGCCACCTGATCGACGACGCCCTCCATCTCGCCGGCCACCCGATCGTCGAGGAGGACGCCGTTTGTGTAGAGCTCGACCTCCAGGTTCTCACGCGGATTCGTCGACCGAAACCCCCTGAGGAATCGTAGAAGCTCGACGAAGTCCGAGGGCGGCTTCCCCCCGATCAGCAGCACCTCTCCCCCGGACAGGGTCAGTCGGCGGAAGCCGAGGCGACGATAGAGATGCGACACCAGCGCCTTCTTGCCGGCGAGGTCGAGCTCCCGCCGGAGCTGATGCGGCGCGTCTTCGAGCACGCAATACCCGCAGTCCAGGTTGCAGCGGTTCGTGACCATCCAGTACCCCTTGAACAATGACTCAGGCATGGGTGATCTCCGTGGCCTGACGCGCGTGGCTCTCGGAGTGCGCGGTGCGGATGAGCGTCCCATCGAAGAAGTTGAGCAGCTCCGCGTCGTAGGGACCGTCGCCGAACGCGAGGACACGGCCGCGCCACTCCACGTGATTCAGCAGACGGTGCACAGCACGGAGCTTGGATCCCTCCCAGCGCCCGATGAAGGCGGTCCCCTGGTACGTCTCAACCCGAAATCGCGGCGATGGACGGATCGAGTCCGCAGGTGCTGCGAGCTGTAGCACCTCTTCACCAGATCGAACGTGGCGCGTCGTCGGGAACTGGTGCTCCAGCTCCGCGATGTCGCGCCGATCCAGAGGGGCGGACCACAGCGTGCGGCCGCGACCATCCGCGACGACCGCGCCGCTGAAGCCCACGATCCAGTCGACGAGCAACTCGTGGGCGTCGAGGGCGGCGACGAGCTCATCGACCGGCCGAGCCGAGCAGACCACACGCACAGGGAATCGTCGGAAGGCCTCCATCGAACGGCGGGTCCGCTCCGCGTCGTGCTTGTGGAACAAGGTCCCGTCGTAGTCGCTGATGGCGATGGCCTCGCGGTCGTACACCTCTGCGGCGAGCAGCCGTCCGAGCAGAGCGTCGTCAAAGAGCTGACCGACCTCGGCGGCCATGGCGGAGCGCTGCGGGAGATCCACGAGCATCTCGTCGATCGCCTCGACCGCGCGTGCGTCATCGTCCTCGAAGCGCGCGTAGGGTGCCTCCGCGAGAAACTCTGCGGCGGCGTTGTTCCGCGCCCGCGCCACGTTCGGGATCCCCGCCGTCAGCGTCTCGAAGATCGCTCGTCCGAAGGTCTCGCAGGTCGACCTCGAGACGTGGAGATGGACATCCCGGAGCGCGTCCGACAACGCAGACGGCGGGAGGTAGCCCGCGAAGTCGACGTGGTCGACGAGGCCAAGGCGACGAAGCTCGCCCCTGACCTCGATCGCGTAGGCCTCGTCCTGCACGCCGCCGATGAGACGGAGCCGCGCCGATGGTCGTCGCTTCCGAACCCCAGCGAACAACCTCAAGAGCCCGAGGGTGTTCTTCTGCCGCTTGATGCTCCCGACGCTGCACAGGAGCGGCGCGCCATCGAGCGAGCGGACCACCGCCGGGAACATCACCGAGTCCACCCCGCGCGGCACGACTCGGATCCGCTCGCCCGGCACCCCGTACACGTCCGTCAGTTGTCGGCGCTCGCCGTGACTGGGGGTGATGATCCGATCGGTGAGCGCGAGCGCGTGGCGCTCGGCTTCGGTGTATCGCGACGGCACGCACTCTCCAGAGGCCGCGTACGATGGCGTCAGGAACATCGGGAAGGTCCACGTACGAACGCCCGGGAGGAGACCGAGGTCGAACTGCATCGAGGCGTGCACGAAGGCCACGTCGGTGAAGTCAGAGGCGAGCGCGCGAACCCGATCGGCGACGAAGCGCGCGTTGGCGAGGCGTCGTACGAAGCGGTCCCCCTCGGTCACCGGGTAGGGGTGGTGCCAGATGGCTGCATTGTCCGCGCACCGACCGAACTGCGCGATGGCAAGGTCGCCGCCGAAGGCGCGTTGAAGCGTTGCGACGAGCTGCGCACCACCATCCCGCTGGGCCTCCTCGGGGCCGCACTTCTCAGTGACGACGAGCAGTCGCATCGAGCGCCTCCCAGAGCTGTTCGTAGCGCCCGAACACGCGGGCCCACGCGTACTCATCTGTGCTCGCGGGGCGTCGGCGAGGCGCTCGAAGCAAGCGCTCGACCTGGTCGGCGATCGCACCGGCGTCGTCGAGGTCGACGAGGAGCCCTCGCGTCTGCGTGACGACCTCGGGCAGCGCGCCGCTGCGCCCCGCGACGACGAAGGTCCCCGCGGAGATGGCCTCCAGGATCGAGCGTCCCATCCCCTCCGCGTGGAGGTACGTCCCGCCCGGGACCTCCGTCAGTTGATCGGCGCTCAGCTGCAGATAAATGTCTGCGCGCGCGATCTCGTGGCAAACGGCCTCGTTGTCGAGCACGCCGAGGAAGGCGACGCGATCTTCGAGACCCAGACGCCGGACACGGGCCCGTGTGTCGTCGAGGAGCGGCCCATCGCCCGCGAGCCGGACGCGCACGTCGAGGGCTCTGGAGGCGAGCGCCCGCACCACGTCGAGCATCAACGCGTGGTTCTTGTAGGGGACGAACCGCGCGGCGCAGAAGAATGTCGTATGCGGGTCGTCGGGCCGCTCGACGCTTTGAAGTGCGACCGTGTTGACGCCGCCGACGCAACGGGCGAACGCGCAGCGGAGGCCGAGCGCTCGCAGGCGGCTCTCCGTGAACGCCGAGTTCGTAATGAGGAGGTCGATCGTGCTGTTCAACACGTTCGTCCAGAACGCCTGACGCGCGGCGTGCTCGGAGATGGGCGCTCGCTCCAGGGGAGCCTTCACGATCTCGTTGCCGCCGGTGCGGTACACGAACGCGGCCTCGGGGAAGGCCGCACGAAGCCGCGGGAGGTCTTCGATCCAGCGACCGCTGTTGAAGAAGACGATCGCCGGTTCGAATCGCTCGGGCAACGCGGCGAGATCGATCGGCTCACGATCGTCACGATGAGCGAGGCAGTCGCGTCCGAGGGCGTCGCGGGTCACGACGCCCCCGAGGGGAAAGCGGACATCCGTCGCGAAGTGCTCGATGAAGTAGCGGGCGTGCATCTCCATACCGCCCACGAGCGGAGGTAGCCGGTCGGCGAAGAGCAGGACGGACCGTTGTTTGCGATGGGCAGGCATGAGGAGCACCACACGGTTCGAGGTGTTGCGGTGGAGACGACGCGAGCGGCGCCGCTCTGACAGGATGATCTTCGAATCCTTGCGATTCGTCCCCGAGCGATGCCCGCGCTCAGGTTGGGCGGGGCCTCGACCGCGTCGTCGGCGTGGGGCACGACGATGTGTTTCGCGGAGTGCTTCCACTCGAAGGTCACGTTCCAGCGCTCGGGGAGCCTGCCCACGGCGATCACGATCGTGTCGGCGACGAACGGAACGCTGCGCACGGCATCATGCTGAAGCTGGCGCCGGTCTCGTGGCGCAATGACGAAGACGGTCTCGACCGCAGGCTGGCGGCGCTGCGTCGTGGCGTCGGCTTGTAGCCCACGCGTTCCGGGCTCTCATTTCACCCCATCGCCCGAAGCTCGATTTCCCCGAGCAAATCCCCTCCTGGGGTATGCGCGGAACCCATTGGGGTCGCAACCGAACCCCCGGTATCCAGAAGCTCCGCGAGGAGACGACGGGTACCGGGGGTTCTGCCTATTTGGGGTTTCAATCGCGATCGCGTGCTTCACCGCGCGCGCGGCTTGAGCACCACCAGCGCGACGCCCGCGAGGATCACCGCCATCGCGCCCACGGCGGTCCACCCGATGCGCTCGCTCCCGAGGCTCACGCCGAGGATCACCGCGACCACGGGGTTCACGAACGCGTAGCTCGTCGCGAGCGCGGGAGACACCGTGCGCAGGAGGTATCCATACGCGCTGTACGCCACGATCGAGCCGAAGAGCACGAGGTAGCCCACGGCGATGACCGGCTCCGCGCTCGTGAGCGTCGGGCGGTCTCCGCGCGCGAGCGAGGTCACGAGCAGCACCGCGCCGCCGCCGATCATCTGCGCGGCGCTCGCCATGAGGCCCGAAGGGAGGTCGAGTCGACGGCTCCACACCGAACCGAGGGCCCAGCTCGCCGAGGCTCCGAGGAGCAGCGCCGCGCCGCGCGGTGACGCGCTCAATCCGCCGCCGAGGTTGAGCACCAGCACGCCCGACGCGCCGATCGCGAGGCCCACGAGCTCGCGGCGCGTCGGCCACCGACCGAAGAGCCCGCCGAAGAGCGCCGCCCACAGCGGGACCGACGCGATCATCACCGCCGCGAGGCCCGAGGCCACCCACTGCTCGGCCATCGCGACGCCGCCGTTGCCGAACGCGAGGAGCATCACGCCCACGAGCGCGCTGCGCGCCCACTGACCGCGCGTCGGCGACGCAGCCCCGCGCGCGCGCAGCGCGGCGTAGAGCAGCGTCCCCGCGAGGGTGAAGCGCACGCCGCCCATGAGCAGCGGGGGAAAGCCACCGAGCGCGACGCGCATCGCGTAGTAGGTCGACCCCCACACCAGGTAGACGGCCGCGAGCGCGAGCGCGATCGTGACGCCGCGTCGGCGCTCGGCGGTGTCACGCGAGATCGATTCAGTCGAAGTCATGAGGAGCGTCTGCATGGGCGCGAGGGTGTCGAAGCGCAAGCGCCGAAGCGACCCGCTTCCTGCGGTCATCGCGTGTAGGGGAATCCCAGAAGGGGCCCTCGCCTCCCCCGCGCGCCCACGCGAATGTTCTCCGTTTTCGCGCGCCGGGGTGACCCTCGCGCGGTCGAGTCGTGCACGCCTCTGCGCATGCGTTGAACGGCGCGCGCTCGCTTCGACGACGTCGCGCGAAGATGCTGCTGAATTCGCCTCGCGAGCGCGATAGATTGTTCTGCGCTGATGACACGCTTGTCGTGTGATCGAGGACGCGAGGCCCATGACCGACACCGCGCACCGCACCGACGACGCCCCAGTGCCTCCCGTGCAGGACGACTACTCCGAAGATCGGCACAGCGGCGTGCGCCAGCTCACGCCCCGCTCGCCGACCGTCGCGAGCCCCACGCGCCTCTCGATGGCGTGGATCGCGAGCCGCTTGAAATGGCTCCTCGTGGTGGGCCTCGCGTGGGGCTTCGCCTTCGGCTTCTCGCTCGGCCACGTGCTGCGCGCGCCGCGCGAGAAGATCGAGCTCTCGGAGCGCACCCGCATCCGAACGCCCGCGACGCGCCCTGCACCCGTCGCCGCTGCGCCCGTCGCCGCTGCGCCCGTGCCTCCGTCACCCGCCGTGACGACGACCGTCGCAGCCCTCGCCGCTGCGCCGATCGCTCCGCCCGTGGTCGCTGCGCCGATCGCTCCGCCCGTGGTCGCTGCGCCGATCGCGCCGCCCGTCGCTGCTGCGCCCGCGACGGCACCGCGCGCGATCCCCGAGCCCGCCGCCGCGCCCCGAAGTGACGACGCGACGCGTAGGACCGCGTGGCGATCGGCCGTGCTCGACGCCGTGGAGCGTCACGACGCGCACGTGCGCGACTGCGTTCGCCACGCGCAGTCTCGCGGGACCGTCACCCCCGGTCGCGTCCGTGTGACCCTCGTCGTCGCGCCCGACGGCGCCGTGCGCAACGTCGGCTGGAGCGACGCCGACCCCTCGCAGGTGCGCGCCCTCGGGTGCATCACCTCGGCGATGCGCCGCTGGCCCATGCCCGCCTTCGAGGGAGACGCCGTGCGCTCGGTGCACGTCCCCTTCGACCTGCCCTGAACGCGCGCGTCCGCACGGCGGGACACCCCTCGAAACGCATTCAAACAAGCACTTTCAAGAAATCGTCACGGGCGCTGTCACCAGATCCGCCCCCCGCGCATTGGGCGCTTGAACCCCAACGCAGGGAGCAGTGACATGGCGATGCCCGCGATCCTCCGCTCGATGTTCGAACGCGACTCCACCCCGACCTCCGCGCCCGGCGCCGCGCCCTCTTCGGGCGGAACGCTCGTGTGCCCCGACGGCCGCGCGCTCCCGCTGCGACAGACCGCGCTGCGCGCTCGCGCGAAGGGAGGCGTCGCGCGCACCCTCGTCCGCCAGACCTTCGTGAACCCCTACGAAGAGGCGCTCGAGGTGACCTACCAGCTCCCGCTCCCCGTCGACGGGGCCGTGAGCGGGTTCCGCTTCGAGCTCGACGGCGTCGAGGTGGTGGGCGAGGTCGATCGAAAGCACCGCGCACGCGAGCGTTACGAGCAGGCCATCGTCGAGGGGCGCACCGCGGCCCTCCTCGAACAGGAGCGCCCCAACCTCTTCACGCAGCGCGTGGGGAACATCCCCCCGAAGAGCACGCTCGTCGCCGAGATCACCGTCGATCAGCGCCTCACGTGGCTCGACGAGGGCGCGTGGGAGTGGCGCTTTCCTTCGGTGGTGGGCGTCCGGTACATGGGCGAGGAGGGCAGGGTCTCGGACGTCGAGCGCGTGCGCGTCGAGGTGTCTGAGAAGCCTCTCGCGCAGCGCATGGTGATGGAGCTCACCGTCGGCGACACCCTCGCGAACGGATACAAGCCCGAGTCGGTGTCGCACGCGCTCGAAGCGCTCGACGCGTCGATCTCGACCGACGCGAAGCTCTGGGGCTACCGCAGCGCGCCGCTCCGTGACGGCGACGAACGCGCGGTGCGCGTGGGCTTTCGCGACCGCGAGGGCGTGCGCCTCGACCGCGACGTGGTCGTGCGCTGGCCCGTCGCCGAGGCAGACCCGGGCCTCTCCCTCGACGTCGTCCGCGCGCCCGACGAGGCCGCCGACAAGGGGAGCGCGTACGGCCTCCTCACGATCGTTCCGCCGCGCGGAGAGGCGCGCATGCGGGCGCTGCCGCGCGACCTCATCGTGCTCATCGACACGAGCGGATCGATGGGAGGGCGCCCGCTCGAACAGGCCGCGCGCGTCGTGAGCGCCATGATCGACACGCTCTCCGAGAGCGACCGCATCGAGCTCATCGAGTTCTCGTCGTCGCCGCGCCGATGGAAGCCCTCCGCCGTCACGGCCAGCGACGCGAACCGCCGCGAGGCCATCGCGTGGGTCAACGCCCTGCGCGCGGGGGGAGCGACGGAGATGCGCGCGGCGCTCCTCGAAGCGCTGCGTCCGCTGCGGTCGGGCGCGCAGCGTCAGGTGGTGCTCATCACCGACGGCTACATCGGCTTCGAGCGCGAGATCGTCGAGACCGTGTACCAGAAGCTCCCCGCGGACTGCCGGCTCCACACGCTCGGCGTCGGGTCGTCGGTGAACCGCGCGCTCACGGCGCCCGCCGCGCAGGCCGGACGCGGCATCGAGGTCGTGGTCGGTCTCGAAGAAGACCCCGAGCGCGCCGCGCGGCGCATGGTCGAGCGCACCAACGCGCCGCTCGTCACCGAGCTCACCATCGAGGGGAGCGGCGTGATCGAGGCGTCGCCCGCGCGTCTGCCCGACCTCTTCGCGGCCTCTCCGGTGCTCGTCTCGATGCGCCTCGGCCCCGTCGGCTCGCTCGTGAAGGTGCGCGGAAAGACCGCGCGCGGGACCTGGGAGCAGACCCTCCGCGTGCCCGAGAGCGCCCCGTATGAGCGCGCCGCCGCGGTGCGCGCCCGCTTCGCCCGCGACCGCGTCGAGGACCACGAGCTGCACCTCGCCGCGGGCGGCTACGCCTCGGAGATCGACCGCGAGATCGAGTCGCTCGGCGTGACCTTTCAGATCGCGACGAGGCTCACGTCGTGGGTCGCCATCAGCCGCGACGTGACCGTCGGCCGCAACACCGCGCGCCGTCAGGAGACGCAGCCGCAGGAGATGGTGCACGGCGTCTCCGTCGAGGGCGTCGGGCTCCGCGCGCCGACGAACGCGGCGCCGCTCCTGGTGAACGCGTACCTCTCCTTCGAGGATTTCGACGACCGGCTCGTCACGGGCGCGACGCGTACGGGCTCGGCCTCGCCCGCGCACGACGCGCCGAGGAACGCGCCGATGGGCGCGCCGGGCGCTCCGCCTCCGCCCGCGATGGCGGCCCCGTCGCCCGTCTCGGGGATCGAGCGCGAGCTCGCGACGGAGAAGACCGCGATGGCGCGCATGGCCTACGCGCCGCCCTCGTCGCCGGTGTCGTACAGCGCGCCGTCGATGGACCCGAACGTGTCGCTCCCGCAGACCGCGACGCCCTCGAAGCGCGCGTCGCGCGGTCTCATCGCGGCGCTCCTCGCGCTGATCGTCGCGCTGATCGTCGGGTGGTTCGTGTACCGTTCGGTCGCGGGTGTCGAAGCCCCTCGGAGCGCTCCCGCTCCGACGCGGGTGACGGACGCGCCCCGCGCACGCTGACCGATGGCTGACCTCGACGCGCACCTGCCGCTCATCGTCGCTGGCGACGCCGACGCCTTCGGGCGCTGGATCGCCGGCGCGGAGCAGGAACTCCGCGTGAGCCTCCGCTCGTTCGCCACGGTGGCGGACTGCGAGGCCGTGCTCCAGGAGTCGCTGCTCCGCGTGTGGCAGGTGGCGCCGAGGTTCGAACCCGACGGGCGCCCCAACGCGCTCCTGCGCTTCGCCGTGCGCGTGGCGCGCAACCTCGCGCTCGGAGAGGCGCGGCGCTTCGGCAAGGCGGACCTCGACGACGACGCGCTCGAGCGCGCGCAGAACGAGTCCGTCGAGACCCGCGTGGGCGAGCCCGATCCGCTGCTCCGTCAGGCCATTCTGGCGTGTCGTGAAGAGCTCCCCGCGAAGCCCGCGCTGGCCCTCGCGGAGCGCCTCGCCGCGGGCGGCGGCGACGCCGACGAGACCATCGCAGAGCGCCTCGGGATGCGCACGAACACCTTCCTCCAGAACGTGACCCGCGCGCGCAAGCTCCTGGCTGACTGCCTCGCGCGGCAGAACATCGACCTCGGCGTGGAGTGGCGATGAACGACCCCGACGACGACGCGCTGATCGAGGCCGTGGCGGGCGCCTACCGCGAGCGCGACGCGCACGGCGGCGTGCGCTCTCACCCCGCGTGGCACGACCTCGACGCCCGCGGACGCGACGAGGCCTGGGCCCTCGCGGCGAGGTCGCGCGCGATGGAGGCCGCGCTCGCCCACGACGGCCTCTCGACCACCGCGCGCGCCATACTCTCTCGCATCCGAGGGAGCCGTTGAGCGGCGGTCGTTTCACCGCGCGGCGTTTGACTCTGCGGATCGCGGTTCGTATGGTGCGCGAGCCTTTCGCTGAGGGGATGCGGTGCCCGCCGTGCAACTTCGAGCCTTCCTCACGATCGACGCGTTGCCATCGGACGCACCCGTTGTGCGCTTCACGGCGACCGAGTCGCTCGCGGCGCTCTTCGACGTCGACGTCACCTTCGTCTGCGACGACCCCGAGCTCGACCTCGACGCCTCGCTGTGGCGCATCGCCACGCTCTCGCTCGCCGACGATGACGGCAGCGATCCACGGTATTTTCACGGCGTCATCGAAGAGGCCGACTACGTCGGGACGCGCGACGGGCGCTTTCTCTACCGCGTTCAGATCCGCCCTCGGATCCACGGCCTCGCGTACCGGATCCGCAGCAGGATCTTTCAGTCGAAGACCGCCATCGAGGTGATCGAGCGCGTGCTGCGCGACGCGGGGCTCCCCGCGGAGTCGTTCCGTTGGGGGCTCTCGGCGCGCTATCCCACGCGCGAGTACTGCGTGCAGTACCGCGAGTCGGAGCTCGCCTTCGTGACGCGCCTGCTCGAAGACGAGGGGGTCTTCTGGCGCTTCGAACACAGCGCCGCGGATCACGTCATGGTCTTCGGCGATAGCCCCGCGGCGCACGCGCCCATCGCCGACGACGTGATCCCCTACGTCCGCGGCGATCACCAGGGGCGCGAGCGCGTCACCGACCTCGTCTACGCCGTGCGCGTCCTCCACGACGCGTGGAACGCGCGCGACTGGAACCCCGACGACCCCGCGCGCCCTCGCGAGGCCGTCTCCGACGCCGACGGCGCGTCGAGCTTCACGCGCGCGGAGTTTCCCGGCGGCTTCGTCACCGAGCCCGACGGGCTGCGACGCGCGGGCAACCGCCTCGACGCCGCGCGCGCCGACGGAGAGCTTCTCGAAGGCAGGACCAACGTCCGCCGCGTGATGCCCGGCGGCAGGTTCACCGTCACCGGCGCGATGCAGCCCATGATCGCGCGCGAGTGGCTCACGGTCTCCGTCGAGCACCGCTACGTCGACCGCGGCCTCGCGGGAGAGGGCGGCGAGAGCGCCACGTACGACCTGTATTTCAAGGCCATTCCGAGCGAGGTGCGCTTCAGGCCCGCGCGCGTCACGCCGAAGCCGCGCGTGTGGGGCGTCGACACCGGGGTCATCACCGGCCCCTCGTCGGAAGAGATCTGCGTCGACGATCGCGGCCGCGTGAAGGTGCACCTCTACTGGGACCGCGAGGGCGCCGTCGACGACACCTCCTCGTGCTGGATCAGGACGCAGCAGCAGAACACCTCGGGCGCCATGACCATCCCGCGCATCGGGTGGGAGGTCAGCGTCGGCTACCTCGACGGAGATCCCGATCGCCCCTTCGTGCTCCAGCGGCTCTACAACCA
Organism: Polyangiales bacterium; assembly: GCA_046351535.1. GTDB lineage: Bacteria > Myxococcota_A > Polyangia > Polyangiales > CAISKJ01. The sequence continues at coordinate 186,373 of JAXLYG010000008.1, forward strand.
GGAGACCATGCCGCCCTACGGGCTCCCCGCGGCGGCGACGCAGAGCGCGCTCCAGACCTCGACCTCGCCGGGCGGCGCGGGCACCAACGAGGTGCGCCTCCAGGACGGCAACGGCGGAATGGAGTTCTTCATGCACGCCTCGCGAGACCTCCGCGTCACCGCCGGGCACGACCTCGCCGAGACCATCGACGTCGACGCCGCCGAGGAGGTGGGCGTCGACCTCGCGAGCGAGGTGGGCGCGAACCAGACCATCCACGTCGGCGGCTCGGCGTCGGCGAGCGTGACGGGCGCGTGCAACGCCACCGTGGCGGGCTCGCGCGCGGTGAACATCGGCGGCAACGACGACTGGGGCGTGAAGACCAGCCAGTCGATCGTGGCCGACGGCGCGCGCGCCGAGACCATCCGCGGCATGATGAACGTGCTCGCCAACACGGTCACCGAGACCTTCAACGCGAACTGCACGCGCTCGGTGGGCGCCGCGCTCTGTATCAACAGCGCCATCGCCATCGCCGAGAGCGTCGGCGGGAGCAAGCGCGAGCAGGTGGGCGCCGCGCGCATCGAGCTCGTTCGAAAGGCCTACGCGGAGAACGTCCACACGGCCAAGACGCTCGTCGCCGGGGCGGCCATCCTCAAGACCGGCGCCGACCTCCAGTCGAACGCGCAGGGCGCGATGGCCTTCAACGTGACGGGGCCCATCGTCGAGACCTGCGGCGAGGGCTACAGCATCGGCGCGCGCGTGGTGCTGGTGAACACCGCGAACCTCAAGCTCGAGGCCTCGGGGTCGAGCCTCACGGCCTCGGCGGGGTCGCTCAAGTTCAAGGGCGGATCGCTCGTGGTGAAGGGCTCCGTCTCGGTGAAGCTCAAGGGCAACGTGGACTTCCAATGACCCCCGCGATGACAGAGGTGCCACGATGAGCGCGCGCGCGGTGGTGTTCGACCTCACGCTCGACGGCGCGAGCGGGCTCCGCGTGACGGAGTTCCACGCGACGGAGCGGCTGTCGGAGGGCTTCTCGATGCGGGTCACGGCGGCGGGGGCCGAGGGCGTCGACCTCGACGCGGTGGTGGGCCGCGACGCGAGCCTCTCGGTGCTCCGCGGCGACGGTCAGACCCGCGTGTTTCACGGCGTCGTGCGCGCCGCCTCGGTGGCCTCGACGCGCCACGGCCTCTTCGTGGTGCGCCTCGAGATCGCCTCGCGCGTCGAGCGCCTCAAGCTCGGCCGCGAGTGCAGGATCTTTCAGAAGAAGTCCGTCCCCGACATCGTGAAGCAGGTGCTCCGCGACGCGGGCGTTTCGAACGACGCGCAGTCGTGGCAGCTCTCGGCGAGCTACGCGCCGCGCGACTACGTGACGCAGTACAACGAGAGCGACTGGGACTTCGTCGCGAGGCTCCTCGTCGCCGAGGGCATCGGCTTTCTGGTGCGCCACGGAGCCGACGCCGAGCAGGTGGTGTTCTTCGACGACGACGCCGCGTGGCTCGACGTCGAGGGGACCACCACCGTCCTCGTCGACCGCGACGCGACGCAGCTCTCCGAAGACGTCGTGTGGGAACTCCGCGACGCGCGCCGCGGAGTCTCGGACGCCGTGGTGCTCCGCGACGAGGATTCGAAGCGCCCCTCGATGGACCTCACCGCCTCCGCCACCGCCGAAGGGAGCGCCGGGCGCGAGGTCTACGACCACCCCGGCGGGTACACCGAAATGGGCGTCGGGCGTCGCCTCGCGCAGCGTCGCCTCGACCGCCTCCGCGTGGGCGCGCGCACCGTCACGGGCCAGAGCGACTGCGCCTTTCTGGAGCCCGGTCGGAGGTTCACCATCGCGGAGTGTCCGCGCAGCGCGCTCGACGCGGACTATGTCGTCTGGGCGTGCGAGCACCGCGGGCTCGTCGGAACCGAGGGCGCGAAGGTGCTCTACGAGAACCGCTTCGAAGCGCTCCCGAGGGCCGTGGTGTTTCGGCCGCGCCTCGACGTGCGCGCGCCCGTCGCGGGCGTGCTCGTGGCCTTCGTGACCGCGCAGCCCGGCGAAGAGATCCACGTCGACGAGCGCGGCCGCGCGAAGGTGCGCTTCCCCTGGGATCGCGCGGGGATCACCGACGCGCGGTCTTCGACGTGGCTGCGCGTGGGGCAGCTCTTTCTCGGCGGCTCGATGGTGCTCCCCCGCTGCGGCTACGAGGTGCTCGTCGACGTGGAGCGCGCGGACCTCGACCGCCCGCTGGTCACGGGGCACCTCTACAACGGCGAGGCGAGGCCGCCGTACGGGCTCCCCGCGTCGGCGACGCGCTCGTCGATCCAGAGCGCGACCTACACCGGCGGTCCCGGCGCCAACGAGCTCCGCTTCGAAGACGCCGCGGGCGGAGAGGAGATCTACCTCAACGCCTCGAAGGACCTCGTCGTCTCGACGGAGCACGACGCGCGCTGGCAGGTGAACCACAACGAGTCGGTGAAGGTCGGCTCGAACCGCTCGCTCAAGGTGGGCTCGAACCGCGCGCGCTCGGTCACTTCGAACCGCGCGCTCACCGTCGACGGCGACCTCTCGCTCGACGTGAAGGCCGAGCTCACCGAGGTCACCGGCGGCAGCGAGTCGCTCTCCATCGGCGGAATGCGCCTCGGCAAGGTCGGCGGAGACCTCACCGAGAACACCACCGGGACGCTCTCCCGCTCCGTCGCGTCGCTCCAGAGCGTGACGGGCCTCGCGGGCGTCGCGCGCAAGGTCACGGGCAACCTCACGACGCGCGTCGCGGGCGCGTGGATCCAGATGTCGGGCGGCAGCGTCGCGTCGAACTGCAAGGGCGCGCGCATCGAGCTCACGGGCGCGCTCAAATTCGTGAAGGCCAAGACCATGACCGTCGAGTGCGGCGCGGCCTACATCGAGAACGTCGCGTCGATGTCGGTGAAGACCGGCGGCGGACGCGCCGACGAGGCCATGGGGGCCGTGCTCATCAGCGCCGGCGGCGGGCTCTCGGTGAAGGCCGCGACCATCAACATCGAAGCGAAGAGCCGCCTCGTGATCAACGCCGGCGGCTGCGTGATCCAGCTCTCGAGCAGCGGGAGCGTGAAGGTGCGCGCGGCGAACATCGACCTCCGCGGCGCCAAGGGCATCAACCAGGTCACCCACAGCACGAACTGAGATGAGCGACGCAAACCGACGGATCGACGCGACGCTCTCGGTCGCGTGCATCGAGGGCCCCGCGGTCGTCCACGCCGTGCGGGGGCGCGAGGCGCTCTCGCGTCCGTTTCGCTACGAGGTCGATTTCGCCGCGGGCGCCGTAGACTTCAACCGCGCGCGCGGCGCCGCCGTGCACCTCGCGCTCACGAGCGACCTCGGTGAGGTGCGGCACGTCGACGGGGCCATCGAGTCGCTCTCCATCGCGGCGACCGACGAGGAGGCCGACACGTCGGTGACGCGCTTCCGCGCGGTGGTGGTGCCGCGCGCGTCGCTCACGCGGTGGCGGCGCGGCTTCAGGATCTTTCAAGACCGCTCCGTGCCCGACATCGCGCGGCAGGTGCTCCGCGACGCGGGCCTCGACGACGCGCTCTTTCGCTGGACCGTCGGGCGCAGCTACGCGCCGCGCGTGTACTGCGTGCAGTACGACGAAAGCGAGTGGGACTTCGTCGCGCGGCTCCTCGAAGAGGAGGGGATCTACTACTGGTTCGAACACGGCGAGTCGGGGCACGTGATGGTCTTCGCCGACGCGAGCGACACGGGTCCCGCGATGAGCCCCGCGGCGCTCGCGTTCACCCTCGACCCCGCGACGCACGGCGAGAGCGCGCGGCTCTGGGACTGGGTGGGCCGCGCGCACATCACCGAGGACGCCGTCACCTTCGACGACCACGACCCCGAGCACCCGTCGCTGGAGCTGCTCGCGCAGGCCCAGGCGCAGGACACCGCGCGCCGCGAGTGGTACGAGCACCCGGGGCGCTACACCGACCCATCGCTCGGCCGACGACGCGCGCAGGATCGTCTCGACGCGCTGCGCGCCGAGCGGCGCACGGCGACGGCGAAGACCAACGCGCTCGCCGCGATGCCGGGGATGTACTTCGCGCTCGAGGAGCACCCCGCGGAGTCGGGTGAGTTTCTCATCACGGCGTCGACGCTCCACGCGCGCATCGAGACCGAGCGCGAGCCCGGGCCGCTCGTCGAGGAGGGCGATCCCGTGTGCGAGGTGACGCTCTCGGTGATGCCGCGCGCGCGGAGGTTTCGCCCTGCGCGCGCGACGCCGAGGCCCGTCGTGGTGGGCGTGCAGACCGCGCGGGTGACGGGGCCGCGGGGGCAGGAGATCTACTGCGACGAGCTCGGCCGCGTGAAGGTACAGTTCCACTGGGACCGCGACGGGGAGCTCGATGAGCGGAGCTCGTGCTGGCTCCGCGTGGCGCAGGCGCACACGACGGGCGCGATCATGATTCCGCGCATCGGGTGGGAGGTGCTCGTGCAGTTCGTCGACGGCGACCCCGACCGACCGCTCTGCCTCGGGCACCTCTGGAACGCGCTCGATCCGCCGCAGTACGCGCTCCCCGCGCAGAAGACCGTGACGGGGCACAAATCGAACAGCTCCCCGGGCGGAGGCGGCGTCAACGAGCTGCGCATGGACGACTCCGCGGGCGCGCAGGAGATCGCCATCAACGCGCAGCGCGACATCACCGTGCACGCGGCCAACAACAAGACCGCGAAGACCGCGAACAACGAGTCGCGCACGGTCACCGTCGATCAGTCGGTCTCCATCGGCGGCAACGACTCCGCCGCGGTGCTCGGCAACGACGGCGCGCGCGTCGGCGGCGCGGAGACCGTGAAGGTCGGCGGCAACCGCACGGTGAAGGTCAGCGCCGACACGAGCGACCGCGTCACGGGCGACCTCTCGCTCGATGTCGGCGGCATGGAGAGCCTCCAGGTGGGCAACCCCGCCGACGCCGTGCTGCAGATCATCAAGTCGCAGGCCATCGCCGCCGCGCAGGGAGCCGCCGCGATGGCCGCGGGGCGCGCGCAGGCCGCGATGCTCGGTCCGCTCGCGCCCGCGGTGGGCGCCGCGCGTCAGGCGCTCGGCCCCGCGGCGAACTTCCTGGGCCCGTCGGCGGGGCTCCTGAGCGGAGATCCCTCTGCGGCGCTCGGCCTTCCAGCGAGCGCGGGCGATCACGGACCGGCCTCACCGACCGTGGGCTCGGCCGCGGCGGCGGCCGACCCTCCGATGATGCTCCCCGACGCGAGCGCGATGGCCGCGGGCCTCGCAGGCGCGATCGCCAACAACGCGCTCGCCGCAGCGGGCGCCGGTGGCGGCGGCGGTGGCGGCGGTGGCGGTGGCGGTGGCGGTGGAGGTGGCGGTGGCAGCGGCGGTGGCGGCGGCGGTTCGGGCACGTGGGCCACGGTGGTGGGCGGTGACGTGACCGAGAAGATCGGCGCGCTGGCCGCGGTGAACTCCGTGGCGAACGTCGAGGTGACCGTCGGCGGCAACGCGCAGGACCGCGTCGGCGCCGCGCGCATCGAGATGGTGGGCGGCGGGCGCTCGGAGACCACCGGCGGCGCGAAGACCGAGACCGTGGGGATCTACATGGTCAACGTCTCGCAGGCCCTCAGCATCAGCGCGATGGCGGCCTACGCGACCAACGTGGCGGGCGCCATGCGGCAGAAGATCGGCAAGTCGCACGGGGTCACGGCGAAGGGCGTGGCGACGGTCAACGTGTCGAAGATGCGGGGCAAGGCGTCGACGTCGATCACCTTGAAATGCGGCCTCAGCGAGGTGGTGATCGATTCGAGCGGCGTGTGCATCAAGGGACTCAACGTGACGATTCAGGCGACGGGCAAGCTCACGCTCGACCCGAGCGACATCAGCCCCGGCTGAGAGAGGCAGCGCGCGATGGGAACAGTGCGACGGATGACGGCGAAGGCCGAGAGAGAGGCCCCCGCGAGGGCGTCGGGCGTGAGCCTCGCGACGGTCGAGGCGCGCGAGGGCGACGGGCGCTGGCGCGTGCGCGTGGGCGCCGAGGTGATGGTCGCGGCGCGCGACGCCTCGGTCGATGAGGCCCTGCTCGATGATGCGGCGAAGACCGGCGCGCGCGTGGTGCTCGACCTCGCGGGGGAGCCCGTGATCGCGGGCGTTCTGCTCACGGCGAGGCCCGTGACGATCGACCGCGAGGGCGTCGTGCGCGTCGAGGTGCGGCGCTTCGTGGTGACCGCCGCGGAGGAGGTGCTGCTGCGCACGCGCGCGGCCTTCGTGCAGGTGAAGGGCGCCGACGTCGAGAGCTTCGGCGACCGCGTGGTGAGCCGCGCGCGCGAGCTGCTCAAGGTGCTCGGCCGCAACGTGCGGATCAACTGAGGTGCCGCGATGAGCGTGACCGCGATCATGATGGACGTCGTGTGCGAGGACTCGTCGCACCAGGTGACGCCGCTGGCGCCGAACATGTGCATCACCCCGGCGGCCCCGTCGCCGCTGCCGCTGCCGTACCCGATCACGGGCTCGTCGACGCAGCTCGACCCGGGCACCGAGAAGACGAAGATCAACGGCAAGAAGGTGCTCAACGCGAAGTGCTGCGTGAAGGCCGTCCACGGCGACGAGGCGGGCACGCAGAAGGACGTCTCGACCTTCACCACGGGGGGCAAGGCGTGGCCGCTGCCGGTGCCCGCGGTGACGGTGCTCTTCGAGGGCGCGCCGGTGACGGTCACGGGCAACCCCGGCTTCGGCAACTCGACCTGAGGCGGAGAGAGGGGACGAGACCGTGGGCAACCCAGCGCCGCATGTTCCGGTGCTCTTTCTCAAGGCCGGAGGGAGCGCGTTCTTCAGCGCGACGTGCCAGCGGCTGCTCATCTCCGCGGGGCTCAACCCCGACGCCTTCGGCTCCTACGACGCGGTGTCGAAGAAGATCCGCGACGCCAAGACCAAGATCGCCGACTGGAACGCCATGACCCCCGCGCAGCAGGCCGCCAGCCCCGGCGCGAGGCCCACCGCGCAGGATCACTTCATGGCCAACAGCACGGCGTCGCACCTCATTCACGACGGCGCGTACCGCAACGCCAGGGTGCCCAACGCGAACGGGACGCCCGCGACGCCGCCCTTTCCGCCGAACCCCGCGATGAACCAGCCCGGCGCTCCGGGGCGCGACAACCCCTGCGCGTCGCGCGTCGACGGCTACACCACGGGCACCGCGCCGGCCTTCGCGGGTGAAGGCTCGGGCGCCATCCCCGGCTCGATGGAGCAGCAGATCGGCGCGCAGGAGCAGGCCCAGATGGCCACGCAGGTCGCGGCCAACGGAGGCACCTCCGACACCTACCCCGCGGCGACCCTCCGCAACGACGAGAACGCGCGCACGACCACCCTGGTGAACAACCAGCCCGCGCGCTTCAACGCCGTGCAGAACGACCCCAACCGCGGCAACAACCCCTCCGCCGCGCTCAGCGGCTCGGGGCCCAACGGCCAGGCCGCCACCGCCGCCGAGCGCGCCGCCTTCGCGCAGGGCGTCGACGCGAAGAAGCCCAAGCGGCCGAGCATCCCGCGGAGCCAGATCATTCACGGTCAGACCGCCGAGGAGTGCATCAACGCGTGGCGCGAGCGCGCCAAGGCCGCGATGAAGTCCAGCGGGCTCGACGAGGAGATCGCGCGCACCCAGAACGAGGCCACCCCCGGCGCGCAGGCCGCCGCAGCCGCGAACCACACCGCGGCGCAGGGCAACGTCGCCACCGCGCAGGCCAACGTCGCCGCGACCGCGCCAGGGACGCCCGAGCGCGCGCGCGCAGAGGCCGCCGCCTCGGCAGCGAGGCTCCGTGCGGCGACGGCGCGCGAGGAGTTTCAGCGCACGCAGACCGCGGCGGCGCGGCTCCCGTGCCTGCGACAGATGCAGACGAACCTGCGCAACGGCACGCAGAACGAAGACGGACGCGCCTTCTAACCGTGAGCGACCCGATGACCGACGACGTGATGGATGTGCTCTCCCACCGCTACCTCCGCGTGACGCGCGTCGGCGGCGCGGAGCCTCGCGACTGCGTGCTTCTGATGCACCGCTCGCAGTGGACCGACTTCGCGAACGACGAGAGCACCGAGAGCCTCGTCGTGCGCATCGACCGCGACGGGATCCGCGTGATCGCAGAGGGAGAGGGCGCGGCGAGGGCGATGTGGGTGTCTCCCTCGGGCCGCGTGTACGTGGTCGGCAGGTTCGAAGACGTCGACGGGCTCCACGTGGGGACGCCCGATGGGGGCTCGTACCGCTGGTCTCGCATCGACCTTCCCGGCTTCGGCGGGCGCTCTCGCGTGCAGGGCGTCTGGGGCCTCGACGACGACTTCATCTTCGCGTGGGGCGGCGGGGCGTTCATCGTTCCTGGCGACGATCTGACGAGCGAGCGCGCGCTGCGCGACCCGCCCGTGTGCGCGCATTTCGACGGCGCCGCGTGGCGCAGCGTCGACGCGCCGGGCGCCATCTCCGCGGTGCACGGGAGCTCGAAGGAGCACGTCGTCGCCGTCGGCTGCGGCCTCGTCGCGCGCTGGCAGTGGGGCCGCTGGGAGCGCATGGAGTCGCCCATCGCGGGGTCGTTCAGCTTCGTGCGCGTCGACGGCGAAGACGCGCTCGCGGCGACCTTTCAGGGCGAGCTCTACGAGGGCACGCCGCACGGCTGGAGGCTCCTCACGCGCTGCGAGCGCAACGTCTGGGGCCTCGCGTCGTGGGAGGGGCAGATGATCGTCGCGACGAAGCCCGACGGGCTCCTTCGCGTCGCGGGTGACACCGTCGAACCGCTCGTGGAGAGCTTCAACGCGAGCTGCCTCCACGCGGGCCGCGCGCTCTTCTGGTGCAGCACCTCGGGTCTGCTCGGGACCCGTGATTTCAAGACCTTTGAAGAGGTCCGAGACACGGAGCTCGGCGCCGCCCTCGGCGGCGAGTACTGGGCCGAGTGAGCGGGTGACGAGGACCTCCGATGCGACGACCGCTCCCGATTCCGCCCGCGTACCTCGTACGCGACCCTTCGGTGTCCGTGCTGCGCGCCGCGCTCGGGCTCACGCTCTACCTCGACGACCCGATGCACTGGGCGAGAGAGGGCGCCGTCGCGTCGCTGCGGAGCTTCCTCGCGCACGCGCCCGCCGCCGGTGAGCGGTGGTTCACCACGTCGGCGATGGCGTCGTGGGAGCCCCTCACCGACGCCACCCTCGCGCGCATCGAGGAGGCCCTCACGCTGCCCTGGGGACGCCGCGCGCCGAGGCACCTCCTCCACGTTCGCCTCGCGGACGACACGGGCGCTCCCACCCTGGGATGGCAGTACCGCGAGATCGACGACGGGCGTCCCGGCGCGGGCGTCGGATGGCTCCAGATCGTGCTCCCCGAGGCGCACCCCGCGGACGACCTCCTCGCGCTCGCCATCGAGCTCGGGCAGGAGCACCCCTTCGTCGCGGGCGTCGGCGGCTACCTCGGGGTGATCAATCCGTCCGAGTCTCCCACGGCCTTTCAGCTCCTCCGCGCGTGGTGCCGGCGCTACCTCGGCCTCGACGCGCAGCACCCCGACACGGCCGCGCGGTACGCGCAGCGCGCGCTCCCCGGCACCAACTGGATCACCATGCTCGGCCCGACGCTTCGAAGCGCGCTGCCGCCGGGCGCCGACCTCGCCGCGCCGTGGAGCGAGCCCGTCGCGGTGATCCCCCTCTCGCGCGGCGCGCTCCTTCGCGCGGGAGAGTCACCCACGCTCGGCGACGTGAACACCCTGACCGCGCCCGCCGCGTACGCCGAGGTCGCGCACAGGCTCGCGACGCTGCTCCCCGCGTCTCCCCCCGAGCTGCCGCACTGGGACGCCGACGCGAAGGAGACCGCCGCGTGGATGCGGCGCTTCGTCGAACCCGAGGTCTGGTCGTGATCCCGTCGCTGCCCATCATCGTCGCGGCGCGCATCCTGCTCGACGACGCGCTCATCGAGTCGCGCGAGATCGCGCACGAAGACCTCCCCGCGGAGCCCGTGGCCGAGGCGCTCTCCGAGGCGCTCCGCAACGTCTACGTCTCGCTCGCCTCGCTCGGCGACGCGCGCGTCTTTCACGAGGCCCGCGAGGTCGCCATCACCCACGTGCGAGAGGCCCTCGCGCGGCTCCAGACCATCTCGGGGGAAGATCCCGTCGTCGACTCCGTGGCGCAGACCGCGGCGCGCGCGCTGCGGCTCCTGCTTCAGGCGCCGCTGCCGATCCTCAATCCGCCGCCCGCGCTGCCGAGGGCCAACGACCCGAGGCCCGCGGTGGTCGCGACCTTCGACGAGCCGCGGCTGCTCGACCTGCGACGTGACGTTCTCCGTCCCATGGTCCCGCTCCCCGATCGCCCCGACAGCGAGGCGCCGGAGCGCGTGACCGAGGTGCCGCCCGAGCCCTGCACCGACCTCGACGCGCTGCGAGAGGAGACCCTCGACGCGCTGCGCGCCATCGACGCCGACGACGGCGCCGAAGACGAAGCGCCTCCACCTCCTCCGCCCGCGCCGTGGGACCCCGAGCGCCTCGAGAAGAGCGCCTTCGGCGAGCAGCACACCGCGATGGACGTGCTCTTCGACCGCGCGCGAAACTGCCTCGAAGACCTCGGCGCCTTCGGCCTCTCGCGGCGCCCGACGGAGGACGAGACCTGGTGGTGTCCGCGCACCGAGGCGCGGCTCCTCACGCGCATCGACGCGCTCGCCTCCGTGGGCGAGGCCGTCACCCCGTGGCTCGTGCGCCTGCTCGAAGAGCGCCCCGTGCCCGACCCCGAGATCACCTGGGCCACGCTGCTCTTCTTCGGCTGCGTCGCGGGCGACGACGCGCTCGATCAGGTGATGCGCGTCGCGCGCGTGACGCCGCTCGAGGAGCCCGAGCTCCGCGCGTCGCTCGCCGATGCGCTCTCGCACGCGCCCCACCCCGGCATCTCGATGGCCTTTCGCCCATGGCTCGGAGACGCATCGCCCGGTCGCCGCGAGGTGGCCCTGCGCGCGCTCGGACGACGCGGGGCGCTCTCGGTGACGGAGATGGTTCCCCTCGCGTACGACGCGGACCCCGCGGTGGCGCGCGCGGCCCTCGAAGCGCTCGCGGCGGGCGCTGACGAGGTCCCCGCGGAGGTGCTCTCGCACGCGCTCTCGCACGCAGACGACGCCGTGCTCGCGGCGGCCTTCGACCTCGCGTCGATGCGCGCGCCCGACCTCGCGCTCCGACGCGCGACGGAGCTCACGCTCGCGGGAGACGGGCACCGCGGAGAGGCCGCGATGCACGTCGCCATCAACGCCGACGCGCAGGGGCTCGCGACGCTCCACGGCGCCGGCGCGCTCACGGCGCTGCGCTGCGAGGCGCTCGGGTGGTACGGACACGCGGCGAGCGTCGGGGCGCTCATCCACGCGCTCACGCTCGACGACGCGCTCGCCGTGGCGCGCGCCGCGGAGGCCCTGTGGCGCATCACGGGCGCGGCGGTGACCGACGACGAGCCGCTGCCGGAGCCTGATTTGAAGGCGTTTCGCGGTGACACCTGGGAGGGCGACGAGCTCCCCGACGCGCCCGCGGAGCTCTCCGTCGACCCGGCGCTGTGGGCGGCGCTCTGGGACGCGCGCGGCGCGGGCGCAGACCACGCGACGCGGTGGCGCTTCGGTCGGCGTTGGCGCGTGGAGGACAACGTGCGGCTCCTCGCTTCGAAGTCGTCGCGGCCGCGGGAGCGACGCTGGGCCGCGCTGGAGCTCGCCGCGCGGACGGGGAGGCGACAGCCCTTCGAAGCGTGGCGCTTCATCCCGAGGCAGAGCGCGCAGATCGAGGCGTGGCGCGAGTCACTGGCGCGACGCGCGCCGCAGGGCTCATGGCCCGTGCAGTGGGAGACGCGATGAACCTGCCCGACCTGAAGAAGGGGACGAGCGCCTCGGTCGCCGTGGTGCCGCAGTTCGACGTCGACGGCGCGCTCGTCGCGGTGGTGCTCATCAAAGAGGCCTTCGCGGTCGACCGCAGAGACCGCGTGCGGCGCGTGGGCGGCGCCGAGGTGCACGCCGTCGACGTGCCGTGGGACGAGGACGCGCCCGAGACGAGCTCGATCCGCTTTCCGTCGGACGTGTGCGTGCGAAAGCCCGCGACCGACGTGGTGGTCGTCGGGAGCGCCGTGGCGGCCTACCGCGTGCGCCAGCGTCAGCTCGACGTGACCGTGCGCGTAGGCGCGATGGAGCGCGTCGTGCGGGTCTTCGGTCCGCGCGTGTGGTACCGCGGCGCCTTCGGCTGGGCGCTCTCGGACCCCACGGACTTCGACGCGCTCCCGCTGCGGTGGGAGAGCGCCTGGGGCGGCGCGGACTTCAGCGACCCATCGGCGCCCCTCGAAGAGCCGCGCAACCCCGCGGGCCGCGGCCTCGTGCGTGACCCGGCCTCGCTCGAAGGGCAGCTCGGCCCGAGCATCGAAGACCCGCGCGACCTCCTCGAGACGCACCGCAGCCGTCCGGCGCCCGCGGGCCTCGGCGCCGTGGGGCGCCACTTCGCGCCGAGGCGGACCTTCGCGGGCACCGCCGACGACCGCTGGATGCGCGAGCGGATGCCGCTCCCGCCCGAGGATTTCGACGATCGATTCAATCAGTTCGCGGCGCCCGGGCTCACCGCGGAGGGGCGCCTCCGAGGCGGCGAGGCCGTGCTGGTGAACAACATGTGCGAGCAGGGCCCGATGGCCTTCGAACTCCCTCGAATGGCCTTCTTTACAGGGGCGCGCGTGCGAGGCGCGCTCGCGGAGACGCCCGCGGTGATCGACACGGTGACCCTCGTCCCCAACGACCGGCGCGTCGAGATCACGTGGCGCGCGACGCTCCCCATGCCGCGGAGCTTCCGCAGCGTCGAGTACATCCAGGTCCACGAGAAGGAGTGGCGCGCGTGACGCCCGAGCTCGTTCGCTTCGGCGAGGGCGCGACGCCCCGCGTCGTCGTCGCGGGCGCCAGCGCGATCAACGGCCTCGCGTTCACCCCGTGGCAGCTCTGGGCGTTTCTGCGCGCCGAGCTCGCGGCCTTCAGCGAGTCGCCCTTCCGCTGCGCCAACGGCGAGCGCGCCACGATGGCCTCGATCCGCACGCTGCACCCGCAGTCGGTGGGCGTCGAGCGCATGGTGCCCGTCGCGCTGCGCCTCCTCGACGAGCTCATGCCGATGCTCGTGACGGCGCCGCCGGACCTGCGCGTGGCCCTGGTGCTCTGCCTCCCCGCGCGCATGGCGCCGGGCGGGGGGCGCACCTATCCCCAGCAGCGACGGATCCTCGAGCGCGAGCTCTCGGCGCACGTCGCCGCGGTGCAGGCCGCGCGCGGAGGCCCGGCGCCCGTGGTGCGGGTGCTCCCGCTCGGTCACGCGGCGATGGCCTTCGCGCTGCGCGAGGTGGCGGCGGCGATGGCCTCGGGCGCCATCGAGGTGGCCTTCGTGGGCGGCCTCGAGACGGCGTACGACCCCGCGCGCATCGAAGACCTCATCGCCGCCGGGCGCCTCTTCGACAACGAGAACCTCGACGCGGCGATCCAGGGAGAGGGCGGGGCCTTCGCGCTCCTCGCGCCGCACGACGTGGCGCGCATGTGCCGCTGGCCCGCGCTCGCGGAGCTCAAGGTCGCGGCGACGGCGGTGGAGCCCGCGACGATCGACAACGACCTCCCGCTCACGGCGAGCGCGCTCTCGCGCTGCGCGGTGGCCGCCACCGACGGCCTCGATCACCGCGGCGCGAGCCTCGACTGGTGGATCACCGACATGACCGCGGAGCCCTTTCGCGTGCAGGAGTTTCAGCTCGCGTGGCCCCGCGCGGCGGCCCGCCGGATGCGCGAGGACGCCACGGTGGACTTCATCGCGTCGCAGCTCGGCGACCTCGGCGCGGCGGCGATGCCGACGTCGATCGCGCTCGCGACGGAGGGCTTCGCGCGCGGCGCGCCGAAGGCTCGCACCTGCGTCATCACGGGGAGCAGCATCAGCGGCGAGCGCGGCGTGGTGCTCCTCGAGCGCTGCGGGTGAGCGTCGCGGTCAGCGCGCGGCCACGAGGCCGATGCGGCGACGGCAGCGGGCGCAGAGGTGTCCGCTCGTGCGGTCGACGGTGAGCACCGAGCCGCGCGCGTCGGTCATGAGGCACGACGTGTCGGGGCAGTGCTCGAGGCCGAGCGTGTGCCCGACCTCGTGGACGCAGGTGGTGACCATGCGGAAGCTCGCCTGCGCGGCGTCGCGGGCCGTGCGTCGGCAGCGCCACGTCGAGATGATGCACGCGCGCCCGCCGAGGTCGCCGAGGCCGAGGATCCCCCAGTCGGAGACGCCGTGCGCGGTGGTCGAGATGTCGACCTCGGTGACCCCGAGCACGCGCGTCGCGGGCGCCCGCATCCGCGGTCGGAGGAAGTCGAGCAGACGCTCGGCCCGGTAGCGTTGCCTCGGCGCGTAGAAGGCCGCGCGCGGGAGTTCGAAGGGCCCCGTGCGCACGACGGAGACGTGAAGCTCCGCGGTGAGCCCGCGCTCGATCTCGTCGAGGAGCGTCGGTTGAAACGGCCCGAGGGGCGCGAGGGCCACGGTCACCTGCGAGGCCACCGTCTGCGCGCGCAGCGCGCGCGTCGCCGCCATCGCGACCGCGCCAGGCAGCAGCCCGAGGAGCGCCCTCCGTCGCATCGTCAGCGCAGCTCCCCCGCGATGAGGGCGCGGGCGCGGCGCACAGCGGCGGCGTTGCTGCTGCACACCTCGACGCCCGCGACGGTGAGCGCGTCGGCCTGGCGCGTGCGGCCCTGGGGGTCGTCGTCGGTGCCCGTGACGGAGCCCACGACGACGAGGGTTCCTCCGCGGGCGGCGGCGGCGTCGCGCGCGTCGCGGAGGGCGGGCGCGAGGAGCGACGCGGGGTCGGGGTGCGCGTCGCGGCCGAGCACGAGGTCGAAGAGGAGCACCGCGGCGGTGGGATCGCGGCCCACGGCGCGCACGGCCTGGACGCGCGACGCGAGGTCGAGGCGCGGGTGCGGCGCGCGCACGCGCATCGAGGCGTCGCCGACATCGACGACGGTGTGCACGGCGGCGGTGATCGAGCCGAGCGGCGCGACGCCGAGGTACTTGAGGTTCGAAGCGACGCGGCCGACGCCCGAGAGGATGGCGAGGGCCTCGTAGCCGAGCGTTCCGCCGGAGTAGAGCGCGCGGAGCCAGCGCTGGTCGCGGGTGAACGAGGGCACCGTGAGGCGCAGCGTGGGGTGGTCGCTCGATCGGTCGCCGCCCGCCATCACGGCCGCGAGGCGCGCGGCGTCTTCGAGCGTCGCCGCGAAGGTCACGCCGGGGTGCTTCGCGCCCGCGGTGTACCCGAGGAACACCGCCACCACGCGGCGCCCCGTGGCCACGGCGCGGTCGAGCACGCGCGCGGCGACGAAGGGCGACGGCGGACGCGACACCAGCACGATCACCTGCGAGCCGAGGTCGCGCCCCACGCGGTCGATGGCGGCGAGCGTCCCCGCACCCGTCTCGTGCATGTCGCGGCTGTCGGTGGCGAGCACCTCGGAGACGCCCGCGCCGTAGTGGTGCAGCAGCGTCGAGACCTCGCGCAGCCCTGTCCCCGAGGCGCCCACGACCGCGACGAGCCCGCGGCGGATCTGGTTCGCATCCTCGTGTTGAAAGCTGCTTCGCACCGACAGGACTCCAGACGAGGCGTCGCGGACCGTGTGAGCCGAGCGCTGTGGGACCGTTGTAGCCCGACACCGCGAAGGCCCACAAGACAAGGCGCTTCGTGTGCAACCGGTTCGCAGATCGTGAGTCGATCCTGACGCGCGCTCAGCGGCAGGTGAGCGACTGGCAGACGCCGTCGTTGCACAGCGCACGGACGGGGCAGATCACGCCACATGCGCCGCAATTGAACGAGTCGGTGGAGAGGTTTACGCAAGTGCCCGCGCACACGGTGGTCCCCGCGACGCAGCCGAGGAGGCAGCGCCCGAGGGAGCACGTCTGGCCGCCCGGACACGTCGATCCGCAGGAGCCGCAGTGGAGCGCGTGCGTGCTCAGATCGACGCATGTCTGCGTGCCGCAGCGGAGGGTCCCGGCGGCTGCGCACGAGGCTGCGCACGCGCCTCGATCGCAGACCTGCCCCGCGGCGCAGGCGTGCCCGCACGCGCCGCAGTTCTCGACGTCGTTGTAGAGGTTCGCCATGAGCCCCGAGCACGACGTGTAGCTCGGCACGAACACACACGCGCCGCTGCGACACGCCTCGCCGACGCCGCACGCGTGCCCGCACGCGCCGCAGTTGCGCGCGTCGCTCGCGAGGAGCGACTCGCAGCCGTTGTTCGGGTCTCCGTCGCAGTCGCGGAAGCGCGCGTCGCACACGACGCGGCACGAGCACGCCTCGCAGGTGGCCGAGGTCACGCCGCGGAGCGACTCGCAGCGACGCCCGCACGCGCCGCAGTTGCACGGGTCGGTGCGCGTGTCGGTCTCGCGTCCGTTGGTGGGATCTCCGTCGCAGTCGGAGGGCTCGCACACGGCGGCCTCGCGATCGACCGCGACATCGCGGAGCACATCGGCCGTCGCGTCGGGCGCAACGTCGGGCGCAACGTCGGGCGTCACGTCAGCGGTCACGTCGGGCGTGACGTCGGAGCTGACGTCGGGCGCGATGTCGGAGCTGACGTCCGGCGCGATGTCGGACGTGATGTCGGACGTGACGTCGGGGCGCGCCGCGTCGCTCGCGTCCTGCGCGACATCGGTCGCGGTCGCGTCGGTGGCGTCGGCCGCGACGTCGGGGGTCACGGTGACGTCGCCGCGGTCCTCGCGTGACGCGTCCGTCGCGGTGGAGACCGAGGTCGACGCGCACGCGGTCGAGAGCGCGAGCGACGCGAGAAGAAAGGCGCGAAGTGTGTCCATGCGCGGATTGTACAAGCACCGCACGCGGGGTGATTCGAAGACGCTGCGCCGCGTTGGGAGACACCCGCACAGCACCCCAGGCGACCTTGACGCGAATGTGCGCGTCGTGGTCCCCATTCGCCTCCCCACGATGACCATGACGGGCGCCTCGACACGACGGTTGATGTTGTCACTGCTCCTCGCGAGCGCGGTCGGCTGCGACGATCCCGCGCAGCCCCCTCCGCCCGGCGACGCCTCGCCCGACGCGACGAACGACGCGACGAACGACACGCTCGACGCAGCGAACGATGCGCAGGGAGACGCACAGGGCGACACCGCCTCCGACGCGCCCACGATGAACCCCATCGAGCGAGAGAACGCGATGCCGGGCTCCGACGGGTGGCTCATCCAGCGCGCCGCGGAGCGCCACGAGGTCGAGGGCTACGCGTCGGTCACCTCCGTCGCCGCGGGAGGCTCCTTCACGCTCCACGTCAACGTCTCCGCGGCCCACGCCGTGCGCTGGGAGGCGTACCGCATCGGCTACTACCGCGGCGACGGCGGACGCCTCGTCGCGCGCGGCGAAGCGCGCCCCGTGGAGCCCCAGCCCGCGTGCCCCGTCGACCGCGCCACGGGCCTCATCGAGTGCCGATGGAGCGCGGCCTTCACCGTCGCCACCGACGCGTCGTGGGTGAGCGGCGAGTACCTCATCAAGCTCATCCGCGACGACGGCTTCGAGCAGTACGTGCCGATCATCGTGCGAGAGTCGACGCCGCGCGCGCCGCTGCTCTTTCAGGCCAGCGTCAACACCTGGCAGGCCTACAACGACTGGGGCTCGATGAGCCTCTACGTCAACGGCCGCGACGACGTGTTCGAGGGTCCCCACGCCTGGGCCGTGAGCTTCGATCGGCCCTACAGCGCGGGCGACAACGGCAGCGGCGAGATGCTCTCGTGGGAGATGCGCATGGCGCGCTGGCTCGAGCAGCGCGGCTACGACGTGGCCTACGTCACCAACGTCGACGTCGACGCGACGCCCGAGGTGCTGCGCGGGCGACGGATGTTCCTCTCGGTGGGCCACGACGAGTACTGGACCAGCGCCGAGCGTGACGCCGTGGAGGGCGCGCGCGACGCGGGGCTCAGCCTCGGGTTCTTCACCGCCGACACCGCGACCTTTCACGTGCGCTACGCGCCGTCGAGCGGAGGCGCCGAGCGCCGCACGGTCATCTGCTACAAGGTCGACGGCGCCGCGCGCGACCCCGAACGCGGAACGCCCCGCCAGACCACGCGCTTCTCCGAGCCCGCCATCGGCCGCCCCGAGAACGCGCTCCTCGGCGTGATGTACGCGCAGTGGACGGGAGGCGCGCGCTTTCCGATGGTGGTGCGCGACCCGAGCCACTGGATCTACGAGGGCACCAACGTCGCGCGCGGCGACACGATCCCCGGCATCGTGGGGTCAGAGTATGACCGCCTCCACGACAACGGCCGCACCCCCAAGAACATCGAGGTCATCGCCGAGTCGCCGGGCCTCTCGACCGAAGGGATCGTCGAGTCGTCGCACGCCACGGTCTACTACCCCTCGCCCACGAGCCTCGTCTTCGCCGCGGGAACGCTGAGCTGGGCCCTCGCCCTCGGCCGCACCGACATGCTCGACGCGCGCGTGCAGCGCATGACCGAGAACATCCTCGCGCGCGCGGGCATCCCCGTGGCGACGCCCACCGCGCCCGAACCCCGCCCGATGCCCGCGAGCCCCGGCACCGCGACGAGCGTCACGCTGCTCGCGGGAGACGGCACCGCGGGCTACCGCGACGGCCCCGCCGCGATGGCCCGCTTCGACGCGCCCGCGGGCGTCGCCGCGGCGTCCGACGGCGCGCTCTACGTCACCGACGCGCGCAACCACCGCGTGCGCGTGATCCGCGGAGAGACCGTCTCGACGCTCGCGGGCTGCGGCCCGAGCGGCCCCGCGCGCAGCAACGCCTTCCGCGACGGGACGGGCGACGGCGCGTGCTTCGACCTCCCCACGGGCATCGCCGTCGGCCCCGACGGGACCGTCTACGTGAGCGACACGGGCAACCACCGCATCCGCGCCATCACCCCCGCGGGCGTGGTGAGCACCTACGCGGGCACGGGCTCCGCGGGCCGCAACGACGCCACCCGCGAGCGCGCGACCTTCTCGCTCCCGCGCGCGCTGGCCTTCGGCGCCGACGGCGCGCTCTACGTGGCCGACGCGGGCAACGACGCCATCCGACGCATCACCGCGGCGGGCGTCACCACCGTGAGCCGCGACCTCATCGGCGCGATGGGCCTCGCGATCGGCGCCGACGGGACGATGTACGTCACCACCGCGCAGGCCACGCTCCTCTCGGTGGGCGCTTCCACGACGCGCCTCGCAGGATCGCGCGGCGAGTACACCTTCGCCGACGGCGCCGCCGACGATGCGCGCATCAACCCCGGCGACGGCGTGGCGCTGCTCGGTCGCCGCGTGGTGTTCTCAGACGCGCTCAACCACAGGCTGCGCGCGCTCTCGCTCGACGACCGCACCGTGACCACGCTCGTCGGCGACGGACGCCTCGGCGCAGGAACGGGCACGGGCGCCACCACGCAGCTCGCGGTGCCGCGCGGCGTGACGGCGTACCGCGAGGGCCTCGCGCTCGCAGACGCCGCGAATCACCGCGTGCTCTACGTGCGGCCCTGAGCGTTCAGTACTCGCCGCGGATCCCGACGCTCGGCAGGATGGGCAGGCCCGTGACGGGGACGCTCGACCGTCGATCGAAGCTGTAGATGCGGCTCTCGACGTTCGACTGGTTGGTCGCGTTGAGCACCTCGGCGATCACCTGAAGATCGACGGGGCCCCAACGGAAGCGCTTTGAAACGCGCAGATCGAGCGAGAAGAAGTCGGGCAGGCGCGTCGGGTTCGCGCGGTCGACCCAGGTGAGCGCGACGTCGTGGTCGGCGTCGTAGAGCGCGCCCGTCACGCGCGGCTCCGGCGAGCCCGAGGTGTAGCGCGCGCGAAACCCGGCCTCCCACCCGTGCGGGAGCACCGCGCCGAGCACGAGCGTGAGCACGTGCGGCTGATCCCACGGAGAGGTGTACCAGGCGTCGGCGGGTGAGTCCCTCCGCTCCGCGCGTTGCAGCGTGTACGAGAGCCACGCGAGGAGGGGGACGCGTCCCGGTCGGAGCCGCAGCATCGCTTCGAGTCCGTAGACGCGCCCGTTGCCCGTCGACGCGAAGCGCTCGGGCACGCGCTGACCGTCGCGCTCGATCACGCGCGTCGAGGGCGACGCGGTCTGGTCGCCGTACTTCATGAAGCCGTCGAGGGTGAACTCCAGCACGCCATCGACGATCCACGACTGGAGCCCCGCGGTGCCATGCTGCCATCGCTCGAGCGCGAGGTCGGGGTTGCCGAAGCCCGGGAGCACGGTGTAGCCCCGCGGCGTGGTGGTGTACGCGCCGAAGCCCGCGCGCAACGCGAGCCGCGGGTGCGCCGCGTAGCGCATCGAGAAGCGCGGATCGACGGACCACTGACCGTTGCGCGAGAACGCGTCGACGCGCACGCCGGCGAGCACGTGGAGCCGCGTCGTCGGGTCGAGCGAGAGCTCGGCGTAGGCGGCAGGGTTCACGAACGCGCGCGTGTCGGCGTAGCGCACGAGGCGAGACCGAACCGGCGCGTCGTCGACGCCGTTCGCCGCGAGCGGAGGGGCCGTGATGACGGCCTCGGTGCTCCCGGCTTGAACGTCGAGGCCCGCGAAGAGGCGCGCGTGGCGGCCGAGGCGCAGGTCGAGCTCGTCGCGCACCGAGGCGATGGTCGACGTGATCGCGTAGCGGATGTCGGGGCCGAGCGAGACGTCGGACCAGTTCCACGTGACCGAAGGGGAGAGCGTGTGCTCGGCGCTCGAAGAGAAGCGGTGGCGCCAGCGGGCCTGCGCGCCGTGCCACGCGATGTGCTGTCCGTACGAGATCGTGCTCGCGGGGTACTCGGGCGACGGAGAGGCCACGTTGAGCCCGAGGAGGTCGTCGCTCCCCGAGCCGAGCACGCGCACGTTGTCGCGGGGAGAGACCTCGGCGTCGACGGCGAGCTGCCAGTCCCAGTAGACCGGGAGCGACGAGAACGAGGCCCCCGCGGCGTCGGCGGCGAAGGCCGCGAGGAGCGCGTCGACGTAGCTCCGTCGCACGCCCGCCATCACGGTCACGCGTCGTCCGAGGGGCACCGTCGCGACGGCGCCCGCGTCGATCACGTCGACATCGACCGCCACGTGGGGACGGTCTCTCGGCGGCGCGCGGAGGGTGATGTTGACCACGCCGCCCGCGGCCCTCCCCCAGCGCGCGGAGAAGTTGCCGGGCATGAACTCGATGCGCTCGACGAGGTCCGTCGCCACCGTCGTCGCGAGCCCGTAGAAATGAAAGGGCAGCGCGATGGGCTGCGATTCCAGCGTGACGAGCGTGTCTTCGGGGTCGCTCCCTCGCACGATGAAGGCGCCCTGACCGAAGGCGGGCCGCCCTACACCAGGGAGGTTCTGCACGGCGAGGAGCGCGTCGCCGCGCGTCCCCGGCATGCGCCTCAGGTCGTCGACGAGGAGCTCACGGCGAAAGGTCTCCCTCGACGGCGCGCGGAGCCGCACGGTGGCCTCTCGCGACGGATCGACGGTGCTCTGCGCCCGCGGCGCGTCTTCGTCCGAGGGTCGCTCTCCGCGCGGCGCGAAGACGTAGCGCCACACGGTGTGCGACGCGACGGCGCGTCCGTTCTCACGCGCGGGTTCGAAGAGCAGGTCGCGCGCGGCGGCGAGCGCGGCCTCGTCGAACGCGGTGCCGCCCGAGGTGTTCACCGATGCGCGCGTGACGCGTCCCGCGTCGTCGAGGTCGAGGTCGAGCGCCACCGTGACAGAGGCCGCGGGCTGCGACGGCGCCACGCCTCGACGAGCCGCCGCACACGCGGCGGCGACGTCTGCGCCGAGGCCGTCGCGCTCGCGAGGAGGATGGCGAGCGCGATGCAGCCCTCTTCCCGTCCCTCTCCCGCGAAGCGGGAGAGGGTGCCCGTTGGTAGCTGCCATGCCCTCACCCCGGCCCTCCCCGGCAGAGCCGGGAGAGGGAGACCATCACGCCTCGGGTTGTGGCTTCGGGCGGAGCATCAGCGCGCGCACCGTGTCGTGGTGGCGCGCATCGAGCCGCGAGCGCGGAGCCTGCCCATCGAGCCGCGAGCGCGGAGCCTGCGCATCGAGCCGCGAGCGCGGAGCCTGCCCATCGAGTCGCGAGCGCGGAGCCTGCCCATCGAGCCGCGAGCGCGGAGCCCGCCCATCGAGCCGCGAGCGCGGAGCATTCGCGTCGCTCGCTTCGTCGCTCGTCGCCTCGTTGCGCACCCTCTCCCGGCTCTGCCGGGAGAGGGCGGGGTGAGGGCATGGCAGTCACCCACGGGCACCCTCTCCCGCTTCGCGGGAGAGGGACGGGGAGAGGGCCTCCGCGGTGCATCGGAGCTCAGAAGAAGCGTGGGGTGAGCGAGACCGACGCGAAGAAGTCGACGAGGAGCTCGTTGTTCGTGCGGAAGCGACCGCCGACCTGATCGATCACCGGGCGGTGCGTGGGGTCGGGGGCGCTGTCGTTGACACAGCCGCCGCGCCACTCGGGGTGGTCCGCGGGGATGCTCTCGCTCGGGTTGCACGCGTCCGTCGCGGTGATGAGATGCGGCGCGACCCACGTGAGCCCGAGGCCGAGGTCGAAGCGCATCCACTTCACGGGCTGCGCGCCGATCGCGAGCTGACCGTTGACCGAGAGGTACGACTGCGTGGTGGTGAGCCCGTCGAACCAGATCTCGCGGCCGGGCTGACACGACCCGTCGGGGTTGCGCACGTTCGAAGGGCAGCCGGGCACCGCGAGCGCGCGGCTCGTGGAGCTGCCCAGGGCGTCGTAGAGGGGGCTGTAATCGCGGCCCTGCGAGCGGTAGGTGCCGCGCACGCGGAGGTCGATCACGAGGCGCTGCCAGGTCTCGCGGTTCTCGAAGGGGATGACCTCGGCGCCCACGACCAGCGAGCTGGTGATGGGCGGGTACGACGCGAGCTGACCGTAGGGCGTGTCGGAGTAGCGGAAGGGCGTCGAGCGGAGCGGAAACTCCGCGAGGATGTCGAGGCCCGCGTAGGGCTCGATGAAGCCGAAGCGACGCGCGAGCGCGGTCTGGAAGTAGATCCCGTTGAGGCCGCGCGAGATGCCCGGCGTGCCCGCCGAGGTGGGCCGCGTCGCGGTGCCCACGCTGTTGATGCTCCCCGCGGGCGGAGGCGACGGGACGCTCGACGGCGACGGGCAGTCGGCCACGCCGGGCGTCGCCGAGCCGTTGCACGCGTGCATGACGTCGCCCACGGGCGGGCGCCATTCGAAGCGCACGGTCCACGTGGGGTTGGCGCGCACGCGGGCCTGACTGAGGATCGACCACGCGAGCCCGAGGCGCACCTGATCGATGCCCGAGCGCGTCGGCGACGCGAAGGGGACGTTGAAGAGCGACGTGGGCCGACCGTCCTGCGACCAGCCGTCGCGGAGCGCGGCGTTGCCCTCGGCGGGACCCGGGTCGGCGAGCGTGCGGATCTCGCGGGTGTTCGAAAGAACCACCGGCACGCCGAAGGTGAGCGCGAGGTCGTGAAAGAGCCCCACCTCGGCGTTCACGAGGAGCGTGTGGGTGTTCTCGACGTAGTCGCCGACGCGGGCGAACTGCACGAGCCCGGCGCCGTTGACGCCGTCGCTCATGCGCATCTCGCGCTCGATGGTGGCCGTGCGGTGCTGGTAGAGGTAGCCCGCCGAGAGGCGGAAGCTGAACGTGCTGCCGCGGTCGAAGGAGTCGACGACGTCGACGAAGCGCGCCGACTCGGCGAGCATGAACACCGGGTCGCGCGGCGGCGGGGCCTCGTCGCGGACGCTCTCGTCGCGCGCGGGGGCATCGTCTCGCGCGCGTTGCGCGAGCGCGACGGAGGGCGTCAGCACCCCGACGAGGAGCGCGAAGGGGACCGTTCGACGCATCGGGTTTCCTCTGGAATCCACGGAGTATTTCGCGCCAGACGGTACGCGCGCGGCGTCGCGAGTGTCAACGACGACGATGGGCCGCGGCCACCGCTGCGACCGCGACGACCGCGCTGCCCGCGACGAGACTGTCTAGGCGTTCTTCTGGAAGGTGACGTCGCCATCGACGGCGAGGGTGTCGACGATCGCCATGACGACGGCGTCGACGGGGCGATCCTTCGTGGACGCGGTCTGCCGCGCCGAGGAGCCCTGCGCGATGAGCACCACCTCGCCCATGCCCGCGCCCACGGCGTCGGCGGCGATGAGGGCGGCGCCCGTGGGTTCGCCCTTCACGTCACACGGCCGCACGACGAGGAGCTTCAACCCGTCGAGGGTGGGCTCCTTGCGCGTCGCGACCAGCGTGCCGGTGACCTTGCAGATCAGCATCGGAGGTGATCAGTGATCGCCGGCGATCTTCTTCGCCTGGCCCGGTCCGCGGCCGAGGGGGAGCACCTCGTCGATGTTCGCGTGCGGCCTCGGAATGATGAGCACGGACACCATCTCTCCGATGCGCTCGGCC
This sequence comes from Polyangiales bacterium, assembly GCA_046351535.1. Lineage (GTDB taxonomy): Bacteria > Myxococcota_A > Polyangia > Polyangiales > CAISKJ01. Next base: position 210,637 of record JAXLYG010000008.1, read on the forward strand.
TCGCGCTGACCCGCCTCCGTCGCGGCCTTCACGGCCGCCACGTCGCCACGGACGATCACGGAGGTGAAGCCCCCGCCGACCTTCTCGTAGCCCACGAGTTGCACCCTCGCGGCCTTGACCATGGCATCCGCGGCCTGCACGGCGGCGGCGAAGCCCTTCGTCTCGATGATTCCCAGCGCGTCGCTCATGGCAGTGTCCCTTCGTCGTCTCGGAGCGGTGTGTACCGCGTGAAAAAACCGTTGCAGCTACGCACCGCGATCAGCGGTCGAGCTTCGTCTCCTGCTTGCGCCCCTGCACCGACGCGAGGGCCGCGCGCGCGGCCTCGGCGGCGGCGTCGACCTCGGCCTCGGGCCCCGACAGGTAGAGCCGCCCGAAGGCCCCGTAGGGCTGGATGTGCACGATGGAGATCCGCGCGGCCTTCTCGGCCTCGTTCGCGGCCAGCACGATGTACCCCGCGGGGTCGGTCTCGAGGATGAGCAGCGACTCGCCCGGCAGGATCATCATGCCCTGCGAGTTCTTGTTGATGATCTGGGCCTGGTAGGGCTCGATCCCGCGGATGATCTGGTTGGTGGGCATGTTGGGCGCGAGGCGGTCGGACTCCTTGAGTTCGAGCGCCTCGAGGATGGCCGCGCCCGCGTCCATCACCTGCCCCTTGTCCTCGTGGTGGACCTCGAGGAGCCCGTAGGCGCGCTCGACGACCTGCACGGCGGGCTGCACCTTGCTGGCCTTGAGGGCGAGGTCGGTCACCCGGTTGATCGCCATGCCCGGGGCGATCTCAACCCAGAGCGACGCCATCCACGGAATCGGCAGGAATCCCCGCGCGGTCTTTCCGATGAACGACGCGAGCTGCGGCTGCAGGCTGTCGAGAAAGATGTACGTGCGCAGAGAGACGGCGGCCATAGGCCCGCGGAGGTATCACGCTCCGAGACGAGATCGCAAGGCCCGAGCGACGAGGGCCTCGGAATGATGCGTCACGTTGCGTTCGCGGCGCTCAGAACAGCACGGGCGCGGCGAGCCTGCGCGTCGCCGTGGTCCCGTCGCCGAGCTGGCCCTGCGTGTTGCGGCCCCAGCACTGCGCGCTGCCGTCGGAGAGCGCCGCGCACGTGAACTGGTAGCCGCACGAGATCGCGCGCGCGTTCACGCTCGTCGCGACGCGGCCCGGCGTGTTGCGCTGCGAGAGCCCGCCCTGCTCGCCGATCTGGCCCTCGTTGTTGAATCCCCAACAGAAGACCACCCCGTCGCCGTCGAGCGCGCACGTGTGAAACGACCCCACGCTCACCGCGGAGGCCGTCGGGAGGGTCCGCACCTGCGCGGGCGTCGACTGCTGGTTGTTGGTCCCGTTGCCCACGGCGCCGTAGCGGTTCTGTCCCCAACACCACACCGTGCGGTCGCGCGCGACGGAGCACGAGTCCTCGTCGCCCGCGGAGATGGTCCCCGCGGAGAAGCCCCCGGCCGTGACGGGCGTGACGCTCGTGACCGACCTGCCATCGCCGAGCGCCCCGGTGGTGCCCGCGCCCCAGCATCGGGCCGCGCCGTCGAGCCCGGTCGCGCAGGTGTGGAGCCCCCCCGTGGCGAGGCGTCCGATGAGGCCGGTTCCGTTCACCAGCGAGGGCGCGAGCACGTCGGTGAGGGGCGCCACCCCGCAGGCGCCGAAGGTGTTGCGCCCCCAGCAGAACACCATGTTGTCACCGCGAAGCGCGCAGGAGTGCCCGGCGCCGGCCGCGACCGACACGACGTGGCCGAGCCCGGGCACCGTCGCGGGCGTCGAGCGCTGCGACGTTCCATCACCGAGCTGGAGGCTCGCGCCGGAGCCCCAGCACGAGACCGTCCCGTCGCCGAGGAGCGCGCAGGTGTGCGTGCCGCCGACGGCGATCTCGCTGACATCGCGCAGCCCCACGACGGGAACGGGGCGACTGCGGTTGGTGCGCGTCCCGTCGCCGAGCTCGCCATAGACGTTCGATCCCCAGCAGCGCACGGTGCGATCGCTGAGGAGCGCGCACGCGTGCACGCCGAGGTCGTTGCCCGAGCCCGCCCGCACGTCGGTCACCGTGACGCAGGTTCCCGACGAGCAGGCCACCGCGCAGACGCGCCCGCAGCCGCCGCAGTTGTTCCGATCGGTCGTCGCGTCGACGCACACGCCGCCGCAGCGGGTCGTTCCCGCAGGGCATCCAGCGTCAGACGCCACGTCGAGCATCATCGCGTCGGAGACGTCGGGGCGATCGAGCGCGACATCGACGGGCGCGACATCGATCGGCGCAACGTCAACGGGAGGGACATCGACGGGAGGGACATCAACGGGAGAGACATCAACGGGAGGAACGTCGACGGGCGCAACATCAACGGGAGGAACATCGACAGGCGCAACGTCAACGGGAGGGACATCGACAGGCGCGACATCGTCAGGCGCAACGTCGACGGGCGCGACGTCGGTGGGCGGTGTCACGTCGTCGGGCGCGTCGGGCGGTGTGGCGTCGGGCGTCGCGTCGTCGGGCGCGTCGGGCGCCGTGACGTCGCTCACGTCGGCGTCGAGTGCCGCGTCGCGGGAGCCCCCGTCGAAGCTGAAATCGCTGAAGGGATAGAGCACCGTGCACGACGAGAGCACGCAGAGCAACGCGAGGTAGTGGAGCGGGGGCCGCACGGGCGAGGACTCCTTCAGACGGCGCGGTCGGCGACGCGATCGCGACGAACTCGCGGACCCTATCACGCGCGACGGTGGTAGCGTCGCGCCCGTGACGCCTCGGAGCCTCGTCGCCGCCGCCGCGCTCGTCGCCCTCTTCGCGAAGACCGCCGCCGCACACGCGCAACCTTCGGCCAATCCCACGGCAGAGATCGCGCGGAATCACATCCAGAACGGCGGACGCTACTACCAGCTCGGGCGCTTCGCCGAAGCGGCGAGGGAGTTTCAATCCGCCTGGGAGCTCACGCGGCGCCCGGAGCTGCTCTTCAACCTCGCGCACGCGCTCGAAGGCGCCGGACGAGACCGCGAGGCCCTCGACGCCTACGAGCGCTTCGACGCATCGGGCGCCTCGGGCGTCGATCGGCAGAGCCTCCTGGCGCACATGGCCGCGCTTCGAACGCGCCTCTCGCACGCCGCGACCACGACCTCGACCTCGACCGCCCCGCAGCCGCCGCCCACGCGCGCGACGCCGGAGCCGCCGCGGGTGATCCAGCCGCCTCCGCCCGCGCCGCGAAGCCTCGCGCTCCCCGTGACGCTGCTCAGCGCGGGGGGAGCCTTCCTGGTGACGGGCCTCGCGCTCGGGCTCACGGTCTCGTCGACGTGGTCGGACCTCAACGCGCGCTGTCCGAACAGCGTCTGCGACCCATCGCTCCGTGGTGACGCGAGCGCCGCCGAGACGCGGGCCACCGTCGCCGACGTGCTCGGCGGGGTGGGTGTCGCGGCCATCGCGGCGGGCGTCGTGGTGTTGCTGCTCCCGCACCCGCAGGCGTCGGCTCCCCGCGTCGGGCTGATGTGCACGGGAGAGGGCTGCGCGGGACGCCTCGCGATCGCCTTCTGACGGCGCTCTTCGTGACCGCGCGTCGATTTGGTCAGACACGCGACGACCTCAACCCAATCGACGAGTCAGGAGGTCTCCGCATGCGTCTCGATCGATCGCGCGGTCTGGTGATTCCCCTGTGCCTCGTCACGCTCTCGGGCTGCACGTCACCCGCCGTGGTGGGAGAGCGCGCCGACGCAGCGGTCTCACCCGATGTGATCGCGTCACCCGACGTGATCGCGTCACCCGATGTGATCGCGTCGCCCGACGTGATCGCGACGCCCGATGTGATCGCGACGCCCGATGTGATCGCGACGCCCGACGTGATCGCGACGCCCGACGTGATCGCGACACCCGATGTGATCGCGTCGCCCGACGTCATCGCCACGCCCGATGTGATCGCGTCGCCCGACGTGATCGCGACGCCCGATGTGATCGCGTCGCCCGACGTCACCACGCCCGACGTCACCACGCCCGACGTGGCCTCCGACGCGTGCGGGAGCATCGAGCTCTGCGACGGCTTCGACAACGACTGCGACGGGCAGATCGACGAGGGCTTCTGTCGCATCGACGGCGTGTGCTTCACCCACGGTCAGCGCAACCCCGCCAACGCGTGTCAGACCTGCACGCTCACGTCGAGCACCCTCTCGGGGCCGACGACGTGGACCAACACCGCGGCGGGCGTCGTGTGCCGTCCCTCCGCGGGCGTGTGCGATGTGCCCGAGAGCTGCCCCGGCGGCGGCGTCGCGTGTCCTACAGACGTCTTCCTCCCCGCGTCGACGGTGTGCCGCGCCGCAGGCGGAGCGTGCGACGTCGCGGAGAGCTGCACCGGATCGAGCGCCGCGTGCCCCGCCGACGCCCTCGCCCCCGGCGGCGCCACCACGTACACGCGCTCGGCCTCGCCGCTCACCTTCGTCGACGCGTGCGGCGCGCCCGGCGCCAGGCGCGTGATCCTCTCGACCGACGACGGGTATTTCGGCGCGGCGCTCCCGTTCTCGTTCAGCTACTACGGCGCGTCGCAGCCCTTCGCCGTGCTCACGACCAACGGCATCGTCGCGTTCACGTCGACGGGCATCTTCGAGTACATCAACCAGCAGCTCCCGTACGCGGCGATCCCCAACGCGATCTTTCCCTTCTGGGACGACCTCTCCACGCGCGCCACGGGCGTCTGCACCGTCACCGTGGGGACCGCGCCCAACCGCAGGTTCATCGCCCAGTGGCGCGACGCGCAGTTCTGCTGCGGCGACCAGCCCGACGTGCACATGGACTTCGAAGTGGTTCTCAGCGAGACCACCAACACCATCGACGTGCTCTACGACCGCACGGACTCCGGCGACGGACGCGCCACGGGGGCGAGCGCCACCATCGGCATCCAGAACGCCGACGCGACCGCCTTCGACCTCGTGTCGTTCAACACCGCGGGCGCCGTCCACGGAGGGAGCTCGTTCCGCTGGACCCCGCGCGGCCCCACGGTGTGCCGCCCCTCGACGGGCCCCTGCGACCCTGCCGAGGTGTGCTCGGGGACGAGCCTCGCGTGTCCCGCCGACACCCTCGCCTCCGCGGTCACCCTCTGCCGCCCCGCGGCCTCGATGTGCGACGTCGCCGAGCGCTGCACCGGGTCGAGCCCCGCGTGCCCCGCCGACGCCTTCACCCCCACGGGAACCTCCTGCGGAACCGGCCGCGTGTGCGCGGGCGTCGCCTGCTGCCCGTCTGGAATGACCCCGTCGATCGAGGTCTGCAACAACCTCGACGACGACTGCAACGGCGTCATCGACGACGGCCTCACGCGGAGCTGCTACACGGGCCCCGCGGGCACCGCCGGCGTCGGCGCGTGCCGCGCGGGCGTCCAGACCTGCACCGCGGGCGCGTGGAGCACCACCTGCGGCGGCGAGGTCAGGCCCGCCACCGAGGTCTGCGACACGCGCGACAACAACTGCAACGGCTCCATCGACGAGGGCCTCACGTGCCCCTGAGCGCGCGCACCGCGTAGACGCGCGGACGCTCCACCCCGAGGCACCCGCCAGCACGCATGCACCGACGCGCCGCCGCCCTCGTCGTCACCGCCACGATCGCGCACGCGCTCTCCGCTCGCCCCGCCCTCGCGCAGCCCCGACCGCAAGACACCGTGCGCCTCGACGTGGCCCGCGACGACCGCAGCGCGTCGTGCCCCGACCGCGAGCGCGTGCGCTCCCTCCTCGCCGCGCGCCTCGACCGCGACGCCATCACCGACGACGCGACGCGCGCGGCCTCGCTCCGCTTCACGCGCTCACGAACCCGCTTCGAAGCGCTCCTGCGCATCACCAACCCCGGTCATCGGAGCACCTCGCGACGCCTCCGCTCGTCGGCCGCCGACTGCGCGCGCCTCGGCGACGCCGCGGTGCTCGTGCTCGCGCTCGCCATCGATCCGCTCCGCGCGCTTCGAAGACCGGCCCCCGTCGCCGCGGCGGTGCCCCCTCCCCCGTCACCCGAAACCCCTGCGCCGCAGCCCTCTCCGACGCCCGCGCCGCCCCCTCCGCCCGCCGTGATCGCGGCCCCCGCGCCGCGCGTGGAGCCTCGCGTCGAGCCTCCGGTGACGCCTCCCTCCGTCGTCACGCCGCCCGACCGCGCGTCGCGCGCGGTGACCGCGTGGCAGCTCGCGGCGCTCGCGTCGATGAGCTACGGCGTCGCGCCGGGACTCGTCGTCGATGCGCTCCGACCGGGGCTCTCGCTTCGCGCGTCGATGATCCGCGGCGCCGTGATGGTGCCCGTCGAGCTCGCCGTCGACGCGCCGGGACGCTTCGAAGACCGCGACGCGCGCGTGTGGGGGCTCCCGCTCGGCGTCGGCGTCGGGGTGTGCCCTCGCTTCGGCGGGCGCGTGACGCTCTTCGCGTGCGCGACGCTCTCGGTCGGCGCGGTGATCGCGTGGGGCGACGGGTACAGCACGAACCACAGCGACGTGGCCTTCTCGGCGGCGGCGGGGGGGCGCGCAGGCGTCGAGGTCCCCCTCTCGGCGCGGTGGCGCTTCGTGGCCTCGGTCGACGCGCGCGCGCTCGTGCTCCGCCCCGCGTTCGAGGTGCGCGGAGGCGCCGCGGGAGACGTCTGGACGGCCTCTCCCTTCGCGGCTTCCTTGTCGATCGGCGTGGCCTGGCAGAATCTGTGAGAATCGCTGCGTTGCCGCCCCAATTACCGACCGTGACCACCGAGGCGCTCTCATCGATCGCGCAGGGCTTCGCGAGCGCGGCGCCCTTCGACCTCGCGACCGTCTACGCGCGGGAGTTCGACTGGGTGTGGCACACGCTCCGTCGCCTCGGCATCGCGCAGCGCAACCTCCCCGACGTCACGCACGACGTCTTCGTGGTGGTGCACCAGCGCGCGCACACCTACGACGCCGCGCGCCCGCTCCGGCCGTGGCTCTTCGGCGTCGCGTACCGCGTCGCGCGCGATCACCTGAGCCTCGGCCGCAACCGCAACGAGACGGTGGACGAGCCCGTCGAGGCCGTCGACACGGCCCCCTCGCAAGACCAGCGCGTGGCGCAGTCCGAGGCGAGGGAGCTCGTCCTCGCGGCGCTTCAATCGCTCGATCTGGAGCGGCGCGTGGTGTTCATCCTCCACGACCTCGACGAGCAGCCGATGCGAGAGATCTCCGAGGCCCTCGACGTGCCCATCAAGACGCTCTACGCGCGCCTCGGCGTCGCGCGCGAGCAGTTCACCGCGGCGGTGCGACGCCTGCGCATGCAGCGAGGAGAGCGCCCGTGAGCGAGCACGACCTTCCCGACCTCCCGTCCGATGTGTCCGCGCTGCTCGACGAGGCGCGCGGGGTTCCTTCGGCGCCCGTGAGCGAGCGTCGCAAGGTCGCCGCGCGGCTCGCGATCACGACGGGCCTGGCGATCCCGAGCACCACCCTCGCGGTCTCTCGCGCGGCCTCGTCGGCGTGGCTCGGCAAAGCGCTCGGCGTCGCGCTCCTCGCGGTGGGAGGTCTCGGCATCGCGCGCGTCGCGACACGTCACGAACAACCGCCCCATCGCGCGCAGAGCGCACACGCGCCCGCGTCGCAGCCCATCGCGAGGCCCGCGCCGCCCACGACGAACGCGGTCGCACCGACCCCGAGCGTCACCGCACGCGCGGCGCCGACGGCCGCGCCCGCGCCCGCGCCCGCGCCCGCGCCGACGCTGCCCACGGGGGCCGCGGGGCTCGCGAGGACCGCGCATCGCAGCCCCGCCCCCGTCGACGAGGACCTCTCGTTCCGCGACGAGCTCTCGCTGTTGGAGCGCGCGCACGCGGCGCTCTCGGGTGACGACATCGACGGCGCGACGGCGGCGCTCTCGCAGCACGCGCGACGCTTTCCGCACGGGAGGCTCGAGCCCGAGCGAGAGGCGCTGCGGGTGCAGTGCGCCGCGGCGCGCGGTGACCGCGAGGCCGCCTCCGCCGCGAGGGAGCGCTTCCATCGGCGCTGTCCTGACAGCGTGCTCGGCGCGTCGGTCGACCGCGCGGTCGACGGTCGCTAACGAAGCGTGGCGGTGTCGACCGCGACGAAGCGCAGCACGGGCGGATCGCTCGGCTGCAGGGGCTCTCCGAGGCGCGCGATCTGGAGCGACGAGCCCGCGGCGTCGACGTCGAGGTCCGAGGTCGAGGCGCCGTCGTTCATCACGAGCCGCGCGCGCTCGGTGAGGGTCGCGCCCACCTCGACGACGACCAGCTCGGTGCGCGTGCGGTCGGCCAGCACGGTGGAGCTCGCGAAGCACCCGGGGCCCATGGGCGCGGAGTAGGTCACGCGGTAGTCGCGGTCGACGTACTGCTGCGCGTACACGAGCCATACGCGTCCGTCGGCGGTGCGCGCGAGGCCGTGGGAGCCGAAGCCACCGTAGGTCCCGTGCGCCGTGCACATGCGCGTGGTGCCGCAGGAGACGGGCGGCGATCCACCCTCGCCGGGGCAGGTGGTGTCGTGGCCGCGCGCGGTGTTGGCGACGAGCGTGTCGGTGTACGCCGTCGCGCCGGGGAGCAGCGCGTGAACGCCGTCGTCGAGCCCGATCGCCGCGACGGGAGATCCCCCCGCGCGCGACACGACCGTGACGTGGTTGAAGGCCTCGCTCGTCCCGGGGCTCTGCACGTAGGCCGCGCGCGGCTCGGTGGTCCCCGCGCCGATGAGCAGCGTGCGGGCCATCGCCGTGGGGACGCCGAAGCGCCAGCGCGCGAGGATGATGTCGCCCGTCCCGTCGGGCGCGGTGTCGATCGCGAAGCGGCCGAAGACGGGTCCGCCGGCGAGCTGCGAGGTCGTCCAGGTGCCGTCGGCCGCGCGCGTGGCGGCCATGATGCTCGACGCGTCGCCCTCGCCGCGCGAATACACGAACGACTCGCGGCCGTCGGCGTGGTGCGCGCCATCACCGACCGCGATGGGAACGTAGCGCCCTCCCTCGATCATCACGCGCCGCCACCCGCCGGACTCGCGCGTGAGCACGGCCAGCGCGTCACGGTCGCTCGCGTCGGCCGAGTACGCGGCCACGTAGGCTCCACCGCCGCGCGTCGAGAGCACCCGCGCCGGCCAGTTGCCCGACGGAACCTGCTCGACGGTCCCGGCGCGCGCCGCGAGGTCGAGCGAGGCGTACATGGGGTGAAAACCGCCCTGGTTCTCGGTGTACGAGACGCTGGCGCGAGCGGTTCCCGCGGCGACGGCGAGGCCGAAGCCGTTGCCCGGACACTGGAGCGCCACATTCGCGGTCACCGCGCAGGGCGTCGTGCGACAGAGCGCGGCGGCGTCTTCGAAGACCACGCGACACGCGCTCGGCAACGGCGCGAGCAGCCCCATCGGGGTCGCATCACTCGCATCACTCGCGTCGGTCACGTCGGGCACATCGGGCACGTCGCGCGGGACGAAGACGTCGGTGACATCGCGGATGTCGGCAGCGTCACGCGCGTCCGAGACATCGAGCGCGTCGCTCGCGTCGGTCACGTCGGTCGCGTCCGTGGGCGCGACGTCCGTGGGCGCGGCGTCGGTCGGCGCGACGTCCGTGGGCGCGGCGTCGGTCGGCGCCGGGGCGGGGTCGGTGCAACCCGGGCCGAGCGTGAGCGCACAGGAGGCGAACGCGAGCATCCATCGAAAACGCGTCATGAGAATCTTCTCCGCGCGATGCACTCGCAGATCCCGTACCGCGGCGCAAGAGCGCGGCGATTCAGGGGACACGCGTTCATCCGGCGCGCAGTCGGCGTCGCGCGGGCGGCACAGGGTGGCACCGTGACCGACTTCAGCCCTCGCGGCGGAGCCACGCGGCGAGCACGTACTCCTCGGCGACCTTCTTGGGCCCCGGGGCGCCGTTGAGGGCGCGACACGCGGCGAGCATCCTGCGGCGGCGATAGTCGCTGTAGAGCGCCTGCGGGCCCGTGAGCGTCGAGGCCCACGCGTCGTGGTGGGGGCCGAGAAAGGCGCGCGCCTCGGCGGGCGTCAGCGACGCGAGGTGCTGCTCCGAGAGGTGCCTTCGAAGCGCCCCGATGTCCTCGTGCGAGAGGCCGAAGAGAAACTCCTCGAACGACGCCATCTCGTCGGGCGGAACCTCGTCGCGGCCCGTGTAGTACTCCAGAAATCTGTCGTCGCGCGCCTCGCGGAAGAGCCGAAAGATCTCGTGCGCGCCGAGCATCGTGCCGAGCACCGGGCGCACCTTGTTGCGCGCCTCCCACGCGGCTTCGAGGAGCGGCGCGACGTCGTCGACCTCGGCCAGCAGGCGGTCGTCCCAGATGCGAAAGAGAAAGACCGCGGCGCGGCCCTTGAGCGCGTGCTCGGCGGCGCGGTCCGTGAGGATCGAGGTGAAGAGCTCTTCGAGCATCTTCGAGTAGATCGACTGCCCGAGCTCGACCTCCATCCGCGCGCAGAGCGCCTCAGGGCCGCTGTCGGCGATGAGCGCGTAGTGCAGCGATTTGAAGAAGTTGATCTTCGCGACGAGGTACGCCTGACCGAGCACGGCGCGCGTCGGGATGTGCAGCTCGATGTCGTAGTCGGGCACGCGCCGCAGGAGGTCGATGAGGGCCTCGCCCGATCCGCTCGCGCCGCGCAGCGACTGCCACGACGTCGCGATCGACGCGCTGTCACGGATGATCACCGCGAGGGAGCTCAGGCGCGAGAGGTTCCCCTGCAGGAGCGTGTGGTGCTCGGGGCGATGCTCACGCACGTGATCGAGGGTCGCCGCGACGAGCTCGCTCTCGGTCGCGTCGAAGAAGAACCATTGCTCGGGGGCGGTCACGGCGGACTGAAACTGTAAACCCGTAGCCGTTCGCCGTGGACGCCAAAGGTGACCGCAGTGCGCGCTCAGCGTAGAGTCTGCGCCGTGAGCGCGGAGTCACCGGTCGCCGCGAGCTTGAAGCTCGGACGCTACGTGCTGGAGCGTCGCATCGCTTCGGGGGGCATGGCCGACGTCTATCTGGCGCGGCAGATCGGCGCCTTCGGCTTCGCGAAGAACGTCGCGGTCAAGGTGCTCAAGAGCGACATCTCGGGCGACGCGGACCACGTTCGGATGTTCCTCCGCGAGGCGATGGTGGCCGCGGAGTTCAAGCACCCGAACCTCGTGCAGGTCTACGAGGTCGGCGAGGAGGGCGGGCGGCTCTACCTCGCGATGGAGCTCGTCCGCGGCATCTCGCTCGCGACGATCATGCAGAACCTCGCGACGCGAAAGCGCTCGATCCCCATTCCGCTCGCGACGAAGATCGCGCGCGACGCGCTCGAAGGCATGGCCCACGCGGCCGAGGCCGTGAACGCCGAGGGGCAGCCCCTGAAGCTCGTTCACCGCGACCTCTCGCCGCAGAACATCCTCGTCGATGTGTCGGGCGTGGTGAAGGTCGTCGACTTCGGCATCGCGCGCGCCGAGACCCGCGCCGGTCGCACGCAGGGCGCGCAGATCAAGGGCAAGTTCGGCTACATGGCCCCCGAGCAGTGGAACGCGAGCGCCGACATCGACGCCCGCGCCGACCTCTTCTCGCTCGCGGTGGTGCTCTACGAGACCTCGACGGGGAGCCGAAAGCTCTTCCGCGGACAGAGCGCGCCAGAGCTCTACCGCGCGATCTTGAAAGACCCGATCCAGCCGCCGACGGCGCGCGTCGCGGAGTATCCCGAGAACCTCTCGGATGTGATCATGCGCGGCCTCGAGCGCGACGTGAACGACCGCTACCCCTCGGCCCTCGCGATGCGCGACGCGCTCGACGAGGTGATGCGCGAGAACCGCTGGAACGTCACCTCCGAAGACCTCGCGCGCCTCGTCGCGATGAGCCTCGACGGCCAGTCCATCGAGGAGCGCTGGGAGCGCATCGCCGCGGGTCAGATCGAGGCTCCCGGTGACGGTGACGACGTCGCCGCCGCGGTGGCCGCGCTCAACGCGTCGCGCGCGCCGATGCGCGCGGGCGCCAACCTCTCGGGCCCCTATCCCGCGATCACGCCCGGCGACGGAGCGCCCGCGGGTCTCTCCTCTGCGACGGTGTCCGCGCGTCCCACGTCGCTCGGTCTCAACCCCACGTCGCCGAGTCAGCCCGACGACACGTCCCCGACGATCCCGTCGCCGGAGCCCACGCCGGTTCCGCCGCCGATTCCGTCGCTGCCCGAGGGCCTCGCGCTTCGCGATGGCGCCCGGCGCTCGGAAGATGCCCACGGCGATGGCGCGAAGCTCCCGTCGGTGCGCGCGGCCTCTGCGATGGCGGGGTGGCTCGTGGCGCTCGCGATCGGGGTGACGTGGTGGCGCACGCGAGAGCGCCTCGACGCGATCATCGGAAACGCCCCTGTCGCCGTGGCGCCCGCACCGCCCGCCGAGCGCGTGCTACCCGCGCCGCTGGTGTTGCTCTCCGACGCGACGCTGGCCGAGGGCGTGGGCGCGCCGTGGGCCGAGATCCTCCAGACGGAGTCGCGCGGGATGCGCGTCACCGTCGACCGGGGCGACGCGCTCACGCGGTTGATCCAGGGCGAGGCGTTGCTCGCGCTGCGCGTGGGCTTCGCGGATCCGTCACAGATCACGGCGGGGCGCGCGCAGGGCTTTGAACTACGGTCTCCCGCGTGTGAGCGCGTGGTGGGATTCGATCACGCGGTGGTGGTGGTGAACCCGTCGAACCCGCTCCCGTCGCTCGACGCGACGCAGCTCGCGGGTCTCTTCTCGGGTCGCACGGCGAGCTATCACGCGCTGCATGGGACGCGTGGCGCGCCGAAGCTGGTGACCTGCGGCGTGGGCGCTCCGACGAGGGCGTTTCTCGATGACCTCGTGGCGACGAGCGCGGGATCGCACGGTCCTCGCAGCGTGTCGCCCGAGGTCGAGGTGGTGGTCGATGAGGCCGCCGCGGTGCGCCGCGTGGCCGGGGATCCGCTCGCGATCGCGCTGGTGCGCCTGGCGTGGGTGTCTCCGTCGGTACGGGTGGTCCCGATCCGCGCGCAGGGCGCGCGTGAGGGCGTGACGCCGACGCGCGATGCGATCCGCGCGGGGACGTATCCGCTGGTGCGTCCGGTTGTGCTGTATGCGCGTGTTGCGCCGATCGGCGCGGCGGTTGCGATGCGCATCGCGGACGTCTCCCGCGGGGCAGACGCTGCCGGAGCGCGCGGGCATGTGTCGAGGTAACGGGGGCGGCGACGAGTGCAACCGCGACGTCGGCAATCCCAGGGCACACCGGGCCGGCGTAAGCGCTCCAGGTGCGGCGCCGTTCTTCTCCCGCGGCAAGGACGTTTCCCTGGAGTGCTTACGCACTCCGGTGTGCTCCTGGACGCCGACGTCGCGGTTAAACGAGCAGCCGAGCGCCGCCACTGATTCGTCGCGACCCGCTCTCGACAGCGCCCTCAACGCAGTCCGATCGTCGCGACCCGCCCTCGACCCCACCCGCGACTCGGCCGATCCCGATCAGTCGCGACCCGCCTCGACCCCGCTTCGACTGATCCTGATCAGTCGCGACCCACCCTCGACCCCACTCCGCGACCTCGATCCCGATCAGTCGCGCCCCCTCGCCCCTGCTTGCCTGCGACTGATCGCGGTGCGCCACGCGCCCGGGGTCGACCCTCCATGTGATCGATCGCAGTGTTGTGCGAGAGGATCGACCCCGCGCGTGACCGCTCCGGTCTCTGAACGTCAGCCGTTGGCGGCCTTCTGCACTGATCCCGCGGGCGCCGGGGTGCCCTTGACCGCGTCGGTCTCGTCGCTGTCGTCTTCGGCGGCGCTACGGCGGCGCATCGCGCGCTCGTCGACCTTCGCCTCGGCCGTGCGCATCTCGCGGAGCACCGGCGCGAAGGTCTCGGCATGCTTCCCCTTGAGCAGCGCGGCGCTCGTGTGCACCGCGTTGATCGCGCGGATCCAGCCGTTGCGGGCGGACGCGTTGTCGACGCGGTGTTGCTCGACCTCGGCGTTCGAGTTCGCCGCGAGGAGCCTCGAGCACGACCTTGCGCGACTCGTCGACGCCGAGCGCGAAGCCCGCCTTCACCCACGCGCGCGTCTCGTCGAGCAGCGTCACGCCCTTGCGCACCTTGATGCTCGCGAGGGTCGTGCGGGTCTCGACGTTCTCGAGCTCCTTCGCGATGCGCTCGGCGTTGCCCGACTCGGCCATGTACGAGGCGCTGAAGATCGCGCCCTCCTCAGGGAAGAGCCGCGCCTTCACGCGCTCATACAGCGCGGCCTCGTCGTCGGTCTCCGCGAGCGCGATCGCGCCCTGGAGCACCACCTGCACGCCGCCGCCCTTGCTGTCGTGAACGCGGTCCGTGGCCTTCTCGCGCGCCTGAAGCTCGCCGAGCTCCTGCGCGGCCTCATCGGACGACTCCACGGGGGAGAGTCCGAGCAGATCGGCGTGCGCCGACTCGACCTCGGGCAGCAGGCCCGCCATCAGCGGGATCGCCAGGAACGCCGGTCGATGCCGCTTCGCATCGGTCAACGCCGCCGAGAGGGCGATCATCTCGGCGTTGATGAAGTTCCTTCGTGCCATCAAGACACCTCCGTTTCGGGGACCGTGTTGAGTCCTCGATCGACCACGCCGGGTTCAACGGCGCGCGGTGCGACAGCGAGAGGCAAAAGCGTGCGATTCTCCGAAGCAACGAAAGGAGAGAGACCGCACGAACAAGAAAGCTATATTCAAAGAATATGAGGAACCGACAGCATGCTCGGTTCACGGTGAGCCCAGCGGGATCTTCGGGGCCGAAGGCCCCGCATCCTCAGAGCACAGCGTGATCTCGACCACTCCCTTCCGGCAATGGTCTTTCATCACTTCACGCTGACGGGGAGCGGACGGGCGCCACAGATCTCGCGGACGTCGTTGTTGGCGGAAGTCTCCCAAACAGGGTGGAGTTGAATGGCCGCGCAGAAGTAGTCGCGGAAGAAGTGAGGATTAACGACGTGAATGAGGGCGGTCTGGTCATCGCTCGAAGTGACCACGCGACTACCATCGGGCGAGAACCTCGCACTGATGACACCTCCTTGATGTCCTTGGAGTGTAGCAAGTAAGTCGCCCGTTCGTGCATCCCAAACTCGCGCCGTTCTGTCTTGGCCCGCAGTGACCACATGCGTCCCGTCCGGCGAGAAGGTCGCACCTCCGACGACACCTTGATGTCCTTGGAGAATTGCTGTCAGAGCACCCGTCCGAGCATCCCAGACACGCGCCGTGCTGTCAGCGCTCGCGGTAACCACGCGCGCGCCATCGGGCGAGAAGCTTGCGCTGAGAACGATTCGTTGATGCCCCTGGAGAGTGGCTATCAGAGCACCCGTTCGGGCATTCCAGACGCGGGCTGTTCCATCTTGACTTGCGGTGACCACACGCCTCCCGTCAGGCGAAAAACACGCAACGGAGACGGGCCCTTGGTGTCCTTGGAGGGTGACCGTCGGAGTGCCTAATCGCGCATCCCAAACGACCGCCGTGTTATCAGAACCGGCAGTGACAACGTGTGCTCCATCAAACGAGAAACTCGCATTCCTGACGGCCTCTTTATGGCCCATGAGTGTGACCATCAGAACGCCCGTTCGGGCATCCCAGACACGCGCTGTGGTGTCATCACTTGCGGTGAGCACGTGTATTCCGTCCGACGAAAAACTCGCCCCCCACACAGTATCTTGGTGCCCCAGGAAAGTGGCAATCATAGTTCCCGTTCGGGCATCCCAGACTCGCGCCGTGCTATCAGTGCTCGCAGTCACCACACGCGTTCCGTCAGGCGAGAAATCCGCACTCGTAACGACGCCTTGATGCCCTTGAAGAACGGCTGTCACAGCTCCCGTTCGAGCGTCCCAGACTCGCGCCGTTCTATCGTCGCTCGCCGTGAGCACATGCGTCCCGTCGGGCGAGAAGTTGGCGCTTATTACAAGATCGTGATGGCCCTGGAGAATGCTCGCAATTGCATCTGTTCGCACATCCCAGATTCGTGCAGTGCCGTCTTGTCCCGCGGTGAGCACGTGCGACCCGTCGGGGGAGAAACTCGCGTTGACGACGATGCCTTGATGCCCTTGAAGGATCGCGGTCGGAGTTCCCGTTCGCGCGTCCCAGATTCGCGCAGTGCCGTCGGTGCTCGCAGTGACCACGTGGCCCCCATCAAGCGAGAAGCTCGCGTTCCAGATCATACCTAGATGTCCTTGGAGAGTGGCGATCATCGTACCAGCTCGGGCATCCCAGATTCGCGCAGTGCCGTCGGTGCTCGCGGTAAGCACACGCGCCCCATCGGGCGAGAAATTCACGCTCCAGACGACGCCTTGATGCCCCTGAAGAGTAGCAGTCAGAAGGCCCGTTCGGGCGTCCCAGATTCGTGCAGTCCTGTCCCAACTCGCGGTGATCACATGCATCCCATCAGGAGAAAAACTCGCCCTAGAGATGGGCCCCTGGTGTCCCTGAAGGATGGGAGTCAGAACACCAGTTCGGGCATCCCAGACCCGTGCGGTACTGTCTGTGCTCGCAGTGACCACATGCACCCCATCAGGCGAGAAGTTCGAGCTCCAAACAATATTCTGATACCCGCGAAGAGTGGCAATCAGAGCGCCCGTTCGGGCGTCCCAGACTCGCGCTGTGTTATCAGTGCTCGCGGTGATCACGCGCGTCCCATCGGGTGAAAAAATCGCACTAATCACGACGCTTTGATGGCCTTGGAGAGTGGCAGTTTGAGCACCCGTTCGCGCATCCCAGATTCGTGCTGTGTTGTCACTGCTCGCGGTGGCTACATACGCTCCATCTGGCGAAAAGCTCGCACTAATGACCGGGCTTCGATGTCCCTGAAGAGTGGCCGTTAGAGCGCCCGTTCGGGCATCCCAAATTCGTGCAGTTCTGTCTTGGCTCGTGGTGACCACATGCGTTCCGTCTGGCGAGAAGTTCGCGCTAGTGACGGGGCCGTCGTGCCCTCTCAACAGTAGTCTTGGGAGTTCTCCTCTCCCACGCGCAGCATGCTCCAAATCCCGCCAGACCGCTCCGTGATCCAACCCGGTACGCGTCATCCACGGATCGTGGAGTACCCTCAGCGAGGTGAGCACCGCTTCGAGCCCTCGCCCCGGTTGTCCGCCGAGCGCTGCGGCTGTCAGGTGTCGCGCTTCGAACGCGTTCCGTTCCGCCGCGAGTCGTTGCGCCTCCGCGCGCCGCGTCTCCCTTGCCTGATCCTGCGCAGCAAGGGTCGCGCGCACCGACTCCGCCATTGCACGCGTCGCGTTGCGGCCAGCCCGCTCTCGCTCCGCCTCTGCCTCGCGCGCTCGTTGCTGCGCTTCGGCACGCGCAGCCGTTTCCGCTCGTGCAGCGCTCTCCGCTCGTTGCTGGGCTGTGCGCGCGTTGAGCTCGCCAGCACGCGCCCGATCGGCGTTCGCCTGTGCCCGCGCCTCGGCGTCTCTTGCTCGCAGATAGAGCCACCCGACCGCCACGACCGCGCTCAACAGCACAACCACGAGCACGGAGAGGAAGCGCACTCTCCACCTCCGCGCGTCCCCTCGCTCACGATCGAGCTGCACCGCGCGCGAAGCTTCCAGAAACGCCCGTTCATCGTCGGTGAGCGTCGGTTGCGCAGTCGCCCAGCGCTCCGCGTCCTCGAGCCTCTTGCCGATGAAGACGTACTCGATGTCGCGCGGGCGATTCACACGGACCCAGCGCTGCACCGCCTCGGTGTACTCGCGCTCGCCGAGCTGATTCGAAACCCACTTCGCGTCGAACACCGCTCGGATGATCCGATTGCGGACGACCAGAGAAGCGCCGCCTTCGAGTCGCTGCGAGCGTGCCAGCCCGACGATGCGCAACGTGGCGTGAGCGTCGTCCTTGTGCTGATGAGCGACGGGCTTGCTAAGCAGGAGCGACTGGTAGATGCCGAGCATCCGGATCGTGCGCCCCGGGTCGAGACGCTTCGAAACATAGTCATCGATGTAGGTGAGCGAGGGCTCCTTCGACATGCCGTCGCGGAGAAAAATCTCTTCGACGAGCGTGTCGACGGGGGTCTCGGGGTGGGCGAGCGCCGCCTCGACGAGGCGCATCGTCATGTAGGGATGTCCGTCCGTCCATCCGAAGATGGCGCTCAGGGGCGACGGCGTATCTCCTCTCTCGACACCGAGGATCACGCGCAGCGGTTCGAGCTCGGCCAGCGTGAAGTCGGTGAGCTCGACGGCGCGCGACGTGTTGAAGGGGGTTCGCAGCGGATCCTTCATCAGGTCCTGAGGGAGCGCGACCCCGACGAGGCAGAAGATCGGCATCTCGGGGCGCTGCGAGAGGGAGCGCACCGCCGCGAAGAAATCGTTTGCCAGTTGATCGGGCATCGCCTGGAGCGTGTCGATCTCGTCGAGAAAAATCACACAGCGCGAGTGTCTCGGGGCGATGGCCTCCTCGACGACGCGCACCCAGCGGTTCAACGGCGTGAGGTTTGGACGACAGTCCCAGAAGTCGTCGAGGTCGAGGTCGGGGGCGAGCGTGTCGACGAGCACCTGCGCGAGCGAGCCGTACCACTGCGCCTCCGTGCCTCCAGTGCCCACATCGTTCAGGTCGATCGTGACGCAGGGGATAGGGGTGGGCAGCGCCGCGAGCGCCGCGCTCGTGCGCGAGAGCAGGCTCGACTTTCCGCTCTGCCGCGGGGCGAGCACATGACTGCTTCGCCCCGCGCGGAGGTGGCCGAGGAGCTCAGCGTCGGCGGGGCGGGGAATGTAGAGGCGCCCCGCGGCGACGACACCACCGACGTGGATGGGCGTCTCGTTGTCGGGGTCGTAGCTCGGAGATCGCTGGGCCACCTCTACGCGACTCCATTCAGAAGCGCGGCGTCAACGTGGTGCTCACAGGGAGCGCTGGTCGCAGAGTTCACGGACGATCTCGCCGGGACTTCCATGTGTGCGTGCGAGGATGTTTTGCACCTTGCCGGGATCAGGTGACAGGCCACAACGCTTCGCGACTTCGAGCGTCTGCTCCGCGTTGAAGGGAGTCAGATCGAGCGGCACCGTGAGGTTGAAGATCGAGCGCGAACCGTTGCCCTCGATGAGCTTCGCCGCCGGGACCGCGATGGCGATCAACAGCCGCAGCCGCGCCAGCGGTGTGTTCGAGGCGTGGTCCATCCACGCGCGGAGGCCCGCGTAGAAATCCTGCCTGAAGTTGTGCTCTCGGAGTCGGTCGGCGTCGTCAAGCGCGAGCACGATCGGGTCCGCAGGCTTGAGCGCCGCCTCCTCGAAGAACTTGCGCAAGCGCATCATCCCTGTGAGTCGCTGGGAGCGTTTCGGGTCGAGGCGATCGACGAGCTCTCCGGCGATGCCGAGCTGGTCGGCGACGACGCCCGCGAAGCGCCACACGAAGCTGTCGAGGCTCGTGAGCGCCTCCGTGTCGAACTCACCGAAGGGCACGTTGACGATCCGCGCGTCGGGGTGTTCCTTCCTCCAGCGCCCGAGGAGATGCGAGAGCATCCAAGTCTTGCCCATACCGCGGCTGCCACAGAGGACCGTAGGTCTCCCCACGCTGGCGAGCATGCGCAGGGCTTTGTTCTCGACCTCCGCGCGCGCGACGTAGAGTCGCTCGTTGTAGGGCCCTCCGGGGAGTTCGGGGAGGGCGTTCGTCGTGGCATCTTCGACCTGCGCAGGCTCGACGCTCGTGGGACGCTCGCGGTGGCTCGTGAACTCGATCCAACTGCTCTCGCGGAGCTTGAAGCGCGTGTCGGGATTCATCTGGAGGCCAGCGCCGACCTTCGTCGCAGCGCGTGGGGTCAGCCTCCACGCGCGCCGCTCCATGTCGAAGCGCAACAGCGTATAGCCGACCTCCCGGCTGACGGTTCCACCGGGGAGAGGCTCGACGCCGAAGAGGGAGGGAGCCTGGACCGTCACGGGGCGCGCGTCGCCCTGCTCGACGACGAGGCGCGTCTCGGGCGTGTGCATGTGCCCGAAGAGGTGCGCGTCGAAGCGGTCACCGCGCGCGATCCATGCCTGAAGCGTCTCCAACCCGCGCTTGCTGAGCCACGACGGGGGATGGTGGGTCATCAGCAGCGTGAGCGCGTGCGAGGAGAGCCACGGGTCGACTTCGCCCGACACGGCGCGGTTCAACTTGCTCGACGTCGAGATCGAGGCTTCGCCTCTGATCGTCGGTAAGCTGGAGGAACGCGCTGTTGAGCCCCACGACGCCGACGCTCACCCCCTCGACGGTGACGCTCGCGCTGAAGTCACCGGGCATCACGCCGTGCTGCACCTTCGCCGACGGACCTAGCGCCGCGCTGTGCGTGCGCCACCATGCGCTGTACTTCGCGAAGGCCGCGTCGACGGTCTTTCGCATGAAGTGCTTCTCGTCGGACCAGAATCCCTCCCGAAGCGATTTGTCCGAGTCCCACGTCTTGAGGAGCGAAGGCACCACTCTGTCGCGCGCGTCGGGTCGTTCGAGGTCGTGGTTGCCCGGCACCGCGAGCGCCACGGGACGGTGCTTCGTCCACGTCGTCAGCACGTCGACAAACGCAGAGAGCTCCTGTTGAAACGCTTCGAATTCAACGCCCCGTTGGGTGAGGTCGCCGGTGAAGACGACGAGGTGCACGGGCTCGCCACCGAGCACCTCCTTCAGGTCCGCGAGGATCGGCGCGCGTAGGTGTTGAAAGCGCGCACGGTGCTCGGCCATGCCCGCGTGGAGGTCGCTCAGATGCAGGATGCGAATTTGCCCGCCCATACAACAGCGGGAGATTCGCACGGCGGCGAGGTCGTCGACAACGGTCGTGCGAGGCGGCACCATCGTCGCAACCGCGAGTCCCCGTCACCCCCGCGGCGTCCTCGGCCAGAACGACGACGTCTTCCGCACGTACTCCGCGTAGCCCGGGCGCGTCTTCGTGAGCTGCGCTTCGAGCAGCGTCACGCCCGACACCCGCAGCAAGAGGAACGTCATCAGCGCGGGCGCGAACGCCGTCATCACCCCGTACGGACGATCGATCGCCGAGAGCCAGAAGCCCCACGCCATCACGGCCTCGCCGAAGTAGTTCGGGTGCCGCGTGTAGCGCCACAGGCCCGTGTCGAGCACGCGCCCCTTCATCGCAGGATCACCGCGAAAGCGCGTGAGCTGGTGGTCTCCGATCGCTTCGAACGCGAAGCCCACGACGAAGAGCGCGAGGCCCGCGACGTCGTTCCACGCGACGGGGTCGGGCGACGGCGCGGCGCTCGCGAGCTGGAGCGGCGCCGAGATCACCAGCATCAACACCCCTTGCAGCAGGAACACCTGAAAGAAGCTCACCCACCAGTACCGCGCGGCCCCGAAGCGCGCGCGAAACGCCTGGTAGCGCGGGTCTTCGGGCTTGCCGATCGCGCGTCGCGTGAGGTGCCACCACAGCCGCAGCGCCCACAGCGCCACCGCGCTCACGAGGAGCACCTTCGCCGGCGTCACCCCCGTGGCGAGCGTCGTGCGCGCGGTGACGAGCAGAAAGCCCATCGACCACCACGGATCAATCACGCTCGCGTCGCGGCGATAGACGCTCCAGAGCCACAGCGCGCTGACCATCGCGAGCACCGAGAGCGCGTTCGAAGCGACGAGCGTCCACATCAACCCGTTGAGATGCTCGCGGCTCGACACCCGACACGCGCGAATTGAGAAGCGATCCGCACGACGCTGTGCGGCGGACCTCACTTGCCGAGACCGCGCAACCCGTGCTCGCCCACGAACACCTTTGAAACAAGCCACTTCCGCGGCATCACCCGTTCGGTCTCGCGCTTGCTCTAGCGCTCCGTCATGGAAGCCAACACCCGGTACGTGCTCGGCACGAGCGACGCGGAGCTCGCGCGGCTCCGCCGTCAGAACGAGGCCCTCTCCGTCGAGACGCGGTGGCTCTTCGACCGCCTCGACCTCAAGCCCGGCGCGAGCGCCGTCGACGTGGGATGCGGTCCCCTCGGCGTGCTCGAGCTCCTCTCGCAGCGCGTCGGGTCGACGGGGCGCGTCGTGGGCGTCGACATCAACGAGGTGATGCTCCGCAGCGCGCGCCAGCTCCTCGACGCGAGCGGACACGAGCGCGTCGAGCTCGTGCACGCCAACGCCTCTTCGACGGGTCTCGAACGCGCGTCGTTCGACCTCGTGCACGAGCGGCTGGTGCTCATCAACATCCCGCAGCCCGAGGTGATCGTGCGCGAGATGGCGGCGCTCGCGAAGCCCGGCGGCGTCGTGGCGCTCGCCGAGATCGACGGCGTGTCGTGGTGCTGTGATCCGCCGCATCCCGCGTGGGAGAAGCTCTACGGCGCGTTCTGCGAGGTCTTTCGCCGCCGCGGCTGCGACCCCAACATCGGCCGCCGCACGGCGCGTCTCCTGCGCGACGCGGGCCTCGTCGACGTGCGCGTCGAGTTCCACGCGCGGTCGCACGGGAGCGAGCACGTGTGGCGCAACCTGCTGCTTCAGTTCACCGAGATCACGCGCGCCGAGGCGGTTGCGTCGGGCCTCCTCGACGCGTCCGAGGTCGACGGGCTCAAGGCCGCGCTCGCGGCGCACCTCTCGGATCCCGACACGACGCTGCTCTCTCCCATCGTCGCCCACGCCTGGGGACGCAAGCCCCTCGCGTCGTAGCTGCATCGCGAAGCGACGCTTCCGGGGAATTGCGCGCGCAACGCGCCTGTGGCGCACGCTCGTGACGCCCCCCAAAACGTCTGAGACGCCCCCAAAACGGGCGTGACGCCCCCAGGGAGATACGCGTGTTGCGCGCCCAGGGAGATACGCGCGTGACGCGCCCAGGGAGATACGCGCGTGACGCGCCCAGGGCTCGCCCCCAAGGGATGTACGCGAGAGGGGCTCGGCCTGGGCTTCATCAAGGCACGGATCACCGGTCTTCGACCGGTTCAGAAGGCATGGCGAGGCTCTCTCTGCTGAACCCTCGAAGAGGGTGATCCGTGCCTCGTCGTAGCCCAGGCTGAGCCCCCGATCGCGTACATCCCTTGGGGGGCGAACCCTGGGCGCGCTGATCGCGTACATCCCTTGGGGGGGCGAACCCTGGGCGCACGACGCGTTCATCCCCGACGCGTCACACGCGTACATCCCCGGGCGCGTCACGCGCGATCCTCCCTGAAGGCAACCCCTGGGCGCGTACGTCCCCCTCGCGTCGTAGCGCGCCCTCAGCTCGCCGTCGCCCGCTTCGCCGTCGCGCTCTTCACCAGCCACGTGAGCTCCTTCACCACGCGGCCGCGCTCCAGCACCACGAGCAGCACCGCGTAGAAGAGCAGCGACAGGGCCGCCGCGAGCCAGCGGTTCTTGAACGTCGACGCCAGCGACGGAACCAGCCCCAGACCCCACACGCCCGCGATGGCGCCCACCGCCGACGCGCACGCCGCCGTGTAGCCCTCCAGCAGCGGGCGCCCGAGGTGGCGCTCGGCCCATCGCACGAGCCAGAACACCGTGATCACCGTCATCGTCGAGTGGGCCCACGCGACGGCGCCGATCCCCTCGGCGCGCACCGCGAGGACGAGCCCCCACGTGCTCGCCGTCCACACGACGAAGAGGCGCACCGCGAGGCCCGCGCGCCCCTGCGCTTGCAGCAGCGCGAAGAGCGGTCCTGCGATGAGCCCGCCCGCCATGTTCGCCACGAGCCCGTACACCACCGGAACGCTCGCCAGCCACCGCGCGTGATAGACCGCCGGAATGATCGCCGTCGCGCCCACCGACATCGTGACGAGCAGCGCGAGCCCCGTGAGCAGCGAGAGCCGCGTGATCGCCGTCACGGCCATGTGGAGCTGCGGATCGTCGGCGGAGAAGCGCGAGTAGACCGAGAGCTGCGCGCGCGCCATCGCGTTCACCGCGGTCACCGGGAGCTGCGCGTAGCGCACGCCGAAGTCGAAGATCCCCACAGCCTGCGGGCCGATCGCGGCGCCGAGGTAGATCGCAGAGACGTTGTCCTTCAGGAAGGCCGCGACCGAGAGGCCCTGCACCTTGAGCCCGTACGAGAGCAGCGGACGCAGCAACGACCAGCGGATCGAGAGGCCCGAGAGTCCTGGCGCCGCCCGCCACGCGAGCGCGAGCTGCGTCGCGGAGCCCGCGTAGTACGCCCCCACGAGCGCCCACGCGTCGCGCGTGAACCACGCGAGCACGATGGCCGTGAGCTGCTGCACGATGCCCGCGAGCACCTCGATGCGCGCCACGTCGGCGAGGCGCAGCGCGCGCTGGAGCCGCAGGTACGGCACCGCGCGCAGCGGCACCACGAGAAAGAGCGGCGTCATCGCGCGCAGCAGCGTCACCTCACCGCCCACGAGGTGATAGCGCCGCGCGATGAGCCCCGAGCCCGCGAGGAACACCACCGCCATCGCGCCACCGAGCGCGAGGAGAAAAGTCACCGCGACCTCGCACTCCTCGTCGGTGAGCGCCTCGCGCTTGAGCAGCAGCGCCGCGGCGATCCCCTCGTCGCCGAGGAGCGAGCCCACGTTGAGAAAGAACATCCCGATGGCGAACACGCCGAAGTCGCGCTCGCCGAGGAGCCGCGCCAGCGCGAAGCCCGCCACCTGCACGAGCAGCGCCCCGACGACCTGAAGCGCCACCACGCGCGTGAGCTCGCGCGCGACGCGTCGGAGGATCCCCTCGGCCGGAGGCGTATCGGAGACCGCGGCGGTCATCCCGCGAGGTGACAGGCCACGAGGTGACCGGGGCCCATCTCGCGGAGCGTCGGAGACTCGGCGTCGCAGAGGCCCTTCTGCGCGATGGGACAGCGCGGGTGAAACGCGCACCCCGAAGGCGGGTTCATGGGGCTCGGGACGTCTCCCTGAAGCACGATGCGCACGCGCTTCTTCTCGGGGTCGGGGATCGGCGCGGCGCTGAGCAGGGCCTTCGTATACGGGTGCTTCGCGTCGCCGTAGAGCGATCCCGAGGGGGCCGTCTCGACCACGCGCCCGAGGTACATCACCGCCACGCGGCGCGACACGTACTCGACCACCTTGAGGTCGTGCGCGACGAAGAGGTACGCGAGGCCGAGCTCCTCTTGCAGGTCCTTCAAGAGGTTGACGATCTGCGCCTGGATCGACACGTCGAGCGCGCTGATGGGCTCGTCGGCCACGATGAACCGCGGCTCGACGGCGAGGGCCCGCGCGATGCCCACGCGCTGCCGCTGACCGCCCGAGAACTCGTGCGGATAGCGCGGTCCGTGATCGGGCCGCAGCCCCACGCGCTTGAGGAGCGCCTCGACCTTCGCCTCACGCTCGCTCGGCGACGACGCGAGCCCGTGGATGTCGAGGGCCTCGCCGACGATGTCGCGCACGCGCATCCGAGGGTCGAGCGAGGCGTAGGGGTCTTGAAAGATCATCTGCATGCGCCGACGCAGCGGGCGCAGCGCAGACTGCGAGAGGCGCGTGATGTCGCGGCCTTCGAAGCGGATGTCCCCGCCGGTGGGCTCGATGAGCCGGAGCACGGTGCGCCCGAGGGTGCTCTTTCCGCAGCCCGACTCGCCCACGAGGCCGAGGGTCTCGCCCGCGGCCACGGAGATCGACACGCCGTCGACGGCCTTCACCGTCGCGCGCTTCGAGAACATCCCCCGCTGCACGTCGAACCACGTGCGGAGGTCGACGGTCTCGACGAGGGGCGTCTCCGCGTCGCTCACGCGCCCTCCTCGAGGTGACATCGCACGAGGCGTCCGCCCGCGATGGTTCTCAGCGCAGGCTCCTCCGCGGCGCAGCGATCGAAGGCCACGTCGCAGCGGTCGCGAAAGCGGCATCCCCCCGGCAGCGCGCGCAGGTCGGGGACGACGCCCTGAATGGTGGGGAGCCTCCGCGCGCGGCTGTTGTCGCCGTAGCTCGGCACCGAGCGAAGAAGTCCGCGGGTGTAGGGGTGTTTGGGCGCGCGGAAGAGGTCCTTCACGAGCGCGCGCTCGACGACGCGGCCCGCGTACATCACCACCACCTCGTCGGCGAAGTCGGCCACGAGCCCGAGGTCGTGCGTGATGAGCAACACGGCCATCCCGAGCTTCACGCGAAGCTCCGAGAGGAGCTCCATGATCTGCGCCTGGATGGTCACGTCGAGGGCCGTCGTGGGCTCGTCGGCGATGAGGAGCTTCGGCTCGCACGCGAGGGCCATCGCGATCATCACGCGCTGGCGCATTCCGCCCGAGAGCTGGTGGGGGTACGCCTTCGCGCGCTCGTCGGGCGACGGGATGCCCACGAGCTTGAGGAGCTCGACGGCGCGCGCCCACGCCTCGCGCTTCGAGCGCTTCTGATGGAGCACCACGCTCTCGATGATCTGATCGCCCACGGTGTAGACCGGGTTGAGCGAGCTCATGGGCTCCTGAAAGATCATCGCGATGCGCGCGCCGCGGACCTTGCGCATCTCGGCCTCGGAGACCGCGAGCAGGTCGCGACCTTCGAAGCGGATCTCGCCCGACGCCACGCGCCCCGGCGGCTGGATGAGCCGCAGGATCGAGAGCGACGTGACGCTCTTGCCGCAGCCCGACTCGCCCACGACCGCGAGGGTGCCGCCCGGCGCGATGTCGAAGGACACGTCGTCGACGGCGCGGAGGAGCCCCGCGTCGGTGCGAAACTCCGTGACCAGGCTGCGCACGGACAGGAGAGGCTCAGTCACGGCGCGCACGATGGTCGAAGACGCGCGGACTCACAAGGGCCTCTCTCCCGTCGCCGACCGCTCACGGCGTGCGGGAGCATCCGCGCGTGGCGGGGGCGCGCCCCGCGGCGTCGAAGCGGCGCTCGAGGCGGCCCATGTCGTCCTCCATCTCGCGCTGCGCGCGCATCTCGCGGATGCGGCGCTCGAGGTCGCCCGAGTCGAGGGCCGCGGCGTAGCGCTCGAGCCGCACCACGCGCTCGTCGAGGAGCGAGCGGAGGTCTGACGCGAGCGTCCGCGCGGTGGGGTGCGTGAGCTGGATCTGCGCGCAAGCGCGCGCGTTGGCGCGGGCCACGGGCAGCACGATCTCGCGGATGGTGCGCGCGGCGGCGTGGGCGTCGCGGTCGGCGTCGCGGTCGACCTCGGACATGAGCCGGATGACGCGCGTGTCTTCGGTGCGTATCGGGGCGAGCGGGCCCACGTCGGGAGGCGGCTGCACGCACGCCCACGCCAGCGCGAGCACGCAGAGAGAGAGCCTTCGTCGCGCACGCTTGGGGACGCTCACGGAGCGACGTTTACCTTGACACTCTGAAGAATGCGACGATAACGTCGCGCACGCCGCGCGAGCATGTTTTGCCCTGCGCAGACGGCGAATCGACACAACCACCAGCACCGATCACAGGGCGCTCCGATGAGGGCGCCGCGACGCACGCGAAGGAGCACGACCCCCGATGGCCGAGGAGAAGAAGAAGCCGGACCTGAGGAACCGTCTCAAGGGAACGATGGCGGGTCAGGCCCCAGCGGCCTCTTCCGAACCTGCCGCCGTGCCGCCGCCTCCGATGGGGGACTTCGCTCCGCCGCCGGTGGCCGCGCCCCCCATCAGCGTCGATGTGCCGCCGATGGCGGCGCCGACGGGCGGCCTCCCTGGCGACGACATCGCGGTGCCCGACTTCATCCGCGCGCAGATGGCCGAGAAGGCCGCCGCCGAGGCCCGCGCCGCCGCCGAGGCCCGCGCCGCCGAGGCTCGCGCCGTCGAGCAGGCCCGCGCCGCCGCCGAGGCCGCGCGCATGGCCGCCATCGCCGCCGATCCCTTCTCCGCCGCGGCCTCGTCGTCGGCGCAGGAGGTCCGCCTCGTCATCGACGACAAGCACGTGAGCGACGCCGAGGTCGGCCGCAACAACCGCGGCGCGATCCTCACGGCCATCGCGGTCGGCGCGGTCTCGCTCGTGGCGGGCTACCTCATCGGCGACTTCAAGAGCTCCAAGGACGAAGAGGCCAAGACCCGCGGCGCGATCACCGAGATCCGTCGCGCTGTCGACGCCACGGGCTCCGCGGTGACGACCCTCAAGGACAAGGTCGACGCCGCGGCCACCGCCGCGGGCATCGCCGCGGGCGAAGAGGGCCAGCAGCCCGCCGCGCCGACCGCGCAGGCGCGCGTCGACGAGGAGCTGCTCACCTGGTTCGCGCAGCAGTCGCCCGATCCCCCCCTCGGTCCCGACGTGTACGCGGGCCGCGTGGGGCGTCTTCGTCCCGACCTCGTCTCGAAGCTGATGAAGGTCCAGATCGAGCTTGAGCAGGTGTGGCGCGAGATGCAGCGGCACAACGCGCTGACGTCGGGCAACAACGTCCGCGTGATCCGCGGCTCGCTCGCCGAGGCGCAGCGCGTCCGCACCGAGATGCAGCACCTCGCGGTGGTCTTCGGGCCGGGCCGTGGAGAGGGCGCGCCGCCCGTGATGGCGACCCTCGTGGTGCCCGAGTACGACCAGACGGGCGGGTTCACCTTCCCCGCGGTTCCGGGTCTTCAGGGCGCGCCGCGTCGCACGGTGTATCAGTCGGGCGACCTCGCGCTGCCCACGACCATCGGCACGGTGGGCATCCCCGTCGCGCCGGGTCCTGGCGTGGTCAGCAACGTGGTGAGCAACCTCGGTCGTCCGTGGTCTGACTACGTGCAGCGCCTCACGCGCCTGCGCACCGCGGTCGACGCGCTCCAGAACGATCATCACGCCCTCGGCGAAGCGCTCTCGCGCGCCGGCGTGAACTGACCGACTCCCTCCTCTCCCTCAGCCCATCCGAGACGTAACCGGGCGCCGCGCAACCGCGGTGCTCGGACGCGTCTGCGCGCACGTCACCGACACCCGACGCGCGCGTCTCGCTCAGCCCGCCTGGCCGCGCAGCGCGCGGATGAGCCCCTCGGCGCGTTGAAGCGCGAAGCGCTCCGCGGGGCCGAGCCGGTCGGCCTCGCCGCGCAGCCACTCGACGTACTCGCGGAGCTGCGGCGAGAGCGGGTGCTTGAGCTTCCGCACCAGCGTGTGGAACTCGTCGAGCAGGGGGGCCTGCATCACCATTCCCCCGCGCTGAAAGAGCGAGAACACCTGGTCGACGGAGGCGCTGCGACCCGTCGAGCCCGCGTACACGATCACCGAGCGCGCGACGCGGTCGAGCATCGCGGGCGCCCGCATGCGGAGCGTCTGACCGCCGCCCTGCGCGAGCTCGCTGAAGATCTGCTTGAGGTAGCGCTCGGCCTCGTCGTAGCTGCCCATGAGCAGCGCCTTGTCGAAGAGCGTGAGGAGCGGCCCGAGACCGCCGACCTCCGTGGGGTCTTCGACGGGGAGCATCGAGGCGATGTCGGGCGCCGTCGGCGCGAGCCCGCTGCCCACGGTGCGCTCGTCGGTGTCGCGCATCGCGACGACGCGGATCTCCTGCGAGCCGATGGTGACGAGGTCGCGATCAGCGAGCACGAGCGGGGCCTTGAGCAGCACGCCGTTGACGAGGGTCCCGTTGCGGCTGTGGAGGTCTTCGACCGTGAGCCGCTGGGCCTCGACGTGGAACAGCGTGTGACGCCGCGAGACGCGCGGGTCGTCGAGCATGAGCTGACACCCCGGGGCGCGACCCACCACGAACTCCCCGTGCGGCAGCTCATAGTAGGTGTTGCGGTAGCGGACCCGGAATCTCGGCACGCGGCGCGCTCCGTGAGCCTATGTTTGAACGTTGGGGACCGACTGGAGGAGCCGAGCGAGGCGGAGGCCCTGCTCATCGAGAGGCCCCACCGCGCGACACGCTTCGAGGTACTCGGCCACGGCCGCGGGCACGCCCTCGAGGTCGAGCACGGCGTAGAGCCCGTCGACCGTCGAGGACGAGAGCGCGCGCGTCGAGCGCCGGTGCGCGTCGAGCACCCAGAGCGACCACCGGGGGTCGCGCTGCTGGAGGCTGAACTGCAGCGCAAGG
This sequence comes from Polyangiales bacterium, assembly GCA_046351535.1. Taxonomy (GTDB): domain Bacteria; phylum Myxococcota_A; class Polyangia; order Polyangiales; genus CAISKJ01. Next base: position 240,216 of record JAXLYG010000008.1, read on the forward strand.
TCCGCCGTGCGCACGAACTGGGTGGCGTCGATGTCGTTCGACGCCATGCGGTTCTCGGTCTCCTCCGCCGCGCGGTAGAGCAGCTTCTCGGCCTCGCCCGCGCGACCGCCGCGAAGCACGCGGTCGAGCATGTCGTTGAGCATCTGGAGGATCCACGCCTGGCGCACGGACATCCCCGAGACGCCCGACATGGTGTCTTCGTCGGGCCTGATCGCCTTGCCGCAGTGGGGGCACGCCGCGGGGCCCTCGGGAAAGGGCGTCGTGCAGTGCTGGCAGAGGCGCATCGCGCCCGTGGCCTTGGCCGCGCGGAGGTCCGAGCGCACGCCGAAGAACACCAGCTCCTGCGTGCCGAGACGGAGCCGGTCGCCGTCGTGGAGGAGCTGCGGCTCGACGAGCATCCGACCGTTCACCCGCGAGCCGTTGCGGCTCCCGAGGTCGTGGAGGGTCGCCGTCGTCGCGCTCACGACGATCTTCGCGTGCTGCCGCGACAGGAGCGGGTCGTCGATCGTGATGTGACACTCGGGGCTGCGCCCGATCACCGTCTCACCAGGAGCGAGATCGAACTCCTGCAACAGGAATCGAAGCCTGAAGCGTGCCACGTACGTGGCGGCACTATACGCAGGGCCCCTGAGAACCGTCAATCAAGCGCTGTGTAGCGTTTTTGTGACGCGCGGGGCGCCGCCCGCAGGAGGCCGCCGGGGCCCTGAAATCTCAGCGTCCGTGGCACTTCTTGAACTTCTGCCCGCTGCCGCAGTGGCACGGATCGTTGCGTCCGAGGCGCGCGCCCTCGGGGTGGGCGGGGGTCTTCTGCGTCGCGCGCGGCGGCTTCGCGCCGAACGCGCCCCCTTCGAGGGGCGCCGCGAGCGAAGGGACCTCGCCCTTGAGATCGACCACGAGCTCGAGCCTCGCGAGCCTCGGGTCGAGCAGGGCCGCGGTGCGGTGCGCGTCCGAGACCTTGCCCTCGAGCGTGACGCCGCCGACGGCGACGGGCGGCGGCGCGAAGCCCTCGCGGGTCTTGTACGCGTGCACGAGCGTGAAGGGCGCGGCGCTCCGCGTCTGCATCTTGCGCAGCGCCTCGACGAGCCAGCGGGCCTTCTCGGCGGGCTCGTCGAGGCCCGCGAGCGCCCGGGGCCAGGCCGCGAGCGCGGGGGCCATGAGCGCGTCGGCGCCCGCGAAGTCGCCCTCGTCGCGGAGCATCTCGTGGTAGCCGATGATCACCGTGAGGTTGTCGGCGGAGGCCTCCATCGCGCGGCGCCACGCGGCCACGGCCCCGTCGCGCTCGCCCGCCTCGCGCAGCGAGTCGCCGAGGCGCTCCCACGCGGGGGAGTCGTCGGGGTGCTCCGCGACGTGCGCGCGCAGCGCCGCGATGTGCTCGCTGCGGCGACGCGCGACGCGCCCCTCGCTCACCTCGCACACGCCGCGGAACAGCTTGACCTCGCATTCGAAGAGGTCCGGCGCGTGCCACGCCGCCAGGAGCACGAAGCGCTGCTCGGGCGAGAGCGTGTAGTCGTCTTCGGCGCCGCACGCGCAGCGCACCACGCGTTCGAACACGATCCCGTCCCACCCCTCGCGGAGGCACGCCGCGGGGTCCGGGTGCACCGTCGCGCCGCAGACCTCCTGCGACGAGCGCGCGCCGCAGCGGTTGCAGCGCACGGCCACCGCGAGGGGCGACGCGACGGCGCGCACGACGAGCTCCTCGGGCGGCGACGAGAGCTCCATCACGCGCGAGAGAAAGGCCGCCACGGCCGCCGCCGCGGGGACGTCGGGCTCCAGCGTGGCGGCGATGACGCCGAGCGCGCGCGGCGCGGCCTGCGACCGGATCGCCTGGAGCATCGTGGTGACGTCGGGCCCGACGGCGCGTTCGAACGCGCGGAGGATGAGCTCCGAGGCCCAGCGCTCCTCGCAGGCCATGAGCGAGAGGAGCAGCGGGCGGTTGAACGTCCGCCGCGGCTCGGCCAGCGTCGCCTCGGCGCACTCGCGGAGCAGCGCCGGGCGCATCACCAGGAGCTGACAGAGGAGCTGCGCGCGGTCCTTCTCGAAGGGCGGCAGCGCGAGCACCGTCGCGACGTCGACGCACGCCTGCGGGAGCATCAGGAGGATCGCCTGCGCGCAGCTCGAACGGTTCGACGGCTCGGTGAGCAGCGCGCGACACAGGATCGACGAGACCGCGTCGCACGCGGGGTCGTCGGGCGCCAGCGCGAGCCACCGCTCGGCGAAGGGCGGGAGCAGCGTCGCGAGGCAGTCGGGGCCGAACGCGAGCATCCAGCGGACGACGCGGGGGAGCTCGTCGCGCGTGGGGTCGAGGGGGCCGAGGGCCGCGCGCGCCACGGCGCCGAGCGCGAGCCCGAGCGCGAGGTGGGCGTCGGCCTCCGCCGGCGCGCGCGTGCGAGAGAGCAGCCCGAAGGTCTCCGCGAAGCTCGGCGGGCTCGGCGCGCGAGGGCCCGGAGAGAAGCGCCCCCAGATGAGCGCGGCCTCCTCCATCACGTGCCACCACTGGCGCGAGCGAAAGGCCGAGAGCGCCTTGCGCCAGGGATCGGGCGAGAGGTACGCGTGCGCCGCGCGGCGGAGGCGCTGCGAGGCCTCGTCGGCGGGCTCCCACGCGGCGTCGTCGAGGGCGCGCACCACGTCGAGGAGGTGCGTCCACTCGCGCGTCGACTTCTCGCCCGTGGAGAAGGGCGCGACCCACGAGACCGACGCGGCGGCGTAGCGCGCCATCGGTCGGAGCTCGGCGTCGAGGTCGCTGAGGAACCACCCGAGGTCCTCCTCCGTCGCGACGCGGGTGAGCGCGCTGGCCCACGCGCGAGAGGGCGTGAACCCTTCGCGCCGCATGACCACGCGCAGCGCCTCGGCCAGGCGCGCGGGGTGCTTCGCGAGAAAGGCCTCGACCACCCCTTCGCCGGGCACCTCGCCCGCCGCGACGCGCGCGAGCACGGCGTCGAGGGTCTGCTCGTCGCCGCCCTCGATGAGCCGCGTGAGGGCAACGTCTCCGTCCGCGCCGGGGTGCGCTTCGGCGAGCGCGCGTAGGGCCGCGGTGAGCCCCTCGTCGAGCGGCACGGAGGTCAACGCCTCCGCGGCGGCGCGGCGGACGGCGTCGCTCTCGTGCGAGAGGTTCTCTACGATGACGCGTCGTGGCTCGTCACCCCGCGCGCCCCGCAACCAGCGCAAGGCCCACGCGCGCAACGTCGGCTCACCGCGGGTCGCGACCGCGCAGAGGGCCCCTACCGAGTGGATGCTCCCGTCGTCGTTGGCTCCCATCGCCGCGCACTCTACGTCACCGTCGGGGCGCGCGGGAATGGCAACGCAACGGTTGACCCCCGCGCCACCCATCGGCCACGGTCTCGCGCGATGACCGAAGAGCTCGACTGCCTCACGTGCGGCGCCTGCTGTCGCACCGGCCACGACGGACGGATCCTCATCCCCGAAGAGGACCTCGTGCGCTGGCGGCGCATCGGCCGCGACGACCTCGCGACCGCGGTGCAGCCGGGACACTTCGGGATGGTGGCCTTCGCGACCCACCCCGACGGCGCGTGCGTGCACCTCGGCACCGACGCGTCGCCCAACGCGTGTCAGATCTACGAAGACCGCGGGACGACGTGCCGTGAGTTCGACCGCGGGAGCTGGCAGTGCCGCGAGTTCCGTCGCGAGGCGGGCCTCGACCGCGCGTGAAGGGCCTCGGCGCGTCCCCCCTCGACGCCGGGGCCGCGGAGGAACTACCTTCGCGTGCCGTGACCGACGAACCGCTCGCGGGCCGCTGCGGAACGTGTGCGTACTTCCACTCCGTACGCCCCGACCCCGACAAGGGTGTGCTCGTAGGCGACTGCACCAGCGGCCAGTATCCGCCCGTGCGCCCCGAGACCTCGACCTGCGTCGACTACGTCCCCCGCGGCGCCCTCCTCGCGCGCGCCAAGGCCGCGCCCGCGCGCCGCACTGACACCACGAAGAAGTCCCCCCCGGCGCCGCCGCGCGCCCCCATCGAGGTCGACGTCGACATGGACGAAGCCACGTTCCGCAAGGTGCTCCGTGAGGTCATTCAAGAGGAGCTCGCCCTCGGCGACTGCCCCATCGCAGACCGCTACCGCGGCGGCGAGCTGATCCTCCGCCCCGGCCGTCAGGGGCTGCAAGACAAGAAGGTCCCCATCGAGGGCTTCTTCCACAAGATCGTGATGCTGCGCGACAAGCTCCGCGTGCTCGAGCAGAAGCTCAACAGCTCGAAGCTCGGCGACGACGAGAAGGTCACCCTCCAGCAGTACATCACGGGATGCTACGGGACCCTTACGACGTTCAACGTCCTGTTCCGCGATGAAGACGACCGCTTCACGGGCGCCGGTGACAAGGGCGAGTAGCCTCGCGCTCCTCTGCGCGCTCTCGCTCGGCCCCGCGACGGCCTGCGTGACCACCCGTCGCGTGGCCTCGTCGGCGCCGTCGGAGCCCCTCGCCCCGCCCTCGCAAGACCCCGTGAGCCTCGTGCTCCAGACCTGGTCGGGCGAGCACATCGACGTGGCCGACCACCGCGGCAAGGCCGTGCTGGTCTTCGCGTTCACCACCGACAACCTCGCGTGTCAGGCCATGATCCGCAACCTGGAGCGCGTCGCGCGGCGGCACCCCGAGAGCCTCGCCGTGATCGCCGTCGCGGGCGACACGGGCGACGCGTTGACCCTCCGCACGGCCCTCGACGCGTACCGCACGGTGACGGGCCTCGATCGCGTGATCGTCACCGTCGCGAGCGACGAGGTGCGCAACGGCGCGAGCGCGCTCGGCCTCGTGGAGCACGTCCCGACGCTGTTCTTCCTCAACCGCGCGGGGATCATCGCGCGCCGCCTCGAAGCGCTGCTCTCGGAGCCGCAGATCGAGACGCTCATCGCGCCCGCGCTCCCGCCGGGGCGCTGAGACCTGATGGCCGCCGCCCCTTGACCGTCGCGCGCTTCGCGATGAAGTCTCGCGCCATGCGCGCGCTTCGCTTCGTCACGCTGCTCTCTCTCCTCGCGGCCTGCTCCGACGACACGCCCTCGGGATCGCTCGACGCGTCGACCGACGCCGCGCTCGACGCGTCGACGCCCGCGCGCTCGTGCGCGACGGTGTTCACGTTCAACCTCGGTCGCCCCGCGCGCGCCGTCGCCGTCGCGGGCGAGTGGAACGCGTTCTCTGCCACGGCCACGCCCATGGTCGACGCGGGCGGCGGCGTGTTCCGCGCCGAGGTGAACCTCCCGCCCGGCGACTACGGCTACAAGTTCGTCGTCGACGGGAGCGACTGGCAGCTCGACCCCGCGACCATCGCGCGCCGCTACGTCAACGGCACCGAGAACTCGCTCGTCACCGTGGGCGACTGCGAGGCCCCCACGCTGCGCGTCGCGCGCGCCAACGCCACTGCCGACGGAGCGCTCGAGCTCGACGTGCAGTACGTCGACGGCGCGAGCCGCAGGGGCGCCAACCCCTCGTCGGTGCGCGTGACCATGAGCCCCACGGCGCTGCCCTCGGGCGCCACGACCTTCGACGCGGCCACGGGGATGATCCGCGTGCGAGCGCGCGGACTCGCGGCGACGAAGTACACCCTGCGCGTCAACGCGAGCGCCACGAGCGGACGCGCCGCCGACGAGCTCATCGTGCCCATGTGGGTCGAGCGCGACGCGTACCAGTGGGGCGACGGTCCGCTCTACTTCGTGTTCACCGATCGCTTTCGCAACGGCGACCCCACGAACGACGGACGCGTCGGCGGCATCGCCCCCATCGCAGACTGGAACGGCGGCGACTTCGCGGGCGTCACGGCGGCGCTGCGCGAAGGCTACTTCGACCGCCTCGGCGTGAAGGCCCTGTGGCTCTCGCCCGTGAACAGCAACACGCACGCGTCGGGGCGCGGCAGCGACGGACGCAACTACGGCGGCTACCACGGCTACTGGGTGAATCAGCCCCGGCAGACCGACTCGCACTGGGGCTCCCTCGACGAGCTCCGCGCGCTCAACGCCGAGGCGCACCGCCACGGGATCCGCGTGCTCTACGACCTCGTACACAACCAGCTCCACCGGGAGCATCCGTACTTCCGCGACCATCAGCGAGACGGGTGGTTCAACGGCGACGGGTCGTGCGTGTGCGGCGGATCGATGTGCTCGTGGGACGACCGCGCCGTCGACTGCTGGTTCACCGACTACCTCCCCGACGTGAACTGGGGGAACACGCCCGTCGCGCAGGCGATGCTCGGCGACGCGTGGTGGTGGCTCACGGAGACCGACGCAGACGGCTTCCGCGTCGACGCGGTCAAGCACATGAACTACCTCTCGACGACGAACCTCCGCGCGATGATGGACCGCTTCGAGGTCGGCAACGCGCGGGCGTACACCGTGGGCGAGACCTTCACGGGCGCCGACGGCCACGACCTCGTGCGGCGCTATGTGGGACGCGGCGCGCTCCACGCGCAGTTCGACTTCCCGCTCTTCTGGTCGATCCGCGGGGCCTTCGCGCAGAACGGCGGCACGATGGGAGACCTCGAGAACGCGGTGCAGGCGAGCGAGCGCGCGTTCGGCGACGCGCCGATGTCGCCCTTTCTCGGCAACCACGACGTGACGCGCTTCCTCTCAGAAGCCGCGGGGCAGATCGTGGGCGACTCGCGCGAGCTCGGATACAACGCCCCGCCGCCGCCGCCCGACCGCGATGAGCCCTACGAGCGCATGGCCCTCGCGTGGACCTTCACGCTCACGCAGCGCGGCGTCCCGCTGATCCACTACGGCGACGAGGTCGGACTGCCCGGCGCGGCGGACCCCGACAACCGCCGCATGATGCGCTTCGGCGACGCCCTCAACGCGCGCGAGCAGCGCCTCCTGCGTCACGTGCAGACCGTCGGAACGCTGCGCTCGACGCACGCGGGACTCCGCCGCGGCGCGCGCCGCGCGCTGCACACCGACGGCGACGGCTACGTGTACGCGCGGGGCGTCGGGGCCGACGTGGCGATCATCGCGATCAACCGCGGAACGACCATGCGCACGGTGTCGGTGCGCGTCCCCGCGGAGCTCAACGTGGCCGACGGAACGATGCTGCGCGACGCGCTCGGCGGCGCCTCGGTGACCGTGCGCGGAGGGAGCGTCGACATCCCCTTCGGCGCACGCGCGAGCGCGATCTACGTGCGGTGAAGGGCGGAGCGTCGAGGGCCCGCCCTACGGCTTCACGAAGCGCAGCACGAAGCGGTCGCTCTGACCGCGGCGCGCGCCGGCCTCGCGCGGGCTCGCGTTCCAGTCGCGCGGGTCCGCCGGGTTGCGCAGGATGTCGCTGCGCGCGTCGAGGCGAAAGCCCGCGGCGGTGACCTCTTCGATCACGACGCGCTCCTCGATGCGGTGGAGCGTCTGCGCGTCGGCCGTGCCGTGCCCCTCGGCGGCGCTGTGGTCGATGACGCCGAACACGCCGCCGGGCTTCAGCGCGCGAAAGATCGCGCGGTTCATCGCGGCGCGGTCGGTCTGGAGCCACACGCTGTCGTGATAGACCAGCACGCTCAGCACCGCGTCGAGGTTCGTCGCCTCGGGGGGCAGCGGGTCATCGAGCTCTCGCTCCACGCGCACCACGCGTTGCATCGCGGGCGTGGCGAGGCGCGCCGTCCACGGCGTGTTGGCGAAGCGCTCGAGGGCGAAACGGTTGTTCTGGCTGAAGACCTGCCCGTCGGGGCCGACGACGCGCGCGAGGGCCTCCGACGTGTAGCCTCCGCCCGCGAAGAGGTCGGCCACGCGCTGTCCGCGCGCGACGCCGAAGAACGTGAGGACCTCTCCAGGGCGTCGCTGGGCGTCGAGGGCGCGGTCGGCCTCGGTGCGGTCGCTCGCGCCGAGCGCGGCTCCGATGTCGGGACGCACCTCGATGGAGGCCGACGCGCTGGTGGGAGCGACGTTCGACGCGGGTCGCGGCGACGACGAGCAGGCCGCGCAGAGAGCGGCGACGACGAGAGAACGGAGCGTGTGCATGGGCCTCGGCATAGAGCACGGAGGCCCCTCTGCGAAGCGGGGAACAGCATTCGTGCGCGGCAATCACCGCGTCGCGCGAAGGCACCGGGGCGACGTCGGTCTGCGTCGCCTCGAATTCGCGGCGGGCGCGATCAGTGCTGCGCGGGGCGACAGGGCACGCCGATGTATGAGGTGCCGGTGTCTCCCGCACGAACCGTGGTCTTGATCTTCATGGTTGCGACTCCTGTGCGGCCACGCGTACCGCGGTCGCGCGGCGAGCGCAACGGACGGCCCCCCTCGAAGGGGCGCGGCGACGCCGACGCAGGAGCGCAAGCCCGACGCACGCCGCCAGCGCGATGCGCCCCGCACCGAGGGGAGCGTCGCGCAGCGCGTCGTCGCCGCTCACATCGCGCGTGGGCTCGTCTGCCACGTCGACGACAGCCTCCGCGGAGACATCACGCGCCACATCGATCGTCACGTCGGCGCCAGCGTCACGGCCGACGGAGCCCGGCGCCGCGCACTCGCCGACACCATCGGGATGCGTCTGACACACGGTTCCTGCGGGGCACGCGCGGGGCTCTCGACGTTTCCGTCGGCGAGGCAGCGCGTGAGGCGACCGTCGTAACCGCACGCGTCGTGATCGAAGGAAGCGCGCGACGGATCTCTCCGCGCACGGCGAAGCCCGGGCGAAGGAGAGGTTCGGGTGCGGCTCCATGTTGTGCGTACCCGGCGGCCAGTCGACGCCTCCGCTCCGCGCCCAGTGGGTGACGGCGTACGAGCCATATTCGAACAGGTCGCCGTTGACCGCGAGGTCGACGCCCGTTCGCGCGGCCCAGTCGATCGCGAGCGCGCCGCGCTCTTCGTAGCGCGTCGTGCGCACCGAGACGCCCGGCGCGCAGAGGTTCACGACCGCGAGCGCGGTGGGGTTCCCGTTGTTGATTCCGTAGGCCAGCTGGATGCGTGGCGCGGGCGACGACACCCGCACCTGCGCGACGGGAGGTTTCGCCGTCGCTCAGGCGGGCGTCGGAGCGGGCGGCGGGGGCGGCGTCGGCTCGGTCGCTCCATCGCCGCTCCCGGCGGTCGCGCGGCGCGTCTCGAGCTGGTCGAAGTAGGCGAACACCGCGCGGTCGACCTCGGCGAGCTTCGCTTCGTCGTCCGCGAGCTCATCGGCCAGCGCGGCGCGGAAGCGGTTGAGCAATCCCACCGTGACGCTGCGCAGCCCGCCGATGGCGCTGCGATCGGGAGCCACCACCGCGGCGCGCTTGCGGAGCAGCTCGTCGAGGTCCTTGCCCGCTCCCACGAAGGCCGTGACCCAGTCGTAGAGGGTCGCTCCGCCGGGGACGCGCACCGACTTGAGCTCGCGCTGCATCTCTGCGATGGCGCTCTCGTTACGCAGCGCGGTGGCGGCCTCGTCGACGTGCGAGCGCTGCAACTCCGAGAGCTTGGGGACGAACTTCGTCCGCGCGGTCTCAACGGCGGCCTTCGCCTCGGGCGACACCATCGGCGAGCGCTGTACCGCCTCGGCGAGATACCAGATCGCCCCGCCGTGGTTGTCGTGCTCGACGTCCTTGGCCGCGAGCTCTTCGGCGAAGGGCTCACCGCTCCCGCCCACCCCGGGGATGGCCTCGATCTCGTGGAACTTCGCCTGCAACCGCGGACCGTAGAGCTTCACAGCGGCGTGCGATGAGACCGCGGGCAGCTTCGACCGCGTGAGGTCGCGCAAGCCCAGAGACAGATCGTTCAACGTGAGGAACATGTACTTCATGACTTCGCATCGTAAAGGCGGGCGCGCGAGCACTTCAAGCGCGGTCGATTCCTCCTGTGATGTGGGTGTGCGACGCGAAGAAACGCGGGGTTTCGGGTACTTCGAGGTAGGGCCGAGGCGCGCTCGATCGCGCCGCTGGGGTACTTCGAGGTGGGGGGAGGCGCGCTCGATCGGGCGCGCGGGGTACTTCGAGGTAGGGGCGAGGCGCGCTCGATCGGGCGGACGGGGTGCTTCGATGTGTGGGTCGCGCGCGCTCGATCCGCGCGTCGGGGAGTGCGAGCCGGGGCGGAGGCGCGGTTGATCCGTCGGGCGGGGCGCTTTGGGGTTGGGGCAGGGCGCGGGCGGTGGTCAGCGTGTGGAGTCGGAGAGCAAGCGAGCGGCAAATGCATCCGAGGGGTCGAGCTTGACGAGCATGCTCAGGATCTCCTGCGCCTCGCGCCGCAAGTCGTCGGCTTCCGAGGCGTCGCCCTTTGCGTCGAGTACATGCGCGAAGACAAGCAGGCTGGTCGCGAGGTTGCGACGCAGTAACAACGACGCCGGGTCGAGCACCACGAGCCCCCTCGTCAGCGACAGCGCCTCCCGAATGAAGGCATCAGCGTCGGCGACGTCTCCCTGCTTGAGCGCGCACTGTCCGCGAGACATCAGCGCGACTCCCAAGTTATGAGTGGCCTGCGCGTCGCCGGGATGCGAACGCGCGTAACGCCTCGCATGCGTCAACGCCGTCTGGTACGCGCGTTTCGCATAGAGAGGGTCTTCGTCCACGATCGCGTCGCCCAGATCGCACCACGCGGACACGAGGTAATGCATCCACGGCGCAGCCCCCCCTCGCACACGGGAGACCTGCTCTATGAGCGCGATGACTAAGTTGAGCGTGTCCACTGCTTCGGCACGACGGTGTTGCGTCGCCAGCAATCTCCCGCGGAGGTTATGCGCTCCAATCATCCCCAACACTTCGTAGGACGATTCGCACCGCAGGAGCAGGGACTGATCAATCGCGTGCAACGCATCGTCAATGCGTCCCTGCTGCTCAAACAGACGCGCCTGGTTCAGTGCAAGCAGCCGCAAGGTCGTGCGCCGCCATCGACGATTGGACGGAGTTTCGGGCAGCGCGCTCACGCGTGTGATCGCGCGTTGCCCGAACTCCTCAACGTGTCGGCTGCTCGCATCTCCGACCGACAAGGTCGCGATCCTCGTCGACAGCAACCCCCAGAGGACCTGATCACCCAGGTGAAGGTCGACGAGATCAAGCTCTGCGAGCGCCCCTTCGAACGCTCGCTCTGCTTCTGTGGCGCTCCCCGCGACGACCTGCGCGTCTGCCTCGACGCACACCGCGACGGCGTTCCACACGCGCGCGTCGGGCTGCCCCGCGGCGTTGCTCGCGACCTCTCGAAGCGTTGACGACAGCGTCGCGTGCGCAGCCCGATCGGTCGCCACGAGATACGCGCTCGCTGCGCTGATCCCGAGCCAGAGCCGCGTCGCGAGTTCGTCGTCCGCGCGCACCTCACCGCGCACCTCACCGCGGCGTAGCGCGCTCCCGCTCGCCGACAGCGCGCGGTCCCACATCCCCACGCGAGCCACCCGCTCGACGACGCACACGCCCCCTTCCGCCATGACGCGGGGATGTGGTGCCGTGGTGGCCGTCTCCGCCATCCACTGCAACGCGTCGCAGTACGCGGTGAGCGAGACCTCTCGCGTGCCTCTCGCCCACGCGAGGTTCGCGCGCTCGATCGCGGCCGCGCGCGACAGCGCCTCCTCGGTGGGGCGCACCTCCTCGAGCGTCGACTCCGCCGCGCGCAGGTCGCCGTCTTCGATCAGCAGCATCGCGCGCCACAGCCGCGCGCGCTCACACAACCCCGCCGTCGCCTCGCTGAGCTCACCCGCCGCGCGGGCCTGCTCCGCGAGCGCGAGCGCGTCGATGAGCGGCGCCGCGGCGTGCGAGAACGCTCTTCGCGCCATCGAGCACTCCGCGGCGTGGATCAGCGCGGCGACGCGCTCCGAGGCGTCGTTGCTGCGATGCGCGCGGTCGAGCCATGTCTCGGCGCTCTCCGCCGTGTCGGGGAGCAGGTGCCAGCTCGCGAGGGGTTCGCTCGGTTCGGGCTCCTCATCGGGATCCGCGGCGACCTCCGCGAGCGGGACCGCGATGGAGAAGAGGTCGGGCGCGAACTCCTGAAGCAGCCGACGGAGCGAGGCACGGCCCTCGATGATCACCGGGCCTTGCAGCTTGCGGGTGTAGGCGTCGCGTCGCTCGTTCATCGCGAGGAGGAGCTGCTTGAGCCCGCGCTCGCTCCCCTCGATGCTCGCGCCCTCGCCGCTCGCTCTCGCCCAGTGAACTCCCGGAGTCGGCTCCCTCGCGAGCGTGCGCGCAAGCTCGGGCAGTTCGCTCGGCGGCAGGGCGTGGTCGTGAAAGGCGACGCCGTGGTCGATGCACCAGCCTTTGACGGCGAGGCGCAGTCGCTCGCGCGGGCGGTCATCGGGCCCCGCGACGATGGCGAACCAGAAGCCCTCATCGAGGTCGAGCTGCGTGAGGAGCCGCTCGCGCGTCGCGAGGTACGGGGTGGTCACGGCACCGCGTCGAGGCGAGGCTTCAGCAGCGGGTGCACGTCGTACCAGAAATCGCCGTTGAGGTAGCAGAGCACCACGCCTGCATCGAGGAACGCCGCCACCTGCTCCCGGTGCTTCGACTCCAGGCCGTCGAACCCACGGCAGCTCGCGATGCCGCGGAGCACGTCTTTCTGATCGGCCCACAGCGTCGCGAAGCTGCGCTGCACCGCCGCGATCGCCACGTCCGCGCCGACCTTCGGGCTCTCGGACTCGGGCACCGCGGCGAGAGCCTCGGCGAGCATCTTGAGCAGGTCGCGAATCGACCCCCCAGAGGCGAGGATCAGCGCTTCGAGCGCCGCTCTGTCCGTGAGGAAGCGCGCCCAGTCGACGCGCCGCTCGACGAGCGTGACGAGGCTCTCGATCGACGCTTCATCTGGTTCGAGCGAAGCGCCCTCGCGCCGGCGAACGTGACACGCGGACCATGCGACGAGCGAACCCGCGAACTCCGCGGCGACGTTGTCGGCGTAGAGCGCCATGAACGCAGGGACGCTGAAGACCATGTGCGTCTTCGGCAGTGTGAGGCGGCGACCGTGGGTGAGAAAGAGCTCGCGCACGCTCTCGTGCACCTTCTGTGCGGTGTCGTAGGTCCCGCGGAGGTGCTCCAGCGAGTCGACGATCACCACGAGGCGCGCGTGCCCGTGCTTCTGAACGAGCGCGGCGAGCACGCGCTCGTGCCAGCGTCGCACGACGCTTTCGAGCAGCGGGATTCGTCCGCCGATCGCCTCTCGCACGGCCTTGCGGAAGTCGAGGTCTTCGCGGAACGCGCGCTTCCACTCGACGGTCTGGATGACCTCGCCCGCGTTGTTGCGGACGGTCGCCTGGTCGGTAGGCAGCTCGGGGAGGAAGGTGCGTGCGTAGTGCGAGAAGTTGTTCTCTGCGCCGGTCTCGGGTCCGAGGAGGTGCGGGTCGAGCAGCCGCTCACCGAGCGCGCTCGCGAGCACCAGCAGGAACTCGCGCACGTCGACGGGCGAGTGGTGATCGATGTGCTCGTCGAGGTCGATGCGGGCGACGAGGTAGCCGCTCTCCTTGAGCGCCGCTTCGAGGCGAGAGAACTCGGTCGTCTTGCCCGTTCCGCGAAAGCCCGCCACGAGCTGCGCGCTCTGGTCGTCGTTGTCTTCGATCGTGCGGTGCAGGCGCGCCACCGGGTCGTGCGCCCCCTCGTGCACGGGGGCGTAGAGCTTCCTGTCCTCTTCGAGCGCGTAGTCGAGGGCGCGCAGCTTGAGGTTTCGCGTGAACCTGCGACGGAGTTCTCGCCACTGCGGGTCAGCCATCACGGTCCGCGTACTCGCGTTCGCAGCGTTTCGCAAGCAAGCAGAGGTCGCCGCGACGCGCGCGGCCCGGTCGCGCGAGAGGGAGGGTCTCTACAGCCTGATGGGGCGAGGCTCCGCGCGCATCACGGTGGTGCCGTCGCCGAGCTGGCCGCGGTCGTTGTTGCCCCAGCACCACGCGCGTCCGTCTTCGGTGCGGGCGCACGAGAAGTCGTCGCCCACCGCGACCGACGTCGACTTCGGCAGCCCCGCCACACGCAGCGGCGTCGTCGAAAACAGCTCGACGGAGCTCGCGCCGAGCTGTCCGCGATCGTTGGCGCCCCAGCACCACACGGAGCCGTCGCGGGTGAGCGCGCAGGCGTGACGAGCGCCCGTCGACAGCGCGAGCACCTGCGACGTGATCGCGACGCGCGCGGGGATCCCCCGGTCGCGCGCGGTGCCGTCACCGAGCTGGCCCACGTCGTTGGCGCCCCAGCACCACGCCGTCGCGTCGCCGCGAAGCGCGCACGAGTAGCGATCGCCGAGCGACATCGAGACGACGCGCGAGACCGTCGGAACGCGCAGGATCCCGTACTCCACGGGGCTCGCGCTGAGCTGTCCGCGGTCGTTGTCGCCCCAGCACCCGACGAAGCCGACGGGGACGACGAGGCATCCGTGACCGCGTCCGTCGCGGGTCCAGAGCGCGACCTGCGCGACCGGCACGCCGAGGTGAATGACCACGGGCTTGAGCACGAAGGCCGTCGAGAAGTTCGCGCCGTCGGGCGCGCCCCATCCCACGAGGTGGCCTTCGTCGTCCCACGCGAGGGCGAAGCGCTCACCGAACGCGACGCCTGCGAGCGGCGCCACGCCGGGCGTGTCGTGACGCGACCAGGGGGTGACCCCGTCGTCGTTGCGCGGCGCGAAGAGGCCCCAGTGACCGAACTGCTGCGACTTGTCGAGCACCGCGGTCTGCGTCGGCCCCGCGAAGACGTGCTGCGCGAGCGCGCCGTGCCCCGCCACGGCGGGGAGGAGCTCCGCCGCGCTCGGCGCCCGCCCGAGCTGGCCGTAGTCGTTGGAGCCCCAGCAGCGCACGTAGCCCTCGACGGTGCGCACGCAGGCGTGCGAGGCCCCCGCGACGAGGTCGAGCACGAAGGGCCTGTCGCTCTCGGGCGTGCGCTCCTCGATCGAGGGCGTGCGCTCCACGACGGAGCCGTTGAGTTCGACCGTCCCCGAAGGCGTCGCGATCTCTGGCGCGAGCGGGATCGAGCCCACCGACTCACCCTCCACCGCGCACCCCGCCGCGAGGGCGAGCGACAGCGCGCAGAGGGTGTGAAGCGTGGGACCCATCGACGATGAATTGTCGCCGATCGACGCGAGGCGACGCAAGGAGTCGGTGAGAGTTCGGAGAGCGACGGCGCGGGAGTAGACGGGCCGAGCGGGGCGCTACGCCATCGCGGCGGGCTGCGCGTAGCCCTGCGAGGGCTGCGCGGGGGCGCTCACGGGGTCCTTCGAGAAGAAGGCGCGGTGCGCGAGGCGGTCGATCATGGGGGCGAAGCGCTCCTTCGCCTTGCCCGCGGCGAGGTCGCGCACGAGCGAGAGGTCCTCGCGCACCTGACCGCGGAACTCCTCATCGCGCACGGCCTCGACGGCCTTCGCGACGAGCCCCGGCGCGGCCGTGGCGGCCTTGCGGAGCGCTTCGAAGCCGCGCTTCGCGGAGCTCACCGCGCGCTCGGCGCGGGTCTGCGTGATGTACGGCGCCACGGCGTAGACCATGTCGGCCGCGGTGCCGGCCTTGATGTGCGGGGGCTTGTAGAGCGGCGACGAGAAGCGCGGGTTCTTCGCGAGGAAGTCCTTCATCTGCGCGTCGGTGATCCCCGTCTCTTCGAGGGCCTTCTGGTACTCGGCCTCGGCCACCTGGCGGGCCTTGAAGAGGTACATCTGCACGCGGGAGTAGAAGTTCGTGGCGCCGTCGCCGCTGGTCTCCACGGCGCAGAAGATCGTGCCCGGGTAGCGCGACGTGATGAGCGTCTGCACGCCGTCGGAGACGCCCGACGAGGGCATGCAGCCGAAGGGCTTCACGCTCAGCGTCATGTGGGCCTTCGACATCACCGTGTTGAGGATCAGCTTGCCGACCTCCATGTGGCCCTCTCCGCCGCGGAGCTCGGTGGAGTAGAACTGATCGGCCACCTCGGCGACGAGGTCCATGTCGGGCAGCGGGTAGTGGAAGAGGCCCGCGGGGTACGCGAAGGCGTTGAACCCGAGGCGCAGCCCCCACTCGGCGAGCTTCATCGTGGCGAGGCGGCGCGAGACGTCGAAGCCCTCCATGCCGTCGAGGCCGCGGGCGTCCTTGTCCGCGACGCGGAGGTCCCTGCGCTCGCGGGTGTCACGGGCGAGCTCCCAGATGTTGTAGAGCAGCCACGCGGTGGTGAGCTGGATGTCGTTCTCGGCGCCTTCGCCCTCGAGGAAGCGCTGGAGGTGATAGTTCCCGTCGCCCTCCGTGGTCATGGCCCAGAACTCTCCGATGATGGAGACCTTGGGCTTGGGGCGCGTGCGGTCGACCTTCACCGTCTCGAGCACCTGACGCGCCTTGTAGAGCGCGACGAAGATGTTCTTCTGCTCGTAGAGGGCCTCGTAGCAGAGGCGCCGGGCCTCTTCGAGCGCGCGGTTGGTGGCGCCCTCCTCGACCTCGTAGGGCCTGATGCGATAGCCGAGCGCGTTGAGCACGTCGCCGGCCACGATGGCCTTGATGAGCGCGATGAAGAACGTGGGCGAGAGCTCGATGCCGACGTCGTCGCCGGTGGCCTGCGAGAGCCCGCCCTGCTGCTGAAAGAGCATCACGCGGAAGCCGTCGAAGCCCGCGTCGCGCAGGGCCTTGCGGTACTCGGTGACGTACATCCCGAAGCGGCAGGGGCCGCAGGCGCCCGCGGTGAAGAAGACGTAGTCGCGGATGATGTCCTCCGTCGACAGGCCGTGGATGTCACGGAGGTCGATGAGGTGCTTCACCAGCGTGCCGACGGTGAAATACGTCGGGTTGCACTGGCCGCGGTTGCCGAACTCCTTGCCGGTCTGGAGCCCCGCGTTGTCGGCCGTGTTGAGGTGCTCGACCTTGTAGCCGAGCCCGCGGAAGGCCCCCTCGGCGAGGAAGTCCTGCGCCTGGGTGAGCCCGCCGATGAGCAGGGTGACCTTGTCTCGCTCGGCCTTCTTGACCTGCGGGTTGACCATCGTGTCGACCCACTGCTTGCGGCCCTGTCGCATCCCGAGGCGGGCGCGCTCGGCCTCTTCGAAGGCCTTGAGCTCGGCCTCGACGTCGACGAGGTTCGCGGGCTCCGGCGTCGGCTCGGCGCCGAAGACAGGGAGCTTCACGCGCTTCGGTTCACTGTGCGATTGCATCACCATCGGTGGGGTCTCTCCTCGTGTCGCGGGGTCTCAGCCCGCGGCGGTTCCGTTCACCGGCACCACGGTGCCATCGGCGGACTTCTTCTTGAGCGCCACGAAGCCCTTGGGCAGCTCGGGCGTGGACCTGATCTCGGGCTTGTAGGCTGCGAGGCGTGAGGCGAGCTCGGCGATCTGCCGCTCGAGCGTCGGGTCGTTCTGCGTGCGCGCCGCGAGCTGATCGCGGCGGAGCTGCATGAGCTCGAGGCGCTTCTCGTCGACCGAGCGCGTGAGCTCGCTCTTCTTGCGGGCCTGGTCTTCGAGCATCTCCTCGTAGAGCTTGAGCGAGTGGGCGTAGGTCTTGACGCGGATCTTGATGGAGCCGCCGGGCTTGTTGGCGTCGATGTCGTGGAGGGCCGCGTAGGGCGTGGCGCTCGACGAGACGATGCCGTCGATGATCCCGTAGGTGGGCGCGTCGTGGCCGCACTTGAAGCTCGACAGGTCGAGGAGCACCACGTTGGGGTGCCGCGCGGCGAACTTGGCGGCCCAGACCTTCTGCGCGCTGTTGGCCGAGTAGTTCTCGGGCCACACGTCGTTGATGTCGAGCGGGTGCTGGCCCCGGGCGAACTCCTCGGCGAAGAAGCGCTTGAGGTACTCGTTGTCGCGCGGCAGCGAGCGCACCGAGAGGATGGGATACCCGAGCACCTGGAACTCCTCGGGGATGCCGTGGTTGAGCCCGGGGTCCGAGTGGTAGGGCCTGCCGATGACGAGGATCGCGACGCGGTTCTCACTCTCGACGGTCTCGAGGATCGCGCGTCCCTTGTCTTGAAGGTCGCGCTCGAACTGCTCGAGGGCCTTCACGCCCTCGCGGTGCGCGTGGTCGCTCTCGTCCTGGGTGATGCCGAGGCGGGGACCCCAGGTGTCGAACATGCGCTTCGCGGTGAGGTTGAGCTCCGAGAAGGTGAGGCCCGGGTCGAGGTACTCGATGCCGCGGGTCTTGAAGAAGTCCATCTCCTTGGTGAAGGCGGCCTTCATCACCTCGGGCACGCCCGACACGATGGGGCACGAGGTCTTGTCCATCACGCCCTCGCCGAACGAGGGGACGTGCGTGAGGATCGGGAAGAAGATGTAGTTGAGCTTCTTCTCGGGGGTGTGATGGTGAAAGAGCAGGTTGTGGATGTGCGCCTGCGCGACCTTCGAGGGGAAGCACGGGTCGACGGAGCCGTACTTGCCGCCCTCGACCCAGAGCTCTTCCGTGGTGTGATCGCTGAAGACGACGTTCTGCTTCGGGATGCCGAGGGCTTCGAAGTAGGTCCGCAGGTACGGCGCCGTCGAGTACATGTTGAGCACGCGGGGCATGCCGATGCGCACGCGGCGGAGGCGCTCGGCCACGGCGGGCCCCGAGCGCGCGAAGGGCCGCATGACCTCGACCTTCTTGATGCTGAAGATGCCCTTCTTGACCACCCAGTCCCGGACCGGGGTCCCCTCGGCGGGCATGGGCGCGTGCTTGAAGAAGCTGATGAAGGCCCTGCGAGACTCGTAGTCGACGATGTTGGGAAACTGCTTCGCGATGGCCTTCCGCTCGGCCACGAGCGAGAGCATGGCCTCCTCGCTCTCGACGGTTCCCTTCTCACACGAGAAGCCCGAGATGTAGCGCGAGGCCGAGCCGTCGGGGCGCTTCGTGTCGATGAAGGTGCGCTTGCAGTTGTTCGGACAGAAGTGACAGACGGTGTCTTCGTCGTTCTTCGTCTCGTACTCGATGTCGATGGCGGCATCGATGCCGATGAAGGTGCTCTTGCCCCGACGCTTGACCACGCGGAGCGTCTCGAACGCGGCCCCGAGCGCGCCCGCCTCGCCCGTGTGGGGATGCACGAAGACCTCGGCGCCGGGCACGCGCTCCTTGATGTAGTCGACCTGGGCCTTGACCGCCGCGAGGTTGTACTGCGTGCCGCCCTGGAGGACGAAGCGCGTGCCGAGCGAGGCCAGTCGCGGGATCTGCACCACGTACTGCCACACGTTCTTGGGGAGCACCTGCGCGAGGCCCGCGAGGAGTTCCTCTTTCGAGAAGCCCTCCTTCTGGAAGTTGACGCGGTCGGTGTCGAGAAAGACCGCGCAGCCGTAGCTGAACTTCGGCGCGAGCTCGGCCCCGAAGGCCGTGTCGGCGTACTCCGTGACCTTGAGCCCGAACTGATCGGCCATGGCCTGGAGGAGCATCCCGTTGCCCGCCGAGCACGAGTTCGAGAGCCTGAAGTTGGCGATGTCGCCGTTCTTCATGAACAGGACCTTGATGTCCTGTCCGCCGATGTCGCAGATCACGTCGACGTCGCCGAAGAACTTCACGGCGCTCATCATGTGGGCCACGGTCTCGACGATGTTCACGTCGGCGCGCAGCGTCTCTTGCAGCACGTCGGCGGCGTAGCCCGTGGCGCCGAAGCCCATCACGTCGAGCGTGGCGCCCTGCGAGTAGACGTACTCACGAAGCTGCGCGAGCAGCTCCTTGGTGTCTTGAATGGGGTTGCCCTTCGAGAGCTGGTACGCCTTGCAGACGATTTCACCGTCCTCATCGACGAGCACGGCCTTCGAGGAAGTGCTCCCGCCGTCGAGCCCGATGACCGCGCGGAGCGTCGTGCCCGGGGTGATCTCCTTCGGCGTGAACCTCGGGATGGCGTAGAGATCGCGGAAGTCGTCGACCTCGCCGCGGTTCTTCACGAGGGGCGGTCCGGCGCTCTCGCCGAGGCGGGCCTTGCGGCCGTTGGTCATGTACTCGACGAGGCCGTCGAGGCCCTTGTAGAGCCCGATCTCGGGCGCCTCGGCCATGCCGTACACGCAGGCGCCGAAGGCCGCGTAGTACTGGGCGTTCTCGGGGACGAAGACGACCTCTTCGACGGGGCGGTCCTGGGGCCAGGCGTAGCCGCGCTCGTTCCACGTCTCGGGGATGCGCTTGCGCCAGCACTCCTGAAGGAACGGGAGGTACGTGTTGGGTCCGCCGAGGAGGAGCACCTTGTGGCGCAGGGTCGATCCGCGCGTGAGCACCGAGAGGTTCTGGAGCACGATCGCGTCGGCGAGCGAGCAGAGGATCTCGGGCGCGGGGATGCCGCTCTTGACCAGGTTGACGATGTCGGTCTCTGCGAAGACGCCGCACTTGGCCGCGACGTGGTGCAGCTTCGAATCGTCGAAGTGGATCTCGCGCACGACGGCGGGGTCGAGGCCCACCTTGATCATGCACTTGTCGATGGTGGCGCCGGTGCCCGACGCGCACTTGTCGTTCATCGACGCGTTGGCGGTCTTCTCGCCGCTCTTCTCGTCGGCCTTGAAGATGATGATCTTGGCGTCCTGTCCGCCGAGCTCGATCACGGAGCCCACGTCGGGGTGGAGCTTCTCGACGGCGAGGGTGACCGAGTTCACCTCTTGGACGAACTTCGCCCCGAGGCCCGCGCAGAGGGGCGCCGCGCCGGAGCCCGTCATGAAGATCCGCCACTCGCGTCGGGGCGAGTTGGGGAACGACTCCTCGATCTCGCGGAGCATCTCCGCGACCTTCTCGGGCTGCTTGGTCTGGTGCCGCTGATAGTCGCTCCACAGGATCGAGAGCGTGTCGGGGTCGAGCACCACGGCCTTCACCGTCGTGGAGCCGACATCCACGCCGAGAACAACCGGAGACGTGCGGGGATCGAGCATGTGCGAGAGCCTCCCGATGGGGTGACTGACACGTCAGTCAGTGCGAGGCGAGGGGTGTAACAGAAGCAGGGAGCCGATGGCAAGGGCGGGGGGCGAAGGAATTGCGCGGCTGGAGAGTCCGCAGCCGGGGCGACGCGCGAGGGGTGGGAGGGCGTTGCTGGGAGAGGCGTCGCGCGGGGCGATCGGTCAGTAGAGGACGCGCGTTCGGATGCTCGTGGGGAGCGCGGCCATCGCGGTGCTCACGGCGTCGCTGACCTCGCGCTCGATGTCCATGACGAGGTAGCCGATGTCGGACTCCGTCGCGAGCACCTGACCGAGGATGTTCGCGCCCACGTCGGACACGATGCGGTTGATGTCACGGAGCACGCCGGGGACGTTGCGGTGCGCGTTGAGCACGCGGTGTGTGCCCGGGATGAGCGCGGGCTCGACCTCGGGGAAGTTCACCGAGCCGACGGTGGCGCCCGCGTCGATGTACTTCACGAGGCTCGTCGCGACCTCGCGCCCGATCGAGGCCTGCGCTTCGACGGTGGAGCCGCCGATGTGCGGCGTGAGGATCACGTTGGGGAGCCCCCGCAGCTCGCTCTCGAAGCCGTCGGAGTTGGTCTCGGGCTCCTCGGGGTAGACGTCGACCGCGGCGCCCGCGAGGCGTCCGCCCTTGAGCGCCGCCGCGAGCGCGGGGATCTGCACGACGGTGCCGCGGCTCGCGTTGAGGAGGTACGCGCCGCGCTTCATGCGGGCGATCTCTTCGGGCCCCATCATCCGGTGCGTCTGCGCCGTCGCGGGGACGTGCAGCGTCACGAAATCGCTGACCGACAGGAGTTCCTGCAGCGTGCCGCAGGGGCGGTTGTTGCCCATCGGGAGCTTCGTCGCGATGTCGTAGAAGACCACGCGCATCCCGAAGGACTCCGCGAGCACGCCGATCTGCGACCCGATGTGCCCGTACCCGACGATGCCCAGCGTCTTGCCGCGCACCTCGAAGCACCCCGCGGAGACCTTGCGCCAGCGGCCCGCGTGCACCTCGCGCGAGCGGTCGCCGAGCTGACGCGCGAGCATCACCACCTCGGCCAGAATCATCTCCGCCACGCTGCGCGTGTTGCTGAAGGGCGCGTTGAAGACCGGCACCCCCGAGAGCTTCGCCGCGCGCAGGTCGACCTGGTTCGTCCCGATGCAGAAGCACCCCAGCGTGAGGAGGTTCGGCGCCGCGGCGATCACCCGCTGCGTCACCTGCGTCTTGCTTCGGATGCCGAGCACCTGGACCTCGCGCACCTTCTCGCAGAGGTCGTCTTCGGAGAGCGCGCCCGTGAGCGACTCGACCTCGAAGCCGTTCTCCTCGAGCAGCTCATGCGCCGACGAGTGGATGTTCTCGAGCAGGAGCACCTTCATCCCGGCGCTCGTGTGGGGGTGGGTCGCGGTTGCCATGTGGCGCGCGTTGTGGCGCAGGCGACCTCGCGCCGTCAAGACGCGCCGCGCGATGAACGCCGCCGCGGGCTCCTCGCAACAGTACGTTCCGCGAGGCGAGACACCGCACCGCCGCGATGGGCGCCACGGTGCGGTCGATCTCCGTCGCGGCGCACGCCGTCGCTCGTCGCGCGTGCCGCCGCGCTGCAACGCCAACACTCACCTCCAGGACACGCCATGAAGACGCATCCCTCGCGGGCGCGCGGGGCCCTGCTCGCCCTCTGCGCGCTCCTCTCGACGCTCTCGACGATCCTCTCACCCTCGCCCGCGTCGGCCGATCGACACCGCCGCGCGAGCGCCTCACCGAACCGTCGCGGCGCGGCCCCCGCCGCGCGCCTCTCGCTCGAAGAGCGCCGCACGCTGGCCCTCGAGCGCGTGCTCCGCGGAGACGGCGTGCGCCGATGCTGGGCGCGTCAGCTCTTTCGCGACCCGACGAGCACCGCGCGCAGGCTCACCGTGGGCCTCGCCGTCGACCGCGAGGGGCGCATCGCGCAGGTTCGCGTGCGCGACACCTCGGCGCCCTCGCTCGCGAGCTGCATCGCGTCGGCGGGCGCGATGGCCACGCCCGTAGGCCCCGGCGATCCCTTCGAAGTCGAAGGGAGCCTCACGTTCGAACGCGGGGACTGAACGGTGACTCAGAGGCTCCGGGGCGTCGGCGACGCGCGCGACGCGCCCGGAGCTGCGCGGCCTGTCACCGCACGAAGATGAAGCCGAAGAGGGCGCTGTCGCGGTCGCCGTTGTTGCTCGCGCACGACGCCACGTTGCCGCACGACACGTCGCCGCCCGCGCCGCAGAGGTTGTACTGGCCGCCGAAGCCGATGCGCGAGTCGGGCGAGCCGCAGTCGTTCTCCTGGTTGCCGAGGATGCCCAGTCGAACGGCCTGATACGTGCCCACCTGGAGGTTGAAGCCCTCGGCGTTGCAGTTGGGCTGGAGCGACGGAGACGCGGGCAGGCTGAGCCACGCCGCGCGCCCCGCGGTGGTGGCGCGCGTGGCCCCCGCGAAGACGTCGCGCAGCGAGGGGAGCGCGGTGGCCGAGACGTTGACCACGATGTAGCGCGGCGCGCCGTCGACCATGCCCAGACGGAGCTGCGTGAAGGGCAGCGTCGAGAAGCCGCGGAACTTCGCCGCCGTGGTCGACAGGTCCGTCGACGTATCGTTGAGCACCGAGGTGTCGGTCCAGATCGCCGCCGAGTAGAGGAAGCGCCCGTCGCGCCCGGGGACCTTCATCACCAGCGTCCAGCCGCCGCCGTCGCTGGTCATGTCGCAGTAGGCGTTCCACGTCGCGCCCGCGGCGCCGAGCGTGTAGACGCCCGACGGCGCCGCGCGCGAGATCGCGTTGCAGCTCGCGTACACGCAGGCCCCGCGCGTCTCGCAGCCGTTGGCCGGGTTGTAGTCGCAGTCCGAGAAGCCCGCGTCGCAGGTCCCCATCGAGCACGCGCCGCCGCGGCACACGCCCGCGGCGTTGGCGTAGGTGCACGCGCGCCCGCACATGCCGCAGTGCGCCGCCGTCGACTGCACGTTGGTCTCGCATCCGTTGGAGGCCACGCCGTCGCAGTTGCCGAAGCCCGCGTCGCAGCTCGCGACGGCGCAGGCCCCCGCGCTGCACGCCGGCGTCGCGTTGGCGAGCGAGCACGCGGCGCCGCACGCACCGCACGCCGTGACGGTGCTACGCAGGTCGGTCTCGCAGCCGTTGGCCGCCATGCCGTCGCAGTTGCCGAAGCCCGCGTTGCAGGCGATGCCGCACGCGCCCATCGCGCAGGTGGGCGTCGCGTTGGCGCGCTCGGGGCAGGCGTTGCCGCAGGCGCCGCAGTTCGAAACCGTGGCGGTGAGGTCGGTCTCGCAGCCGTTGCCCACCATCGCGTCGCAGTCTCCGCGGCCGCTCATGCAGCCGGCGATGCGGCACACGGAGGCCTCGCAGGTCGCGGTGCCGCCCGAGGCGGTGCACATGCGCGCGCAGGCGCCGCAGTTCGAAGCGCTCGTGCGCGTGTCGACCTCGCAGCCGTCGGCCGCGTCGCCGTTGCAGTCCGAGAAGCCCGCCACGCACGACACCACGCAGCCCCCGAGCACGCAGCCGGGGAAGCCGTTGGGGCGCGCGGGGCACTCGTTCGTGCAGCGTCCGCAGTGGGTGACGCTCGTGCGGACGTTGGTCTCGCAGCCGTTGGTGGCGTTGCCGTCGCAATCGCCGAAGCCGTCGTCGCAGCGCGCCACCGTGCAGCGCCCCGCCACGCAGGCGGGCGTCCCGTTGGGCGGGTTGCACACGGATCCGCACGCGCCGCAGTTGCCGTTGCTCGTGCGCGTGTCGACCTCGCAGCCGTCGCTCGCGTCGCCGTTGCAGTCGGCGAAGCCCGCGTTGCAGGCGAAGGCGCAGCGGCCTCCGTCGCACGACACCGCGGCGTTCGCCCTTGCGGGGCAGGCGTTTCCGCACGCGCCGCAGCTCGTGACGCTGGTGCGGGTGTCGGTCTCGCAGCCGTTGGAGCCGGTCATGTCGCAGTCGGCGAAGGGCGCCGAGCAGGTGCCCACGCCGCAGGTGCCGTTGAAACAGGCCGACATCGCGTTGGGCACGGCGCAGCGCGTCCCGCAGACGCCGCAGTTCGCGATGTTCGACTGCGTGTCGACGCAGGCGCCCGAGCAGCAGGTCTGCCCCGTCGGGCAGCGCGACTCCGCGGTGCATCCGACGACGCAGGTGTTGCCGACGCAGAGCGTCCCCGGCGCGCAGTCGGCGCTGCCGAGGCACTCGACGCAGGTGTTGCGCGCGGTGTCGCAGCGTCCGTGTCGCGCGACAGCGCCGTCGGGGCTCATCACGCCGCCGTCGGTCGCGGTGGCGCAGCCCTCGTCCGAGCGACAGCCCGACTCGCAGGTGTTCGTCGTCGAGTTGCAATGCTGCGTCGCGGGGCACGTGTCAGCCGAGGCCACGCACTGCACGCAGTTGCCCGTGGCCGTGTCGCAGACGCCGCGACCGGGGTCGGCGCGACAGTCCGATGCGCCCGTGCAGCGGGGCGGGCCGCTGTCCATCGGGGTGTCCATCGGGGTGTCCATCGGGGTGTCCATCGCGACGTCTTTGGGCGCGTCCATCCCGATGTCCGACGGGGTGTCGCTCGGGACGTCGGAGGCGTCGGTCTTGGGTGTCGCGTCGGTTCCCGTGTCGGGGTTGCCGGTGAGCACCGACGACCCGCTGCACGCCGCCGCCGCGGCGAGCGCGACGGCGAGAGCCAGTGTTCTGCTGAAGGACTGCATGTTCGATGCGTAACACGCCGCCGCCCCCGCGTGGCAGACGGAGCGGACGCGCCGCTCACGCGGCTACCAGCGCAGCGTCGAGAGCGGCCCCACGGCGAGCATCAGAAGCACGCCGAGCACCGCGCACGAGGCCGCGATGCGCGCCGCGAGCGCGCGCTCCACGCGGCGGGTGTCGGAGGGCACCAGCGCCAGCGGTGAGAGCGCCTCGCCCGCGCGATACGCGCCCCGCTCGTCGCTCGCGCGCCGCACGAGGACGCCGTCGTCTTGCGCGCCCCACACGTCGAGCCAGCGCTCCTCGGGCGCCGCGCGTCCGTCACGCTGCCACCACGCGAGGGGCTCGACACGCAGCGTGTCGTCGTGCGCGATCGCGCGCCATCGCCCGATCCACCGCACGCTCCGCGTGAGCGACGCGAGCGCGCAGAGCGCACCGAGCGCGAGCAGCGACACGAGCGCGGGGCCGAGCGCCACCGCGACGAGGCCGTGGTATCCGCCGTGAAGGCGCCCCGTCTCGACGTAGGCCGCGCTCCGCGCGAGCGAGAGCGCGAAGGCCCACGACGACGCGAGCATCGCGCGGTCGAGGGCGTCGCGCGCGTCGAGCGGCGCGCCCCGACGCAGGAGCAGCGCGACGGGCGCGGCGAGCGCGCCGGTCACGAACCACGAGAGCGCGCCGATCTCGACGGGGCCCCACGCGACGCCGTCGTCGAACGAGCCGAGCGCGGTGAGCGTCAACCCGTCGGCGCCCGACACGAGCGCGCTCGCCAGGATCGCCGCGACAGGGCTCCTCGCCAGCGTCGGGAGCGTCGCGCAGCCGAGCGCACACGCGGCCGCGGCGACGACCGCGATCGATTCACCGCGCGCACCGTCGCGGCCGAAGAGCGCCCCGAGCGCCGCGAGGAGCGGGACGAACGACGCGAGGAACACGGAGAGCATCACCACGGCGCGAGGCAGGGCACGGCGGGTCGCTGCGGAGGTCACCGCGCGATGAGAGCGTGTCTCTCACCGCGCCGCAATCGCTCCGTGCGCGCGTCGCCCCGCGTCGCGTCGCGGCACGGGCGGCGCGTATTGCGGGAGTTTCACGAACTCCGCGGTTGCCGTCGCGCGCTCGCGTAGAAGACTCGGGGGGTGTCGAGCGACACCCGCGGCATCGACGTCATCGGCTTCTTCGGTCGCATGCGCGCGGGCCACTTCGCGGGCCTCACGGCCCTCGGCGCGATGGTGATCGTGTCGGGCTTCTCGATGCTCTTTCACGGCGAGGTGCTGCCCGATTACCTCTTCACGGGCGCCGTGACGGCGATCGCGCTGACCATCCCCGTGGTGGGCGCGCTGCGCGGACACCAGCGCCGCCTCGAGCGAGAGATCGAGCGCCGCGAGCGGGCCGAGCGCGAGAAGGCCGCCCTCATCGAGAGGCTCCAGCACACGCTGGCGCTCGAGCGCGAGATCGCGGCGATGAAGCTCCGCGACGAGAAGCTCCGCACGCTGCGGCTCACGATGTCGAAGGTGCAGCACCACATCAACAACCTCGCGAACAACCTCCAGCTCGTCGAGGTGGAGTACGAGGCCCGCGCGTCGCTCTCGCCCACCACGCTCGTGACGCTGCGCGAGGCCGTGCACGACACGGCGCAGGAGATGAGCGAGCTCGCGGCCGTCGAGGATCCCTTCGACGAGGAGTCGTTTCGCATCAAGCCCTGAGGGGGGTGATGTGATCGCGACCGCTCGCGACGTCGAGGGCGTTGCCCCGACGCTGGCGCGCGGTGTCGTGTCGGGCTGTGTTTGAAGGGTGAGCGGGGAGGCGCTCGGACCGCTCAGAGGCGGGTGAGGTCGACGCCGTACTGCGCGGCGTAGGCGCTGATGCCGACGCGGTCGATCGTGCGGAGGTCACGCGTCGAGAGCGTGATGCGCACGAAGCGGCCGAGCTCGGGGACGAAGAGGCGGCGCTCCTGGAGGTTCGGGAACTGCCAGCGCTTCGTCTTGATGTTGGAGTGCGAAACCTTGTTCGCGATCTTGCGGCGTACGCCGGTCAGGTCACTGGTGGCCATGGTGGTGTCTCCTCAGTTCTTCTTGGGGTTGGGGAGCTTGCCTTCCTTGTGGACCTGGTGGGAACGGCACCACTCGCAGTACTTGCGGAACTCCAGCTTCTCGGTGGTCGTCCGCTTGTTCTTGTTCGTGTAGTAGTTGTTCCGCTGGCAGTTCGAGCAGAACAGCCGGATCATGTCTCGCATGGCAGCGCCTCGGTTACGTAGGACCCACTCCCCGATAGGGGGGGCGTCAGGGGGCGCCAAAGATACACGAACTGTATAGCAGTCAAGGCTTTTCGCCCGCCAAAGCTCGAACTCCGCGAGTTCTCAAGGGAAGAGAAGCGGTAGATGCGCCCGCGAGCGATACGGTACGTTCGCCCGCACCGACGCTCATGCCCAACGCCGCGCAGCCGCCTCAGCTCTCGCTCCCCAACGTCGACACGACCCCTTCGGCCAGCACGATCGCCTCGCTCCCCCGCGAGCGCCGCGTGTACGTGAACCGAAGCCTCCGCATGGAGAACGTCGAGTGGGTCGGCTTCGACATGGACTACACCCTGGCGATCTACCGCCAGGCCGAGATCGACCGGCTGAGCATCGAGGCCACGGTGAAGAAGCTCGTCGACCGGGGCTACTCCCCCGCGCTCGCCGAGTCGACCTACGACACGCACTACCCCATCCGCGGCCTGCTCATCGACAAGCGCCACGGTCACATCCTCAAGATGGACCGCTACAAGTTCGTGAGCCGCGCCTACCACGGCCTCCGCGAGCTCTCGCGCGACGAGCGCCACGAGCTCTATCACGCGCGAAAGATCCGCGTGGGCCCGCCGCGGTACCACTACATCGACACGCTCTACGCGCTCCCCGAGGCGGCGCTCTACGCGGGCGCCGTCGACCTGCTCGAGCGCTACGGGCACAACGTCGACTACCACGAGCTCTTCGACGACATCCGTCAGTGCATCGACGAGGCGCACCGCGACGGGTCCATCGTCGACGTGATCGCCAACGACCTCCCGCGCTTCGTCGAGCGCGACCCCGGGCTCGCGGTGACGCTCCACCGCCTGCGCTCCGCGGGCAAGAAGCTGTTCATCCTCACGAACTCGCGGTGGGCCTACACCGACAAGATGATGACCTACCTCCTCGGCGGTCAGCTCCCCGAGTACGGGTCGTGGCGGAACTACTTCGACGTGGTCTCGGTGGCGGCGACCAAGCCCCTGTTCTTCACGGACCGCAGGCCCTTCATGGAGCGCGTCTTCGAGAACGGCGCGGAGACCGTGCGACCGGCCTACTCGCTCGAGCGCGGCCGGGTCTACGAGGGCGGCAACCTCCGCGACTTCGAGCGCATGATCAACGCGCAGGCCGACCGCATCCTCTACGTGGGCGACCACATCTACGGCGACATCCTGCGGAGCAAGAAGGACTCGGCGTGGCGCACCGCGATGATCGTGCAGGAGATGGAGGCCGAGTTCGAAGCGCTCGACCGCACGCGCGACGCGATGTCAGAGCTCGACGTGAACGCGCGCAACCGCGAGCGCCTCGACGACGAGATCCGCTACCACCAGCTCCTCTACCGGGCGACGGCGCGGCGCAAGGGCGAGGACGACCCCGAGTCGATCACCCTGCGGCGCGCGATCGATCGGCTCAAGGCCACGCTGCGCGAGCTCGACGCCTCGACGCGCGCGGTGCAGAAGCGCGCCGACGTGGCCTTTCACCCGTACTGGGGCTCGCTCTTCAAGCAGGGCGTGGAGCTCAGCTCCTTCGGCGACCAGGTGGAGGAGTACGCGTGCCTCTACACCTCGCGCGTGTCGAACTTCGGCAACTACGCGCCGGCCCATTTCTTCCGCTCGCCGCGCGACCTCATGCCGCACGAGCTCTGAGCGCTACGAGAGCTCGGCGACGCGGCACCGCGCGAGCGCCGCGGTGAGGATGCTCCCGTCGAGCGAGGGCAGCCGATCGAAGCGGAGGCCCATGCCCGAGGGGAGCCCCCTGGGCGAGCGGACCACCATCGCGTCGGTGGTGATCTTGTGCCACGTCCCGGGCACGGTGAACGACACGGTGATGCGCTCCCCGGGGCCGAGCAGGAGGTCCGCCGCGAGGAACATCCCCGAGGCCGACAGGTCGGTGCAGGCGACCTCGACGGGGCAGTAGAAGTGGTTGCTGAACACCGCGGCGGGGAGGGTCACGCGGCTCCGAGGGCTGCCGCGTACGCCCCGCGCAACTACGCTCGTCGTTTCCATGTACGCATCGTAGGGGGAGGCGCGGACGGGGCGCCAATGATCGACAGAGCGCCCCCTCGGAGCGCCACCGCGCGTTGGAGCTCTCGCCTCGCGAGAGACCGTCTCCGACACTTCTGCCGCGACGCCCCGCGGCGGCCTCGCGTACGCTCTCACCGCCGCTCCGCACCGCGGCGACGCAGCCCGAAAGTGCCAACACCATGAACCGCGTGATCTTCGGCCTCCGCGCGCAGATCGTGGTCGCGCTCCTCGTCGTGCTCTCGCTCGCCGCGACGCTCGCGATGGCGGCGATCCAGCCCCTCACGGCCGCCTCGGGGAGGCTCACCCGCCGCCGCCTCGGGCTCACCCTCGCGCGCTCCGTCGCGGGCGAGGTCGCGCTCACACAATCACCCGAGGCCGTGCGCGCGCTGCTCCAGCAGTCGGTGGGCGACGTGGGCCTCAGCGGCGCGGCCCTCTACGACCTCAACCGTCGCACCATCGTCCGCGCGGGGCTCCTCACGCTGCCCTCGTCGCTCCACCCCCCGCGGCTCATGGACGACGCGCGCGAGTCGGGCGAGGTGCTCGGCGTGCTGGTGTTTCTCCCCGGCCGAGGGGTCTTCGTGGCCGAGACGTCGCTGTCTCCCACGGCCGCCGAGCGCGCGGTGCCGATGCTCATCCTGCTCTACACGGCCTCGGCGGGCGTGCTCGCGCTCATCGTGGTGTACCTCCTCCTCACGCGCTGGATCGTGCGGCCCGTGGTGTCGCTCACGCTCGCCGCCGAGCGCGTGGCCGCGGGTCGTCGCGACGTGATGGCCGAGGCGCAGGGCGCCGCCGAGGTGGTGCGCGCCGCCGACGCGTTCAACCGCATGACCGAGCAGCTCCGCGCGCGCGAAGAGGAGCTCTCCGATCGCGTCGAGGAGCTCGAGCGCGCCCACAAAGACCTCAAGCGCGCGCAGGAGCAGGTGGTCCGCGGCGAGCGCCTCGCCACCGTGGGGCGCCTCTCCGCGGGCATCGCGCACGAGGTCGGCAACCCCCTCGCGGCCATCGTGGGCCTCGCCGACGTGATGGCCGACGGCGGCCTCGACGAGGCCGAGGTGAAGGAGTTCTCGGGCCGCATCGGACGCGAGGCGCAGCGCATCCACCGCACGGTGCGCGAGCTGCTCGACTACGCGCGCGCGGCCCCCACGCCCGCGGGCGCGACGGACCCGGGCGAGAGCCACGCGGGCGAGCTCGCGGAGGCCGCCGATCAGGTGGCGCGGCTCCTCACGCCGCAGAAGGCCATGCGCGACGTGCGATTCGAAACCGACGTCGAGGAGCGGCTCCCCGCGGTGGCGGTCTCGACCGATCGGCTCGTGCAGGTGGTGCTGAACCTCGCGCTCAACGCGGCCGACGCGATTCACATGGCGAAGCTCGCGCCGGGCACGGTCACGCTGCGCGCGCGACACGCCCGCGACCGCGTCGTGATCGAGGTCGAAGACACGGGGCCTGGAATCCCCGAAGAGTCTCGCCAGAAGGTGTTCGAGCCCTTCTACACCACCAAGCCCGCGGGCGAGGGCACGGGCCTCGGCCTCGCCACGAGCGCCGCCATCGTCGAGCAGGCCGGCGGCACCCTCACGGCGCAGTCTCGCCGCGACGGAAAGCGCGGCGCGCGCATGGTGATCGAGCTCCCCGTGACGGGCGGTCGCCTCACGCGCGAGTCGGTGGTGCCTTGAGTTCGGAGCGCGCGACGCCCGAGCGCGCTACGTTGCCCGTGATGCGCGAGGGCTCCACGCGGGCGGCGGTTGTTCCACTGGTGCTCCTGACGGCGCTCGCGACGTCGGCGATCACGGCGACGCTCACGGCGAAGCCGCCCACCCCGACGGCGGTGACCACGACGGTGCGCCCAACGCCCGACGTGCTGCGGGCCGTGCGAGACCTCGCGCGCCTCGAGTCGGTCTCGTTCCACATGGAGCGCGTCATCGACCTGCGAGAGACGCAGTCTCGGATGTTCGGTCTCATCGAGGCCGAAGACGCGATCCTGCTGGTGGCCTCGGCCGATGTGACCGCGGGCGTCGACCTCTCGGCCCTGCGCGACGGAGACGTCACGGTCGATCCCGCGCGCTCCCGCGCGACGCTCACGCTGCCGCACGCGACGGTGCTCTCGACGCGCCTCGACGCGGAGCACACCTTCGTCCACAGCCGCACGACGGACCTCCTCGCGCGCCGTCAGGAGCAGCTCGAGCGCCGCGCGCGCGCCGAAGCCGAGCGCTCCCTCGAAGCGGCCGCGGTCGAGGCGGGGATCCTCCGCAGGGCCGAGGCGAACGCGTCGGCCACGCTCTCGGGCCTCGTGCGCGCGCTCGGCGTCCGCGAGGTCGAGGTGCGCTGGCGTTGACCTCAGACCGGCGCGGAGTCCCTCGGGAGACCGCGCAGCGCCTCCGCGATCGCGGCCGAGAGCGCCGCGGGCGAGCGCCCCACGCCGAGCGTCGCGAGCGCGCGGTCGAGGGCGTCTCGCATGTCCTTCGCGGAGGCGAAGCGGTCGTCGGCGTGGCGTGCGAGCGCCGCGCGCACCACGAGGTCGAGCTCCGACGGATAGCCCGCGACGTCGCGCGCGGGTGACGGCGTGGGCCCGTCGACCACGGCGGCCATCACGCGCATCGCCGAGCCCTCGTAGAGCCGCGCCCCCGTGGTGAGCTCGTAGAGGATCACGCCCGCGGCCCAGAGGTCGCTGCGGGCGTCGGCCTCGCGCTCGCCGGTGATCACCTCGGGGGCCATGTAGCCCCGCGTGCCCTTCATGCGTCCGCGGTCGGGGTCGGGGCGCCACGCGCTCGTCGCGATGCCGAAATCGACGAGCGTGACGGTGCCCTCGCGCGCCGCGATGAGGTTCGCGGGGCACACGTCGCGGTGCACGATCGAGAGCGGCCGCCCGTCGGCGTCGACGCGCGTGTGCACGTGCTCGAGCGCCGAGAGGAGCTGCGCCACGACCTCGCACGAGGCCGCGAGCGGCATCGGCGCGCGCATCGCGGGGGCGAGCTCCGAGAGCGCCAGGCCGGGCGCGCAGACCTGCACGAACTCCCACGTCTCGGAGACGCGCGCGGGCGCCTCGAGGATGCCCGCCACGCCCGGGTGCGACAGCGCCGAGAGCACGCGCGCCTCGTGACGGAACATCTCGACGCACGACTCCTCGCTCGCGAGGTGGCGGTGCAGCCGCTTGATCACCGCGTAGCCGCCGCCCTCGTCGCGCGCGAGCAGCGCCTCGCTGAGCGCGCCCACGCCGAGGCTCCGAACGATCGTGTACCGCGGCGATGACATGGCCCGTGGAGTCACTATATCCTCCCGAGGCCCTCGTGCGGAGCGTGTTGCGTCTCGCGACGCGCGCTCCCTTTGCCTCACTCCTCCCGTCCAACCGTCGAGGCCACGTGCGAACGCCTTCCCTCCTTGCGCTGCTTCTCGCCGCGAGCTGTGGCTCCTCCACCATCACGCCGTCGAGCACCGCGGACAGCGGCGTCGACAGGGCCGCGCCCGATGCGGTCACCCCCGACGTGGTCGTCACCCCCGACGTGGTCGTCACCCCCGACGTGATCGTCACCCCCGACGTGGTCGTCACCCCCGACGTGCCGACGCCCACCGGGATGCTGCCCGTCGGCGCCGCGTGCGAGCGCGACGCGCAGTGCGCCTCGGGCCTCTGCGCCAACAGCCCGGGCCTCGCGAGGGAGTGCGTGCAGAGCTGCACGCGCAACGAGGACTGCTTTCCGCTCGGGGTGACGTTCAACTGCGCGCTCGACCGCTCGGGCGGCGGGCGCTGGGTCTGCGCCTCGGTGCAGCGCGCGGGCGAGGACCCCGGCAACGCCTGCATGGTCGACGCCGACTGCTTCTCGAACGTGTGCCTCGAAGGCCGCTGCCACAACGCCTGCGCCGCCGACGCCGACTGCACCGCGGGCTGGCGCTGCACGCCCTTCTCGCTCACGGGCGGGCGCAGCAACTACTGCGGCCACGCGCCCATCACGGGGGTGACGGTCGAGTCGTACACGCTCTTCGACGACACCAACCCCGTCGATCGCAGCATCGACCCGTCGCGGCTCATCACGGCGCCCGACACGGTCTCGATCATGTGGAGCACGCGCGACATGGAGGGGTCGAACCTCTACGCCGCGATCACGCGCGTCGAGGCCCCCGACGCGACGGTGCCCGTCGACCT
This sequence comes from Polyangiales bacterium, assembly GCA_046351535.1. GTDB lineage: Bacteria > Myxococcota_A > Polyangia > Polyangiales > CAISKJ01. The sequence goes on from JAXLYG010000008.1 coordinate 273,881, forward strand.
GCGCGCCTGGTCGATCGTGAGAGACCAGCCGATCCGCACGATGCCCGCGCGCTTTCAGTTCAACACCGCGATGCTCCCGTCGCGCGACATGCAGCGCGTGCTGCCCGGCGCGTACACCTCGATGCACGCGCTCCTCAACGATCGCACGAGCGGCGTCGACACGCGGCGGATGCGCGCGATGGTGCAGGTCAAGCGCGCGCCCGGCGGCGTGATCCGCGGCGGCACGGTGCTCCTCCGCGTGTGGTTCATCGGGACGCGCGGGATCTCCGCGGCGACGGCCCCGACGAACGCGCGCTTCGTCGCGGCCATCGCGGAGATGCGGCGGATCTACGCGACGGCGGGGGTCAGCCTCACGCTCCTCGGATACCTCGACGCCGACGCCGCCACGGCCACGCGCTACTCGGTCATCGACAGCACCCAGGAGCTGCACGAGCTCTTCGCCACCACGGGCAGCAACCCCGACCCGGTGCTCAACCTCATGTTCGTGCGCGGCATCTCGTCGAGCGCGGGCCTCGAGAACGCCGTCGGCGTCGCGGGCACCATCGGCGGCCCCGCGGGCGTCAACGGCACCTTCGCCTCGGGCGTCGTCATCGGGTGGGAGACCACCATGGGCGGCAGGACCGACATCCTCCCGCAGGTGATGGCCCACGAGTGCGGCCACTACCTCGGGCTGTGGCACCCCGTCGAGCAGCTCACCGGCTGCACCACGGCGACGCAGAGCATGTGCTCGCCCTTCGGCGGCGTCGACGCGATCACCGACACGCCCACGGGCGCGAGCGCCGCCGCGAACCTCATGTACTGGCAGGCGCAGGGCGGCTCGACGCTCACCGCCGGGCAGGGCGGCGTGATGCGCGGCCACATGCTGGTGCGATGATGGGACTCCTCGACGGCAAGGTCGCGATCATCACGGGCGCCGGCGGCGGCATCGGACGCGCCGAGGCGCTGCTCTTCGCGCGTGAGGGCGCGCGCCTCGTGGTCAACGACGTTGGCGCTTCGCGAGATGGCGCGGGCGCATCGCGCGAGCCCGCGGACCGCGTGGTCGACGAGGTCCGCGCGGCGGGCGGAGAGGCCGTCGCGAGCTACGACACGGTGGCGACGGCGGAGGGCGCGCGCGCGATCGTGGCCTGCGCGGTGAGCGCCTTCGGCGGCGTCGACGTGGTGGTCAACAACGCTGGAGCCCTGCGAGACAAGAGCTTCCTCAAGACCGCGGACGACGACTTCGAAGCGCTGATGGCGGTGATCGCGCGGGGGACCTTTCACGTCTCGCAGGCCGCCGCGCGGCAGATGGTCGATCAGCGCCGCGGCGGACGCGTCGTGAACACCACGGCGACGGCGGGGCTCGTGGGCAACCTCGGGCAGTCGGCCTACGCCGCGGCCTGCGCGGCGGTGTACGGGCTCACGCGCTCCCTCGCGATCGAGATGAAGAAGCACGCGATCACGGTGAACGCGCTCGCCCCCGTGGCGCGCACGCGCATGACCGACGACCTGCCGATGTTCACCTCGATCGGCGACGACACGCTCGGCCCCGCGTTCGTCGCGCCCGCGGCGCTCTTTCTCGCCTCGTCGCTCTGCGGCGACCTCACGGGCGAGGTGCTCGCCGTCGCGGGAAACAAGCTCTCGACGTGGAGGATGGCCGAGAGCCGCGGCGTCGTGGGCGACGACCCTCGGACACCGTGGACGGCCGAAGACATCCGCGCGAAGTGGTTCGCGCTGAGCCGTTCGGTGGGTTGAGAATGAGGTGTGAGAGGTGAAGCGAACGAGCGGAGGAACTGAGGATCAGAGATCGATGATGGTGACCCCACGGTCATCGTCATCACGCTTTGGAGACTGGCTCGGCGGCGGGATGTGAATGGGGAGCGGAAGCTCCACCTGGGGCTGCTCATAACGTCGTCGCTGCTCGTTCTCGCGGCGACGGATCTCCTCGATGATGTACGGAGGGAGCATCGGCAGCACCTCCAGGCGGTGGTTTGTGGGACCGGGCGGAGTTCGATCGGAATATAGCAACGCAGGTGCCACGGGCAAGAGTCCAGCGCGGCCCTCGACGACTCTCTTTCGTCGCGCGAGGACCTTCGCCCTTCTGCAACCTTCAACGGCCGAAGGGGCGACGACCTTGAAGTCTCTTCACGCTCCGTTGTTCGCGCGGTGGACGGCCCTCGTCTTCGGGGTCCTGCTCGCGCTCGCGGTCCCTCGCCCGGCCTCGGCCCAGACCGACTACGACCCGCGGAGCATGGAGTGGAACGGCACCTCCGAGCTCCTGCGCATCGCGACGGAGGCCGACATCGATGTCAGGCCGGTGCGCACGCTTGACTGGGAAGCTCTCCGTCCCGGCGAGGCCGTGCTGGTGCTCTATCCCAGGCACCCCCTCGGCGTGGTCGACCTCTCGGCCTTCCTCGACGACGGCGGCCGCGTCGCGTGGTTCGACGACTTCGGCGCGTCGGAGCAGTTCTTCGACTGGTTCCAGTTTCACCGCGAGACGCGCGTGCGCGGCACACCCCGGACGCCCGAGCTGCCCGAGCTCCTCCTCGCCCGCCCCCGCTCGGCCCACATGCTCACCGACGGCGTCGACGTGCTCGTGACCAACATCCCCGTCGCGCTCACGCACCCGCGGCTCTCGCCCGTGTTCGACTTTCCCCCCGACGGACAGGGCTTCGTGCTCGTGGGCCAGATCGGTCGGGGCAAGCTCGTCGTGGGCGGCGACCCCTCGCTCATGCTCAACACCATGATGCGCTTCGCGGGCAACCGTGCCTTCGCGAAGAACCTCCTGACCTTTCTCGACGGCGGCAACCGCGGGCCCGTGTACCTCGTGTGGGGCGACGCGCAGCCCCGCGGCACGTACCGCGGACGCAACCGCCCGCGCACGCCCATCCGCGGCGCCGTGAACACCCTCAACGACTCGCTCACGGCGCTCTCTCAGGCCCTCTCGGCGCCCCTTGTTTTAAGACCTTTCGCGATGCTCCTCTGCCTCGGCGCGGCCTGCGTGATGGCGGCCCTCACCTGGGGCCGAAAGCCGAGCGAGCGCTACGGTCCGCGCGGCCCCGTGGGCACCGCCGCGGGCATCGCCGAGCGCGTGTCGCTCTACACCGCGGAGCGCGTGAACCTGCTCATCCCAGCGCTCCGCGCGCGGCGGTACTTCGAACAGTCGCTCCTGCGATCGCTCGGGGCGCGGGCCTCGACCGACGTGCGGGCCGCCGTAGACCGGGCCTCCGATCGCCTCGACGCGACGCGAAAGGCCGAGGTCCGCGCGGTGCTCTCGGAGCTCGACGCCATCGCGAGCGCCGCCGAAGACGCCGCGCCGCCGAGGGTCACGCCCGCGCGCTTTCTGTCGCTCTGGCGGAGGATTGATGCGATCCTCCGCGCCGTCTCAAGCTGAAGAGGTCGTCTTTTCGATGGTGCAAGCGCACAACCCCGGCGGCGCAGAGGATCGCGCCGTGCTCGCGCAGCGCGCGCAGGCCCTCTCGCGCGCCGTCCTCGACGAGGTGGGGCGGTCGTTCGTCGGCCACGCGGAGATCCCCGAGCTCATCCTCACGGCGCTCCTCGCGCGCGGTCACTGCCTCCTCGAAGGCGTCCCCGGCGTCGCGAAGACCACGCTCATCAAAGCGGTCGCGGGGGCCATCGGCGGGTCGTTCAAGCGCATCCAGTTCACGCCCGACCTGCTCCCGAGCGACATCACGGGCACCTACGTGCTCTCGCAGCGCGACGGCGCGTTCACCCTGCGCCACGGGCCGATCTTCTCGCACGTCGTCCTCGGCGACGAGATCAACCGCGCGCCCGCCAAGACCCAGAGCGCCCTGCTCGAAGCCATGCAGGAGCATCAGGTCACCATCGACGGCGAGACGCACCGCCTCGCGGCGCCCTTCTTCGTGCTCGCCACGCAGAACCCCATCGAGCAGGAGGGCACGTATCCCCTCCCCGAGGCGCAGGTCGACCGCTTCCTCATGCGCATCGTGGTGCCGTACCCGAGCGCCGAAGACGAGATCCGCATCCTGCGCACCTACGCCGCGAAGCCCCCGGAGCCGCGCGCCGTGTGCTCCCTCGAGAACATCCTCTGGCTCCAGCAGATCGCGGGCGACGTGCACGTCGACGACGAGGTCTACGCCTACGCCGTCGCGCTCGCGCAATACACCCGCTCGCACCCGCGCATCGCCCTCGGGGCCTCTCCGCGCGCCTCGCTCGGACTCGTGCTCGCGGCGCGCGCTGCGGCCGTGATCGCGGGGCGAACCTTCGTGACGCCCGACGACCTCAAGCGCGTCGCGCCGCACGTGCTCGCGCACCGGCTCATCGTGACCGCCGAGGCCGAGAGCGAGGGGACCTCGCGCGAAGCCCTGCTCGAAGAGGCCCTCGCGCGGGTGCCGTATCGCCGCGCCGACGCGAGGCCCGACCTGCACACGCACGGCGCCGTGACCTCGCTCGCCGAGGGCGCGCGGTAAGAGGAACCACCCGTTGCCCTCGCTGAGCTACGCCGGACGAATGGCCTTCATCGGCGCCGTCGGGCTCTCGCTCGGGGGGCTCCTCGGCGGCGTCGCGCCGGTGGCCCTCGCGGGCAGCGCGGCCCTCACGGGGATCGCGTTCGCGTGGGTGCTCACGGTCCCGCTGCCGCGACGGATGCGCCGCGAGCGGCTGGAGTTCACCTGGTGGATGCCGCTGCCTCCAGGCGGCGTGCGCAGACCCGATGAGCCCGTCACGCTCCGCGTCGCGCTGCCCCCACCGACGAGGAGCTCGTGCTCGGCACCGCGCGCCTCGCGCTCTCGCCGGGCCTGCGTCACACGCGGTGGAAGGGCGGCCGCGTCGCCGTCGCGCCGCGCTCGATCGCCACGTTCGACCTCATCGTGCGGCCCGCGCGCGCTGAACACGTGCTCCACGGCGCGTGGATGACCCTCTCGAGCCCCCTCGGGATCGCGTGGGCTCCGCTGTACTTTCCGAACCCGCTGGTGATGGAGGTGCAGCCTCGCGCGTACGGCGGATCGGCGCACGCGCGCGCCCGCCCGACGCCCGAGAAGGCCCCCGCGCTGCGCTCTGGCAGGGCCGAACGCCGCGCGGGCGAGGGCCCCGAGATCCGCGAGCTCAGGGATTATCAGCACGGCGACCCGATGCGCCGCATCGCGTGGGCCGCGAGCGCGCGACGCGCGAAGCTCCTCGTGCGCGAGACCGAAGACGAGTCGCAGACCACGCGCGTGCTCATCGTCGACGCCTCGGCCACGATGCGCGGCGACGACCGCGGCGCTTCGAAGATCGACTACGCCATCGAGCTCGCGGCCCAGTGCGCGCGCCTCGCGGCCTCGTCGGGCGATCGCCTCGGGCTCGTGGCCTTCGACCGCCGCGTGGTGGCGCGCGTCGACCCCGGCGACGGACCGGCCCACATGCGACAGGTCGTGGCCGCCGCCGTCGAGCTCCGCGCGCTCGTCGACGAGGACCTCACCGACGTCGACGAGGATCAGCTCCTCGAGACCGTCGCCCGGTATTTTCGCGAGCAGGAGGGCGTCGACGTCTTTCGTGACGCGAGCGCCGTCGACGGGCGACACAAGCTCGCGCGCATGGTCGCGAAGGCCATCGAGCACGATCCGTCGGCGCGCATCCCGGTGCTCGCGAAGGACCCGCTGCACCGGCTGTGGCGGTCGTTCTGTCGCGCGAGGGCGATTCCGCTGCCGCTCAAGCACGACCCCGACGGGGCCGCGAAGGCCGCGGGGCTCGCGCTCGCGATCAGGGCCGCGATCGAGCGCTCCCGCGAGGCGCGCACGCTGCTGGTCGTGAGCGACCTCGACGCGATCAGCGACTTCGCGCCCGTGAAGCAGAGCCTCGGCCTCGCGAAGCAGAAGCACCACAGGGTCACCTTCGTGGCGCCCGCGGGCCCTGATTTCGCGGGGATGGCGCCGGCGCAGCCCACAGCCGACGAGCGCGAGCGACGCGACGCCGTGGTGAGCCTCTTCACCGGCGAGGAGCGGCTGCGGATCGACGAGATGCGCCAGAGGCTCGCGTCCGTCGGCGTCGCGCTCTACACGGCCTCGCCGCGAGACCCCGCGGCCCGCTGGATCCGCCGCGCCGCCGCGCCGCGCGCACGCTGAGAACCACTGCAATGACCGACACACCCGACGACGGATTCGAAGACCCGCGGAGGTTCCTCTCGCGCCACGGGCTGCGCCCCAAGGACAGCTTCGGTCAGTGCTTTCTCATCGCGCCACCCATCGCGCGCGCCATCGTCGAGGCCGTCGATCCGCGCGCGGACGAGACCGTGATCGAGGTGGGCACGGGGCCCGGCACGCTCGCGAAGATGATCGCGCCGCGCGCCCGACGGGTCATCGCCATCGAGCGCGATCGAGACCTCGTGCGCGCGCTCTCGCAGGAGCAGCTCCCGCCCAACGTCGAGGTCGTCGAGGCCGACGCCGCGACGTGGGACTACAACGCCGTCGAGGGCCCGCGCGCCATCGTGGGCAACCTCCCGTACCAGATCACCGGGCGGCTTCTGCGTGTGATCCAGGCGCCGCCGATCCGCTGGAGGGTCGCCGTGGTGATGGTGCAGCTCGAGGTGGCGAAGCGGCTCGTGGCCTCGCCCAACGACGACGACTGGGGCGCGCTCTCGGTCTTCGCGCAGGCCGGGTGCGACGTCACGAAGGTCTGCGCCGCGTCGCCGGGGTGCTTTCACCCCGCGCCGCGCGTTCACTCGATGGTGGTCAAGCTCACGCCGAGGGAGACGCCCCGCGCCGTCGAGACGAAGACCTTTCAGGACCTCGTGCACGCGCTCTTCGCGGCGCGCAGAAAGACCTTGAAAAACGGGCTCTCGGGCCTCGTCGTGAGGGAGCGCGCGGCGGCGGTCTGTGAGGTCGCGAAGGTCGATCCGGGGGCGCGCCCCGAGACCCTCAAGGTCGAGGAGCTCGGCGCGCTCGCGGCGGCCATCGACGAGGAGCGCCGCGCGCGCTGAGAAGTGGCGCGCCGAGACGGGGCGCTACTCGTTGTTGTCGCTCGGCGGAGGCGGAGGATGCGACGGGCGCGCCTCCTCGGTCGAGCGGATCGTGAGCACGGGGACGGGCGAGCGGCGGACGATGTCTTCGGCGACGCTGCCGATGAGCAGGTGGCGCAGCCCCTTGCGGCCGTTGGTGCCCATCACGATCATGTCGGCGTTGAGCGATTTCGCGTGCTCGAGGAGCACCTCGCGCACGTCGCCGACCTCGATCACGCCGCGCGCCTTGACGTGCACGAGGTCGAGCTCCGCGAGGAGGGCGTTGAGCCGTCGGTCGGCGGCCTCGCGGACGTACTCCATGATGGGCATGGGCGGCCCCTCGGGGTCGAGGCGCACGAGGGTCTGCGGCGGGAGGTTCAGCGGGGCCTCGATCGCGTGGACCAGCACGATCTCGGAGCCGAAGCGTTCGGCGAGCGCCGCAGCGTATTTGAGACCGCGCCGCGAACACTCGGAGAAGTCCATCGGCACCACGATTCGTTGGATCTGGATCATCAGCTCATCGGCTCCTTCTCGGGCATTGTCGAGCGAAGTCCGCTCCAGTGGAAGCCCCTCTTGGTTTCACGGCGGGTTGTACCAGAGAATGCGTCGCAGCCGTGAGCTTCGATCGACCGTGGGCGCTCCTGGCGCTCGTCCCTTCGCTCGCGGTCTTCGCGCTCGGGCTGCGGGCGCTCACGCGCGCTCGAACGGCGCCGCGGGGGCTCCGGCTGCGCCTCGTGCTCGCGCTCGAGCTCGCGCTCCTCGTGGTGTTCGGGGTGATCGCCGCGGGGCCTCGCGCGGTGCGGGTTTCGAAGCGCCTCGCGGTGGTGATCCTCCTCGACCGCAGCCGCTCGACCGATCACGTCGTCGACCTCGACGGTCGTCTCCGCGCGCTCCTCGATGAAGCGCCGCGGGGGATGGGCCGCGACGACGTCCTCGGCGTGGTCTCCTTCGCGCTCGAGGCCGACACCGCGACGGTCCCATCACCCGCGTCACGGAGCGCCTCGCTCGCGATCCCGCGGGCGCCCTCGGCGCGCGACGAGACCGACCTCGCGGCGGCGATCATTCACGGCCTCGGCGACCTCCCCTCCGACGCGAGCGGGCGCCTCGTGCTCATCTCCGACGGCGACGAGACCCGCGGCGACGCGCGCTCCGCGGCCCTCCTCGCGAGCGCTGCGGGTGTGCCCATCGACGTGATCGCCCTCGCGCGACCGACGCGCGCCGACGTGGCCGCCGTGCGACTCCGCGCGCCCGACCGCGTCGAGGTCGGAGCCCCCGTCGACCTCGCGCTCGTGACCCGCTCGACGCGCGCCTCGCACGGGCGCGTGGAGCTCATGCGCGACGGCGTGCGCGTCGGAACCGCGGAGACGCAGTGGGGCGCAGGCGAAGACGTCATCCACCTCCGCGACGAGGCGCTCACGCCGGGGCTCCACCGCTACGAGGCGCGGATCGTCCCCGCAGTGCCGGGCGACGACGCGGTGATCGGCAACGAGTCGTCGGCGGGCTTCGTGCGCGTCGCCGGCGGCGCGCGCGCCGTGGTGATCTCGGGCGCGAGGGAGCGCGGCGGCGGCGAGGCCGTCACGGGCGCGCTTCGAAGCGCGGGTCTCGAGGTCGACCTCGTGGGTCCGTCGTCGGCGCCCGCGACCTCGGGCGAGTGGGGGCGCTACGACCTCATCGTGCTCGACGACGTACGCGCGAGAGACCTCGACCCCGCGTCGCTCCCCGTGATCCGCGAGCAGGTGAGGGAGCTCGGCGCGGGGCTGCTCATGGTGGGCGGCGAGCGATCGTTCGGCCCCGGAGGCTACGGGCAGAGCCCCGTCGAAGACGTGCTCCCGGTGACCCTCGACCTGCGTCAGCACCGCATGCGAGGCAGCGTCGCGCTCGCCATCATGATCGACCGCTCGGGCTCGATGAGCGCGCCCACGCGCGACGGGCGCACCAAGATCGAGCTCGCGAACGAGGGCGCGGCGCGCTCCGCGGCCATGCTCGACGCGGCCGACCTCATCGCCATCGGCCACGTCGACACGCAGACCGACTGGACCTGGCGCATGCACGCCGCCGACGACGCGAACGCCATCGCGCGCGCCGCGCGCTCGGGCACCGCGGGCGGAGGAGGCATCGCCACGGAGGTCGCCCTCCGCGACGCGTACGCGGCGCTCGGCGCGACGCGCGCGACGATCCGACACGTCATCCTCCTGGCCGACGGCGACGACGCGGAGGAGAGCGAGCAATGCCCTCCGCTCAGCGAGCGCGCGCTGCGGGAGCACATCACCACGAGCGTCGTCGCCATCGGGCGCGGCCACGACGAGGCCAACCTCGAGCGCGTCGCGCGCCTCGGCGGAGGGCGCTACTACCTCACCGAAGACGCGCGCACGCTCCCCGCGATCTTCACCGAAGAGACCGTCGTCGCGGCGCGCAACCCGATCCGCGAGGAGCCCTTCAAGCCCCATTTCGTACGGGGCGCTGAGGCGCTCCGAGGGGTCGATCCCGCGGCGATCCCCTCCGTCGATGGGTACGTGCTCACGGAGCAGCGGCCGCGCGCCGAGGTGCTCGCGCGCGCGCTCGACGACGACCCGTGGCTCGCGCGCTGGCAGATCGGCGTCGGACGCAGCGCGGTCATCACCAGCGACCTCGACGGGCGTTGGACGCGCGCGCTGCTCTCATGGCCCGGCGCGAGCGCGATGATCGGTCAGGTGGGGTCGTGGCTCGCGCGCGGCGTCCGTGATGGCGGCGTGCGCGCGGTCGCGGTGGCCTCGCGAGGGCGCCTGCGCGTCGAGGTCGACGCGACGACGGACACGGGCCGCTGGGACTCGGCGCTCGACCTCGAAGCGCGCGTGGTCACGCCATCGGGCGCGACGACGCGCGTTCCGCTGGAGGCGAGGGCGCCGGGGCGCTACGAGGCCGACCTCGAAGCGACGCGCTCGGGGTCATACCTCGTCACGGTGGTCTCTCCGTCGGCGGGCGTGGTCGGCGTGACCGGCGCAGAGGTCACGGCGTCCTCGGAAATCACAGCGCTCCCCGGTGATCCCGCGCGCCTCGCGGAGCTCGCCGACCGCACCGGAGGACGCGTTCGAACGCACCTCCGCGACGTGTTCGCGGGTCCGCGCCCCGAGCATCGCTCGTCGCGTCCGATCACGGCGCCGCTGCTCGTCGTGGCCCTCGCGCTCCTGCTGCTCGAAGTGATCGCGCGGAGGGTGCCCGCGCCCGACCTCGCGGCGCTGCGCGCGTGGTGGGCGAAGCGCAGGGCCGCGCACGCGCCCGTCGAGACGGCGCCCGAGCCTCCCGACGAGGCCCTCGCGATGCTGCGGGCGAAGCGCGAGGCGTCGCGGCGTGTCGCGCCGGTCGCGGCGCCCGTCGCGCCCGTGGTCGCGGCGCCCGTCGCGCCGTCACCGCCCGTGACGACGACGACAGAGGAGAAGAAGCCCGAGGCGCCGTCGAGCGACCTCGACGCGCTCGTGGCGCAGAAGCGCGCGCGCACAAAGCGCTGACTACGTGAGCGAGATGGGGACGGGCCTCTTCGCGGCCTCTCCCTCGACCTCGCGAACGAGCTTCGGGACGAGGTATCCGGGGAGCCTCGCGACGAGCGCCCGCACGAGCGTCACGGCCTCGGCCTCGGGGACTTCGAAGTGCCCCGCGCCCCGCACGCGATCGAGCAGGTGGAGGTAGTACGGCATCACGCCGAGCGCGCCGAGCCGCTCGCTCAGGGCGGCGAGTGTCTCCTCGTCGTCGTTCACGCCGCGGAGGAGCACCGATTGACTGAGCAACACGGCGCCCGTCGCGCGGAGCCTCCGCACGGCCCCGGCCGCGTCGCCGTCGAGCTCCCGCGCGTGATTCACATGGAGCACCACCACCACGGGCGCGAAGCGCGTCGTCGAGAGCAGCCGTGTGAGCTCATCATCGACGCGCGACGGAGAGGTCGTCGGAAAGCGCGTGTGGATGCGCAGCCTCACGAGCGAGGCAACCCCTTCGAGCTCGCGGAGGGCCTTCTCGAGCGCCGCGTTCGAGAGCGACAGAGGGTCTCCGCCGCTCAGGATCACCTCGGTCACCGAGGGGTCTTCGCGGAGCGCGGCGATCACCTCGGGCCAGCGCTTCGAGGCGCTCCCGTCGGCGTAGGGGTACTCGCGGCGAAAGCAGTAGCGGCAGTGCACGGGGCACGCGGCCGAGGCCACCACCAGCGCGCGCCCGCGGTACTTCTGGAGCAGCCCCGGGGTCTTCTGCGCGTGCGTGTCGCCCACGGGGTCGCGCACGAAGCCCTCGCGCTCCGCGAGCTCGTCCGCCGAGGGCAGGAACTGCCTCACCAGCGGGTCTGACTCGCCCGCGCCTTCGAGGGCGCGCGCCATGTGCTCCGAGACCTTCAGCGCGAAGCGCTCCGAGGCTGCGGTGACATTCTCCGTCAACGTCTCGGGGAGGCGCCATCGTCGGACGAGGGTCGCGGGGTCGGTGAGCGAGCGCTCCATCGCGGGGAGCGCGTGCGTACCTCTGATCGCGCCCGGCGCGCAACAGCGCAGACCGCGTCGACCTTTGCGAAGTCGTAGACCGTCCCGCCGAGCTCGTCCGTCGGAGTTGACCTCGATCGCGCGCCCTTCGCGGCGCCGCGCGACCGACCACCCGCAGTCCCAACGGAGGATCCGATGCATCGTCATGGGTTGCCCGCAGCGGCGACGTCTGCCCTCTTCTGCCTGGCCTTCGCGACCTGCACGCACTCGACGAGAACCGTCACCGTGCAGGTCCAGGGCGCTCCCACCATCGCCGTCGCGAACGCGGTGGCGCAGCCCGAAGCGCCCCTCGTCGCGGTGGCGCAGCCCGAGGCGCCCGCGAGGTCTCAGCGCGAGCCCGAGGCGCAGCCCGCGACGCGCGTCGAGGTCGTCGCGCTCACCGAAGAGACCCTCAACGCGCGCACCAACCACCGCGACGGGAGCGCCGAGCGGATCGGTGTTCCGCAGCGCCCCGAGGCCTTTCGCACGCCCGACGGCAAGCGCGGCTGGATGATCAACCTCGGCAACGGCCGCCCCCTCGCGACGCCCGCCGTGGTCGACGGTGTCGTGTACGTGGGCGGAGGCTTCGGCAGCCACGAGTTCTACGCGTTCGACGCGACGAGCGGCGCGACGCGATGGGCGCTGCGCGTGAGCGACGACGGCCCCACCGCGGCCGTGGTGCGCGACGGCGTGGTGGCCTTCAACACCGAGAGCTGCACGCTCTTCGTCGTCGACGCCGAGACGGGGCGGCCGCTCTGGAGCCGCTGGCTCGGCGACCCCCTCATGAGCCAGCCCGCGATCGGTGACGGGAGGGTCTACATGGCCTTTCCCGGCGGCGGCGGTCACCGCCTCGTGGCCTTCGAACTCCGCTCGGGGCGGGAGATCTGGAGGGTGCCCCTCGAAGGCGACATCATCTCGGCCCCGGTGCTCCACGGAGACTCGGTGTATTCGAGCACCTTCAACGGCACGGTGTACCGCCACCGCGCGTCGGACGGCGGCCTCGCGTGGCGCGAGGAGTACCGCGCCACGAGCGCCCCGTGGCTCTACGGCAACGAGGTGTACGTGAGCCACCGCGAGGACCCCGTCGCGCCGCAGCCGAGGGGGTTCATGGCGCAGGCCTTTCTCACGTGGGCCGCGCTCGCGCAGGTCGAGGCCGTGGGCAGGCTCTCGGGCTCGCACAACCCCGGCGATTCTTCGGCGCCGCGGAGCTACCGCTCGCGCTACGCGCCGTGGCTCAACAGCAACGTGCAGCGCGGGAGTTCCTACAGCGGCGAGCAGCACTCGAGCGACTCGCAGGTGGGCTTCTCGACGGCCCCCGCCACGGCGCGCACCGCCGAGGCCGAGGCCAACGTGGGTCAGGGAACCGTGCGCGGACTCTGGGAGTTCCAGGGCTCGCGGCCGTGCGTGATCGACGGGAGGCTCTTTCTCACGCAGGGCGATCAGCTCGTCGCGATGGACCCGGCCTCGGGTCGTGAGCTCTGGTCGCGCCCCCTGAGCGGCGTGCTCGCGGAGCACGGCGGCCACCTCGCGTCGCCCCCTTCGGCCGCGGGAGGAAGGCTCTTTCTGGGCACCGTCACCGGCGATGTCGTCGTGGTCAGCCAGGAGGACGGGCGCGTCGTCGACTCGATCCGCGTGGGTCACCCCATGCGCTTTCAACCCGCCGTCGTCGACGGGAAGCTCTACCTCGGCACCGCCGACGGGAGGCTCATCATGCTGGAGCTCGGTGACCCGACCGCCGACGGCTGGTCGATGTGGGGCGGAGGACCTTCACACAACGGGGCTTGACCCCGCCGCTCAGCTCTTGCGCACCTGGAGCACCTCGGTCACGCAGAGCGAGAGCTCATCGACCGAGAAGGGCTTCGTGAGCGTCGGTCGAAAGAGCCGCTGCGTGTACACCGACGCGACACCCGACATCAGCACCGCGGGCATCGAGGGCCAGCGCGAGCGCACGCGGGCGACGAGCTCGACCCCGCTCATCCCAGGCATCACCTGATCGGTGAGCACCAGATCGATGTGCGAGGTGCCCTCTAGCAACGCGAGGGCGTCGTCGGCCGAGTGCGCGCGGAGCGCGCAGTACCCCATGCGCCGCAGCAGCTTCGCGACGATGCGACACACCGCGGGGTCGTCGTCGACGACCAGGACCGTGGGGACGATGCTCGTCCTCCGTACGGGGGGCCGCGTGGTGATCCGATGCGGTGCGGAGCTCGGGCGACACTCGCTGTTCACGTCAAGGCACAACGGCGGTTCGCGCGCCGACTTGAGCCGCGACACAAGCCCTTGTCCTGTACCTCGGAGTCGGCCGCGTTGCGGCGACGGGCCCCGCCGGATCGCAGGAATTCGCTGCGCACGCAATGCTCCGGCGGGGTTACGATCGCGCAGGGCGACGCATGGCCGCAGATCAAGAGACGCTCCCGCCTGGCACACGCGTGGCGGGGTACGAGATCCACCGGCTCCTCGGCAGGGGAGGCTTCGGAGCCGTGTATGAAGCGTCGAGGCCCGACGAGGGCGCGCGGGTCGCGCTCAAGGTGCTGCACGCGTCGATGGCGGGCCACGAGGAGGTCGTCGCGCGCTTCGTCCGTGAGGCGAAGGCCGTCGCGCGGTTGAAGCACCCGAACATCGTGGGCGCCATCGAGGTCGGCGACGACGAGGGGCGCCCCTACCTCGCGATGGAGCTCCTCGTGGGAGAGGCCCTCGGAGACCTTCTGGCGCGGGAGACGAAGCTCCCGCTCGGGCGCGCGCTCGAGGTGATCATCCCCATCATGGCCGCGGTGCGCGCGGTCCACGCGCGGGGGATCGTTCACCGCGACCTCAAGCCCGACAACATCTTCCTCGCGCGCGACGCCGCGGGCGTGACGCGGCCGAAGATCCTCGATTTCGGCTTCGCGAAGATGGCCGAGCCGGGGATGCAACTCACGGGGCAGGACACCGCCATCGGGACGCCGAACTTCATGTCCCCAGAGCAGCTCCTCTCGCCGCGCGGGGTCGACCCGAAGAGCGACCAGTGGGCCCTCGGCGTGCTGCTCTACTTCATGCTCACGGGGGTCAAGCCCTTCGCCGCGCCGACGCTCGCCGACACGCTGAAGAACGTGCTGCGTCGCGAGCCGACGCCCCTCGCGGAGCTCGTGCCCGAGATCCCTTCGGACTTCACGCGCGCCCTCGACCGCGCGCTTCGAAAACAGCCCGACGAGCGCTTCCCCTCGGTGCACGATTTCGCGGAGGCGATCCTCCCGTGGGCGTCGAGCGAGGTCTCGTTGGCCTTCGTCACGGACCCCTACCTCGACGTCGAACCGCTCCCCGAAGAGCTCAGCTCGACCCCGCCCGAGATGCCGTCTCGCCTCTCGCGGCCCTCGCGCCCCTCGACGCTCCCGTCGCTGCCGCCGCACCTCGCGGCCCTGACCCGCGCGTCGCGACCGTCGACCCTCCCGCCGAGGGCCCCCGCGCGTCGGATGGAGCCGCGCCCCGCGAAGGTCGCGCCCCCCGCCGACGCGATGCCCGAGCTCGTCTCGGTGGTTCCGCCGCCGCCGAAGCGCGCGCGGATCATCGCCATCGCCGCCATCGTCACGGCCGCGATCGCCACGCTGTTGCTCAAGCTCCTCGCAGACTGAACCCCCGCTCAGAACCCGTAGCCCACGTCGATCGCCGCGACGGGCGAGGGCGCTCCGTCCGAGGTCCCGGTGTACGCCGCGCAGGCCGCGTCGCCGACCGAAGGGCCGCCCTCTCTGCACGCGCGGAGCGCGGGCGCGTCACCCATCGCGCGGAGGTCCGCGGGGTTGGCCAGCAGGCGCGCGCCGAGGAGGCCGCGAATGGCGACGCGCTCCCCGATGCGCAGCTCGCCCGTGACGCCGAAGACCACCGAGAGCGCGAGCGCGCCGCCGTCGACCGCGGGGGTCGCGCGGCAGGCGTTGTCGCTGCTCTGGCACGAGAGCGTGGCGCGCGCGAGCGAGGCCGAGATGCCCGTCGCGAAGCCGAAGGCGAAGCGCGTCCACGCGAGCCGCGCGTGCGCGATGAGGGCCGCCGAGGGGCCGTAGAGACCGGGCGCGCCGACGCTCCCTTCGACGCCGAACCAGGGCTGCGGAAAGTACCGCGCCGAGAACGCCACGACGCCGCCCGGGGCGTTGTATCCGAGCTGCATCGCGAGGGTCAGCGGGCGCTGCTGCCAGATCGACGGAGGCGTCGTCGTCGCGCGCGCGGCCCAGTCGATCCAGCGTCCGCCGGGGCCCGGCCGGGCCACCCAGTGCCCGAAGGACTGCGTGCGCCCCGCCCAGTCGCGCGTGCCCGCCGCCGCGATCGCCGGCGCGCGCGTGAGCTCCACGACGACGCGCATTGACTCGCCCTCGTAGACGGCGCCCTCGCGCCGCTGACGATCGCCCGCGGCGCCCTCGACCTCCACGGTGTGGGGCCCCGGATCGACGGGGATCTCCACGCCGAGCAGCGTGCTGGCCTGCGCGCGACCGTCGAGGCGGAACGCGCGCACCTCGTCGCCCGTCACCTCGACGCGCAGCCGCGCCACGCGGCGTTCGAACTCCGCGATGCGCTGCTGCGCGGCGTCGACGCGCAGGGGATCCGCGCCCGCGGGCGTCTCGCGGATGAACTGGTGATAGAGGTCCATCGCGGCCACGAAGCGCCCGAGGTTCTCGTTCGCGACCGCGAGGTTGAAGCGGATGATCGGCGCGGGACGGATCGCCAGCGTGCGCGCGAAGCGGTCGCGGGCGTCCTCCCAGCGCGACGCCTGCGCGGCCTCGACGCCCTCGCGAAAGAGCCTCCGCGCGACCTCCATCGACTCCGGCGTCACCGTCGCCTCGGGCTCCGAGGGACGCGCCGCGGGGGGCTGCTGCGCGAGCGCCTCGCCCGCGAAGAGCGCCGAGAAAAGCAATGGAGAAACGATCCGTCGTCGCATGGCAGCAGCGGCGCGCGAGAGTACCTCACATCGCGCGGAACCTGCTCTACCCTCTCACACTCAGAGCTCAACCGTGACGCAAGAACCACATCGTCCCGCGCTCCCACGAGCGAGCGCGACGGCCCTCCTCTGCCTCGTCGCGTGCCGCGCGACGACGGCCTCAACCCCTCCCCCCACGACGCCCCCGATCACAGCCACCGAGCGAACCCCCGAGGGTGACGTCTTCGTGCGCGCCGTCGAGGCGCCCGCGATGCCCACCTGCGAGGCCACCGACGCGATCACCGCGGCGGCCCTCTCCGAAGGCGTCGCCGCGGCGCCCGCCCTCGCGCGGCGGAGCGACGGCGGGCTCGTCGCGTTCGTGACCGATCCCCACGGCGACGGCGCGACGAAGATCGACCTCCTCGGGCTCGGCGCGCAGGGGTCTCCCGCCGACGAGAGCGGCGCCACGCGCCCCATCGTGGAGCTCGCGGACATGGGCGTCGCGCCGAACCTCCCGGCCCTCGCGCCGTGGCGTGACGGGTACCTCCTCGCGTGGCGCGCGGGCGCTCCGGGGCAGCAGCGCGTGATGACGCGCGCCCTCGACGCGCGCGGGATCCCCACGGGCGATGTGCGCGCGCACGGCGTCGCGGGGTGGCTCGGCGCGCCGTCGCTCCTCGTGCGCGGCGAGCACTGGTTCGTGGCCGTCGCGAGGAGCGCTTCGCGCGTCGCGAACGCGGGCGCAGACGAGGGCGTCGCGTGGGCCTCGCACGTCGACCTCCTCTCGGACGACGGTCCCGCGCGGTCGACCGCGGCGCCCGACGGCGGTGTTTTTGACGGCAGCGCCCCGACCCTCGTGAGCGCCCCCAACGGCCCGCGGATCTACGTCACCGCGATGCGCCGCGGAGGCGTCCCCGGAGACGAGCGCGCGCTCCTCGCGATCGACGGCACCGACGTGACGATGGTGGCGCGCGACCTCGATCACCCCGCGGCGCTCCCTGTCGATGGCGGCGTGCTCGTCGCGTGGCGCGCGCGCATGACCCGCCACGACGCGTCGATCCGCTCGGTGCTCCTGCCCTTCGACGGAGACGCCCCGGCGCCGCCCATCACGCTCTCGACCTACCGCGGCGCGTACGAAGCGCAGGTGGCCCTCGCGCCGCTCGCGCGCGACCTCGTCGCGGCCTTCACCATCTCGACCCTCGCGGACGACGGCGCGGGCTCGCTCAACGCGTCGCTCCTCGACGTGCGCGGCGGATACATCGGCCGCGCGCCGCTGCTCACGGGCTTTCCCACGAGGCGATCGCGCGTGGTGGCCGCGAGCGCGCCGACGGGCGCGAGCGACGACAGCGTGTGGTTCGCCATCGACGGACGCGACGCCGACGGGTCGGGCCCCGAGCTCCTCCTCACGCGCGCGACCTGCGACGCGTCTCGCCCGCGAGAGCGCCTCGACGTGCCTCCGGGGACCTTCGTGCAAGACCTCTCGGCCCCCGACGCGGCCCCCGTGAGCCTCGCGCGAAACGCCTCTGAAATGCGCTGTCAGGTGCGCTCGACGGGCGCCTTCACCCCGCACGTCTCGGGCTCCGAGAACGGCCTCGCGGGCACGAGCGCCGGCGTCGCGGTCACCGCCTCGGGCGCGGTGCTCATGGCGATCACGAAGGCCGACGGCGCCGCGCGGCCGAGGCTCATGCTCTCGACCCTCGACGCGCAGGGGCACCTCTCGCCCGCGCGCGCCGTGATGGACAACCCCGCGCGCCTCCTCGCGCTCGAGCCCGTCGCGGGCGGAGCCCTCGCGGTGGTGACGTACACCTTTCAGAACGCCGAGCGCGCCGACGTGGCGTTCGTGCGCGGCGCGACGGTGACGCACGCGCTCATGCCCACGGGGCTGCGAAACCCGTCGTCCGCGGTGATCGCGCAGTCGGGCGCGATCTTCGTCGTGGGAGAGAGCGACGCGGGCGACACGGTGCTCGCGCAGATCCCGTGGACCGCGGGGCGCGCGGGCGCGCCCGTTCCGCTCGCGAGGCTGCGCGCGGGCGACGCGGTGCTCGACGCCACGCGCCAGGGGACCGAGACGCAGGTGCTCCTCGCGCGCCCCGACGCGATGGGGTCGGCCGTGGCGCAGTCGATCGCGAGGGTCGTCGTGCCCGACGGCGCGCGCCCCACGGAGGCCGTGCGCAACGCGCGAGACCCCTTCGCGGACCCCATCGGACACGCGCGCGGAACGGCCCTCTGGGCGCGGGTTTCGAACGCCCCGGCGCTCGTGTACGACGAGCGAAACACGCTGCGAATCGCGGAGGTCTCCAACGGTCAGGTGCGCGCTCCGAGGAGCGCCGTCGAGGTGCTCCCGGGCGGAGGAGAGGTGCTCGCGTCGTCGTGGAGCGCGGACGCGCGCTGGCTCGCGCTCTCGACGGGCTACGCCGACGAGCAGCACGCGTCGCTGCGCGCCGTGACGCTGGCCTCCATCGATCAACGCGGCGAGGCGGCCGTGACCGCGAGGCTCCCCGACGACCCCAACGCCATCGCCGAGGGCACCGTGATCGGCGCGAACGGAGACCGCGTGGTGGTGCTCCATCCCCGCAACGAGCCGCGCGGAGGCATCACGTGGGCGTGGGTCGAAGCGACGTGTTCGAGGACGGGAGGCGGTCGATGAAGCGCACGACGACATCACTCTTCGCGGTCATTTCAGCGCTGTCAGCAGCCGTCACCCTCGACGCCGCGGCGCAGTCGCGCGAGCCGCTCTGCGTGACCACCGAGGTGCGTCGCATCGCGAGCGCGCCCTTCATGCAGGTCAACGGCAGCGACTACCTCGTCGCGCTCCCGCTCCCGTCGCCGACGCGCGAGGGCGCGGCCTTCGTGGTGGCCGTGCGTGACCCCGATCACAGCCTCCGCGTGGGCGACGCGCGGGGCCTCGCGCGCACCGTCGACGAGATGGAGTTCCACGCGCCCTATCACTCGCCGGAGCGAGACCCGGGCCTCGCGGTGATGCGCCTCGACCGCACGATGCGCCTCGTGGGCGAGGCCCTCTTCGTGCCCGATCCGGTGCGGGGCGAGCGCGGCGAGGAGACCTTTCCGCCAGGGATTCCAGCGGGGGTGACCATCGACGACGGCGTGCTCGTCGCGGAGCACATCGCGGGCGACCTCTACGCGACCGTGGTGCCTGCGTCGGGCGCCGTTCAGCCTCCGCGCCGCCTCGCGCAGTCGCCCGTGGCCTCGACGGGGCACCGCGGCTTCGTGTGGATCACCGCGGCGCCGCGCGTCCGTGACGGAGCCCGCGGCGCGGCCGTGCTCGCGGGCACCGACGACGGCGAGGTCGTGGCGCTCGACCTCGACGGACACGGCGTCCCCCGCGGCGCGCCCGTCGTGTGGCAGCAGCACGTGGGCGGCGCGATGCAGCTCGTGGCCGTGCCCGACGCGAGCGAGCCCGTGGCGATCCTCGAGCGCCCCGTGCGAGGCACCACGATGACCGGTGACCGCGCGCGAGAGCAGGTGCTCGTGCGCCTCTCGCCCACGCTCGAACCCGTCGGAGAACCCGAGCGCCTGGGCCTCGGCCCCTACCCCACCACGGCCGTCGCGCGAGGGAGAGACCTCGTGATCACGCAGTGGGCCGAGGCTCGCGGCGTCGCCATCTCGACCCTCGCCGTCGAGCGCGGCGCGCCGCGCGTCGAGCTCCCGCGCATCTGGACCACCGATCCCCTCGAAGGCATCCCCCTCGCCCACGCCACCGTGCGCGGCGCGGGGAACGTCCTCTACGACCTCATGCTCCACGGCGACGACACGGCCGGAGGCCTCCACGCCTACGTGACGTACATCCCGCCCGCGGGGACGCCGTACCCGAGGCGTGACGTGATTCCCCTTCGCGCAAGGGTGATCGCGCGTCCGGCCCTGCTCCCCGCCGAAGACGGCGTCTCCGTCGTGATGGCCACCTACGACGAGCTCGGGGGCGGGGTCGACGTCGCACACGTGCGATGCGAAATGCTCACGCTCCCGGCGCGTCCGTAGATTTGCAGTTCATGATAGATACGTCCCGTGGGGCTCCCATCGACCGCCCCCCAGGACGGAGTACATGCGCACCCTTCTTAGTCCGCGCCTCTCCCTCGCTCTGTTGGCGTTGACGAGCTGTTCGCTCATCGTCGACCCCGACACTTCGAACCTTCAGCCGCGCCCTGGCGCCGACGGGTCGACCACCGACACGCCCGTCGCCGACACCGCGCCTGACAGCGTTCCGCCGGAAGACGTGCCGCAGGGGGATGTCGCTCCCGACGAGCTGCCGCCCTCCGACGTGCCTCCCATGGACACGCCGCCTCCGCTCGACGTGCCTCCGACCGACACGCCGCCTCCGCTCGACATGCCTCCCGTCGATGTGCCTCCCGTCGATGTGCCCCCTGTCGATGTGCCCCCTGTCGATGTGCCCCCCGTCGACGTGCCGACCACGTGCTCGGGCACGACGCGCCTCTGCGGTGACGTCTGCGTCGATGTGCAGAGCGACCCCCGCAACTGCGGCGCATGTGGCAGCGCGTGCATCGCCGGTCAGGCCTGCTCCGCGGGCGTCTGCATGACCGTCACGACCTGCGCCGCGCCTCGGTTGATGTGCGGGAGCGCGTGCGTCGACCCCCGCACCGACGCGGCGAACTGCGGCGCCTGCGGAACGACCTGCCCCACGGGCGCGACCTGCACCGCAGGGACCTGCCGCTGCGCGAGCGGACAGAGCATCTGCCGCGACGCCTGCGTCGACACGCAGACCGACGAGCAGAACTGCGGCTCGTGCGGTCGCGTGTGCGCCGCCACCGAGACGTGCACCGCGGGGGCCTGCGTGCCCGTGTGCACGGGCTTCCAGCGCCTCTGCGGGACGACCTGCGTCGACATCCAGAGCGACGCGCGCAACTGCGGCGCGTGCGGCACCGCGTGTGGCGCGAGCGAGACCTGCGCGGCGGGCGTCTGCACCCCGATCTCGATGTGCACCGCGCCCCTCATGATGTGCGGGTCGTCGTGCGTCGACATCACCAACTCGAACACCCACTGCGGCCGCTGCAACAACGCGTGCGCCGTCGGTGAGCTCTGCACCGCGGGCGCCTGCGCGCCGATCTGCTCGGGCGGACAGACCCTCTGCGGCGCGAGCTGCACCGACACCCGCAGCGACCCCCGCAACTGCGGACGCTGCGGCAACGCGTGCCCCACCGGTCAGTCGTGCACCATGGGCACCTGCCGCGCGATCTGCCCCACGGGGCAGTCCCTCTGCGGCGGCACCTGCGTCGACCTCCGCATCGACCCGCGCAACTGCGGCGCGTGCGGAACGACCTGCCCCGCGGGCCTGATCTGCACCATGGGCGCGTGCACCTGCGCGTGCCCCACGGGCAACACCTGCTGCCCCACGGGCACGGGCTCCGTCGGCTGCACGCTGCTCACCATCGACCCGCGCAACTGCGGACGCTGCGGCAACGTCTGCCCCACCGGACAGATCTGCACGGCGGGCGCGTGCATGGCCATCTCCACCTGCGCCGCGCCTCGGACGATGTGCGGTACGGCCTGCGTCGACACGCAGACCGACGCGATGAACTGCGGCGCCTGCGGGCGCGCCGGCGGCGCGGGGCAGTCGTGCGGGGCGGGCGCGTGCGCGTGCCCCACGGGTCAGACCCTCTGCGGCGGTCGCTGCGTCACGACGGCCACCGACCCCGCGAACTGCGGCATGTGCGGGCGCGCGTGCGCCACGGGTCAGGCGTGCTCGGGCGGCATGTGCGGCTGCGCGGCGCCCTCGATCGTGTGCGGCGGGACCTGCACCAACGTGCAGACCGACACGCGCAACTGCGGCGCCTGCGGGACGGTCTGCGCCACCGGCCAGACCTGCACCACGGGTCGCTGCGCGTGCCCCACGGGCTCGACGCTGAGCGGCGGCATCTGCGTGAGCCTCGCGAGCGATCCCCGTAACTGCGGCTCCGTCGGCAACCGCTGCCGCGCCGATCAGATGTGCTCCGCGGGCCGCTGCGTGTGCCGCGCGGGCCTCACGCAGATCACGGGCGGGCTCTGCACCGACCTCCAGGCGTCGCCCAACAACTGCGGCACGCTCGGCAACCGCTGCGGCATGGGTCAGGCGTGCGTCGCGGGTCGCTGCCAGTCGTCGAGCAACTGCACCTCGCCCAACACCAACTGCGGCGGCTGGTGCGTGAACCGCAACACGCACCCCTACAACTGCGGCTCCTGCGGCAACATCTGCGACCAGAACCAGATCTGCGTCGCGGGGCAGTGCCGGACCTTCGTCGCGCCCGCGGGCTGCACCACCTGCCCCTGCGCCTGCGCGACGGCCTCGACGTGCTGCTCCGCGCAGGACCGCATGGCCGGCGTGTGCGTGTCGGGCACCGCCTGCCCGTGACGCCGCGCGCGTGAGCGTCGACCGTCGTTGTTGCCCTCTCCGCGGTCGGCGCCGACGCGCTCCCCTCCCTCAGAAGCTCTTCAGAACAACAACTTCAGACGTCACGCGTTGAGCGCGTCGATGATCTCGTCGACGGCCTTGCGCGCGCGCGCCATGTCCTGCGGCGGGAGCGAGATGGCGCCCACGACGGGGTGTCCGCCGCCGCCGTAGCGCTCGCAGATCGCGGCGATGTTGTGCTTGCGCTCGCGCTTCGCCCAGGGGTTGAAGCCCACGGAGATCTTCACCCGCTTGGGGTTGCGCGAGAGCACCACGGAGTACTGCGCCGTGGGGAAGAGCTTGTATCCGACGAACTTCGCGACGGTCTCGAGGGGCGAGTCGGAGAGGTCGAACCACGCCACGTCGCGGCGCTGCTCGCCGGACTCGGCCATGCGCTTCGAGAGCGTCTCGTGGCGCAGCTTGATGGGCCCGAGGCGCTGCGTCACCAGCGGGAGCGCGGCCACCTCGGCGAGGGGCTTCGAAGCGAGCAGCGGGATGAGCTGCGCGTTGAGGGTGTCGTCGCCCTGCTCCTGCACGACGGCGGCGATAGCCATCGCGGGCGGGTCGAAGGAGCTCGCCACGTCGGCGTCGGGGAAGCGCGCCGCGTCGATGATGTCAGACCACGAGACGAGCTCTTCGAGGTCGGGCGCGGTCCATCCGAAGCGCTCGCGGGCCACGTCGATGAGGAGCTGCGTGCAGCTCCCGTAGGTGCCGTCGTGGAACTTTCGCCCCGTCGTGTCGGCGCGAAAGTGGGCCTCGGAGCCCTTCTCCTGAAACGCGCTCACGTGGTGATCGAAGTACCAGGTGAGGAGCTCCGACGGGCTGTAGCGGTAGTCGAGGAGGGCGTTGATCGCGCCGCGCTTCAAGCGGTCGCCGGGGGGCGGCGCGTTGGGCTCGTAGAGCAGTCCCTTGTACGAGAACTCGGCGCGCGCGAGGTCCGGCGATGTCTCACGCAGGAAGCGCGTGAAGATCGCGGCCGACGTGGCGCCATCGAAGCAGTAACCGTGGTGGGCGACGAGGACTTCCATGTGCGGCGCACCATGCCACCACACCGCGCGCGAAGGCAAAGCCCCGTCGCGCCGCGCAGCCCTCGCGCAGATTGATCCCCTTTACGCGCGGGGCGCATTGGTTGTACCCAATGGCAGCCGCGATGCGAACGCGCCAACTCGGACGGAGCGGAATCACGGTCGGCGAGATCGGCCTGGGCACATGGAGCCTCTCGGGCGACGGCTACGGCCCCGTCACGCCCGACGACGCGCGCGCCACGCTGCAAGCCGCGCTCGAAGAGGGCGTCGGCTTCATCGAGACCTCCGACGCCTACGCCGAAGGACGCGTCGAGTCGCTCATCGGCGACGTGCTCCGCGAGCGCGGTCGCGCGAGCGCCGTCGTGTCGACCCGCGTCGGCGTCGACCGCAGCGGCGAGGTCTCTCGCAAGCGCTTCGACCCCGAGTACATCGCGCGCGCTTGCGAAGCCTCGCTCAAGCGCATGAAGACCGACTACGTCGACGCGATCGTGCTCCACAACCCGCAGGTGCAGACGCTCTTGCGCCCCGAGACGTGGCACGCCCTCGGGACGCTCAAGAAGTCGGGCAAGGCGCGGCTCTACGGTGTCTCCGTGGGCAGCGTCGAGGCGGGTGAGGCCGCGGTGTCGGGCGGCGCGGACCTCCTGGTGATCCCGTACAACCTGCTCTACTCGAAGCTCCTGCACCGGCTCTCGGCGGCGCTCTCGGGCGCGAAGGTCGCCGTCGTGGCGCGCTCTCCCTTCGGCTACGGCGTGCTCGCGGACACGTGGGGCGCGAGCCGACGCTTTCGCGACGACGACCACCGGATGTACCGCTGGAGCTCGGCGGACCTCTCCCGCCGCGTCCGGCAGCGCGAGGCGCTGCGCCCGCTCATGAAGGGCGACATCTCGTCGATGCGCGACCTCGCGCTGCGCTACGTGCTCGCCAACGGGCTCGTGAGCGTGGTGGTCCCCGGCGCGCGGATGGTGCTCCACGCGCGGCAGAACGCGCACGCCGCGGGGACGACCCCGTACCTCCCCGACGCCGATCTGGCCTCCATGGGGCAGATCCTCTCGTCGGTGGGCGTCGAGGGCTGAACGCAGGCGCACGGCGCGCTGGCGTTCGACGATGTGAGGGTATAGCCTCGCGCGGCTTCTGCGACGCCCGACGATCGTTTCGCGTCGCTCCCAGCGGAGGATCTGCTCGATGTTCTGCCCCAACTGCGGCCATCAGAACCCTGAAAACGCCGCGAACTGCCAGCGCTGTTCGGCCCCGCTCGGCGCGGGTGGTCCCGCCGCTGGCAAGCCTGCCCCCAAGTTCAAGGGCACGATGCTCATGACCTCGACGAGCGAGGGATTCGGCGGAGGCCCCGCGGCGGCCCCGAAGCCCTCGCCCGGCGTCGCGGCGCAGTTCCAGAAGACCATGGTCGGCGGCATCTCGGTGGTCGACCCGGCCTCGCTCGGCGGCGACGACAACGACGAGTCCTTCGAGGCGCGCACGGTGATGCAGCCCTCGCAGTTCGACGCGCAGCGTCCGCCGACGCCTCCGCCCGCCGCGGGCGCGAACCCCATCGGCGGTCCGCCGCGCGCCCCGACGCCCCCGACGCCCCCCGCGCCTCCGCGCGCACCGACGCCCGCGTCGCCCATGACGGGCGCCTCGACGATGGCCGTCGACGCCTCCGCGTTCGGGCTCCCTGGCGCTGGCGGTCCGCCGCAGCAGCAACAGCGCCCGCAGACGCCCGCGCCGCTGCCCGCCGCAGGACAGCGCCCGCAGACGCCCACGCCGCAGCCCGCGGCGGGACAGCGCCCGCAGAACCAGCCTCCCGCTCCGCAGCACAACCACGACGACGACGCGGTCTCGGGCGTCGCATCGACGCTCGCCGTCGACGCGTCGGCCTTCGGACTCGGCGGTCCCGGCATGCCCGGCGGCCCCGGCGGACCGTCTCCCTTCGGCGCGCAGCCGCAGCCCCCGCAGCAGCAGCAACAGCCGCAGTTCGGTGGACCGCAGCAGCAGTTCGGTGGACCGCAGCAGCAACAGCAGCCGCAGTTCGGCGGACCGCAACAGCAGCAGCAACAGCCTCCGCAGCAGCAGTTCGGTGGACCGCAGCAGGGCGCGCCGGGCGGGATCTCCTCGACCGTCGCGGTCGACATCTCGGCCTTCGGGCTCGGCGGTCCCGGCATGCCCGGGGGCCCCGGCGGACCTCCGCTGCCCGGTCAGGGAGGGCCTCAGGGCCCCTACGGTCCCGGCGGCCCGATGCAGCAGCAGCAACAGGGATTCCCGCAGCAGCAGGGCTATCCGCAGCAGCAGGGCTATCCGCAGCAGGGTCAGTTCGGCGGACCCGGGATGCAGCAGGGGGGAATGCAGCCCATGCCGCCGTTCCAGTCTCCGCCCGCTGCGCCCGCTGGCGGCAACAAGACCATGATCTTCGTGATCGTGGGGGTCGTGGTCTTTCTGATCGCCGCGGTCGTCGTCGCCGCGATCGTGCTCAAGAACCGCGGGACCTGACGGCGTCGACCGCTGCGATGGCCCTCATCGAGTTCCGCGACGTCTGGAAGTCCTTCGGCCCCAAGGCCGTCTACCAGGGCCTCAACCTCTCGATCGAGCAGGGCGAGGCGTTCACCATCATGGGCGGCTCGGGCGTGGGCAAGAGCGTCATGCTCAAGCTCCTCATCGGGCTGCTCAAGGTCGACCGCGGCGAGATCCTCTTCGACGGTCAGCACATCGAGACCATGAGCGCGAAGGAGCTCACCCGCGTGCGGCAGCGCGTCGGGATGCTCTTTCAGGGCGCGGCCCTCTTCGACTCGCTCACGGTCCGCGAGAACGTGGCCTACGGGCTCCGCGAGCACCTCCACATGAGCGAGGCCGAGATCGACGAGCGCGTGAACTGGGCCCTCACGCTCGTGGGCCTGCCGGGCATCGAGGCGATGCACCCGGCGGACCTCTCGGGCGGCATGAAGAAGCGCGTGGGCCTCGCGCGCACCGTGGCCCTCAAGCCCGAGGTGCTCCTCTACGACGAGCCCACCACGGGCCTCGACCCGATCAACACCACGCGCATCAACCAGCTCATCGTCTCGATGCAGCGGGCGATCAAGGTGACCTCCATCGTGGTCACGCACGACATGGGCACCGCCTTCGCCGTGTCGACGCGCATGGCGATGGTCTACAAGGGCCGCATCGTCGCGTCGGGCACGCCCGAGGACTTTCGCACGAGCACCAACCCCATGGTGCGCAACTTCATCGAGGGCAACGCCCCCGAAGACGAGGACATGGCCGCCCTCGTCGGGACCCACGCCGGGTCGTAGCAGGCCGCAGAGACACCACACATGATTTCGCGACAGGTCAGGGTGGGCTTCTTCCTCATGCTCGGCGTGGTGGTGCTGGGCGCGCTGGTGTTCCTCATCGGCGACGAGCGGCACCTCTTCGACCGTCAGGCGCACCTGCGCGCGACCTTCCGCGACGTGGCGGGGCTCAAGGTCGGCTCGCCCGTGCGCATGGGCGGCGTCGACGTCGGCGCGGTCACCGAGATCTCCTTCGGCACCACGCAGTCCGACCGGCGCATCCACGTGCGCTTCACCATCGTCGCGTCGCAGCTCCCGCGCGTGCGCGCCGACAGCACCGTGCGCATCGCGAGCAAGGGGCTCCTCGGCGACAAGGCCGTCGACATCACCATGGGCAACGTGGGCAACGGCGCCAGCGACGAGTCCGAGGTGCGCTCCGAGGAGAGCGACGACATCGGCGCCGCGATGGCCGCCGCGTCGAGCGCGATGCAGCGCGCCAACGAGGTGCTCAACAACGTCGCCGCCGCGACGCGCCCCCTCGCGACGCCGCAGCTCGGCAACGACATCACCGCGCTCGCGCACGACCTCCGCACGATCTCGCACGCCGTGGCCGAGGGCCCCGGCACCGTGCACACGCTCCTCACGGACCCGAACACCTCCGCGCGCATCGAGCGCACGCTCGCCTCGGTGGAGGCCGCGTCGGCGCGCCTCTCGTCGATGAGCGCCGAGGTCGACGGCATGGCCCGCGAGGCCCGCACGGGCCACGGCCTCGTGCACGCGCTCCTCTACGACCGCGAGGGCGAGGCCACGCTGCGCTCCGCCGCGCGCGCCGCCGACGAGCTCGCGGGGATCACCCACGACGTGCGCACTGGCAACGGAGGCTTGCACCAGATCATCTACGGCACCGACTCGTCGCAGGCCGTCGCCAACGTGAACGCCGCCACGGCGTCGCTGCGAGAGATCCTCGCGAGCGTGCAGCAGGGCCGCGGCACCGTGGGCGCGCTCCTCACCGACCCGTCGCTCTACGAGGACATGAAGACCCTCGTGGGCAACGTGCAGCGCAACGAGATCCTCCGCGCGATGGTGCGCTACTCGATCCACGAGGACGAGGCCCGCAGGCCCGCCGTGAGCGCCACGCCCGCGGCCCCCGCGTCGCGCTGACGCGCCCCCGTTTCACCGCCGTCGCGCGGCGCGGACGGCGCGCCCCGTGCCAGCGACCGCGGCGCTACTTTCTTGAGCTCCGGCGCGTCGAGCTTGTTGCCCTCTTGATGCGACCGGGGCTACACCTCGCGCGGTCATGAGCAACGAGACCGTGTCTGGGAGCGACGCTCCCGGGCCTGTATCCGCGACGAGCGCATCGCCTCCCTCCGCAGACCCGCCGCCCTCGCCACCGCAGCCACCTCCCTCCCACGACGCGCCCGGCGCGCACCACGGCTCCCTCGCGGGCCTCGCGCTCGGCGCCCTCGGCGTCGTTTACGGCGACATCGGCACCTCGCCCCTCTACGCCGTGAAGGAGTGCTTCGCGCACGGCCACGGCGTCGACCCGACGCTGCCCAACGTGCTCGGGATCCTCTCCCTCATCGTGTGGTCGCTGATCCTGGTGATCGTGGTGAAGTACATCGCGTTCATCCTCCGCGCCGACAACCACGGCGAGGGCGGGATCCTCGCGCTCCTCGCGCTGGTCTCGCCGCGCGCCGACGCGGGGACGCCGCGCGCCGCGCTGATCGTGCTCGGCCTCTTCGGCGCCGCGCTGCTCTACGGCGACGGGATCATCACGCCCGCGATCTCGGTGCTCTCGGCCGTCGAGGGCCTCGAGGTCGCGACCACCACGGTGCACCCCTTCATCGTGCCCATCACGGTGCTGATCCTCGTGGGCCTGTTCCTCGTGCAGAAGCGCGGGACGGCGGGCGTGGGCGCGGTCTTCGGCCCCGCGACGCTGGCGTGGTTCGTCGCCATCGCGGCGTCTGGCGTCCCGTGGATCGCGCGTCACCCCGAGGTGCTCTCGGCCATCAACCCGATCCACGGCGCGCGCTTCTTCGCGGAGCACGGGGGCCACGGGTTTCTGCTCCTCGGCTCGGTGGTGCTGTGCGTGACGGGCGGCGAGGCCCTCTACGCCGACATGGGTCACTTCGGCCGTCGCCCGATCCGCTGGGCGTGGTTCGCCGTGGTGTTCCCCGCGCTGCTCTGCAACTACTTCGGTCAGGGCGCGGTGCTGCTCGAGCGCGGCGAGGCCGCGCGAGACAACCCGTTCTTCGCGATGGTCCCCGGCGTGATGGTGTACCCCATGGTGGCCATCGCGACGGTGGCCACGGTGGTGGCCTCGCAGGCCCTCATCTCGGGCGCCTTCTCGCTCACGCAGCAGGCCGTGCAGCTCGGGTACTGCCCGCGCGTCACGATCGTCCACACGTCGGGCGAGGCCGAGGGGCAGATCTACATCCCCGAGGTGAACGGCTTCCTCATGGTGGCGTGCGTGCTGCTGGTGCTGATGTTCCGCGAGTCGTCGCGGCTCGCGGCGGCGTACGGCATCGCGGTGACGGGCACGATGAGCATCACCTCGGTGCTGTTCTTCAACCTCACGCGCCAGTGGGGTTGGCCCATGTGGAAGAGCGTCGCCCTCGTGGCCCTCTTCCTCATGTTCGACCTGGGCTTCCTCTCGGCCAACGTGGTGAAGGTCTCCGACGGCGGCTGGCTCCCCCTCGTCGTCGCCGCGGGCGTCTTCACCGCCATGACCACGTGGAAGCGCGGCCGTCGCTCCCTCGGCACGCACGTCCTCGCCAACACGCTCCCGATGGAGCTCTTTCTCTCCGACGTGGCCGCCACGAAGCCTCACCGCGTGCAGGGGACGGCGGTCTTCATGACCTCGAACCCGAGCGGCGCCCCGCCCGTGCTCCTCCATCACTTCAAGCACAACAAGGTGCTGCACGAGCGGGTGATCCTCCTCTCGGTGCAGACCCGCCACGTGCCCGAGGTGCCCGTCAGCGAGCGCGTCGAGGTGACCGAGCTCGGCGACGGCTTCTCGCTGGTCATCGCCACCTTCGGCTTCATGCAGACCCCCGACGTCATGGACGTGCTCCGCCTCTGCAAGTCGAAGGGCCTCGCCGTCGAGCCCGAGGGCGCGAGCTTCTACCTCGGCCGCGAGACGCTCCTCACGACGGGCCGCGCGGGGATGGCCCGCTGGCGCAAGGTGCTCTTCGCGTTCCTCTCTCGCAACGCGCGCCCGGCCAACATGTTCTTCAACATCCCGCCGAACCGCGTCGTCGAGCTCGGCACGCAGATCGAGCTCTGACTCACTGCCCCCGCTTGTCGCCCGCGCGCGGCCCCCACGAGGTGATCGCGACGGGCGCGCCGAGCGCCTCCTCGGTCGCCTCGACGTAGCCTACAGCATCACTCGAAACCTCTTCGTACAAGGGCTCCGCAGAAGAGAGCGCCGCGGTGATCCGCGCCTGATGCGCGAGGTCCTGCCACGGTCCGAGCGCGAGCGTTCGGCCGTCGTCGGAGAAGAGCTCGCGGTGCTCCTCGCGCACGCGGTAGCGGTCGCAGACGCGCCACGTGTCGCGCGCGTCGAGTCGGTCGAGGTGCGTGAGCGCGAGGGCGTCGACGCGGCCGCAGCACGCGACGGCGTAGCGCGAGAGCACGCGGTCGCTCCAGCCCGCGCGAAAGGCGCCCTGCCACGCGCCGTACGGGTTGTGCGGCTCCGCGAGCGATGCGGTGAGCGCGACATCCTCGGTGGGAAAGGGCCCCGCACCGTGCCGCGTCGCGTACGCCCGGAGCACGCCGACGCGCCGCACCTCGCCGTCGTAGCCGTGCTCTCGGAGGAGTTCCTCCGCGTTGTCGAAGGTGCAGGTGCTCCACGTCGTGTGCGGGTGCGTGCCGCGCCACTCGTCGAGCAGCACGCCCTGCGCGCCTTCGAAGATCACCGCGCCGTCTCCGCGCAGCACCTCGGCGAAGCGCGCGTCGTCGACGACACGCACGGTCTCGCGCCACGCCGAGAGCGCGTCGATCCACGCGTCGAGCACGGCGTCGTCTTCGAACGCGCCCACGTCCCTCGCGGCCTCGGGGTCTCGCGCCACGGCGCGCAGCGCGTCGTCGAGCTCCGCGCGCTTTCGGTCTCGCACGCGAAGGAGCGCGCGTCGCAGCGAGGCGGTGTCAGAGAGTTCTCCCGCGCGCAGCACGTCGCCGTGCGTGGTCGCGTCGAGCATCACCTCGCCCACGCCGACGCCGCAGCTCCCGTGGCGGGCGCTTCCGCGCGCGAGCTCTCTCAGCCGCGAGGCCGACTGATGAAAAGGCGTCACGACCTTCGCCGCGGCGCTCACGGTCACGCGCGAGAGCGGATCCGTGACGCCGTTTCGCGCGAGGTGCCACGCCTCGACGAGGAGCGCCGTGGGGTGCACCACGACGTGCCGCGAGAGCCACGTTTGAACGCCCGGCGAGAAGCTCCCGGCGCCGAGCTGCGCGAAGGTGTGATGGCGTCCGTCGTCGGTGACGACGTTGTGCCCGGCCTGCGCGCCGCCGTTGAAGCGCACGACGGTGTGCGCGCCGCGCGCGCGGGTCAGGTGGTCGGTGATGGTGCCTTTGCCCGCGTCGCCGAAGCCGAGGTCGACGACGACGTGGGCCTCTCGACGCGCGCTCATCGGAGGGTCAGCGCTTGTGGCCGCTGGTGCCGTCGCCCTGAGGGATCGCGCCCGCCGAGGTCTTCGGCGCCGGCGAGCCGTCGCGTCCGCGCGAGGCCGAGAACGCGGTGACGGCGCGCACGACGGCGCCCACGCGCTTGCCCTCGATGCCGTTGTCTCGCAGGCGCTTCGCGAGCGCGTCGAGGTCGCTCACGGCGCCCTCGCAGAGCGCCATGAGGCCCGCGGTGACGAGGCACGTGTCGGCGGGCTCCTCCATCACGATGACGTGGTCGCCGAGGGCGTCGCGCCACGCGCGCTCGCAGCGCTTCGCGCGGCTCGCGTCGGGGATGAGAAAGAACGGCTCGAAGGTGCGCTGGAGCTCGTCGACGATGCGCGCGAGGGGGAGGTCGTCGTCGAGGGCGTCGCCCACGAGGTCGTGCACCTGCTTCTTGCTCACGTAGGGGTACGGGTTCTCGTCGCCGGTCATGAAGAGGTAGCCGCGGTGCTTGCGCTTCTCCCAGCAGTCCATCGAGGTGTGGCGCGCGGCGATGTAGAGCCCGAGCTCGTACGACTCGGTGCCGAGCGCGCCGCCGCCGCCTTCGAGGAAGCTCCAGGTGAGCCACTGGTCCATCTCCTTGGCGGCCGATTCGAACTGGCCGACCTGGAGCGGGGCGCGGTCGCACGTGGCGTCGCCGATGGCCATGAAGAGCACCTGCGGATCGGGCATCCCGCAGTCGAGCAGGGTCTTCATGAACGTGGGCAGCTCGCGCTTGGCGAGGAGCTCGGGGATCTGCCCCATGGAGCCCGTGACGTCGAGCGCGAAGACCACGCCGACGGAGTTGGGATGCGAGGGGCTGTCGCGCGACTCGCGCATCTTCAGCCCGTGCGGATTCATCAGCGGGTGGCAGCTCTTCTGCGTGAACACCTGCTGCCGCGGGAGCTCCGCGCGCGCCTTCGTGATGGCCTCGTGAGCCTCGTGGCTATAACCGCCGTATCCCATGTGTGATTCTCCTGTCGGGTGTTCAGACGGGCATGACGAGCGGCACGAACCGCGGGGGTCCGAAGGCGTCACGGCCGGCCTGAGAGACGCGCTCGATCATCTCCCACGCGTCATCGGCGGGAGCGTCGGGCGAGAGGTTCGCGTAGTCGCTCACGAGCCTCGCGAGGGGCTCTGGAACAGAGCTCGGCACCGTCCCCTTCGCGGGGTCTCCGCCGAGCACCCAGGCCACCGAGCGCGCGGCCATGATGAGGTCCGTGCCGTGCGTCGCGACGCGGCGATCCCACGCGGGCGCGGGGTAGAACTTCTGCGCCGACGCGCTCACCGCGGGGATGCTCTCGTGGCGCACGGCCGACGACCAGCCCACGAGCACGACGCCGTGATCCTTCGCGTGGAGGATCACGTGCGCGGGGATCACCGCGCCGTGGGCGTAGCCCGCGCGGTGGACCCACCCGAGGAGTTCCAGCAGTCGCTTCCAGATCCACACGGAGGCGCGCGGGTCGACGCCGTTGGGGTACGCGCGGAGCACGTCTTCGAGCGTGTGCACGAAGCCGCTGCGCCAGCGGAAGACCGACGCGGGCCGCGGGTCGAGGCCCTGCCCCGTGAGCTTGCCGTTCGAAACGAGCTGCGGGAGAAGCCTCTGGAAGTAGTCGGCCCCCTGCGCGTCGGAGGCGTGGAGGGCCTCGAGCACCTTCCACTCGCGCGCGAGGAGGTCGGCGTCGGACTTCGCGCGGAGGACCTTCAAGATCACCAGCTCGGTGAGCCGTCGATCGCGGCGCGCGAGGAAGACGTCACAGCCGTCGCCCTCCGCGATGCGACCCATGAGGGCGTAGGTGTGCCCCTCGACGTGGACCCTCGGGAGGCCGTCGTCGGGACCGACTTCGGGCCCCGTCCAGCGACGGGCCCCCGCGCCGGGGACGTTGGTGAGTACGTGGTTGCAGTACGCGCAGACGACCTCGCCGCGCGCTTCAGGGGGCAGCGGCGCCGCGCAGTTGGGGCACCGGAGAACCTCGATCGCCATTGAGCTCACACTCCCCGCATGACGCGGTTGTTATGTGGATCTCTCGCGCGTGAAATCAACCCGCGGCGTCGGCCTCTGCGAGAGAGGTCTCGGGGCGCGTCCACTCGTCGAGGAACTTCGGGAGCATCTCGCGCCAGGTGATCCAGTCGTGGTGCCACTCGGGGCCCCAGTTGTCGACGAAGTTGGGAATCCCCTTTCGGCCGAGGGTGTTCGCGAGGTTCCAGCTCTCGGAGATGTCCTCCCAGCGGCCCTCGCCCGAGGCGATGAGAATCTGCCGCGTGCGCAGGAGGTCGAGGTGCATCCCCGCGAGCGTGGGCACGAAATGGATGGGCGACGAGACCCACATCTCGGGCGTCGGCTCCGTCGCGCCGATGAAGCGCAGGAGGTTGAAGGTCCCGCTCATCGCGATGGCCTTGTGAAACAGATCGGGGAAGCGGCACACCATCGCCGCCGCGTGAAACGCTCCGATGGAGGCCCCCGCGGCCCACAGCCCGACGCCCTCGTCGCCGCAGTCTTTACGGATCGCGGGCACCACCTCGTGCTTCACGTACTGGTGGTACTGGTTCATCATCCACATGCGGTGCTGGGGCGAGACCCCCTTCTCGAACATCGTCCGCCCGGCCACGCTGTCGCACGAGTAGATCTTCACGCGACCCGCGGAGAGCAGCGGCTCGAGCACCTTCATCATCTGAAAGCGCTCGATCTCCTCGGCGTCTCCGCCCGCCGTCGGAAAGACCAGAACGGGCTGTCCGAAGTGGCCCCACCGGGCCAGCGTCGACTCACAGCCCAACCGCTCGGAGTGCCACCGCGTCTTCGCAAACGTGCTCATCGAGCGCGGATCATCGCACGAAGGTCGCCCTCGGCCGCAACGGTTTCGCGCGTCTTAGAACGACGCACCGCGGCGTCGCTCTGGGGTTCAATTCGCGCTCGGATGTGTGGTAGCGAACGCGCCCATGACGACCGACGCAACCCCGCTGCGTGAGGCCCTGCTCGACGGCTTCCGCGCGACGCTCGACGACGTTCTCCCGTGGTTCAAGTCACAGATGCCCTCGGCGTATTTCGCCGACACCGATGAGCGCGAGCAGCTCGTCCATCTGCGCGCCGTGGTCTCTGCCCGCGCCTCGGGACAGCGCCCGCGCGTCACCCTCCGCAGCGCCGACGGCAACCGCTGGACCTTCATCGGCGACGAGGACCGCCCGGGCATGCTCGGCGGCATCCTCGCGCAGCTCCCGCCCGACGCGCCGCTACGCCTCGTGAAGGTGCACAACGCCTCCGACGGCAAGCTCTCGATCGACACGGTGGTCATCGGCGAGGCCCCGCGCTTCGACGGCGCGGACCCCGACCTCGCCGCGCGCCTCACGGCGATCCTCGACCACGCGCGCTCCGTCGGCGCCGACGTCAACGCCGTCGAGCGCTTCATCCGCGGCTCCGCGGCCGAGTACGTCAAGGTCATCACGCCGCTCCGCGCCGTGCGCTCCGCCGCGCTCTTCGCCGAGGTGAGCGGCACCGACGACACCGTGGTGCGCCTCGAGCCCGAGCTCGACCCGACGCTCTCGCGCGTCGTCATCGCGTCGGCCAACTCCACCGCGCGCCGCATGTCCGAGCGCTGCGCGGCGCTCCTCGGCGAGCACGCGATCAACATCCACCGCGCCTCCGTCGACGTCATCAACGACGGCAAGAACGGCTGGGTCTCGGTGATCACCTTCATCGTGCGCGCCCCCGACGGCGGCGCCGTCGACCCCGACGGCTCGCTCTGGGCCGCGGTCTCGGCGGACCTGCCGCGCATGAAGTGGCTCACCGACGCCGCCCTCGCGCTGCACCGCCAGAACCCCACGGTGTCGATCACGCGCTGCGAGATCATCGTGGCCCTCGCGAGCCTCACGCACCAGGCCCTCGTGCGCGAGAACATGTACGCCTTCGCCCGCGCCCGCGTGCTCGACGTCGCCACGCGGCACCTCGCGCTCTCCGTCGAGATCGCCGCGCTCCTCGGCGAGCGCTTCGACCCGACGAGGCCCCTCGCCGACGCCGAATTCGACGCCCGCGCCAAGGCCCTCCACGAGCGCATCGACCACTCCGTCGACGGCGACGACGCGCGCCGCGCCCTCGCCACGATGCTCTCGGCCGTCGAGAAGACCTACCGCACGAACCTCTTCCTCCCGCGGCGCTACGGCCTCGCGCTGCGCCTCGACCCGACGATCATCGTCCGCCGCGAGCTGCCCGAGACGCCCTACGGGCTCTTCTTCGTGCACGGCCTCGGCTTCGACGGCTTCCACGTCCGCTTCCGTGACATCGCGCGCGGCGGCGTTCGCGTCGTGCGGCCCTCGGGGCCCGAGCAGCTCGCCGCCGAGACCGACCGCGTCTACGACGAGGCCTACGGCCTCGCCTTCGCGCAGCAGCTCAAGAACAAGGACATCCCCGAGGGCGGCTCGAAGGCCGTCATCGTGTCGTCGCCCGACATCACCGTGGCGCGGGCCTTCAAGGGCTTCGCCGACGGCCTCATCGACCTGCTCGTCGAAGACCCGGGCCACCGGGTGATCGACCGCTACGGGCGCCCCGAGACGCTCTACCTCGGCCCCGACGAGAACATCACCCCCGACCTCATCGAGTGGGTCGTCGCGCGCGCCGAGCGCCGCGGGCACAAGCTCGCCGCGTCGTTCATGAGCAGCAAGGCCGGCGCGGGGATCAACCACAAGGAGTACGGCGTCACGTCCGAGGGCGTGACGGTGTTCCTCGAGGTGGCCCTGCGCGCCGTGGGCATCGACCCCCGCAAGCAGGACTTCACCGTGAAGATCACGGGCGGTCCCGACGGCGACGTCGCGGGCAACGAGATCAAGATCCTGCACCGCGAGTACGGCTCGCACGCGAAGGTCGTGGGCATCGCCGACGGCTCGGGCTCCGCGGAGGACCTCGACGGCCTCGACATGGACGAGCTCCTTCGCCTCGTGGGCCTCTCGGAGCCCATCGCGAGCTTCGACACCGCGAAGCTCGGGCCGCGCGGCAAGGTGATCCCCGTGACCGCCCCCGACGGCGTGCGCGCGCGGAACACCCTGCACAACAGGGTCATCGCCGACGCGTTCATCCCCGCGGGCGGGCGCCCCCAGACGATCCACATCGGCAACTGGGCCGACTTCCTCCTCCCCGACGGGACGCCGTCTTCGAAGGTCATCGCCGAGGGCGCCAACCTCTTCATCACGCCCGAGGCGCGGCAGAAGCTCGGCGAGAAGGGCGTGCTCGTCCTCAAGGACAGCTCCGCCAACAAGTGCGGCGTAATCTGCTCGAGCTTCGAGATCACGGCGTCGCACCTCTTCACCGAGGCCGAGTTCCTCGCCAACAAGCAGCGCTTCGTGGGCGAGGTGCTCGTCCGCCTCCGCGCCCTCGCGCGGGCCGAGGTCGAGCTGCTCTTCCGCGAGCGCACGCGCAACCCCTCGGTGCTCATGCCCGAGGTCTCGGTGCGCCTCTCGCGCGCGATGATGCGCGTGCAAGACGCCATCGACGCCGTGCTCGACGACCTCTCCTCCGACGACCGCGCGCTCGCCGACGCGCTCGTGCTCGAACACCTCCCGCCGGTGCTCCGCGAGATCGCGGGCGACCGCGTGAAGTCGCGGCTCCCGGTGGCCTACGCGCGCTCGATCGTGTCGTCGTCGCTGGCGGCGCGCATCGTGTACCGCGAGGGCCTCGACTGGGTGTCTCCGCTCCCCGACGCGGCGCTCGGACGCCTCGCGTTCCGCTACCTCCGCGGCGAGCGCGACGCCATCGCGCTGGCGAAGGCCCTCCGCGCGGGCGATGCCTTCGACCGCGAGCGCGCGGCCTCGCTCATCGAGCGCTCCGGCGCCCGCGTCGCCGCCGAAGGCTGATCTCCCGCTGCATCCCTCCCCGTGAACGTGGGGTAGTCTCGCGCCCCGCGTGATCCCCTACTTCGACATCTCGACCTTTCGCGTCGCCGGTCTGACCTTTCACACCTTCGGCCTGCTCGTCGCGATCGGCACGCTCGCCGGTCACGCGATGATGAACCGCCGCGCGAAGGAGGTCGGCCTCGGGCCGCCCTCGCAGATCGACCTCTTCACCCTCTGCTGCATGAGCGGGGGCTTCTTCTTCGGCCACCTCTTCGACGTGCTCGCGTATCACCCCGAGCTCGTCGCGCAGAACCCGTGGGAGCTCGTGATGATCCACCACGGGCTGTCGTCCTTCGGCGGCGTCGCGGGGGCCTTCATCTGCGGGCTCACCTTCCTCTTCGTGAAGAAGCTCGATCGGTGGCGCTACACCGACCTCTGCACGTACTCGTTCCCCTTCGGGTGGATCTTCGGCCGGGCGGGCTGCGCCATCGCGCACGACCACAAGGGGCGGCTCACGGACTCGTGGCTCGCGGTGCGCTTCCCCGAGGGACCGCGCTTCGACCTCGGGCTCATCGAGTGGTGCTTCACGCCCTTCTTCTGCCTGCTCGTCGTGTGGGTCGGTCACCGCACGCGCCGCCCCGGCGCCGTCTCGGGCGTGCTCGCGGTGACCTACGCGCTCGTGCGCTTCCCCCTGGATTTTCTGCGCGCCACCGACCTCGGCGCCGAGGGAGACGTGCGCCGCCTCGGCCTCACGCCGGGCCAGTGGGCGTGCTTCGCGACCTTCGCCTTCGGCGTGTGGGCGCTCAACCACGCGCGCACCCACGCGGCGCCCGACGCGCCACTCAGCGCTTGATTTGTCGCGCGTGATGCCGCGACCATCGCCGCGATGTCCGCGAACGGAGACCGCGAGCGCGAGGCCCTGATCCAGTCAGGGATCCGTTACGCGCGTCACCTCGCGACGAAGCTCTCGCGCGAGCTCCCGAGCGTGGTCTCGCTCGACGACCTCGTGGCCGCGGCGAACCTCGGCCTCGTCGACGCGGCGAACCGCTACGACCCGTCGCGCGGCGCGCAGTTCACGACCTTCGCGCACTACCGCATCCGCGGCGCCATCCTCGACCACGTGCGCGACGCCACCGCGGGCAACGCGCACTACCGCGCCCGCGTCGCCGTCGAGTCGGCCATCGACAACCTCGTCGAAGAGCGCCTCGGCCCCACGGTCACGGCCGTCACGCGCACCGAGGCGGCCCTCGCGCTCGACGCGCTCCTCGGCGAGATGGCGACGGTCTACACGCTCGCCGAGATCGCCGAGGAGACCGCGCAGGAGGCCCCCGTCGACCCCGAGTCGAGCGCCCTCGCGATCGACCGCCGCGAGCGCCTGGAGCAGGCCCTCGACGAGATCCCCGAGCGCGAGGCGAGGCTTCTCCGCGCGGTGTATTTCGAGCACCTGACGGCGGAGCAGGCGGGCGCCGCGATGGGCCTCAGCAAGAGCTGGTCGAGCCGCCTCCACGCGAAGGCCGTCGCGTCGCTGAGGGCGCGCCTCGCAGACTTCGAAGAGCTCCTCTGATCAGTTCGTCGGCGCGGTGCGGCGACGTCGAACGCGCGACGCGAAGAGCGCGACGGCGAAGAGCGAGAGCCCCGATGCGCGCGCTCCGTGAGGCGCCGTCGAGCAGCCCGGCGAGGCCGTGATGATGACCTCGGGGGGCGCGCCGTCCGCGTCCACACCTGCATCATCGAGCGGAGTCTCCGCGTCGTCCGAAGGAGCCGTCACGTCGACCGCGCTCACGTC
This sequence comes from Polyangiales bacterium, assembly GCA_046351535.1. GTDB lineage: Bacteria > Myxococcota_A > Polyangia > Polyangiales > CAISKJ01. The sequence continues at coordinate 313,080 of JAXLYG010000008.1, forward strand.
GGGACGCACGCTCGCCTCGCCCGTCCAGAGGACGTCGGAGGGCTGCGTCACGTCGGTCGCGTCGCGCACGTCGACGAGGGAGCCCGCGTCGACGGGAGGCACGCTCGCGTCGCGCACGGTGCCCGCGTCACGCGCGACGCCAGCATCAGGAAGGGCTGCGCCAGCGAGGCTGCAACGTCCGCCGTTGGTGGCGGTGACGGAATAGCTCCACGAGGCGGTCTGGGTGGCGTAGGTCGACGCGCAGAGCACCGCGACGCCCGTCGTCGAAGCCGTGCAGGTGCACTCGGAGCCGACGTCGCACGCGTCGTCGTTGGAGCACGCGCACGCGCCCGTCACGACGAGGAAGGTGTCGCCCGTGGAGCGCCCGCAGGTCGAGATGGTGTAGGTGCGCCCGGCCTCGACGTTGAAGCGGTACTGCGCGAGGCAGCGCGCGCCGCTGCCGCCGTTGGTTCCGCTGCCCGCGAGGCCCGACACGCACGCGGCGGGAGGCGGCGTCGACGGTGTGCTCCCGGTGATCGCGGAGCTGTCGACGACGGAGCCGAAGACGTTGGTCCAGTAGTAGCGATAGGTCGACGAGGCGACGTAGGCGCGGCCGATGCCCATCGCGCGAAAGCTCGCGTCGAGCATGTTGCGGTTGTGCCCCGCGGAGGTGCGCCACTGTTCGAAGGTCGAGCGCGCGTCGCCGTTGCCCGCGGCGATGTTCTCCGCGCGCCCGCCCGAGTAGCCCGCGCGCGCCATGCGGTCGAAGGGCGAGAGGCCGTCGGGGTTGGTGTGGTCGAAGAAGCGCCGCGTCCCCATGTCGAGCGAGTGGTCGTACGCGACCTGATTGAGCAGGCGCGTGGCGACGAGGGGGCCGACGCCCATGCTGGCGCGGTAGTTGTTGATGAGCGTGACGAAGGCGGCCTCCTCGGCGTCGAGGTCGCGCAGCTCGGAGACCGCGCGTCCCTTGGGCGCGTCGCCGTACACGCAGGCGGAGACGACGATCGGCGCGAGGAGCAGCACCCGTGACGCTCTCATGACCGACGATGCTCCCGCCGCGGAGACGAGGGCGTCAACCGTTCGAAAAGGCTATTTCCGCTGGTCACGGGAGTGTTCACGCGATGCGTGTGCGCGGTCCTCGGGTGGCGGGCCGCCACCCCTCCGCCACCCCGTCCGCCACCTGATCCGCCACCCCTTCATTTCGCAGATGGCTGGCCAGAAGGCGTTTCGAGTGATGGCATGGAGGCTGATCTGAAGCGCGCTCCATGAGCGAGGCCGACGAGGCGTTGCGGGTGGTATCGAGGCGCTTCCCTGTGGCGCTCGCGCGCGCGTTGACGAGCCCGACCGCGAGCGTGCGAGACGCGCAGTGGATCGAGACGCAGTTCACGCGACGCGCGCGAAGGCTCGACCGCGCGCTGCGGGTCGAGGTCGACGGACGGCCCGAGGTGCACCACGTCGAGTGGGCGTGGCGCTGGTCGCGGCGCATCCCGTACCGGATGTTCGAGTACCACGCGATGCTCGCGATGGCGCTCCACGAGGAGGACGCGCAGCGTGCGGTGCCGATTCGCAGCACGGTGGTGCTGCTCTCGGGCAGGGAGCGACCGTGGCCCGCGGCGTGTGAGTACCGCACCAGCGCCGAGGGCGCTCCCTTCGCGGGCGTTCGCGTGCGCGTCGACGCGGTGTATCAGCAGTCGATCGAGGCGCTGCGCGCGAGAGGGTCAGAGCTGTGGCTGGCGTTCGCGCCGCTCGCGCTCGACGCCGATGAGCGAGGTGTGCGACGCGTGGCCGGTGAGCTCTGCGAGCGCGTGCGCGACGAGGGAGAGCTCGCGGAGCTCGCCGCGGCGATGGCGGTGTTCGCCGAGGTCGACGGGCGCCGCCGTGGACTGGGTCCGCGCGTTGAGGCAATGTTTCCGAACGAGGTGATCATGCGGAACTCGATCTACACGCGGGGGCGCGACGAAGGCATCGCGCTCGGGCGCGACGAAGGCATCGCGCTCGGGCGCGACGAAGGCATCGCGCTCGGGCGCGACGAGGGCATCGCGCCGCTCCTCCGCGTGGTCTCGCGTCGGCTCGGGCGCGACCTCCGCCCCGAAGAGCGCAGCGCGCTCGCGCGGCACATCGAGACGCCCGAAGGCGCGGCCCGCCTCGGGGACCTCGTGATCGACCTCTCGCCCGCGGACCTCGCCGCGTGGCTCGCCGACCCCGACGCGTAGCGCTCGCTCAGTGCGCGTGCTGCGCCGTCACGGGCTGATCGCTGCGAGGCATCGGCGGCGGCGCAGGGGGGCGGCGCGTCGCCAGCGCGACGACCATCACGCTCACCGTGATGAAGAGGCTCAGGCCGAGCGCGGCCGCGAGCACGTACTTGCCAGGGACCATGTTGCGAGGGGGCGGCATCGAGGGGTGACGCGGACCATAGAGACTCCGCGCCGAGAAGGCCATCAGCCTCCGTCGGGCACCGGGCCATCGACCGGGGCATCGACCGCCGCGTCGACCGCCGCGTCGGCCCGCATCGGCCCCCCGTCGGGGTAGCAGCGCCGGAGGAACTGCGTGCAGCAGCGCAGCCGCGCCTCGCGGTCGATCTCGAGCGCGAGCGGGTCGATGCCCGCCACGCGCACGCGGCGCTCGATGTGGAAGCAGTGCCCCGCGCCGTCGGTGAAATCGAGCGTGATGCGCACGTCGCCAGGGAGCACCGTGCAGTACTGGTCGTCGTCGAAGATCAGCGTCTGCGCGGGGAGCCCCCAGAGGCCCTGCTCCCCCGCGTCGATCATCCGGAGGCGCACGCGCAGCGAGCCGATGAGCAGGTTGTCGCTCGCCCGATACGCGTGAAGCTCCACGCGCGGGAGCGTCGGGTCGATGCCGCGCGCGCGAAGGCCGATCCACACGTGCTGACCGCCCTGCGGACCGGGGACGAGGTAGACGTCGTCGCCGTCGGAGAGCGCGCGAAAGGTCCCGAGCGTGCTGTCGGTGCCCGTCCCCATCGTGAGGGTGGCGCCGCTGGTGACGCAGGCGTCGGTGACGGGGGTCGGCGTCTCGGGGCAGCCCGAGAGCGCGGCGAGACACGCGAGCGCGAGGAGGCGGTGGCCGACGTTCATGGACACGTCGGTTGTACCCCCAATGCGCCCTTTGAAGAACCGTCACGGCCGCGCCGCCGCGCGGTGGCACTCCCGCGGGGGCGGCGGTTCGTGGTACTCCACCGCTCCCTCTATGAGCATCGTCAGCATTTCGTCACTGGGCGAGCACGTCGGCGAGACCGTCACCCTCCGCGGATGGCTCTACAACAAGCGATCGAGCAAGAAGCTCGTGTTCCTCGAGGTGCGCGACGGGACGGGCATCGTGCAGGCCATCGTGTCGCGCGCCGACCTCGGCGACGACGTCTACGACCTCGCCGACCGCATGCAGCAGGAGACCTCGCTCACCGTCACCGGCGAGGTGAAGGCCCACCCCAAGCAGCAGGGCGTCTACGAGCTCGCCGCCTCCGCGCTCACGGTGATCTCCCCCGTCGTGGGCGAGTACCCCATCACGCCCAAGGAGCACGGCGTCGAGTTCCTCATGGACCACAGGCACCTGTGGTTCCGCTCGAAGCGCCAGTCGGCGATTCTTCGCGTGCGCCACACGATCATCAAGGCCGTGCGCGACTACTTCGACTCGCACGACTTCACCCTCGTCGACGCGCCGATCTTCACCCCCAACGCCTGCGAGGGCACCAGCACCCTCTTCGAAACCGACTACCACGGCGAGAAGGCCTACCTCACCCAGAGCGGACAGCTCTACGGCGAGGCCGCCGCCATGGCGCTCGGCAAGGTCTACGTCTTCGGCCCCACGTTCCGCGCGGAGAAGAGCAAGACCCGCAGGCACCTCGCCGAGTTCTGGATGGTCGAGCCCGAGGTGGCCTTCATGGACCTCGAAGGCGACATGGAGCTCGCGGAAGACTTCCTCGAGTTCGTCGTCGGCCGCGTGCTCGAACACCGCCGCGAGGAGCTCAAGATCCTCGAGCGCGACACGGCGCCGCTCGAGCGCGTGAAGAAGCCCTTCCCCCGCATCCGGTACGAAGAGGCCATCCAGGTGCTGCAAGAGGCCTGGGACGCGCGCAAGGCCGCGGGCACGCTCGCGAAGGACGCCGAGGGCCGCGACGAGCGTCGCCCCGAGTTCGGCGATGACTTCGGCGCCGACGAGGAGACGGTCATCTCGTCGCGCTTCGATCGCCCGGTGATCGTTCACCGCTACCCCGCGAGCCTCAAGGCCTTCTACTTCAAGAAGGACCCCAACGATCCGCGCGTCGCGCTCGGCATGGACGTGCTCGCGCCCGAAGGCTACGGCGAGATCATCGGCGGCGGTCAGCGCGAGGACGACCTCGCGAAGCTCGAAGCGGGCATCGAGGAGCACAAGCTCCCGAAGAGCGCGTTCGAGTGGTACCTCGACCTGCGGCGCTACGGGTCGGTGCCGCACGCGGGCTTCGGCCTCGGCATCGAGCGCACCGTGGCCTGGACCTGCGGCCTCTCGCACGTGCGAGAGACGATCCCCTTCGCCCGCATGCTCAACCGCCTGTCGCCCTGATACTTCTCGCTGCCTGTTGGCAAGCGGAAAGAGTGGTGATAGGTTCCGCGCCCCTTCTCAGGGAGGACCGTATTTTTACGGCCTTTCCCGCGGGAGGGAATTCACACCCGATCGGACTCGTGGCTGCGACTCAGCGCGGCCCACGCATCGGTGACCTCAGGGTGTCCGTCACTGACGGATGGAGGTTGCGGTGAGCGTCGATCGGGGAGGCAACAACCCAGACCAAGGTAGTGACGACCATGACGATGGAGAACGTGATCCCCGCCCCCGGTGAGGCCCCCCTGCCCGTTCGCGCGCTGCTCGAAGCCGGCGTGCACTTCGGCCACCAGACCAAGCGCTGGAACCCGAAGATGAGGCAGTACATCTACGGCGCCCGCAACGGGATCCACATCATCGACCTCGACCAGACGGCGAGGCTCTTCACGCGCGCCTACAACTACGTCTCCGACGTGGTGGGCAAGGGCGGGCACGTGCTCTTCGTGGGCACCAAGCGCCAGGCCCAGGAGATCGTGCAGGAGGAGTCGCTCCGCGCGGGGATGCACTTCGTGACCAACCGCTGGCTCGGCGGGACGCTCACGAACTTCCGCACGATCCGCATGGCGATCGAGCGCCTGCGCGAGCTCGAGAAGATGAAGGACGACGGCGGCTACGACGCGCGTCCGAAGAAGGAAGTGCTCAAGCTCGAGAAGGAGCGCGTGCGCCTCGAGGAGTACATCGGCGGTCTCAAGAACATGAACGGCCTCCCCGGCGCCGTGTTCGTGATCGATCCGGCCCTCGAAGACATCGCCGTGAAGGAGGCCCGCAAGCTCTCGATCCCGATCATCGCGATCACGGACACGAACTGCGACCCGGACCTCATCGACTTCCCGATCCCCGGCAACGACGACGCGATCCGCTCGATCAAGCTGATCACGGCGCGCGTGGCCGACGCCTGCATCGAGGGCACCCAGAAGCGCCGCGACACGGGCGGCCGTGACGAAGATCACCGCGGCCCCGTGGTGGAGATGGGTCGCGGCGACCGTCGTGACAACCGCGGCGGCGACCGTCGCGGCCCCGGCGGCGGCGGACGTGGCCCCGGCGGCCCCCGCGGTCCTGGCGGCGGACGCGGCCCCGGCGGCCCCCGCGGCACGCACTCGGCGGGCGGCTGATCGACAGCCTCCGCGCGGACGCCTCCGCGCCTCGGCGCACACCCACGGATTCACGAATCCCGCGGATGGAACCGGGGCGCGCGAGCGTCCGAGCGACGCCGCTGCATCCCTCCGGCGCACCGACGCCGTGAGCGCCCGCGCCTCTCTCGATCCGACGAAGCACATCACGTAACGAACTACACCCGACGCGGCGAAACGAGTGCCGCGGCGGCTTTCGACCCGATGAGGAAGTGTCATGGCTGAGATCACGGCAGCAATGGTCAAGGAACTCCGCGAGCGCACGCAGGCGGGCATGATGGAGTGCAAGAAGGCCCTCCAGGAAGCCAACGGCGATCAGGCCGCCGCGGCGGAGATCCTCGCGAAGAAGGGCGCCTCGAAGGCCGGCTCCAAGCAGGGCAAGATCGCCGCCGAGGGCCTCGTGCGCGCGCTCCTCTCCGCCGACGGGCACCACGGCGCGCTCGTCGAGCTCAACTGCCAGACCGACTTCGTGGCCAAGGGCGACGACTTCAAGTCGCTCCTCGCCGACGCCACGACGGCGGCGCTCGAGCACCACGTCGCCGACGCGGCGGGGCTCCTCGCGCTCAGCGTGAACGGCAAGACCTTTCAGGAGCGCTGCGACGAGCTCACGGCGCGCTCGGGCGAGAAGCACGCGATCCGTCGCGTGGTGCACTTCGAAGCCGGGAGCGACTCGCTCCTGCGGTCGTACATCCACCACGGCTCGCGCATCGCCGTGATGGTCGAGCTCCGCTCGAGCAACCCGGCCGACGCCCGCGTGGTCGAGTTCGCCGACGACGTCGCGATCCAGGTCGCGTCGATGAGCCCGCAGTACCTCCTCAAGTCCGACGTGCCCGCCGACGTGGTCTCGAAGCAGCGCGAGATCCTCTCGGCCCTCATGGACAAGGAAGACGCCGAGATCATCGGCGAGCCCGCCGCGTACATGAAGCGCGTCGAGGCCGTCGTGGTCGAGCGCGCGCAGGAGGAGGGCCACGAGGTCGCCGACCCCGCCGCCGAGGCGAAGAAGCTCGTCGAGACCGACGAGAAGTTCCGCGCCTCGCTCGAGACCTTCGTGAAGGCTGCCGACAAGGTGCGCGCGCGCCCCGCGGCGCAGCGCGAGAAGATCCTCGACGGCAAGGTCGCCAAGTGGCTCACCGAGGTCGTCCTCGTCGATCAGCTCTCGGTGAAGGAGTCGAAGAAGACCATCGCGCAGCTCCAGGGCGACCTCGCCAAGGCCGTCGCGAACACCGCGATCGCGCGCTTCGCCCGCTTCGAAGTGGGCGAAGGCATCGAGAAGGCCCCCTCGAAGGACTTCGCCACCGAGGTCGCCGAGATGGCCGCCGCCGCCACCAAGGCGTGATCGCACGGGCGGCGTCTCCGAAATGGCAGACGCCGCCTCCCCGCTCCGCTCCCGCTCCATGAATCAGCCCCTCGACCGCGGTCTTCTCCGGTGGACCGCGGTGCTCTTCGCCGTCGACCTCGCCACGTGGCTCATGGCCTGGATGTGGCTCGACCTCTCGCTCGTCGTGAGCGGCCTCGCGGCCTGGTCGGCGCTGTCGCTGCTCGTCGTGTGCGCGCTCTACCTCGGCGCCGCGTGGGGCGTGCGCACGGGGCCGTATTTGAAGGGCGAGCGCTGGCCCGTTCTGCAACCCCTGCTCCTGCCATTTCGCGCCGTGAGCGTGGTGATCTACGCCCTCGCGCGGCGCTTTCGTCGCGAGGAGGTCGTCTGCGAGGTGATGCCTCGGGTGTTCCTCGGGCCGCGGCTCTTCGACCGCGAGCGCGAGAAGCTCGACGCGCAGGGCGTCACCGTCGTGTTCGACCTCACGTCGGAGCTGCTCACGAGCCGCGCGTACTCCAGCGCGCCCTTCACGCGCGAGGCCCACGCCCTCCTCGACCGCACCTTTCCGAGCGACGCGGACCTCGACGCCCTCGTCGACCGCGTGCTCGCGCACCTCCGCGCGGGGCGCGGCGTGTTCATCCACTGCGCCTTCGGCCGCGGGCGCAGCGCGCTCCTCGCGTGCGCCGTGGTGATCGCCTCGGGGCACGCGTCGAGCGCCGAGGCGTCCATCGCGAAGGTGAAGTCCGCGCGGCCCTCGGTGAGCATCCGCCGCGACGGCGTCGAGGTGCTCCGACGCTTCGCCGCGCGGCGCGCGAAGGCCGCGTAGAAGCGCTTCAGCCCCCCTCGCCCTCGGGCCGCGGCGGATCGGGGATGAGCGTCTGCGACATCCCGCTGTAGTCCCTCGGAGACGCGATGAGCACGGGGCAACGCGCGGCCTCGACGAGCTTCTGCGCGACGGAGCCGAAGGCCAGCTTGCGCACGCCCGCGCGGCCGTGCGTCCCCACGACGATCACCTCGACGTCGTAGTCGAGCGCGAGCTGAAACACCGTCTCGACCACGCGCCCCATGCGCACGTGGAGCCGCGTCTCGAGCGTGTGCGCCCCGAGGCGCTCGGCGACGAAATCCTCGAGCTGGTGCTGCGCGGAGATGAACTCGTTGGAGTGCCGCTCGATGACCGCGCCGCGGCCCGAGGTGCTCGTGTCATCGACGATGTGCGCGATGTGCAACGGCGCCTTGCCGTGCGTCGACGCGAGCCTGATCGCCTGTTCGAGCGCGTTGTGGCCCGTCTCGTCGAACTGCACGCACACAAGGATCGGGTACTCACCCGGCGCGTGTCGCGGCCAGTCGGGGCGTTCGATCGGTGGCATCTCGAGTGGGTTGGTCGTGTCGGTCATGGGCGGTGATCCGTGAGCTCCAACGGGTTGCGATTGGAACGCCGAATCCTCGCTGTTTGTGCGCGCCGCGACAACGGAGTTTTGCGCGCGTGCGGCCGAAGCGTCTCGATCTCCCTTCTGGCATGATCAACACGCGTGGACAGACCGTCCGCACGAGGTGCATGGCCGCGACGCTCTCAGCCCTGACCCCCCTCGCTCCGCTGCCGCGGCTGATCGTCGCGGTGGCGCGTCGGCGCGCGCTCGAAGCCGCCGCGAGGGTCGCGCTCCCCTGCGCGGCGCTGGCCTGCGCGGGCTCTCTCGTCATCGCGCGCTACGCGTCGGGCGCGCCGAGGGCGCTCACGCTGGTGCTCGTCGTCCCGGCGCTCCATCAGCTCGTGTGGGCGAAGCGCAGGGCCGCCGAGGCGCCGCTCCCGCTCGCGATGGAGGTCGACCGTCGCCTCGACGCGCGCGCCGCCGTGGTCACCGCCGCGGAGCTCGCGCTCGGCGGCGTCACGGCGTCGACGGAGTTCCACGAGCGCATCGCCGTCGACGCGCGGAGAGCGCTTGAAAACAGGCATCCCCGAGAGGTCACGGCGCCGCTCTCGAAGGGCGCGCGGGGGGCCCTGCTCGGCGCCGTGGCGCTGCTCGCGGTGGGCATCGCGGCGCCCGTTCCGCGCGCGCTGAGGCCGCGCCCCGCGGCCGTTCGCGTGACGCGCGACACCGCCGCCGCCACCGCCGCGCGCGAGGCCGCGGAGGCCCTCTCGGCGGCCGCGCAACAGGACTCGGACCCCGCGCCGCAGCTCGCCTCGGTGGCCGCCGCGGCGCGGGCGCTCGCGCGCGACCTCGAGGCGGGCGTCGCCCGAGACGACGCCCTCGCGCGCGCCGACGAGCTCGATCGCTCGGCCGAGGAGGCCCTCTCGTGGGCGCGCGATCCGCGGCGTCAGGCGGCCGTCGACGCGGCCCTCTCGGAGCTCACCGATCCCGAGACGGCGGCGCTGCGTGATGCCCTCGCGCGCGGTGACATGGCGCGCGTCGACGAGGCCGTGCGCGCCCTCGCCGATCAGCGCGAGGCGGCGTCGCGTCAGCGCGCGATGGAGGCGCTCTCTCGCGCCGCGGCGGCAGCGCGAAGCGCGGGGGCGAACGACCTCGCGCGGGCCCTCGACGACGAGCAGGACCTCCTCCGTCGCAGGGGCGCATCGAATGAGCTCGCGCGCTCCATCGCGCAGGCGCTCGGTGACACGCCCGCGGCGCGGCGCATCGCGGAGCACCTCGCGCGTAACGGCAGCGATCAGGAGCTCTCTCGCGCGCTCGACGAGGTGATGCGCGAGTTCGATCGCGGGCTCACGGCGGAGGAGCGTCGACGCATCGCGCAGCAGATGGCGCGCATGGCCGCGCAGGCGGACCCCGGGAGCCGCGCGAACTTCGAACGCGCGGGCCGCGCGATGAGCCCCGAAGAGGCGCGGGCCGCGATGCGCGCGCTCCTCGAGGCGATGCGCAACGGATCGCTCGACCGCACGCGGGCGGGCAACGCGGCGCGCGCGGGAGGCGCCGCGAGAGGAGACCTCGCGAGGCTGCGCGTGGGGCTCCAGACGGGGCGCACGCCGGGGCGATCACAGGGCGCACCGGGCAGCGGTTCACCGGGCTCGGGCGGTCGCGGCGGCGATCACGACCCCGGTCACATCGACACGACGGGACACACCGCGGCCCTCTCGCGTCCGGGCTTCGTGGCGCCCGCGCGCGGCGCCGCGGACCCGAGAAATCCAGGGGTTCCCGTGAGCGTGGAGCACATCGACACGACGGGCGCGCAGGCGACCACACCCGACGAGTCGCGGATCCGTCAGGCCGCCCCGGCGGCGCTGCACGGCATCGAGCGGACGCCGGTTCCCGAGGCGTACCGACGCCAGGTGCGGGTGTATTTCGGGCAGTGAGCGACGCGTCTCGCTCAGTCTGCGATCACCTCTTCGGCGACGCGGAGGCCCGACTCCACGGCGCCCTCGATGAAGCCCATGCAGTCGCGCGCGGTCTCGGTCCCCGCCCAGTGGATGCGCCCGATGGGCGCTCGCATCGCGCTCCCGTGCGTCGAGAGCGTGCCCGTCGGAAAGATCGCGATGGGGCCTCCGCCGCTCCAGCGCTCGGTGCACCAGTCGGCCTCTCCGTACCCGATGGGCGCGCGCGCCTCGGGGCCGAAGTACCTGCTCAACCGGTCGATCACGAGCTGCTTTCGCTCCGCGGGATCTCGCTGGTGCCACGTGCGCGCGGAGCGTCCTCCGATGAAGGCCAGGAGGCACGGCGTCGAGCCGTCGTCGCCGCACTGATCGAAGGTGACCGACACGAGCCCGTCGGCGCTCGCGGCCTCGCCCGAAAGGCCCTTCTCCCTCCAGAAAGCCTTGTCGTAGCGGACGAAGCACTTCACCGCCGCGCCCATGTACGCGCGCTCCATGAGCTGCGTGCGGAGCGCCGGGAGCGCGGGCGAGAACTCGATGCGCGCCCCGAGCGCGATGGGAACCGCCACCACCACGCGCCGCGCGCGCCAGTCTTCGCCGAGGGCGTCGCGGACGGTCACGCCCGTGGCGTCGTGAGACACACGGGTCACCGCGCGTCCGAGGTGCACGCGCTCTTCGCCGAGGGCCGCGGCCATCGCGAGGCTGATGGCCTGCGCGCCGCCCGCGATGCGGTCGTGCTGAAAGCCGCCCTCCGTCGCGATGAGGTTGTTGAGGCTCCCCGCGGAGCGCACGTACGCGAGCGCGTGGAGCAGCGAGAGCTCGCCCGACTCGGCGCCGAAGATGGTCCGCATGGCGGCGTCCATCACCCCGCGCGCGTCGGCGCTCCACATCACGGAGCGGCGCATGGCGTCGAGGGTGGTGGCGTCCCACCCCGCGGCGCGCGCGTGGGCCCAGGGCTCTTCTTTCGAGAGGTTCCGCGCGAGGGCGTCGATCCACCAGATGCCCGCCTGGATCTGGATGAGCTTCCACGGCGCCATCCACGGGATCGTGCCTTTGTAGGTCGAGGTCCGGCCTCGCACCTCGAGCACCTTGTCACCGCGGTCGTAGGTGGCGAAGGTCTTGAGCCCGAGCTCCTTGATGAGCTTGTAGACACGGGGCTGGCCGTTGCCGATCCACTCGCCGCCCCAGTCGACCTCGGCGCCTTCGAGCACGCCGCTCCAGGTCCTGCCGCCGACGCGGTCGCGCGCTTCGAGCACGTGCACGTCGACGCCGCGCTTCTTCAGTTCGAAGGCCGCGGTGAGGCCCGCGGCGCCAGCTCCGACCACGAGGCACCCGGTGTCTTTCATCGCGCGGCGCGGAGGATACCGACGGGCGCGAGAGCGTGTCGAGCCGCGCGCGCGACGATCGTCGACGACGGAGTTCTCAACGCTGCGGTGGGGGATTGGGAGGGAGGCGGCTCCCTCCGCCGCCGTCATGCGTGACGAGGGC
>JAXLYG010000009.1:0-301843 GCA_046351535.1 Polyangiales bacterium
GCCGCGATGAGCACGATCTCCATCGCGGCGAGCAGCGCCACCGAGCGATCCGCGTCGCGCAGGAGCGGCGCGAGGGGGTCGCAGTCTCCGCCCTGCGGGCCGATGGCCTGGGGCCACGCCACCACCGCGAGCCTGCGCACGTTGGCGTCGCTCGACGCGAGCGCCTCGCGCACGTGATCGCGCGCCCACCCGTCGCCGATCCCCGCGAGCGCGCCGAGCGCGCGCACCGCCACGAAGCCGTCGGGCCGTGACGCCAGCGGTCGCAGCGCCGCGATGGCGTCGTCGCGGTACGCGCTCTTCCGCGCGAGGATCGACGCGATGCGGATCGAGACCTCCGTGTCGGGGTCGGCCATGAGCGGCGCGAGCGCGGCGAGGTGCGCGTCCGAGAGGCTCTGCGCGGCCACCGCGGCCTGCGGCCTCAGCGCGGCGCGCGCGTGGTGGAGCGCCTCGACGATGTATCGCTCCGCGGCCTCGTCGTGGCGCGACGCGAGCACCCGCGCGGCCTCGATCGAGAGGTTGGTCATCTCGGGCGTGAGGAGGGCGGTGAGCGCCTCGACGGCGGCGTCGTGCGAGGCCGCCATGAGGGCCGCGGGCGCCGCGAGCCGCACGATGGGATCGGCGTCGGTGAGCGCCGCGCGCAGGGCCTCGACGGCGTCGTCACCGTGTCCGCCGAGCGCCATCACGGCCGCCGAGCGAACGGGCGGATCGGTGTCTTCGGTGAGCCTCGCGATGAGCGCGCGGGCCGCCGCGGGCTCTCCGCGACGACGCGCGAGCTCGCGCACCACGGCGGCGCGCAGGGTCGCGTCGGGGTCGCGCGAGAGGCGAATCAACCGCCGCAATCCCCGCGGCCCCTGGAGCGTCACGAGCGCGGCCACGCGGCGCTCGGTGTCCCCGCTGCGGAGCGCGGCGCGGAGGCGCTCGGGGGCGTGTCCGTTGCGGTTGTCGAGTTCGAAGAGCACCGAGGCCGCGCGGTCGCCCACCACGCCGGGGCGCGTCGCCATCGCCTCGAGCGCGTCGCGGGCGTGCACGCCGATGCCTCGAAGCGCGGAGAATCCAGCGGATCGGAGCCTCGCGTCGTCGCTCTCGGCCGCGGCCTTGAGGGTGGCGAGGGCGACCTCGGCGAGGAGGTCGGGGTCTCCGTCGCCGCGCTCCTCGACGTAGTCGTTGTAGAGTCGCAGCGCGCCCGCGAGGTCACCTCGCTCCGCGGCGCGCCTCACCTGAACGGTCGCTCCCGAGCAGCCGAGGGCCGACAGGAGCGAGATCACGACGAACAGACGCCTCACGGCGCGTGAGGGTAGCGGGTTCGACCGGCGGTAGACAGCGATGCGTGTGAAGCCTGACGTTCTCCTCGTAGCCTCCCCCGTCCTCGCGGCGGCGCTCGCCTTCGGGCCCTGGCTCGTCGGACAGCCCTCGCCGCGCGGTGAGGCGCCGCCCGTGACGCGGCTGCCCGTTCCCGCGGGCCCCTTCGTCATGGGCGCGGATCACAACGGCGAGGCCGACGAGCGGCCGCAACACACGCAGACCACGGGCGCGTTTCGCATCGATCGCACGGAGGTCACCAACGCGCAGTGGACCCGCTGCGTGACGGCGGGCGCGTGCACGGCGCCGCGCGATTGCAGCCCCCGCACGCACGCCCCCGAGCAGCCCGTGGTCGGCGTCTCGTGGACGCAGGCGCGGGCCTTCTGCGCGTGGGCGCACGGCCGACTCCCCACCGAGCGCGAGTGGGAGAAGGCCGCGCGAGGCCCCGACGGAAGGACCTATCCGTGGGGCGAGGAGCGTCCCACGAGCGACCGCGCGGTCTTCGGTCGTTCGGGTCACTCGGGCTCGCCCGACGTCGTCGGTCAGCGACCGCGCGGGGCCTCTCCGTACGGCGCGCTCGACATGGCGGGCAACGTCTGGGAGTGGACCGAGAGCCCCTACGACCCCTACGCCTATCGGCACCCGCAACGGACGCCGACGTGCGAGACCGCCCTCGCCTCGCTCGCCGAGATCCGACGGCTCGGCGTGCGAGGGTTCACGGGCTCCAACCCCCTCCCCGACTCCTGCGAGCGCGTGCTCCGCGGGGGCGCGTGGAACTATGGCTGGGACGGGCTCCGATCGAGCAACCGCGTGCATCACCCGCCGACCTTTCGCATCGTGGTCGCGGGCTTCCGCTGCGTGGATGACGGCTGAGGTTTCGCTCGCGAAGCGCGAGCGCGAAGCGCGGGCTCAGCGCGAGGGCGCGGGCGGCGCGGCGGGCGGAGGCGACGCGGGGCGCGCGGCGGGAGGCGCCGCGGGCGGAGGCGCTGCGGGCGGAGGCGCGGCGGAGGGCGGCGCTGCGGGCGATCCCGTGCCGGGGAGCGGCGACGGCGGGGGCGACGGAGGCGGCGGCGCGGCGGGGGGCGTAGGTCCGGGCGGGGTCACCGGCGGCGCGGGGGTGGTCGGAGGCGGACGCACGCCGACGAGCTCCGCGATGCCCGCGTTGATCTGCTGGACCTCGCTCATCGAGAAGCCCTCGCGCTCGCGGACGATGGTGCCCGCGCGGTCGATCCAGACGGAGAAGGGCGCGGCGCGGCGGGTGTTGTAGACCGACACCACCTGCGTCTCGAGGTCCGTCACGATGGGGAAGGTGATGTTCATCCGTCGCGTGGTGGAGCCCGCTTCGGAGACCGAGTCGGGGCCGTCCATCGAGATGCCCACGACCATGAGGCGCCCGCCGTAGCGCTGAAAGAGCGCCTGGTACACCGGGAGCTCCTGGAGGCACGGCTGGCACCACGTCGCCCAGAAGAGCACGACGATGGGCCTGCGACCGAGGTGATCCGCGAGGCGAAAGCGCCCGCGGAAGTTCGCGCCCGCCGCCGCGGGGAGCGTGAACTCCTGCGCCGCGGTGCCCGGCGAGGCGTCGGCGACGCCGGTGAGCGACGCGATCGAGAGAGCAGAGCTGAGGGCCAGAGCGAGCGCGCGAGTGTTCATCGGTGGAGCCAGTTACGTATCACGACGCGTCCGTATTGAGACCGGGACTCACTTCTCACCGACCTCAACGCGATCCCGAGGGAGATCGAACCGCCTCGCCGGGTACTCGCGAGGTGGCGCGAACCGCCTCCCGGGTACCCGCGAAGCCCTTCGAACCGCCTCCCGGGTACCCGCGAGGTGGCGCGAACCGCCTCCCGGGTACGCGCGAGGTGGCGCGAACCGCCTCCCGGGTACGCGCGAGGTGGCGCGAACCGCCTCCCGGGTGCCCGCGAAGCCCTTCGAACCGCCTCCCGGGTGCCCGCGAGGTGGCACGAATCGCCGCCCGGATGCCCTCGCGACGCCCGCCGCACGGTTCCGCTCGCCCGCGCCATTTGTGATCGCGCCATTGCGACGCGCGCGCGACTGCGATACTTGAGCCCTCGCACCTATGCACGCCGCTCGTCTTGCAGAATTTCTTTCGCGCTCCCTCTGTTCAACCCTGATCGTCGCGGCCCTCGCAGGGTGCGGTGACAGCACGACGTCGCCCGACGCGAGCGCCCCTGTCGACGTGGTGACGCCCGTCGATACGACGCCCGACGCGGCCCCCGATGTGGCGCCCGACGTGCCTCCGCCGCAGTCGTCGCTGATCTACGGGCCGTGCCGCGCCGACACCGAGTGCGCCGTGGGCCTCACGTGCCGCACGGAGTCGGCCGTGGGCGTGCCCGGCGGCGAGTGCAACCGGGTCTGCACGAGCGACAAGGACTGCGTGCTGATCCCCACCGACGGGACGCCGCCGGTCGACGGGTTCTGCCCGCCCGCCGTGGGCACCGCGCCGAGGTACTGCCAGCGCGTGTGCGCCAACGGCATCGACTGCGAGCGCGCGGGCTTCACCTGCCGCACCTACAACGCGGGGATGCTCAACGAGACCCGCGCGTGCATCGCGGTGTGCACCGACGAGAGCTGCGTCAACGGCACGATCTGCGACCACGACTCGGGGCGCTGCCGCCTCGCGAGCGCGATGCCCTCGGGCCGCACGCTCGGTCAGTCGTGTCAGCCCGAGATGCGCGCGGGCTCGCCCACGCCGCCGCCGGACCGCATCTGCCGCTCGGGGCTCTGCCAGCCCGACTTCAACCCCGACTCGCGCGGCAACCCCTATTACACGGGCTGGAACGGCGGGTACTGCCTGTCGCGCTGCATCCTCCCGCAGGGCTTCAACAGCAGCACGTTCTGGGGCGCGGCGGGCATGACCGTCGACCTCCCGCAGGCCACCTGCCCGATGGGCGGAATCTGTCTCCCCGGGAACTCCTACGCGCGCGGCGACCTCGGCACCTGCTACCAATCGTGCCAGCAGAACTCCGACTGCCGCGCGGCCGAGGGGTACTTCTGCCAGAAGTCCATCCAGCTCACGCAGACCACCTCGCGGCGCTTCTCCAACGGCTTCTGCATCCCCGTGAACTGCACGAACACGGCGACGCCCTGCCCCTCGGGCTTCGACTGCCGCCGAAACACCAACGGCTCGGGGTCGTGCGTCCCTGCAATGATGACGACCCCCTGAAGCGCCTCCCAATGCACCCGAGAGTGGGTGTAGTCTCCACTGAATCGCTCTCCCTCCAATTCGATCCCCTCGCGCAGGAGATTCCATCGATGAGATCCGTGGTCATCCTCACCCTCGCCGCGGCGCTCACGGGCTGCGGCTCGTCGAACACCACGGGCACCGGCACGACGGGCCCCGACGCGTCGGTGTCTCCCGACGTGGTCGCGACGCCCGACACGACGCCCGCCGCGGACGTGCCTGCGTCGACCAACGTGTACCCGCCGGGCCCGTACGGGTCGCGCACCTGCGCGCGCTTCGAGCCCTTCACGCTCAACACCTGCGACGGCGAGCCCTGGCGCTTCAACCAGGATGACTTCTTCAGCTCGCAGGCCACCGTGGTCATCATCGGCGCGGGCTGGTGCGTGCCCTGCCAGAACGAGGCGCGCCAGATCGAGACCGAGCTCGGACCGTACCGCGACCGCGGCGTCCGCGTGGTGCAGGTGCTCGTGCAGAACCCCGACCGCACGGCGATCACGGGCGCGTTCTGCAACACCTGGCGCACGCGCTACGGCCTCACGATCCCCGAGCTCATGGACCCCGAGCAGGCGCTGCAGCCGTACTACCCCGGCCTCGCCTTCCCCGGCAACCTCATCGTCGACCGCCGCGGTCTCATCCGCTACCGCGCGTACGGCACCGAGACGGGCCTGACGGCGATCAAGCGCGCCCTCGACGACGTGCTCGCGAACCCCGACACCTGCACGCCCTGACGCTCGCCCCACCCCCGATCCTCCCTCGCGCGAAGGCCATCCTCCCGTGTTCCACGGCGCGTCTCGCTCGTCCCGCGTCGCCGCCCTCGCCGCCCTCGGCGCGCTCTCGGTCGCTCCGACCGCGGGCGCGCAGGGCCTCGTCGCGAGGCTGCCCGGTCTCGGCCCCACGTCGTTCTCGTTCACGAACACGTCGATCGTCCGCTACCGCGGCATCAACTTCGATCGCAACGTCCACGACGACGACTTCTTCTCGCTGACCGAGCGCCTCGACATCGCCGTGCAGGCCGCCCCGTGGCGCCTCTACGTCCGCGTCGACGGCTACTCCCCGTGGAACCACGACACGGGCTGCACGGGCGCCGCGGCCACGCAGTGCTACCTGCACTCGAACTGGCAGCCCGGCGAGCGTCCCTTCGAGGGCGCGCGCGACCCCGCGACGGGCGATCCCGTGAATCCCCCGACGGCGCGGCGAGACATCACCCTCGGCGGCCTCCTGCCCGAGCGGTTGAACCTGCGGTATCAGCGCGGCGACGTCACCGTCGAGGGCGGCGACTACTACCAGGTCTTCGGTCGAGGGCTCGCGCTGGCGTTCCGCAAGGTCGACCCCATCGGCCTCGACACGACGCTGCGCGGCGGGCGCTTCGAGTACGAGCGCGAGCGCCTCACGCTGCGCGCCTTCGGCGGCCTCGCCAACCCGCAGAACCTCGACCCCATCTCGCTCTCGATCTTCCCCGACCCCGACGACCTCCTCGCGGGCGCCTCGCTCGCCGCGCGCGCGGGCCGCGACGGAGACCTCGAGCTCTCGGCCCACGCCGTTCACGCGGACTTCGAACGCGACTCGAGCACCAACCGCCACGACGTCGTCGACATCGCGGGCGGCCGCTTCGATTTCCCGTCGCTCCTCGACGGCGCGCTGACCCTCTACGGCGAGGCGAACATGCTACGCCGCGAGAGCCGCACGCGGATCCGCACCGACGCCGACGGCAACGAGCACTTCGAATCGCAGCGCTTCTCGTGGGGCCGCGGGGTGTACGCGGCCGCGCAGCTCATCACCGGCCGGTGGACCATCCTCGCCGAGTGGAAGGACTACACCAACTACCTCCTCGCCCCGTCGCAGCTCGGCGGGAGCGCGCCGCGCGACGTCGCGCGCATCTACTCCACGGCGCCGTCGCTGGAGCGTGACGACCAGCGCATCTTCACGAACGCCAACACCCGCGGCGCGCGCGTGCGCCTCGACTACGCGTTCGAAGGCTCGCCCTGGACCCTCACGCTCAACTCCGTGCTCTACGGCTGGAGCGACCACTTCGACGAGCGCGGCACCCTCGTCGACCCGTGGGACTCGACCGACGGATACGTGACCACGCACACGTATTTCGCCGTGCGACGGCGCTCGCGCCCCGTCACGCAGCCCGGTGAACCGGGCGCCGCGGCGAACCGTGGCGCAGCGGGCGGCGCGCCCGCGGGCGGCGCGGCGATCGCGGCCGGCGGCATGGGCGGCGGCGCCGTCACGCGCGTCGGACGAGGCGATTTCAACCTCCTCGCGACGGCGGGCTATCGAAGGGAGTTCCACGCGGGGACGGCGCCCTCGGCGGGCGGCGGCGAGCCCGAGTTTCGCGCGGGCGACGTCAAGCACGAGTCGTTGCAGTTCGACCTCGACGTGGCCTTCCCCGTGGGGTCGAACGACTCGGTGGAGCTTCGCGTCGACAACCGCTTCGAGCGCAACTTCGTCTTCGATCGCATCACGGGCTTCGACGCGGCGGAGCTCGTCACGGGCATGCGCGGCGGCGTCGCGCTCTCGTGGTCGCACGGGCTCCCGCTCGTCGTGAGCGCCTCGCTGCGCTGGGACAACACCAGCCGTCCGGCCGGTGAGCGATTGCTCTTCGGCGACGCGATCGGCGTGTCTGCGTGGGGGCGCGCGCCGGACCCTTCGAACCCCTCCATCGACCCGCGCCTCCCGACGCTCTACCCCTCGGCCGAGGTGCGGTGGAACTTCACCCTCAACAACTTCGTCCGCGTGTTCGGCGGCATGACCCCCGGCGGGCGCGTCTGCTCCGGCGGCGTCTGCCGTGACGTCCCGCTCTTTCAGGGCGCCGTCGCCGAGCTCGTCCTCCGCATCTGAGCGATTCCCCCTCCCCTATGCACGCCTGGCTCCTCGCGCCTGACAACTTCACGCCGCCCTCGCGCACGCCGTGGGGCGGCACCGCGATCGTCGACCGCTACAAGCGCGACCTCGGCCTCGCCCCCGCGCGCGTCGGCGAGTCGTGGGAGCTCTCCGCGGGCCCCGAGTTTCCGAGCCGTGTCGCACACGGCCCGCTGCTCTCGGAGGTCGTGCGCGAGGAGCCCGACTTCGCGCTCGGCGAAGAGGCTCCGCGCGGCAACACCTCGCTCCTCGTGAAGCTCCTCGACGCCGAGGACAACCTCTCGGTGCAGATCCACCCCTCCGACGACTACGCGGGCCTCGCGTCGGACGAGTGCGGCAAGCCCGAGAGCTGGTACGTGCTCGACGCGGCCCCGGGCGCGGGACTCTACCTCGGCATCGCCGAAGGCGCCTCGCCCGAGGCCATGCGCGCGGCCCTTTCGACGGGCGGAGACGTTTCGAAGCTCCTCGCGTTCGTGCCTGTCGCACAGGGCGATTTCTTCGTCGTCGAGGCGGGCACCGCGCACGCGATCGGGCGCGGCGTGACGCTCGTCGAGCCCCAGGTCGTGCGCCCCGGACGCAAGGGCGTCACCTACCGCTACTGGGACTGGAACCGCCGCTACGACGCGCGCGGCAACGCCTCCGCGACGGGCGATGCGAGGCCGCTCCACGTCGACCACGCGCTCGCCGTGACGGACTGGGCGCGCGCGCGGGGAGACGCGTTTTTGCGAGAGATCCGCGTGCGCTCGGGCGGCGCGGACCCCACCGCGCCGATGGCCGCGACGACGCTGTGCGGACCGTCGAAGGCCGCGCTCCGCTCGAAGGACCTCGAGGTGACGAAGGTCTCGGGGCGCGGCTCGGTGGCGCTCTCTGCGCGAGGCAGGCTGCGCGCGCTCACGGTCGTCGAGGGCAGCGTCGACGTGGTCGGCGCACGCGGCGTGGTGACCGTCGCGCGCGGTCGCACGGCGGCCATCGCGGCGCGCGCGGACGTGACGCTCGTGAGCGAGGCGGGGGCGCACGCGCTGCTCTCGTGCGCGGCGTCGTAGCGCGACCTCAGGGCGTCGGCGTGACGGGCGCGCGGAGCGAGGACGGGAGGCCGTCGAGCACGGGGGTCTTTCCGCCGATCGCGGCCTGGAGCGCGGCGCCGTTCATCCCGATGCTCGCGGCGACGGAGTACGCGTGCGAGGCGTTGCCCGCGCGCACCTGGATGGGACCGCGCATCGGCGCGTAGAAGAAGCGCTGCCGGGGGTTGTAGGTCTCGGTGATCGACCAGCGGAGCTCTTCGAGCGAGGGCTTTCGACCGGGCGTGAGGTCGACGATGGCGCGTCCGTCGAGCAGCACCACGCGACCGCGAAGCATCACGTCGCGCCACGCGACGTCGGAGACGTGCGCCTCGTCGGTGAGCAGGATCGTCGTGCCGTGCGGCCACTGCGAGCTCAGCGCCTCTTCGGGCGTCCCCACGGTGCGCGTCTGGCGGTCGAGGAGCCAGGCCACCTCGAGGCGCTCGGCGGCGGGTCCGGGGCCGAGGAGCACGAGCCCGTCGGGGGAGCTCATCGCGCGCACGACCTCTGCCGCGATCGTGTCGCCGTAGCGCGCGTCGTAGGCGCGAAAGCTCGTCGACCCGGCGCGCTCGCGCGAGAGGTCGGCCATCATCGCCGCGGTGGGTCCCTGCGCGATGAGGGCGATGAAGACCGCGCCCGTCGAGAAGGCGCCGAGGTGCGCCTCGGGCTCGCGGCACCACGAGAGGGCCGCGCGCGCCGCGGGGAGCACCACCTCGGCGGCCGCGAAGCAGAGCGGCGCCGCGAAGAGGTAGCTGCGGTACTCGTGCGCGCAGAACTCCGTGGGGAACTTGAACATGTAGAGCGTCTGCCCGAGCAGGTAGCTCGCGACGATGAGCGTCCCGAGGTCGCGGCGACGCTGCCGCCACACGAAGAGGGGCCACAGGGCCGCGGCGACGAGCACGGGCACCGTGTGGTTCATCATGAGGCGCTGAAAGAGAAAGTCGCGCACGAAGGCCCCGAGGCCGCCGCTCCGCTGGCCGTAGGTGTTCGTGAGGTCGTGCAGCGTGCCCGCGCGCCACGATCGAAGGAAGTGCTGCGCGAGGATCGCCACGCTCACCGCGGCGAACATCCAGAGCGTGGTTCGAAGGTACCGCGCGGTCTCCTGCGGGAGCCGGTTGTCGTCCTTGCGCCAGGGGTTCGCGACGAGGAGCAGCGACGCCGACGTGAGGCACAGGATGGGGTACCAGGCCCAGTCGGCGAAGCCTCCCACGGCGCCCGCGAGCAGGAGCCCGACGCGCGCCTCGCGACAGGGCCCGTCGCCGAGCCGCTGCGCGAAATAGCCGAACCAGAACATCGCGCCGATCGCGACGATCTGGATGTCCGCGAGGTTGGCGTAGGCGACGTGAATCGGGCTCAGCACGAAGAGCCCCGCGACGAGAAAGCCCTGGAGGTCTCCCCTCGCCTTTCGCGCGAAGAGAAAGATCCCCGCCACCGTCGCGCAGCCGAGGAGCACCGACAGCGCGCGCGCGGTCCACGGGGCGTCGCCGAAGAGCCGGTACATCGCCGCGAGAGGGATGTGCAGCCTCGCCGCGTGGTGAAAATTGTAGGAGCTCACCGGCGGGCGACCGACGCCGTGAAAGGTCGTGAACTCCCACGTCCCCCAGCGGTTGAGGTTCCGCGCGCCGAGGCCGTGCTCCGCGATGTGAAACCCGTAGTGGCCCCAGCGCACGGGCTGGTTGATGCCGTAGAGCCCGATCGTGATGTGCAGCGCAATCAGGGCGATGAGCCCTGCCCACGTGATCCGTTTCACCGCGTCACCACCCGTCGCATCGTCGGGGTCACGCGTACCGCATGAAGACCCGCTGTACAACGCCCGCGATGGTCACCGCGCCCCCATTTCGCGCGAAGTCTGCGGGGCGGCACCACTGGACCCGTCACCCCGTTGTGAGGCAACCTCGCCCGCACAGGAGTCACGGTGCTCTCCATGAGATCTTCTACTTTTCTGTGCGTCGCGCTCGGGGCGATCGTCGCCCTCGGCGCGTGCGCAAAGGGCGACAACGGAACCGCCGGGCTCGACGTGCCCTTCGTCGACGACCTCGGCTACGTCGACGACATCCCCTTCGACCAGCCCGCGCCTGACGCCGATCCGCCGATGGAGCGCTGCGGTCAGCCCCGCGAGCGCTGCTGCGGTGGCACGGCGTGCGAGAGCGGCGGCGAGTGTCGCGAGGGCGCGTGCTGCGCGCTCCCGAGCGCGTCGTGCATGAGCGCCGCGGACTGCTGCGACGGCGCCGACTGCATGACGGGCCGGTGCTGTCAGCGCGCGGGCGCGCGCTGCGAGTCGAGCGCCGAGTGCTGCGAGGGCACGGCCTGCACGGGCGGCATGTGCACCACCGCGGCCGCGGCGTGCGGCGCCGACGGTCAGACCTGCTGCGCGGGCGACATCTGCCAGGCGGGCTTCGCGTGCGTCACGGGCATGTGCCGACGCTGCGGCAACGAGGGCCAGCACTGCTGTCCGGGCGCGACCTGCGCGGGCACGCTCGCGTGCGTGTCGGACATGTGCACCATGCCCCCCGCGTGCGGTGACAGCCTCCAGCCGTGCTGCAGCGGCAGCTCGTGCAACCCGGGGCTCACGTGCGACATGTCGATGGTCTGCAACCCCGCCCCCGCGGCCTGCGGCGGCGACGGTCAGATGTGCTGCGGAACGGCCTGCAATCCTGGCCTCGCGTGCACGTCGGGCACCTGCCGCACGAGCTCGACGGGCATGATGCCGGGCCCCTGCGGCGATGAGGGTCAGACCTGCTGCGGCGGCACGGCGTGCAACTCGGGCCTCTCGTGTCGCAGCGGCTCGTGCGCGCGGCTCTCGGGCGGCATGCCCGCGCCCTGCGGGGGCAGCGGCGAGACCTGCTGCGGCGGCGTCGCGTGCAACGCGGGCCTGTCGTGCATCGGCGGATCGTGCTCGTCAAGCGGCCCCGGCGGCAGCGACGCGGGCACCGGCGGAACGCCTGGCGGCGGAACCCCCGGCGGCGGAACGCCGGGCCCCTGCGGTGACACGGGCCAGCCCTGCTGCGGCTCGCTCGCGTGCAACCCCGGCTCGACCTGCCGGAGCGGAACGTGTCAGGCCAGCACCGGCGGCGGCACCGACGGCGGGACCCCGGGCGGCGCGTGCGGCGGCGACGGCGAGGCGTGCTGCGGCTCGACGGCCTGCAACGCGGGCCTCGCGTGCATGAGCGGAATGTGTCGCTCGTCGACGGGCACCGCCTGCGGCGGCATGGGTCAGGCGTGCTGCGGAACGGCCGCGTGCGAGCCCGGCTTCAGCTGCAACACGATGACGCACCACTGCGACGCGTCGACGACGCCCGTGTGCGGCGGCGACGGCCAGCGCTGCTGCTCGGGCATGGGCACGCAGCCGTGCACCAACGCGGCGCTGAGCTGCGTCGGCGGGCTCTGCCAGCGCTGCAACGCCGTGGGCACCGCGTGCTCGGCGATGAGCGCGTGCTGCTCGGGCCTCACCTGCGTCAGCGGGACGTGCTCGAACGGAACGACCACGCCCACGCCCGCGGGCGGCGCCTGCACGCCCGGCGGAATGCCTCCCTGCGCGACGGGGACCATGTGCGCGGCCTCGCACGGCGCAGACCGCTGCTGCCGCGCGGAGTCGGGCGCGTGCATGAGCGACGACGAGTGCTGCGGCGGCCTCTCGTGCCGCAGCGGACACTGCGCGCGCAACATGGCCGGCGGCGGCTGCACTTCGAACGCTGACTGCGCCACGGGCCTCACGTGCACGAGCGGCACCTGCACCTCGTCGTCGGGCGGCTCCGACGGCGGGACCTCGATGTGCGCGACGCCGGGCATGGCCTGCTCGACGACCACGCGCTGCTGCGCGTCGAGCTCCGGCGCGTCGATCTCGTGCAGCACCACCATGGCGAGCACCATGGGCACCTGCTGCAACCGCGCGGGCGGGAGCTGCTCGTCGGCGAGCGAGTGCTGCAACGGCGCGGCCTGCACCGGCGGACGCTGCGCCTGCGCGGCATCGAACGCGACCTGCTCGACCTCGGGCGACTGCTGCGGCTCGATGACCTGCGTCGGCGGACGCTGCGCGTGCCGCTCGCGTGGGGCCTCGTGCAGCGCCGACTCCGACTGCTGCATGGGGAGCTGCTCGGGCGGCGTCTGCAGCGACTGCACGCGCCCCGGCGACACCTGCATGGCCGCGGCCTCGGGCACGGCGGCGTGCTGCTCGCCCTCGCAGTGCCGACAGATCATCTCGACCTCGCGCTGCTGCGTGCAGCAGAACGAGGGCTGCACGTCGGACCTCCAGTGCTGCGGCTACATGCTCTGCAACGGCGGGCGATGCGCCTGCCAGGCCTCGGGCCGCAGCTGCCAGGAGACCAACGAGTGCTGCTCGGGCCTCACGTGCCAGAGCAACGTCTGCCGCCCCGCGCCGCCTGACGGCGGGATGGGCACCGACGTCCCGCGCGTCGACGCGACGATCGACCTGCCGGCCACCGACGGGCCTCGCCCCGACGGCACCACGGGCGACGGCTCGGGCGGCGACGGCGGCATGTGCGTCGCGGGCGGCGCCGTCTGCATGACGGGCCAGACCTGCTGCGGCGACTACTCGTGCGCGATGCAGCCCGGCGGCACGCAGACCTGCTGCCACAACGCGGGCGGCTCGTGCAACGCGCAGCTCGACTGCTGCGGCTGGCAGCTCTGCAACACGACCTCGCACCGCTGCGAGTGCCGCCCCGCGGAGTCGTCGTGCATCACCGACGCGGACTGCTGCGGCGGCGCCGCGTGCAACCGTCCGATGGGCACGCCGATGTCGACGATGGGCACCTGCGCGTGCAGGGCGCGCAACCAGACCTGCACCGCGGGCGCTGGCGGCGACGGCGGCGTGGGCGACGGCGGCACGGGCAGCGGCGGATGCTGCTCGGGCCTCGAGTGCCGCGGCGGGCGCTGCCTCACGCCCGGCTGCACGGCCCCCGGCGAGTCGTGCGGGACGGGCGACGGCGGGTCGTGCTGCGAGGGCTACAACTGCCGCCCCGAGTCGGCGGGCCTCGGCGACCGCTGCTGCCGCTATCCCGCGCTCACCACGACGGAGCCGCAGGTCTCGTGCATGAACAGCACGGAGTGCTGCGGCGCCTCGCTCTGCACGGGCGGCAACTGCGTGTGCCGACGCGACGGCGAGTCGTGCCTCTCCGACGTCGAGTGCTGCGGGCGCATGCTCTGCAACCGCGCGATGGGGGCCACGATGGGCACCTGCCGTTGCCAGGGCCGCGGGCAGCTCTGCCTCACCGGCGGCCAGGACTGCTGCGCGGGCATGACCTGCACCGCGGGCACCTGCCAGTGATCGACGCGCCGCGACGCGCCGTGGGGGTGTAACCCCGGCGCGCGGCGGCGACGACAGCGACGAACCCGACGGACCGACGCGGTGATTCCTTGATGGCGCTCTCGCCGCGCTGATAACGTCGCGCGCTATGAAGACAGGAACATTTCGTGGTCGCGTGGCCGTCGCGATGATGCTGCTCTCGACGGCTTCGGGCTGTCAGCTCGTGAAGAAGCTCACGGGCCGCGGCGACGACGCGGGCACCACGCGGAGCACGGGCTCGACGATCCTCGGAGACGCGGGCGGCCCCTCCCCCGTGATCGCGCTGCCGAACCCTACGGTGAGCCCCCTCCCGACGCAGAACCCGATCGTGCCGACGCCCGACGTCGCGGTGCCCGCGGTTCCGCCGATGCCCTCGACCGACGGCGGCACGGCGGCCCCCACGAACAACGGCGCCCAGACGCCCACGATCGCCGTGGTCGACGCGGGCGCGATCCCCGCGATGGACCCGCGCATGCGCCGCCGCTTCAACAACTTCTGCAAGGAGCACCCGGGCCAGATGCACCCGGTCTCCCACATGATCTGCCCGATGTGATCGCCCCCGCGGCGCGCGTCTGCGCCGCGAGACGCACCCGCCTGTCTCCGTCCGTTTCGCCGCGCGCTGCGCGGTTCCTCCGCAAGACATCGAAGAACGCAACGGCCCACAACAGGATCGCGCCGCGAGGTGTTGCGACACCGCGCGACGCGAGCGACCCGAGCGTGCTGTTGGGAGAGAGAGGGCGGAGGCAGCACCCCCGTCGACGTCACGCGCCGACGGGGATCACTCAGCGCGCGAAGCCTACTCGCACTGGCCCGTCGTGGTGTTGCACGTGAGCTCGGGGCCGCAGGCGGCGTTGTTCGAGCAGCCGCACTGACCCGTGCCCGTGTAGCAGCGGCGGTTGGCGCCGCACGAGGTCGACGCGGTGCAGAGGCACTGGCCGCCGGAGCACGTGCTGCCCGAGGCGCACTGGGCCGACGAGGTGCAGGTGAAGCTGCACGCGTGCGTCGCGGTGGAGCAGAGGCCGGGGCTGCACACGCCCGCGGTCGACTCGCAGCGCGGCTGGCAGAAGCCCTGCGCGCCGACGGAGCGGCAGTAGTACCCGCTGCGGCAGTCGAAGTCCGAGGAGCACTCCTGGCGGCAGGAGTTCACCGCGCTCGCGCCGGTGCCGAAGGTGATGCAGATGCCCGTGGGTCCGCAGTCCGAGGCCGACGTGCAGTCGTAGATGCAGTAGCCGCCGGGGAAGCCGAGCGCCGTCGGCGCGCAGAAGCCGCCCATGCCCGCGCAGTCGCTCGAGACCGAGCACGACGCGCCGGGCTCGGGGTCCGTGGCGGCCGGCGTCTGACACACGCCGCCCTCGCAGAACTGCCCTGCGGCGCAGCGGTTTCCGCAGCGTCCGCAGTTGCCGAGGTCCGCCGAGACGTCGAGGCACACGCCGCTGCACACCACGTTGGGCGCGGCGCAGGGCGTGATGCAGGTGCCGCCGGTGCAGAGCTGGCCCGCGGCGCAGTGGTTGCCACAGCGACCGCAGTTGGTGAGGTCCGTCGTGGTGTCGGTGCAGCTCGAGCCGCACATCATCCGGGGCGCGGGGCAGGTGCTCATGCACGCGCCGCTGTTGCAGACCTGGCCCGAGGCGCAGGCGCGCCCGCACGCGCCGCAGTTGGCGCCGTCGGAGAGCGTGTTGACGCAGCTCGTGCCGCAGAGCGCGACGCCCACGGGGCACACGCAGCGACCGCCCGAGCAGGCCGTGCCCGAGGGGCAGACGGTGCCGCAGCCGCCGCAGTTGTTGTTGTCCGACGAGGTGTCGGTGCACGCGCCGCCGCAGTTCATGCGAGGCGCCGAGCACCCCGTCACGTCGACGCAGCGGCTGCCCTGACAGATCTGCGAGCTCGTGCACTCGCGGCCGCACGAGCCGCAGTTGGCCTCGTCGGTCGAGGTGTCACGACAGAAGGCGCCGCAGAGCGAGAGGCCGCCGGGACAGCCCATCGCGGGCACGTCGACCGGAGGCATCGGGTTGTCGATGGGCGGCGTGGGGTTGTCCGTCGGCGTGGGGTTGTCGATGGGCGGCGTGGGATTGTCGACGGGCGGCGTGGGGTTGTCCGTCGGCGTGGGGTTGTCCATCGCGACGGGGGTGTCCGACGTGCTGCCGTCGGGGTCCGAGAAGCCTCCGCCGCCCGATCCGCCCTTGGCCGAGCACGCCATCGCGCTGAGGATGAGTCCGAGCGCGAGCGTCCTTTCGATCTTCATGATTCCTCTTCTGGGTAAGGTCTGAAGTGTAGAGAGCGCGCACTCGGGCGCGCGACGGCGGCGGAGGGTCAATCGGAACGCCCCGCGCGTCAAGCTCCCGACCGGGCCGCCGCGGCACCGCGACGCGCCGACGCGCTCAACCCGCTTCGCGCTCCGCGCCGAAGGAGCCTTCCCACTTCGCCATGACCACCGAGGCGAG
This sequence comes from Polyangiales bacterium, assembly GCA_046351535.1. GTDB lineage: Bacteria > Myxococcota_A > Polyangia > Polyangiales > CAISKJ01. The sequence continues at coordinate 16,171 of JAXLYG010000009.1, forward strand.
GCCATTCCCTGTCACATTGATGGCGGTGCGGGCCATGTCCATCACCTCGTCGACGGCGAGGAGCATCGCCACGCCGGCCTCGCCGGGGAGGTTGAACGACGCGCAGGTGCCCGCGATGATGACCAGCGTCGCGCGGGGCACGCCGGCCACGCCCTTCGACGTGAGCATGAAGGTCACGAGCATCGCGATCTGCTGCGTGAGGGGCATCTCGCGCCCCGCGGCCTGCGCGATCGTGAGGCTCGCGAGCACGAGGTAGAGCGTCGAGCCGTCGAGGTTGAAGCTGTAGCCCGCGGGGATCACGAAGCTCGCCACGCGGCGCGGCACGCCGAAGGCCACCATCTCTTCGAGGAGCTTCGGGAGCGCGGCCTCGCTCGACGCCGTGCTGAAGGCCGTGATCGCGGGCTCGCGGATCGCGCGCAGAAAGCCCATCACGGGGGTGCGCGTGAGGAGCATCACGGGCACGAACACCAGGAGGAACAGGCACGCGAGCGCGAGGTAGAGGCTCCCCACGACGCGGGCGTACTGCGCGAGGAGGTGCCCCACGGCGGGCCATCCGCGGATCACCACGCCGCCGACCTCGTGCCCCGAGGCCATGTGGCTGACGTTGTAGGCCATCGCGCCGAACACGCCGAGCGGCGTGAGCGACATCACCATGTCGGTGTAGCGGAACATCACCTGCGTGAGCCCTTCGAAGAACGCGAAGACGGGCTTCCCCCGCTCGCCCACGCGGGTGAGCGCGATGCCGAAGAGCGTCGCGAAGACCACCACGGGGAGGATGTCGCCCTCGGCCGCGTGCTTGAAGAAGTTGCTCGGAAAGGCGTGCAGCGCGGTCTCCCACCCGGTCTGCGGCGTCGCGAGCTGCGTGTGCGCGTCGGCGCGCAGCGGCAGGCCGTCGCCGGGCCGCAGGGTGTTGGCGATCGCGAGGCCGATGAAGAGCGCGAAGGTGGTGACCACTTCGAAGTAGAGGAGCGCGCGCGCCCCCATGCGACCGACGGCCTTCACGTCGCCCGTCTGCGCGATGCCCGTGACGATCGTCGCCATGAGGATCGGCACGATCACGCTCTTGATGAGCGCGATGAAGGCCTTCGAGAAGAAGCGAAACAGCTCGTAGGCCTGCGGGTGCTGGTTCTGCGGGAGAAAGCCCCCGAGCACGACGCCGAGCGCGAGCCCCGCGAAGATGTGCACGGTGCTCGATCGGTACCAGGGTCGCGGCGAGGCCGACGTCTCGGTCGTCATGGGACTCCACGTGTACATGGTTTTTCGCCCGCTCCGCTCCGACGAACGACGCGGCGGACGCGCCCCCGGGTCTGGTATGTTCGCCGCGCCGATGGTCCCCCTGCTCGCGCAGCTCCAGTGCTCGATCGAAATGGTGGCCGCCCCCGACGACGCGCGCCCCGCGGCGGAGCCTCGCGAGGGCCCCCGCGCCGTCGAGCACCTCATCGATTTTCAAGACGCGCTCACGGGCGAGCCGCTGAGCGCCGCCGACGTCGCCACGCTCTCGCCCGTGGCCCTCGCGGGCGACGCCGCGGTCGCGCCGACCGAGACCGAGACCTCCCCCGACGGAACGGCCCTGCGCCGCGCGTGGACCTTCGCCGCAACGGGGAGCTACACGCTGCGCGTCGACGGCGCCGAGAGCCGACGGTACTTCGGCTGCGAGCGCGCGTTCCCCGTCGCGGGCGCGACGGCGCGGCGCGTGAGGGTCTCGCTCGTGCCCCGCATCCGAGACGTCGCGCTCCGCGTCGAGGTGCGCCGCGGATCGAGCGCGCGGGAGCTGCCCGAAGACGGGTTGCGCGCCGTCGAGCTCCGCCCCGCCGCGGCCTCCGAGCGCGAGGTCGAGGTCCACGCGGGGCGCTGCTCGGGCGAGCGTCCCGAGACGGGGAGCCACTGGTGCGTGCGCTCGCTCTCGGCGTCGCCGCGCCCCTTCGCGCTCACCGCCAGCGCGCCGGGCTACGGGCTCTCGGAGGTCACCCTCGACCCGTCTTCGACCGAGCGGACCGTGGTGCTCGTCGCGGCCTGGCAGGGCCACTTCATGCCCGCCACGACGGTGCGCGCGGGCGCGGCCTTCGCGGCCTTCAACGGCGACGGCGTCGGGGCCCTCGCGAGCGTCGACGTCGCCCCGAGCGCGGCGCTCCACGGCCGCACCTGCCCCCTCGACGACGTGTGCGTCAGGCCGCTCGTGCACGCGGGCTTCGGCGCGCTCCCCTACGCGCGTGATACGCTCCTCGTCGGGCCCGGCACGGCCTCGAGCTCCGACGGTCCCGTGCGCGGGATGCTCTGGGTCTTCGAGGTGGGCGGCGGTGTCACGGTGGTCCCTCCCGGCACAGGCGACGCGCTGCGTGTCACGGCGCTCGCGTCGGCGGCCCTCGGAGCGCGCGGTGACGAGCTCGCCGCGAGGAGCGCGCTCGTCCTCTCGCCCGCGACCTCGCGCCTCGGGATCAGCTCCGACCTCTCGCTCGCGTGGCGCTTCGCGGGCCCGCTCCAGCTCTTCGCCGGGGCGCGCCTCCACTGGTTCCCCGAGTTCGGCGGCGCGGGGCGGCAGTTCAGCTTCCTCGGCGACGCCACGGTCTCGCCGCAGACGGCATCGCTCATGCAGTTCGTACTTCAAGCAGGAGTAGGCATCGAACCATGAGCACGACCCATCCCTCCGTCCGCGCGCTCTGCCTCACGGCGCTCTCCATCGCGGCGATCGGCTTCGGCGCGAGCGTGCTCGGCGCGTGCTCGGCGGGCGACGTCAGCTCCCCGTCGGGCGCCTTCGATCGCGACGCGGGCGTGAAGGGGCCGCAGTGCCGCCGCACCGACGACTGCACCACGCACAACCTCATCTGCGTGTTCGAGACGGGCTCGTCGCTCGGCACCTGTCAGGTGCCCCCCGACCGCGGGCGATGCACGCCGTCGAGCGACGCCGCGCTCGAGAACCCGTCGTGCTACCCCGGCGCGCGCTGCGAGCCCGTCCCGACGCCGCAGAGCCCGAGCGGCGGGCTGTGCTCGTTCCAGGCCCCGCAGGCGCCGCTCTTCAGGCTCCCGGTCACGTCGCCCAAGTTCTCGGCCACGGCGCCCGGCGGATTCACCGTGATCCGCCCCGCCGACGGCGTTCAGCTCCGATGGACGCCCCCTGCGATCCCCGCCGACGCGATCACCGTCGCCGTGGTGTTCAAGAACGTCCCGCAGCGCGACGGCACCACGAACCGCATCGCGAACCCGAACGACATCCTGTGGATCTGGACCTCGACGGACCCGGGCACCTCGACGCGCCCCGGCGTGGTGGCCCTCGAAGCCGGGCACCGGGGCCTCTCGGCGAACGGCGAGGTGGGCCCTCGCTTCGGCACCAACCAGCTCGAGGCCGGTCGCTACTGGTGGTTCGTCTTCGCGCTGCAGAACGGCGTCGTGCTCGCGACGAGCGACGTGCTCCCGTTCCGCGTCGGCGCCGACTTCTCGTCCGTCGCGTGCGCGAGCGTCGACGACTGCACGCGGATGATCCCCGGCGAGCTCCCCGACACCGTGGCGTGCATCGCGAACCGCTGCCGTCGTCGCTGCGCCTCGGACCTTGACTGCCCCGGCGTCGGATCGCGCTGCGACCTCGACGCCATCGTCCCCGGGTCGGGCGTCCGCCGCGGCGCGTTCTGTACCGCGTCACCGTAGCGGTCGACGGGCGACGCGTGTCGATGCGGATTCCCCCTTCTGCCGGCGGCCAGAACCGTGATACTGGTGTTTCGATTGTCACCTCCGAGACGGGAGGCGTGACAACGCAACCGACGATCCCGACGACGGGTGAGTCGGCGGAACACACACCCATGATCAAGCTGCTACACGCAGAAGAGCTGGCCCGACTCGCGGGCGTGCACAAGAGCACCATCCTCCTCGCGATCCGACGCGGAGAGCTCCACGCGTCACGCACGGTCGGGCGCAGCGCGCGCATCGCCCCCGAGGACGCGAAGGCCTACCTTGAAGCGCGCGGCAAGAGCGTGCCCCCGGAGCTCGACCTCGACGTCGGTCGCGCGTCGATCTCCGTGCTCACCGAGAGCTCCGACGTGCTCGCGATGGTGCGCCACGCCACGCCGCACGGCGTCGAGTTCATCGGCTCCGGCGGCCTCTACGGCAACCTCATCGCCGTGGGCTCGCGCCTCCCGGGCATCCTCGTCGTCGACCTCGACATGGTGTTCATGAACCCCGTCGCCCTCATCCGCGCGCTCCGCAGCGCGGCCTCGCTCCGCGGCGCGCACATCATCGCCGTCGGCCTGCGCGACGACCTCTTCGGCGCGGCCCGCACCGCGGGCGCCAGCGACGTGATCATCAAGATCGACGCGCGCACCCTCACCGACGTGCTGCACCGACTCGCGGGCGTCTCGAGGATGCGAGATTGAACGCCGCGCGCGCCGTCGCGGTCGCCCTCGCGCTGGTCGCCGCGCCCTCCGCGGCCCTCGCCCAGACCGCGACGCAGCCTCCGCCGCTCGCGCCCTGGGGCGGCGTCGAGCTCCCGCCGCCGCCACCGCCGCCGCGACCGGCCGTGATGGCCCCGCGCTTCGACCTCCCCAACGCGCCCGACGAGCGCCCCGGACGCGGCGCGCGCATCGGCTACGAGATCCTCGGCGGCTTCGGCGGCGCCGTCGCGGGCAGCCTCCTGACCGTGGGCGGCGGGTGCATCCTCGCGCCGCGGCAGTGCCCCGACTCGAGCAGCGAGCGCGGCGAGTTCGCGATCCTCTCGTCGGTCACCAACCTCTTCGCGATCCCCCTCGGCGTCGCCATCGCGGGCAACCTCGCGAGCGGCGACGGCGGCTTCGGCTGGACCTTCCTCGGCTCCGTCGCGGGGATGTCCGTCGCGCTCCTCCCCTCGGCGTTCATCGCCTCGTCGGGCGGTTCGAGCACGCGCACCGCGCGCTACGGCGCGATCGGCGCCTTCCTCACGCTCCTCCCCATGGCCGGATCGATCATCGCGTACGAGATCTCGGTGCCCTCTCGCGCGCGGCCGCTGCGCTTCGAGCGCGAGGCGCGGGTCTTTCCCACCGTCGACGTGAACGCGCAGGGCGCGAGCGCCGGGGCCACGATCGTCTTCTGACGCGCCGCCCGCTGGCGAGACCCGCCCCCGCTGGCTTATAGACACTGCCCTCCCGATGCAGACGTCACGCACGCTCCTCGCGGGCGCCCTGCTGGTCGCTGGATGCGACCGCGCCGCGCCCATCTCCAACGCCCACGCGCAGCCCGCGCCCGCCGCGCCCACGCAGCAGGCCGCGCCGCCCTCACGCCCCGCGCAGCAGGCCGCCCAGCAGCCCGCGCAGCAGCCCGCACAGCCCGCCACGGCGAGGCCCCCCGCGGACCTCAACGTGGTGATGATCTCGATCGACTCGCTGCGCGCCGACATGCCCTGGTCGGGCTATCAGCGCCCGATCGCGCCCTTTCTCACGGAGCTCGAGGCGCGCTCGGTGAGCTACACGCACGCCTACGCGCTGTCGTCGTACACGTCGATGAGCGTCGGCGGATTCCTCGGCGGGAGGCTCCCCGGCGAGCTCCGTCGCGACGGGTATTTCTTCGGCACGTACCCGTCGCGGGTGCTGTTCTTCCCCGAGAAGCTGCACGCTGCGGGGGTGCGCACGATCACCGCCAACGCGCACGGATACTTTCGCCGCGGCAAGGCCGGCTTCGACCAGGGCTTCGACGTCTACGAGCTCCTCCCGGGCCTGCACTGGAACTCCACCACCGACGTCGACATCACCGGCGACCGCCACGCCGCGCTCGCGCGCAGGCTCCTCAGCGACCCCGCGAACACGTCGGGGCGCTTCTTCGCGTGGTTCCACTTCATGGACCCGCACGACCAGTACCAGCAGCACCCCGGCGCGACCGCGTGGGGCCGTCGCATGCGCGACCGCTACGACGGCGAGGTCACGTACACCGACGCGCAGCTCCGCGACTTCGTCACGTGGATCCAGCAGCAGCCCTGGGGCGCGCACACGGCGATCATCATCACGGCCGACCACGGCGAGGGCTTCGGCGAGCACCACCACTTTCGCCACGGCTTCGAACTCTGGCAGCACGTGGTGCGAGTGCCGTGGTTCTTCGTGCTCCCCGGCGCGACGCCCAAGCGCATCGACGTGAGCCGCAGCCACCTCGACCTCGCGCCCACGATCCTCGACCTCTTCGGCCTCCCCCCCGAGCCCGAGTTCACCGGGCGCTCCCTCGTGCCCGAGCTCTACGGCTCGGAGACGCCCGCCGAGCGCGACGTGTGGATCGACCTCGCGCGCACGAGCGACAACGACCGACGCCGCGCGCTCGTGCACGGGCGCTACAAGATCATCGCGTACGGCGACGACTCGCGCTTCGAGGTCTACGACGTCGAGGCCGACCCCGGCGAGACGACCAACCTGCGCGCCAGCAACCGCGCCGTGTACGACGACATGGTCGCGCGATACCGCGCCGCGCAGGGCTCCTTTCGCGTCGAGAACCCCTACTCGTGCAGGACGCTCACCGGCGCCCCCGCGGGCCGAGGGTGGTGATGGACGCGCGTCTCGAATCTGTTGTAGACGCGGCGTCGTAGGGTCGATCGCACGGAGTCTCCGCGAAGATGCAATACAAGATCATTCCGAAGGACGCCCCCGAGCTCGCGCCGCACTACCACGGCCCCGAGACCGAGGACCCGGTCTACCGCCAGACGATCGCGCGAATGTTCCGCAGCGACCTCGTCGAGTTCTTCTCGAAGGTGCACCCCATCGTCCCCGCGGCGATCTATCTGCCCGTCGTGTACCTCTCGCTGCGCGCCGCGCTCTCGGGCGCCGGCGTCTTCGCGGTGCTCGGCGCCGTGGCCGCGGGCGGCTTTCTCTGGACCTTCGCGGAGTACGTGCTCCACCGCTACGTGTTCCACCTCCCGCTCGCGGGCCCCGTGTCGAAGTTCATCTACTTCCAGTCGCACGGGATCCACCACCAGTACCCCGACGACTTCTACCGCCTGCTCATGGTGCCGCCCGTGAGCATCCCCCTGGCGGGCCTCTTCTACGGCCTCTTCTCGCTCGCGCTCGCCCCGGCCCTCGCCGCGGGGGTCTTCGCGGGCTTCGTGCTCGGCTACCTCGCGTACGACTATACCCACTTCGCGGTGCACTTCATGAAGCCCCCGCGCTCGGTGTGGCTCGCGCCCTTCACCCTCTGGTTCAAGGCCGCGCGCCGTCGCCACATGGTGCACCACTTCGACTCGCACGAGCACGGCTACGGCGTCTCGACGGGCCTGTGGGACCACGTCTTCGGCACCGTCGCCGTCGAGAAGTCGTAGCCCCGCGCATCCCCTCGACGCGCGCTCACAGCGCGTCGCTCAGAATCTCCCCGCCACCGAAACGCCCTGAGGTCCCGCGCTCACGCTCACGCCCGCGGGCGTGGCGTAGGTGTGGAGCGCGGCCGTCGCGAGGCCCACCGAGAAGCCGAGCGCGAAGCCCGTGCTCGTGTCGACCCAGTTGTGGGCGCCCGCCACCACGCGCAAGACGAGGTTGCTCGCCGCGAGCGTCGTCGCCGTCGCCACGAGCGGCCAGTACGAGCGCTGTCCACCCGTCGGAAAGAGCATCATCCCGAGCGACGCGCCCGCCATCGCGGCGAGCGGCGAGGTGTGCCCCGACGGAAACGATCGACGGTCGTCGGTGACCGCGGCGTCGCAGGCCCCGGTGGCGTCGTTCCACGCGCGCGGACGGCACTCGCCGAGGAGGTTCTTCGTGAGCCCCACGATGCCGAGCGTCATCGCCGCGGCCTCGCCCATCACGAGCGACGCGCGGAGGAGCGTCACGCCGCGCGCGTCGCGGCCCCACCGCTCGACCACCACGCCGAGCCCGAGCGTCGCGCCCATGCCCGCCCAGAGCACCACGTCCGAGGCCGTCGCGACACCGGGATTCCACGGCCGCCCGCCGAGGCCGTCGAGGGGCGCGACGTTCACCGTCGGAGGCTCCAGAAAGAGCGAAGGGACGCCCATCGCGGCCGCGCCGCCGAGCCACGCGACGTCCCACCAGTAGGAGCCTCCCATCGCGAGGTGAACGTCGCGCGACTGCGCGCCCGCCGTCGACGCCGCGCACACGAGGGAGAGCGAGAGAGACAGCGAGAGTGGGAGCGGTCTCACGGCGCGTTCAGCCCGGCGTGACGGTGGGGCAGCCGAAGAGGATGCGCACGCGCGCCATCGCGTCGGTGCGCAGCCGGTCGCAGGTCGGGCCGTACACCACGATGGAGCGCATCCCCGCGGAGTAGTCCCACCCGTCGCGGTGATCGACGTCGCGCGGGACGAGCCGCGCCGAAGCGTCTCCGGTGCCCTGGTAGTTCACGTTCACGCGCGTGGGGTCGACGCGCGACGGGTCGACGGTGATGTCGAACTCGCAGCTCAGCGCGCGCCCGCGGATCTCGTTGAAGGCGTTGGTGAGGTCGCTCTCGAAGCTGCCGAGGCGCAGCGAGTAGTGGCAGTTCTGCGTCCCGCGGCAGTCGGCCGAGCGCTGCGATCCGCCCGACACCGCGAGGTCCGAGAGGAAGGTGTCGGACGCCTCGGGCGTGCCCGCCACGAAGGTGCGAATGGGCGGCGACTCGCGCTGCGCGAGGGTGACGGCCACGCGGACCGCGTTCTGCCCCGCGGTGTCTCTGCACGCCGCCCAGCGCATGAACGCGGCGAGGTCGAGGAGGTTCGGGATCGCGCCGCAGAGGGTGTTCGTGTCGGTGCACTCCTCCGTGGGGATTCCGTCGGTGATGAGCACGACGTTGTGCGAGCCGTCGAGCGTGAAGCCGCGGTAGTACGAGGTCGACCCCTGGAGCGCGCAGGTCATCGGCGTGTTGCCGCCCGGCATCGTGGTCGAGAGCCGCGAGAGGATCATCGCGCGCGTGTCGCGCAGCGCCGCCACGGGCACCACGGGCCGCGCATACGTGGCCGCCGCGTCGGGCGCCGAGGCCGCGGGGAAGAACGTGATCCCCACGCGCGTCTCGTCGTCGAGGCGCATCACGAGGGAGCGGATCGCCGCCACGGCCGCGGCCCACTTCGAAGTCCCGCCCGACATCGCGCCCTCGGACATCGAGCCCGAGCGGTCGAGCACGAGGAGGAGGTTCATCGGGCGTCGCTGACCGTCGGCCGAGGTCGTCGCGCACGCGGCGTCTTCGTTGACGATCACGGCCCCGTGTCTCTCACCGGGAGCGCGTCGCGGAGGCCCATCGGGAGGCCGATGTCTCCGCCGAGGTCCGCCGTCGCGTCGGCGCCGCCGCCGTCGACGCCGTTGTTGAACGTGACGCGGTCACCCCCGGCGCTGCACGCCGTCGCCGCGACCGTAAGCAAAAGACACAAGCGCTTCACGAGACCTCCTGCGATGGGGTGGTGACTACTTCTTGCTCTTGCCCTCGCCGCCCTTCGCCCCGTCGCCCTTCTTCATGCGATTGGCGGCCATGGCGATGAGCAGGAGCACGGCGCCCGCGAGGAGCGCGAAGGGCATCGAGAGCTCGTCCTTCGGATCCGGCGGGGGCGTCGCGTCGGCGGTGGCTTCGTCGAGGTGAGAGCGAGGCTGTCCGCTCGGGGAGCTGCCCGTTCCCCCGCTGCCGCTGCCGCCGCCGCCGGGGCCGTCGATGCTCTGCCCGAGCTGACCGACGTTGCCCGAGGCCGACGTGGCGCGTTCGAAGGCCGAGGTGCCGAAGAGCTTCCACCCCGCGATGCCGACGCACGCCACGACGAGCAGGAGGATCACGTACTCGGTCGTCGAGACGCCCTCGGTGTCCGTGCGCAGTGACCGTCGTGCGATGCCGCCCTTCACGCCTGCGACCGTAACATCAAAGCCCGCGGTCACAAACGCTCCGCGCGCACCTACGGGATGTTGTCGTCGCGCTCGTCGGCCTCGCCGCGGCACGCCTCGATGGCCTCGCGCACCTCGTCGAGCGCCCCGTCGAAGTGCTCCTCCACCCACGGGAGCCAGTCTTCGAGGAACTCCTGGTGCGAGAACGTGTAGCCCTCGCGCGCGCCGTAGATCCGGCGCACCGACACCGCGGCGCCGATGTCGTCGACGGTGAGGGTGACCGTGTCTCCCTCGGCCGTCGTGCGCTCCCAGGTGCGGTTCACGGCGCCTCCGGGAGCGCGTCGTGGATCTCCGACGCGAAGACGAAGTTCACCGCGGGCACGTGGAAGCACAGCGGCCGCGCGTCTCCGACGAACTGCGCCGCGCGACGCGAGCGGACCTCTCCGTCGAGCGCGACGCACACCGCGGGATCGATCCCCAGGTGGATCTCGTGGCTCGTCACGCGATCGAGCCAGGGCTGCGAGGAGAGCGCCCTGTCCTGGGGGACGCAGTACCGCAGGAACGCGTCGAAGTCCGCCCAGCAATCGCGCCACGGGCCTTCGAGCGCGGGCTTCTCGACGGGCCTGAGCGCGCACTCGGCGTCGGGCGCGGTCCCCTCGCCCGGGTCGAGGCGCAGACGAAAGACGCCGTCGTCACCGCGGGTGAGCGCGGCCTCGGAGAGCACGTGCATGGGCATGGCCTCGGTGGTCAGCCTCGCCGCGATGGCGGGCGGCGTCACGTCGACGGCGTTGGTGAGAAAGGTGATCCCGCGGCCCGTGCGCGGATCCCTCACGTGGATGCGCCAGTTGGTCTGCACGGGCGACGGCAGGAGCTTTCGCAGTGGCCCCATGAACGCGAAGCCGAAGTGCCCGTGGCGAAAGGTCAGCCAGGTGAAGAGCGCGTAGCGTCCGTCGGGCCCGAGGCGCTGCAATTCAAGCCCTTCGGGCACGAGGTGCTCCACCGCCGACGCCTCGACGACGTAGTTCACGTAGATCACGTCTCGGATGTCGCTCACCATCACGGGCACCGGCGCGGGCTCGACGAGCGCGCCGAGCACGCGGCTGTTGGCGACGAAGTCCGCGAGGCGACCGAAGAGGCCGCGGTCGGGGTGCCTCCACGGCGCGCTGCGGCCCGTGGCGGTGAAGGGGCGCGAGCGCAGCAGCACGGCCTCGGTCACGCCGTAGAGCCAAGGGAGCATCATCGAGAAGCCGAGCGCGTTGCCCGCCGCGATCCACTGCGACGGAGGCCGCATCGAAGCGGGCAGGAGCACCGCCGCCGAGCTCGCGATCGTCGTCGCCCAGAGCGGAAACGACAGCTTCGTGAGCCACGGGCGCCACGTCCCCGCGCCCGCGAAGGCCGCCGTCCACCCGAGCGCGGCGAGCGAGTAGAAGAGCGCGCCCCAGCCCGCCGTCGCGCGAAACGCCGACGACTCCGCCGCTGCGAACGCCGTCACGTCGCCGCTGCGCACGGCCTCGCGCGCGAGCGAGAGGAGCGCCGCGTCCCACTGGAGCTCCGCCCACTGATCGGGCACCACCGCGACGACCGTGAGCACGAGCGCGGCCCACGCCGCCGGGCGCGGGATCCAACGCACGCGCACGAGCGCCACGCCGAGCCAGAGGTCGCCGAGCGCGCAGAGCTGCCACGGGATCCACCCCAGCCTCACGCGCCACGGCGACGCCGCGACGGCCGCCGCGCGGGCCATCGCGTCGGATTCGGGGCCGCCCGGGATCAACGGCGCGAGCAGCGCCGCCATCGCGATCATCGCGACGGCGTGGATCACGAGACCGAAGAGCAGGGCGTGTTCGAGGGATCGCTCGGCGGGGCTTCGTCGCACCGCCGCAGTCGAGCGCGAAGGGCGGGGCGCCGTCAACGCGTGACGACTACTTCGGCGGGGGCCGTCGCGTCGGCGTGGCGCGGGCCATGGGGCGCGTGGCGGGGCGCGGGGGGCGCTCGGTCTTTCGCGTGTTCGTCCCTGTGAGAAGGGGTTTCAGGGCCTCGCCCGTGAACGACCCGCGGGCGTTGGCGATGACCTCGGGGGGCCCCGCGGCCACGATCTTGCCGCCGCCGTCGCCGCCGTCGGGCCCGACGTCGATGACCCAGTCGGCGCGCTTCACCACGTCGAGCTGGTGCTCGATCACGACGACGGTGTTCCCCTGCTCCACGAGCCGTTCGAGCAGGGTCATCAGGGTCTCGGTGTCGCTGAGGTGCAGGCCCGTCGTGGGCTCGTCGAGCACGTAGAGCGTCCGCCCCTGCGCGCGCCGCGCGAGCTCACGCGCGAGCTTCACGCGCTGCGCCTCGCCGCCCGAGAGCGTCGTCGCGGGCTGGCCGAGGTGCAGATACCCGAGGCCCACGTCGCGCAGCGTGATGAGCAGGTCGCGGATGCGCGGCAGCGCTTCGAACACGCCGATGGCGTCGTCGACGGTCATCGAGAGCACGTCGGCGATGGAGTAGCCCTTGTATTTGACCGTGAGCGTCTCGCGCTCGTAGCGCGACCCCTCGCAGGCCTCGCAGGGCACGAGCACGTCGGGGAGAAAGTGCATCTCGACGCGCAGCACGCCGTCGCCCTGGCAGCTCTCGCAGCGCCCGCCCTTGACGTTGAAGCTGAAGCGACCGGGCCGAAAGCCCCGCGCCCGCGCCTCGGGCACCTGCGAGAAGACCTCTCGCAGGAGCGCGAAGACGCCCATGTACGTCGCGGGTGACGACCTCGGCGTGCGACCGAGCGGCGCCGCATCGACGGCCACGAGCCGGTCGATCTGCTCGACGCCCTCGATCGCATCGACGGGCGCGGTCGAGGGCGCGGCGCCGTGGAGCCGCGCGCGCATGTGAGAGACGAGCGTCCCGAGGATGAGCGAGCTCTTGCCCGAGCCCGACACGCCCGTGATCGCCACCATGCAGCCGAGGGGAATGTCGACGGACACGTTGCGCAGGTTGTGGAGCTTCGCGCCGCGGATCCTGAGGTGTCCCTTCGCCTCGCGCCGCACCTCGGGGACGGGCACCGCGCGCAGGCCCGCGAGGTAGGGTCCCGTGACGCTGTCGAGCTGCTTGGCGAGGTCCGCGGGGGTGCCGACGCCCACGACCTTTCCGCCGTGGGCGCCCGCGCCGGGGCCGAGGTCGACGACCCAGTCGGCCGCGCGAATGGTCTCGAGGTCGTGCTCGACGACGAGCACCGAGTTGCCCCTGTAGACGAGCGCGCGGAGCGTGTTGAGGAGGCGCGCCGAGTCGCGGGGGTGGAGCCCCACCGAGGGCTCGTCGAGCACGTAGAGCACGCCCACGAGGGCGCTGCCGATCTGCGTCGCGAGGCGCACGCGCTGGCCCTCTCCGCCCGAGAGCGTCGAGGCCGGACGCGACAGCGAGAGGTACGCCACGCCCACGTCATCGAGGAACTGGAGCCGCGAGACGATCTCGGTCTGCACCCGCGCCACCACGGGCTTGACCTTCGCCGAGAGCTCCAGCGAGAGGCAGAAGGCGCGGAGCTCGCGCACGGTGAGCCGCGAGACCTCTGCGATGGTGCGCCCCGCGAGGCGTACCGAGAGCGCCTCGGGGCGGAGCCTCGTCCCGCGACACGCGTCGCAGGGAGCCTCCGTGGTGCCGCGGATGTCCTCCTCGTCGGCGTCGGTCTCGTCTTCTTCGTCGCGCCCTCTGCCCCGGCCCGCGACGCGGTTCTTCCGCTCGAGCAGCGAGAGCACGCCGGGGTAGCTGTCGCCGTCGCCGTAGAGGATCTCGTCGCGCGCCCTCGCGGGGAGCGACTCCCACGGCGCATAGAGATCGATCCCGATGCCGCGCGCGTACGACTCGAGCTCGCGGGGAACGGTCCCCTTGCGCCACGGCGCGAGCGCGCCCTCCTTGAGCGAGAGCGACGGATCGGGGACGAGCCTCGCGAGGTCGGCGACCTCCCTCACCCCGATGCCGCCGCAGACCTGACACGCGCCCGCCGGAGAGTTGAACGAGAAGAGCTGCGGCTCCACCGGCGGCAGCGTGATCCCGCAGTCTGCGCAGGCGAAGCGCTCCGAGAGCAGCACCTCGACGCCGTCGGTGGGCGCCACGCGCACGAGCCCCTGCGCGTGCTTGAGGGCGAGCTCCACCGCGTCGAGCACGCGCGAGCGGACGCCGTCTTTGATCGCCACGCGATCGACCACGAGGTCGATGTCGTGAACCGCGCGCGGGTCGAGGGTGATCTCCTCGCCGAGGTCCTTCACGGCGCCGTCGACGCGCACGCGCACGAAGCCCTCGCGCCGCCACGACTCGAGCAGGTCTGCGTGCGCCCCGCGCTGCGCCCTCACGGCGGGCGCCAGGATGCTCACGCGCGCGCCCGCCCCGAGCGCGAGCACCGCGTCGACCATCTCGCTCACGGTGCTCGCGCGAACGCCCTTGCCGCACTGCGGGCAGAAGGGCTCGCCCGCGCGGGCGTAGAGGAGCCGGAGGTAGTCGTCGATCTCGGTCACCGTGCCCACCGTCGAGCGCGGGTTCCGCGCGAGGGTGCGCTGCTCGATGGCGATGGCGGGCGAGAGGCCCTCGATGTGATCGACGTCGGGCCGCGCGATGGGCCCGAGGAGCTGCCGCGCGTAGACCGAGAGCGACTCGACGTAGCGCCGACGACCCTCGGCGTAGATCGTGTTGAACGCGAGCGAGCTCTTGCCTGACCCGGAGGGCCCGGTCACGACCACGAGGCGACCGCGTGGGATCTCCACGTCGATCGACTGGAGGTTGTGGGTGCGAGCACCTCGAACGACGATGACGTCCATGGATGGAGCCCGGCATTCTGCGTCGCCGCGCGCCGGACTTCAATCGTAACGTGACGGGGCGACCTGGAGTGCGCGACGACTCGTCGAGCCTCGCGGTAGAAGCGCAGCCTCAGTGCTTGAACAGCAGGAGCCGCAGGCCGTTGAGCACGACCACCATCGTGCTGCCCTCGTGGAGCACCACGGCGTGGCTGATGCGCACGAAGCCGAAGATCGACGCGACGATGAGGATCATCGCGACGCCGAGCGAGATGGCGAGGTTCACCTTCACCGTGCGGTTGGCCTCGCGCGCGAGCGCCACCGCGAAGGGGAGCTGCCCGAGGTCGTCGCTCATGAGCACCACGTCGGCCGTCTCGAGCGCCACGTCGGAGCCCGCGCCGCCCATCGCCACGCCCACCGACGCCGCCGCGAGCGCCGGCGCGTCGTTCACGCCGTCGCCGACCATCGCGACGCCGCCCTCGCGGCCGATCTCCTTGAGCGCGTTGACCTTGCCCTCGGGCATGAGGGGCGCGCGAGGCTCGTCGATGCCGACCTCCTTGCCGATGGCCGTCGCCACGCGGAGGTTGTCGCCCGAGAGCATCACGGTGCGCGTGATGCCGAGCGCGCGCGATCTCGGCGAGTGCCTTCTTCGCCTCGGGCCTCAGCGTGTCGGCCACGCCGATGACCCCGATGAAGTCGAGGCCGCGGCGCACGACCATCGTGGTCTGACCGCGGTCTTGCAGCTTGAGCACCTCGGCCTTCACGACCTCGGGCACCTTGGCCGCGTCGAAGAGGTCGAGGCTGCCGATCGCCACGGCCTTGCCGCCCACCATCGAGCGGATCCCCTTGCCGTGCACGGCCTCGCAGCCCACGGCGCGCGCGGGCTCGAAGCCCTTCGCCTTCGCCCCATCGACCACGGCCTTCGCGAGGGGGTGTGACGACAGCGACTCGACGCCCGCCGCGACAGAGAGCAGGTCGCCCTCGGTGACGCCCTCGGCGGTCCAGATCGAGACGAGCCTGGGCTTGCCCACGGTGAGCGTCCCGGTCTTGTCGAAGGCCATCGCCGTGACGCTGCCGAGCTCTTCGAGGTGCGCGCCGCCCTTCATCAGCACGCCGCCTCGCGCGGCGCGCGCGACGGCCGAGAGCACCGCCGCGGGCGTCGAGATCGCGAGCGCGCAGGGCGACGCGGCCACGAGCAGCGAGATCGCGCGCAGGAGCGACTCCTTCACCGAGAAGGTGAGCGCGTGGTCGGCGTGCCGCATCTGGTCGAGCACCACGAGCACCACGGCGAGCGTCGGGGCCGCGAGGAGCACGAGGGGCGCGAACTTCTGCTCGATCTTCTTGGTGAAGCGCTGGGCCTTGCCCTTGCGCGCCTCGGCCTCGGCGACGAGCGTGATGACCTTCGCGATGGCCGACTCGTTCGAGAGTCGGGTGACCTCGACGTCGATGGCCGACTCGGCGTTGATGGTGCCCGCGAAGACGTTCTCGCCGGGGCCCTTCGAAACGGGCACCGACTCGCCCGTGACCGTCGACTGATCGAGCGACGAGCGCCCCTCACGGATGACGCCATCGAGGGGCACGCGATCACCCGGCCGCACGAGCACGCGGTCGCCGCGCTTGACCTGCGAGACGGGGACGTCGACCACTTCGCCGCCGCGGCGCACGCGCGCGGTCTCGGGGCGCAGCTTGCCGAGGGCGTCGATGGCCCTGCGGGCGCGTTCGAGCGCGCGGTGTTCGAGCGCGTGACCGAGGCTGAAGAGAAAGAGCAGGAGGCCCGCTTCGAACCACGCGCCGAGCACCGCGGCGCCCACGGCGGCGAGCACCGTGAGGGTCTCGATGTCGAACTTGAGGAGCTTCACCGACGTGAACGCGCCGCGCACCGGAAAGAACCCCGCCATCGCGCCCGCGCTCGCGTAGAGGAGCGTCGGAATGATCGGGGCGACGTGCGCGAAGTGCTCGACGCCGAGGCCCACCGCGAGGGTCACGCCCGCGGCCACCGAGAGGGGCACCTCGAGCTTCGGCGCGAGGCCGCCGCCGTGCGAGTGCGAGCAGCAGGCGTGTCCCTCTTCGGGCTCTTCGAGTTCGAAGCCGAGGGCCTCGACGCGCTTCTCGATGGCGCCCGGCGAGGTGTTCTCGACGTCGTACTCGACGAAGAGGCGCTCGGCGCCGTACGAGACGTTCACCTCGAGCACGCCCTTGAGCCGCGAGAGCGCGTACTCGATGTGGTAGCCGCTCTGGGCGCTGTCCATGCCGCGCACGAACCACGACTTCGCCTTGTAGCGCCGCGCGATCTCGGCGGCCGACGCGCGCACGAGGGCGATGACCTCGGCCTGCGTCCCCTTCGAGGGGTCGTAGTGGATGCAGACCTCGGCCCACCCGAGGTCGCGCCGGATGTGGATGTCCGAGATGCCCGCGCGCTTGTTGATGTGCGCCTCGAGCTTCTCGAAGCGCCCGATCTCGTTGTTCTCGTCGGGGAGCACGAACGACAGCTCGAGCTGGCAGGCCTTCGTCCCGTCCTCCGCGTCGCGCACGCCGACGGCGCGCTCCTTAGGCTCGTGGGCGTGGTCGTGGCCGCCGTGGTCGTGGTCGTGACCGCACGACTCGCCGTGCTCGGCGTGGTCGTGGTCTTGACCGCATCCCTCGCCGTGCTCATGCTCGGCGTGGTCGTGACCGCCGCTGCCGTGGTCGTGGCCGCAGCCCTCGCCGTGCTCATGCTCGGCGTGGTCGTGACCGCCGCTGCCGTGGTCGTGACCGCACGACTCACCGTGCTCATGCTCGGCGTGGTCGTGACCGCCGCTGCCGTGATCGTGGCCGCAGCCCTCACCGTGCTCGTGCTCGTGCCCGTCGCTCAGTGGGTCCGTCCTCGCGGGATCACCGCGAATCGAAGGTGTTTTAGAGAGGAGAGCGCAGGACCTTCGTGGCGCCGTGGGTCCGTCCGTCGTGCGCGCCCGCGGCGACCGACGGAGCCGTACTCACGTAGGGCGACCGATGGGAGCGAGGACGAAAGCCGACGGACGGGCAACACGCCGCCGCGAAGGAATCAGTGGTGACCGGAGGGGTCTCCGACGTGGCCCTCCTCGTGGTCTTCCTGGTAGCCGCTCGTGCGACGGAAGCGCGGCGAGCCCACCTGCATCTCGTCCTCGTTCTCGTCCATGTTGAGGTGGAACTCGGTGCCGCGATCCATCGGCGTGTCGAGGATGTTCACGGGCTGGAGCGTCTGGTAGACGGCGTCGAAGGGCGTGGTCGACCAGCGCGACACGACCGAGATGGCGCCCTCCTTCTTGAGCGCCGCGCACTGCGCGAGGTAGCGCTCCTCACGGGGCGTCGTGCGCCAGGCCTTGCGGACCCAGAACTCGCGGATCTCCTGCTCGCCGAACTTGGTGTTCTTGAGGTCGCGCACGGCGTCGGGCTCCGACATGAACCAGCGCTCCTCCTGGGGGATGACCCTCCCCGTCGCGTTGATGCCCACCATCGCCGACGAGCGCAGGAGCTCGGGCATCGCGATGAACTGACCGACGAGAAAGTGATCCGCGAGCGCGTCCCACAGGCGGTTCTCGGCCTCCTCGTGCGTCGAGAGCGTGACGTTGCCGCCCGTCGACACGGCCATGAGCTGCTGCGTCGAGAAGGCGACCTTCGACTGCGCGCGGGCCCACATCTGCGCGAGGTCCGAGAGGTAGCCCTTCACGTCGTCGGGCGGCGCCACGCCGCACGTCTGGATCGACTGGAGGTACGCCCCGAGGCGCTGCTGACCGATCGCGTCGAGCGCCTGCGCCGCCGCGTGGATGCCCTTGAGGTGCACGAGCGGGCACTTGCCCGTCGCCTCGACGCGGGGTCCG
The DNA here is from genome assembly GCA_046351535.1 of Polyangiales bacterium. Taxonomy (GTDB): domain Bacteria; phylum Myxococcota_A; class Polyangia; order Polyangiales; genus CAISKJ01. Next base: position 34,480 of record JAXLYG010000009.1, read on the forward strand.
AGGGGAAGCGGCAGCGGGCGCTGCGCGACGTAGCGCGGGTTCGCGAGCGCCTCCCAGGCCATCTGCACGAACTGGGGTACCTGCGCGTAGAGCTCCTTCACCTGCCCGAAGGTGACGAGGGGCAGGTAGCCCACGGTGTCGGGGTCTTCGCGCGCGTCGGAGTCGAGCAGCGTCGTGGCGATCGACGCGAGGCCTCGCGCGATCCACGTGAACGCCATCGCCTGCTGCTGGTGCTTGGGGCGAGCCCAGGGCCCCGCGCCCGCGGGCAGCGGCTGGTTGAGCACCTGCGACTGGAGGGCGGCCTCCAGGTCGTTGATGTGCTGCATCGCGTGGCGGTACGCGTCGAGCTCCGCCTGCGACTTCTCGCCCTTCAGAAACGAAAAGAAGGCATTCGAGAACGTCATTGTCGAGGACCCCTTGCGATCGAGTCGATGGCGCTCTGCGCGCGCCGGGCGCGTACGTTAACGCCCTGCCCGCGCCTAGACCAGACGGAACCGCCCCGCCGCCCACGCGAAGCGCGCGAGGCCCGACGCGGGGCCTGACAAGGGTCATTGAGGCTCCGCGGCGACGCCCCAACAATCACGGCCCGTGACGACCGAAGCCCCTGAATCACCGCCGCCGTCCGACGGCCTGCGCGCCCTCGACGACCCGCCCGGCGGCGTGCTCCTGTGGATCGTCGTCGCGCTGGAGCTCACGACCTTCGCGATGGTGCTCGGGGCGATCGCGTACCTGCGAGGCTCGGAGACCGCGATGTTCCGCGAGGGCGTGGCCGCCATGCACCCGCCGATGGGCCTCGCGCTCACGATCGCGCTCGTCACGAGCGGCGCCCTCGCGGCCGAGGGCGTTCACGCGTTCCGCGCCGCGGCGCTCACGCGCGCCCGGCGGTGCTTCGGCGCCGCCGCGCTCACGGGGCTGGCGTTCGTCGTGCTGAAGCTCCTCGACTACCGCGAGAAGCTCTCCGCGGGTCACGCGGTCGGCGCGAGCGACTTCTGGAACGCGTACTACTTCGCCACGGGGCTCCACTTCGTACACGTCGTCGTCGGCGTCGTGATGCTCGCGCTCGTGGGCCGCAAGATCGGCCGCGGAGACTTCGAAGACCCCGAGACCGCGGTCGCCGGGACGGCCCTCTTCTGGCACATGTGCGACCTCGTGTGGTTCTTCCTGTTTCCGCTGTTTTTCGCGAGGTTCTGATGCGCGCGATGGTCTACGTGATGCTCGTCTCGCTGGCGCTCGTGTCGGCGCTCTCGGGGAGCTGGCGCCTGGCCCTCGTGGCCGCCTCGATCAAGACCCTCCTCGTCGCCTCGGAGTACATGGAACTCCGCCGCGCCCACCGCGCCCACGGCGTCGCCTTCGCGCTCGGCGCGTGCGTGCTGACGGCGGCGCTCGCGGTCCTCGCGACGCCCCGCTGACCGGCTCAGCGGGCGCCGATGAAGACCGGCGCGCCCACGGCCCACGCGTTGAGCCGCTCGCGCATCCGCGAGGCCACGTCGCAGCGCTCGTCGAAGAGGTTGTGCGCCTCGCGGGGGTCGCGCACGATGTCGTAGAGCTCCCAGGTCCCGCTGCGCGTGTCCCAGAGGAGCTTGTAGGGCGGCGCGTAGAGCACGCGCGGCTCCTGCCGCTCCTCGAAGGAGAACTGGAGCTCGGCGAAGAGCTCCTCGCGCCAGGGCCTCGCGACGCCGGGCCTCACGGGCGCGCGGAGGAGCTCGACGAGGCTGCGTCCCGAGAGGCTCGTGACCGGGCGCAGGCGCGCGTAGTTGAGCACCGTCACGGGCAGGTCGATGAGCGACACGAAGGTCGATCGCACGCCCGGCGTCACCCCCGGCGCGCGCACCAGCAGCGGGATGCGCATGGCCTCCTCGTGCATGTCGTAGCCGTGCGTGGCGAAGCCGTGGGCCCCGATGCCCTCGCCGTGATCGGCCGTCACGATCACCACCAGGGGACGCGCGGGGTTGCGCGCGTTCCACGCGTCGGCGGCGGCGAGCAGGCGGCCGAAGAGCGCGTCGGCGCCGGCGACCTCTTCGTCGTAGAGGTCGACGTTCTCGTGTCCGAAGTCGCGCGGCGCCGTGCGGTCGCGGTAGGGCCAGTGCGGCTCGAGCAGGTGGACCCACGCGAAGATGTCGGCGCCCTCGTCGGAGCGTCGTCGCATCCATGCCGTGGCGGCCTCGACCGCGCGATCGCCGTCGCCCTTGAAGCGATCGCCGCGCACCTGCTCGCCGAAGCCCTGGAGGAGCCCCGGCACGTCTTCGAAGTAGTCGGTGTCGGTGAAGGCCGCCGTGCGATAGCCGTGGTCGCCGAGGGTCTCCGCGAGGGTCGTGTTGCGCGCGAGGAGCGACGGGCGCGACACGTCGGGGCCCCACGCGACGCGCGAGGGGTAGCGGCCCGTCCAGAGCGAGGCGAGCGCGAGGATCGTTCGCGGCGCGGTGGTGTAGGCGCGTTCGAAGCGCACGGCGCCGCGCGCGAAGGCGTCGAGGTTGGGCGACGTCGGACGCGCGTAGCCGTACGCGCCCAGGTGGTCGGGGCGCAGCGTGTCGATGGTCACCAGCAGGAACGACGGCCGCGTCTCGGGGCCGAGGCCCGTGTCGGCGCTGAACACGCCGTCTCCCTCGCCGCGCCAGGCGCGCGCGTCGGCGCCGGTGCAGTTCTCGTCGATGCCGTTGTTGGGCACGTCGAAGGCCGAGGGGTTGACCGTGGGGTCGTCGTCGTCGCAGTCGCCGCCGTTGAAGAGCGGGCTCGCGCCGTCGGCGTCGGCGTCGAGCACGCCGCGGAGCGTGCGGGCCACCACGCTCGTCGTGGCGCTGTGCGTGAGGACGGCGCTCGCCACGGGCTGATGGCGATCGAGGGTGAAGCCCGACGCCACGGTGGCGAAGACCACCATCGCGCAGGCCACGATGGGGACGCGCGGCGACAGGGCGACGCCCGCACGCTCCCGCGCGACGCCGAGCGACGCCAGCGTCGCAGCGTAGACGAGCGGAAAGACCGCGAAGACGGCGACCGTGTCCCACTGGAGGCTCGCGAGCCACTCGGTGTTGAACTCCCAGAACGCCGTCGCGCCGAGGAGGAGCGCGGCCAACGAAACGAGCACCACGGCGCCCGCGGAGGCCGCCGTTCCGACGCGCTCCATGAAGGCGCTCACGGGCGCGGCGGCGAGCGTGACGACCAGCGCGCTGAAGGGGATCGAGAGCGCGCACACCACGGTGATGAGCACCGCCATCAGCGTGCGCGAGTGCAGGTGATCGACCACGAAGCGGCTCGCGGGAAACACCGGTCCCACCGCGGACACCACCCCGAGGAACATCAGCGCCACCCGCAGCGCCAGCCCCGGATCGCGCGCGAACCACGCCTTCGGCCCGCGCCGGGCCCAGCGCCAGAGGCGCCGCAGCGGCACGATGCGCTCGGCGGCCGTGAGCACGGGCTGCGTGAGCCACCCGACGAGCATCGCGCCCATCGCGTTGGCCGCGATGCAGTGGCTGATTGCGAGGGCGACCTCGCGCCCGCGCAAGCCCTGACGAGACGCCACGAGGCCGTCGAGGACGCCCGTGATCACCCCCGCGAGCACGGCCCCGACCACACCGAGCCAGTCGGTCTTCGAGACCTCGGCGGGAGGCTCGACGAGGGGAAGGGGCTCCGGCTCGGGGACATCGTCCGCCGCGGTGGCCTCGTCGGCGTGCGGCTCCGACGCTTCGGCGCGCTCGTTCGGGGCGGCGGTGGCGAGTCGGAGCGTGGGCAACGGCGTCGGCGCCGACGCGCCCGGTCGGCCCTTGTGCCGAGGCGCGGGCGACGTCTCGACGGTGCGTGGCGTCTCGGCAGGCACGGGCACGAGGCGGGTGTTGCCCACACGAATCAGCGTCCCCGGCGGAACCTTCGCGGCGCCGTAGATGCGCGCCGTACCGACCCAGGTCCCGTTGCTGCTCCCGAGGTCGCGGACGATGACCCCGTGCGCTTCGAAGGTCAGCTCCGCGTGGACGCGCGAGACGCTCGGGTCGTCGAGGGCGACGTCCTGGTCTTCGCCGCGTCCGACGCGTAGCGGGCGCTCCGGCGTGACCCGCACGACGCGAGGGGGCTTGCCCGGCTCCTCGACGAAGAAGCGCGCGTCGCACGACGCAGCGAACGCTTCGATCTCCGGGCTCTCGAGGGTGATGACGCGCTTTCGCTCCCCGCCGGGGCGGCGCGCGGTGGGATCTCCGGCTCGATCCGGTGTGCTCAGGGCGCGGTCTGACAGCTCGTGTTCAAGGGGTTTCAGGGTGTCCATCGGCGACTCGCGAGGGCCTGAGAAACCGTCGTATCTGCGAGCAAGGCGAGGAGCTATGAAGGCCGGTGCGTGGGTGAGCGCGTCCGTCGACGAAGGACACCACGCGGCCCTCGGTTGACCGGTAACGCATACGCGTCGACTCGTCGAGGGGTGTGCGCGCGCGAAATGATCTTGAATTCGTGGGGCACGGTGGCGCCCGCGGGGCCTATCCCGCCGTCATACCGCGACGCCTCGTTCGGGCCGCGCGCGCATTGACCTCAGCCTCCTCGGGCGTCTCTCCGAGCCGGCGCACGCGGTCTGATGCCGCGAGGCAGTGCGGCGTCGCACGCCAGAGGAGGTCGAGCGCGACGCTGTGATCGATCAGGTTCGTGCGCACCGAGCCGTCATCGCACGCGACGACGAGGCGCGTCCCGTCGGGCGTGAGCGTCACGTCCTCCGTCAACAGATCGGGGAATCGAAGCGCGATGAGCTCACGGCCATCCTCGACGCGCCACACGCGCGCGACGTACTCCGCGTCGAGCGCCACGATGTGCCGACCGTCGCGTGAGAGCGCCACGCGCTGGGCGACCACGCCTCGAAGGAGGACGCGAGCCTCGCCCGCGCCGTCGAGCCGTCCCAGCCACACACCCGACGCCGCCGCGGCGATGAAGCGCTCGCCGTCGGGCGAGACCCCCACGGAAGACACCGCGCGGGTGCCCTCAGGTAGCGCCCGCAGCAGCGCCGGCTCCCCGCGCACCGTCCACACCTGCACGCCCGCGTACGTCCCTACGACGAGCCGCGCTCCGTCCGGCGCAACGGCGACACACCCCAGCCCCTCGGACACTTCGAACGACGCCTCCCGTCGCCCCGACTCCGTCGACCAGACCGCCACCGATGCGTCCGCCTGCGTGACCACGATGCGACCGTCGCGCGAGAGCACCGCGCCCATCACGGCGCCCTCGTGCCCTTCGAGCGTGACCGGAGCGCGTTGGCCGTCGACGCTCCACACCCGCGCGACGCGATCGACGCCGCCGGTGACCACGCGCGCGCCGTCGTCGGAGATCGCCACGCAATAGACGTCCGCGGTGTGCCCCTCGCAGCGCAGCGGCGCATCGCGATCCGAGCGCCAGATGCACACGGTGGGTCCTCCGCTCCCCTCGACGAGCGTGACCGCGACCCGGGCGTCCGCCAGCGCGACCACGCGCGTGACTCGCCCTTCAGGGACGCGCCACATCGTCGGTTCGCGCGGAACGTCGAGCCTCCACACGCGCGCGCCGAAATCTCTCGAAGTGGTGAGCGCGAGGCGCCCATCGATGGAGAACGCCGCGTCACGGACGTCAGCCTCACGGCACGTGACCAGGGGGTCGAGCCCGTCGAGGGCGCGCACCGCCGTGGCGCGCCGGCTCGCCGTCACCACGTGGGCGCCATCGGGCGTGAACGCGACGCGCGTCGTCTCGCCCTCCGCGATCTCGATCGAGTGAGTCGGCGCCTCCGTCTCGGCGCGCCACACTCGCACGCCGCCGGGATCCGTCGCCACGACCAGGCTCCCATCGGGCGAGAACGCACCGTCACCGACCCGCTCGGACGAGGCGTACTCCACCACGTCGCCGGCGCCGTCGGTTCGCCACCTGTGGAGGCACGTGTCGTGCGTCGAGGTCAGCGCGAAATCGCCGTCGGGAGAGAGCGCCACCACGTCGATCGAAGACCAGAAGTCGTGCGTCGTGCGGCGCGGGCTCTCGTGCCTGTGAACGGCCACCGGCGCGCCCTCGTCGCCGATGCGCCACACGCGCGCGGAGCCGTCTTCGCAGCCCGTCAGGACGCGCGCATTGTCGGGCAGAAAGGCTGCGCGAGTCACCGCGGCCTCGTGGGCGAAGGCCGCGACGGCCTCGCCCGTGTCGACGCGCCACACGCGCGTGGTGTGGTCGGCGGTCGCCACCACGAGGCGGCCGTCGGGCGAGAACGACGCGCCTCGAAACCCCGTGATCTCTCCCGGAAGGCTCCGCACCGCGCCCACGCCGTCGACGGGCGAGAGCCGCGCGATCCCGTCGATCGAGGCCGTCAGCACGGTCGCGCCGTCGGGCGAGAACACCGCCGCGTAGACCTGGCCCTCGCTCGCGTCGAGCACGACGGGCTCGGCCTCGACGTCGAGGCGCCACACGCGCGCGGTCCCGTCCTCCGAGGCCGTCGCGACGCGGCGGCCGTCGGGCGAGAACGACGCGGCGGTGATCCTCCCCGTGTGCCCCACGAGCGACGCGTACGCGACAGGCTCATCGAGCGCGCGCTGCGCGAGCTCGAGCCACCCCGGAATCGCGTCGGGACGCTCGACCTCACGCAAGAGCGCGACCTGCGCCGTCGGATCACCCGACGCCTCTCGCGCCGCCGTCATTCGCGCGAAGTCTCGCGCCCGCGTGAGCGCCTCGCGCAGGCGCCGCTCCTCGGCGTCGCGGGCCCGCGTCTGCCGCTCGTCTTCGGCCACGCACGCTTCGAAGTACTCTCGCACCGTGCCCACGGTGGGCGCCTCTCCCCCGGCCACGCCCTTCGTCGCGCGGAGCTCCGTCTCGTCGAGCGCGAGGCCCTTGTCGCGCATCATCGCGCGCACGGCCTCGGCGCGCTCTCCGCGGTGTTCGAGGTAGGTCACCACGCGCTTCTTCGCGTTGATCCAGTCCTGCGCCGAGACGCGGAGGTCCTGCTTCATGAGCAGCATCTCGCGGGCCTCGTGGATCCACCCTCGGAGCCGCGGCCAGTGACGGAGCAGCGCCTCGTGCGCCACCTCGACGCGCTTCTGCCCGGTCCGCTCGTCGACGCTCGTCACGAGGAGCCGCGCCCCCGCGCCCGCGAGCCGCTCGACGAGGAGCTCCACGCGCCGTCGCACGGACTCGTCCCCCGAAGGCGCGAGCTCGCGCATCAGCGCGCGCTGACGGGTGTCGCGCGCGGCACCATCGTCCGAGGCACCGACGCGCGTGAGCTTCGTCATCAGCCCCGGAAGCAGCGCGCGGTCGTCGTCGTCGAGCGAGCGCCACACGTCCTCCGCGGTCTTCTCGATGGCGCCCGCGACGCCGCCGATGTCGGCCTCCCACGCCGCGCGACGGAGCCATCGCCCGTGACGCCGCGCCCACAGCTCGGCGAGCGCGTGCTGGAGGAGCGGCATCGCGCCGGGCTCCCGCGCGAGCTCTTGCAGAATGCTCTCCGAGAGGCCCGTCTCGTAGCGGAGTCCCGCCGCGCGCGCCTGCTCTTCGACGGCGCCACGGAGCTCGTCGGGCGTCATGGGCGGAACGAGCTCGGGTTGCCGCTGCACCGCGCGACGGAGCCCCGCGTGCGTCGCGCACTCGCCGAGAAAGTCCGCGCGCATCGTGAGGACCACGCGCCGGTCGGGCCGCGCGATCGCCACGAGCGCGTCGAGAAACCTCGTCCGCTCGTCGTCGCTCGCGCAGAGGGTGAAGACCTCTTCGAACTGGTCGACGTAGACGATCGACTCGGCGGCGTCTCCGAGGCTCTGACGCGCGCGTTCGAAATGGGTGAGCGGCGCGGCGCCGGGCGTCATGCGCGCGACGCGGAGGGCGCGGTTCTTCTCTTCGAGCGCGGGGATCACACCCGCTGCGACGAGCGAGGATTTGCCGCTCCCCGAGTTGCCGAGCACGCACACGAAGGACTGCGACTCGAGGCGCGCGACGAGCGTCGCCACGAGCGCGTCTCGCCCGCGAAAGAACCGCCGCTGCGCCGACGTGAACGCGCGCAGCCCGGGAAAGGGGCACTCGGGCTCGTGCCGCGGTCCTTCGCGCCGCGCGCGAGCTCCGTGAGGGTCGTCTCGAGCACGTCGTCACAGAGCCGCTCGACCTCGGCCAGCGCGTCGGGATCAGGCTGCGACGCCGATCCGCGCAGCCGCGCCGTGAGCGACGCGGCGCGCTCCGCGAGCACCGGCGCGTGAACCGCGAGGCGCGATTCGAAGCGTGTGAGTCCTTCGAAAAGCTCTTGCGGGGAGAGCGTTCGACGCGCTGCGCCGGCGGAGAAGAGGCGCCTCCCGACGACGCGGCTGAAGAGCGCGGGCGTGGTGAGGTCGTGACGATCGCGCACGGACACGCACGCTTCGGCGAGCGCGACGTCGGGCTCTCCGTGACGCAGGAGCGCGGGGTAGAACGCGCGTCCGAGCGCGAGCGCCGTGGGCTGGCTGATCTTGTCGGTCATCGCGAGGACGGACTTCACCCCGAGGTCGCGCACCATGCGTTGACCGAGCCCGCGGAGCGCGTCGCGCCAGTCGTCGCTCGAGGCTTCGGCCGAAGGCGCCACCACCGCGCTGTCGCACACCGAGAGGAACGCAAAGTGCGGGAGCCCCGCCGCGCCGTCGAGCTCGCGCAGCCGTTGGACGAGCAGCGACGCGGGCACCGCCGCGCACCGTCCCGCGCGCGCCACCTGCGAGGGGAGCGACTCGTCGGCGGCGAGAAAGATCGCACTGTCGCCCTTCTCGCGCGTCGCGACGCCGTGGCAGATCATGTGGAGCAGGTTGAAGCGCCCCGTCGAGAGCTGACGGCAGAGCTCCTTCACCGTGGGCCGACCGTCGGCGCCCTCGGTGTTCGCGAGGACGGCGTGGGCGACGCCGCCGAGCCCATCGCGCACGGTCTGGAGCGCGAGGGCCTCATCGAACCACGAGACCCTGGGGTTGCCCTCCTCGGGGCTCGAAATGACGACGAGGGCGCAGAGCTCGTCGGTGCGAACGCTTCGAAAACGACGGTCGCTCGTGCTCGGGATGTAGAGCGAGAAGGGCGTGCGCTGGTTCGGCCGCAGGAGCTGCCAGCTGTCATCGTCGAAGGGTCCGCAGAGGCGCTCCCAACGCCAGCGTTGCAGCTCGACGGCCTCGACGGCGAGGAGCACGCGCAGCCCCGCGCCGTCGCCGCACGCGAGTCGAAAGAGGTCGCGCACGCTGTCGGCGAAGAGCGCGCGCCCGAGGAGCGTGCCGTACTCCACCGCATCGAAGGTGCTGCGGAGCGCCTCTTCATCGAGCGTGAAGGTGCGCTCGCACGCGACGGGATCGCCCGGGCGGTTCCACTCGGCCTTGACGCGCCAGGTCTGCGGCGTCGCGGTCGAAGCCGTGGATTGCAGCGTGAGCTCCAGGGTGCTCGTTGAGGGCGCCATCTCCGCCAGCTGCGCTTCGAGCTCGGCGATGCGACGACGCGCCTCCGCGAGCGCACGAACGGGATCGGTCTCGTCGTGTTCGGAGCGCGTCACGGACACACCACGCAGAGAGGCACTCGCGTACGGGCGAAGCGCGCGACCCACATGGCCGCGGAGGCTATCAGAGCAGGCGCCGCGGCCCCAACGCAGAGCGGAGGGCAGAGGGCGGACCGCGGCGCGCAGCGGGCGCGCAGGCGCGCTGCGACGCGCTCCGTCGCCAGACGTCGACTTCGCGCCGGAGGCGTGGACCGTCAGGCACGCAGAGGGCGTGTCGGCGCTCGCGGCCGGACACTCATGGGGCACGCTGGGCTCGGACTTCCTCTCCGAGCCGCCGCTGCACTTCGTCGAGGACATCGCGACGCGTGACGTGGCAGAAACGGCGCCCTTCGTCGGCAACGCCTATGTCCACTTGCAGAGGCGCTACGTCTCGGCCCACCGCGCGGCGCTCTCGACGGACGGATCAGCGCGCAACCACCTCCTGCGGATGCACCTCTTCGGCGACCCGACGGCGCCGCTGTCCGTGTAGCGAAGGCGTTCGAGAGAGGTGCCGCGGGCCCCGTCTCACCGCCCCATCGCGAAGCGGAGCAGCTCCTTGGACTGGTCCGTCACGACGAGGAGCTGCCCATCCGCGGTGACCGCGAGGCCCTCCGGCTTGGCCTTGTTCGCCACCGGAAGCCTGTGCAGCGAGATCATTCGGAGCGAGCGATCATCCGCCGCGAGCTCGACCTCGGCGAGCACCTCGGATTGATCCGAGAGGAGCAGCAGGTTTCCGGTGTCCGGGCACACTGCGACATCGGCCACATCGCCGAGCGCGGCGTCGAGCTCGCCAGACAGCTCGACCGTCGCGCGACGCTCCAGCCCGGGGAGCGCGTACACGGCCACGGCCTTGGGCGCCCCCTCGTTCACGGCGATCAGTCGCGCCACGCCGTCCTTCCGAAAGCGCGCAGGGAGCAGGGCGACGCCCTCCCACCCCTTGTTCTCGGTATCCCCATGGCGATCGAGGCGGGCCTCCTCGTGCGCGGGGGAAAGCGTGGCCTCGGCGCCCGGGACGACATCGAAGGAGAGGAGCACGCCCTCGTCCTCCGAGAGCGTGTAGAGCTTCCGCGTCAGCTCGTCGTAGCAGAGGCTCTCGATGTCGCCGAGCGCGTCGTGATCCTGTTTGCCCCGCAGGAGCACGGCCGCCGAGCCCGGGCGCCAGCGGTAGATGCCGTCATCGTCGTGCGCGAGCAGCAGCGTTCCATCGCCGAGGGAGACGACGCCGCTGAAGTCCGTTCCGGGAAGCTCTTCCGTCGAGAGGAGCGTGAGCTTCAAGGGACCGGGGCCCGCGGGGGCCGCCGGGTCATCGCTGGTGATGGTGAGGGTCACCGGACGATGGTCGGTGGTCCGCTTCCACACGCGCGCGTCCGGCGATGCGGCGTCGAGAAAGGCGGGATCCTCGTCGAACGCGTAGACCTCCGGCGCCGCGTTCAGGAGGCTGCGGAGCTCGGGGGACACGACGAAGTGGTCGATGACGCACCCGGGGTCGGTCAGGGTCGACTCGCGTCTGGCGCCGACGGGCTTGAAAGCGGGCGCCAGAACGCTCCAGTCGGCCATCGAGCCCGTGAGCAGCTCGCGCAGCTCCGGCGAGTCGGCGAGGGAGTTGAAGTCCCCGTCACGAGGCGCAGCGGGCGGACGAACTCCGCAGGCGCCGCGTCGAGCCATTCGCGGAGGATCACGAACTGCTTCACCCGCTTCTCCGCGTCCGCGTTGGGACCGGGCAGCCACTGCGGCGCGCCGCTCTTCGCGTGCACGACGACGCACGCCAGCTCCAGGCCGCTGGCCCGATGCCGAAAGATCCCCACGACGGGTGCGCGGTGCCCACGGCCGAGGGAGACGTTCTCGGGCTTCGGAACCCGCGTCCATCGCAGGAGGTCGACGCGATCCGATCGCCACGCCCAGAGCACCTGCGGGTCTTCGTTGGCGGCGTTGGAGACGAACTCGCCGGCGACGTCTCGGACCCGCCACGACGGCTCCACCGCGACGAGGAGCGTCTCCAGAGTGGCGGGCTCCACGACCTCTTCGAACGCGATCAGGTCGGCGTCCAGAGACGCGATGAGGGCGCCGAGCCGACGATCGTCCTCCGCGTCCCGCAGGAACTTCCCCTGCGCGAGGTGGCCGTGCAGCTCGGCGCTCAGGCCGAACCAGTAGAGGTTGAGCGTCGTGACCTTGAAGATGTTCATGTTTCACTCCCGCAGGTCGGCGTCACAGCAACACGCGGTCCCAGCGAAGCGCGCATCCACGCCATCCCGATCGCGACGTTGTCTGGCGCGTCGCCCCCAAAACCCGGAACGCCCCCAAGTGAGTCGTTGATGCGCCGGCGGAGCAAGGGAAATCAACACCGACCACATGTCTCGAAGACGCCGCAGGACGCTTCGGACCTCGCGCGCGGCCATTCTCCCCCGGCTCGGCCAGTCGCACGCCCCGCGAGCAGGGACGTCCGATGTCTCGCCTACCCCTGCACGAGCTCCATCGGCTCGGCGGGGTGCAGCCGGTAGCGCCCTCCGTCGCGCACGATCGCGTCGGCGAGCCCGAGCTTTCGCAGCGTGCGAATCGCGTCGTACACGCGCGCGGCGCCGCTCTCTCCGAGCGGCTTCGCCCGCGGGCGACGACCTGCTCGTCCCCTCGTGCGCGGGGCAGTATCAGGCCGCGCTCGGGTGCGTCCGCGCGATCAACAACCCGCGCTGTTACGGCGCGTCGTGCAACAGCAGCAGCGACTGCCCGAGCCGCTGCAACACCGCGCTCGGCGCCTGCTATCAGCTCTGAGAGCGCGCGTCTGACGCGTCGTCGTCCGTGTGGACGCGCACGCGCTCAGAGTTCGACGGTGGGGTTCTTCAGCGGACGGTGACGGGGCCGTGGTCGTCGCAGTGCGACCCGTGCGGATGATGCAGGTGACCGAACACCAGGTAGTCGGTGTGGTCGCCGTGGGGGATCGCGTCGTGGCCGCAGCTCGCGCTGTGCACGTGGTCGGCCTCGTGGGCGCCGCACGCGTGGTCCGGCGTACAGGCCGCGGGGTTCGCCGCGCTCACCGAGAGCGAGTGGTCGTCGACGTGGTCGCCGTGCGTGCTGTGGAGGTGGCCGTCGTGGAGGTAGTCGACGTGGCCGTCGTGCTCGATGGCCTTGTGACCGCAGCCCGCGCCGTGCCGGTGCTCGTCGTGGTTGTGGTGGTGCTTCGCGCAGTCGTGACCGGGGTCCTCGCCCTCGTGACCGCAACCGGGGCCGTGCGCATGGCTGTGGTCGTGGTCGTGCCCGCCGCCGGGCCCGTGCGCGTGGTCGTGGTCGTGGTCGTGTCCGCAGCCGGGTCCGTGTACGTGTCCGCTCATGGTCTCCTCCGTTGGGGGCGCCCGCGCGGCGTTCTCGTGCCCGCGCGCGGCGAAAGGATAGCGGCGCGATCGACGGCGCTGTCAACGGCTGAAATGGTCTCTGCCCTCGCCCCCGCGCCCCGACGCGGTGCGATTGCTTGAAGGAAGCCCCGCGTGACGACCACTTAGCCTTCAGATGAACGCCCGGAACCTTCTCGTTCGCTCCGCGGTGGCGGCGATCGGCGCCCTCGCCCTCGCGGCGTGCGGCGCCAAGACCGGCCTCCTGGTGCCCGACGTGACGACGCGCGAAGACGCCGCGATCGACGCCCCCGACGTGCGCGACGTCCCCGACGTCCCCGACGTGCGCGTCTGCGTGCCCGGACGCTTCACCCTCCAGGGTCGCGCGGCCGACATGCTCCTCGTGATCGACCGCTCGACCTCGATGAACCAGAGCCTCGGCGTGGGCGCCGGCTCCAAGTGGCGCGTGCTCGAGAGCGCGCTCCAGTCGACGCTGCCGCGCTACGAAGACGCCATCAACGTGGGCGCGCTGTTCTACCCCGAAGACGGCGCCGCCACGCGCACGGCGTCGTGCTCGTTCCCCAACGTCCCGACGGTCGACATCGAGCCCGGGGTGCGCAACGCCTCGCGCGTGCTCGGCGTCTTCGAAAGCACGGGCCCCGGCGGAAGCACCCCCACCGCGGCGGCGCTCCTCCGCGGGTACACCTGGATCGTCCGTCACCCCAACCGCCTGCGCGCGCGCTACCTCGTGCTCGCCACCGACGGCGCGCCCGACTGCAACGGATCGCTCGACCCCTCCACCTGCACCTGCGTCGGCGGCGGAGGAGGAGGCGGCGGTCGCTGCGGCACCGACGGAAACCGTTGCCTCGACGACGTGCGGACGGTCTCGACCGTGCGACAGATCGCGGCCAACGCGGCGCTCTCGATCCCCGTGTACGTCATCGGCATCGCGAGCGACGCCGACGTGAACTTCACCAACACGCTCACCGCGATGGCCGTCGCGGGCGGCCGCCCCAACCGCACCGCCGCGGGAGCGCCCACGTTCTACAGCGTGGCGCGGTCCGAAGACCTGCCGCGCGCGTTCTCGGCGATCCAGAACGCCATCGCGCGGTGCAGCTTCGTCTCGCCCACGCGCCCCGCCGACGGAGACAACGTGTCGATCACGGTCAACGGCGTCGCGATCCCGCGCGACACCACGCGCGTCAACGGCTGGGACTGGACCGACCGCGCCTACGGCGAGCTCACCCTCTTCGGCGCCGCCTGCCCCGCCGACGCCTCTCCGTCGACCGTCGTCGACGCCACGGTGGCCTGCCATGACGACTGAGCTCCGCGCCCTCGCGCTCGCCCTCGCGGCCCTCGCCTCGGCGGCGTGCTCGAACAACACGTGCAGCCCCGGCGAGCAGCGCGCGTGCACCCGCACCCTCGACGGCGGATTCATGCAGGGCGGCTACCAGGCCTGCGGCGGAACGGCGACCTGGTCCTCGTGCGTCCCTGTCGGCGCGTGCTCCACGTCGATGGCCTCGACGCCGCTCTACGGCCGCTGCGACGCCGACGAGCAGTGCGGCCCCATGGGCTGCGCGGTCTGCGGGCACTACACGGGCGTGACCAACCCCGAGGGCGCGAGCGTGTGCTTCGCCTACTGCCAGAGCGACGGAGACTGCGCGCCCAACAGCGCCGCGACGGGCGTCACGCCGCGCTGCGTGCTCGGCCAGTGCACGCTCCTCTGCCGCGCGGGCTCGGTGTGCCCCCGCGACAGCCGGTGCCTCTCGTGGGCGACCGCCGAAATCGCCGCGGTCTACCCGGGTTTCACCGGCGCCTGCGAGTGATCGACGCGCCGCGTACGCATTCGCGGTGAGCTGTACTAAGCTCGCGCGCATGGCGCACGACAGCGATCGCCCCGGAGCGGGGCACCACGGATGTGATCACGACTGCCAGACCTGCGGCGCGGGGCCTGTCCCGGGCCTCGCGGCCTGCCCCTACTGCCGCTGCGCGTACCCCGGCACCGACCCCGGCGTGGCGTGTCCGAGCTGCACGGCGCTGAGCATCAAGGGGCGGACCGTCTGCGCGCAGTGCAACGGCTCGCTCACGCGCACCTGCGTGTTCTGCAACGCGGCGACGATCCTCGATCAGCCCGCGTGCACGCGCTGCCACGAGCCCTTCGCGGGCGCCGAGGAGCGCAAACGCGCCCGCGCCGCGGGACGCGCCCCGACGACCAACAACGACCCCACGGGGTCGAACATCTTCAACTCGCTCAACAGCATCCTCAAGAGCTGATCCGCGGCCTCGCCGAGCCTTGACGGGGTATGTCCGCGGCGTCGTTGCGATCCGCGGTCGTGGTGCATTAGGGTACGCGCCGCTCGGAGTCGGGCGGCGCGACGAGACGACCGCGCGCCCCGCAAACGAGGCATCTGAGGTGCGACATGGCGAGCGTGAAGGCGTGGAAGTACGGCGACCCGACGGCCCCTGAGTTTCCGAGCGATTTCGAGATCGCGAAGAAGGCCGTGCTGCAGGTCACCGACATCAAGACCAACCACAACAAGTACTACGGCATCGAGCTCCACAAGGGGACGCTCAAGGGCAAGGCCGTCTACCGCGTCTTCACGCACTACGGCCGCACCGACGACCTCGAGACCAACCCCAACGCGGGCCAGAAGGAGACGCGCCACGCCGCCACCGAGGGCGAGGCGAGCGCGATCTACCAGAGCATCTACAGCGAGAAGACCTCGCCCAAGAAGGGCTACAAGGAGCTCGCCCTCGCATCGAGCAAGATCGGGTCGCAGAAGGCCCGCGGCACCTCGGCGGGCGAGGTCGATTCGAAGACCGTCGCGAAGCTCGCGGAGCAGAAGGCCGCGCGCGGCGAGGCCCCCGTGGTCAAGCGCTCGAACCTCTCGTCGTCGGTGCAGAACCTCGTGCAGTACATCTACGCCGAGGCCACCGAGGCGCTCACCACGACGGTGCAGGCGAAGATCACCGCGCAGGGCATCGAGACGCCGCTCGGCGTGCTCACGCTCGGGCAGATCGACAAGGGCGACGCGATCCTCCTCGAGCTCTACGACCTCTTCAAGAAGGGCTCGACCAACCGCTCGAAGATGCAGGACCTGTCGAGCGACTTCTACACGATGATCCCGCACCGCCTCGGGCGCACGCGCGCGGCCATCGACAGCTCCACCATCGACAGCCTCGAGGACTTCAACGCCAAGCAGGAGACCCTCCAGCTCATGAGGGACATGCTCCAGGTGAACGGCGACGGCGGCAGCGTGCTCTACGACTCGCAGGTCGACGCGAAGTACGACGCGCTCAAGTGCAACATCGGCTTCGTCGAGCGCGGGACGCCCGAGTACGAGCGCATCGAGTCGCACGTGCTCAAGAGCCAGCTCAAGACGAAGAACATCAAGGTGCTCAACGTGTACACGCTGCGCCGCGACAGCGAGCACCAGGTGTTCACCGACGAGATCTCGAACCAGCGGCTGCTCTTCCACGGCTCGCGGATCAAGAACTGGGTGGGCATCCTCTCGCGCGGAATCTTGATGCCCAAGATCGTCGTGAGCCTCGGCGTGAACCGCACCGACGCGGGCTGGCTCGGCAACGGGATCTACTTCGGCGACGCCTCGTGCACGAGCGCGTTCTACACCTCGCCGGGCAAGCCCGGGACGCGCTTCATGGCCCTCGCCAACGTCGCCCTCGGCAAGATGAAGGACTACACCAAGATCACCTACGGCATCACGGCGCCGCCCGACGGGTACCACTCGTGCCACGGCGTGCGCGCGAAGCCCGGCGTCACCTCGCAGTTCGCGGACGACGAGTACGTGATCTACGATTCGCGCCAGCAGCGCCTCGACTACCTCGTCGAGTTCAAGATGTAGCGACGGGGTTCCTCGGCAGCGGTGAAGGGTCCACGCGGCGCAGCGGCGCCGACACAGGGAGCAGAGCGATGCAGCAGGTGAAGGTGGTCCTCGTCGACGTCAACCCGAAGATGGTGGCGGCGTGGCGAGAAGTCTTCGAAGAGCACCCCGAGGTCTCGGTGGTGCAGGGCTCGATGCTCGACCAGAAGGTCAGCGCGTGGGTGTCTCCCACCAACGCGAAGGGCGAGATGGCGGGCGGCCTCGACGGGGTTATCAAGCGCCACTTCGGCCCCAAGATCCAGACGCGGGTGCAGAGCGAGATCGCGCGGCTCTACAAGGGGTCGATCCCCGTGGGCAACGCGACCTGCGTCGAGACGGGCCAACAGGTGCCGCGCTTTCTCATCTCGACGCCCTCGATGGCCGCCACGAGCGAGGACATCAGCGACACGCTCAACGTCGCCCTCACGTGCTCGGCGGCCTTCCAGATGGTCCACATGCAGAACGCGAAGGAGCCCGGGAGCATCACCTCGGTGGCCCTCCCCGGCATCGGCACGGGCACCGGGCGCACGCCCGTCGAGATCTGCGCCGACCTCATGTGGACGGCCTACAACCTCTTTCTCAACAACCAGTTCACCACCTTCACCGAGATGCGCTCGGCCCTCGAAGACGAGCTCGGCTCCCTCGGCAACTCCCTCGCGCCGGGCGGAACCAAGGCCGCCAAGCCCCCGCCCTCGACCGTCGCGCACGTCACGGGCAACGCCCCCGTCGGCCACGTCGCCAAGGGCCCCGTGATCCCCGCGAAGGCGCCCCCCGCCGCGCCCAAGCCCAAGGTCATCGACGACTTCGACGACCACGAGTAGTCGCCTCCCTCGCCCGCAGTTCAGCCCATCGAAACGCGAAAGGGGCGCCGCGATCACGTCGCGACGCCCCTGACGTTTTCTGTCACCGTGCGCGAAGCGCCGCTCAGTCGAGCGGAGGCGCGTACTGCGCGCCGGCCTGGTAGAGCCCCGCGACGGCGCCCCACCCGAAGACCAGCAGCAGCACGAAGAACGCGAGCGAGATCACCTGCATCCTGCGCGACGCCTTCGGCGACGCGGCGAGGCCGTAGATGAACGACGCGGTGTAGACCCCGTTCGAGAGGTGGTACGCCGTGCCGAGGACGCCGAGCACGTACACGATCAGCGTCGGGGGGTGGTGGCGCATGTGCGCCGAGATGTCTTCGAAGGACTCGTAGCCCTGCGCGCTGAACGTGGGCTTGATGCGCGCGAGGTAGACGTGCGCGAAGAGGAACCCGAGCACCCCGAGCGCCGAGAGGCGCTGGAGCAGGTACTTCACGTTGCCGAAGGTCTTGTACCCGTTCGGCTTCATCATCTTGAGACGCCGCGCCCCCCACATCGTGTGGAGGATCAACGGCAGAAAGACCAGCACGCTGACGAGGGTCGAAGCGCCCGTCGCGCCGGGGCGCGACACGGTCTCCTCCCAGGCGTCAGCGCCAGCCCAGGCGCCGAGGTTCTCCCAGAGGTGCCAGGTGGTCCACACGCCGAGCGGCATGAGCGCGACCACCGAGCCCACGCGCGACGTGAGCATTCCTCCGGTTGACGCGGATTGTTCCTGAACAGCAGCCTCCGACATCGCAACTCCTCCGGTGGTCGTTGACCGTCGACGACCGACGGCCCCGCGACACGCGCGCGACCAGAACACAATCTAGGGCCGGGTTGCAACCAACAGGAGGTGCGGCATCGACACGAAGCGTCACCGCCGCGCGCCGTGCGAAGTGCGCGAACGATCAGCCGCGAGGCGTCGGTCGTTCGAGGGCGCCCACGACCGCGGGTCCGCCGTGCCGGTCGCCGCGGCTCACGCGCTGGCGGACCTGCTCGTCGCGTCCGTCGCGTCGAACGGTGAAGGTGAGGTCGTACGCGCGGCCGTCCCACGCGACGCCGTCGAGCGAGCGAACCGACTCGCCCTCGGCGATCACGAGGGGGTCGCCCATGCGCGCCCCTTCGGCGCTCACGCGCGCGAAGTACACGCCGTCACGGAGCGAGGCCGCGAGCGCGAAGTCGTGACCGCTCCATCCCAGCGCCACGTTGCGGGGGGCGTCGACGCCGTCGTGCACGATCGCCACGCTGCCGCGGAGGGCGCCGCGCGCGTCGATGCGCGCGAAGCGGATGCGGCCGTTGTCACGGTCGGCCCAGGCCACCGCGTAGCCGTCGGAGGCCACCGCCACCGCGGGGGCCGCGAGCGACTCCTCGTCGGTCGAGATGGCGTGGAGGCGCGTCCCCTGGCCGAGCGCGCGGCGCTCTGCGGTGAGCAGGCCCACGAAGACCGACGACTGCGCGGCGTCGGTCCACGAGACCACGAAGCCGCTCGGGGCGCGGGCGCCGGTGATGTTGCGGTGGTTGGCGTCGGGGGTGAATCGGAGCGAACCGTCGAGGGAGACTTCGGGGACCGGGACCTGACTCGTCGGAGGCGCGTCGGGGAGCGAGGGCCGGACCTCATCGGGATCGGGCCTCGCCGAGAGGGCCGCCTGCGCGCCGTTGCCGACCGCCCGTTGCACGCGCTGAAGCTCTTCACCCGCCTTCGCGCAGCCCATCACCGAGGACATCATCGCCGCGCAGCAGGACAGCACGAGCATCAACCGGGAGTGACGAACCATTCTGCACCTCTCGACGGTCAGCGTTAGACCATTCGGGGACCACCAACTACGTCAAGCAGGCTCTTGCCCTGACCTACGGCGCACCAAGGTCTCAAGTTAAACACCGGGCGCGGAAAGAACGGAAGACCCATCGAAGGTACTCCCGACGTTTCTGGCCGGATCGTCATTTTTGCCTTGACCTGTGCTCGTACGTTGAGGGCTTCACGCCGCGCCAGCGGCGCCCGCGCGATCCACCCTTCACAGTCACGTCATCGAGGGACTAGCTTCGCGGCCCTCCGAATGGACCTCCTCACTCGCGGTCGAAGCCTCACCCTCCTCGGCCTGGTCGCCGCCACCGTCGTGACCTCCGAGGTGCTCTTCACCCGAGTCCTCTCGGTGGTCACCTGGTACGGGCTCGCCTTCGTGGTGCTCTCGCTCGCGATGCTCGGCCTCACGCGCGGCTCGCTCCTCGCGGCCGAGGCCCGCGAGCGCGGCGAGGCGCTCACCCCGTGGATCGCCGCGCGCCTCGGCGAGATGGCCCTGCGCACGCTCGTCGCGACGGCGGTGCTCGTGAGCATGCCGGTGACCTTCGCGCGCAACCTCTCGGCCTTCGCGTCGCTGCTCCTCGTGGCGACGGCCACCGCGGCGCCGCTGGTGTCGGGCGGCGCGGTCGTGGCGAGGCTCATGGCCGAGGCGCCCGTGGCGCTCCCGTCGCTCTACGCGGTCGACCTCGCGGCCGCCGCGCTCGGGGCGCTCGCGCCGCTCGTGCTGCTCGGTCCGCTCTCGGGTCCTGGCGCGCTCGTGCTGCTCGCGGCGCTCCTCGCGATGGCCTCGCTGGCGCTCTCTTCGAAGGAGCGACGCGCGGGTCCCGCGGGCGTTCTGCTCGCGTCGCTCGTGGTGCTCGTCGCGTCGGAGCGCACCGACGCGGGCTTCGTGATGCGATACCCCAAGGGCCTCCCTCGCAACGACCAGGAGGTCGCCTCCTTCGAAGCGTGGAACCCGCTCTCGCACGTGCGCCTCGGGCCCTTCGTGCAGGTGCCCATCGGGTTCATGTGGTCGCCCTCGCCCATCACGCCGCCGGTGCAGGTCACCATGGCGAACGCGCAGATCGACGGCGAGGCCGCGACGCCCGTGTACGAGTACCAGCGCCCGGCGCAGCTCAACTTCCTGCGCTTCGACGCGACGACCTCGGCGCACCACCTCCGCTCCGACGGGACCGCGTGCGTCATCGGCGTCGGCGGCGGGAGGGACCTCGTCTCGGCCCTCGTCTACGGCCACTCGCGCGTGCTCGGCGTCGAGATCAACCCCTCGATGGTCAACATGCTCCGCGCCGTCGCGAGCCGCTCTCCGACGCTGCGCGATCCCCGCGTGCAGGTGATCGTCGGCGACGGACGCGCCGTCTACGCGGCCTCCGAGGGGCTGCACTGCCGCGTGCTCCAGGCGTCGCTCGTCGACACCTGGGCCGCGACGAGCGCGGGCGCCTTCGCGCACACCGAGTCGACGCTCTACACCCGCGAGGCGTGGAGGGTCTTTCTCCAGCGCACCATGCCCGACGGCATCGTGACCTTCTCGCGCTGGTACGACCCGACGAAGGTCAGCGAGACCGCGCGCCTCGTCTCCCTCGCGGTGGCCTCGCTGCGAGATCGCGGCGTCACGAATCCGCGCGCGCACATCGCCCTCATCGCGTCGATGAACGTGGCGACGATCCTCGTGAGCCCGGCGCCCTTCTCCGAGGCCGACGTGGCGGCGCTCCACGACCTCGAGACGCGGCTCCTCTTCCGCCTCCTCGTCGTGCCCGGGAGGCCGCCCGCGAGCCCCGTGCTCGACCAGCTCCTCTCGGCGCGCACCGACGCGGCCCTCGCGGCGGTGGGCGTTCCCCACGGCCTCGACACGTCACCGCCCGACGACGACCGCCCGTTCTTCTTTCAGCTCATGCACCCGTCGATGTGGCTTCATCCGAAGCGCACCCTCGCGATGGTCTCGGGCGGGCCGGGCGTGCTCGAAGGCAACGTGATGGCGATGTTCGAACTGCTCGCCACGTTCTTCGCCGTCACCCTCCTCGGCGTGACGCTGCTCGGGCCGACGCTCTGGCGCGCCGCGCGGGCCGCCGTTCCGCCGCTCCCCGGCGCGCGCGCGGGGATCTACTTCGGCAGCCTCGGCGCGGGCTTCATGACCGCCGAGATCGCGCTCGTTCAGCGCATGCACGTCGTCCTCGGTCACCCGACCTACGCGCTCATCCTCGTGCTCGCGGGGCTGCTCGTCGCGACGGGCGTCGGCAGCGCCCTCTCACCGCGCGTGCTTCGAACGCGCAAGGCCGTCTCGCTCGGCGCGCTCGGCGCCGCCGTCGTGCTCGCGGCGCTCCCGTTCGCGGTGATCCGTCCGCTGGCGCGCGCCACCATCGACAGCGGGTTCTTCGTGCGGGCGACGTGGGCGACGGCCTGCGCCGCCATCGTGGGCCTCGCGCTCGGGATGATGTTCCCCTCGGGCGTGCGCTACGTCGACCGCGTGCGTGGAGCTCCTGTTGCCCTCGCGGTCAACGGCGCGACGAGCGTGCTCGGCAGCGTGGCGGCGATCACCGTGTCCGTGGGCCTCGGGATCCCTGCCACCTTCGTGCTCGCGGCGGCGGTCTACGTGCTCGCCGCGATCGTCGGGCCTCACGGCTGGCGCGAGGTCGAGGGCGCTTCCGAGGGCTGATCGTGGTGGTGATGCACCCGCGGGAGCGGCATCCCGCGCGGGGTCTCGTTGCCGAGCGGACGGTAGAGCGCGTCGAGGTTCACGAAGCGGTACGGCTCCTCGCCCGCGGCCACGAGCGCCGCGTTGCGACGGTCGATCACCGCGAGGATGCGAGGGAGCGCGGCGACGCTCCACCAGTGCGTGTCGTGGATGAGCACCACGCCGCCCCGCGGTGACTCGAGGAGCGCCGCGCGGAAACCCTCGACCACCGCGTCGACGGAGGGCGTCGCCCAGTCGCGCGTGTCGAGCTCCCAGTACACGGGCGTGTAGCCGCGGGAGAACACCGCGTCGACCGTGCGACGCCGCAGGAGCGCTCCGAAGGGCGCGCGGAGCAGCCACGCGCGCTGCCCCGTCGCGCGTCGGATGAGCGCCTCGGTGCGGTCGATCTCGTCGGCGAGGGGCGCCTCGCGCAGCCGATCGAGCTCGACGTGGTGATACGTGTGGTTGCCGATGAGGTGCCCGCGGCGCAGCGTGTCGCGCAGCACCGCGCGGTTCGCGGTGTGATACGCGTCGTCGCCGTCGATGCGGTGACCGACGACGAAGAAGGTGGCCTTGATCCCGCGCGCGTCGAGCGCGTCGAGCACGCGCGGCGTGTAGCGGCACTCGGGGCCGTCGTCGAAGGTGAAGGCGATGCAGCGGGGCATCGAGGGAGGGCAGCGCCCCTCGATGAGCTGACCGTGCCCGAGGTCTCGCGGAACAGCGCGCACGCTCCTCGGGGGCGTCGCGGGGCGCGCGACGGCGGCCGAGGCGATCACGCGCGCGATGCGAGGCGTGGGGTCGGCCCAGGCGATGGGCAGCGCCAGCGCCGCGCAGAACGCGGCGCCGAGGAGTGAAGCTGCGACGCTCCGTTCGCGCATGCTGCGACCGTAGCGAGGCGGCGGGGGATAGCGTGAATTTCAGGCGGGAGCGTTGACAGAACGGCGCGACGTCGCGCCGCGCGCGCTCAGCGGAGGCCGATCGTGAGGTAGTACGACATGATCGGGTCGGCGGGCGTCCCGGCGTCGGGCATCGAGTACGCCGACACGCAGACCGAGTAGGTCCCGGCGGCGACGCGCGTGAGGGCGGTCACGGGCGTGGCGGTGCTGTTGAGCGTCGAGCAGAGGCCGCGGCCCGCGGCGTCGTCGTTCTCGGCGAGCGGCATGGTCTCGCCCATGCGGTACACGCGGAGCACGGTGTCGGCGCCGTCGCCGAGGTTGCAGGTGCCGTTGAAGTCCGAGGTCTCGGCGAAGATCGACGTGCCCGCGGGGACGGTCACCGAGTAGCAGTCGGTGTCGCCGGCCGTGAGGGCGCCGCGGAACACGGTCGAGGAGGTCACCGCGGCCTGGGGCATCGCGGGGGTGTTGTTGGGCTCCATCTCGGCCACGGGGGCGACGCAGACGCGGGTGACCGCGGGGGTCGTTCCGCCGTCCATGCCGGACCCGGCGTCGGTGGCGCCGCCGTCGACCACGCCCGCGTCACCCATCGACGAGCTGCCGCCGATGAGGAAGTTCGGGCACACCGAGCTCATCACGCAGACGCCCAGCTGGCCGCAGGGCTGACCCACCATCGAAGGCGGGAGGCACTGCCCGTTGGCGTCGGCCGAGGGCATCTCGACGGTGCAGGTGAGGCCCGTGTCGCAGGCCGTTCCGCTCGTGCGGCAGATGCCGCGGTTGGCGCCGTTGGCGAGGCAGGTGCCCATCGTCGTCGAGCCGACGTTGGCGACGCAGGTCGCGTTGGCCACGCAGACCGCGCCGGCCGAGCAGGCGCCGCCCACGGGGGTCGGGGGGGCCTCCTGCACGGTGAGTTCGAAGTCGCCCGTCGAGGCCGACGCGGCGTCCATGCCGTAGCCGCCGACCACGATGAAGACGCGCTGGCCCGCCATGAGGGCCGACGTCTGCGCGCGCGAGTGGAGGCGGTGCGGCGCGGCGTCGCCCGTGTCGTCGTTGCACGCGAGCGCGGCGCCGCCGACCGAGCAGGTCGAGAGCACGGCGACGACGGTGTCGAACATCGCGTCGGAGGTGCCGGCGTTGGTCGTCGAGACGCGGAGCGTGCCCGCTGCGCGCATGGTGTACGAGTAGACGACGACGGAGCCCTTCTCGCCGCCGCGGCCGCCGTTGACGCAGGTGTCGGGCAGCGCGCCGAGCGACATGGGGGCGCCCGACTCGTTGTTGCCCGTGACGTGGATGGCGCCGTCAGAGCCGGGCATCATCGACGAGATGTCCGTGACCGACGCGCAGGCGCCGGTGGCGGGGCGATCGGTCGGCGAGGTGTCCGTGCGAGCGTCGGTGCGAGCGTCGCCGCCTGTGTCCGTGGGCGACGTGGTGTCCGTCGTCGCATCGGTCACCGGGGTGTCGGTCGTGGTCGAGGCGTCCGTGGTTCCGCCACCACCGCCGCCGCTGCTACAGGCCACCACGAGGCTGCCGGCCATCAGCATGGGCAGCCACCAACGAGATTGAAACGTCATCCGAGTCCTCCGTCGAGCGTTGAAGCAATGCGGCGTTGAGCCGATACAGGGAGAGTCGCGGACTCTTCTCACGGCGGTTACCGCGGCGTCAACCACCCCTGCGCGGAGCCTTCAACGGAGCTCGCCCGTGACGCCGAGCGTCGGAAGGATCGGAACGCCCGGGAAGTTCGTGCGCCGTGAGAAGTCGTACTGGTAGAGCCACGCCTCGGTGTTCTGCGCGTAGTACACGTTGATCACGTCGAGGTACGCCGACATGTCGAAGGGCCCCAGCCTGAAGCGGTAATCGACGCGCACGTCGAGCTGGTGGTAGGTCGGCAGGCGCTCCTGCGGGAGGTCGGGGCCCTGCGGCGCGAAGAGCGGCCTGTGGCGATCGGTGTCGGCGTCGAAGAAGGCCCCCGTCACGGCCTGCGTCGGGTTGCCCGTGGCGAGCTGAAAGCGCCCGCCGAGGCGCCACTTCGGCGTGATCTGCCACGACAGCGCGAGGTTGAGCACGTGCGTCTGATCGAAGGTGAAGGGCACCACCGTGCCGCCGTCGAGGAAGCGCTCGCTCCGCGACAGCGTGTACGAGACCCACCCGTAGAGGCCGCGCTCGAGGCGCCGTCGGATGAGCACCTCGAGGCCGTACGAGCGTCCCTGACCGTCGTCCGCGAAGAAGAGCCTGCGCGGCCCCTGCGGCGAGTCGACGACGGCGCTCGTCGGCCGCTGGAGGTTGTACATGCGGTTGAAGAAGCCCGTGAAGCGCGCCTCGAGGTTGCCCGGGAGGTTGAGCTCGACGCCGAGCGACGACTGCCACGAGCGCTGCGGCCTGAGGTCGGGGTTTCCAATGCCCGGGACGAGCTGCACGAAGGGGGGAGCCTGATGAAAGAAGCCCGACGCGGCCGTGACCGTGAGCAGGTCTGAGGCCCTCACGCGCAGCACCGCGCGCGGGTCGACGATGAACGTGTCGACGTTGCCGTAGACGAGGCGATCGAGGCGCGCGCCCGCGGTGAGCTCCACGGGGTTCACGCGCAGCACCTCCTCGGCGACGAGCGCGACGCCGAGCTGCGTGACGCGGGGATTGAAGCGCACCACCTCGGGGTCGAACGCGGGCGGAGGCACGCCGCCGATGTTGTTGGGCAGCGGGATTCGCACGTCGGCGTCGTAGGTGATCGTGAGCACGTCGAGGCCCACGAGCGTCGTGAGCGAGCGCCCCGTCGGGATGCGCAGCATCGCGCGCTCGCCGAGGATGAAGCCCGTCGAGCCGAGCGAGCGATCGGGCTGCCCCGGCTGCGTCTGCGTGCTCGTGAGGTAGTCGACGCCGGCCATGCCCGAGACCGTCAGCGTCGCGCCGCCGGGGAGGCCGTGCTCGTACTTCGCGATGAGGCGGTGAAAGGTGTAGCTGAGCGCGGAGTTCTGCTCCTGCGCGGTCGCGCCGACGCCCGCCGCGGCGGTGCGGTCGAAGGTGTCGTTGGAGCCGAAGAGAAAGACCGACGCCCTCGCGCGCGACGAGAAGCGGTAGTCAGACCTCACCTGATAGTCGGAGTACGAGAGCCCCACGCCCTCGACGATCAGCGGGACGATGAGGTCGTAGTAGCTGCGCCGCGCGGCGACGGCGATGGAGCCCCTGCCGTTGTCGAAGGGCATCACGCCCATCGCGCTCGCGCGGAGCACGTCGACCTGAAACTCCGCGAAGGGTCGGTCGGTGGGCGGCGGTCGCGTGTCGAGGCTGATGACGCCCGCGGAGAAGCGCCCGTACGAGAGGGGATAGCCGCCGGGGTAGAAGTTGAGCTCTCCGACGAGGCGCGACGAGATCACCGCCGGGCCGAAGCCGAAGTGGTAGAGCACCGGCACGGGGAAGCCGTCGATGAAGAAGCCGGTGTTCTCGAAGGAGGCGCCGCGCACGACGAAGAGCCCGAGGCCGAAGGGCGTTCGCGAGACGCCGGGCATCGTCGCGACGACGCGCGTGGGCTCGCCGAAGGTGCCGGGGACGGTCGTGAGCTCCTCGGCGCGCAGGGTCATGACGGTGGCCGCACCGGGCTGACGTCGCGTTCGAACGGTGGCCTCGCCCGCCTCGTCGGCGGGGGCGACCGGTGCCGCGGGCGTCGGCTGCGCGGGCGTGACCGTCGGCGTCGCAGCGGGCGTGACCGTCGGCGTCGGCGTCGCGGGTGCGGCGCGCGGCGGTTCGCTCGAAGCGCCTTCGACATAGGGGTTTGGCGGAATCGCGCCCTCGGGCTCGCGCGCGCTCGCGGCCGCCGCGCCCGGCGCGTTGCGCAGCCGAAAGCGGAACCTCAGCCGCGCCGCGACGGGCGCCCCGCCGCGCTCGGCGGGTTCGAAGCGCATCCGACGGGCCGCGTCGAGCACCAGCGCGTCGACGTCGGGGCGGAGCCCTTCGAGCACCGACGCCTCGGTCACGGCGCCTCGCTCATCGACCGTGATTTCAAGCCGCACCGACGCCTCCGCGGGGAAGGCTCCATCGGTGGGGAGCGTGACCTCGGGCGCCTGCCGCAGCCGCGGCGCGTGGTCTTCGGCGTGCGCCGTCGCGCTCGCGCACACGGCGCTGAGGAGCATGACGGCGAGGGTCTTCGTTCGCGCGGGTCTCACAGAAGGGCGCGATGATACCCGCAACTCCCTCGCCCGCGGCACGCCTCGTTCGCGGTTGGCCGCTCGCGGTCGACGCGCGCGCCGCCTATCCTCCGCCGCCACGATGAAGCTACCTCCCCTCGTCCTCGGCGCGCTCCTCTCGGCGTGCGCCTCTCGCGGCGCCTCGTCACCCTCGACGCAGGCCCTCCCCGCAGCCCCCGGCGATCGCGACGCGGCGGCCCCGACGCCCGCGCCATCCGACGCGTCGACGGCCCGGACCTCGTGCCCCGAGGCGCCGACGCCCGCGCCCGTGAGTGTGACCACCACGGAATGCCCGGGTGGCGACATCCTCATCGCGCATCGCTGGCACGACGCGCAGTCGAGCGACCGCTGCGGCCCGCCCGCGTGGGTGTTGCACCGCGCGATCTCGCAGCAGCGCGTGGCGCACTACTTCCCCGGGGCCGAGAGCGCCGAGAGCGAGCCGCAGTTTCGCACGCTCACCGACGAGGAGATCGCGGACGAGCACGTGACGATCCCGCGCGAGCCCGTGTGGCTCTTCACCGCGAACGACGCCGAGCCCTGTCAGGCCGTGGCGGGTCGCGCGTGGATCGGCATCACGAGCGCGGGCGGCGTGCGGTACCCCGAGATCGGCGTGGCGCTCCACGGCTGCGAGATGCCGCGCGAGGGCGACTACGTCTACGCGATCACGTCGTCGTCGCGCCCCGTCGCGTGCCGGTACCGCGCGATGACCGCGGCGCGCACGCCCTCGAGCACTCCGGCCACACCGACGCCCCCGACCGTGCGCGCGAGAATCACGTCGCGGGCCTGCGCCGCGCCCGGCTGCACGTTCTCGTGGAGCCTCGCGTCGCTCCGCGTGGCCGAGGGTGTGATCGACGACGTGCAGGGGGTGTACGTGTTCCCGCGGCGCGAGGTGCCCGAGTGCTCGTACGCGCACGACTGGTATCACACGGTCTCGTGGGTTCCGCGGCCCGGCGCGCCGTGGGTGCGGCTCGTCGGCGCGGGGCCCGTGACCGGCGTGCTCTACGACGGTCGCGGCGTGCGCAACGTGATCACCGATGAGCTCGGCGACGTGCGCGTCTACGCGACCGCGGTCACCGACCTCGGGATGCTGTATCCCGAGCATTCATTCCGCTGGTTCGTCGGGAACGAGGAGGACGCGGGGAGCTGGACGATCCTCCCCTCGTGCCTCTGAGCGAAGGGCGAGGTCAGTGATGACGGCGGTGGCCGTGTCCGCCGCCGTGTCCGCCGCCGCCGCGACGCGAGCCCCGACCGCCGCCGCGACCGTGACGTCCGTGGCGACCGTGACGCCCGTGGCGACCGCCGGTCTCTTCCTCTTCGGCGACGGGGGCCGCGGGGGGGTCGGGCGTCACGACGACGGGCGTCGGGGGCGGCGTGGGAACCGGCACGGGGACCTCGACCCGCACCGGCGGCGCGGGCGGAGGCGTCACGACCACGGGCGCGGAGACCGGCTGCGTCTGCGTGACGATGGGCTCCGGCGGGGCCGTGATCGTGCGGTTGAGGTTCTCGTCGGGCGGCGGCGCGGGCGCGTGCTCTTCGGCGCCGTGGAGCGAGATGCCGAGGCCGAAGGTGATGAAGTACGCGCTGCCGGGGCCGCCGTTGTCGGTGCCCTCCGAGCCCGCGGCCATGATGCTCCCGAGGCGAACGATGGGGCCGAGGTCGAACACGTCGGCGAGGCCGAACCACGCGCCGAGGCCGAGACCCCAGGTGAAGCGCGCGTCGCTCGCCGCGCCGTTGAGGCTCACGCCGAGGTCGAGGTCCGCGCGGAGGCGGACGCGAGACGCGAGCTGCGGCTCGATCGAGAGCCCCGCGCCGAGCAGGAACGCCTGACCGGGGCCGTCACCGCCGGGCTGCGTCGCCGTCCCCGACGCGGGCCAGCTCATGAACTGGCCGAAGGCGCGGACGTGCGCCGGTCCCGCGACGCGCGCCCCGAGGTCGAGGCGCCCCGCGAAGCCGAAGCCGTAGAGGTCGCTCTGCGGAGACGACAGGAGCAGCGATCCGCTGCCTTCGAGCCGCGCCGAGAGGCGTGAGAGGACCTGGGCCTCGGAGCTCGACGACCCGGCGAGCAGGGCCGCGCCCAGCGCGAGCGCGGGCAGCGCGACCATCGGACGCAGCGTGAAACGAGATGCTCCCATGAAGGGAGCTATCTCCGATTTACAGGTGCGTCGTCAAACTCGATTCGTGGAAGATCGTCGCAGACGGTTCGCGGTGCCAGCGCGCGATCGCTGGCAAGCCCTGGCGACGTGTGGGTTCCTGATGTCTCGGGCGCGGGCGGCGGCAGAGCTCTGGGGTCCTGCCGCGCGCCCTCCCCCGTCGATCACTCGAAACGGCGCAGGGCGCTGACACCCGGCTGCGACGACGTCGTCGTGGATGCACCTGGCGGCTTGTCGCTCTTCATGGTCTCGGCTCCGTCTTGCAGGTTGATCGTCGCGGGGGAATCCGCGCGTTCTGCTCTGTGTATCGGTGCGCCACCGGGGCCCTTGAGGCACGCAGTCCGCGCGTTTCTACCTACGCCGCGGGCACGCAGTGCAGCCAAACAGAGAACCCGAACAGACTCACCCGAACAGACAACAGACACACATACGCCACAACGGAGCAATAAGATGGGTTTACCCGAATAAAAGATCGGGTCGATACTCGCTCAGAAACTGATCGGGGATCTACTGGAGCCCGGGCTCGGTGGACGAGACGGGGGTCTTCAGAGGCTGGAGCTTGCCGACGCGGGCCCGGTCGATGCGCGCGCCGCGGTCGGGCACGATGAACACGCTGTCGATGATCTCGGGGACGAAGAGCAGGGGGTCTCCCTCGGCCGAGTATCCGAGCTGGACGAGCTGGTCGACCTCGAAGGTCTGGCAGCGCTTTTCGCAGCAGTAGAAGGTCTCTCGCACGCGGTAGTACCCCTCGGGCGAGAGCGGATCGAGGGTCGCGGCCCACCAGCGTCCGGGGAGGAGGATCCCCTGGTCGGTGAAGCTCGCGCGGTTCTGCCGCCACGACGAGGGGAGGTACACGCCGGGCCCCGGGTCGCCGTGGTTGTGAAAGTACACGAGCCTCCCCGCGGGGACCTGATCGCCCAGGGCCACGGTGGTGCGGTAGAGCCCGCAGGGAGGGAGCGGCGCTTCGTCGACCACGGCCGTTACGCCTCCTCGCCCTCTTCGGCGAAGAGCGCCTCGACGTCGGCGCGCGTGAGGCCCTTGGTGGCCACCGACTCGTCTTCGGCGCCGAGCACGCTCGCCACGAGCTCACGCTTCTTGGCGCTGAGGGCCATGATCTTCTCTTCGATGGTTCCGCGCGCGATGAGGCGATAGGCGGTGACCACGCGGGTCTGTCCGATGCGGTGCGCGCGGTCGGTGGCCTGATCTTCGACGGCGGGGTTCCACCACGGGTCGAAGTGAATGACCGTGTCCGCGCCCGTGAGGTTGAGCCCCGAGCCGCCCGCCTTGAGCGAGATGAGGAACACGGGGATCGACTCCTCGCGGTTGAAGCGGTCGACGCGGTCCATGCGGTCCTTGGTGGACCCGTCGAGGTACTCGTAGCGCACGCCGTCTTTCTCGAGGGCGCGGCGGATGAGCGTGAGCATCTCGACGAACTGCGAGAACACCAGCGTGCGGTGCCCCGACTGGATCGCCTCGGAGATCACCTCGCGCAGCGAGTCGAGCTTGCCCGAGTCGTCGTCGGTGAACTCGCCCGGGAGCTTGAGGAGCCGCGGGTCGCACGCGGCCTGACGCAGCCTCGTGAGGCCCGCGAGGATGGCGATCTGGCTGCGCGTGATGCCCACGCGCTCGATCTCGCCCATGACGTTGGCGCGCACCTGCGCGAGCACCTGCTGGTAGAGCGCGCGCTGCGCGTTCGGCAGGTCGCACTCGCGCTCGACGATGATGCGGTCGGGGAGATCCTTCGCGACCTCGCTCTTGGTGCGGCGGAGCGTGAGCGGATGGATCACCGCGCGGAGCCTGCGCGTGGCCTCCTGGTCGCCGCGGTCGATGGGTCGCGCGTAGCGCTCTTCGAAGGTCGCGAGGTCGCCGAGCATCCCCGGCGAGAGGAAGTCGAAGATCGACCAGATCTCCGAGAGGCGGTTCTCGATGGGCGTGCCCGTGAGCGCGAGGCGGCGCTGCGAGCGGAGCTTCTTGGCCGCGCGCGCCGTCGCCGACAGGGGGTTCTTGATGTTCTGCGCCTCGTCGAGGATCACGTACGCGAAGTCGTACTTCTGGAGGAAGTCCTCATCGCGGCGGAGGAGCGCGTAGCTCGTGATGAGGATGTCGGCGCCGTCGACCTCGTGGAGCCGCTTCTCGCGGTCGGGTCCCGTCCACGCCACGGCGCGCAGGTGCGGGGCGAAGCGCTCGACCTCGCGCATCCAGTTGGTGACCACCGAGGTGGGCGCCACCACGAGCGAGAGGGGCGGCCTGAAGGGCGTCGGCTCGTCGGGCTTCTTCGCGGCCTTCTTCTTCGTCGAGACCTCGGCGGAGACGACCTTCGCGGCCTCCTCCGTGGCCTTCTTCGCGGGCTTCTTCTTCGTCTCGTCGGGGGCGACCTTGCGCGCGCGCGCCTCGGGGACCACCGCAGCCGACGGAGACGTGCGATGCGTCACGCCGCGCGGCGGACCCGCGGCCTCGACGGGCGCCACGACCATCGCGGGCGGCGCCTCGGTCTTCGCGGGTGAGCGCTCGGCCTCTTCGCGCAGCCACGTGAGGAGCGCGAGCGTCTGGAGCGTCTTGCCGAGGCCCATGTCGTCGGCGAGCACGCCGCCGGTGCGGGCCTTGTGGAGAAACACCAGCCACGAGAAGCCCTCGGTCTGGTACGGGCGCATCGTGGCCTTGACCGACTTCGGGCACGCGAGCACCTCGAAGCGACGGTCGGAGAGCGACGCGATGAGCTCCCGCGCCGACGGCTCGACGCGCGCCCCGGGGAGGAGCCGCAGGAGGTCTTGCACGCGGCCCGCTTGCGAGAGCGGGATCTGCTTGCGACCCGCGGCGAAGATCTCGGCCATGCGGAGGAGCACCTCCTCGACCTTCTCCTTCGAGACGGGCGCGAAGGTGCCGTCTTCGAGGCGCACGAGCCGTCGGCCTTCGAGGATGGCCCGGCGGAGGTCGTCTTCGTTGACCTTGCTCCCCTCGCTCTCGAACTCGACGTCGAGGGCGAGCCAGTCGACGCCCGACGAGACGCGCGCGCGCGGCGTCACGGGCGTCTCGCGCACCGTCACGTCGACGAGGTCGTCGGGGATGTACCGATCCCACGTGTCGGGGAGCGATCCGATGCCCTCGGTCCAGAAGGTCGTGGCCTTGTCGCCGCGCGCTTCGAACCACCGGTCGTGCTCGTCGGGGAGCCCCAGGCCGAGGTTGAAGAGCGTGTCGGCCGCCTCGCGCTCGGCGCCGATGTCTCTGCGAATCACGCTCGGGCGCTCGCTCGTGCCGGGCACGATCGCGAGCGGCGGCGGGAGCTCCGCGGGCGCGACGTCGAGCTCGACCTCGCCGTAGACCGCGCGCAGCGTGGCGCGCACCACCGTGAGGTCGCCCTCCGCGCGGAGCGTGAACGTGGGCGTCGCGTCGACGATGTCAGCGATCGACGTGAGGTCGGGCAGCTCGGTGCCGAGCGCGAAGGCCGTCTTCGGCACGATCTCGCTGAGGAGCCTCCCGAGGTCGTCGAGGGGGTGCGTGATCGACGGCGCGCGCGAGAGTCGCTCGAGCCACGCGGGCGTGACGCTCTCGGCGATGGTGCGCGCGAGGCCCTGCGTCGTGTCGATGTGCCAGCCGGGCTGGCCTTCGAACCACAGGCCCGACGAGAGCCCGTAGCGCCGCTGGTCGCTCTTGCGTTCGAAGACGATCTTCACGCGCACGCCCGCCGCCGCGGCGAGCTCGAGGTCCATGCGGGGGATGAGCGGGTCGTCGACGAAGCGGAGTTCCATGAGCGTGGGCTCGATGAGCACGCGGCGCCCCTTGAGGAGCGAGATGAGCTCGGCGGCGTCTTCGCCGCGCACCTCGACGATGGTCTGTCGGCCCCCCCTCGCCTGCCGCGCGAGCGCGCGGAGGATGGGGCGGTGTACGGTGACGAAGGGCCCGAGCGCGTCGAGCGCGACCTCGGGCGACACGGCCGCGCGCGTGTCGGCGTTGTAGGCCGTCACGCCGATCGCCATGGAGCGCATCTGGATGCGGTATTCGAACTCCGGCGCGCGCTTGGGATCATCCGCGGGGAGCCACACCTGCCAGCCCGAGCGGAGCTCCACCGGGGCGACGGCCACGCCGCTGACCTGCACCGCGCCGCCCGTCGTCCCGTGCGTCGAGACCACGCGGGGCCCCGAGCGATCGAGCACCACGACCTCGCGCGGCGTCGGCGGTCCGTCGTCGTGGCGGCCGCGCTTGTGCTGCTTGCCGCCCTTCGCGCCGCGGCGGTCGTCGTCGCGGTGTCCGTGCGATGAAGACGGCGCGGCGGGCTGCTGCGCGAGCACCGTGTCGCGCACGTGCTTGAGCCGGTCGCGGAGGTGGACGAGGAGCGCCGCGACGTGCTTGCAGTGACGCTCGGGGCCGCGCCACGCGGGGCACGAGCACGCGGACTGAAAGGCCCCCGAGTCCTGGATGTCGATCTTGACGTCGTAGGGGGCGGCGGCGCGTCCGTGGACCTTGCCGCGCGCGCACCAGCCCTCGACGCCCGCGTCGAAGACGTTGCCGCGACGCGCGTAGCCGCGGCCCTTCTGGTACGCGTTCATGCCGACCGTGCGCGAGAGCGAGCGCTCGCTCATGCGCGCGATGACGGCCGTGGTGGGCGTGAGCGGCAGCGGCGGCGGAGGCTCGCGGTTGATCGCCTCCTCGGCGCGCGGAATCTCAGGGAGCGCCTCGTCGTCACCGCCGTCGTCGCCCTCGTCGGCCTCGTCGCGCTCCTCGGGGTCGTCGACCGCGTCGTCGTCGCGCTCGCGCACGTCGTCTCGCTCGGGGAACTCGTCGGGGTCTCTCATCTCGGGACCGTGATTCGTCACGTGCGTGCTCCGCGGTTGGACATTCCCTGTCGGGGCTCTCGTGGTGTGGTTCGCTCCTTCGCGGGGTGTTCGCGAGGGGCGCATTCACGCCTGAGACCGACCGTTCGCGCGTCGTCCATGAAGCGCGAGACGCCGGTGCGCGGAGCTTGCCGCCCATCTCGTGGGCTCACTCGATCCCTCGACCCTTCGTCGCGGAGGTCGTGGGAAGGCGTAGGGAGGTTCTTACTGTCGCCCCGAATACGCCACGCCGCGCGATGGACCGCTTACCACGGTTCGGCTCTCGAACGCCAACATCTCCGACGCTGAATTCAACGCCTCTGCCCGGCGCCCGTGCGGCGGACGCGTCGCCGCGCGCTCACTGCGTCGCGGCCTGGTCTCGGATCTCGGGCCGCGGCGCCGCGCCGAGGATGGAGAAGCCCATCGGCGACGCGACGAGCACAGAGCGACTCCCCGCGAACGAGAAGTTCTCAAGGTACTGCACGCGGAGAGCGGCCGCGACGGGCGCGTCTCGGATCCCGAGGTCTCGTCGACCGAGGCGGTGCGCGTCGTTGGCCGAGAACACCTCGACGCTGGCGCCGCTGGCTTCCGTACGCGGCACCGCGATGTCCGCGAACCCGTCGCTGGCCACGTCGGGCATCAAGATCGCTCCGAGGCCGAAGGATGTCCCCTCGCCCGTCCCCGTGGGCTCGATGAGCCGCAGGGCGCTGCCGTCGACGCCCGAGAGCACGCGCACCCGACCCTCGATCGAGTTGCCGAGCGCCACGTCGGCGCGGCGGTCGTCGTTCACGTCGGCCCCGAGCGAGAGCGACTGCGCCGAGGCGCCGTCGAAGCACCGCGGCGCGGGCCACTTCGCGGTGCCGTCGACGCCCGAGAGCACCATCACGCAGCGGACCCCCTCGCGGAGCACCCCGGTCACCACGTCGGGCGCGCCGTCGCCGTCGGCGTCGGGCCCGACGGAGAGGCCGTAGTCTCTCGCGAACGCGGGGGTGAAGGTCGTCGGGGTGCGCCAGTACACGCTGCCGGTGCGGACGCCCACGGCGACGAGCGCGGCGCTGCCGCCCCTCGGCGCGACGTAGGCCACGACCACGGGCTCGTTCCGTCGGCGCTCGGCGTGCGAGAGGCCCGCGACCACGGCGACCACGCCCTGGAGGGGAATCCGCTGCGCCACGCGGAGCGCGCGCGAGCCCACCACGACGAGCTCGGAGTTGTCGGCCGACGCCACGATCACGTCGGACGCGTGGTCGTTGTCGATGTCGGGGATTAGCGCGAGGTCGGCGCCCTC
Source organism: Polyangiales bacterium (assembly GCA_046351535.1). Taxonomy (GTDB): domain Bacteria; phylum Myxococcota_A; class Polyangia; order Polyangiales; genus CAISKJ01. The sequence goes on from JAXLYG010000009.1 coordinate 69,724, forward strand.
GCAGCGCGCGTCGACGGGCGCCGAACGCATCGCGGGGACGAGCCCGCCGGGGTGGAGAAAGAGCCTCTGGTCCGCGCAGGTCGCGAAGCCCGGCGTCGTCGCCGCGTCGGGGAACGCCGCCGTCGAGACGTGCCGGATGAGCTGCGTCACCGCGTCGTGCGGCACCGTCGGGATCGGGATTCGAATCTGCTCCCCGAACTCCACGGGCGTCTGGTTCTCGGGGTGCGTGGTGTCCGCGGGCTCCGAGGGGATCGGGTCGCGCCCGTCGACCTCGGCGCCGCCGTCGCCCGTTCGCGCCGCGCCGTCGCGCTCGTGCGCGCGCGGCTCCTCGTGGCGAGGCGGCGAGCCCCCGCGCGGCGCGTCGGCGCCCGAGAGCTGCCAGCCCGCGTACCCGAGCAGCGCCGTGACGGCCGCGACGCCGAGCACCGCGACGTAGGGGTTGACCGTGCGAACCCTCGGCGCGCGCGGCGATCTCGTGCGATCGACGATCTCCGCCGAGAGCGCGGTGTGGACGATCGAGTCGCGCTCCCCCGCGTTCGCGGTCGGCGCGGCGGGCGTCTGCGACAGGAGCTCCGGGATGTACTCGGGCGACGCGGCGGGCGTGGCGACAGGGGGCGGCGGCAGCGCGTCGCCGGGCGTCGCGGACTTCGGAGACGCGTGGGGGGCGTCGAAATCGAGGTCGAAATCCGCCATCGGGGGCGGCAGTTCGGTCGACGCGAGGGCCTCTGCGACGTCGCGCGGCGGGCCGCGACGGTTGCCTTGCTCGAAGGTCTCGGAGAAATCCGTCGCGGGGGAGTGCTCCGACTTCACCTTCGCGATGAGGCTGTCGAGGTCGTCGGCGGCGAACTCCGCGGGGTGACCGCGCGAGATGCCCGAGGTCTTGATGTGCATCGGCACGACCTCGGTGGGCACGTCGAGGAGCTCCGCGCCCGGAGGGACGCTCCTCCGCGCGGCGGAGAGCATGAGGCACATGGCCTCCGCGTCGGGGGGGCGGTCCGCGGCGCGCTTCGAGAGCACGTCGCGAAGCACCGAGAGGATCTGCTCGGGGACCTTGCCCGAGAGCGGCGGGGGCTCCTCGCTGAGCACCGACGCGATGACCTCGAGGGGCGTCGCGCCGTCGAAGGGGGCGGCCCCCGCGAGGGCCTCGTGGAGCACCACGCCCATCGCCCAGACGTCGGTCTCGGGGGTCACGGCCTGGCCGCGGCACTGCTCGGGGGCGAGGTGATGCGGCGAGCCGAAGGCCTTGCTGCGATCGCCGCCCGCGCCGCGCGCCGCGCCGCGCGCGATGACCCCGAGCGCGCCGCCGAGGAGGAGCCGCCCGCGCGGTCGTCCGTCGGGCTCGTTGATGATGAGCACGTCGGCCGAGGTGATCCCCTGATGCACGATGTTTCGTTCGTGGAGGGCGCCGAGCGCCTCGAGCGCGTCGCACACGACCCGCAGCGCGTCGTCGAAATGAAGCGGCCCGCGGCGCTCGACGCGCGACGCGAGGGTCTCGCCCGCGCACGCGGTACAGACCCCGTAGACGGCGCCCACCGTGTCGACGCCCGCGTCGAGGAGCGCGACCAGCTTCGGGTGCTCGATGCCTCGGAGGAAGGGCACGTCGCGGAGAAAGCGCTGCGCCCCTACGCCCGAGAGCGCCGCGTCGGGGGAAGTAGAACACCGTGAACGCCCCGCCCGAGAGCGCCTCGGCGCGCCACGCCTCGGGCGCCGCGCCGAACTCCTCGAGGCGCACCAGACGGTAGCGGCCTGCGAGCACCGTTCTCGCGATCCTCCGCGTGCGACATCGGTCGGCGCGACGATACCCGAAGCGCCGTCGCAATTGCACGCTCTCGACGCGCGGGCTCAGCGAGGGGCGACGGGCGTCGCGCGGATCGTGAGCGCCGCGTCGAGGCTGGAGCCTTCGAGGTGCCGTCGCCGCCCACGCGGAAGCGGTACGCGTTCACCGGGTAGACCAGCGGATTCGTGCTGGCGTGCCGTGGATTTCGAAGGCGCCGAGGGTCGCGTCGTAGGCGCCGTCGACGTTCTCACCGGACCTGCTCGCCCGCGGCGCCCGTGGGAGGCCACGACGGTCCACGAGATGTACCCCGCGACGTGATCGGGCCGCGTGAGCCGCAGCACGGCCGTGAAGCCGAAGCGCGATTCGCCGCCCACGGCGTCGCCGCGCCAGACGCGCCCGGCGCCGACGTTCCACACGCTGACGCGGCCGTCGCTCGCCGGGGTGACCGACGTCGGCGAGTCGCCGCTGCGCCTCGGCCGTGAGACCCCCGGGGCCTGAACGATGGCGGCCACACCTCCGATGAGCACGGCGGCGATGAGCGCGACGCGGAACCTCGTCGACGCGAGCAGCGACGGGCGCGGGGGCGGCGGGGCGGGCGCGGGCGTCGGCGGACGCAGCTCGGTCGGCGTCTTGGCCCCGATGGCGCCCCGAGGCTCAAGCGCGGGCTTCCAGGCGGCGTGTTGAGGCGCGGCGGGGTGGCGTCTTGCGCGACGGTGCCCATGCGCACGGTGGCGGCCTCGTGCGGGTCCTCGTCGAGGCGGGGATGGAGCGACTCGCGACGCGCCCTCGCCGCGCGCTCGCTCGGGCTGAGCGTCGGCGCACCGAGCGGTCGTCGAGGCGGCGCCCCGATCGGGGGCTGCGAGGTCGCGGCACCATCGAGGCGCGCGACGGGGTGCATCCCAGGGCGCGAGCGACGCGCGACGTTGGGGTCACGCGCGAGTTCGGGCGGCGCGATGAGCGAAAGCGCGGCGGCGGCCTCGGTGGCGTCGACGAAGCGCTCCGACGGCTCGCGCGCGACGCAGCGGGCGCTCCCGGCCGTCGAAGCCCACGGGAGTCGGCGCACGCAGCCGGGTCTCGGCGCGCTCGGAGGCGCTCTCGAAGGGGCTCGTAGAGGAGCTCGGCGAGCACGTCTCGGACGTTGGGCGACGCGTCGCGCGCCGCGAGCCAGTAGCTGCGACCGGCGAAGAGGCGGAACGCGATGAGCCCCACGGCCCAGACGTCGACGGAGGGCGTGATGCGCGACGGGCGCGACTGCTCGGGGGCCATCCAGAGGGGCGTGCCGATGGGGTCGGTGAGCTTGTGCTCCTGCCCGTCGTGGAAGCACGCGATGCCGAAGTCGAGGATCTTCACCGTCGGCGCCACGGCGCCGTTCGTGCGGGCGAGGAAGACGTTCGTGGGCTTGAGGTCGCGGTGCACGACGCCGCGCGCGTGGGCCCTCGCGAGGCCGCGGAGGAGCTCGGTGAGCACGACCCAGCTCTCGCGCTGCGGGAGCGTCGCGTTGGCGTCGAGGCGCGCCATGCGGTCGGCGAGGGTCTCGCCGACGAGGTACTCCATCGCGATCCAGAGGGTGCTCGTGGCGTCGTCGGTGCCCGCGACCACGACCTCGACGACGTGGGGGCTGTCGATCATCGCGCTGGCGCGGGCCTCGCGAAGAAAGCGCTCCCGCGTGGCGACGTCGAGGGCGCCGGGCACGCGGATGATCTTCAACGCGCGGCGACGACCGGTGCTGATCTGGTCGACTTCGAAGACCGCGCCCATGCCGCCCTTGGCGAGCGCGCGGACGATGCGAAAATCGCCAGCGTACACGGCGCCCACGGCGAAATTGCGAGGCGCCGAGGTCTTCGCCGGGGGCGGCGGGACGCCCACCAGCGTGTTGCCAAAGAAAGGGCTCGAGGTCGCCGGAGGTCCCGACCTGTCGGGCGGCGGAATCGAAGGAACATCACCTGGGTCGACCCCGTCGTTCGCGCTCATCGACGCGTCGATCCGGTCGCGTTCGCAGGTCTCTTCAACCCCCGGAACCGTAGGCTTTCGATCCACATTCACCACGTGCGAACTTTCGGATAATTACCCGTCCGCCTCAAGCAATCGCCGAGCTGTTTTCTTTGATTTCAGCAGCTCGACAGACTGCCAAAACAGAGCGAAATCGCTGTGTGCGAAGGGTTTTTTCGCGAGGCCTTTCGGGTGAACCCCAATGGGCACACGGACCGCACCGCGCGACGGAGAGAGCACCCCGCACAGCGACGAACCTTCGATTTTTGAAGATGACTTTCGACCCGACTTCGGGGCCGATCAGAAGAGCGACATCTGACCGAGTCCGACGAGCGCGCCGAAGCGCTTTTCGTCGAGGATTTCGAGCTTCGCGCCGCCCTGCTGGAGCTTGCGCGCGGCGGTGAGCCTGTCGCCCGCGCGACCCTTCGCGCCGACGACGAGGTGCGTGACCGACGCGTCGACGTCATCGACCACGACGGCGCCGAGCGAGGTCACGTGCTTGGTCGCGTCGGCCTGTGAGAACGCGACGAAGTTGCCCGTGAAGGCCAGTCGCATCCCCGCGAGCTTCGTCGACGGGGCGGGCGGCGCGTCGGCCTTCGCGTGCTTGGGGCCGTGCTTCGCGGGCGCTTCGGGCTCGACGTGCGCGGCCTTCGCGACGGGCGCGGGCTCGGGCGCAGGCGCGGCCTTCGCGACGGGCTCGGGCTCGACGTGCGCGGCCTTCGCGGGGGCTCGAGGCTCGAGGCCGTTGCGGGCTCGGCGGCGGCGGGCTGAGCCGCTGCCGACGCTGCGGGGGCGTTCTTCTGGGCCTGCTCGACCATCGCGAGGAAGTCGGTCTCGGAGATGATCTTGATGGGCGCGCCCGCGGCGACGTGCTTCTCGGCGGCCTTCTCCTTCGACGACTTCTCGCCGACCTTCTTGAGGTCGCCGACGACGAGGTAGGTGAGGGCCTTGTTGACCGCGTCGAGGGCCGTGCCTCCGAGGCTCGCGACGAGGTCCTCCGCGGGCTTGCGTTCGAGGGATCCCATCTTGCCCGTGAACACGAAGGTCATGCCCGCGAAGACCGCGGGGCCACCCTTCGCCGTGGTGCCCGGCGCGGGCGCCGCGGGGGCCTTGAAGTCGGTCACGGTGACGTGCTTCCGCAGGTCGGCGATGATCGACGCGCCGTCTTTGAGCCCCTGCACCACGGCGTGGGCGATCGTGTCGCCGATGCCGTGCACCTGCGAGAACTCCTCTTCGGTGACCTTCAGCACCGCGTCGAGCGTGCGGTACTTCTCGCTGAGGATCTTCGACACGTTCTTGCCGAGCTCGGGGAAACCGAGCGCGCGGAGGAAGGTGGCGAGCTCCAGGGTGCGCTTCTTGTCGACCTCGGCCACGAGCTTCCTGGCGAGCTTCTCGCCCGAGCGATCGAGCTTCGCAAGCTGGTCGACGGTGAGGGTGTAGAAGTCGGCGGGCTCGCGGAGAAAACCCTTATCGTAGGCCTGCTCGAGCACGGAGTCGCCGAAGCCCAGCATGTCGACCGCCGAGGCGTAGTGCGAGAGCGAGCCGATCATCACGGCCTTGCACTTGCGCGACGTGCAGAACAGAAAGTCCTTCTCCCAGCGCGTCGCGGAGCCGCACGAGGGGCACACCGTGGGGACCTCGACGGGCTCGGTGCCGGGCTTCGAGACGTACTCGACGTTGGGGATCACGCCGCCGCGGCGCATCATCACCACCTCGGCGCCGATGGTGAGCCCGAGCTTCTTGATGAAGCCCGGGTGGTGCAGCGAGGCGCGGGTCACGGTGACGCCCGAGAGCGACACGGGGTCGACGATCGCGACGGGCGTGATGGCCCCCATGCGCGCCACCGACCACTCCACGGCGCGGAGCACCGAGGTGCCGCTGTCGCCCTGGAATTTGTAGGCGATCGCGAAGCGGGGGTGGTGCGCCGTGGCGCCGAGGCGGTCCTGCTCGGAGATGAGGTCGGTCTTGAAGACCACGCCGTCGATCTCGTAGTCGAGCGACGGGCGCTTGAGCGCCATCGACTTGTAGGCCTCGGCGAGGTGCTTGCGCGGCACGAGCTCGAAATCGATGGGCGCGAAGCCCATCTCGACGAGGTGCTTGAGCTCCTGCGAGTGCGTGGTGATGTCGGTGCCGACGAGGTCATAGGCCGCGAAGCTGAGGCCGTAGGCGGCGCTCTTCTTCGGGTCCTTCTGCTTGATGGCGCCCGCGGCGAGGTTGCGCGGGTTGGCCATGCCCTCGGCCTTGTACTTCGCGAAGACCGAGAGCTTCATGAAGATCTCGCCGCGCACCTCGACGGCGCGATCGGTCGCGACCTTCTTCGGGATGTCGGCGATCTCGCGCGCGTTGACGGTGATGTCGTCGCCCGTCACGCCGTCGCCGCGCGTGGCCGCGAGGCTGAGCTCGCCCTTCTTGTTGTAGTGCAGCGAGCACGCGATGCCGTCGTACTTGGGCATCATCACGGCGTCGCCGGTGAAGGTCCCCGCCCACTTCTCGAGCTCCTCGTCGGAGTAGCACTTGTCGAGCGAGAGCATCGCCTCCTTGTGCTTGACCGCGCCGCCCGTCGAGGTGATCTCGGTGGGTCCGAGGTGCGACAGCATCGGGTGATCGGGCGACTTCGCCTTGAGCGCGTTGACGAGCCGGTCGTAGTCGTAGTCGCTGATCTCGGGGGAGTTCAGGTCCCAGTAGCGGTGGTTGTGGTGCTTTACGAGCGCGGCGAGCTCGTCGACGCTCTGGGTGTCGAGGTCGGGGAGGGTCTTCATCTACGATTCCTTCTCGGTGCGTTGCAGCAGGGAGGCGCGGAACGATCGCAAAGCGTCGGGCGCCCTGTCCACCTCCGTGTCGTCCCCGCCGAGCTCGTCTTCGAGGCGCACCCCGAGGAGCTCGGCGCCGAAGAGGTCCGTCGCGGGGTCGAGCGCCACGGGGCCGCGGGTCTCCGATGCTTCGAAGAGCGACCGCGCGAGCGCGTCGAGCACGGCGGACTTCTCGACCCCCTGGCGCCACGCCTCGGGGATCGCGTCGACGCCGCCGAGGGCGCCCGCGATGGAGCCCGCGATCGTCGCGATGGAGTCGCTGTCGCCCGACGAGTTGGCCCCTCGCAGCACCGCGTCGCGGTAGTCGCCGCCCGCGCGAAGCACGCACCAGAGCGCGCACCCGACGGCCTCCTCGCCCACCCACGCACCGCCGTGATGCGCGCACACGTCGTCGACGTCGCGCTCCGACGTGTCGCTCAGCCGGTCGAGCTGTTCGAGCATCTCGCCGACGCCGATGCGCTCGACCAGGGCCGGCGAGCACCCCACGTCGAGGAGCGCCTCGCTCGTGACCGACGCCACCCTGGCCCGCGTGAAGGCCACGAGGCCGTCGAGCCCCTCACCGCGGGTGACCCAGGCCACGGCCGCGGCCGCCGCGACGGAGCTCGCCACCGCCGTGGGGTGCGCATGCGTGAGGGCGCTCTGCGCCGCGGCGACGCGCACGAGCGCCTCGGTGTCGTGGTGGAGGTAGAGCCCCACGGGCGCGGCCCGCATCGCCGCGCCGCAGCCCTTGGAGCCCTTCACCCCGGCCTCGCGCCAGGGGACGCCGCGGGCGAGGTTGCGACAGCCCGCGAGGCAGGTTCCGCCGGGGGCGCGGTTGTTCTGCGAGGATCGAGACCACGCCGCGAATTCATCGCCCATGACGCGCAACAGAGCGTCGAGGTCGGCGACGCTCGCCCGGCACAGCGCGCGGGCGACGGCGATGGTCATCTGGGTGTCGTCGGTGAAGGTCCCCGCGGGGTGTCGCCCCGAAGCTTCGAAGTTGGTGATCCCCGCCGGGCCCCAGCGCGCGCGGATCGCGTCGACGGATGGAATGAACTCCGTCGGGTGTCCGAGCGCGTCGCCCACGGCGAGCCCGAGCATCGAACCCCTGAATCGATCGACAAGTTGCATGGAGCGTGAGTATGCGGACGCAGAGAATGACTTCACAAGACCACGGTGCGCTCCGCGTCGCTCTCCTCCTCGGGCTCTCGCTCTGCCCGCACCTCGCGCGCGGCGACGACTGGCTCACCGCCCGCCATGACCCGCAGCGCACGGGGCGCTCCGCGGGTTCGACGAGGCTCGCGGCGCCCGCGGTCCGGTGGCGCCACTACCTCGGCGGCGGCGTTCGAAACAACCAGGTGGTCACCGCCGACGTCGACGGAGATCGCGTCACCGACGTCGTGTACATCTCGTCGGGAAAGCTACGCTGCAAGCACTCCGACGACGCGCTCGTGTGGGAGGGCGAGGCGCTCGACCTGCAGACCATCACCGGGCTCGCGGACCTCGACGGCGACGGGCGCGACGAGATCGTCGCCGTGGGCTCGCGCGGGCTCGTGGCCGTCTTCGAAGGCGCGACGGGGCGCATGCTCTGGGAGCTCCCCGCGGCCATGCGCGGCATCGGAGGCTCGGCGCGGCTCGCGGACCTCGACGGCGACGGCGTGACCGACCTCTACGTGGGTCAGTGCCTGCTCGCGCCCCTCGCCGCGGCGGCGTTCTCGTTCCGCGGATCACTGAGCGCGCCGCGGGAGATGTGGCGCATCGCCACGGGCGCGGAGAACGCCTGCGGCACCGACAGCGACGTGATCGGCGACGTCGACGGAGACGGCGCCAACGACGTGGTGCTCACCCTCGGCTTCTCGCGGATGTACGTCTACAACGCGACCACGGGGGCGCTCTCGTATGAGCTCCCCGCGCCCGCGTCGAGCCCCTTCGGGAGCTTCACCTGGACGATGCTCCGCCAGCTCGACGCCGACCCCGCGCTCGAGGTCGTCGCCATCACCAGCGGCTACGCCAACATCGCGTCGCCCTACGGCGCGCGGCGCATCGCGGTCTTCGACCAGAGCGCCGACCGTCGCTCCGCGCGGCTCCTCTGGGAGCAGTCGCTCGCGATGCCCGACCGCACCGACCTGCGCTTCGACGCGTCGAGCGTGCGCGACCTCGACGGCGACGGAACCCCCGAGGTCATCACCAGCGAGCTCGACCCGGCGACGCGCGCGTGGACCATGGTCGTCCGTGACGCGCGCGACGGACACACCCTCGCCCGCCAGGCTGGCGCCGACTTCTCCGCCGTCGAAGACATCGAGGGAGACGGCCGCGCGGTGATCCTCTCCGTCGACGACGACCGCGCGCTCGTCGCCCGTCGCTTCGCCGCGGGGAGCTTCACGACGCTGTGGACCATCCCCGGCGTGCGACCGCTGCGCGTGCTCTCGCCGTCGCGTCCGCCGCGCGAGCGCGACATGACGCGCCCGCTCTTCATGCAGCTCGACGACGACCGCGCCCTCGAGCTCGTCGTGGCGCCCTTCGACCCCGCGCTTCCGCCCGAGCAGCGGGTGGTGACGCAGGTGACAGGATATGACCTCGGTGGCGGATCGCCGGGCGTGCTCGGGACCTTTCGCGCGCCCGTCGGCGCCACGGTCTCGCTGGCGACGTCGGGGGCGCGGCTCTCGCGTCCGTACGACCAGCCGGTGCTGGTCACGAGCGACGGGTACCTCCTCGCGCTCGACCGCGTGATGGAGCCCACCAACCGCGTCGTGGGCGCCGAGTTCACCGTGCCCGGGATGCGCGTGGGCGGCTTCTACGCAGGCACGAACGCGGGTCCTGCGCCGATCGCGGGGGCGCTCACGCGCGACGGGTCGGAGCGGGCCGTGTTCGTGCGCGACAGCCGTCCGCAGCTCCTCAGGCTCGACGTGGGATCGGCCACGCTCGCGGCGCCTCCGCGCGTGCGGTGGGGGCTGCCGGGCTTCGGTCCCGCGATGCTCTCGGACCTCGACGGAGACGGGTCGCGCGAGCTCGTCGCGATCAACGGGCGAGACGTCGTCGCGATCGAGCCCGGTGAGGGCGCGCGCGAGCGCTGGCGGTCACGCGAGGCCGCGGGGCCCGTGGGGTCCGTGACGCTGTGGGACATCCTCCCGCTGCGGCGGAGCGACGGCGCGGTCGATGTGTTCTTCGGCCGCGTCGACCCGGGCAACGTCTACCGCCCCACGGCGCTGCGGGGCTCGAACGGCACCGTGCGATGGAACACCTACACCCGCACGCCGAGCTCGGGCTTCGGGCACTTCGCGCTCGGTGACCTCACGGGCGACGGGACCGACGACGCGTTCACCGGCATCGACGTGATGGTGCTCCTCGACGGCGCCACGGGAACGGCCGCGCGAGAGACCGGCGGCGCCTCGTACGCGCTCCCCATCATCGCGCCCTTCAGCGGAACCGAGCCCGAGATCTGGGTCGGCGGCAGCGGCATCGCCGATCGGCTCGTGTCGCGCGACCTCACCGTGCGCGGGCAGTTCGAAGGCTCGAACTCGTCGACGCCCTTCGGCACCGTGCTTCGATGCGGTAGCGCGCCGGCCGTCGCGCTCACGCCGGGCCTCTCGTCGCAGGTCGTGACGCTGCGACCGCAAGCGCTGCCGCAGATGGGCGCGCCCGGTGACGCCGTGCTCGCGCGCGCGACGCTCGTCGGAGGGCGGCGCTACGCGACGGACGCGGAGGTCCCCGCGGGCGCGCGTCGCGGGACGCTGTCGAGCCTCACGTCGGTGGCGGACCTCGACGGCCGCGGCACGCAGGGAATCCTCGTGGGCTCGACGGACGGGTGGCTCTACGCGCTCGACGCCTGCGCGCTCACGCTCGTGTGGTCGATGGATTTTCACGACCCCGTCGGCGAAGCCGTCGTGGCCGACACCAACGGCGACGGCACCGAAGACGTGATGGTCACCGTGGGCGACGGTTATCTCTACGGCCTCGGCGCGCGAACGCTCGGCGCATCGGCGGCGGTGCGCGACCTCTCGCCGCCGGGCACCGACGACGTCGACGAGGTCGAGACCTTCGACACGCTCAACGCCTCGTGGGACGCCGTCCCCGGCGCGCGCTCGTACCTCGTTCGCGTGCTCTCGTACGGCGGGACGGCGCTGCGATTCCCCGAGTCGGTGGAGGTCACGGGCACGAGCGCCGAGGTGCGTGAACTGCCGCTGCTTCTCGGTCGGAGATACCGCGTCGGCGTGACGGCGATCGCGGCCGACGGCTCGGGCGTCGAGGTGCTGAGCGACGGCGTCACGGTGGTCGATCGCACGCCGCCGGTGGTGACCATTCGACTCTCGCGCGAGTCCTTCGCGCCGCGCGCGCTCGAGACCGTCGACATCAACATCGAGGCGACCGACCGCACGGGCGTCGTGCGAAGCCACGCAGAGATCCGTGACGCGCAGGGCGCTGTCGTGCGCGTGCTCGACGACTACGAGTCACGCACGCGCGACGCCTCGCGCGCGGCGCGCGTCACCTGGGGCGGCACCGACGGTCGCGGCGTGGTCGTGCCCGAGGCGACCTACACCATCGTCGCGACGGCGACCGACGTGGGCGGAATGAGCACCACGCAGACGGCCACCGTGCGCATCGTCGCGCCGCCCGACAACACGCCGAGGGGCTTCGCGCCGTCGGGCGACGAGGGCTGCGGCTGCGGCGCGGTGGGTCCCACGCGAGGGTCGTCGCTCGCGCTGATGCTCGCGGGCGCGGCGCTCGTCGCGCGTCGTCGCCGGAGGCGGTGAACGGCCGTCAGACGGCGACGCGCGAGGTCTCAAACCAACGCGCGGACCGGCGAGCGTGAGCTCGCTGGGGGCGATCGAAACGCTGACGGTCCGCGCTTCCGCTCGTCGTTCGAGCGCTCACGCGACGGCGTCATCCAAACGCACCTCCGCGTAGGAATCGCGGGCGTCCCCTCTCGCCGGGCGAGCTCACGCTCGCCGGTCTGCCTCCGTCGTATCGAAGCGTCGGCGGGAAGTGGTGAGGCTACGGCCCCATCTTCGGCAGGCCGAGCTCTTCGCGCATCACGCGCTCCTGCTGGCCGAGCTCGATGAGGGCGTCACGGATGCGGTCGGCGATGGCCTTGTAGGTCTTCAGACGACCGGGCATCGCGTAGTACTCCTCGAGGTCGAGGGGCTTGCCGAAGACGATCGTCACGGGCCTCCCCGTGCCGTCGAAGTTGCTCTTCACCTGCCGCGGAAAATCGTTGAGCAGACCGAGCGTGAAGACCGGCAGCACGATGGGCCGCGCCTGGTGAACGATCGATCCCGTGCCCACGTTCGCGGGGAGGAGCTCGTAGGGGTTGTCGCCCTTGCCGCGCGTGCCTTCGGGGTGAAAGCCCACGACCGTTCCGCGCGCCTGCACGAGCTCTGCGATGAGGTCGACGGTGTACTGGTTGAACGCGCGCTTGGGGCCGTCGCGCATCACCGGCGGATACATCGCCATCGCCGACATGATCGCGTTCACGAACACGCCGAGCGGGCTCTCGTAGAAGAAGGTCGAGCGCACCGGGAAGTAGAGCCGGTCGACCCACGGAGACATCCGCAGCACCACCGACGCGATCACGTAGAAGTCGAAGAAGCTGCGGTGGTTCGCGACGATGAACACGCCGCGATCGGGGTCGAGCGTCTTGAGGATCTCCTCGCCGCGCAGGTGCACGAGGTTGTCGGTGCTCTCCTTCACCCACGTGCGCCCCACCGAGGCGAGGAAGGCGTGCGCCGCGCGCTTGAGCGCGGGGCGGCGGTTCACCGTGTCTGCGATCTCGAAGGCAACGCGCTCGAATCGATCGAGCGTGGCGAGCTGTTCTGGCGTCGGGCGGAGCATCGTCGTTTGCGTTGATAGATACAGCGTCGCGCGCTCACCCGGCCGACAGAAATCGTCGCACGAGCGCGACCACGGCGGCGCGTCGAAGCTCGCGCGGGGTGTCACCCGGACGTAGCGCCACCGCGCCTACGCCGCCACCATCGGGCGCGTCGAAGCGGGTCTCTCTCGCCCCCTCGCCCGGATACAGCGCGTAGGCTCCCCACGTCGCGTCGATCGCGTCGCGGTATGCGTGCATCTTCGCGATCGCAGCCCTCGGCGCGTCGTCTCCTTCGGCGTCGTCGTCGAGCTGATACTTCGCGTCGAGGTGCAGCCTCCGTCCGCGCGCCGTCAACGTGAGGTCGGGCCTGAACGCGAGCGAGTACGAGCGCGCGCCCGCGGGCTCCTGTGACGACAACGTGACGGAGACGCCGTCGACGGCGACGGTGGCCGACGCGCCGCCCGCGGCCACGCGCGACGCCGCGTCGAGGTCGACGCCGAGCGCGCTCGCGACTTCGAGCGCGCACCATCGCTCATAGAGCTTCGGCGCGTCGACGAGGCCCGCGCGATCAGCCTCTCCGAAGCGCAGCGGACCGGGCGCCGACGCCATGCGAGACCACGCCGCGAGGAGCTCGCGATAGCCCCTCCGGCGCTGAAGGCTCGCGGAGCCGAGCGGCGCCGCGACGCCGAGCGTTCCCACACCGCGGAGCGGTCCGCGTGAGAGTGACTCGCGCGCGAGGCGGAGCTGATCGGCGAGCGACGCGGCCGCGCGACGCGCGGACGACGAGAGCGGACGGGGACCCGTGGAGAGCGCGCTCGCGGCGCGTTCAAACGACTCGACCGCGTGAAGAACGAAGCGGTTCTCGGGCACGTCGAGGGTGCTCGTCGGCGCGTGCTCGCGGGCCGATCCCGCGGAGGCGTCGAGCGTGAGGGCCCGCGCGGCGAGCTCCTCGGGGAGCGCGCGAGAGGCCCTGTGAACGGGGACCGTGCGTGACGCCGACGAGAGCCCCGTGATGGGGTCGCGGGCGATGTCGCGGAGCGCGTGCGCGAGCGTCGATCCCTCGACGATGGCGCGCAGGAGGATGAACGATTCGAAGGCCGAGCGCGCGGGGCGCAGCGCGTCGGACCACGCGCCGTCGAAGCTCGATGCGTCGTGCGCGGAGAGGCCCAGGTCGGCCTGCGCGAGGTCGTCGAGGAGCGCCCTCCAGCCCGACGCGGGGTCGATGCGGCGCGTGCGGACCTCGAGCTCGACGCGCGCGCATTCGGCCTCGTCGCGGAGCGCGGTGAGGGTCCAGCGTCCGGCGAAGGCGCGCGGCGTGAGCGACCAGAGCGTGTCGCCCGATGCGAGCTCGCCGAGCGGCGTGGCGAAGGCTTCGACGGAGGGATCCCAGCGCGCGCCGCGCGAGAGCGTGGCGAGGAGCGTCGCGCGTTCGAAGATCGAGAGCGGTGCGAGGCACTCGGCGTCGGCGGCGTCGTCCCACATGAGGGGCGCGTCGCGGCGGTCGGAGGGCACGGCGGAGACCTCGTCGGAGAGGCGCTCCCACAGGGCGTTTCGGGGGGAGAAGCCCTGCGCGCGGAGCTCGATCGCGTCGCCGCGAGGGCCGGTGATGCGCGCCGCGTCGAGGCCCCGCGTCACGACGGTCGGTAGAAGAGCGTGCAGGCCGCGGCGTAGAGGTGGATGCGCGTGGTGTCGCCCCAGGGGGCGAGTTCGAACGCGGACTGCATCCCCGCCGTGGGGAGCGAAGGGAAGCGCGAGCGGACGATGCCCGCGTCGACGTCGGCGCGGCGGAAGAAGCGCGAGCCGCGACCGGCGCAGGTGAAGAGGAGGGCCGCCGCGGGGGTGCCTCCGGCGAGCCCGCGAGACATCGCGGCGAGGCGCGTGACGAGGTCTCTGCGCGCGGTCTCGGGGTCTCGCACGGCGAGCGCGATCTGCGCGTCGCGCGGGAGCACGTCACCGACCGCGACGGCGCCCCGTGACGGGTCTGCGCCCGCGATCGAGCGGAGGAGCGGAGGCGCGTTGTCGTCGGGGCCGCGCAGGGCGATGAGGAGCGTGTCCTGCGGCGTCGATCCGCCGGCGTGCTCGGTCACGATGTCGAGCATCGGGCGCCCGCCCGCGCGGAGCACGAAGGCCCCGTCCATCGCGTCGACCTTCATCCAGGGCGTGACGAGGCGCGACGCGGGCGAGGCCGCGATGGTGACGCCGAGGGAGGTCGCAAGGGTGAGCATCGCGGCGCTGCAAGGGCTCGGCTCGCGACCGGGTTGTGCGGCGACGACGAGGGCTGTGCCCGCGCCGACGATGGGCGGGAGCGACCGCTTGACGAGCCCCGTGATGGCTTCGGTGGTGTGCGTGTCGGGGGCGAGGATGGCGACGCCGAGGCGCGCCGAGCGGGCGCCCTCGGGGACGGCGCCGAGGGCCTCGGTGACGGCGCGGGTGTGGGTGTCTCGCGGCGCGTCGAGGGCGAGCGTCGAGAGGCGGGCGCGCATGACCGAGGCGTCGAAGGCGAGCACCGAGACGGCGGGGGTCGACTCGCGCTCGACGGCGCCGGCCAGCACGCCGGGGGCGTCGGAGACGACGAGCACCGACGACGGCGCTTGCACACGGAGCTCGTAGGCCACCTTGAGGAGCGCGTCGTGGTTGGCCGTGCGGGGATTTCCCCCGGAGACGAAGGCGAAGACGAGCGATGGATCGCTCACGGCGGAGGTGGCCTGACGCACCGCCGCGCGGGCGATCCGCGCGAGGTCCGTCGAGACGTTGCTGTCGGCGATGCCCTCACCCGCGATGCGCACGCTCATGATCGGCGCAAGGATACCGGCAACGGGACGCGCAGCGAAAGCGCCCCCGCGCGATCGTGATCGGAGGACGCGGGTCGTGGGAAACACCGTGAAGAAGAGGGTTCCCCGAGGGGTGGCGGTTGTTGGATAGTAGGTGCTGCGGTGATCGCGTCGCGGCGACGGCGATCCGCATCGATGACGAAGGAAGTCGCGTATGGCGCTGTTCGGGTCTCGCTCCGCGCTCCAGAAGGTCTTGAAGGCGGAGTGGAAGAGCGACGAAGAGAAGCTGGCCGTGCTCACGGCCCTCCGTGACGAGAGCCCCAAGCCCCTCGACCTGCTCCCGCTGCTCTGGACGAGCGACCCGGTGGTGCGTCAGACCGTCGCGCCGCTCTTCATCGCCCGCGCCGACGCGAAGTCCGTGTCGCAGCTCCTGGTCGAGATGCAGTCGCAGGGCACGGCCGCGCGAGGCTTCGCGCTGCGCGTGGTGACGCGCATCCGAGGGGACATCGTGACGCCCGCGCTCGAAGGGCTCATCAAAGACGTCTCGTCGATGAAGCAGCGCCTCGGGTGGGAGGTCGCCCTGGAGCTTCCGCCCGAGTTCCGCGCGGCCTACGTCGAGCGCGCGGTGAAGGAGGCGCCGGGGCCGATGCGGGTGCAGGCCCTCAACCGCGCCGTGGCCGACAAGGGCGGCGCGCTCCAGTGCAAGGCCCTGCTCATCGAGTCCGCGCAGGACCCCGAGGACCGCCTCCGCGAGCGCGCGATGGAGCTCCTGGCCTCCATGGGCGCCGACGTCACCGACGACGTCCTCGACCTGATGCTCGACCGCTTCTCGAAGGACAACGCCGCCGTGCGCTCGCACTGCATGACGGCGATCCGCGCCGCGGCGACGGCGCGCTCGGGCGACCTGCGACCGAAGTTCCTGAAGATGCTCTCGGAGGGCGACGACTCGCTGCGGCGCACGGCCGCCGAGCTGCTCTTTCTCACGGGCACGCCCGACGCGGTGGTGCTCGAGATCCTGCAGCACGTCCGCTCGCTCCTCGGCTGGATGCGAACGCGCATCCTCAACACGCTCAAGACCTTCGGCGACGAGGTGCTGCGCCCCGCGGCGGCCCTGCTCGACAACGACGACGACGACGTGCGCATGCAGGCCCTGGTGCTCTGCGAGCACTTCGAAGACCCGCGCCTCGTGGGCCCCGTGGTCAAGCTCCTCGACGACCCCGACTGGTGGCTCCGCATCACCGCCTGCGAGACCCTCGGGAAGCTCAAGGACGAGCGCGTGATCCCGCACCTCGTCAAGGCCCTCGACGACAAGGACACGCGCTGGGCCGCCATCGACGCCCTCGGCAACATCGGCGGCGAGCAGTCGCTCCGCGCGCTCGTGAAGCTCCTCAGCGACGAGCGGCCCGAGGTGCGCCTCGAGGTGCTCCAGGCGTGCTCGCGCTCGCACGACGCCCGCCTCGGCAAGCTGCTCAAGCAGGTGATGGAGACGGACCCCTCGCAGGAGGTCCGCACGCGCGCCGTCGAGCTCGCGCGCGAGTACGGCACGGTCACCCCCGAGCAGGAGCGCGCCACCGCGTCGATCTCGAGCTCGGAGATCAAGCGCCCCCTCGACAAGCTCCTCGCGCGGGCCCGCGAGGTGAGCGCGAGCGACATCCAGATCACCGTGGGCGAGCCGCCGTTCTTTCGCATGAACGGCAAGGTGCAGCGCGCGGACTTCCCCGTGCTCGACGAGGCGCAGACGCGCGAGATGATCCTCGAGATCCTCGACCCGGTGCGCCGCAAGGCCTTCGAGAAGGCCGGCGAGATCGATTTCTGCCACTCGATCCCCGGCGTCGGACGCTACCGCGCCAACGCCTTCGTGCAGCGCAAGGGCACCTGCGCGTCGTTCCGCTGCATCCCGAACCTCCCGCCCACCTTCGCGGACCTGCGCCTCCCGGGGCAGCTCACCGAGCTCCTCGATTATCACCAGGGGTTGATCCTCGTGTCGGGCCCCGCGGGCGGCGGAAAGAGCACCACGCTCGCGGCGATCATCAACCTCATCAACGAGACCAAGAGCGACCACGTCATCACCCTCGAAGACCCCATCGAGTTCGTGCACCCGGTGAAGAACTCGCTGGTCAATCAGCGCGAGGTCGGGCGCCACACGCAGAGCTTCGCGCGGGCCCTCCGCGGCGCGCTCCGTCAGGACCCCGACGTGATCATGGTGGGCGAGATGCGCGACGTGGACACCATCCGCATGTCGCTCATGGCCGCGGAGACGGGCCACCTCGTCGTGGCGACGCTCCACACGACGAGCGCCGTGGCGACCGTCGACCGGCTCATCGAGAGCTTTCCCCCCGACGAGCAGCAGCAGGTGCGCATGGGCCTCTCGGAGAGCTTGAAATACGTGGTCTCGCAGTCGCTCGTGCCGCGCGCCGACGGCAAGGGGCGCGTGGCCGTGTACGAGGTGCTCAAGGGCACGATGAACGTCGGCACGCTCATCCGAGATTCGAAGACCTACCAGCTCCCGAGCCTCATGCAGATCTCTCGCGCGTCGGGGATGCAGACCCTCGATCAGAGCCTCGAGGAGCTGCTCGACGCGGGGCTCATCACGGCCGAGACGGCGTTCGCGCGCGCCGAAAAGAAAGAGACCTTCGAGGCCCGCATGCACGCGGAGACACACTCACACAGTCAGGCCCCGCCCCCGCCGGCGGCCGCAGCGGCAGCGTCATGAGCAACGGACGTCCCCCCATCGGCGCGCCTCCGCGCCCCAACGCACACCCCGGCGCCGTCCGCGAGGAGGCCCCCGCGGAGCGCTCCGCGCGCCCCGCCATGCGCGAGGAGATCCCCGTCGGGAGGCCCCCCACGCGCGAGGAGATCCCCGTCGGGAGGCCCCCCACGCGCGAAGAGATCCCCGTCGGGAGGCCCCCCACGCGCGAGGAGATCCCCGTCTCGCGGCCTCCGATGCGCGACGAGGCGCAGGCGCAGAGGCCCTCCGCGCGCGTCGAGAGCGCGCCCCACCAGGCGGCGCCGCAGGGAGGCGTGCAGATCACGCCGCAGATGCTCCAGAACCTCGCGGCGCAGATCGAGGCCCGCGTGCGCGCGCAGGTCGAGGCGCAGTTCGAAGCGAAGCACAAGCACGACCCGGCGAACGCCACGCAGGAGTCGCTCGACGCGCTCCGCACCGAGGTCGAGACCCTGCGCGCCAAGCTCGCCGCGGAGCCCGCCGTGGTGGCCGCGCAGATCGAGAAGGCCACGCGCTCGATCCCGCCGCCGCCCTCGGGTGAGGCCGCGGGCCCGGGCGCCAAGCCCGTGCTCCCCACGCACGCACCCGGAACGCCCGGGAAGAACCGCATCGACCGCTTCTTGAAGCTCATGAGCGATCGCGGCGCGAGCGACCTCCACCTCTCCGTCGGCAGGCCGCCCATCTTCCGCCTCGGCGGGCGCATGGAGCCCATCCGATATCGCACGCTCGACGACGTCGATTACAAGAACCTCCTCGAGCCCATCACCCCGATGCACATCTGGGCGGACTACCTCGACAACGGCGACGCCGACTTCGCCTACGAGCTCCCCGGCGTGTGCCGCTTCCGCGTGAACATGTTCAAGCAGGAGCGCGGCATGGGCGCCGTGTTCCGCGTGATCCCGACGAAGCTCCTCACGGTGCAGCAGCTCGGCCTGCCCGAGATCATCCGCAAGGTCGTGGCGCTGCGCTCGGGCCTCGTGCTCGTGACGGGCCCCACGGGCTCGGGCAAGAGCACCACGCTCTCGGCGATCATCAACGAGATGAACGAGACGCGGCCGATGCACTTCGTCACCATCGAAGACCCCATCGAGTTCGTGCACCCCAACAAGGGCTCGCTCATGTCGCAGCGCGAGATCGGGCCCCACTCCAAGAGCTTCTCGACGGCCCTCCGCGCGGCCGTGCGCGAGGACCCCGACGCCATCCTCGTCGGCGAGATGCGCGACCTCGAGACCATCGCCATGGCCCTCAACGCCGCGGAGACCGGCGTGCTCGTCTTCGGCACGCTGCACACGAACTCCGCGGCCAAGACCATCGACCGCATCATCAACGTCTTCCCCGCGGAGAAGCAGCCCGGCGTGCGGGGGACGCTCGCCTCGGTGACCAAGTGCGTCGTCGCGCAGCAGCTCCTGCGGAAGAAGGGCGGCGGTCGCGTGGCCGCCGTCGAGATCATGTTCAGCTCCAACGCGATGTCGTCGATGATCCGCGAGGGCAAGACGCACCAGATCTCGGGGCTCATCAAGCTCGGCAAGCGCGACGGCATGATCGCGATGGACGACGCCCTCAAGCGCCTCATCGAAGACGACAAGATCGAGCCCATCGCGGGCCTCGAAAAAGCCATCGACAAAGACGACTTCCGCAAGTGGCTCAAAGACCGCGGCGACGCCGTGCCCGACGAAGAGGGCGGCGGTCACTGACGGCGCCACAGTGCCGTTACCCCCCGCGCCCGCAGGTCGCGGCGCGGGGGGCGCGGCGCAGGGCCTCTCAGCGCACGGCGAGGGTGAAGCGCAGCGAGTCCGAGCAGTTCGCGGAGTTCCACACCTGGTCGGAGTTCGAGCAGGTGTCGACGTAGCTGACCGAGTGGCCGCTGTAGAAGGGCGCCGTCGTTCCGATGATGCAGAGGCGACCCCACGAGCCCGCGACCCACGGGTCTCCGCACCGCTGGCTGTAGGTCTGATAGCCGTAGCGCAGCGTCGCGCGCACGGGCGCCGCGCCGCCCACCACGACCATCACGCTCTCGTCGTTGCCCGCGTACCTGAAGGGCGACTGGAGCCTCCAGGCCGAGGGCAGATCGAAGCTCGCCCAGCTCGCGTACACGGCCTGCGTGGCGTTGCGATACGCCATGAGCGTGCGCGTCGCCGCGGCGAGCAGCGTCGGGTCCTGCACCGTGTAGTCGAGCGTCGGGTCGATGTAGTTCGACGTCGCCGCCTGGAACACCACCGTCCATCCGCCGCCGTCGGTGGTCATGTCGCAGTAGACCGTGTAGGGCGAGCGTCCGCCCGCGCCGTCGGGGTCGATCGTGTAGTTGCCGCTCGCCGACGACGGCGCCGACGCGAGGATCTCCGCGCAGCTCCGGTTGCTCACGCAGCGCCCCGCGTCGCAGCGGCCCACGGCGCACGCCGCCCAGCACGCGCCGCAGTGCAGCGCGCTCACGCGCGTGTCGACCTCGCAGCCGTTCGAAGCCGCGCCGTCGCAGTCGGCGTAGCCCGTGTCGCAGGTGTACCCGCAGCTCCCCGAGGCGCAGGTCGCCGTCGCGTGCGCGGGCGTCGGGCAGCGCGCGCCGCACGCGCCGCAGTGCGCGGTCGAGACGCGCGTGTCGACCTCGCAGCCGTTGGTCGAGACCATGTCGCAGTCGCCGAAGCCCGCGGCGCAGGTGAAGCCGCACGCGCCCGCCGCGCAGGTGCGCGACGCGTTGATCACCGCGGGGCACGCGTTGCCGCAGGCGCCGCAGTTCTCGACGCTCGCGGCGGTGCTCACGCACGCGCCCGCGCAGCGCACCTCGCTCGACGCGCAGCCCGTCGAGCACATCGGCGTCGCGCCGCTCGACGCGCAGAGCGGCGCCGACGCGCCGCAGGTGTTGCCGCAGCGCCCGCAGTTCGCCGTGCCGCCGAGCGAGGCCTCGCAGCCCGTCGCCGCGAGCCCGTCGCAGTCGGCGAAGCCCGCCGCGCAGGTCGCGCCGCACACGCCCGCGGCGCACACGGGCGACGCGTTGGAGCCTGCGACGCAGGCGTTTCCGCAGCGACCGCAGTTCGAGGTCGAGGCCCCGACGTCGACCTCGCAGCCGTTGGAGGCCACGCCGTCGCAGTCACCGTAGCCGTCGCCGCAGCGCAGGCCGCAGCGCCCCGCCGCGCAGGTCGCGGTGCCGTGCGGCCCCGCGGCGCAGGCGTTGCCGCAGCGGCCGCAGTTGGCGGTCGAGGTCGTGAGGTCGACCTCGCAGCCGTTCGAGGGGTCGCTGTCGCAGTCTTCGAAGCCGGCGTCGCAGCGAAGCCCGCAGCGGCCGCCCTCGCAGGTCGCCGTCGCGTGCGGACCGGTGACGCAGGCGTTGCCGCAGGCGCCGCAGTGGCGCACGTCGCTCGAGGTCGTCACCTCGCAGCCGTTGGCAGCGCTGCGGTCGCAGTCGCCGAAGTCCGCGTCGCAGGCGATCCCGCACGCGCCCGCGGCGCACACGGGACGCGCGTTGGCCCTGCGCGGACACGCGTTGCCGCAGGCGCCGCAGTGCTCCGTCGAGGTGTCGGTGCTCACGCACGACGACGCGCAGCGCGCCTGCCCCGACGCGCACCCGCTCGAGCACGCGAACACCCCGCGGTCGCTCTCGACGCAGAGCGGCGTCGCCCCTGCGCAGGCGACGCCGCAGGCGCCGCAGTTCGCGGTGCCGCTGAGGGCGGCCTCGCAGCCGTTGGCCGCGACGCCGTCGCAGTCGGCGAAGCCCGTGAGGCAGGCGACGCGGCAGGTCCCCGCGGCGCACGTCGGCGTCGCGTTGGCGCCCGCGGCGCACGCGGTCGCGCAGGTGCCGCAGTGGGCGGCGGTGGTCCGCGTGTCGACCTCGCAGCCGTTGGCCGCGACGCCGTCGCAGTCGGCGAAGCCCGTGTCGCACACGGCCGCGCAGCGCCCCGCGGCGCACGAAGGCGCCGAGTTGGGCGCGCTCGGACACGCCATGCCGCAGCCGTTGCAGTGCGTCGCCGTCACGCGCGTGTCGACCTCGCAGCCGTTGGCCGCGACGCCGTCGCAGTCGGCGAAGCCCTCGTTGCACACGACGCCGCAGCGCGCGTCGACGCAGCGCCCCGTGGCGTTGGCGGCGCCCGCGCAGTGCGCGTCGGTCGTGCAGGCCACGCAGCGGTGCGCGGCGACGTCGCAGCGGGCGCCGCCCGCGCTGCCCGCGCAGTCGGCGTCGGCGGCGCACCCGGCCTCGCAGCGGTTCGCGGCGGTGCAGAACTGGCCCGCGCCGCAGGACCCGCGGTTCGTCGCCGTGCAGGCGACGCAGCGCCCCGACGACGTGTCGCAGACGCGGTAGCCGAACTCGTTGGAGCCGCAGTCGATGTCGTCGCGACAGGCTCCGGGCGCGTCGGGAGGCGCGTCGGAGGGCGCGTCGAGGCTCGCGTCGGAGGCGCCGTCGGAGACGTCCGCGGGCGCGTCGAGGGCGTCCATTGACGTGTCGGCGGGCGCGTCGGTCGAGGCGTCGTCGGCGACGTCGAGGGCCGTGTCAGGGGGCGCGTCGGAGGGCACGTCGAGCGTGCGGTCGTTCCCGATGTCGACGGCGCCGACGACGGGCGCGTTCGAGCACGCGGCGAGCACGAGGAGCGCGAGGAGCGACCCCAGAAGGCGCGTCGAGCGGTTCATCCATACGGAGGTCGCGCCGAGAGCGCCCCGTCGTCAAGCGCGAACACGTCTGTCGCCCGCGCGCGCAGACCGTCTGCCCGCGCGCGTTCGCGCGACGACGACCCGCGCGCCGGGGGAGGTCACTGCACCCCCACCCGGTCGCGATTTCCCGCTCTCACTGAACGAACTTGAACGTCACCCGCGGCGCTGCAATAAGCATCGACGATGCTCGACCGTCGCGCCGCCCGCCGCTCGTTCTCCATGTGCTTCGCGCTCGTCGCGAGCGCGCTCCTCTCGCAGTGCAACTACGGCGACGCCGACTCCGAGAGCGAGCCCGTCGTCGTGCGGGCCTGCCCCGAGGCCGTGCGCACGAGCGAGCGAGGCAACCCCGTGGGCGTGACCTCGGGCCAGATCCGCTACTGCTGGCCCGGCGAGGCGCACTGCTTCTGCGACCGCGACGGAGACTGCTACGCCGAAGAGGGCTACGTCCGCTGTACGCCGCCCGCCCCCGACGCGGGGGGCGCCGCCGACGCGACCGCCGACGTGGCGCGCGCCGTCGATGCGACCGCCGACGTGGCGCGCGTCGTCGATGCGTCCGCCGATGTCGCCCGCGCGCTCGATGCGACCGCAGACGCGCCCGCGCGCACCGACGCCGTCGTCGCCGCGAGGAACGTGTGCCCCGAGGCCGTTCGAACGAGCGCGCGCGGCAACCCCGTGGGCGTCACCTCGGGCCGCGTTCGCTACTGCTGGCCCGGCGAGGCGCACTGCTTCTGCGACCGCGACGGAGACTGCTACGCCGAGGGCGGCTACGTGCCCTGCACGCCGCCGACGACCTCGTCGCCCGTCGACGCCTCGATGAGCGCGCCCGACGTGCGAGTGGTCGATGCCTCGATGAGCGCGCCCGACGTGCGAGCCGTCGACGCGGCGGTGGCCTCTCCCGACGTTCCGCGCGTCGACGCGACGGTGACGGCGCCGACGCCGCTCGCGACCGACCCCGTCGCCTACTCGGGGAGCTTCACGGGCGCGTCGGGGTACTACACCGCGCGCCTCACGGTGATGGGCGAGTCGCGCAGCGTGTGGGTCTACGCGCCCGCGACGCGCGGCGCGAACCCGCCGCTCGTGGTGGCCTTTCACGGCACCAACGCCGACGGCGACGTGATGATCAACGACTCGGGCCTGCGCGCGCTCGCCGACGCCGAGGGCATCGTCGTGGTGGCCCCCAACTCGCGCTGGTTCGGCGGCGAAGGGGCGGACTACGACCACCCCGGCGGCAACGGGACGTACTGGGAGACGCGCAACGCCAACGTCGACACGAACGCGGACCTCGTGCTCGCGCGCGCCGCGATCGTCGAGGCGCAGCGGCGCTACGCGACGAACCCCGACCGGGTCTACGCCGTGGGGCACTCGAACGGAGGCTTCATGGCGCTCCTCGTGTCGGTGACGCTGCGCGATCGCATCGCCGCGTTCGCCGAGAACTCCGCGGGGATGGTCACCTGCGCGACGCGTCCGGGCTGCGCGTTTCAGGGCTCGTCGACGACGTGCTCGGGGCTCGCGGCGGAGGGCGGCTGGTGCGGCTGCACGGGCTACCAGCTCCCCGTGGGCATCCCCACGTCGGGGCGGCGCGTGCCGGGCTACCTCGCCCACGGCACGCAAGACCCCATGGTGTCGGTCTATTACACCTGCGCCCTCGCCTCGCGCCTCGGCGCCGCGGGCGTCACCGCGCAGGTCGCGCTGCGCGCGGGAGGCCACGACCTCCCGGGCTCCTTCGCGCGCTCGGCGTGGACCTTCCTCGCGGCGCAGCGTCGGCAGTAGCGACGCCGCGCCGGACGAGGCGTCGAGCGATCAACCCGGCGGCAGACCGCCGCCGCGCGCGGGGACGACGATGTACACGGGCCTGCGATCGACGACGGTGCCCGCGCGCCCTCGCACCACGATGGTGGCCTGAAAGACCCGCGCGACGTCTCCGCCCTCGACGAAGTCGTTGTAGAACTCGACGCTGAACACGACGCTCGTCGACGGCGACACGTTGAAGAACGTGGTCATGTCGCGGCGCTCGTAGCCCGTGGGCGCGTCGGGCATCGCGCGAACGGGCGTGACGGAGCGGATGAAGTCCGCCGTGGTGCGCCCCATCGGCAGGCCCGTCGCGGCCATGTCGGCCTCGCGCGACGTGGTGATGTTCTGCCGCGTCTCGTTGGCGAGCGTGGTGATGGCCGTCACGATGTCGTTCGAGATGCGGTCGAGGCCGCCCGACGACGCGGGGTGAAAGGCCACCTCGCTGTTCGTAGCGTTGAGCGTGCGCGTGAGCGCCGCGAGCCGCACGGAGTTCGAGAAGGTGTAGCCGCGCATCGTCGACTCGTTGACGTCGACGCCGACGAAGAGCGCGCCGCGACGCGTGAGCTCGGGCGCGAGGTCGGTGGCGTAGCGGTGTCCTTCGATGCTGATGGGCGACGTCGGGTCGGGGCCGTCGTACCACTCGCCGTCCGACGCGAGCACCACGATGGGGACCCTGCCCTGCTGGAAGCATCCCCACCCGTACGCGTCGGAGATTCCAGGGCAGTCGCGCGCGGTGTCGACGGCGCCAGGCCACCCGTTGCCCATGGGGTCGAGCGCGTTGACGGTGCTTCGAACGGCGGCCGGGTCCATGGGGTCGACGCCCGTGCGCGCGCGACGCCCTGCGCCCGCGAGGAGCTGATAGATCGCCTCGGTCTGACACTCGGGCGCGTCGCCGCCGAAGTAGCGCATCGACGAGTCGGCCACGATGGTGCGCATCGAGTCGAAGGCCGACTGCACGGCCATCGCATCCGAGGTGAGCCGCTGACGGATCCAGAGCGTGTAGTCGCCCGCGAGGGTCGAGGTCCCCGCGTTGCCGTCGACGCCGTCGGGCATGCTGTCGAAGGATCCGACGCCCATGCGCACGTCGCGGATCGCGGCGCGGACGCCCGGCACGATGACCGTGCTGAAGTTGCGGCGCAGGTTGTCGATCGTGCGATCCATGCTCGCCGAGTTGTCGACGAGAAAGAACACGTCGGCCTCGCGGATGCGCGTCTGGAAGGTGAACTCCCGCGTCTCGCGCGGCCCTCGCGACGTGGGCGCGTAGTAGGGCAAGACGACGTAGAGCGCGCTCATGGGCGGCTGCGACGTGGCGCTGCGAGGGTCGGTGCGCGCGACCACCTCGGCGAGGTCCGCGAAGCCGTCGCGGTCGCTGTCTTCGGAGCAGGGGTTGGTGCCCGCCATGCGCTCCTCGACGTCGGTGAGCCCGTCGTTGTCGGCGTCGAGGTCGCGGTGGTTGGGGAGCCCGTCGGGCGGCGCGTCGCAGTTGTCGGCGGGCGCGCCGCACATGAACGCGCGCGCCCATCTCGAAGTTCGTGTAGCTGCGGATCGACTCGTCGCGATCGCTGAACCCGTCGTTGTCGGAGTCCGTGTCGCGGAAGTCGGGCATGCCGTCGGTGTCGGTGTCGAGGTTGTCGGCCGCGCGCTCGTCGGTGTCGCTGATGCCGTCGCCGTCGGTGTCGACGCAGGGCGGCGCGACGGGCACGTCGGGACGCGCGTCGGGCGGCGTCGAAGGCACGTCGACGGGGCCCATGTCGGTCGTGACGTCTTTGACCGACGCGTCCTCGGGCGCGGGCGACGAGGAGCACGCGGCGAGCGCGACGACGAGCGAAAGGATGAAGCGAGGTCGCATGTTGTTCGCGTGAGCCTACGGTATGCGAGCGGCCTCACGGAAGTGCGTACGCGCATCGCGAGGCGCCGCGGCGAAGTGTCGTGGTAGCGTCGCCGCCGCCGTGAAGACGCACGCATTCTTTCGACCGACGGCCCCTTCGACGCTGCTGGTTTCGTTGCTCCTCACCGCGTGCGAGGGCTCTGAGGGAGGCGCTCCTCCGATGGTCGACGCCACCGTCGCCGACGCGCGCGACGCGACCGCAGATCGCCCGGACAGCCTCGCGACCGATGGCCCGGTGATGCACGTCGAGCCCGCGCCTGGAACGCCCGGCGGAACGTGTTCCGATGGCGGATCGTGCCCGCCGACCACGCAGTGCAACGGCGCGCGCTGCGAGCGCTGCGGCGGGTTCGGAGAGCGTCCCTGCGCGAGCGGATGCCGCGAGGGATCGCTGCGCTGGGGCGTGTGCTTCAGCGACTCGGCGCCCTCGGGGACGCTCGGCGGGCTGTGCCACCTCGACGACTGCACCCCGGGGATGTGCTCCGTCCCCGACGGCCGCGCGTTCGTGTGCTTCGCGTGCGGAGAGAGCCCGGGCCAGCCGTGCTGCCCCTTCGTGGGATGCACCGGTCGGGGCCTGCGCTGCGACGACGGCGTGTGCCACTGAGCGTGCGCCTCGCGTGCGTGTGAGCGTGCGCTTCGCGTCGCGCGTGGAACGTTGACGACGAGGGCCGCGCGGGCGTTACCCTCCGCCGCGTCATGCACAACGAGACCATCCTCGAAGCGCCCCTCGTGGGGATCATCATGGGCAGCTCGTCGGACCTCGACGTGATGTCGCCCGCGCGCGAGATCTTGAAGGAGCTCGGCGTTCCTCACGAGGTGCGCGTGGTGTCGGCGCATCGCACGCCCGAGTGGATGTTCGAGTACGCCGAGACCGCCGAGGCGCGCGGCATCGAGGTCATCATCGCGGGCGCGGGCGGCGCGGCGCACCTCCCGGGCATGGTGGCGTCACGCACGGTGATCCCGGTGCTCGGGGTCCCGGTTCCCGCGACGCTGCTCAACGGGATCGACTCGCTGCTGTCGATCGTGCAGATGCCGCGGGGCGTTCCCGTGGGGACGCTCGCGATCGGCAAGCCCGGTGCGGCGAACGCGGGGTTGCTCGCGGCGAGCATCGTGGGCGCGAAGCGTCCCGAGGTGCGCGAGCGTCTGAAGCTGTGGCGCGCCGCGAGGACCGCCGAGGTGCTCGCGAAGACGGAGCTGTAGTCGGCGCAAGACGGGCGACGCGTGCTGCGAGTTCCAGGATGTGGGCATCTTGCGAGCCACTGCGCGTATGCATCTCGCGACCACACAACGCCCGCAGTACGAGGGGCACACCGGCGCGCGTAAGCGCGCCAGGCGGGGAGCACTCGGGGTCGGGCGGCGGACCTGGAGCGCTCACGCGCTCCGGTGTGCCACCGGGATTGCGGGCGTTGGTGCGGGTGCTGGAGGGTCGCGCGCGGCTACGCCTTCACGCGCCACACGACGGCGGCGACGTAGGGCTCGTCGCCCGGCGCTTCGACGTTCAGCTTCGCGGCGAGCGTCTCGGCCGACGCGCGGTCGTCGAGCAGACCGTACGCGTTCACGCCCGCCACGGGCGTCTCGCTCGCGAGCGCGGAGCACCACGGCTCCAGCGGCTCGAACACGTCCCAGCCGAGCGCTTCGAGGTCGTCGGCGGGGGGCGCTTCGACCACCGGGAGCCCCTTGGGATTCCACGGCGTCTGCGGCACCACGAAGACCACCACGTCGAGGTCGGTGAAGCCCATGCGGCGGGCCTCTTCGCGCATGCCGATGGCGTCGTCGAGGTCTTCGAGCACGCCGTCGCCCTCGACGATGTGCGCCGCGTAGCGACGCGCGAGCTCCTTGCCCTTGCGACCCGTGTACGCGAGGCCGTCGAGGGGCGGGCGGTTGACCCCGCGGTACGCCCCCTTCGTCGAGGGAGCCAGCACGAGCGCGCCGCGGTCGATCATCGCACGAAGACCTCGCGGCGAATGATCGTCGCCTCGCGCTCTGCGCCCACCGACACGATCGCGATGGGCACGCCCACCCTCGCCTCGACGTCGACGAGGTAGCGCCTCGCCGAGCGCGGGAGGTCCTCGATCGTGCGGGCCTTCGCGACGGAGTCGTCCCATCCCTCCCAGTGTTCGAAGACGGGCTCGGCGTGCTCGAGGTCGTCGATGGGGAGGTCTTCGTAGATGCGTCCGTCGATGCGATACGAGACGCACACGGGCACCGAGTCGAGGCCCGCGAGCACGTCGACCTTCGTCACCGCGAGGTGCGTGAGCCCGTTGACCCGCGCCGCGTAGCGCAGCGCAGGCAGATCGAGCCAGCCGCAGCGTCGCGGGCGGCCCGTCGTGGCGCCGTACTCCTCGCCGACCTCGCGCAGCCGATCCCCTTCGGCCCCGCGGAGCTCCGTGGGAAACGCGCCGTTGCCCACGCGCGTGCAGTACGCCTTCGTGATGCCGAGCACAGCGTCGATGGCCGTCGGGCCGATGCCCACGCCCGTGCACGCGCCGCCCGAGAGCGTGTTCGAACTCGTCACGAAGGGATAGGTCCCGTGGTCGATGTCGAGGAGCGTCCCCTGGGCGCCTTCGAAGACCACGCGCTTGTTCGCGCGGATCGCGTTGGCCACGATCATCGACGCGTCGCCGAGGAGCGGCGCGATCTCGGCGGCGAGGGGCGCGGCCCAGGCGAGCGTCCCTTCGAGCGTCGGGGGCTCTACGCCCGCGGCCTTCGCGCGCGCGGCCCACACGTCGACGAGGGCCGAGAGGGCGGCCTTCGACTCGGGCTTCGCGAGGTTCACGAACTCACGGAGCGTCACGCCGATGCGCGCGGCCTTGTCGCTGTAGGTCGGTCCGATGCCGCGGCCCGTCGTGCCGATCGCGCGAGGCCCCGCGTTCGACGCCTTGTCGATCGCCGCCTGAAAGGGAAAGGTCACGTGCGCGCGCCCGCTGATCACGAGCCTCCGGCGCACGTCGAGCTCGCGCTCCTCGCAGACGCGGATCTCGTCGACCAGCACCTCGGGCGCGATGACCATCCCCGCGCCGAGCACGCAGCGCACCGTCGGATGCATCACCCCCGAGGGGAGCAGGTGCGTCACGAGCTTCTGCCCGTTCACCTTCAGCGTGTGGCCCGCGTTGGCGCCGCCCGCGTAGCGCACGACGACGTCGGCGCGCTCCGACACGAGGTCGACGATCTTTCCTTTGCCCTCGTCGCCCCATTGGGCGCCCACCACCACGAGCGATGCCATGACTACGACCTCCAGCGATTTCGCGGCGCATCGTAGTCGAACCCCCTCGCCCGTTGCACCGACCATCGTGTGCTTGCCGCCACATGCCCTCGGGACCTATGAGAGAGGGTCAATCAACGCGCCGATGCCCCTCCCCCGCTACGACCTCGCGACCCTCGTCGACCTGCTGCGCGCGGAGGAAATCTCGCGCCACGACACGAACGTCACCGCGGCCGTCGCGATCCTCCTGCGCGAGGGGCGCGACGGCGAGGCCGAGGTGTTCTTCATCCAGCGCGCCGAGCGCGAGGGAGACCTCTGGTCGGGGCACATGGCCTTTCCCGGCGGACGACGCGACGCGACCGACGCCGACCCCGTCGCCACGGCCATTCGCGAGACGGCCGAAGAGGTGGGCCTCGACCTCGCGCGCGACGCGACGCTCCTGCGCCGCCTCGACGACGTGCCCATCATGATCCGCAAGCCCGCGGTGGATATCCGCGTGGCGCCCTTCGTCTTCGCGATGCGCCGCGACGCGCCGCACGCCCTCAACCACGAGGTCGCCGACGTGCTCTGGACGCCCATCGGCCCGATGGCGCGCGGTGCGCTCTCGTCGGTGTACCCCTTCGAGTGGCAGGGGCACGCGCACGAGCTCCCCTGCTACAAGATCGGCGACCGCGTGATCTGGGGGCTCACGTACATGATGCTCGACGGCCTCTTCGGCGCGCTGCACCGCGGCGCCTGAGCGCTCAGTACCGCTCGGCGCTCTGGAGGATGCGCGCCGCCGCGAAGGCCGCGCCGAAGCCGTTGTCGATGTTGCACACGGTCACGCCCGACGCGCAGCTCGTGAGCATGCACGCGAGGGCCGTGAAGCCCTTGAGCGCCGCGCCGTAGCCCACCGACGTGGGGACCGCGATCACGGGGATCGAGACGAGGCCGCCCACGGCGCTCGGGAGCGCGCCCTCCATGCCCGCGACGACCACCGCGATGGCGCAGCGTTCGAACACGCCGCGCTTCGCGAGGAGCCTGTGAACGCCCGCGACGCCCACGTCGTAGATGCGCTCCACCGAGGCGCCGAGCATGCGCAGCGTCTCGACGCACTCCTCGGCCACGGGAACGTCGCTCGTGCCCGCGCACACGATCGCCACGGGGCTCTTGCCGAGCTGCGGAATGGGCTTCTGTTCCAGCGTCGCGATGCGCGCGGCGTGGTGGTACTGCACGCCCTCGATGGAGGCCTGCACGGCCGCGGCCTTGATCACGTCCATGCGCGTCATGAGCACGTTCTGACCGCTGCGGGCGATCTCGCGCGCGATGCCCACGACCTGCTCGGCGGTCTTGCCCTCGCCGAAGATCACCTCGGGGATGCCCTGACGCAGCGCCCGGTGGTGGTCGACGACGGCGTAGCCGAGGTCTTGAAAGGGCAGGTTTCGCAGGGCTCCGAGCGCGTCGTCGACGTCGGTGCTGCCGGCCTGGAGGCTCTCAAGGATTCCGCGGATCTTGTCGGGGTCCATCGCGAATTCGCTTCCTAGTACACGTCGGCGAAAGTGTCGCGGGGGAACGTGGCGCGTTCTGCGCGCGCCGTTCGCGAACGCTTGTACGCAGCGGGTTTCGACGCGGCGCGTGTTGTGTCGCCGGGGCGCGCGGACCTATCCTCGCGCTCCCCTCAGGCGGCGCGCGCGACGCCGACCACGCGGTCGAGACGCGCCCCACGCCGCCGACCACTTCGGAGCGCCGCCCCTCCACGCGCCGCCCCGGGAGGACGCGAAGAGCGATGAACGAACTCCTGAAGCGCGCCGGCGTCCTCGCCGCGGTGCTCGCCTGCGCGGCCTGCAGCGACGGCGTGTCGAGCGCCCCCGACGCGGCGAACCCCGATGTTCCGACGGCCGACGCGGCGGATGTGACCGACGCCACCGATGCGAGCGACGCGACCGATGCGAACGACGTGACCGACGCGAGCGGCCCCTTCGCGCTCGCGCCGGGCGAGGTCGCGGAGGTCCCTGTTCGCGCGGGCCTCGCCTCGGTGCGGCTCGCCACGCCCGCGGGGACGGAGCGCTTCATCATGGTGCTCGCGTCGTCGCAGGTCGACGCGCCGGGCCCCTCCGTCGGCTACGAGGTGATGCAGAGCGCGGCCGAAGACGCTCCGCAACCCACGCTGGTCACGGGCTGCTCGATCGACGCGGCGCCGTGGCGCGCGATGACGCTCCCGGCCGAGGCCCCGCCGACGGGGACCGCGCCCGCCGTGGGGACCGAGCGCAGCTTCGACTTTCCGACCACGGGGTCTTCGAGCGAGCGCATCACGGCGCGCGTCGTGGCGACGAGCGACCGCGCCGTCGTGTGGGCCGACACCACCGCGGCGCACCCCGCGATGCTCGATCCCGCGTTCGTGACGAGCTTCCTCGAGAGCTTCGACCGCACGACCGTGCCGCGCGAGCGCGGGGTCTTCGGCGTCGAGTCCGACATCGACCACGACGGGCGCATCGCGCTGCTCTTCTCGCCGCTCACCAACCGCACCGCCGTCGCGTTCTTTCAGCAGTGCGACCTCCAGCGCGTCGCGGGGTGCCGCGTTTCGAACGCGGCGGAGGTGCTCTACCTCACGCCGCCCAACGTCATCATGCCGCCCTACAACACCCTCGCGGCGATGAACGAGATCCTCTCGCACGAGCTCGGGCACCTCATTCACTTCGGCCGCAAGGTGCTTCGCAATCGCCTCACGGCGTGGCGCGACAACGCCTACATGGCCGAGGGCTTCGGCGCGCTCGCGCAAGACGTGATCGGCTACCAGGCGGGCAACCTCTACGTCACGAAGGCGGGGCTCGATCAGGTCGGGCTCCTCTCGCTCTCCGACATCGTCGTCGACGGACGCCCCTACGACGCGGCCCGCGACGGCGCCCTCCGCGGCGGCGCGTACCTCTTCGTGCGGTGGCTCTACGACCGCGGCGGCGGCGACGAGGCGGCCTCCGACGGGACCGTCGCCAACCGCGGCGGACCGGCGTTTCTGCGCGCGCTCATCGACGCGCCCGACTCCGTGGCGACGACGCTCCCCACGGCGGCGCACGCGGAGATGGGCGACGTCGCGATGGACTTCTTCACCACGCTCGCGGTGAGCAACCGCGACGAGCGCGGCGGCGTCGCGCCCACGAACGCGTGCTTCCGCCACCTCCCGTCGCGCAGGACCCGATCACGATGCGCCCGCGCGGCGCCGACGTGTTCGCGAGCTTCCACGGGATGCAGATGAACGGCCCCGCGACGCAGGCGTTCGCCTCCGCCGACGGTGATCTGCTCCCCGGCGGCGTCGAGTACCTCACCCTCCAGGCGACCGCGGGGGCCCGCGAGCTCGGCGTGAGCGTCTCCGTCGATGAGAGCGTCGCGCCGCGCGTCCGCGTCGCGCGCCTGCGCTGAGCGATGGAATGGATCAGCGCCACGCTGACCGCCCCAGCTAACGCGCACGTTGTGACCGCGCTAACGCGCACGCTCACCGCGCGCTGACGCGCCCGCCGACGCGCGCCTCGCCCCATTGACGCGCGGCCCCCGCGCGGGCGATCACAGCACCCAACGATGGGAACCCGACTCGCACTGGCCTCGTGGCTCGCGATCACGCTCGCCTCCTGCACCGGCGCGACGTCGCCTTCGCCACTCGACGCCACGCCGCTCGACGACGTCGCGATCGACACGCCCGCGATCGACAGCACGTCGTCGGACGTCACCGCGAACGACGCCGCGCGCGACGCGCAAATCGCAGACACCGCTCCGTCGGATGGGGGCGCAGACGTCGTCGCGAGAGACGTGACGGTCGACGCCCCCTCGACCGATGTCGCGCTCGATGCGACGGCCGATGTCGCCGCCGATGTCGCGCTCGATGTGACGGCCGATGTCGCCGCGGATCGCCCGATCGCAGACGCCGCCGTCGACGCGAGCGCGTCGGTCACCACGCTGCGCGTCCGTTACGCGTCGCGCTCGGGGAGCATCGCGCTGCGAGGCTCGGTGACGCCGCTCAACTGGGACCGCGGCGTGACCTTCCGCCGCGTCGCCGACGACACCTGGGAGTGGACCAGCTCGGACCTCCGCGCGCCCCTCGAATGGAAGCCGCTCCTCGACGACGCGACGTGGTCGCGCGGCCCGAACTACCGCGCGAATCCGGGCGCGACGGTGGTGGTGTTCCCCCACTTCGTCAACGGCATCGGCGAGTTCGCGCGCACGTACCCGACGTTCACGTCGACGATCCTCGGCAACCGCCGCGGCGTGTGGATCTACCTCCCGCCGAGCTACGGCGAGAACACGGCGGCGCGCTTCCCCGTGGTGTACATGCACGACGGGCAGAACCTCTTCGACCCGCGCGCGGCCTTCGGCGGCGTCGCCTGGGACGCGGACGGCGCCATGAACGGCGGCGCCGAGTCGGGCGCGATCCGCGAGGCCATCCTCGTGGGCGTCGAGAACACCGCCGCGCGCATCGACGAGTACACGCCGACGCGCGACGCGATGTACGGCGGCGGCAACGGCGACGCGTACCTCCGCATGCTCATCGAGGAGGTCAAGCCGATGATCGACCGCGACTACCGCACGCTCCCCGACCGCGCGAACACGGCGCTCGTGGGCTCGTCGCTCGGCGGGCTCATCTCGTCGTACGCGGGCGTGCGGCGCGCCGACGTCTTCGGCCTCATCGGCGCGCTCTCTCCGTCGACCTGGTGGAACGATCGCGTGCTCCTCCGCGAGGTCGCGTCGACGCCGACGCGCGCGGCGAGGCCGCTCCGCGTGTACGTCGACAGCGGCAACGCGGGCGCCTCGATGGACGGCGTGGCCGACACGCGCGAGCTCGCCGCGACGTACCGCAGCGTGGGCTACGTCGAGGGCTCGACGCTGCATTACGTCGTGCAGGACGGCGCGCAGCACAACGAGCTCTACTGGTCGATGCGCCTGCCCGGAGCGCTCGCGTTCCTCCTCGGTCCGCGAGACCCGTAGTCTTCGGGCGATCGGAGCATCGCGCTACGGGATCGGGAGGCGCGCGACGAAGATGTCGGTCCCGCCTGCGCTGGTGAGCGTCCCGGTGCCGAGGTCGATCTGTCCGCGGAACTCGCCCGCCACGACGACGTCGCCTCGCGCGTCGATCGCGACGCTCTGGGCGCGCTGCGCGGCGGCGTCTCCGTAGCGCGCGCTGAAGCGGTGCGAGCCGTCTGCGTTGAGCCGCACGACGAACGCGTCGCCGCCCACGAAGTCGTCGCCGCCGCGGCTCGTGAGCGGGCCGCCGCCGAAGTCGACGGTGCCGTCGAAGTGTCCGACGAGCGCGATGTCGCCCGCGGCGTTCACGGCGAGGTCGGTCATCTGCTGGCCCATCGCGTCGCCGAACTCGCGGTGCCACACGAGGCGCCCCGTGGGGTCGAAGCGCGCGACGAACACGTCGAAATCGCCGCGCCCCGCGATCATTCCGTCGCCGAGGTCGATGGCGCCGAGGACGCTGCCCGCGACATAGATGTTGCCCGCCGCGTCGGTGGCCACGCGGCTCCGCATGACCTGCCCCTGCTCTGTCGCGAAGGTGCGCACGAACGTCGGAGCGCCCGAGGGCGAGAGGCGCGCGAGAAAGAGCCCCTGCCCCGATCCCACGGGCCCGTCGCCGAAGTCGACGCGTCCGTCGAGGCGACCGACGACGACGATGTTGTCGCTGCCGTCGACGGCCACGCCCGTGGCGACCTGCATCGCGGGATCGCCCCACACGTGGCTCCAGAGATGATTGCCGCCGGGGTCGAGCTTCACGACGAAGACGTCGCGGTTGTTGCCCGTGAAGGGCGTCGTGCCGAAGGTGGCGCCGCCGCTGAGCTCTCCGACGAAGACCGCGTTGCCGCCGCGGTCGATGGCGACGTCGAGACCCTTCTGATAGAGGCTCGCGTCGCCGTAGCGATGGCTCCAGCTCGTCGCGCCCGCGGCGGTGAGGCCCGCGCTGAACACGTCGTCGCCGCCTGCGCTGACGAGGGCGGCGCCGCCGAAGTTGAGGGTGTTTTCGAAGCCTCCTTCGATGACGATCGCGCCCGACGACGCGACGGCGATGCCCGTCGAGTACTGGTGTCCGCCGTTGGGGTAGATGCGGCTCCAGAGCGCGTCGCCGGTGGGGCCGAGCTTCGCGATGGCGATGCGGTCCATGCCGCTGAGCGGACCGTTGCCGAAGTTCACCGTGCCGATGATGTACGTGCTGAGAAACACGTCACCCGCGGTGTCGAGCGCGATGGCGAAGCAGTCCTGGTCAGACGCCTCGCCGAAGCGACGACTCCACGCGGAGAGCCTCGGTCCAGCGTCGACGTTGACATCGGGCGCGGACGCATCGGGGACGAGTGTGTCGGATGCGGGCGCATCGGGGACGAGTGCGTCGGGCGCGATCACGTCGAGCGTGGACACGTCGGGCGCGGGCACATCGAGCGCGGACACGTCCGGCGTGGTTGCGTCGGGCGTGGTCATGTCGGCCGCGATCGTGTCGGGGGCGGTGATGTCCGTCGCGCTGGTGTCGACGACCGCGTCCGTCGGCGCCACGTCATCCGCAGTAGCATCGGGCGACACCACGGAATCCGCTGCGTCCGCCGCTGCGTCGACGTGCGCGACGTCGGGGGTCGAGCTCCCCGAGCAGCCCACGAGCGCGCTGCCGAGAAGTGCGGCGAAGAGCTTGATGCGCGTGACGCGACGGGTTGCCATCGCGCGACGCTACGAGCGCGCAACGCGCAGTGTCGACGCCCGAAATAGGGGAATGGTGCGACCCCGCGCGCTCGTGTAGCCTCCGGCCCCCTCACGTCCGGTGGCGCGCGCGGGGGAGATCGTCGCGCTACGCCCCGAGGATCTTCGTGGCGTCGTCACCCGCGACCGCGCGCGAGAACCACGCGTCGAGCTCTGCGTTGCTCCGGTTCGTCTGCACGCGCTCGCGCTGCGTCGCGCTCACGGCGCCGCGCGCCTCCAACAGCGTCAGGAGCATCGACCGCTTCGCAGCGAGCGCGCCCTCTTCGCGGCCCTCTTCACGGCCCTCCTCACGGCCCTCTTCGCGGCCCTCTTCGCGCTGCTCCTGCCGAAGGGCTTCGAGGCTCGCGTAGCCCTTTCGTTGAAGCAGATTTCGCAGCGCCACCTCGTGCGCCGCCTCGCGGTCGTAGAGCGCCTCGACGGGAACCTCGTTCTGAAGCACGCCGGGCGCCGTGAGCATCTGTCCGGGGAGCACCGTGCGCATCGCGCCGCCGCGCTCATACACCTCGACGCGCCGCGGGCCCGTGAGGCGAACCACCCAGAGGTGCAGCGTCCCCGCGCGCAGCAGGTCGTCGATCTTCTCACGGAGCTCGTGCTCATCCTGCCCCACGCTCGCGTACTCGATCGCGAGCGGAGGAACCCCTTGCACCCATCCGGGTCGCTCGGAGAAATCTCCCGCGGCCACGTCGGGCGCTCGCATCGTGAGCGGCCCGAGCTGAAAGCCCGCGTCGACGCCCGCGCTCTTCACCTGCGGATCGGTGTCGATCACGAAGCCGCCGCGAAGGTTCGGCCCGGCTCCGTCGGCCCCCGTCGGCGCGCAGTAGATCGCGTGCCCCTCGGAGATCTCGTAGGGATCGCCGGAGTGCAACTGATCGGGTCGAAACGGGCCGTGACCCATGCGTGTGCGCGCGCCCTGCGTCATGCGCGTTACCTTACGACGACACGGCCCGCGCGCGAAGTGGCGCGACGCGCGACTCAGCCGCTGGCGCAGCCCGCGAAGCCCGACGTCAGCGCGTCGCGGTCGAGCCCGTAGCCGATGAGCACGAGGCGACTCTTCGGCGCGGTGTCTCCCCACGGCGCGGCGAAGCTCACCTCGACCTGATCGGCCACGCCCTGGAGCACCACGCGCACAGGGACGTCGGCCACGGCGACGATGCCCTTCATGCGCATGAGCCTCCCGCCGAGGAGCGCCACCTGCGACTCGACCCACTCGCTGAAGCGATCGCTGTCTACCGCGCCGTCGAGCGTGAGCGACACCGACTCGATCCCCTGCTCGTGCGACGACGCATCGGACCGCATGAAGACCCACGGCGCAGAGACATCATCGACGCGACGCGCGAGGATCGCGTCGAGGTCACCGTCGCCCTCATCGATCGGCGCGCCGCGCGACGCCCACGTCACCGCGGCCGCGGGGTTGTAGCGGGTCACCAAGGAGACGGCCTCGGCGCGCGCGGCCTCGTCGATGACCGCGTCGGAGCGCGAGAGCACGATCACGTCGGCGTACGCGGCCTGCTCGGCCATGAGGAGGCTCTCGCCGAGCCGGTGGAGCCGCGTCGCGTCGAGCACGGTCACCACGCCGTCGAGGCGCATCCGACGCGAGACGGGGCCGCGCGTGATCGAGCGCACCACGCCCGCGGGCGAGGCGACGCCCGAGGTCTCGATGAACACGCGGCGCGGCGCGGGGTCGCGCGTCGAGAGGTCGAGCAGCGCGCGCACGAGGTCGGCCTGCGTGGTGCAGCAGAGGCAGCCACCGGTGAGCTCGACGAGCTCCTTCACGCGCTCCGCGAGCAGCTCGCCGTCGACGCCCACGTCGCCGAACTCGTTGACGATCACCGCCGCGTCGCCGCGCGCATACGCGCCGAGCCAGCGGTTGAGGAGCGTCGTCTTGCCGGCCCCGAGGGCGCCGGTCACCACGGTCACACAGATCGTCGGTTCCATCGGGGAGAGGCGCTCGATAACACGGGGGCCGTGTCGCGCGCACCGACGCGCGCCGACGGAGCTGTGGTAACCGTCTTCGCCGCGCGAGGCACAGGCGACCTCGCCCGAGGCACCGACACCATGAACGACGAGACCCTCGATCGCGTCCCCGGCGGACGCGTGCTCGCATGCTCCGACGAGGGCTTCGCGCCCGCAGAGAACCTTCTCGCGACGCGCGCGCCCGAGTTCCGCTTCGGCGTGTTCATCCCCGGCAAGGGCCAGGAGTTCGACTCGTGGGAGACGCGCCGCCACAACCCCGACGCGCCCGACTGGGCGATCCTCGCGCTCGGCGCGCCCGGCCCCATCGGCACCGTCGACGTCGACACGCACTGGCATGACGGCAACCACGCCGAACGCGGCGCCGTGTACGCCCTCCGCGCCGCCCCGGGCGAATCGCCCGCGCGCAATGACCCGCGCTGGGTGCAGCTCCTCGCGCCCACCGCGCTCGACGGGCACGCGCACAACGTCTTTCGCACGCCGCGCGGACGCGACGACGCGTGGACCCACGTGCTCCTCGAGAATCACCCCGACGGCGGCATCGCGCGGCTCCGCTGCTACGACGGCCCCGCGCCGACGTCCGTCGACCCCGGCGAGGCGTCCGCGCGACGCGTGCGACACGACGCGCCCATCCCCCGCGGCGGAGACGCTGCGCACCACGGCCCGAGCGCCGACGAGATCGCCGCGCGACGCGCTTCGATCGCGCCGGGCGTTGTCACGAACCTCGCGAGCGAGGGCCTCGGCGCGAAGGTCGTCGCGACGAGCAACAACCGCTACGGACACAGCCAGCAGCTCCTCGCCGACGCGGCCCCGAAGAGCATGGGCGACGGGTGGGAGACGAGCCGCAGCCGCGGCGCCGACCACGTCGATTTCGTCGTCGTCGCGCTCGGCCTCGAAGGCTCCCTCGACCGCGTCGAGGTCGACTTCACGTACTTCGTGCTCAACAACCCCGTGAGCCTCCGCGTCCTCGGCGCGCGCGCCCCGCTCGGCGGCGCGGACATCGAAGAGCGCGCCTGGATCGAGGTCATTCGCAGCACGCGCGTGAAGCAGCTCGCGGGCGCGACGCTCACCGTCGAGGCCTCGTCGCTCGCGTCGCGCGGACCGTTCACGCATCTGCGCCTCGAGACCGCGCCCGACGGCGGCGCGAACCGCCTCCGCGCCTTCGGACGCAAGGTCTGAGACCGCACGCTTCTGGCCTCGCTCGGAGCTTCGCTGATATCACCCGCGCGATGGCCACCATGCGCGCGAAGAAGACCGTCTCAGCCCCCTCGCCCACGCCCCGCGCCGCCGCGGTGAAGCTGCGCGCGCACGTGCTCGACGTGCCCTTCGCGATGCGCGCCACGGCCACCTCCGCGGGCGCCCGATGGGACGCGGACAACAGCGTCTTCGTGTGGCGTGGAGCGTCGCTCCCGAAGGCCCTCGCGCCCTTTCGCGCGCAGCCCTATTCGTGGGAGCTGGCCGTGGAGCGCGAGCTCAACGACGACGACGCGCCGCCGCCCTCGAAGCCCGCCGCGACGATGGTGCCGAGGGCGCACCAGCGCGACGCGATCCGCGCGATCACGGCCGCGCAGGCATCGGGTCGCGGAGGCTTTCTCCTCGCCGACGACGTGGGCCTCGGAAAGACCCTCTCGGCCTGGGAGGCGGTGCGCACGATGCCCGGCGTCGAGACCGTGCTCATCGTGTGTCCGCTCGCCGTGGTGGCCCACTGGCGACGCACCATCGAGGCCGCGGGCGACGGCGGACGCGAGGTCGTGGTGATCAACTACGACCGCCTCGGCAAGCTCTTCGAAGTGTCCGCCGAGGCGCGCAAGAAGGTGCGATCGAAGAAGGGCCTCGCGCGCGCGGGCAGCGCCCCCGAGTACGACGTCGTCGTGTGGGACGAGAGCCACCGATGCAAGAACCCCTCGGCGGCGCGGTCGAAGCTGGCCGCGAAGATCAACGCGCGCGCGGGCTTCACGCTCTGGCTCTCGGCCACCGCGGGGCAGAACCCCCTCGAGCTGTCGTACCTCGCGCCGCTCCTCGCGAAGCTCACGGGCGCCCGCGCGGGCGACCTCAAGGACTTCGAACAGTGGTGCGCCGACCAGGGCCTCGGCGTCACGCGCGGCGCCTTCGGAAAGTGGGACTGGCGCGGTGATCGCCGCGACTGCGAGAAGGTGCGCGCGCTGCTCTTCGACGGGCGCGCCCCCGCGGGCCTGCGACGACGCCCCGAGGACATCGCGGGCTGGCCCGAGATCAACCGCATCCTCACGCCCATCGGGCTCGATGCGAGCGCGCGCGAGCGCTACGAGCAGGCGTGGACGGAGTTCCGTGAAGCGCTCGACCTCGCGCCCTCGGGCAAGAACCCGCGGGGCGCCCTCGCGGCGACGCTGCGCTTCCGTCAGAAGGCCTCGCTCCTGCGCGTGGAGGGCACCGCGGAGCTCGTGCGCGAGCTCCTCGAGAACGGTCACCAGGTGGGCGTCTCGGTGGCCTTCATCGAGACGCTCGAGGCGCTGCGCGAAGACCTCTCGCGCGACGGCGTCGCGTGCGCGACCCTGCACGGCCGCATGGGCGCGGTCGAGCGCGAGGCCGAGCGCATGCGCTTTCAGAAGGGCGAGGCGAAGGTCATCTTCTTCACGATGGAGGAGGGCATCTCGCTGCACCAGGGCGAGCACAACGACGTCGCCCGCTCCGAGGTCA
Organism: Polyangiales bacterium; assembly: GCA_046351535.1. GTDB lineage: Bacteria > Myxococcota_A > Polyangia > Polyangiales > CAISKJ01. The sequence goes on from JAXLYG010000009.1 coordinate 110,446, forward strand.
TCCACGACCTGCGATGGTCGGCCATCCAGATGGCGCAGATCGAGGGACGCTGCCACCGCGACGGACGCTTCGCGCAGGTCTACTGGGCCTACGCCGACGACACGCTCGAGACGCGCATCGCCGACATCGTGTGCAAGCGCATCCAGTCGATGAAGGCGATGGTCGGCGACGACGTCGAAACGCTGCGCGAGATCGAGCGCCTCCTCGCCGAAGCCCGCGCGGCGTAGCGCTCGCCGCCGCTCAGATGTCTTGCGCGAAGGGCACCGTGGCGGCCAGGGTCACCGAGGCCGTCGCGATGCGCGCGCCCGTGTCGTAGGCGCCCGTGAGTCCGCGACCGCGCGCGTTGAGCCGCACGGCGCCCCACGCGTCGCCCACGTCTTCGCCGCCGTCGTGGTCGGCGTCGGTGTAGCTCTGGACGCGCTGCACGCCCCACACGCGGCGCAGGCACGTCGTCTCGCCCGTTCGTTCGAAGGTGACCACGCGCTCCTCGGCGAAGTCGGGTCCGTCGCCCTGCGGACCGATGGTGACGGCGAGCTGGTCGCGCTCGCGCTCGTCGTCGCTGTCGCCGCCGCGCACCACGTCGATGGTCGCGGCGCCCGCAGCCCGCGCGCCGCACGGTCTCGGAACGCCGTCGAGGCCCCACGCGCCCAGCGGCTGCTCGGGGCCTTCGAAGGGCGTGAGCGCGTAGTTGCCGGGGTGCGCGCGGTCCGCTGCGACGACGCCCCACGCGGCGCCCGCGTGACCGACGCCCACGAGCTGACGCGTGGCGAAGGGGAGCGTCACGGTGCGCCGCGCGCGCTCCGCGCCGTCGGGGCCGAGGCGCAGGGCCACGAGGAGCGTCGCGAGGAGCGGCTCGGGCGAAGGCTCCACGGCGTCGGGTGAAGGGTCTTCGTCGGCGAGGGCGAGCGCGACCACGCCGCCGTCGTCGGTGTTCACCGCGCGCAGCGATCCGCCGTCGACGACGCGCGGGAGCGCGATGCGCCGGACGCCCGTCGATGAGAACCAGAAGAGGTCGCGCGCCGTGCTCGCGGCGGGATCCGCGGCGCCGCGGTCGTCCTCCGTCGCGGCGGGCGTCTGCGCGCGCTGGCCCGGCGCGAGGGCCTCGATCGCGAAGAGGAGCCCGGTGCGCGCGGCGGCGATGAGCGTCCACTTCGAAGTGACGGGAATCTCGACGGGCGCAGCGGTCTGCGCGCGTCCGACGAAGGGGCCGCGGAGGTCTTCGCCGCGCCAGAGGAGGGTCACGGGGTGACCGGGCTGCGGGTGATCGGGGCGCGACACGCTCACCACCGCGGGCACGGCCGAGGTGTCTGCGAAGGCCCTCCCGCGCGGCGTTCCGAGGGGCGCGATGCGGCCCTGGGGATAGGTGATCTCACCCTGACGCGTGGGCATCACGCCGACGAAGCGCGGCGGGCTCCACGGTGCGCCGGGATCTCGCTGCGCGGGGCATCGATCGGGCGGCGCCGGCGCGCGGAGGTAGCGCGCCTGGAGCTCGGGTCCGAGTCGGTTCGCGGTCTCGGTCTCGAAGGTCTGCTCGCGCGCGAAGCGGGGCCTGCGCGCGGGCGCTGCGAGCGCGCCGTTCGCGTCGATCGCGCGCCAGCCCGCGGTGGTGTAGACGAAGAGGTCTCCGCCCTCGCCCGCGACGCCGAGCGGCGCCGCGTCGTCGAGGGCGACCTCGCGCCACGTCGCGCCGTCGTCGTCGGAGTACCGAAGCGCGCGGAGCCCGACGATCACAGCGCCCCGACGCCCGCTCCACGCGGCGGCGACAGCCTCGGGGACGGTCACCTCGTCGAGCGTCGCGCCGTCGGAGCTGTAGAGCGCGCCGTCGGGCGCGCGGAGCACCGCGCGGCCCTCGCTCTCGAACGCCACGGGCAGTTCGAACGCGGGTCGCTCGTCGCGAACGGGCTCGGCGCGAGGCGCGCCCGCGCTGTGTCGCGGCGCGCGCGGCGCGGCGTCGTCGGCCTCGCAGCCGAACGCGCGGAGCGGCGTGAGGTGGCCGGTGAACGTGGGGCTCGCGTACACCTGGGCGTGCGTGGTCACGAAGAGCCATCCGCGCGAGGCTCTGCGCGCGAACGCGATGGGCCACGGGGTGACCTCGTCCGCGATCGTGCGGTCGCGTCCTCGCTGCTCGTAGCGGAGCGGCCCCGCGACCCTTCGAACGACGCCCTCTTCGTCGGCGATGCGCAGCGTCGGCGCGTTCCGCTGCGGCGCCGGGATCTCGACGCGCTCGCCCGCGGCGGCGACCTCACCCGCGGAGGCGTGCGCGCTCGACGGCGCGACGGGCGGCGCGCGGTGACACCCGATCGACGCGAGCGCGAGGCAGCAACCGACGAGGGACGGGCGCTTCATCGAGACACTCCTGCGGCGCCCCGCGGCGCCGCGCGCCGAGCGTACACGCGCAGCGCTACACGCCACCAGAGAGCGCCGAGGCGGGCTCGACCTTCGCGGCGCGCGAGGCGGGGACGAGCGCAGACAGCACGCACGCGCCCACGCCGAACGCGCAGACCGACGCCACGAGCCCCGGCGAGAACACGAACCACACGTCGGGCTTGAAGGGGAACGGCGGCAGCCTCGTGCGCGCGAGGTGATCGCAGACGAGCGCCGCGATGCGCGCGATGGCCATCCCGCCGACCGAGGCCAGGAGCCCCAGAGCGAGCGACTGACCGAGCACCATCGCGCGCACGTCGCCGCGCGTGGCGCCGAGGGCGCGCATCAGCCCGATCTCGCCCCGTCGCTCGGTGATGAGCGTGAGGAAGACGTGCGCGATGTTGAGCGCCGCGACGATCACCGTGATGACGCTCGCGAGCGTGAGGATCACGGTGATGGCCGTGACGAGCAGGCCCATCTGCTCGGCGCCGCTCGTGCGGATCTCGAGGCCCTGCGCGCGGATCTCGCCGCTCACGCGCGTGAGCTCGGCGGGGTCGCGGAGGTACACCTCGACGCTCGAATAGGTCTCCGCGGCGGCCTCGCCCGCGTACTCGCGGGTGAGCCGTCGCGCGACGTCGAGGGGCACGGTGATGCCGAGGTCCATGGCGCGGCGAGAGATGCCCACGAGCTTCGCGTAGACCCTCCGCGGCGTGCCCTGACGCGCGCCGCCGAGGCCCGCGCGGCCGAGGTCCCACTCGAGGATGAGCCCCTCAGCTTGACTCAGGAGCACGCCGCCGAGGCGCGGGAGGTGGTGCGACGGCGCGATCACGCCATCGAAGACCTCGACGAGGTACGGCGACACGACCACGGGGATCGGCAGCGTGCACTGGCCCTGCTGCGGCGGCACGTTCGCCCCTGGAATCCTTGGAAATACACAGAACTCGCCGCGCGCGCAGTCCGCCGTCGAGGCGCAGGCCCGGTGCGACGAGCGCCCGTCGTTGTCGCTGAAGTCGACGCCCGCGGCGAGGTCGGCGCGCACGAGCGCAGCGTCGACGCCGTCGGCGGGGATCTCGCCCGCGCCCACGTCGCGACCGAAGATCGCGCGCCCGCCGCGGCCCGAGGTGGGGAACGCGAAGCGCATCCGGGGGAGCACCGCGCGCACGCCCGCGACGCGTCGCAGCGCGGTGACCTGCGCGGGCTCGATGCCCGGGGCGCTCGCGCCGAGCACCGAGAGCACGCTCCCGACGCTGCTCTCGGGGGGAATGACCTCCACGCGGTCGAGGGGAAAGATCCGCCCGAGCACGACCTCGCGCATCCCCGCCGAGAGCGCGAGAAAGAACGCGAGCGTGGCGACGCCCATGGTGATCCCCACGGCGGCCACGGAGAACGTGCGCAGCGAGCGCGAGAGGTCGCGCGTGATGAGCTCCGCGAGGGCCCGCGCTCTCACGCCGTCACCGCAGGCGGGGTCTGCGTGCGGTCTTCGACCACGCGGCCGTCTTCGATGCGAACGACGCGGCGGGCGATGGCCGTGGCGCGCTCCTCGTGGGTCACCAGCACGATCGTGAATCCTCCCTCGCGGTGCAGCGATTCGAAGAGCGAAAGGATCGACGCCCCGGTCTCGAGGTCGAGGCTCCCCGTGGGCTCGTCGCAGAGCAGAACGGGCGGCCGCATGAGGAGGGCCCGCGCGATGGCCACGCGCTGCCGCTGACCGCCCGAGAGCGCCGTGGGGTAGTCGTCTCCGCGGCCCGCGAGGCCCACGCGCGAGAGGGCCTCGTCGACGCGTCGGTCGAGGTCCTTCACGGGCTCCGGCGCGAAGCTCGCGGGGAGCGCCACGTTCTGCCGCACGCGCCACGTCGGCACGAGGTGAAAGCTCTGGAACACGAAGCCCATCATGCGCTGACGCAGCGCCGCGGCCTCGCGATCGGAGAGCGACCGCAGCTCGCGGCCGTCGAGAATGACCTCGCCCGCGTAGTCACGGTCGAGCGCGCCGAGCACGTGGAGGAGCGTGCTCTTGCCGCTCCCCGAGGTGCCGAGGATGGCGACGAGCTCGCCGCGGTCGATGGTGAGCGAGAGCCCGTCGAGGGCGACGCGACCACCGGCGCCGTAGCGCCGCGTGAGGTTTCGAACGTCGTAGAGGGGCATCGTGAGGGTCGCTACCGTCCGCTGCTCGCGCCGCCCGTGAGCCCGCTCGCGAAGGGCAGGATCGACTTGAGGTCCTCGTCGTTGAAGCGGAGCTGCGCGCCGAGAAAGTAGTCGAAGCGGTCGGGGTTGAACACGTCGTCGACGCCGCCGATGATCCACGCGCGCCGCAGGATCTCGTAGGCCGCGGTGATCCTCAGGCGGGGGGCGATGTCCTCGCCGAAGTTGAAGAGGTCGCTGCGGATCTCGAGCGCGTCGTCGAGCAGGTGCAGGTCGACGCCGAAGCCGCCCGTCGACTCCTTGATGCCGAAGCGAAAGGTCGCGGGCCCGAAGCGCCGCGCGAACATCACCGAGAAGCGAAAGCCGTCGGTGGTGATCCGTCGCACGGTGCGCACGTGCGGCGTCTGCATGGGGTCCGTCGAGTCGGTGACCTCGGTCTCGTTGCGCGTGACGCCGCGCGGGTCCTGCACGATCTCGAGGAGGTAGTACTTGTCCTCGCGCGGCTGGAGCCTCACCTCGACGTAGCTCCGCAGCGTGTTCGAGATGAACTGATACTCGCTGCGCAGGCCCACGATGGTCTGGAGCCGCGCGATGGGGCCCACGAGGTCGCCCACGCTCTGCGCCGCGCCCTGCACCTCGTCGATGAGCGTCTCGTCGCGGAGCAGCCGACCCACGGTCCCCTCGCCGCGATCGATGCCCGCCGCGGTGCTGTTCACGTGCTGGAGCGCCTCGCGGAGGTCGCGCGTCGCCTCGGCGATGTTGTGCGCCGCCTCCTGGACGTTGTTCACCGTGTTGTCGTCGCGCGCCTGTCCTCGACCGAGGATCTGCGAGAGGCGCTCCGTCGAGTCGCGGAGGTTCGAGAGCGTGGCCTGGAGGTCGGGGCCCGACTGCGTGGTGAGCCGGTCGACGTTCTGGATGGTGTGCGTGAGCGACTCGGTGTTGGCCGCGACGGCGCGGTTCACCTCCGCCGAGAGCTGCGCGACGTTGCGCAGCGTGTTGCGGAGGTCGTCGCTCGCGTCCTGCGTGCCGAGCGCGGCGGCGACGCGGTCGGAGACCTGGCGCACCCGCTCGGTGATGGCCGCGACGTTCTCCATGATCTGGTCCGTCGACGAGCCTTCGAGCACGTTGGGGATGCGATCGCCCGCGCGCAGACGGGTGTTGTCCGCCGACCCCGGCGTCACGACGAGGAGGTACTCGCCGAGCACGGAGACGGCCTTGCGCGCGATGGTGGCGTTGTGAAAGAGGGCCACGTCGCCGTTGACGCGCACGTCGATGCGGGCCTGTCCGTTCACGAGCCGGATGCGCTCGATCTCACCGATCGCGATGCCCGCCGTGAGCACCCTCGACCGGGGGACGAGCCCCGTCGCGTCGTGAAAGACCGCGTACACGGAGTAGGTCCCCGCCGCGGCGCTGCGCTGAAACAGCGTGCGCCACAACACCACCGCCGCGACGGCCGCGGCGATGAGCAGCGCCCCGACCTTCAACGACCGCGAGAGGTTCTGCATGATCGCGGCGGAGGATATGACGCGACCGTGCGCCGTGGCTACCGCCACGAGACGCGCGACGCATTCCGCTCAGCGCGAGATCACGGCCCGCCCACGTCGAGGCCGCTGGTGTCAAGCGCCGCGCCGCTGTCCGCCGAGCCGCCCGTGTCGGTGACGGCATCGCCCGCGGCGGGGCCGTCGGGCGAAAACGGACCGCACGCGCCCGTCACGTAGAGGCACAGGCCCGAGATGCAGCAGAAGGACCCGATCTCGCCCGCCGTCGCGCAGGGCGCGCACTGCGCGTTGCTGGAGCAGCTCGACGGACACACGCCCGTCGAGGTCGTGGTGCACACGCCGCTCGAGCAGGTCTGCCCCGCCGCGCACGCGCGCCCGCACGAGCCGCAGTTCGCGGTCGACGCGCGGAGCGACGCCTCGCAGCCGTTCGCCGCGACGCCGTCGCAATCACCGAAGCCCGGCGAGCAAACGAGCGCGCAGCCTCCGCCCACGCAGGCCGCGGGCGCGTTGGTGCGGATCGGACACGCGACGTTGTGAAACCCCAGCCCGTCGTCGTTGCAGACGCGAACGCTCGACGCGTCGGCGCAGCCGGAGTTCGACCCCGGCGCGCAGGTGGCGGTCACGCACGACCCCGAGGCGCACACCATACCCGTGGCGCACGCGGTCATCGCTTCGAAGCCCTGGCCGTCGGCGTTGCAGCGGCGCGTCGCCGTGGTGCCCACGCACTCCGACGTTCCGGGCGTGCAGGCGCGCATCGCGCAGCGGCCCGACGTGCAGGATTGACCCGCGGGGCAGGTCATCGTGGTGGTCATCGATCCGCGCGCGTCGCAGGTCCGCACGGTCATCGTGTCGGCGCAGGTCACGCTCGAAGGCACGCACACGCGCGCGCGGCACACGCCGCCCGTCGAGCAGAACGCGCCGGTGCCGCAGTCGGCGTCGGTCACGCAGTCGACGCAGCGTCCGGCGACGGTGTCGCAGACCATGTTGAGCGCGCTGCACTGCACCGACGAGCGGCACGACACGGTCGCGATGCAGGTGTGGGCGACGCATCGCTCGCCTGCGCCGCAGTCGACGTCGCCCGCGCAGGTGACGCAGCTCTGCGACGCGGGGTCGCAAACGCCGCCGGGGCACATGCGCGACGACTCACACACGGTGCGCGCGACGCAGGCGCCGCCACGGCACACGGGGCGCGCGGTCGGACATTCTCCGTCCGCGACGCACTCCACGCAGCCGCGGAGGAGCGACGAGCAGCTCTGTCCCGTGGGGCAGTCCGAGGCGCTGCGGCACGTGCTCGAGGCGTCCGTCGAGGCGTCGATCGAGTCCATGGCGACGTCGATCGCGGCCTCGGAGCCGAGATCGGTCGGCGCGTCCACGACCGTCTCGACGTCCTCGTCTCCTGCGTCGGCGGGCGTCCCCGTCGAGACGCCCTTGGGCGAACAGGCGAGGAGCGTGAGCAACGAGGCCGCAAGCAGAGATCGCATGCGGCGATCTTCGTGGTCGCTGCGGCGCGGTGTCAACGACTCCCTCGCAACCAACGTGATTGCGAGGGCGCGGCGTCTCGAATGGCGTGCGTCGAAGGCGCGCGGCGCTACGGAGCGGGCGCGGCCGCTGCGGGCGTGGTCGCTGCGGGCGCGGTCGCTGCGGGCGTGGTCGCTGCGGGCGTGGTCGCTGCGGGTGCGGTCGCGGCGGGCGTGGTCGCTGCGGGCGTCGACGGCGCGGCCCTGCGCTCCACGCGAACGATGAGCGACCCCACGGTGATCACCACGGGGCGCGCGGCGACGCCGGGCTGCGGCCGCTGCGCGGTCGGGCGCGTCGCGGCCTGCGCGACGATGTTCCGCGAGGGGATGCGCTGCGCGATGAACACGTCGCGCACGACGCCCGCGAGCCGCGTCGCCTCGGACTGCGCGGGCGCGCCGACGCCGGGCATCACCTCGACGAACACGCGCCCCACCTCGTTGCCTCGCGCGCGGACGCGCTGCGCGGCCTGCACCACGAGCGGGAGCACGAGCGGCGAGAGCGACTGCGCGCGCGCCGCGAGCACCACGGGGCGGCCGAAGCGGATCACGTCGCCCGACGCGTCCCAGGTCACCACCTCGGCGCCCGTGTCGGGGCAGCCGTCGGTGTCGGTCACGCCGTTGATCGTCTCGGCCTGATCGGGGCAGCGGTCGTTGTCGCCGGTCACGCCGTCGCGGTCGACGTCGGGGTCGGCGCAGCCCGGACGCCACCGGTCGGGATGATCCCCCGCGGGCACGTTGGGGCACGCGTCTTCGCGGTTGGCGACGCCGTCGTTGTCGTCGTCGGGCGTCGGGCATCCGGCGCGGTCGGGGTCGGGCCTCGGACCCGCCGCCGTGTCGACGCAGCGGTCATCGGGATCGAGCACGCCGTCGCTGTCGGTGTCGGGCGTCGGGCATCCGTTGCGGCCCGAGTCGGGGTGCTCGCCCGACGCGGCGAGCGGGCACTCGTCGTCGGTGTCGCTCACGCCGTCGCTGTCGTTGTCGTCGTCGGGGCAGCCGTCGTCGTCCTGGTAGTTGTCCGCGTCTTCGGGCTCCGTGGGGCAGCGGTCGGCGGTGTCGGGGACGTTGTCGTTGTCGTTGTCGAGGTCGGGGCAGCCGTCGTCGTCTTCGAAGTCGTCGCGGTCCTCGGCGCTGTCGATGCAGCGGTCGTCGGCGTCGACCACGCCGTCGTGGTCGGTGTCGTTGCCGCGCGGCGCATACGAGAGCCCGAGGAGCCCGCGCCACCCGGGCGTCGTCGCGTCGCCGCCGAAGCCCACCGCGGCGCCCGCGATCACCTCGACGTCGTGCGCGGCGTCGGTGGCGTAGCGCGCGCCGACGAAGACCTCGTGCGTCGAGGGGCTCTTGTACGCGCCGTCGCTCGCGAGGCCGAGGGTGCCGTGATAGTCGAACGAGACGTTGAGGCGCGAGGTGCGCGAGGGCCGCACCGCGACGGCCGCAGCGGCCACGAGGGCGTTGCCCACGGCGATGTCGGCGAAGCGTCGGGTCTCGCGGAGCCGCGCGCCCGCGTTCACGGTGAAGGTGAGGAGCGGGAGGCGGTAGTCGGCCACGAGGGTCGGCGCGAAGGTGAATCCGCCCGCGGAGTTGAAGCCCTTCTCGTCGCCGAAGGGCAGCGCCACGCCGAGGTCGAGCCGGAGCCCGAGGCCCGTCGCGTCGACGAGCCGCTCGCGCTGGAGGATCGCCCACGAGGCCTCGACGCGGAGGTCGCGCAGGGCCGTGTCGGTGAGCACCGCGCCGGCGCGTCCGAGCACGGGCGTCGAGCCGTCGCCCGACTGGGCCACCACCACGGGGATCGCCGCGCTCACCTGAAAACGCCGCCAGATCCCGACGTTCCAGAGAAAGTCGGTGGTGACCGCCCAGTCGATGGCGGCGCTCGCCTGCGAGGCGCCCGCGGGTCGGAGGAGCAGCGGCTGGCGCATGAAGCCCGCGACGAGCCCGAAGCCCACCGCGCCCGACGGCGAGATGGTCGAGCTGCGCGCCGCGATGTGCTCACCGGGACCCGCCATGGGCCAGTACACCTGCGCGTCGAAGTTCGTGTCGGTGCCCGGCGTCACCTGCGCCCACGCCGTCAAGGGCGCGAGCGTCGCCGTCAGCGCCACGCCCAACGACCACCCACGAGAGACGATCCTGTTCATCGAGTCACTCCGATGGCCCGTCGCGGTCCGGCGGTGCATCGCCCGCCGACGTGAAGCTCCACGCAGCAGGGCCAAAACCGTTGGTGCCGACCAGTGAGATGCCGCTACCGGGCCGGATATACCGCGTCGAGGCGCACGTCTACCACGAACATGGGCCGCCCCTCGCGCTCGACGGTGAGCTGCACCTCGCGCACGGAACCGCGGTCCATGGCCTGTCGGGCGCCCACCTCGCCGAGCGACTCGACGGTCTGTCGATCGATGGCGACGATGCGGTCGCCGACCTGAAGCCCCGCCGCAGCAGCGGGCGACGCCCCCTCGACGGCGAGCACGCGGAGGTAGCTCTCGTGCACCTCGTACTCGACGCCCATCCCCAGGAGCGGCGCGGGCGCCGTCGAGCGGATCATCAGCGAGGCCGGACCTTCGAGGCTGAGCTGGATGTTGCTCCCGTCGATGGCCCCCGTCGGGACGCCCATGAAGTGCGTCTCCGCGACGAGCTCGTCGAGGGGCGGGTCGTCGTCGCGGAGCTCGATCCTGAAGCGCGCGTGGGCGTCGAGGCGCGCGGTGAAGCCCGCGTTGGTCCACCGCGGGCGGAGCGAGTCGCGCATCACGGGGGTGCGGTAGATCTCCTGCCCGTCGCGGTAGATGACCACGTAGAGGTCGGGGTCACCGTCGTCGTCCCAGGTGCGCCCGTCCCGTCGGCTCGGCGGAAGCTCCGCGGAGACCACCTCCAGCCGACGGAGATTCTCCGGCGGCGCGCGCAGCGTCCCGCTCTCGACCATGCCCTGCGGCGGCGGCCGCGTCGCGGCCTGATACCGGGGAAAGATCGTCCCGCACGCCATCGAGAGAAGCGCCCCAGAGAGAAGCATCGCGCGTCGTCGCATCGCAGCGCGCGAGCATACGTCGCCTCGACGCCGCGGGGTCAACTCTTCGCGGCGGGCTTCTTCTTCGCTGCGGGCTTCGCCGCCGGCGTCTTCTTCACGGCCGGCGCCTTCTTCGTCGCGGCGGGCTTGCTCGTCGCGGCGGGCGCCTTCGCAGCGGGCGGATCCGTGAGCGGCCCGAGCGGCGTCGCGTCGGGCGTGAGCGCCGCGAGGAGCTTGTCGACGTGTCCATCGACCTTCACGCCGCGATGCACCGCCTTGAGCGCGCCGTCGGGGCCAACGACAAAGGTGCTGCGCACGGTGCCCTCGACCTTGCGGCCGTACATCATCTTCTCGCCCCACACGCCGTACGCGCGGTGCACGTCGAGCGAGGGATCGCTGAGGAGCGGCACCGCGAGGCCGTACTTGTCGCGAAAGCGGCAGTGACTCGCCACCGAGTCTCGCGACACGCCGAAGACCTTCACGCCCGCGCTCGCGAAGCGCGTCGCGGCCTGCGAGAAGCCTCGCGCCTCCAGCGTGCAGCCGGGGGTGTTGTCCTTCGGGTAGAAGAACAGCACCACCGTGGAGCCTCGCAGCGACGAGAGCTTCACGCGCGCTCCGCCGTCGCGCTCGAGTTCGAAGTCCGGTGCCGCGTCGCCTACGTCGAGCTGTGCCATCGTGGCCTCCTCCTGCCGCCGCGTCACGCGATGCCTTCGAAGGCCTCGGCCGCGACGGTCGCCTCGATCACCGCGGCCTCGTCGGCGGCGCGGTCGGCCCGCTTGCGCGCCCTCGGCGCGGCGCGTCGCATCGTCTCTTCACCCGTGAAGATCCGCGCCATCTTGCGCACGCGCGTGAACACCGACTCCTGCACGTACGGCAGCCCGTAGCGCGCGCAGAGGTCCTTCACCTTCGGCTGAACGCGCTGGAGCGCCGAGATCGGCACGTCGGGAAAGAGGTGGTGCTCGATCTGGTAGTTGAGCCACATGTGCAGCCAGTCGTTCACGTCGCCGCCCGTGCGGAAGTTCACCGAGCCGATGACCTGCCGCACGAAGTACTCGCCCTTGCTCGCGGGCCGCGAGTCGAAGCGGTACATGTCGTCGCCCGCGTGGTTGGGCCCCACGACGGTGAACGTGTGCAGGTTCGTGAGCAGCTCCGCCGCGAGCGAGTTCGCGAGCGCGCTCCCCACGGCGAGGGGGCCGAGAAAGCCGTACGCGAGCGGCAGCGCCACGAACTGCATCCCCACGTAGGGCCCGACGCAGCGCTTGAGAAAGAGCCCCCAGGGGGCCTTGGGCTCCTCGTTGTTGGCCCGCGACTCGTGCCGGCCGAGCCACACGCGCATCGTGTTGGGCGCGTAGTACACGGGCTTCCACGTGAGCGAGAGGCCCGCCACGAGGGCCCTGCGCGCCCACATGGGGAGCTTCGAATCGCGCACGTACTCCGCGTTGCGCTCGATGAGGTCGGGGTCGCGCACCTCGCCCGTGAACTGGTGGTGCAGGATGTTGTGCTCGTAGATCCACGCCTCTGGCGTCATCCAGTCGGGCCAGTCGAGCATCCGGCGCCAGCCGCGGGCGAAGGTCTTGCTGTGATACCTCCGCGGGATGCCCGGCACCTTGTCGTAGCCGCGGTGACCGCAGTGGTGCATGAGCCCCCAGCGCGTGCTGCGACCGAGCGCGAGGGCCACGGCGCTCACGGGGTTCGGGCCCATCCACGCCGTCGCGAGGCCCACCGCGGTGCACGCGCGGCCCCAGCGCTCGAGCTTCTGGAGGTGCGCGCCGTCGGCCTCCGTGAGCGACGCGTCGATCTCTTCGCGCAGCTTGCGGATCTCCGCGTGGAAGCCTTCGTAATCGATGGAGTCGAAATCGAGCGCTTCGGTGCCCATGACGGCGCGCGACGGTATTCGATCCGATCGCGGGTTCAAGCGCATTGTCTGCGGTCGCAGAGGGGTTACGCGGCCGCGGTCGCTGACGCAGCGCGCTCGTCGTCGCGCGTCGGAACCGCCAGCGCCAGGAGCGCGAAGGCCCCCGCCGAGAGCGCCCACGCCGAGAGCGATCCCCGCGCGATGAGCAGGCCCGCGAGGAGCGGCGCCACGATCTGCGCGAGCGCGTTGAGCGACTGAGAGAGCCCGAGCACGAGGCCCTGCTCGTCGGCGCTGACGCGGCGCGTGATGAGGCTCGTGAGCGCGGGCCGCAGCGGCGCGTTGCCGATGGACGAGATGGTCGAGGCCACGATGAGCAGCGGCAGCGAGTGGGCCCACGCGAGCATCGCGAAGCCGACGCCCTGGAGCAGAAAGCCGAAGCGCACCATCGCGGCCTCGCCGAAGCGCGCCACGAGGCGACCCACGAGGCCGCCCTGGAGAAGGAGCCCGAGCACGCCCGCGTACGCGAACATGAAGCCCACCTCGCGCACGCCGTAGGGCCGCCCCGCGTCGGTGACGAAGCGGCGCTCGGCGTAGAGCGCGAGGCCCGAGGTGAAGGTGATGAACGACAGCGAGAACAAGACGTACTGCGCGAGCCGCGAGGCCAGCGCGGGGCGCGCGAGGTACGACCGATAGGAGCCCCAGTCGAGGAGCCCGAGGCGTCGCTGCTTCGGCGGCGCGGGGGCCCGCTCGCCGCGGTACGAGCCCTCGGGCGCGGGCGTCACCGCCGTCTTCGCCGGGAGCATCAGCACCGTGAGCACCACGCTGAGGAGCGAGAGCCCCGCGGCGAAGGCGATGGGGAGCCGCAGGTCGATCGTGGCGAGCCAGGCCGAGAGCGCGGGACCCACGAGAAAGCCCATTCCAAAGGCGATTCCGATGACGGCGAAGCCCTGCGCGCGCTTCTCGGGCGGGGTCACGTCGACGATGGCCGCCTGCGCGACGGAGAGGTTGCCCGCGGTCACGCCGTCGAGGATGCGCGAGGCGAACACCATCGCGAGGGAGTTGGCCGTGCCGAGCACGACGAAGCCCGCGAAGGTGCCGAGCTGCGAGAGGGCGAGCACGGGCTTGCGGCCGTAGCGATCGCTGAGGTCGCCGAGCACGGGGCCCGCGAGGAGCTGGCAGAGCGCGAAGGTCGAGACGAGGTAGCCGACCTCCCTCGGCGTCGCGCCGAAGTGCTCGGCGTAGAAGGGCAGCAGCGGGACGATCAGCGTGAACGCGAGCACGTCGACGGCGACGATGAAGAAGATCGGGACGAGCGGTGAACGCATGGGGTGGGTGCGAGGATCCCGTCGGTGCCGCGGAGCGTCTGCGGCGGATGCGTGGGGAAGGGTCGAGCGAGCCCGCGGCGCCGTGCGGCGGCGCGCGAGGCTGCGTCTCCTACCACACGGCGCACGGGTTGGGATGCGAGCGGAGGGGGTGATCGTCGCGGCGCCCTCGACGGAGCGCCGACGCGGTCAGTGGGCGGCCGTCGGGGGCGGCGTCGCGGGGACGGTGACGGTGCCCTGCGAGCTGTCGTAGCTCGGGTCGACGACGATGAACATCACGCGGCGGTTCGCGGCGCGCGCGTCGCGGAGGGCGTTGCCCGTGAGGCCGTCGATGGGGCGCTCGGGGCGAGACTCACCGAAGCCGCGGGCCTCGAGGCGCTCGGCGGCGATGCCGTTCTGCACGAGCCAGCGCATGACGTTGTTGGCGCGGCGCTGCGAGAGGTCGAGGTTGTACTCGTCGGTGTTGACGTCGTCGGTGTGTCCCTCGATGCGGATGCGGCGGATCCAGCCCGAGGCGCGGAGCACGTCGCCCACGGCGGTGAGCACCGGCGCGCTCACCGGGAGGATGACGTCGCGGTTGGTGGCGAAGAACACCGGGCGGAGCAGGCGGATCACCGTGCCGTCGACGACGACGAAGCGGTTCGGGCAGCCGTTGAGCTCGGGGTTCGTCGAGGGGACGCCGGGCACGTCGGGGCAGTGGTCCGTCGGGTCGGGCACCGTGTCGTGGTCGCGATCGGGGAGCGGGCAGCCCGCGCGCGCCGGGTCGGGCTGCGGGCCCTGCGGGACGGTGCGGCACTGATCGAGCGCGTTGCGCACGGTGTCGTGGTCGTCGTCACCGTCGGGGCATCCGCGGCGGTCGGGGTCGGGGTTCGGGCCCTGCGGAACGTCGACGCACTGGTCCTCGTCGTCGAAGACGCCGTCGCTGTCGGCGTCGCGACGCGGGCAGCCGCGGCGGTTCGGGTCGGGGTTGGCGCCCATGGGCTCGGTGACGCACTGGTCTTCGTTGTCGTAGACGCCGTCGCTGTCGGTGTCGATGAGCGGACACCCGAGGCGCGCGGGGTCGGGGTGCGCGCCCTGCGGCGTCGTGGGGCACACGTCGTCGGGGTCGAGCACGCCGTCGCCGTCGGTGTCGAGCGGCGGCGGCGGGGCCGTGTCGCGCTCCGACGGGGCGTAGGCGACGCGGGCGATGGCGCGCCAGTCGGGGGTGCCCGCGCCGCGGGAGAAGCCCGGGCCCACGCCGGCGCCGACCTGGATGAGGTCGGCGATGAGGTAGTTCACCCCGAGGGTCCCTTCGAGGTTGTTGTGCTTGCCCTCGAAGGCGTTGTCGAGAACGGTCGACGCCCAGAGCTCCGGCCCGATGGAGAGGCGGTCGTCGAGGGCGACGTAGGCCACGCCGGCGGTGGCGTAGAGGTCGTTGCCGATCGTGGTGTCGAGCACGGTGACCGTGTTCTGACGGAGGTGCGCGCCGAGCGAGAAGCTCCAGCGCACGGGGCCCTCGCGGCCCGCGATGGTGGCGTTGATGCGCCCGCGGAAGCCGTCGTCGGTGACGTTGGAGTGCGGCGACACGCCGAAGAGGCCGGCGTTGAAGTAGAGCTGCGCGCCGAAGTGCAGCGAGAAGGCGTCGCGGTCGGACTCGCCGAGGGCGCGCACACGCACGCCGATGCGGGGGTCGCCGATCGCGGCGGAGGAGGCCGCGCCGAGGCCGCCCACCGAGGCCGCCGCGCCGTCCTGGTAGAACGACAGCGGGAGCGAGAGGTGGATGTTGACGCGGTTCCAGAGGCCGAGGCCCGCCTGCACGTTGGCGACGAGCATGTCGCTCACGACGTTGGTGACCTGCTCCTGCCCGCTGCGCGCGTCACGCAGCACGAGCGGCGTGTGGGCGTAGTCAAAGACAAGGCCCGCGCGGAACGAGAAGTCTCGGCCGTGGCCGTACCACGGGTGCTCCGCGGCGAAGAACACGTCTCCCGCGGGCGAGGGGTCGAAGCGGTTGAGGGCCCAGCCCACGGTCTGCGCGTTCGCGACAGAGGGTGCGAGGGCGCCGCCCGCCAGCGCGACGAGCGCGGTCAGGTAACGAAAGGAACGGGTGCGTACACGCGGCACGATGGGTGTTGCCTCCTGCAGTGCGGCCGGTGACTTCACGGTCCGCAGCGGAATTTCTAACGGTTGCTCCGAGGCTTTCATAGGAAAGCGCAGAAGAACATCCACTGTCAGGAATGCTGCATTTCTCCAGCACGCGACGCGGCGTGCCTCGCCGCTCGCCGGGCCCCCCGAAAGTCCGCGAAGATCGCACACACCCTCGCCCTCGCGGAAGTCCCCCTCGGATCTTTCCTTCCTACTGCGAGAGATTCCGTCGCCTCGACGGGGTGTGATAACGCTTCGCCGCGCGATGCCCGACCTCAGCTTTCGCGCGATGCTCAAGCCGCTCGACGTCGAGGAGGTGATCGATGTCGCGCTGCACCGACCCCTCGCGTACGTCATCACCCGCGCGGCGTATCCGACCCCGGTCACCCCCGACCAGATCACCTGGGTCTCGATGTTCGTGGGGATCGCCGCGGGCGCGGCGGCGTGGTCGTCGTTCGCGCTCGGAGCTCCGCGCATGGCCCTCGCGGGCGCGCTCTTCATCCTCTCCGCCGTCTTCGACTGCTCCGACGGCCAGCTCGCGCGGCTGCGCGGGACGAGCTCCTCCTTCGGCCGCATGCTCGACGGCGCCGTCGACGCGGTGGTGCAGACCGCCGTGCTCCCCGCCGCGATCATGCACGCCTGGTGGCGCGCCGGAGGCCCCTCGCCCGCGCCCCCTCCGTCGGGCGTCGCCGTCGCGACGATGCCCGCGGCCCTGTGGCTCGCGCTCGGCGCCGTGGCCGTGTTCACGGGGATCGTCCACTCGATCCTCTACGACCACTACAAGAACGTGTACCTCCACCTCACGCAGCCCGTCCGCAAGGAGGGCGACGACCCCGAAGACGTCGAGGCCGCGTGGGACGCGCGCGCCGGTGACCGCATGTCGCCCGGCGACAAGCTGCGCTTCATCATCGCGCGGCCCTACCTCATCCGGCAGCGCGCGCTCTTCGACTGGATCGATCCGTACCTGCCGACGCGCTTCCGCGACATGCCCGCGTACTCGCCCGAGACCGCGGCGCGCTTCAAGCGCGAGCAGCGCGGGCTCATGCGCGCGTGGACCTTCTACGGCATCGGCACGCACATCTTCGGGCTCTCCGTCGCGATGATGCTCGACCGCGTCGACCTCTACATCCTCGCGCGCCTCGTGCTCTTCAACGGCGCGCTCCTCGCGCTCGTGCCCGCGCAGCGCCGGGCCTCGAAGCGCTTCTTCGAAGGGACCTCGCAGTGAGCCCATTCACCGCCATCGTGCTCGCGGCGGGCGTCGGGAGCCGCCTCCGGCCCCTCACCGACACCGCCCCCAAGTGCCTCGTCTCCGTGGGCCGCGAGACCATGCTCGGCCGCGCCGCGCGCGTGCTCGCCGACGCCGGCGCCGCGGAGCTCATCGTCTCGACGGGCTACCTCGACGGCGCCGTGCGCGAGGCCATGCGCGACGCGCCGCTGCCCGTTCGCTTCGCCCACAACCACGACTACGCGTCGACGCAGAACGTGGTGTCGCTGCGCCGCGCCCTCGACCTCGCGCCCGACGGCCGCGACGTGGTGAAGCTCGACGGAGACCTGGTGTTCGAACGCGCCGTGCTCGACGCGCTCTTCGCCGAGGGCGGCGACGCGTGCGCGGCGATCGAAGACGGCGAGACGCCGCCCGACGAGGCCATGAAGGTCGACGTCGCGGGCGGTCGCATCACGCGCTTCGGCAAGGGGCTCGTCGCGCGCACCGCGGCCGGCGAGTCGATCGGCGTCGAGCGCTTCGCGAAGGGCGCCGTCCCTTCGCTGCGAAGCGCGCTCGCGGCGGCCGTCGAAGCGGGGCGCACCGATGTGTACTACGAGGAGGTCTACAACGACCTCCTCGCCGCGGGGCTCGCGATGCGGGCGGCGAGGGTGTCTTCGCTGCGCTGGTGCGAGGTCGATGACCTCGACGACCTCGACGCCGCGCGAAGGCTGTTCGCGGGCGCGTAGCGGGGCGCCGAAGAAGCGGTCCAATTGCAGAATTGCGACCGAAACGCCACCCGTGATACACGGCCGCGTGTTCGCACCGGCAAGCAGGTGCAGGTGTCGCGGAGGAATTTCCCAAGATGTCGAAGCGAAGGGTCGATCGCGCCATCATCCTGGCGGCCGGCAAGGGTTCTCGGCTGGCGCAGGGTGACGCGCTCCCCAAGCCGCTGCGCCCGGTCGCGGGCACGGCGCTTATTCTTCGCATCCTTCGCACGCTGGTGAAGGAGGGGATTCGCGAGGTCGTGGTGATCATCGGGTTCGAGGGCGAGCAGATCCGCGAGGCCCTCACGCCCGTCGGCGACGCCCTCGGCGTGACGCTCACCTTCGTCGAGAACGCCCTGTGGGAGCGCTCGAACGGCGTGTCGCTCCTCGCGGCCGCGGAGTTCCTCGACCGCGAGTGCCTGCTCACCATGAGCGATCACCTCGTGGCGCCCGAGCTCGTGCGCCGCCTCGTCCGCGCGGAGCTCCCGCCGGGCGCCTGCGCCCTTGGCGTCGACTACGACATCGAGCGCTGCTTCGACCTCGACGACGCCACCAAGGTGCGCGTCCAGGGCCACGCCATCCAGGCCATTTCGAAAGACCTGGCCGACTACAACGCCATCGACACGGGCATCTTCCGCATCAACAACGCCCTGTCGCGCGAGCTCCGCGGGCTCTTCGACCGCAACGGCGACGCGTCGCTCTCCGACGGCGTGCGCGCCCTCGCCGCGCGGGGCCAGTTCGTCACCGTCGACGTGGGCGACGCCCGCTGGATCGACGTCGACACGCCCGCCGCGCACGCCCGCGCCGAGGCCATGCTCCGCGTCTTCGGCGACGACCTCGACGACGACCTCGACGACGACCTCGACGCGCTCGAGCCGGGCTCGCAGGGCCCCATCGACCCCGAGGCCATGGAGGTCTTCACGCCCTCGTGGGTGCGCGGCGCGGCCCCCTACCGCGAGGACCACTTTCAGCTCGCCGACCGCGAGGCGCGGCACCGCGACGGCTTCGCGCGGCTCATGTCGAACGAGAGCCCCTTCGCGCCCTCGGCCCACGTCACGCAGGCGGTGATGACCGCCCTCGCGCGTGGCCACCGGTACCCCGACGCGGCGATGTCGCGAGAGCTCCGCAGGCGCCTCGCGGCGGAGTGCGGGCTCACCGAGGAGAGCTGCGTGCTCGGCGCGGGGTCGAGCGAGATCATCGACCTGCTCGTGCGCACCTTCGTGGCGCCCGGCGAGGAGGTCGTCGTCGCCGTCCCCACGTTCTCGATGTACGAGTCGCGAACGCGCGTGGCGGGCGGCGTGCCGGTGATCGTGCCGATGCGCGACGACCTCACGCTCGACGTGCCCGCGGTGCTCGGCGCCGTGACCGAGCGGACGAAGCTCATCTTCCTATGCTCGCCCAACAACCCCACGGGGCGCAGGGTGACGCCGGGCGCGCTCAACCGCCTCCTCCGCCTGGGCATCCCCGTGGCGGTCGACGAGGCCTACGTGGAGTTCGGCGACGACGGTGACTCCGTCGCGACGCTGATCGCCACGCAGCCCAACCTCGTGGTGCTGCGCACCTTCTCGAAGGCGTACGGGCTCGCGGGGCTGCGCGTGGGCTACTGCATCGCCGCGGCGGCCGTCGCGAGGCTCATCTCGCGCGTGAAGCTCCCGTGGAACGTGTCGACCGTGGCGCTCGCCGCGGCCCTCGCGGTGCTCGACGACCACAAGGAGTTCCGCCGTCAGCGCGAGGTGCACCGCGCCGACCGCGCGTACCTGCACCGCGAGCTCGGCGGCCTCGCCGGCGTCGAGGTCTTCGAGAGCGCGGGGAACTTCATCCTCCTCGACATCCACGAGACCGGCGTCTCGGCCGACGCGGTGGTGCAGAGCCTCCTTCAAGACGGGCTCTTCATCCGCTCGCTGGCGAGTCACCACCTCCGCCGCGGCTACGTGCGCGTCTCGATCGGCGCGCACGACGAGAACCGCCGCTGCGTGGCCGCGCTACGCAAGGCGCTCTCGCGCCCCCGCCCCCGCGCGATCGCGCAGTAGGCGCCGCGGCCTCAACGGCCGACGGGTCTCGACGGGCGGGCGTGGGGGTCGTCCTCTTCGAACTGCGCGTAGGCGCCGTAGAGCGCCTCGCGGAAGTGCTTTCGAAGGCGCCCCGAGGCGTCTCTCAACCACTGCTCCTCTTCGACGTCGAGGGTGGCCGCCTCGCGTAAGATCTCGGCCTCGGGACAAGGCGCGGGAAGGTCCGGGGCGGGGCCCGGTGTCTCATCAGGGTTCACAGCGTTCACTCCTCGCCGGGTGTGTGTGAGGTCCGGCGCAAACGTCCTCGAACGTCGACGAGGGTACGCCACACGTCGCGATCGGGCATACCAACATCGCGCGCCATCTCAGAGATGGTCATTCCAAAGACTTCGAAGCCAACGAAGATCGCCACCTCGTGCGGCGAGAGGCGATCGAGAAAGCGCGACATCTCCCGCGCGAGCACGTGGTTGTGCGCCACCGACTCGACGGGCACGTCGGGCCGGTCGTGGAGCGGCGTCTCCTTGGTGACCGACGAGTGGCGCTGGTAGTTCAAGAACAGCTTCCACGCGATGCCGAAGAGGTACGCCCGCGCGATGGGCAGCGAGCGCCGCTCCTCGCGCGTGAGCGAGAGCACCTTGAGGAACATGGCTTCGAAGACGTCCTGCGCCAGGTCCTCGCAGGCCTGCCTCGGCAGGCCGAAGCGCCGAAGGGTCTTGAGCACGTACACCACGTTCTCCCGGTACATCCGGTCGAAATCGCGGATCGTCTCTCCCTCGAGTGCGAGCGCGCCGCTCGCGTCAGATGCCATGTCTCCCGGCGCCACCGTACCGCGTCGCGGGCGCTCCTGTCGATGAGGGTTCCTACGTCTCGGAGCGAGGGGAAAAAAATCGACGCGGGGGTCTGAAAAAAGTCGTTCTGAAGACATTAGTAAGATGTGGTCGCTGCGCCGTTGGGGGCGCCGCGGGCACACCGAGCTCATGGTGCATCATCGCCTCGTCTCTCCAATGCGAGACTGATGGGGCATCTCGGCTACGGAATCTTGCGCGGCGTGGGGTCCGACCGTCTTCGGTGCCCTCGCGAGTCATCTTGGATTCGCGCGAAGTCACGGGGAATGTTGTCCTCGCGTCGAGCCCGGCTGCACTGAACCACGAGGCGTGTTGGCCTCGTGGGACGTAGCGCAGCGGTTCGGCGCGAGGGTGCCGTCGTTGTCGTAAGGGGATGCGACAACGCGGCGCGCCTCCCGCACACACGGGAGATCACGCCGCGCGGGCATTCACGCCACGCGGGCGAGCGATCAGCCTTCGTTCTCGGTGCGGCGGGGGCGGTTGGTCTGCGCGAGCACGGCCTTGCGGACGCGGACCGTGTGGGGCGTCACCTCGACGAGCTCGTCGCGATCGATCCACTCCATGGCGGTCTCGACCGAGAGCACCTTCGGGGGATAGAGCATCACGTTCTCGTCCTTGCCGTGGTTGCGCACGTTCGTGAGCTTCTTCTCGCGGACGGCGTTCACGTCGGAGTCGTTCGGGCGGTTGTGCTCGCCGATGATCATGCCCTCGTACACGGGCGCGCCGGGGCCGACGAAGAACTCGCCGCGGGGCTGGAGGTGAAAGAGCGCGTAGGGCGTCGCCTCGCCCGCGCGGTCGGCCACCAGGGCGCCGTTCGCGCGGCGGAGCATCGGGCCGCCCCAGGGGCGCCACCCCAGAAACTCCGTGTGCAGGAGCCCCAGGCCGCGCGTCGACGTGAGGAACTCGCTGCGGAACCCGATGAGCGCGCGCGACGGGACTTCGAACTCCACGCGCGCGCGGCCGAAGCCCGGGTTGCTCATGCGCACCATCTGTCCGCGGCGCTCGCCGAGGCGCTGCGTGACGATGCCCACCTGGCTGTCGGGCACGTCGGCGATGACGAGCTCCACGGGCTCCGAGAGCACGCCGTCGACCTCGCGCGTGACCACCTCGGGGTTGCCGAGCGAGAGCTCGTACATCTCGCGGCGCATCGTCTCGACGAGGATCGCGAGGGCGAGCTCGCCGCGGCCGTAGACGAGAAACTGGTCGGCGCTCTCGGTGTCCTCGACGCGGATCGCGGGGTTCTTGCGGGCTTCGCGCATGAGGCGCTCGCGGATCTGGCGCGACGTGAGGAACTTGCCCTCCTTGCCCGCGAAGGGCGAGGTGTTCACGCCGAAGCGCATCTTGATGGTGGGCTCCTCGACCTCGATGCGAGGGAGGGCCTTGGGGTCCGCCGGGTCGGCCACGGTGTCGCCGATCTCGATGGCGTCGATGCCCGCGATGGAGACGTTCTCGCCCGCGCCGGCCTCGTCCGCGCGTCGGCGCGCGAGGCCCTCGTAGGTGAAGAGGGCGGCGATCTTGCCCTCGGTCTGCGCCTTGGCGCCCATGACCACGACGCGCGCACCCTCGCGGAGCGTCCCGTCGACGATGCGGCCGATGGCGAGGCGACCCACGTAGTCGTCGTAGTCGAGGCTCGTGACGATCATGCGGAGGGGCGCGTCGACGTTGCCCGAGGGCGGCGGCACGCGAGAGACCACCGTGTCGAAGAGCGGGATGAGGTTCGTGCTCGTGTCTTCGAGCTTGTGCTTCGCGAGGCCCTGTCGGCCGATGGCGTAGAGCACGGGGAAGTCAGCCTGCGCGTCGCTCGCCTCGAGGTCGCAGAAGAGGTCGAAGACCTCGTTGAGCACCTCGGCGGGGCGCGCGTCGGGGCGGTCGATCTTGTTGATCACCACGATCACGGGAAAGCCCCTCGCGAGCGCCTTTCGAAGCACGAAGCGCGTCTGCGGGAGCGGGCCCTCCGCCGCGTCGACGAGCAGGAGCGCGCCGTCGGCCATCATGAGCGTGCGCTCGACCTCGCCGCCGAAGTCCGCGTGGCCGGGGGTGTCGACGATGTTGAGCTTGTACTCCCCGTAGCGGACCGAGGTGTTCTTCGCGAGGATGGTGATGCCTCGCTCGCGCTCGAGGTCGTTCGAATCCATCACGCGCTCGACGACCTCCTCGTTGGCGCGGAACACGCCCGCCTGACGGAGCATGTGGTCCACGAGGGTGGTCTTGCCGTGGTCGACGTGCGCGACGATGGCGATGTTGCGAATCTTTTCTCGGGGGGTCATTGGAAGGCCGCGGGCACTACCACGGTTCGCGCCGCGCGTAAAACACCGTCGGCCCCGATGACACCCCTCGACCGCGCTCCCTGGTGGCGTTCGAGGGTTCTGTCACCGCCTGCGAGTGCGGCGCGAATACTTTCAAGGCGCTGTACAGACCATCGCCCCCTTGTGTAGCTTTTCTCGCATGGCTTTTCGTGCGTTTCGCTCGCCTGTTCGCGGCTCCCTCCCCTCGCTCCTCGGCGCGCTCGCGGGCCTCGCGCTGGCCTCGTCGACGGGCTGCACCGACGGCGGAGGGCCCCCTCCGGTGCTCTCGCACATCACCGACGCCGAGCCCATCGACATCGTGGTCGTGACGACACCCGACGTCACCGACGTGTCCGACGTGAGCGACATCACCGACGCGAGCGACGCCACCGACGCCACCGATGCGACCGATGCCACCGACGCGACCGACGCCACCGACGCGAGCGATGCGACCGACGCGGCCGACGTGGTCGACGCGGCCCCCTGCGACGCCTCGGTGTGCGACGCCGCGTGCGTCGACCTGATGAACGACCCGCGCAACTGCGGCGGCTGCGGAACGGTGTGCCCCGCGACGGCGCCCAACACCGTCGCGACCTGCGTGGCCGGGCGCTGCAACCCGACGCTCACCTGCGTCATGGGCTTCTCCGACTGCGACGGGATGGCCGCCAACGGCTGCGAGGTCAACGTCGGCACGAACGCCGAGAACTGCGGGCGCTGTCGCAACGTGTGCCCCGCGTCGCTCAACGCGTCGGCGGCCTGCGTGGCCGGCGCGTGCGCCCTCGCCTGCGCGGCCAACTTCGGCGACTGCGACGCCGTCGCCACCAACGGGTGCGAGGTCGACCTGCGGCGCACGCCCACCAACTGCGGCGCGTGCGGGAGGGCCTGCGTGGTCGACAGCTCCATCGCCAACGCGATGCCCGCCTGCGCCGACGGGAGCTGCACCATCGCGTGCAACACCGGCTTCGCCGACTGCGACGCCGTGCGCACCAACGGCTGCGAGGCCAACACGCAGAACGACCGACGCAACTGCGGCGGCTGCGGCACGTCGTGTGACGCCCCCAACGCCATGGGCGTGTGTACCGCGGGGCGCTGCTCGTTCGTGTGCAACACGGGCTTCGGCGACTGCGACGGCGTGGCGTCGAACGGCTGCGAGGTCGACCTCAACCTCAGCACCGCCAACTGCGGACGCTGCGGAAACATGTGCCCCGCCGCCACCAACGCGGCCCCGTCGTGCTCGCGCGGGTCGTGCACCCTCGCCTGCACGGGGACCTTCGGAGACTGCAACGGCGTGCGGGCCGACGGCTGCGAGGTCGAGCTCAGCAACGCCACCGAGAACTGCGGACGCTGCGGCAACGTGTGCCCCGGCTACGCCAACGGCGCCCCGACCTGCGTCGGCGGCGGGTGCCGGCCCACGTGCACCATGGGCTACGGCAACTGCGACGCGGACAACGGCAACGGCTGCGAGACCGACGTCCGCGTGACGGCGATGCACTGCGGCGTCTGCGGGCGCGTGTGCCCCGCGGGGCCCAACTCCACCGCCGTGTGCGCGGGGAGCGCGTGCAGCATCGCGTGCTCCGCGGGCTTCGCCGACTGCGACATGAACCCGGCCAACGGCTGCGAGGTGAACATCGCCACCACGGCCACGAGCTGCGGCGCCTGCGGGCGCATGTGCTCGGCGCCCCACGCGGTCTCGGGCTGCGCCGCGCGCGCCTGCACCATCGCGAGCTGCGAGTCGGGCTTCAGCGACTGCGACGGCAACGTCGCCAACGGCTGCGAGACGACGGGCGCGTGCCCCACCGACGCGGGCTCCGACGGCGACGCGAGCGACCTCGGCGACGCGCCTCCCCTCCCCACCTGAACGCCCTGAAAAACCCTGCGCCGCGCGATCAGCCCGCCGCGGCGGTGGCGGGTGCGCCCGCGGGGCGCTCGGCGTCCTTGCGGATCTTCACGCTCACGAGCTTCGAAACGCCGGGCTCCTGCATGGTGACGCCGTAGAGCACGTCGGCCATCGCCATCGTCCGCTTGTTGTGCGTGATGAGAATGAACTGCGAGCGGTCGGTGAGGTCGCGCACGAGCTCGATGAGCCGGATGACGTTGGCCTCGTCGAGCGCGGCCTCGATCTCGTCGAGGAGGCAGAAGGGCGACGGGCGATGCATGAAGAGCGCGAAGAGGAGCGTGACGGCGGTCATGGTCTTCTCGCCGCCCGACATCGCCTCGAGGTTGATGAGCTTCTTGCCCGGGGGCTGCGCGATGATCTCGACGCCCGCTTCGAGCAGGTCGTCCGACTGCGTGAGCTGGAGCATCCCCTTGCCGCCGCGGAAGAGCCTCGGAAAGAGCGCCTGAAAGTGCTCGTTCACCGCGTCGAAGGTCTCGCGGAAGCGCTTGCGCGACTCGCGGTTCATCTGCGCGATGGCCGCCTCGAGCTGCGAGAGCGCGCGCTCGATGTCGTCCTTCTGGTCGGTGAAGAACTTCGAGCGACGCTCCTGCTCGGCGTACTCGTCGATGGCCGTGAGGTTCACCTCGCCGAGGCGCTCGATCGACTTCGCGAGCTCGTCGACGCGCTTGCGGTCGGCCTCCGTGGGGAGCGGGCGCTGGTGGTAATCGACCACCACCTTGGGCAGCGCGACGTTGTGCTTCTCGGCCACCGTCTCGACGAGGTGCTCCATCGCGAGGGTCTCTTCGCGGGCCTTCATTTCGAGCCCTGTGACCTCCTTCGCGAGGCTCTCCTTGCGCTGACGGATCGAGCGCGTCTGCCCTTCGAGGCCGCCGAGTTCGTTCTTGAGCCCGTCGTAGCGCACGCGCGATTTCGTCACCGCGTCCTGCCGCTCGTGGGCCCCTTCGACGGCCTTCGCGAGCGCCTCGCGCAGCCCCTCGTCGCGCGCCACCGACTCGCGCTCCGTCGCGTCGAGCCGTGAGAGCTCCGCTTCGAGGCGCGCGCCGCGGACCTTGAGCTCCTCGACGCTGCGCTCCAGGCGATGCACCGCGTTGCGCGCCGCGGTGGCCCGCTCCTTCGCGCGCGCCGCGATCACCTTGGCGTCGGTGGCCCTGGCCGCCGCGCGGTCGACCTCGGCGCGCCACGCCTGCCCCTGCGCCTCGCCGGTCATCAAGCCCTCGCGCGCGCGGTCTCTGCGCTGACTGGCCTCTTCGATCGTGCGATCGAGCGCGGCGTCTTCGCGGAGGGTCTCCTGCATCACGCGGTCGCACTCTTCGAGCTCGCGCGTGAGGGCGGCGTGACGGAGGTTGCCCTGCGCGCTCTCGGCCTCGTGGGCCCGCGCGTCGCGCTCGACGGTGACCACCGCGAGGTCCTGCGCGTGGAGGTCGGCCTTCGAAGCGTCGAGGGCCTCGGCCGACTGCTTCGCGCGAACACGCACCGAGTCGAGCGCCTCGGTGAGCTCTTCGAGCATCCCGTCGAGGGCCTCGACCTTGGGTTCGAGCTGCTTGATCTCCGCGTGCGTCGCGAGAAGACCCGCGCCCGCCGCTTCGGGCACGCCGCCGACCACGCGACCGTCGGCGTCGAAGACCTGGCCGTCGGGCGTGACGTAGCGGTACCGCACGTCGCTCGACGAGGTCGACTGCCACGCGTCGCGCGCGGCCGTGAGCGAGTCGACGAGCACCACGGGGCGGAGCGCGTCCCACAGGGCCTCGGGCACCTCGGACTCGCCGCCCACCATCGCGAAGAGCATCCCCGCACGCCCTCTCGCGGCGGGTGCGAGGGCGTCGACGAGGCGCGCGCGAGACCCGTCGGCCATCACGGCGGCGCGGCCCTTCTTGTCGTTGCGGAGCTTCTCGACGAGGCGGATCCCGTCGTCGAGCGAGGCCACGAGCACGTCCTGCCAGCGGTCTGCGAGCACCGCCGCGACGGCCTTCGCGAGGTCTTCGCGCACGCCGAGCTGATCGGCCACGAGCCCTCGCACCGCGGGATCTCGCCCGTCGAGGAGCACGCGCGTCCCCTGCCCCACGCCCTCGTGGCGCTTCGCCACCTCGCGCAGCGCGTTGAGCCTCGCGGCGGCGCGCTCGCGGTCTCGCCTCGCCTCGGTGAGCCGCTGCTCGGTGCGCTCGCGCTCGGCCCTGAGGGGCCCCTGCTCGGCCTCGAGGGCGGTCTTTCGCGCGCTGATCTCGTCGCGCTCGCGGCGCAGCCTCGCGAGGGTCTCTTCGACGCCCTCGCGGTCTCTCGCGATCTCGGCCTGACGGCGCTCGATGGCGCGAGACTCGCCGCGCAGCTTCGCCACGCGCTCCTCGTTCTCGCGGAGCCGTCGACCGACGCCGAGGCGCGTGGCCTCTCCCGTGGAGAGCGCTTTTTCAGCGGCGAGCGAGGCGTCGCGGTGGGCCTTGAGGTCGGCGTCGATGCCGAGGAGGTGCTCCCTCACCTCGCGCAGACGCTCTTCGGCCACGGCGAGGCGCTCGATCTCTTCGGCCTCGACCTGCGCGGCCGTGTCGAGCTCCTTCGCGAGCACGTCGCGCTCGGAGACGAGCGACCCGCTGGAGTCTCTCACCTCGGCGAGCTCGCGCTGCGCGTCGGTGGCCCTGCGCCTCGCGGAGCCGAGGGCGTCCCTCAAGCGCTGGAGCTCTCCTTCGAGGCGACGGGCCTCGTTGTCGGCGGCGTAGGCCGCGTTCTGCGCGGATTCGAGGGCGCGCTCGGCGTCGAAGAGCTCGCGGCGCACGGACTCGGACTCCGCGTCGACGCGCGCGAGGGCGGCGTTCACGCCTTCGAGCGACGCGTCGGCGCGCGCGTGCGCGACGCGGGTCTGACCGTGCACCGCGACGAGCTCGAGGTAGCGGTGGCTGGCGAGGTAGAGCTCCAGGTCGCGCTGCTCCGCGCGGAGGGCCTTGTAGCGCTCGGCCTTCTGCGCCTGGCGCTTGAGCGAGACGAGGCTCTTCTCGATCTCGGCGAGCAGGTCGCTCACGCGCAGGAGGTTCTGCCGCGTCAGCTCGATCTTCTTCTCGGCCTGCTTTTTACGGGCCTTGAAGCGGGTGATGCCCGCGGCCTCTTCGAAGAGGGCCCTGCGGTCTTCGGGCTTCGACGTGACGATGAGCCCGACGCGGCCCTGCTCGACGATGGAGTACGCCTTGGTGCCGACGCCCGTCCCGAGGAACAGGTTGGTCACGTCCATGAGGCGCACGGGGGTCTTGTTGAGAAAGTAGTCGCTGGCGCCGTCGCGCCCGAGGCGGCGCGTGACCGAGATCTCGGGATAGGCCGCGTACTCGGGCGGCGCGAGGCCGTCGGCGTTGTCGAAGGTGAGGGTGACCTCGGCGAAGCCGTGCTGCGGTCGGCTGTCGGAGCCGTTGAAGATCACGTCCTCCATGCTCTTGCCGCGGAGGTGCCGCGCCGACTGCTCGCCCATGCACCAGCGGATCGCGTCGACGGTGTTGCTCTTGCCGCAGCCGTTGGGACCGACGATCGCCGTCACGTCGTGCTCGAACGTGAGCACCGTCCGATCGACGAACGACTTGAATCCCTGGAGCTCGAGCTTGCGGATCTTCATGGCGCGGGGCGCGCGACGGAGCTCCGGGTGCCTGAACGCCCGTTCCGTCGGGCAGCGAACCTAGCAGAGCCCGCGCGGCCCTGTCACGAGGCCGGCAATCGCCTCCGCGTGCGGATCGCCCGTGAACGCCCGCGGGGGGTGCTCGCATCCCAACGAGCCGTCACCGATCGAGCGCAGGGGTTGTGCGTCGCGCAGGGGCCGTTCGTGGTCTCCGCGCCGCGGCCCGGTGCGCTCCATCGACGGAGGCGACATTCCCATGATCCCCACGCTCCGCCGCGCAGTGGCGTCGTGCGCGCTGCTGCTTTGCATCCAGGGTTGCTACACGGGCACGGTGGCCTACGTGCGGCCGCACGCGCAGGTGCAGAGCGCGCCCTCGCAGATCCTCGCCGTCGTGCAGGAGACCGTCGCCGCGCAGGGCCTCCGCATCGTGCACGCGCGCCCCGAGGAGGGCGTCGTCGAGGCCGTGACGGCGCCCGTCGAGATGGGTGATCTTCACACCCGCGAGCGCTGGCGCTTCTCGGTGCGCGCGGGGGAGCTCTCCGTCGAGATGCACCCCGAGACGCGCCCCGACGACGATCGCCGCTGGGAGCGCGACCTCAACGTCTGCGACTGTTACCACTACGCCCGCGAGCGCGAGATGCTCCGCGCGATCCGCGCGCGCCTCCGGGGGCCGCGGCGGGGCTGAGCGGGGCGCCCGCGCTGTTCGGCGCTGACACACGGGGTGTCGCCTCGCGGCATCACACGCGGCTTGCGACGGCGCGCCCCGAGCGCCGATGATCGCGCCATGCAGGACCCGGAGACCGCCGCGCTCTTCCGCTTCTCTCGCGAGCTCCTCGACGTGCGGACGCTGCATGAGCTCTTCGACCGCACGCGCGCCGAGGTCGAGCGGAGCTCCGGGTACCGCACGATCTGGTTCGCCGTCATCGACTCCGAGGAGTCGTCGGTGGCCCGCATCGTCGACGTCGCGGGCGCCTCGCGCGACTCGATCTACGACAACGTCACGACGATCCCCGTCGCGGGCGACGCGCTGCTCCTCGAGGTGATGTCGGCGACGGCGCCGGTGGTGGTCGTCGACGCCCTCACCGACCCTCGCACGAACAAGGACTTCGTCGCGATGCTCGGCAACCGCACGATCATCAACGTGCCGCTGCGCGTGCTCAACAAGGCCTGCGGCGCGCTCGGCATCGGCACCTTCGGCGACGAGGGCTGCCGCGCGCCCACGGCCGAGATGCTCGCGCACTTCATGGGCATCGCGAGCATCGTGTCGCTCACCGTGAGCCGCCTCCTCGTCGAGGAGCGGTCGCGCCGCGTCGAGCGAGAGCGCCGCGAGATCGACCGCCGGGTGGCGCGGCTCCAGCGGCTCGAGAGCGTGGGCGTGCTCGCGGGCTCCGTGGCGCACGACTTCAACAACCTGCTCACCGTGGTGCTCGCGTCGACGAGCCTCGCGCGCTCCGCCGGGAGCGTCGAGGAGATGCGCGTCGAGCTCGCCGCGATCGACGAGGTGGCGACGCGGGGGCAGAGCCTCACGCGGCAGCTCCTCGCGATGAGCCGCGCGCAGGCGCTCGCCCTCGTCGACCTCGACGTGAGCGCGCTCCTGCACGACCTCGTGCCCCTTCTGCGGCGGGTGATCCCGCCGAGCATCGCGATCGACCTCATCGCGCCCGAGCGAGAGACCTTCATCGAGGCCGACCGCACGCAGATCGATCAGGTGGTGATGAACCTGTGCCTCAACGCGCGCGACGCGATGACCGGCGGCGGCAAGCTCACGATCGAGTCGGAGGTGGTGCTGGTCAACGGCGCGTTCCGCGAGACGCACCCCTGGGCGAAGCCCGGGCGCTACGTGCTCATCTCGGTCTCCGACACGGGCGAAGGGATCTCGAAGGAGAACCTCGACCGCATCTTCGACCCCTTCTTCACGACCAAGGGCGAGCACGCGGGCACGGGGCTCGGGCTCTCCGTCGCGCACGGCATCGTGCATCAGCACGGGGGCATGCTGCACTGCTACAGCGAGGAGGGCATCGGGACGACCTTCAAGGTCTACCTCCCGCTCCTGGCGCGCGCCGCGAGGGCCGTGGGCTCGAAGCTCGAAGGGCGCGTGCGGGGCGGAAACGAGCGCGTGCTCGTGGCCGACGACGACGCCACCGTGCGCGGCGTCGTGCGCCGACTGCTGGAGCGCGCGGGCTACGACGTGACCGTGGTGCCCGACGGCGCCGAGGTGCTGCGCGTGCTCGCGCAGGAGGCCTTCGACCTGTTGCTGCTCGACGTGGTGATGCCCGGCGCGTCGTGCGCCGAGACGCTCTCGAAGGCCCGCGCCCTCCAGCCTCGGACGCGCGTCGTGCTCGCGAGCGGGTACACCGCCGACGCGAACCTCTCGGCGCTGCTTCGCGACAAGGGGATCCCGCTGCTCCACAAGCCCTACGACCCCGACGGGCTCCTTCGCGCGCTGCGCGCGGAGCTCGATCGACCGTAGCGCTCCGGGGCGCTCGGCTCAGCGCGCCGCGGCGCTCGCGCGGACCCAGTCCTCGATCGCGTTCGCGGGCCTCGCGCCGCTCGTGCGGGCGCGCTCCCGTCCGCCCTCGAAGAGCGCCATCGTCGGGATCGACTGGATGCGATAGTGGTTGCCCACGGCGGGGTCGATGTCGGTGTTGACCTTGAGCACCACGAGGTCCGCGGCGCGACGGGAGGCGACCTTCGCGACCTCGGGCGCGACCATGCGGCAGGGGCCGCACCACGGGGCCCAGAAATCGATGAGCACGGGCGCCTCGGCGCTCTGGAGCGCGAGCTGGAGGTCGTCGAAGTGATCGACCGCGGCGACGCCGCCGGCCGCGCGCACGACGCCCTTGCAGCGTCCGCAGCGGGCCTCGTCGGCGAGCTTCACGCGAGGGATGCGGTTCTTCTGACCGCACTCGGGGCAAGGCAGGATGAGTCCGTCGGGCATCGAGTCTCTCCGATCTCCCGGCGCAGTCTGATCATCGCGAGGCCACGGCGGAAGGGGCACGACCGCCCTCGCCTTCAGTCGACGGTGATCGACTTGCTCACGTTCTTCGGCACGTCGGGGTGCACCCCGTGGTCCTTGATGCCGAGGCGGTCGAGGTACTGCATCTTCAGCACGCTCATCTTCAGCGCGAGGCGCTGGAGCACCACGGTGCTCGAGAACACCGTCATCAGCGTGTCGTCGGTGCGCGGCAGCGAGATGTACGCCCACGCGTAGCGCGCGTTGTCGGCCGGGGCCTTGCTCGCCGCGAGCCGCAGCGCGGCGCTCTCCTCGGCGACGATGACCGTGCTCGCGCCTCGGATCTTGTGGGTGTTGATCGCCGACACCGTGAGGTTCACGTCGCGCTCGTCGGGGCCCGTCACGTAGAGCAGCGGATAGTCGGCGTAGAGCGACGACACGAGCGCGTCGCGCGAGACCACCGCGTCGAAGACCTCGCGCTCCGCAGGCGTGAGGGTGAGCAGCGACGACGAGGGCTTGAGCAGCGCGTCGGTCGCCGCCTGCGCGAGGCGCCGAGACGACGCGGGCGAGAGCCCGGCCTCCCAGGCGCGCGCGAGGAGCGTGTCGAGCACGCGTCCGAGCTCGGTGAGCAGCGCGTCGACGTTCGAAGCGCCGAAGACCGTGTTGAAGCCGAGGATGGTGTTCGGCCCGTGCTTGAACTCCGACCCCTCGAAGCCCTCGGTGTGGTTGAGCACCACCTCGCGGATCTTGAGCGCCCCTTCGCGCGCGACGGCGGTGATGCGCGTCGCGAGGATGTGCGCGCTCGGCACGAGGTAGAGCATCTGCGCGGCGCGCTCGACCTCGGCCTCGGTGCTCGAGATGGTCTCTCGCACCAGCAGCGGCAGCGACGGGAGCTGCGCCTCGCGGCGCGCGAGCTCCTCGAGGAGCCGCGGCTTGCGCGCGTCGTCGTCGGGGAGCTTCGGGAGGCGACGGGCCGCGAGGCGCAGGGCCAGGCAGTAGAACACCGTCATCTGGTTCATGAAGCTCTTGGTCGCGGGGACCGCCACCTCGGGGCCGCAGCGCAGCGGGATCACCACGTCGCTCTTCTCCTGCGCGAGCGTGGAGTTGACGTTGTTGACCAGCGACACGCGGCGGATGTCTCGACCCGACGCGATGACCTGGTTGAGCACGTCGATGAGGTCCTTGGTCTCGCCGCTCTGGCTCACGGCGACGAAGAGGTCGCCGTCACGGAGCGACTGCGAGTACTGCCCGCGGAACTCGCCGGGGAGGATCGGGATGAGCTCCGCGCAGGCCACGTCGTTGAAGAAGAGCGTCGCGGCCTTGGCTGCGTGAAACGAAGACCCGCAGCACACGACGTAGATGCGTCCAGCGCGCGCGAGGCACTCCGTGGCGAGCGTGAGAAAGCGGTCGACGACGTGCGTGAACTCGTCGACCTCGGCGCGCTCCAGAATCGCGTCGAGGACGCGCACCGCGAGGCGATCGTCGGCGCCGCGGGTCATGGGCACGAGGTCCGCGAGAAAGCCGCGCTCCGACGACGAGAGCGCCTCGGGGATCTGACCCGCCGAGAGCGCCTCGGTGGCCCTGCGGAAGTCTTCGGGCACGCGCGAGAGCAGCGCGGCGAAGGGGGCCGCGTCGACGGCCGCGTGAAAGGCCCTTCGAATGTCGTCGTCGTCGTAGAGCCCGAGGAGCGCGTCGAGGTGCGCCGCGCCGCCGTGCGTCTCCGCCGCGTCGAGGCTCGGACGCAGCGCCTTCAGCGCGTCGCTGCCGCCCTGGAACATCGTGATCACGCCGCGCCCCGTGGCCTCCTGCGCGGCGATCTCCTGGTCCATGAAGTACGCGAAGGGGGGGACGAGGGCCGTGTCCTTGGCGCGCAGGCGTGAGCGTACGGGCTCGCGCTCGATGCGGTCGCCCGCGCGTCGTCCGTCGCCGTCGCGCGTCGCGAGGAGCTCGTAGCCCTCAGCCGTGTACTCGACGAACTCCCCCTCGCGCAGCGGCACGAGCACGCGCGTGAGCTTGAGCACCGACGACAGGTCGCTCGACGCGATGCAGAAGCGCCCGCCCACGTCGTCGTGGCCGAAGCCGAAGTAGAGGCTCGACCCGCTCTTGATGGCCCACACGCGCTGCGACACGGGGTCGACCACGACGGCGGCGAAGCTGCCCTGGAGGCGCCCGCTCGCGCGGGTGATCGCGGCGCGCATGCAGCGACGGCGCGTCTCGGCGTCGTTGCGCATCTCGTGGTGCTCGCGCTCCAGCGCGAGGGCGAAGTAGTGCTCGATGGTGTGCACGACCATCTCGCCGTCGTTGTCCGAGAGCACCGCGTGGCCCTCCGACGTGAGCCACGCCTTGAGCTCGTCGCAGTTGGTCACGTTGCCGTTGTGGGCGCCGTACATCGTGATCTTGCAGCGCACGAGGTGGGGCTGCGAGTTGGCCTGCGTGACGGCGCCGAAGGTGGCCCAGCGCACCTGACCGCAGAAGATCTTGCCCTGCTGCTCGACGATGCCGAGCTCGTTCACCATCGCCGAGGGCGCGCCGACGCCCTTGAGCAGGGTCAGCGGCTCCGCGGTGTCGCCCTGAAACAGCGCGCCCGTGGAGTCATAGCCCCGGTACTCCAGCGTCTTGAGGAGCTCGGCGGCCACGCGGCCAAGGTCCTTGCGAGAGCGCTCGACGATCAGACCGATCACACCGCACATACGGGTACTGCCTCGTTTCCTGGCGAAGAGGGGACGGTTGGGCGCCCGATTGGTAGACCAACGCGGCGGGCGCCTCAAGGCCGCATCGCGGCGTCGCTTGCGCCGATCGCTTCTCAACCCGCCCGCGGCGTTGCGCGCGGCGCTTCTCGATCGCCCCCGCGCCGCGACCGTTCGGCCTCGCACCAGAGCGGCACGGGTGTTGAGAGGCTTCCGCAGGGCGCCGCTGACGCGCTCCACTCTCCGACGAGGTGATCGCCATGAAGCCCCACAGACCGTTCGTCCGCGCCGTGTCGCACCGCACGCGCGCTCGCGTCCCCGTGACCGCGTGCGCCGAGCGAGACGTCACCGCGATCCCCTCGGAGCTCGGGTCCTGGGCGCGGGCCATCGACGCGCTCCTCGACGACCGCGCGCTCACCGACGACGAGGCGCGGCTGCGCGTCGAGCAGCACCTCGCGATCGTGCGCGGCGCGCCGTGCCCCGAGCTCGCCTTCGACCCCGTCGCCAACGCGCTCCGCGCGATCTTCGAGCGCCTCCGCGCGCGCCGCGACGAGCGCGCGCTCACCCGATGGACCTCGTGCGTGAGGGACTTTCTCTCCGCCCGCCTCGCGGAGCGGCTGGCGGGTGAGGGTGCGTCGCGCGTCGCGCTGGCGGCCCTCTCCCCGTCCCTCTCCCGCGAAGCGGGAGAGGGTGCCCGTTGGTAGCTGGCATGCCCTCACCCCGCCCTCTCCCGCCAGAGGCGGGAGAGGGAGTCAGTCGACATGAAGGACTCGCTTCTGATGCGTTCGCCGTTCTGATGCCGTGGCGAAAAACGCTGCGGCACCGCAGGGCAGCGATCACGCGTCGCCGCACCACCGCGATCACGCGTCGCCGCACCACCGCGATCACGCGTCGCCGCGTCGCAGCGCGCAACTGCCGCAGCGCCGCAGCACTTGAAACGCGGCGCGGCAGCACTCACACGCCGCGACCACGCTCTCGAGACCGCCATCATCACCCACGCACGAGCACGCCGTGCCTTGTCACCCTCTCCCGCCTCTGGCGGGAGAGGGCGGGGTGAGGGCATGGCAGCTACCAACAGGCACCCTCTCCCGCTTCGCGGGAGAGGGACGGGGAGAGGGCTAACCGACCATCCACCACTGCGCGATCACGCTCGCGGGGACGAGCACCATCCACGGCCACGCGCCGATGCCGCGCTTCGGGTAGCGCAGCGTCGAGGGCATCAGCGCCGCCATCACGAGCGCGACGAGCATCGCCACGCCGCGCGTCGCGGGGAGCATTCCTTCGAGCGTCACCGCGACGATCACCGCCGACCCCGCCGCGGGTGATGGAACCCCCATGAACGTCGGCCCCCAGCGCCCCGACGTGAGCTCGTCCTCGTCGTAGCGCGCGAGCCTCCACACGGCGCCGAGGCCGTAGAGGAGCGCGCACGCGCCCGTCGCGAGCGTGGGGCTCCGTGACGTAAGCAGCGCCGCAGGGAGCGCCCCGAACGCGAGCAGGTCGGCGAGGCTGTCGAGCATCGCGCCCATCGGCGACGTGAGCTTGAGCCGACGCGCGATGGCGCCGTCGACGCGGTCGAAGAGCAGCGAGGCCGCGACGCAGGTGACGACCACGGCCGTCGCGGTGGCCCCGCGATGTGACGAGAGGGTCAGCAGCCCGAGGAGCGCCGACGCCGCGGAGAGCATGGTGACCGCGTTGGCGGGGTTCATGGGCGCGTCGCCACCACGAAGGCGTAGAACCACGGCGCCACGAAGAGGATGCTGTCGCAGCGATCGAGGAGGCCGCCCTGCCCCGGGATGACGTTGCCCGAGTCCTTCACGCCCGCGTCGCGCTTCCAGCCCGAGGCGATGAGGTCGCCGAGGAGGCCGAGGGCCACCATGATCCCGCCGAGCGCCGCGCCGAGCACCGTCGAGAGGCCCATCACGCGCGGACCGATGAACGCGCCGACGCTCGCGCACGCCGCCATGCCGAAGAGAAAGCCCTCCCAGGTCTTCTTGGGCGACACGCGGGGGATGAGCGCCCTGCGGCCGAAGAGCTTTCCGCCGAGCCACTGCGTCGCGTCGGACATCATCACCAGCACGAAGAACACGTAGCCCGCGCCGCGTCCGCCGTAGTCGCCGCCCGCGTCGCCCGTGACGAGCCGCGCGCAGAACGAGAACATCCCCACGGTGGCGAGCATCACCCACTGCGCGCCGCCCGCGTTGCGCACGAAGCCGTCGCTCCCTTCGAGCGCGAGCTGCGCCGCGGGCGCCGCGATGAGCGGAACCGAGAACGCCAGCGCCGTCGCGAGCGGCGCGTCGAAGAGCATCAGCCCGTGCGCGAGGAGCGTCGCCGCGACGCCCGTGTACCACATCGCACGATGCAGCTTCGGAGGCAGCCCCGTCAGCGCGAGCGCCTCGCGATACACCCCGACGCTCACCGCCGCGAGCACCACCACGGAGGGGAGCCGACCGAAGTACACGGCGAGCGTCCCGACGATGCTCACGGGCCACCACCCGAGGATCGCGCCGCGCGTCGCAGGCGAGCGCCGCACCTTCGGAATCGCCATCGCGATGCCGCTGCTCAACGCAATGAACCCGTAGACCCAGCTCAGCGCGACCCAGAGCGGTCGCGGCGCGACGCTCAACAGAATTCCCGTCATTTCGTGTGGTCCCCGCGAGGTGTAACCCGCGCTCTGTAGCGTGCCCCGCTTCGCGCGGTCAACGCTCGACAGGGGTGCGCCGATGCGCCGATCACGGCGCTTGACCGCCTCGATCGCAGCGACGTAACGCTGCGCCGTGCAGCGCGCTCCCACGTCCGCCGTCGTCGTCACGGGTCTCGCCGCCGCGCTCACGGGCCTCGACGGCGGCAGCTTCGGCCCCGCGCTCCCGGCGCTGCGTTCGGGGCTCCACCTCGATGACGCGCGCGCGGCGTGGCTCCTCAGCGCGTACGTGCTCGGCACGCTCCTCGGCAACCCCGGCAACGCGTGGATCTGCGCCCGCCGCGGCGCGCGCTTCGCGCTCTCCTTCGGCACCGCGGTGTACGCCCTCGGCGCCCTCGCGATGGCCCTCTCGCACGACGCGCCCCTCGCCTGCGTCGCCCGCTTCACGCAGGGCCTGGGCGCCGGCTCGCTCCTCGCGATCGCCACGGCCACGGTCGCGCAGCGCTCTCCCGCCGACCGTCGCGGACGCGCGATCATGACGCTCTCGCTCGTGTACGCGCTCGCGTTCCTCGGCGCGTCGATCGCGGCCTCATGGATCGGCGCCGCGGCATGGCGTGCGATCTACGTCGCGCTCGGCCTCGTGGCCGCGGCCGCGTCGGTCTACACCGCGACCTCGCTCGAAGACGCGGCGCCCGAAGGCCCCGCCCCCCTCGATCGACGCGGCCTCGCGCTCTGGATCGCCACCGTCGCCGCGCTCGCCGTGATCGTCCCGCAGATCCGCGGAGGGACGCTCCGCGCGAGCTCCATCGCGCCTGCGGTTGCTGTCGTCGTCGCGCTCCTCGCCGCGAGCGTGGTGAGCGCGCGAACGGTCACCGATGCCTTCGTGCCGCTCGCGCTATTGCGTGTGCCGAGCGTTCGCGCCGCGTGCGTGCTGTCGCTCGGCGCGGGCGTCGGACAGGTCTTCGCCGTGTCGCTCCCGAGCTACGCCGCCGTGGTGCTCGGCGTCGAGCCCGCGCGCCTCGGCGTGTGGAGCCTCCCCTTCGTGCTCTCGGGCATCGCGGGAACCGTCGTCGCCGCCGCGGTGATCGATCGACTCGGCGCGCGCCGCGTCGTGCTGCTCACGGCGTTCGCGCTCGCGATCGGCGCGCTCGCCCTCGCGGCGACGCCTCCGTCGCGGGTGCTGTTTGCAGTGTCGAGCGCGGTGATGGGCGTCGGCATCTGCACGCTTTCGGGCGGGCCGATCCGTCACCTCGTGGGCGTCGTCGAGGGCCCCGATGGACCGCGCGCGCAGGCGCTCCTCGCGCTCGTGGTGAACCTCGGTCTGCTCGCGTCGAGCGGCGTGTGGGCCGCGCTCGCGAGCCCCACGGGCGACCTCGCGATGCGCGCCGCGGGGATGCGCCACGGCGTCGCGGTCATCGCGGTGATCTTCGTGATCATGGTGAGCGCCGGGCTCTCGATGACGACGCGCGAGACGTGAGCGGAGCGCGAGAACGCCTACATCCTCGGATCGACGATGCCGCGCGTCGAGAGCCATCGCTCGATCTCGTCACCGCGGGCGAAGTTGAAGATCGCCTCGACGCCGCGAACTTCGCCGTGCCCGCACCCGTGGAACCAGATCTCCGAGGTCCGACCTGAACCATCACCG
This sequence comes from Polyangiales bacterium, assembly GCA_046351535.1. Taxonomy (GTDB): domain Bacteria; phylum Myxococcota_A; class Polyangia; order Polyangiales; genus CAISKJ01. The sequence continues at coordinate 148,765 of JAXLYG010000009.1, forward strand.
AGTTCGTAGACAGTCAGCGCTTCGCACTCGCACAACCACCCCGCCTCGACCCCTGCCGGCGTGACCCGCAGGAGTTCGACCGCTTCAGCGAGAGCCGCCCCGCTGACCACGCCGAGCACACGCTCTCCCGGGCCATCGCCCGGCTCTCGAAAACCGAGGACGCGCATCCGAGTCGCTGCCCGCAGCGTCGCGTCGTATGCGCGCCAGATCGACTGTTCCTCTGACATGCCGTTGCAGGTCGATCGTAGACAGATCACGGCACGGGTGAGAAGGGGCGTCCAACGGCGCCGCGACTGCGAGCGTTGCGAGGAAGCGTCAGCGCCCCCGGACTGCATCCTCGGCGCGTCCGTGGAACGCGCACGCAACGGTCGCCTCCGGAGTTGTAGTGCGGACGTCCCCAGCCGCGCGACAGCGTCCCGGAGACCGGTGGCTGACACGCGCCGCGCATTGTCGCCCTGCCGACCGCGCGCCGCACGTCACCGCCGACACCTCTTCGTGCCGACACACCCTGCGCTGCGTTACGCTCCGCGGCCCCCCATGCACGTCGAGGGAGGCTCCGATGTCGCCCGCTCCCGCCCCCATACCCCGCGCCTCGCTTCTTGCGAGCTACGACTGGCCGCGCACCTACCGCAACAGCCTCCACGGGATCGCGCTCCACGGTATCCTTGGCCTGTCCTCTCTCGGCGCTGCGATCGCGATCGGCGTCCACCTCGTGCGGCCGCACCATGAGAGCGCGCTCGCGGTCGCACTCCTGGCGGCGCTCGTCCTGTGCTGCCTCGTCTTCACCGTCTGGTTTCTCGCCGAGGCGTGGACGGGCTCCGTCACGCTGACGCCCGATCGCATCGTCTCTCGATCGGCCCTGGGCAGTCGTGAGTTCGCGCTCGAGTCCATCGCGGGTCGTCGGCAACGCGCGGCGAACGGCATGGTCTTCGTGACCGTCGTGCCTCGAGACGCGCGCGCTCATCGAATCGACGTCGCGTCTGGTCTCCTCGCCGTCGATGAAGCCTTCGCCGCGTGGATGCTCACGCTGCCCGACCTCGATGACGCAGAGCGCGCCGCGGAGATCGAGCGCGCGCTCGTGGACTCAGCATCCGCCGTATCTCTGGAGGCCCTCGGCGCTGAACTCGCGGACTCGAAACGCCTCGCGTTGGCTTTCACCGTATGGGCCGCGGTGGTGTGCGCCTGGACGGCGTTCCACCCCGCGCCCTACGTGCTTGCGGTGTCGCTCTGCGCGCTGACCGCCGTCGCGGCGATCGCGATCTGTGTGGCGGCCCCTCGGCGCTTCGCCTTCGCCAATCGCGCCCACGACCCACGCGCAGACCTCTCGTTCGCGTTCTTGCTGACGTCTGCGGTGACCGGGCTGCGCGCCCTCTCCGACGTGAATCCGCTGATCAGCACCGCGCTCCTGGCACCAGGCGCGCTGCTCGGACTCGTGTGCTGGGGCGGCTACTACCTCGCGGTGCGCGCACACAGACTGCGCCGCTTCGAAGGGATCATCGAGGCGATGCTCTTCGTGTTCTGGGGCCTCGGCGTCATGACCGACGTCGACGCGCTGCTCGACCGCGCCCCCGCGCTACTACGAGCCTCGCGTCGTCGCGCGCGCGGACCCACACGTCAGAGCCGCGTCGCGACACCTCCGTGTCGAGCCGTGGGGTCCGCCGCGCGCGCCGGTCGAACTCGTGGCGTCGAAGAGGTTCTACGAGGAGACGCACGTCGGTGATCGGGTCTGCGTCACGCTCCACCGCGGGGCGTTGGGCGTGCCGTGGTTCTCCGTCACGCGCGCTCCATGCTCGGCGGCTCTGACCGATGCCAGGACGCTGCGATAGACGACGGGGTTGACCGGGGATGGGTCAGCGTAACGCATCCGGCGCGACGACCCCGCCGCCTGGAATGCGGTGAGCGCTGCGCAGTCGAGACGTACCACCCACCCCCTGCGCGCACCTCAGCGGTCTCCCGCGGTATCACCGGGTACCGAGAGCGGAAATGCGGACCTGCCGTCGTGCAGGTCGGCCTTCGCGACCTCGACTCGCGATTCACACGATGGCGAGACCCCCTCCCCCGACCGGGATTCGCGACTGTGCGTCGCTACAATCGCATTTCCCGCACACAATTGTGCGTTGTACGGGCGTCAGGTCGGGTCTCCCAGCGCGGGAAACGCGATTCGCACAGGCTACAATTGCGCTTCGAGGTCTCGGGCGGCGACCGGACGGACGGCAAACCCGTCTTCGAGGTCGCGCAGACGGACTGTCACCGCGGCGTGACGGGGTTCGTGACGGGAACGGGCGCCGGCGGCGTGGGCTCCGCCTCGGTCTTGGGCGCCGCGCGCGTGTGGGCGGGGATCACCGAGTGGATGTCAGCCTCGGAGTGGCTGTCGGACTTGTACCGACGCTTGAGGTTGGCGAGCTCGGTCTGCGCGTAGCGGCCGATCGCGGTCTTCATCGCGCTGAGGAGCCGCACCCTCGCGGCGGGCCCGCGTAGGGCGTCGACCTTGCGGCGGTAGCGCTCCGCCGCGGCGCGTACAGACGACGCGTGCGTCGCGCTCGTCGCCGCGTCGAGCCGGGGATGGAGCCCCTGCCCGAGGAGCTCGGCGAGGAGGTCCATGCGCTCGGGCTGCTCCTCGTCGCTGCCGTCGGTGTAGTACGAGATCCCCGTCGGGAACATGATCGAGAGCACCGGGTCGCTCCCCGGACGGCCGACCTTGTTCCAGATGTCGTCGGAGACGCCGCCGAGAAAGTCGTCGGCGACATCGTCCTCGGCGTCGAGGGCGGCCTTGAGGGGCTCGTACTCCTGCTCCGCCGCGGCGAGACGCGTCGTCACCAGGGCCGCGAGCCGCTCGACGGCGCCGAGCTTCTCCTCGGCGGCTGACTGCCACGTCCCGCCTCGCGCACGGGCGTTGCGGAGCGTCTTCTCCACGTCGCTGAGCACGTCGTCGGTCGCAGCCCCTTTGCGAATCACTTCTGCCATTCGAAACCCTCCCTATGGTCTCGTTGGTATCACGTCGACGACGCCGTTCGGGAGGGTGGAAACGGCACGGCGCAGAACTTTTCACGCGCCCGGCGCGCAACGTGGAGCGCCACCGCGAGAGACGCCTCGCTGTGCTTGCGGAGCAGCGCTGTTGAGCGCGATCCTCGAACCCATGAGACCGCGCGGGTGGTTTGGGGTGATGGCCTCGCTCTCCGTGGCGTGCGCAGGCACCGTCACCTCGACGGCTGACTCGCCGGATGTGCCCGTCACGCGTGACGCAGCAGACGCCGCGCCGCTGGGCGACGTACTCGCCGACGCACTGGTGGATGCGCCCCCCGCCCCTGCGGCCATCGTCGAAATCGCGCTTGGTGGCTACACGTCGTGCGCTCGTATGGGCGACGCGACCATTCGTTGTTGGGGCCTCAACGATGTGGGGCAGCTCGGCGACGGGACGTCGGTCTACAGCCGACTCGTGCCGACGCCCGCCCTCGGCCTCACGGGCGCCGCCCAGTTCGCCCTCGGGAACTGGCACGCCTGCGTTCGTATGGCCGACACCACGGTTCGCTGCTGGGGCATCAATGACTTTGGTGCGTTCGGTGACGGAACGACGACCAACCGGCGCGTGCCCACCACCGTCCCCGGCCTCATGGGCGTCGCAGAGATCGCCACTGAGGAAACGCACACATGCGCCCGCATGGCCGACGCCACCGTCCGCTGTTGGGGGGCAAACACCACCGGACAGCTCGGCGACGGGACGACGACCGACCGACGCGTGCCCACCACCGTCCCCGGCCTCGCAAACGTCGTCCAGATCGGCGTCGGGGGTGGGCGTGTTTACGACATCGGGGAGGGGCACACGTGCGCGCTCATGGCCGACGCGACGGTTCGATGCTGGGGTGACAACCAGTGGGGACAGCTCGGCGATGGAACGGAAATGGTCCGACACGCGCCCGTGCTCGTTCGTGGCCTTGTGGGTGTCGTGCAGATCGCCGTCGGAGCCGGCCACATCTGCGCTCTCATGGCCGACGGTACAGTTCACTGTTGGGGCTACAATCGTGATGGCGAAATCGGCGACGGGACGGATTTGAACCGATCCGTGCCGGTGCTCATTCGCGGCCTCGAGGGTGTTACTCAGATCGCTGCCGGGCCCGCGCAGACCTGCGCACACATGGCTGACACCAGCGTCCGCTGCTGGGGCTCGAACGCACACGGCGAGCTCGGCGATGGGACGACGATCGACCGACGCGTGCCCACTCCCGTCGCTGGTCTCGTAGGCGTCGCCCAGATTGCGCTCGGGCTGGGGCACGCCTGCGCGCTCATGGCCGACGCGACCGTGCGGTGCTGGGGTTTGAACACATTCGGTGAGCTCGGCGACGGAACGACGTCCAATCGCCTCCACCCGACGCCCGTTGTCTTCTGATCGCGAAGCGAATGAGCCGCGAAACGATGGCGTCGAGCACGATGTTGACACTGCGTCGCTCAGCCGCGGGTTCGAAACCCGCGGCAACTTGCGCGAGAGCGACCCGATCGAAGCCCGCAGCGGGCTCGCGAGTGAGAGTCGGCGAGACGCCGACTTGATGCAGCTCACTCCCGATGCACGTTGCCGCGGGTTTCGAGACCCGCGGCTGAGCAACGCAGCGTCGAAATCATGCGTGACGCCCGAAACGACGGAGCCCACCACCGTGCTTCATCGCCGCGCTTCCCCGGGCGTCACCTCCGACGCCCTTTCGTGTCCGACACCCCCGCTCTGCGTTACCCTCCGCGCCTCCCCGATGCACCTCCGATCGATCGCCGTGTTGTCGCTCCTGGCCGCGTGCACTCTCCGCGGCGCGCCCCGTCGTCGCCGTCGCGCCCCCTTCGCCGCCTCGCACCCTGCGCGGAACCGTGCGCTTCGAAGCCCGTCGCCCCACACCCGCGGGTGCGTCACGCGAGGGTGAGCTCCGCCGCGCGCTTCCTCGCGATCAACGCGCTCGACGCGAGCGATCACACGCTCGGCGAGTGCGCCACCGACGCGCAGGGGGCCTTCGTGTGCGAGCTCCCCGCGGGCGTGAAATCACTCGCCGTGCGGAGCCTCGCACGCACGCAAGGCATCGAGACCTCGTGCTCGCCCGATCAAGACCTGCGTCGGCTGCACGAGCTCCGCGTGCCCGTGACCGCGAGCGACGCGCCGCTCGAAATCGTCGCGCGAGACAGCGATCCGCAGGGCTTCTCGGGCGCCCTCCACATCGTCGACACGGTGCTCCGCGGCCTCGAAGCGGTGCGCGCGTGGACGGGTCAGACGCTCCCTCCGCTCGTCGTGTACTGGGGCCGCGGCGTGACCACCGAGTGGAGCTACTACCGCGGCGAGAGGCCCGCCCACTCGGGGCGCTTCATGCTCGAACTCCTCGGCGGACCGCCCGGAAGACAGTCGACGAGCGACACCGACGAGCACGACGAGGGGATCATCCTCCACGAGGTCGGCCACTTCGTGATGGACCGCCTCAGCACCAACTCCTCACCCGGTGGAACGCACCCCTCGAACACGCTCATCGACCCGGGGCTCGCGTGGGAAGAGGGCCGCGCCACGTGGTTCTCGTCGGCCGTGCGGCACGACTCACGCTACCAGGACACCATCGGCATCGAGCCCGGCGGGAGCCTCCGCGTCGACCACGACCTCGAGAGCTCCGTCGGGCCGCGCGGAAACGGCGCGGAGAACAGCGTCTCCGACGTGCTCTGGGACCTCACCGACGGCGCGGAGGGCTACGAAGATCGCGACCACGACGGCGTGGCGCTCGGCCCCGAGGCCGTGCTCCGCGCGATGATCGACATGAACCGCGTCCCGGGAGCGTTCCCGTGTCTCGCGTCGTTCCTCGACTTCGTGACGGCGCGCCAGACGCTGCCCGAGACGGGACCGCGCGAGGCCCTCCTCACCCCCGAGGCCCTCTCGCAGATGCTCTCGGTGACGCATGAACCCACGGCCCTCGCGCGGCTCACCGACGATCGCTGGCCCCTCGACCTCACGCTCCCCGCGAGCGTGAGCGACAAGATCGACGGGCTCACCAACCCCGCGCCCAGCGGCGGACCGCGGCGCCCCGAGAACGGCCTCGACGCTCTCAGGGTCTACCGCGTGCAGATCACGGCGCGCGCGTGGCTCAACCTGGAGCTCCGCATCCAGGGCACCGGCACCCCCAGCGATCACACCGACCTCGACATGGAACTCCGCGACATCCGCGGCGAGGTCATCACCGCCGCCCGCGGAACGCTCCAGCGCGAGACCCTCTCGCGGCTCCTCCAGCCCGGCTACTACATCGTCTACGTGCGCGACGGCGGCAACGGCAACCGCGCCCGCTACGAGCTCAACGTCCGCGTCCGACCGGTCTGAGCGTACCTTCGTTGCCCATCGCGCCGCGTGTTGAAACACGCGGCAACGAAGGCGTTTCGAGATCGAACCGGATGAAGTCCCGCTGCGCGGGACTCGCGCGCACGAGGCGCTGAATGGGAGTCCTGCGAAGCAGGACTTGTCGCAGGATGCCCACGAACTGCCTTCGTTGCCGCGTGTTTCAACACGCGGCGAGAGCGATGCCGCTCAACTTTCTGAGACAGCCTCTTCAACACGCGGCGAGAGGGGGCAGCGTTCGACCGCGTCCGCCCGGTCTAGACCCTTCGAAGCCCCATCGCGCACGACGGTCGCAATCGCGAACGGGTTGGATATAGTCCCGCGCCATGTCGAACTTCGGCGAGCTGCTGCACCTCGTGGCGCGGTGGGTACACCTGATCGCGGGGATCATGTGGATCGGCAACTCGATGCTCTTCAACTGGCTCGATCGCAACCTCGAGGTGCCCGACAACCCGAAGCCCGGACTCATCGGCGAGATCTGGATGGTGCACTCGGGCGGCTTCTACCAGGTCGAGAAGAAGCACCTCGCCGCGGGGCAGATGCCGAAGACGCTCCACTGGTTCAAGTGGCAGAACGGCATCACCTGGCTCAGCGGAATCTCGCTGCTCATCCTCGTCTACTACATGGGCGGCGCGGCCCTCATGACCGACCCCGGCGTGTCGAGCATCTCGCCCGGCAAGGCCGTCGCGCTCGGCATCGGCACCATCGTCGGCGCGTGGATCGCCTACGACCTCATCTGGCGCTCGGCCATCGGAAAGCGGCCGCAGCTCGCCTTCGCGCTCTCGGTGCTCACGGTGCTCGCGGGCTCGTGGGTGCAGTTCCACTGGCTCTCGGGTCGCGCCGCGTACATGCACGTGGGCGTGATGCTCGGCACGCTGATGACGGGCAACGTGTGGTTCGTCATCATCCCGTCGCAGCGCGAGCTCGTCGCCGCCACGACCTCGGGACGCGAGCAGGACCCGGCCATCGGCTATCAGGCCAAGCAGCGCTCGATCCACAACAACTACATCACGTTCCCGTTGCTCTTCATCATGTTGAGCAACCACTTTCCGACCACCTTCGGGCACGCGCTCAACTGGGTCGTGCTGCTGATCCTCACGCTCGGCAGCGCCGCGATCCGTCACCTGATGAACATCAGGTTCACGTATCGCCAGTGGCTCTTTCCGACGACGCTGGTCTTCTTCGCGACCTGCGTCGCGACGCTCTTCCTCTTCGCGCACCCCGAGGGCTTCGGACGCGCGCGCACGGCCGCCCGCGGAGGCCCTGCGGTCACGTGGCGCGACGTCGAGCCCGTGTTCCGTCAGCGCTGCCAGCGGTGTCACGCGCGCTTCCCCACGGACCCGGCGTTCCGCGTGGCGCCCAACGGCGTGATGCTCGAAGAGTACGCCGACGCCGCGCGCTGGAAGGACCGCGTGAAGCTCCGCGCCGTGACGCTGCGCAACATGCCCCTCGCCAACATGACCAACATCACCGACGCCGAGCGCGCCCTCCTCGGCGCGTGGGTCGACCAGGGCGCCAAGGAGTGAACTCCCGATGAGCGAACAGATCTTTCGCGGCCGCAGGGTGGTCACGCCCGAAGGCGTTCGAGAGGCCACGGTGCACGTGCGCGACGGACGCATCACGCGCGTAGGCACCTACGACGACGTGCCCGAAGGCGCGCCCGTCACCGACGCGGGCGCGTGGACGATCATGCCCGGCGTGGTCGACACGCACGTCCACATCAACGAGCCCGGTCGCACGCAGTGGGAGGGCTTCGAATCGGCCACGCGCGCGGCCGCCGCGGGAGGCGTCACCACCGTCGTCGACATGCCGCTCAACAGCGTTCCGCCCGCGACGACGGAGCGCGGCGTGGCGACCAAGAAGGAGCGCCTCGAAGGCCGCGTCTCGATCGACGTGGGCCTGTGGGGAGGGGCGATTCCCGAGAACACGCTCGGCGATTCGAAGGGGCTCTCGAAGGTGCTCGGCGAAGGAGCGCTCGGGTTCAAGTGCTTCCTCGTGCCGTCGGGCGTCGAGGAGTTTCCCTGCGTTGGCGTTGGTGAAGTGCGCGAGGCGCTGCGGCAGATCCACGGCACCGAGGCGGTGTTCATGGTGCACGCCGAGCTGCCCGGTCCCATCGACGCGGCCTCGAAGGCGATGGGCGCCGAGGTGCCTCCGCCCGACCCGCGGATCTATCGCAACTACGTGCGCTCGCGTCCCCGCGAGGCCGAGGATCAGGCCATCGAGCTCCTCTACGCGCTCTGCAAGGAGACGCGCTCGCCCATTCACATCGTCCACCTCTCGTCGTCGGGCGCGCTCGGGACGCTCGCTCGCGCCCGTGACGAGGGCCTCCCGCTCACGGCCGAGACGGCGCCGCACTACCTCCACTTCGCGAGCGAAGACGTGCCCGACGGCGCCACCTGGTACAAGTGCGCGCCGCCCATCCGAGAGCGCGAGAACCAGGAGCGCCTCTGGGCCGCGCTCGAAGACGGGCTCATCACGATGGTCGTGAGCGATCACTCGCCGTGCACGCCCGACCTCAAGCGCACGACGGAGGGAGACTTCATGGCCGCGTGGGGCGGCATCGCGGGCCTCCAGTTCAGCTTCGCGGCCGTGTGGACGGAGGCTTCGAAGCGCGGCCACGACCTCGCGCGCGTCGCCCGCTGGATGTGCGAAGCCCCCGCGCGCCACGCGGGCCTCTCGGCGCACAAGGGCGCCATCGCCGCGGGCCGCGACGCAGACCTCGTGATGCTCGACCCCGACGCGACCTTCCGCGTCGAGGCGCCGTTCATTCACCACCGCAACAAGCTCACGCCCTACGAGGGCGACACGCTCCGCGGCGTCGTGCGCGCGACGTACCTCCGCGGCGAGCTCGTGTACGACGGCGCGAGCTTCACACCCCCGTCGGGCCGCTGGGTCACCCGCGCCTGATCGCAAGGACCACCACGAATGACCACCGACAACTCCGAGAGCCTCGACCGCGAGGCCCGACTCGCGCTCGGAACACAGCGCCTCGACGCGCTCCCCGAGGCCGACGCAGAGGCCGCCCTGCGCGCGTGCTGCGGGTCTTCGACGTGGGTGCGCGCGATGCTCGCGCGGAGGCCCTTCGCGACGCCCGCCCGCGTCTTCGAAGCGGCCGACGAGGTGTGGTCGCACGCGACCGAAGACGACTGGCTCGAAGCCTTTCGCGCGCACCCGCGCATCGGCGAGTCGAAGGCCGCGCCGACGCAGAGCGCCACCGCCGCGTCGTGGTCGAAGAACGAGCAGGCGGGCGTCGCGAAGACGACCGACGAGGTGCGCGCCAGGCTCGCCGCGGTGAACGCCGCGTACGAGGCCCGCTACGGCTTCATCTACATCGTCTGCGCCACGGGACGCTCCGCGCCCGAGATGCTCGCGCTCGCCGAGTCACGGATGACGAGCGACCGCGCCTCGGAGCTCAGGGTCGCCGCCGGCGAGCAGGCGAAGATCACCCGCATTCGACTGGAGAAGCTGCTGCAATCATGAGCGCCATCACCACGCACGTGCTCGACACCTCGCGCGGACGCCCCGCGGCGGGCGTCGCCATCTCGCTCGAAGCGCGCGACGACGAGGGTCGCTGGATCTTCATCGGGAGCGGCAAGACCGACGACGACGGACGCCTCCGCACGCTCGTGCCCGCGGGCACCGCCCTCGAAGACCGCGTGTACCGGCTCACCTTCGACACGGGCGCCTACTTCGACGCGCAGCGCGTGGTGGGCTTCTACCCCGAGGCGTCGATCGTGTTCCGCGTGCGCGACGTGTCGGCGCACTACCACGTGCCGCTCCTGCTCAACCCCTACGGCTACAGCACATACCGCGGGAGCTGACGTGATCCTCACGGCCGAGGCCCTCACCGCGCGCGCGTACGCGCCCTTCGGCGACGTCGTGTCGGCGGAGCGCGACGACGTCGCTTCGAAGGCCGCCAACCAGGGGACCGCCGCGCGCCGCGACCACCTCGTCGACCTCGCGAACGGACGTCCCCACGCGAGGCTCAACGTCGCGAGCTTCCGCTGCGCGCCGCACACGCAGTGGCCGAAGGCGCTCGCGCTGCTGGAGCGTCATCCCCACTCGACGCAGCTCTTCGTCCCCATGAACGCGCAGCGCTACGTGGTGGTGGTGGCGCTCGGCGGTGACGCGCCCGACCTCTCGACGGTGCGCGCCTTCGTCGCATCGGGAACGCAGGGCGTGAGCTATCGACCGGGCGTGTGGCATCACCCCATGATCGCGCTCGACGCCCCCACCGACTTCACCTGCTTCGTGTGGGAAGACGGCACGGCCCAAGACTGCGACGTGCGCCCGCTCGACCGCGACGCGGTGACCGTCTCGCTCCCATCGCTCGTCTCTCGACAAACGCTCTGAGCGCGTGATGCGCGACGGAGGCTCGGGCCTCCGCGGCGCACGGGGCTCGTGCACGAAAGCGCGCCCGACAGCGCACAACGGCGTCGCGCGACCTCGCAACGCGCCGTCAGACACAGCGAAAATCGCGAAGGGCGGCGAGTGCGAGGCGGTGCGGCGAAGCGGCACGTCGGGTGCTGCCCCCCGACGCTCATGGACTCGTCATCTGCTCACGTCGTCGGCGTGGTGGGCACTGGCAACTCCGCGCGCGCGCTGGCGTGCTACCTCGCGTCGCGAGGCCACGAGGTGCACCTGCTGGTGCGTCACATCGAGCGCTTCGGGTGGCTCACCGAGCGCATGTCGCTCACGGCCACGGGCAAGGTCGAGGGGACCTTCGCGCTCGGCGGCGTCACCGACAACGCGGCGCGCTTCGCGGGCGCCGTGCGGACGATCTTCGTCGCCACGGTGACCACGGCGTACCGCGAGATCGCGGCGAGGCTCGCGCCGCACCTCCACGCGGGCCATCGGCTGGTGCTGTTCTCGAGCAAGCTCTGCGGCTCCGTCGAGGTCGAGCACGCGCTGCGAGAGCGCGGGGTGCGGTCGGTGCCGGTGCTCGAGACCGACGCGCTCTTCGCGTGCCGCATCCAGGACGATCACTCGATCTGGGTGCGAGGCTTCAAGGGCTGGACGCTCTTCTCGGGGCCGCGTCACTCGGTCACGCGGGAGTGGGCGCCGCTGATGCATCACTACTTTCCGGGCCTCGAGGCGGCGCGCAACGTGATTCAGCGGGGGCTCACGGACTTCGGCGCGCTCGCGCACCCCACCACGATGGTCGCGAACATGAACCGCGTCGATCGAAAGGAGCCCTTTCTCTTCTATCACGAGGGCTTCACCGAGAAGACCGTGGCCGTGCTCGAAGAGGTCGAGAAGGAGTTCCGCGCCGTCGCCCACGCCTACGAGGCGCCCCTCATCGCGATGAAGGACCTCCTCGACCGCTACTACGGCTGCGACGCCTCGACGCTGCTCACGGCGATGCGCACGGTGCCCAACTACCGGCTCTCGTGGGCCCCCGCGACGCTCGACCACCGCTACCTCAAGGAAGACGTCTCGTGCACGCTCGTGCCCATGTCACAGCTCGCGCGCAAGGCGCACGTCGAGCTGCCCGTGGTGAGCTCCATCGTGCAGATGGCCTGCGACCTCACGGGCGAAGACCTCGTGACCCACGGCCGCACGCTCGAGCGCCTCGGCTGGGAGCAGCGCTCACACGCCGAGATCCTCCGCTGGATCGAGGGGTGACATGGGCGAGCGCGCGACCGCCGCGTGGGTGCTCGCCGCGCTCCTCGGCGCGTCGATCGAGCCCATCCTGGTCAAGCTCGGATACCGCGCGCTGGCCTCTCCGTGGCAGCTCCTCGCGCTCAAGAACCTCGTCGCCGCGGCGGTGATCGTCCCCCTGGCCCGCGCGCCGACGTGGCCGGGCCTCTCGGGCGTCGCGCGCATCGGCCGCGTGAGCGTGCTCCTCATCGTCACCAACACCCTCTCGCTCCTCGCGCTCACGCACCTCCCCGCCGTGACGCAGATGACCGTCGTCGCCACCACGCCCGCCGCCGTCGCCCTCGTGGCGCGCGCCCGCGGTCGCACGCGCCCCGGATGGCGCTTCTGGGTCGCCCTCGGCGCGGCGCTCGTCGGCATGGCGCTCACCCTCGACGCGCTCCGCCCCGGCGCGCTCGCGTTCAACGGCGTCGGCCTCGCGCTCGCCTTCGGCGCCGTCGTCAGCTCGACGGTCTACCGCAGCGCGATGGAGGACCTCACCGCCACCTACGGCCCGCCCGTCGTCTCGACGTGGGTGTTCCTCGTGAACGCCGCGGTCACCTCGGCGCTCGTGCTCCCGTGGGCGGGCCTGCCGCCTCGCGCGGCGCTGCCGATGGCCCTGTGGATCGGCGTCGCGGCGGCCGTCGCCAACGTGGCCTTCCTCGTCGCGCTGCACCGCGTCGGCGCCACGCGCATCTCCGTATTCACCCTGCTCCAGAGGCCCTTCGTGATGATCGCCGCGGCGCTCGTGCTCGCCGAGCCGCTGCGGGCCTCGCAGGTCGTCGGCGTGGCGATGGTGCTCGTCGGCGTTCACCTCGCACAGCGCGCGAGCCGGGAGTCGCGATGACCTTCGAAGACGCCATGCGCGAGGTCGAAGAGGCCCACGCCTTCCCCTCGCCCGAGCACTTTCACGCGCGGCGGCTCGCGTGGCTCCTCGACCGCTCGGGGCTCGGCCGACGCGCCCACGCGCTGCGCTGGGCCCTCGTCGCAGGATCGTGCGGCAAGGCCAGCACCGCGCGCCTCCTCGCCTTCATCGCCCGTCGACTCCTCGACCGCGCAGGCTACGACGCCCCCGTGGTGCTCGGCACGAAGCCCCCGCTCTCTGAAACCCCCGACGGACAGCGCGAGCGCTATCAGCGCTTCGACCGCGACGCCCTCGCGCCCCGGTGGATCACCCGCGACGACTTCGCGTGTCAGGTCGACGCGCTCCGCCCCTTCGTCGACGCCCTCGCGCGCGAGGCGCCCGCGCTCGGCCCCCTCGCGCCCTACGACCTCCGCTACGCCGTGCTCTTGCGCTACGCCGTCGAGCGCGGCGCGGCCTTCGCGGTCTTCGAAGCCAACATCGGGCTCCGCGACGACCCGACGTCCGCGCTCCCGACGCCGTGCGTTCAGCTCCTGACGCCGATCGACACCGACCACGCCCAGCTCCTCCGCGCGCCGTCGCCGCTCCCCGCGTCGCTGGCAGACCTCGGCGAGCGCGCGGGACCCGTGTGGCACAAGGCCGGCGGTCTTCGCGCTGGCGTTCCCCTCGTGGTCGGCGCGCAGGAGGCCCCCGTGGCGCGGTCGATCGCGACGCTCGCGGCGGAGCGCGGCGTCTCGTCGATCACGTCGCGCGGCGTCGACTACGACGTGCTCCGTCGCGCGTGCGCGCTCGACGGCAGCGACGCGACGCTCCGCGTGGGCGCCGAGGTCGTCGATGTGCACGTCCGCGCGGTCGGAGGCTTTCAGGTCGACAACGCCGCGCAGGCCGCGGCGAGCGCGCTGAGGCTCATCCAAGACGGCGCGCTCCCCGGAGACGTCTCGGCGTGGCGCCACGCCGTGCGCGACGGCCTGCGCGACGCGACGATGCCCGGGCGCATGGAGGTGCTCTCGACGCGACCGCTCACGCTCCTCCAGGTGGGCGCGAGCGCGGTGAAGATGCGCGGCTTCGTCGACGCGTTGAGCGAGCTCATCGACGCGCAGGGCGGCGCGCGCGTGGTGGCGTGCGGGAGCTTCCTCGCGCGCATCCACGACGCGACGGAGCCCGTGTCGATCCTGGCGCGCGCGCCGTGGCTCTCGGCGCTCTTCGCGACGGCGTGTGAGGTTTCGGGCGACGCGGCGGACCTCGACGGCGAGGCGGTCGTCGCGGCCGCGACGCGTGTACGCCCGGGTCTCGCGGCCTTCGCGCGAAGTGACCCCGAGGCCGCGCTGAGAGACGCGCGCGCGCTCGCAGACGCGACGGGCGCGGCGCTCGTGATCGTCGGCAACGGCCTCGGCGCGCGAGACCTCTCGACGCTCAAGACCTGAACGGCGCGCGGCGATGCGTCCGTGGCGAGCGCGCGGCTTCGGCAGGCAGAGGCTCCGTTTCGTTGTGTCCGCGGCGATTGTCGGTGAATCATCGCCGCGATGAGGACCATCGACGAGGCCATCCTCCGCGCGATCAACGGGCTCCACGCCCCATGGCTCGACGCCGTCGCGCGCTGGCTCTCGGAGTGGGGGATGTACTGCTACCTCGCGGCCCTCGTCGCCCTCGCCCTGCGTACGCGGTCGAAGCGCGACGTCGCCCTCGCGCGCGACGGGATGCTCGTGTTCTTCTCCGCCGTCTTCATCGCCGAGTCGATGCTCAAGCCCCTCGTCGGAAGGACCCGCCCCACGGCGGACGCCGCGCTCGCGGCCGGGCTCCACCTGCTCGGACCGAAGCCCCCGGCGTCGAGCCTCTCGTTCCCTTCAGGGACCGCGACGACGTGCTGCGCGGCGGCGGTGTATCTCTGGCTCGCGTGGGGTCCGCGCGTGGGCGCGCCCGCGGTGACCCTCGCCGCGATCATCTCGCTCTCGCGGCTCTACGCGGGCGTCCACTGGCCCTCGGACCTCGTCGGCGGCGCGCTCTTCGGCGCCGCGCTGGCGTGGGGCGTCCATCGGCTCTCGCGGTGGACCTGAGCCCACGCGAAGGCTTCCGCGCGCGGCCCCGGGTGTGAGAACCTCCGTCACTCGGAGGTGGAATGGAGATCTCGCCAGCGAACCGCACGATCCTGCGCTACGTGGGGGCCTTCTCGGGGCTCTCAGACCCGGACTGCGACGCGCTCCTCGCGCTCGTGAAGGAGCGAAAGCTCATCGCCAACGAGGTGCTCTTTCGTCAGGGCCAAGCGGGCGACTCGATGGTCATCGTGCACCACGGGACCCTCGCCGTCCGCGCGCGGCGCCCCGACGGCTACGACGCCGAGGTGGCGCGCATCACCTCCGGCGAGGTGCTCGGCGAGCTCTGCTGCGTCGACCCCGCGCCGCGCTCGGCCTCCGTCGTCGCCGTGTCGCCCGCGATGGTGTGCGAGCTCCACGCCGTCGCGCTCGCGCGTCTCAAGGACCTCGCCCCGACGGCCTACGCGGCGGTCATGTCCGCGATCATCCGAGACATCACCCGACGCACCCGCGAGGTCGACGCACGCGCCGCGGCGCTCCTCGATCCGCGCCCCGCGCAGAGCGCCTCGCAGGCCCCGCCGCGCGTCGCCTCTCCGTCCGCATCGCAGGCCCCGCCGCGCGTCGCAGCGCAGTCCGCATCGCAGGCCCCGCCGCGCGTCGCCTCTCCGTCCGCATCGCAGGCCCCGCCGCGTACGGCGTCTCAAGCGCCGTCGGCTGTCACGTCGTCGAGAGCGCCGCCGAGAACGTCGTTCCCCTCGCCTCCGCCCGAGGAGCCCTCGGAGGAGCCGGGCGCCGTGCGACGCTTTCTCGATCGGCTCAGGGGGTTGTCATGATCACGGTCCCGACGCTCCGCGCGCTGCCCTCGCTCCAGCGCTTCACCGAGCCCGAGCTCGGGGTGCTGCTCACCGTCGCGACGCCGCGCCGCCTCGCTGCGGGCACGGTGCTCTTCAAAGAGGGCGACGCGGGCCTGTCGTGCCTCCTGCTCGCCGAGGGAGACCTCCAGGTCTTCAAGATCATCGCGGGACGTCAGCAGCCCGTTGCGCTGCTCAAGCCCGGCGCGCTCGTGGGGCAGCTCGCGCTCGTCGACCGCGCGCCGCGCTCGGCCACCGTGCGCGCGGGCACCGACGCGTGGGTGCTGGAGTTCACGCGCGACGACTTCGACCGCCTGCTCCGCGCGCAGAGCCCGCTCGCGCTGCGCTTTCAAGAGCAGATCGCCATCGCGGGCGCGCGTCAGCTCCGCACGAGCACCGAGCGCCTCGCGAAGATCATCGAGGCCACGGCGGCCTCACCGGCGCTCGTCCCCGTCGACGCCATCACCACGATGCGCATGTCGCTCGATGACTGGGGCCTCGCCGTCGAGACCGACTCCCACTGAGGCGCCGTTCAGCGCCCCGCGCCCGCCACGATCGCCGACACCGCAGACTCCTCGAGCGGCGCCTCCGCGGGCGTCTCTCGCAGCGCCTTGACCAACGTCGCATAGGCGCCGCCGAAGCGCTCGCACTGGCTGCAAGCGCTGACGTGCGCGGTCACCGCGGCGAGCGCCTCGGGGCCGAGCGCTCCGTCGAGGTACTCCCCGAGGAGCGCGAGGACCTCGCCGCATGCGACGCCTCCGATCACGCGTTCAGCCACCATCGTGCCCTCCGATCTCGCGCAGCGCGGTCATGAGGCGGAGCCGCGCGCGGTGCAGCCTGCTCTTCATCGCCGTGAGTTCGACGCCGAGCACCGCGGCCGCCTCGTCGCCCGTGAGCCCCTCGATGTCCCGTAAAACAAGCACCTCGCGCTCCTCGGGGGCGAGGCGCGAGAGGGCCGTGACGACGGCGTCGTGGCGCTCGACGGCCTCCGCGAGCCGCTCGGGGTTCTGACCGAAGCCCGCCGCCACGCCGAGCTCGATGAGCGGCGTGTCCGAGAGCTCCCGCCGACGCGCGGCGCTGCGGTGGTGAAAGGCCCTGTTGCGCGCGAGCGTGAAGAGCCACGACCGCACGCTGCTCTCGCCGAGATAGCCGCTGGCGCCGCGAAACGCGTCGAGCATCGCGTCCTGCGTGACGTCGTCGGCGGAGGCGTCGTCGGTGAGCGCCCGCGCGAAGCGTCGCATCGCGGGGCCGTGCCTCCGCACGAGCACCTCGAACGCGAAATGGTCGCCCCGGGCGACGCGGTCGATCAGGCTGCGGTCGTCTGATTCGGTGTCTTGCACGTCGAGAACCCGACGAGAGTGTACAGGGGACAGCTCCCGACGAGGCCCGTAAGCAGCGGAACGAGGCCGATGAGGCCCCACATGCTCTTGGGTCCCATGAAGACCATCGCGAGCAGCGCGAGACCGAGGACCACGCGGATCGCACGCTCGATGACGTGCTCGTTGTTGGGCAGGAGCTTCGACATGTTCACATCCTCCGTGCGCCGGCGGCGTCGCCGACGTCGAGGGTGAAGAGTCGCCGCGGGCTCCGAAGGATTTCGCCGCGACGAAGATTTCGTTCGAATGCCCCGCGAGAAGTCTGCGCGTCCGTCGCGCGGAGGGGCTGCGGTACCATCGCGCGATGAAGCGCGAGCTACGCTCCGTCGCACTGATCGTGGCGCTCTCTGGCGCGTGCGCGCCCGACGCGGCGCAGGTGACCACGCCCGACGCCTCCGCGACCGAGGCCGCCGTCGTCGACTCCGCGAGCGACAGCGCCCCCGCCGACGTCGCCGCAGACGCCCTACGCCCCGACGCAGCGCCCCTCGACGCCGCGACCGCCGACGTCACCGCGCGCGACGTGAGCCCGCCCGACGCCGCGCGCGACGTGAGCCCGCCCGACGCCGCGCCCATCGACGCCGCCCCCGCCGATGTCACGCGCGACGCGGGTCCGCTCGACGCCGCGCCCGTCGACGCGCCCTCGATCGACGCCGCGGTCGACGCGCGCGCGGACCTCCCCGCGCCCGGTGACACCGCGCCGGCCGACGTCGCGCGCCCCGACGTCACGCCCGCGCCGCCCACGTTCACGACGGTCTTCTCGACGCGCCCCACCTCGAACCTCCCCGACCTCGCGATCGAAGACGCGATCGTCGACCTCATCAACCGCGCGATCCCCGGCTCCCGCGTGCGCGTCGCGGTGTACACGTTCACGCGGGGGCGCGTGTCGACGGCGCTCCTCAACGCCCGCCGTCGCGGCGTCGACGTTCAGGTCGTGGTCGACGGCGGCGCGGACACGACCGTCGGCTCCGAGGTCCCGGCGCTCATCTCCGGCCTCGGCGCGACCAACGTCACCGTCTGTCGCGCGCCTGGAACCGCGTGCCTCGGCACCGGGATCATGCACCACAAGTCGTACCTCTTCTCGGCGCTCGACGACGGCTCGCGCGACGTCGTGATGCAGGCGTCGCACAACCTCACCAACGCGCAGCTCTCGCTGCACAACAACGCCGTGATCGTGCGCGGCGACGCGGCCCTCTTTCGCGCGTACGAGCGCACCTTCGACGACCTGCGGCGCGACACGGCGATGCCCGACTACTACCGCATCGACGACGGCGACCTCGCGACGCGGGCGTACTTCTTCCCCCGCGCGTCGGGCGACACCGCGGTCTCGATCCTCGACAACGCGACCTGCGACGCGACCTCGCGCATCCTCGTCGCGATGGCCTTCTTCACCGACGCCCGCGTCGAGGTCGCGCGCTCGCTCGCGGCGCGACGCAGGGCGGGCTGCGCGGTCACCGTGGTCGCGGGCGACGACGAGATCCCCCTCGGCGCGACGGTGGCGTCGACGCTCACCGCCGCGGGCGTCACGCTCGTGCGCTACCCGGGGCGCACCAACGGCTGGGGGCTGCACTCGAAGTACGTGCTCATCGACGCGCCCTACGCGGGTTCCGCGGCGCACCGACGGCTCGTCTTCACGGGCTCGCACAACTGGACGGGGCCGTCGCTCGACCAGAACGACGAGACGCTGCTGCGCGTGGAGAACGACGCGGTGTTCGAAGCCTTCGCGGCCGACCACGCGCGCGTGCGCGCCGCCGCCGCGAGGCCGTAGCGGTCAGTCGTTGAGGAGGAGCTTGAGCACGACGTCCATCATGCGGCCGAAGGGCGGGCGCATGATGCCCGTGCCGTTGATGGGGCTCTGATAGAACACCGGCTTGATCTTGCTGAGCGCGTCGAAGCCGGTCTTGCCGTGGTACGCGCCCATGCCGCTCGGGCCCACCCCGCCGAAGGGCATGTCGTGCTGCGCGATGTGGAGCATGAGGTCGTTGACGGTGACGCCGCCCGACACGGTCTCGTTGAGCACGCGCGCGGTCTCGGCCTTGTCGTTGCCGAAGTAGTAGAGCGCCAGCGGACGCGGGTGGTCGTTGACGTAGTTGATCGCCTCGTCGATCGAGGTGTACGTGCGCACGGGCAGGAGCGGGCCGAAGATCTCGTCCTGCATCACGGTCATCTCGTCGGTCGCGTCGAGGATGAGGTGCGGCAGGAGCTTGCGCGACGTGCGGTCGGGGGTCTCGCTCGCGGGGTTGATCTCGACGACGGTGGCGCCCTTCGCGCGGGCGTCGTCGATGTGCGCCGCGATGCGCGCGTAGTGGCGGTCGCTCACGATCGAGGTGTAGTCGCCGTTGCCCGCGAGCGTGGGGTAGAGCTCGGCCACGGCGCGCTTCGCGGCGGCCACGAACTCGTCGCGACGCTCCGCGGAGACGAGCACGTAGTCGGGCGCGATGCAGGTCTGACCCGCGTTGAAGAGCTTCGCGGACATCACGCGCGTCGCCGCCGTGGGGAGCGAGAAATCGCGGCTGATGATCGTCGGAGACTTGCCCCCGAGCTCGAGGGTGACGGGCACGAGGTTCTCGGCCGCGGCGCGCATCACGTGGCGCCCCACGGCGGTGGAGCCCGTGAAGATCAGGTGATCGAAGGGCAGCCGCGAGAAGGCCTCGCCCACCTCGACGCCGCCCGTCACCACGGCGACGTGATCGGCGTCGAAGGCTTCGGCGAACATCTGCTTGATGAGCTCGCCGGTCGCGGGGGTGAGCTCCGAGGGCTTGATCATCGCGCCGTTGCCCGCGGCGAGGGCGTCGGCGAGCGGCGCGGCGGCGAGCTGGAGGGGGTAGTTCCACGGGGAGATGATGCCGATGACGCCGAGGGGCTGCGGGATGAGCTCTGCGCGGCCGGGCTGAAAGAGCCAGCTCACGTCGGCCTTGCGCGGGGCCATCCACTCCTTGAGGTGCGCGCGCGTGTGGCGGATGCCCTCGACGGTGACCACCACCTCGGCGACGAGCGTCTCGACGCGCGAGCGGTTGCCGACGACCTCGGAGATGGCGCGGGCGATGTCGTCCTTGCGTCGGAGGAGCATGCGCTCGAGCTTGTCGAGCCAGGCGACGCGGGTTTCGAAGCTCACGGTGCCGCGGGCGCGGTGTCCGTCGCGGAGGCGCTTGAGCGTCGGCGCGAGGTCCGGGGGCGCGGGGCGCGCGGGGCGGTCGTTCGTGGGTTCCGACGACGTGACGGGGTCCATGGTCATGGCGACCTCGGGGTGCGATCGATGGGTGGAGGATCGGTTTCGACTACGCCGCGACAGGGCCCGTTGCGGGCGTCTCCCGGCGCAGGTCGGACGGGATGATGGGCGATCGCGCGCGGCGCTTCAACCGACGAGTCGGGTGATGGCGTCGCGCAGCTCCTTCGCGTCGGGGGCGACGGTGGGCGCGAAGCGCTGCGCCACGGCGCCGTCGGGGCCGACGAGGAACTTCTCGAAGTTCCAGTTGATCTCGCCCGCGGGGGCCACGGAGGTGAGCCACGCGTAGAGCGGGTGCTTCGCCTCGCCCTTCACCGTGATCTTCGAGAGCATCGGGAAGGTCACCGCGTAGCGCGTCTCGCAGAAGCCCTTGATCTCCTCGTCGGTGCCGGGCTCCTGCGCGCCGAAATCGTTGGCGGGCACCCCGAGCACCACGAGCCCCTTCGGGCCGAACTCCTCGTAGAGCCCCTGGAGGCCCTTGTATTGCGGCGTGAGACCGCACCGCGAGGCGACGTTGACCACCAGCACGGTCTTGCCGCGCAGGGTGCCGAGGTCGAGGTCGCGCCCGTCGATGGCGCGGAGCGTGAAATCGTGGAGCGTGGTCATGGTGTGTCG
Organism: Polyangiales bacterium; assembly: GCA_046351535.1. Lineage (GTDB taxonomy): Bacteria > Myxococcota_A > Polyangia > Polyangiales > CAISKJ01. The sequence continues at coordinate 169,699 of JAXLYG010000009.1, forward strand.
TTGATCCCCTTCGTGCGAGCTTCGATGCTCGGCGCGGGGCGCGCGATTCGAGCTAGGCGGCGGGCGGCGTGAGGCGCTTGATCTCGGCGCGCACCGACTTGAGCTCGGCCTCGTTCTCGTTGACGTGCCCCCACGCGATGTAGATCAGCACGCTCACGAACGAGACCACCATCAGCGCGAGGAGGAACGCCGCCCCCGGGCCGCCGATGAAGTACGCGGGCACCGAGAGCAGCAGCAGGGCCGAGTAATACGGGCTCCGCTGGTAGTTGCGGCGGAGGCGGCCGATGTCCTTCTCGAGCCAGACGAGCCGGTCTTCGAGCTTCTTCCTGCGCTCATCACTCATACGGGCCGCGGACCATAGTTCCGCTCGCACGCCGAGGGAACCACGTTCGCGCCGCGTGTGACGGCGGTCAGTGCCGACGGCGGCGGCGACGACCGGCGGGCGGCGCGGGCGCCTCAGGCGTCGCGGTCCCTGCGTCGACCACGACGATGGGGGCCATCGAGGGCACACCCGCGTCGACGACGGGCGGCGCGACAGGCACCGCAGGCACCGGCTGCGCGCCAGGAACACCCGGTGGCATCGCGCGCACCGACGCGTCGGCCGCGGCCATCGCGCGGGCCATCGCGGCGGGGTCCGGGGGCATCATCGGTCGCCCCGCGTCGATGTACTCGGCCCTGAGCGGCGGCCCCTCGGCGAGGTGCTGATTGCGCTTGCAGGCACCGCCCGCGACGAGCGCGGCGACGATGCAAAACGATCGGAGACCAGCGGCCGGTGCGACGCTCACGACGCCGCGGAGGATACACCGAAGCCCCGCGGCGCAACGGTTTTCTCGCGAAGTTCGAGCGTCGGTGACAGACCGTGATATCCGTCGCGCGTGGAGGCCCCCGCAGCCCGACGACGCCCGTGGATCGCCGCGACGCTCCTCACGCTCGCGGGGTTTTCGCTGCGAATTCCGCTGCTCGGCGCGGTGCCAAACCCCGCCCACGACGAGGGCAACTGGCTCCTCGCCGCGTGGTCGATGCGCCAGGGACGCCCGGCGGAGCTCCCCCCCGACGCGCGCTTCGTGACGCGGCTCTTCGCGTGGCTCATCGAGCTCTCGTGGCGCGTCACGCGTCCCGACTTCGCCACGGCGCGGGCCGTCAACGTCGTCGGCGTGATGCTCGGCGCGCTCGCCGCGTGGTGGCTCGCGCGACGGATGTCACTGCACCGCGCCGCGCCGCTCGTCCTCGCGCTCCTCGCGGTTCACCCCTGGAGCGTGTGGTGGAGCCGCGTCGCGGTGGTCCCCTACGCGCTCTCGCTGTCGCTCTCGGTGCTCGGCCCCATGGCGCTCGTTCACGCACCGCGCGCCCCTCGCCCGCTCGCGTGGCGCATCTTCGCGGCGCAGTGCATGGCGCTGGGGTTTCATTTCAGCCCCCTCGCGCTCCTCGCCCCGCTCTCGTTCGCGCTCTGGTCGCTCTCCGATGGCCTCCGGCGGCGCGCGCTCGTCTCTCGCGAAATGCTCGTCGCCGCGGCGCTCGCGGTGCCCACGGTGCTCCCCGTTCTCACGGGCGTCCTCTCCGTCGCCGCGCGAGGGACCACGCGCCCCTCGTCGCAGCTCGACCACCTCGGCGAGCGCGTCGTCACCCTGCTCCGCACGACGCTCGGCGGCCTCGCGGGGATGGCCACCGTGCGCGATTTCGTGGGCCTCGACCTCTCGCACCTCGCCGAGCTCGCCGTGGTGCTGCTCGTCGTCGCGGCCCTGCTGTTCGCGCGCGTTCGACGCGACGAGGCCCCGTCGCCCGCCCGTGACCTCGCGTCGCTCTCGTGGACGCACCTCGGCGTCGCGCTCGTGGGGCTCCCGCTCATCCTCTCGCCGGTGCGTCAGTGGCACATGCCCTCGGTCGACGCGGAGCGATACCTCTTCGTCATCCTGGCGCCCGCGATCACGCTCTGGTCGAGCACCGCGGAGCGCGCTCGACGGGTCTGGATCTCGTGGCTCGCGGTCGCGCTCCTGGTCGTTCCCACGGCGGCGATCGGTCGAGGGCTCCTGCTCGGGGGAGGGCCCGATCGCGGGGTCTACACGGCCCTCGGCGGCGGCGCATCGCGACGCTGGCGCTCGACGGAGGATCGCGTCCCCGTGGTGCGCGCGATCCTCGACGCGGCCGACGGGCTCGCGCCCGATCGCCGCGCCGTGGTGGTGCTCGCGGACTACGTGTTCTTTCCGATCCACTTCGAGAACACGCGGCGCCGTCACGCCGTGGTCGACGCCTCCGTGGCGCCGATCCCCGAGCGCAGGGAGCGCCCCTACCTCTTCGTGCTCTGGGACGACGCCGTCTTCGCGCGCGGCTTCGAGCCCGCCTCGATGGTGGCCGACAACCGCGACCTCGACGCGCGCATGCGCGACGCGCGCTTCGAAACCCCGCGGCTCCTCCGCACGCTGCGAACGCCCGACGGCGCGCCGCTGATCCACCTCTACGCCACGCGCCTGCGGTAGCGACGCTACCGCTGCGCCTCGCGCGCAAAACGCAGCGTGCGACGGACGCCGTCTCGCTCGACCTCGAGCACCACGTCGTCACCGACCGCGCCGCCGAGCCTGCGCTCCGCGTCGGCCGCGCTCGTCACGGCCTCGCCGCCCATGGTCACCACGCGATCTCCAGCGCGGAGCCCCGCGCGATCGGGGGCACCACCCGGCGAGACCGCGCGCACCTCGACGGCGCGCACGCCGCCCGCCGTCACGTCTTCGAAGGCCACCGCGCGCACGACCATCGCCTGCGTCGAGGTGGCCGTGTCTCGCTCGAAGCGCAGCCTCACGGCGCGCGCGCTCGTCCCCCGAAGAACGCGCACCACGACGGGCGGAGAGCGCCCGAGCGTCGGGTGCCACGCCACGATCGAGACGTCTCCTTCGGGGAGGTTCTGCACCGCGAAGAGGCCGCGACGGTCGCTCCGCGCGGTGCCCGTGAGCGCGTCGGGAGGCGCGTCGAGTCTCGCGATCACGGCGCCCGCCACGGGGTCTCCGTGCGCGTCGACGACGTCGCCCTCGGCGCCTCCGCCCGCGCCGAGCTCGATGCGCCCCACGCGCGCCGCGCCCGTCGTCGGAACGGTCACCGATCGCTCCGCGCGGATGCAGCCCGGCGCGTCGATCACGAGCACCGAGCGCCCGCTGCACAATCGCTCGATGCGCGCGCTCTCGCCGTCGGAGACGTTGGTGCGCGCGGGGCCGCAGGGGCTTCGAAGCTCCACGCGCGCGGGCGCCGTCATGCAGCCGTCGCTGCGCAGTTCGAACTCCACCGCGGCGCCCGCCGAGAGCTCGATGCGCACGGGTCGAGAGGGGTCGTCGACGCGCAAGCCGCGAGGCGCGTAGTCGGGGTGACGCACTTCGAAGTTCACCGCGTGGGCGCCGCCCATCACGGTGTCGAAGGTCCCGTCGTCGTGGGTGATCGTGGTCGCCGAGCCGAGCGCCACACGGTCGAGCGACGTGATCGACACCGACGCGCCCGCCACGGGGAAGCCCCTCGCGTCGGTCACCCGCCCCTCGATGTGGCGCAGCGAGCCGGGCACCGTGAGGGTCACGGGGACCGTCGCGTCGTCGAGCACGTCGACCTCGGCGCGCGCCGCGATGCGAGCGCCCGAGAGCGCCACGAGCACCACGTGGCCTCGCACCGAGGGAACCCTGAAGGTCCCGTCGTCGAGCGTGAAGACCCTGCGCGGAATGGGGTCCGTCGTGCTCCGCACCTCGACCTGCGTCGAGCGCAGCGGAAAGCCGCGCTCCGAGAGCACGCGACCGTCGATGGTCCCGCCGCGGTGGAGCACCACCGTGAGCTCCGCGGTCTCGCCCGCGCGCACGAGCCTCCCTTCGCTCTCGCCCCGCACATACGCGGGGTGGTTCGCCGTCACGACCACCACGCCCGGCGGAACCTCCTCGACGCGAAAGGTCCCGTCGGCGCCCGTGACGAAGCCCGGCGCGGCGCGATCGGCGGTGATGCCCGCGGGCATCGGCGCCAGCGGAATGAGCGGCACGCGCCCCGGCATCACCCCGAGCTCTCCGCCGGGAACGAGCGGCCGCGGCCCCTGGGCCTGCGCGCCGAAGAGGGCCTCGCGAAAGGCCACCGTGGCGCCCGAGATCCACGTCACGGCGCCGTCGTGGTCGCGCACCGAGAGCTCGACCTGCGTGTTCGCCACGGGGTCTCCGTGCCCGTCGACGACGCGCCCCGTGAGCACCGCGGCGCGATCGAGGGCCACCGTCGCCGCCCCTCCGTGGGGTTCACCGCGACGCCCGTCCGCGGCGCATAGCCCGGCGCGCGCACCGACACCTGATGCGCCCTGCGCAAGAGCCCCGGCACGCGAAAGCGCCCACGCGCGTCTGCGAGGAGCGCGCGAGGCGCCGTCGAGAGCGCGTCTTCGGCCACCACGACGCGCGCGTTCGCCACCGGAGCGCGCGTCTCTGCGTCGACCACGGAGCCTTCGAGCGTCGCGCCCGATCCGAGGGAGAGCTCGACCTCGCGGTGGTCTCCCGGATCGAGCACGAGGGGTGCGAGGGGCTCGGCCACGTCGTCGTCGCGGCTCGCGCGCAGCTCGTACACGCCCGAGGGGAGCCCGCTGATGAGAAAGCGTCCGTCGTCGTGCACCCGCACGCTGCGCGGAGGCCAGAGCCCCGAGCCCGCGAGCACCACCGTCGCGCCCCGCGCGCCCTCGCCGTGAACGGCGTGAACCACGCCTTCGAGCGACGCGAGCGCGCGCACCGTCAACGCGAGCGCGCTCGTCGGCGCAGGAACTCCGACACGGCGCAGCGCTTCGAAGCCCACCTCGGCGACCTCGACGCGGTACGAGCCCGCGCCCACGCCGTCGAGCGTGAAGCGCCCCTGGCGATCGGCCTTCGCCGCGTAGGGGAGATCGTCGACGGCGCCGCCCTCTCGCCACGCGCGCACGATCGCGCCCGAGAGCGCAGAGAGTCCGTCGCGACCGCGCGATTGCACCGTGCCCTCGATGCGGCTCCCCTCGGAGAGCGTGAGGGTGACCGAGGCCCCCTCAGACCGTCGAACGCGGGCGGTGGTGATCGCGCGAGCCCTTCCCGGCGCCGTCGCGACGACCCAGTACGAGCCTTCGGGCAGCGCCGCGATGACGAACGAACCGTCGGCTCCAGAGCTCGCGCGGCCCAGGGGCCAGGTGCGCCCGTCGTGCGCGAGAACGGCTTGAATCACAGCGTTTGCGAGCGGCGCATGGTCGCTCGACTCGACGCGCCCGCGGAGGTCTGCGACGGAGGGTTGCCTGCGCGGCGTCGGCGCAGCGACACGCGCGACGGGGGTCACCGCGGGGAGGTCGGTGACGACGCGGCGGAGCCCCGGGAGGGGCGCCACGGTGAGCAGCAGGGCGACGATCGCCACGCGGGTGTGCACGGGTACGTGCGGAGCGCTCACGACCCCAGTGGGTATTCCCGCGAGGCGTGTGAGCGCAAGCGCGAGGAGCGCGATGGACACCGCGGCGCGGGCGTGGCATCGCAGCGCTCCCTTTCAATGACGAGCGCGCGACGACCGCCACGACGAGAGCCCGAGGCCCCGAAGGCCCACCGCCCGAAGCCCGCGTTCGTGCGGCCCGAGGGGGTGCCCGACGACGCGCTCACGTCGATTTTCACGGTGAATCCCGAGCTCGCAGGGCACCGCCTCGACCGCTGGCTCTCCATCGAGCTCCCGCGGCTCACGCGCACGCGGGCGCAGCGCATCGTCGAGTCGTGGGCCTTCGACGCGAGCGGCCGACAGCTCCGCCCCTCGCACCGCGTCCGCGACGGCGAGGTCATCGTGGTGTTCCGCCCGCGCTGGGAGGAGCCCGAGGCCCCGCGCGACGTGCCCGTGCTCCACAGCGACGCGCACTTCATCGCCGTCGACAAGCCCGCGGGACTGCCCGTGCACCCCACGGCGCGCTTCCACCAGAACACGCTCACGACCGTGCTCACGGAGCGCTTTCCCAACGAGCGCCTCGCGCTCGCGCACCGCCTCGACCGCGAGACCTCGGGGGTGCTCCTCGCCGCGCGCACCCTCCGCGCCGAGCGCGCGCTGAAGCAATCGTTCGCGGGCCGCGACGTGCACAAGACCTACCTCGCCATCGTGCACGGCGAGGTCACCCGCGACCGCTTCGTCGTCGACGCGCCGCTCTGCCTCGAAGGCGGTGAGGTCTCGGTGAAGATGTGCGTGCGCGAGGAGTCCCTCGGCGGCGCGCCCTCACTCACACGCGTCGAGGTGATCGAGCGGCTGAAGGGCTACTCCCTCGTCGCCGCGCACCCCGAGACGGGGCGGCAACACCAGATCCGCGTGCACCTCGCGCACGTGGGACACCCCATCGTGGGAGACAAGCTCTACGCGCACGGCGACGACGTCTTTCTGCGCTGCCTCGACGCGCCGCCCGACGACGAGACCGCCGCGCTCCTCATGCTCCCGCGACACGCGTTGCACGCCCACGCGATCGAGTTTCCGCACCCCGAGACAGGCGCGACGACGCGGGTCGAGGCCCCGCTCCCCGAAGACCTCCGAGCCTTCTGCGCGGCGCACGGTCGCGCGTAGGCGCATCGCCGCGCGCGACGAGGTGATCGCCCTCGACGCGCGCGCCACGGGGTGTTACCGCTCGGAGCGATGAACCTTCGTTCGCTGCTCGTGGTTGTGCTGGCCCTTGGCGCCGCGTGCTCGTCGACCAACGCGAACACCGCGGGCCGCGTCGTGTCGGCGCCCTTCACCCCCGACCTCGCGCCCTTCTTCGACGACGCGGTCGACTACGTCGAGAACGTCGAAGACCTCGGCGGACGCGTGGCCTCCGACTGGCGCCGTCAGATCGACGGCCTCTCGCGCAACTCGGATGTCATCGGCGTGGTGCGCATCGAGACGGTGACCTCGGGCTCGGAGTCGTCGTCGTCGGGCTCGTTCCGTCTCACCACGGTGTCCGCGCGCGCGCCCTTCAAGGGCGTCTTTCCCCCCGATGGCCGCATCGACCTGCGCGTGCTCGAAGGCGAGGTCGGATACAACACCGTGCGCAACTCCGCGCAGCGCCTCCAGGCCAACCAGTGGCTCCTCTTCGTGCGCTGGTACGACGACGCCGACGGCCAGGTGCGCCCGCACTGGCACCTCACCCCCGCGACCACGGGCGCCATCCAGCGCGCACAGGACGCCTTCGGCTACGTCGACCCCAACGCCCCGCGCGAGCAGGTCGTCCGCCCCGTCACGAACTGATCTCCGCCCCTTCGCGCGCACCGCCGCGCGTCTCTTCGCACGCACCGAACAACGCACCGCACGCCCTTCGCGGGTGCGCCGCGAGCGCCGTCGCGTTGCGTCGAATTGCGCTTGAATCCCCGTCGTTTTCGTCGGATTGACGCCCCACGATTCCGCACGCGGGAGCCCCTCCGATGCACCCCTCTCGGCCCGTCCGCTCGTCGTCCCTGGCAGTCCTCGCGCTCGCGCTCGCGGTGTCTCCGCGCGGCGCGCTTCGCGCGCAACCGGTCCCTGCGACGCCGCGCGCGCCGCTCCCCGCGGCGGTCGAGGCGCGACTCGCGACGCTCGCGCTCGGGCCCTACGCCGCCGCGGTGCGCGCGGTGCTCGCAGAAGACGAGGCGCCCATCCGCGCCGCCTCGATCGTGGCGCGCGCGTTTCCGCACGACGTGACGGTGGTCGAGTGGGACGACGCCGAGGGCCGCGGCCCGAGCCCCTACGATCCTCGAAGCGCGGAGGTGTTCTTCCCCGGCGGACACGTCGGCGTAAGCGGTCTCGAGCACTACGGACCGGACCCGAACTCCAGCGGTGACGGCAACGTGCGACTGCGCGTCGAAGGGCCGATCACGGTCGAAGGCGACCCGACGACCGGCGTCGCGACGGTGCTCGTCGATGACCGCAGGGAGCAGGCCTTCTGGCTTCGCGGCGGGCATGTGTCGTCCATCGACGGCGCCTCGGGCGAGATCGGCGTGGTGCGCCTCAGGCTCTGCGGAATCACCGAGGCGTACCCGTCGTCGGGGCGACAGCGCGACCCCGCGACCCTGCGCGAGAGCAGCGTGCGCGCGTGCCTCGACGCCGTCGAAGCGCTGCGCGACGCCGTGCGGACCTCGCACCCCGAGGTGCGTGCTGCGACAGCGGCGCTCGATCGCGTGGCCCCGGTGATCGCGCCCGACGGACCGCGGATCGCCCTGCCGAGCGGCGCGCCCTGCGTGCTCCCCGACGCCGCCGCGATGCGGCGGGTGATGGCGCGGCTCCCCGCGGTGCGCGCGCGCGACGAGCTCGGGATGACGGGCAATCGATCGGAGGCGTCGAGCACGCAGGTCGAGCCCTCGAACGCGGGCTGTGTCGAGCCGCGCACGGGCGCCTTCGTGGCGCGCACCTCGTCGCCCCGACACAACGACGCGGTGCTCCTCGCGCAGCGGAGCGGGCTGCGCGCGATCGACGGGTGGGGCGCGGGACCGACGAACTTCGGCCGCTGGATCGACGTCGACCTCAACGGCGACGGCGCGCTCGACGCGCTCCTCGAGACGGTGCCGCAGGCGGGCGCGGGCTTTCAGGCGTTCTGGCGGGCCTACACGCACACCGGCGCGGTCGACAACGCGCACCTCGAGACGAACACGCGCGACCCGCTGCGGGTGGTGCTGACGCCGACGGGCAACGCGGTGCTGTTCCGCGCCTCGGCGGGGCTCCTGCGACTGCGAGGCCGTCAGTGGGTCGCCGCGACGGGCGCCAGCTTCGAGGCCGCGCGCGCCGCAGCGCAGGCCCTCGCGCACGCCGAAGAGATCGCGTCGCAGGCAGCCGACGCGCTCGACCCGCTGCTCGCGCCGCCCGACGGCGTCGCGCCTGGAACGAGGCTCGCGCCCACGGATCCGCGCGCGACGCGGTGGTCTTCGGCGCTCGTGGCTCGCCTCGTGGAGATCGGCGTCGACGCGACGCGCGCGCGTGCGCTGGTCGACGCGGTCTCGGCCGCGTCGCCCGCGGCGTCGGCGAGCGCGAACGGTCCGTGACGACGCGCGACAAAACCGTCTCGGCTCGAGCTCCGGCCACCGCAGGGAAGCGGTTCTGCCAGGGGTAACGCTTCGAACTCGCGAGCCGGTCACCGGCCTCGCCCCGCGCGAGAGCTCGCATCACCCCGCGCCTCGTCGGAGCCTCTACACCAGGGGAGATCGTTCGAACGCGCCCTCGGGCGTCTGCCGCTCGACGATCACCGCGTCACCGTCGAGCGCGAGGCGATGCGCCACGTCGGGCTCGTCGTCGGGCGAGGCGCACGAGATCGGCGCCCCTTCTGCGCGAATCACCGCCGCGATCACCTGAAGCTCGGTGCCTCCCGCGCGGAGCGTCCGCATCACCTCTTCGAAGCGCTGCGCCTTCGCGCGCACCGACGTCGTGATCGCCTGCGCGCGCTCGATGCCGCGCGCCTTCGATCGCACCGCGCCGCCCGCTTCGAAGGCGATGAGCTCCTCCTCGTTCAGACGCCGCGCGGCGAAGAGGGCCTCCTCGGGCGAGAGGCGCATGCGGTTGCGCACCGCTTCGAGGCTGGTGTCACGCTCCACGGCGCCCTTCGCGAGCATCGAGACGCCGATCAAGAAGCGCGCGCAGGTGTCGCGTCGCCGTTCGAAGTTCCATCCAGCGGTCATGCGCGGTGTATCGCGCGCTTCGTCGCGCCGTGTACAGCCTCGCGTCGCGCGGTCGCGTGTGGCCCGCATCGTCGTCGCGGTCGGTCACGTCGCAGCCGCGGACGATTCAGTGCAACGCGAGGTCGCACCCGAGACATCCAACCGCTGCATGACCACTCCCTTGTCCCCCGCGCGAGGGTTCATCGTGCTCGCGTGCATCCTCTTCGCGCCCGCCGCCGCCGCGCAGGGCGCGCCCGCCACGACGGAGCCGACCCTCGGCCTGCGCGCCAACGCGGAGCTCGGCTTCGTCGGCGTCGCGAACCACTTCATTCAGCTCGGGCGCGACGGGTCGCGCGTCGACTATCGCAGCGACGGCGCGCAAGACACGCTCTCCCCCTTCGCGCGCCTCTCGCTCGACCTCGACGTGAACCGTCGCAACATCATCACGCTCCTGTATCAACCGCTGGAGTTCGAGACCCGCGACACGCTCTCGCGCGACCTGCGCATCGACGGCGCGGTGTTTCGCGCGGGCACTCCGGTCAACTTTCGCTACGGCTTCCCCTTCTACCGGGCGGGCTGGGCGTACAACGTGCTGTCGGGATCGGGGCGTGAGCTCGCCTTCGGCGCGTCGCTCCAGATCCGCAACGCCACCATCGATTTCGAGTCGCGCGACGGGTCGCTCCTGCGCGCTCGCAACGACGTCGGCCTCGTGCCGCTCCTGCGCGCGCGGGGTCGCTTCTCCTTCGCCGGGAGCGGCTTCGTCGCCTTCGACATCGACGGCATCTACGCCCCCATCTCGGGGCTCAACGGCAGCGACAACGAGGTGGTCGGCGCGCTCCTCGACGCCAGCGCGCGCGTCGGCTGGCGCCCGCGCCCGCACGTCGACCTCTTCGTGAGCGCCCGCTACATCGGCGGCGGCGCGACGGGCCAGGGTTCGGCGACGCCGACGAGCGACGGATACCAGAGCAACTGGCTCCACTTCTTCGCGGTGTCCGTGGGCGCGACGCTCGACTCTCGCCCGGTTCGCTGAAGCGGCGGCGCCTAACCGCCCGTCGCGCCGCGAATCGAGGCGCTCAGCCACCAGGGGCGAAGCAGCGCGCCCTCGCCCACCGTGTGGTCTCGCACGACGAGGCGCCACGTGCCCTGGAGCTGCCTGTCGGCGACCTCGGGAAGCTCGATCCACCGATCGCGCGTCGATCGGAGGCCCAGCGAGTCTCGCGCGCTCACGCGGTGGTGCGTCTGGCCCGTCGGGTCCGTGATCCAGACCGCGTACTTCCCCTCGGGGTTGTGGGAGATCCACACCTCCGCCTGCGTGATGATCCCCGACAGCGAGACGACGACCGAGCCGTCGTCGCGCGAGGGAACGCGGATCATCGAGCGCGTCGCCTCGCACGGAACGCCGACGCACTCCATCGAGCCGCAGTGGCAGATGACGTGGGTCAGCCTGGGGGCGTCGACGCCCTCGCGCGCGAGCTCCGAGTTCAACACGCTCTCCTCCCAGCGGATGCGCGCCATGCGGTCCGCTGGGATGAACACGCGGTCACCGCGCGAGAGATGCCGGTACAAGCGTCGGGTGGGTCGTCGCTTCATGCGGAGGCGGATCGTAGCGCACGATCGAGGCTCTCACAGGCGCATGGCGCGCGCCTCGTGATCGGCCACGCCACGGCGGCGCGCGGCGCCGTGTTCGACGCGCTATCGCGTGAAGCCGTTCGTGAAGTCGCGCAGAAAGTTTGCGCCCGCGCGCAACGCGGCGCCCGCCATGCAGCCGCTCGCCTCGCCGCAGGTGCGCGCCTCGGAGACGCAGCGGGCCGAGCGCGCGATGTTGTCGGCGTCGACGGAGGGGTTGAGCTGCGCGAAGGTGCGCTCGCACTCGCTGCGGTCGCGGTCGTCACCCTGACACAGCTCCGCGATGCGCCCGCAGGCGGCCTGCGCCGAGGTGCGCGTGACGGCAGCACGACAGCCGCTGAGGAGCGCCACGAAGAGCGTGAACGTGAGCATGGTGTGACGGGTCATCGAGCATCAGCCTCCCTTCGAAGTCACGGGTGACTCCGTGTGGTGAAGCGCATCCCGCCCTACGGCTCCGAACGCCGTCGCCCCTTGGAATGTCTGATGGCTTCGTCTGCGAGCGTCCTGACGCCCGTGCCGCGAATGAACGGACCGCTACGGCCGAGGTTTCACCCCGCGCGCGCAACGAGGAGAACGCAGCGCTAGAAGATCTCCGGGATCAACCGCCAGCGGGTCTTCTCCGCGTAGGCCGCATAGCCAGGCAGCTCCCGCATCAGGAAGCGATCTTCCATCACCGTGCGCGCGATCATGAGCGCCGCGCCGATCGCAGCCGGAACGAAGGCCACGAACGACTCCATCACGAGCGGGAACGCGAGCTGCGCGACGAGCGCGCCGAAGTACCCCGGGTGGCGCACGAAGCGATAGAGCCCCGTGTCGCACACGACGTGTCCGCGCTCCTTCTGGATGCGCACCGTCGCGGAGAAGAAGGCGTTCTGTCCGCGCGCGACCGCGAAGACGAGCTGCCCCGCGATCATGAGCGCCACCCCGCAGACGGCGACGAGCGGCGACACGCTGCCCGTCCACCCGAAGCGCCCCGAGTCGAGGCCCGCGAGCGCGAAGCCCGCGAGGTTCACGAGAAAGTACACGCCGAGGATGCGTCGATCCCACGCCTCGCCTTCGCCCGCCTTCGAGGCACGCTCGACGGCGAGGTCTGAGCCCTTCGGCGTGAGCGCGTGGTTGAGCGTCGTGCCGAAGAGCGACAGCGCGACGTAGAGGAGCCCCTGCCAGTAGCGCACGCGCCCCGCGCCGAGAAAGATCGGCACCGCGAAGAGCAACACGCCGACGTAGCTACGAACGATGGCACCCGTTCTGGTCATGGCGACACGGGTCATCTAGGGCCGCCTGCGGGAGAGTTCCACCGTACCTCCTCGCCCAACCCCGTCCTGACGCCGTTCTCGTGACGTGTCGAGGTCGGTCTCCGAGAGGAGATCGACATGACCGATTTGGTGGGGTTGAAGCTGCGCGCGTTGTTGGCCGCGACGAAGCAAGGGGGAGCAGGCCGCGGCTACCCGCGTCATCTTCGCGAGAAGGCTTCTCGCTACGTGCTTTCGCGTCGCGAGCAGGGCGCGACCTACGAGCAAATCGCCGAGACGCTCGGTGTTCCTCCGAGCACCCTTCACCGTTGGTCGCGCGAGTTCGGGAGGGAGACGAGCGACGCGGCCACTGCCCCCTTCCGTCGCGTGGAGCTCGTCGCAGCCGTGCCCACGATGACGCTGCACGGGCCCTGCGGCCTTCGCGTCGAGGGGCTCGACCTCGACACGCTCGTCGCTCTCTGGCGGAGGCTCGCCTCGTGATCGCATGGCCGCGCTCCGTTCCCGTCTACGCGCATCGCAGCCCCGTCGACATGCGCAAGAGCTTCGACACCCTGGGCGCCATCGTCACGGCTTCGATGCCTCGCGCGCTGCTCTCGGGCGCGGTCTTCCTCTTCGTCGGACGCGATCGCCGCAGAGCCAAAGCGCTCTTCTTCGACGGCACTGGTGTGTGCGTGCTCGCCAAGCGTCTCGACAAGGGTCGCTTCGCCAACGTGTGGGCCGACGGCGGCGCGGCGCCGCTCGTGCTCAGCGCCAGCGAGCTCGCACTCTTCTTCGAGGGCAGCGAGCACGTCGGGCGCATCGCGCTCAGCCCCGCGGTGATCGACCCGTCACGTGACCTCAAGGTGTCAGCACAAAAGTTCTCGTCCCCACTCGACACGACAACGCGCTGACCTTACCTCTGCGCGCGTGGTTGACCTGACGCGCGAGAAGGACGCCGAGACGCTTCGCACCGCCGCGGTGCTCCTCGAGAAGGAGAACCGTCGGCTGCTCGAAAAGAACCTCGCGCTCCAGGCTCGCGTGGCGGAGCTCGAAGGCAAGGTTCCCGCGGATCTTCAGCAGCGTCTCGCGATGCTCGAAGAGCAGCTCGCCCAGCGCAACCAGAAGCTCTTCGGCAAGTCCTCCGAGCGCCGAGAGCGCGAGGGAGAAACGCGCGACAAGCCCTCCGAACCCGAGCCCAAGAAGGGTCACGGACCGCGCGCGCAGCCGAAGCTCCCGCTGGTCGAGACGCCTCACGAGCTCGACGCGCCCGATCAGGTGTGTCGCGCGTGCGGTGGTCACCTCGAAGAGTGGGTGGGCAAGAGCGAAGATAGCGAAGAGATCGACGTGATCGAGCGTCGCTTCGTGATCCGCAAGCACCTCCGAAAGAAGTACCGCTGTCGCTGCGGCGGTTGCATCGAGACGGCGCCCGCGCCGCTCAAGCTCAAGGAGGGTGGCCGTTACTCGATCGACTTCGCCATCGCGGTGGCGGTGGACAAGTACGTCGATCACCTGGCGCTCGAACGTCAGGCGCGCCGCATGGAGCGCGACGGCCTCGTCGTCGACTCGCAAACGCTTTGGGATCAGATCAACCTGCTGGCTCATCACCTCGCGCCCATCAAGACGAGGCTGCATGCGTACATCCTGTCGCAGCCGGTGATCGGCGCCGACGAGACGCGTTGGCGAATGATGAGCGACAAGGGCAAGGACGAGGGCCCGGCGAACTGGCAGGTGTGGGCGATCGCGTGTCCGACCGCGGTGAGTCACACGATCCTCGAGAGCCGCTCGGCAGCCGCGGCGAAGGTGGTCTTCGGGGCGTACTCGGGCACGGCGATGGTCGATGGCTACGACGCCTACGAGTCGCTCACGAAGCTGACTCCGACGCTGGTGCTCGCGCACTGCTGGGCTCACGTGCGACGGAAGTTTGTCGAGCTGGAGTCGAGCTATCCAACGCAGTCACGCGAGGCCGTCGCGCTGATCGGGCAGCTCTACGAGATCGACCGTCGTTGCCCGACAGGGCCTCCCGGTGACGAGGATCGACGGCGGCTACGCGACACCGAATCACGGGAGGTCGTGCGCGCGATTCAGGCGTGGGCGCTGAAGACCGAGGCGTTGCCGCAGAGCGGCCTGCGCCGCGCGATCGAGTACATGGGCGCCCATTGGAAGGGCTTGCTGCGCTTCCTCGAAGATCCGCGTGTGCCGTTGGACAACAACGCGACGGAGCGCGCCCTGCGTGGCCCGGTGCAGGGTCGCAAAAACCACTACGGCTCGCGCTCTCGGCGCGGCTCCGAGGTGGCGTCGCTCTTCTACACGCTGGTCGAGAGCGCGCTGCTCAACGGACTCGATCCCCGCGAGTACCTCCGCACGGCCACACTCGCCGCACTCACCGGCGAGACGATCCCGCTCCCGCACGAGATCACCGCGAAGGCCGCGACGTAGCTCGCCGGATCACTCTTCCAGCCGCCCGTCACGACGGGGCTGGGCGAGGAGGTACGTTCCACCCGCGTCGGGCTGCGCACTCGGGGCGACCGTGTGTCGTTCGCACGTCAGGAGCACTGGCCCGTCGTGCGAGTCCGCGTCGCGCCGTAGCGCGATCCGATGCCCTGCCGACGAGGTGATTGTGGCGACCCTCGCCTCCGAGCACGAAGGCCACACGCGATCGAATGAGCGCCTTCCGCACGGCTGGGGCGTGACCGGGTGGACCGTCAGCCAGCGCGACGGAGAGGCGGCACCGACGCGTCGTCGTCAGGGAGTCAACCCGAGCTCCTCCCACGCGCGTCCGACGCCCTCCTCCACGAGCCAGCGCACCATCCCGGTGAACTCCGCCGTGATCGCGCCCAACGCGGCGAGCTCGGTCTTCTCGCTCTTCGAACGGGTCGCGTCGCGTCGGCGTATCGCCTGAAGAAACTGCCCCCGATGCGCGAGCACGTTCTGGGCGACCTGCCCGCGACGCTCCAGGAGTTCTCTTCGATTGAGGCCGCAGGTGATGATGGTCGCGCGGCCCTCGTCCGAGACCGGCTCGATGATTCCGCCCGGCGTCCACCGGAAGTGATCCCTCACCCGAAAGGGCGCTGAGGGATCGAGGAGGAGCGCCCCGTCCGCCAGCTCATCGCCCTCCTTCACGTCCGCGACGCGCGGCGAACGAACGGGGAAGAGGTTCCTCTTCCACCCCTGGTTGCAGGTCTTGCACGCGAGCGAGAAGTTGCTCCACGAGAATGCGAGCCACCAGTAACCGCCGCGTTCGTTGACCTCCGGCGGGGGAGCGTCTGACACGATCGCCGGAGCGCCGCTCCACTCGGTCACGCAGACCTTCGGTCGGTAGTGCTCGACGTCGAGCTCGCGCTTGCGCTCGCGGAGCTGCTCGCACCACGCGCATTTCGCGGTCCAGTGCGACGGACCGACGAGCGCCGTCTTGTGAATCCCGGTCGGCTGTCCCGCGCGTTCCCAGGAGTACGTCCAGAGCGAGCGGAGCTTGAAGTGCGTGTGATTCGCGCGGTTGTGATTGCTCGCGACATCGACGCGGAGCGCGGCGAGGAGGTCATCCGACTCGGCTTTGAACGTGCCGTGCGGGGCGGGGCGTTTCCAGGGGTACATCCGCGACTCCGCTCACGAGCCCTTCAAGAACTCATCGAGCAGCCCCTGCTCATCGGACCGCAGCGGCGACGAGTCCTCCGCGCGTCGCTCATCGCGGAGCGTGGCGCCGACGTCACCGAAGCGCTCGATGATCTGCGCCTCGACGCGCTTACGTTCGGGGTCATCGAACGAGACCCCGCGCTCGACCATCTGCTGGTGCTTCGCGAGGAGGTCGCGCGTCTCGCGGTCGAGCGTGTGCTTCACCCCGAACTGTTCGAAGAGCACGCGGTCGACGTCCTGGCCGGGTCGGATGTCTCGCTGTGAGAGCTCGATCTTCGCGCCCTCGCGGCGCATGACGTAGACCTCGCCAACCCGCGCCCCGTGGAGCGCGAGGGGGTTGTGGGTCGTCACCACGAAGCTCATGCGAGGAAAGAGCCTCCGCACGTCTTCGATGATCTTCATCTGCCAGACCGGGTGGAGGTGCAGATCGATCTCATCGATGAGCGCGAGGCCGCACATCTGCCGGAGGAGATTCGCGCCGACGGGCTCGTCGAGCTCGCGCTGCCGATCGATCCACCGCGCGATCATGTCGATGAGCCAGCCTGCGGTGCCGAGGTACCCGTCGCTCATCGCTTCAAACGGCACGCGACCCATCTCGGGGTGGGTGACAAACACGGCGCCCCCCTCCTCGACCTCGACGGCGGTCACGCCGAGGAGCGTCTGCAGCGCGTGGAGCACCGATCGCCACACGGCCTCACGGGGCCCCAGTTGGACGGTGGGCGCGTTCGCGCCGCGGGGTGAGCGACGCTGCTCGCGGAGCACGTCGGCGTCGAGGTCTCGCAGCCATTGTGCCGCGGGATGCAACGCAGCCGGACGTTCGAAGAGCGTGTGAAGCTCGCCCACGGCGCCGAGCTCGGTCGCGCGGTCCTTCTCGCCGAGCGCGTTGCCACGACGGACGCCATAGCCCACCACCCACGGGCGCTCTCCCGTGAGAGGGGTGACAGCCTCGATTGTGTCGGTGCGATCTCCGCGGCGAATGGCGATCTCGCGACGGCCCGAGTCGAGGGTGATGGCGACGCGCGCCTCTCCCCCGTTGCGCACCAGCGGGAGCCGCTCGTCGAGGAGCTTCGAAGCCACGGCGGGATCTGCGAGCGCGAGCGCGATGGCGCGGAGGAGCGTGGTCTTGCCGACGCCGTTCTGCCCGACAAGCACGATCCACTGTCCGTTGTCGTCTAGCGGCCTAGGGAGCGCGACGTCGACCGAAGGGGTCTCGGCGAAGAGCCGCACGTTGCGAAGCACATCGAGGGAGACGATCACAGGCGGTTGACGGGGCGGAACCTGTCCCGCGAGAAACGGTTCGGGCAACGCGTGGTCCTTCCACGCCTCGGGGGTCGAGAATGCCGCGCTCGGTAGCCGACGCGCTCGTTCGAAGAGCACCCCGAGGAGCTCGTCACGGGCCTCCGCCGTCGGGGGCGGCTCCGCATCGAGCGCGGCGAGGATCAATCTCGTGGCCTCGTGATCGTTGACACGGTGACGCAGCACGAGCGCCAGCGAGGTTCGGAGATCGTGTGTTGTGTCATCGTGCCAGACTAGCCGCGGGAAGAACGCGGCGAGCGCCGAATCATCGACGCGGCGGGCCAGCAGTTCGAGGAGCGCGCTCTCGGCGTGCGCACGGGACGAGGCATCGGGCGGCGGCGGCGGGAGGACGAGGTCGGCAGGAGGTACACGAGAGAGCGCATGGGGCAGATTAACAATTGCATTGAGGAGCCCCCACTGATCGGGGCGCTCCCGGAATTGGTGAAGGAGCTCCCGCAACAGAGGCGGAACGTGCGGCCCTTCGAATTCACTGTGAACATTCAGGCCACGACGACCACGCGCATCGAAGAGGGCAAACCACCCGTCACGATCCGGCCCAGTGTAGTTGAACGCAATCCAGCCGACCCACCTAAGCGGAAAATACTCCGTACCGCAAAACGTCTTGTCCGCGATTTGATAAAGCCGAAGAGACGCGGGCGAGAGGTAGCCATAGGTCGATCGTTTCAGCAACGTTAGTGCGAAGGCAGACTGCTCGGGATGCGCTTCGATCCAGGGAGCGACGATGTCGTCCGCCTTGAATGGATTCCCTGATTCAATCGAGATGGGGGCAGGCATTCCACGGGCAGAAATATTTGTATTCCATGGCAAATCCGATGCAAAGCGCTCCTCAAGTTCCACAAGAGTCATGCGTCCTGCGGCACTCCAGCGAGCCTCCGCTGCGAGCCAATGGTCGAGATGTCCAAGCGTCCCTTCTCTCGCGAGCTTCACAAGTTCGATGAGATTGTGGCAAGCGGTTCCGACCGCAAGGCATGCAGCGAGAGGCCAGGGCAGCACTTCGATGAACGGCAGCAGTTCCTGGAGCGCGTCCACCTCGGCCACGGTTTGGAGGAGGTCGGCGAGCGTGAGGTGAGATGGTTTGAAAAGAAACTTCGAAACGGACGCCCACACGGGCCAGGGGACTGTTGCGTCGTCAATTCGCGCGACAAGGGAGGGATACTCACTAATTGAACACCATCGACATCTGGACTCATCGCCATCCAATGAAAGGCCGAACCATCGAGACGAGAAACCCGAAAAAATATCGTTTATCAGATCGAAAGCCAACACCGACACTTGGACGTCTGGGCAGTTGAACATCCGAACTAGTCTTCCTGGGGAGAACCAGTCCGGGTGGGCGTCGAGGAATTCGCACCACCACTTCGGCATCACGTAATCGCCCACATATGCGCCCGCGTCGACGGCCGCCCAGGCTTGCGACTCGGTCGAGGGCGCATTCAGCGTCGCGAGTTGCGCAGCCTCTGGATCACCAGCAACGAGCAGCCCATGCAACAGGCGCCAGCCAAGGAGCGTGCCCTCCTCACCCTGGCGGAACAACGCGGCAGCCGCGTCGATCAACTGACGACGTCGTCTCACGCCGCCGTCCCCCGCTGGCCATGCCGCCACCATGCCCAGGCGCACATGGATCTCCTCGTCGTCCCACCACGTCGAGTTGCGCGCCTGAGCGCCGCTCCGTTCACGTCCGACGGCTTCCGCAGATGCCCCTTGCGCGGGCGTCATCGCAGCCGCGAAGGCTACGTCCCAGAGCTTGTCGTGCAGCCACGGGGCGCCGTAGCGCGCGGTCTCTCGCATCATCGAGAGGGCGAGGTGAGAGCCGAGCATGCAGCGCGCGGCCTCCGGTCCTGCCTCTCCGCGATTGAGCGCCTCACAGCGTTCAACAGTCAGCTTCACGGCCTGATCGATCGCGCTCCGCGTCGTGGCCAGCGCAAAGCGGCTCACCACGAACGCGATGACGTTGCTCCAATGCGGCGACCTCACGACCGCGTCGATGCGCGCCGCCGCGACGGTGACGTCGCCCTCCACGAGCGCCTCCGCGGCGAAGAACTCCTGCAGCGAACGAACCCCGAACGCGTACTCGCCCTCCACGTCGTGGATGAGCAGCACGAGGCGCTCCGCGGCGAAGCGGAGGATGCGCTCGACCTTCGCGCGCCGCTCGTCGCCGCCGTACCCCATCGACTCGTAGATCGCCGAGAGGATCTCGCGCAGCTCCTTTCTGCGCAGCGAGGCGCGCGCGCCGGGTTGCTCCTGCGAGCGCGTGTGCAGCAGGATTCCAGCTTGCGCGTGTAGCGTGCGGAGGATGCTCTCGTCCTCGTCGGTCACGCCGTACTCGATCGGCTTGTTGAGCTCTCGCCGCAACACCGTGGCGAAGTACGCTTGAAAGAGTTGGTAGCGCGACTTCGGCAGCGTCCCGCGCCCCGCGACGAGCACCGCGGCGATCGTCGTGTGCAGCGGCGTCTGAAGCAGGAGCGCCACCTCGGGCTTGGTGAACTCAGCGCGTAATGCATCAAGGCGACTCTCGATGTCTGCCGCACCAGCACGCGTCGCCCACGCCCGCACCAGACGTTCGCCGTAGTCGAGCGAGACCTTCGCAGGGAGCGGCGACAGGCTCATCACGTCGAGCTCGTCGAATTCCCCCTCGTAGCCCTGGGGGCGCGTGGCGACGACGAGCCCCGCGACGCCCGGCGCGCCCTCGCACACCCCCGCGCGCACGACCGAGATCACCGCCTCGCGCCCCGCGGAGCGAGGGACCTCGTCGAGCCCGTCGAGGATCCAGAGCACCACGCCCGCTTCGCGCACCAGCGAAGCCAGCATGTCGGGCGAGAGGTCACCAGAGAGCCCGTGCGCGGCGAGTTCGTCGCTCATGCGCGACGCGAGGTGCTGCCAGAGGGTGCTCGCCCGATCGCTGCGCTGAGAGGCCATCCAGCGAGCGAGCGAGGGCAGGTTGATGCGCAACGGGAAGACCCCTTCGACGCGGTGCCACCCCCTCTCGCTCACCAGCGCGTCGAGCGCCACACGCGCGCGTACCCAGGCGTCGCGAAGCTCCGTCGGGAGCGCGTCGGCGTGCGCGTCAATCCAGCGGAGGCGAAGCACCTGCGCGAGCATCGTCGTGACGGTGCTCTTGCCCGATCCGGGTCCGCCGACGAGGAGCACGCGAGGTCTCCCCTGCCGCTCGGAGAGGTCGCGCATGAAGGCCGTCACGCTCTCGGCCTTTGTCGCGGTCCTGCGCTCGCCGCAGGGCTCCACCGTCACAGGCAGATCGATGAAGAGCCTCGCGAGCTCGATGCGATCGTCGACGTCGCCGCCGCCGTCGACGAGCCGCGCGTCGCGGTCGTGAAGCGCCTGCACCGCGAGCCACTGAATGAGCCGCGGGTCAACTCGTTGAGGATGGGATGTTTCGGCCATCGCGCCGCGCGAGTGAACGTCTCCCGTCGCCGGGGAGTCAAGGCGCTTTCGACGCCGTCGCGGCTCCGCCCCCCCGAGCGAATCCCCGCCCCCCTCGCGCGGCGCGTTCGAATGCGCTTCCCCCGCGCGCTCGCGCGCAGATACCGTGCGCATCACGTGCGGACGCGTTCACCCCGCGCGTAGGAGACGTCGAACCCCGATGGATGACACGAAGACCCCGAAGACCCCCGAGCTGTCGAAGCAGGTCGTCGACGCGCTGAAAGACGCCAAGCGCCTCGACGCGATGAGCCAGGAGCACGCCCAGACCGTCGGCGCGCGCATCGCCGAAGACGTCGCCGATGCCTCGATCGCGAAGCCCATCGCGCTCCTCGTGACGCTGGCGGGCGCGAAGGCCACGCGCCTCGCGAAGGAGTTCGCCGCGAGCGACAGCGACCTCACCGAGGAGCTCGCCGACGACGACGCCCCGCGCAGCGCGCGCGACGCCGCCGAAGCCCAGCTCCGCGAGAAGATCAACGAGCTGCGCGAGGTGCTCACGGGGCACTACGGCGGACAGTTCCTGGCGACGGTGCACCTCGGCAGCCAGATGCCGCGCGACGCCGAGCAGTTGAGGCGCTACGCCGAGCGCGCCCACGACAAGGTCGCAGGGCTCGCCGTCGACAAGCTCCCACCGTCGCGCATCGAGGGCGCGAAGATCGCGCCGAAGAAGTGGGCCGCGCCTCTCGCGACGCCCCTCGCCGCGCTCGCGAAGGCCCTCGACGACGTGCAGACCGAGGCCGCCCAGCTCGTCACCGCGCGCGCCCGCCGCGCCCGCAGCGAGTCCGCCTGGAGCTCACACGCCGGACGTTGGGAAGACCTCTTCGACGCGCTCCTCCGCTTCGCCGCGATGGACGCCGAAGCCGACCGCGTGCCGCGCCCCAACACCGGCGGCGCCGCGAAGGCCGTTGACGATCCCGCAGACCCCGTTGTCCCCCCTGCGAACGACCCCGCCAACCCGAAGTAACCCCCGCGTAGGGGGGTACAACCGGGGGGTCGAGCGACGATTCTACCGTTTGCCCCCCCCACAAGCGGGGTGTCGGTGACCGTTCCTACCGATTGCAGGGGGGACACGCGGGCCACGCGAGGTGCGACGGCATCAGTAGATCCCCGGCATCAACCTCGGAGCCACACCGACACTGCCTTCCGGCTGAGTCGCTGGAGCTCCACCCCGACCTATCGCCCGCGATACCTGAATTTTGCTGCGATCTGGACGTACCCATCGCGCACGCGTAGCGACGTCGACAATGCCACCCTCAATGCCAACTCCGCCGCCCGCACCGGGACCATCGGTTCCGCCTGAACGTGCGGCGAGAATCCTTCGTGAGCAGGCAGCGGAGGGGGAGGCTCTCCTCAAGAGGGCTGACGCGTCGCGCGTCGACTACACGGAGTGGCTCGTTGCTTGTCGCCGACTCCTCGTCGCGTGCTTGGGCGAGGACTCCAGCGAGGCCAGAGTCCTGCTGCACACTTCCGCCTTCGGAGAGCACGACCACAATGCTGTGCGGAACGCCGTCCGATCGCTCGCGAGCATCGCGAGAGACATTGAGCGGATCCACGGAGTCGGAGCGAGCGAGCCATCTCCGCGCGGGCCGGAGGCAGTGATGGTCGACCGTGAGAAGCAACTGCGTGAACACCGTGATCGCTTGGAATCGCTCCCAGCGCCGACGAGTCCGTCCGGTTGGTCACCGATCAAAGCGTGGGTGGCCCGAGTTCGACCACTCATCGTCGAGCAGTACCCGGCGCATCTCGACGGCTTCGAAGACGCGGTGGATGAACCGTGCTGGGCGTCCGAGCACGCTGGCGTCGTGATGGTCGAAGACCCGTGGGTTGGTTGGGGTGGCACGCACATCAACCCTCGCGCACAACGCGACGCGGATGATCGGGTTGCCGCAGCGTCGGCGGCCAATGCGCGCTACGGCGCCGAAGCCAAGGCCAACATCCTCGCGTGCGTCGACGGCCTCTTGAGCCTCGGCCCCGGATCGCCTCGCAACGCGCCCGTGACGGCGGCCTACGACGCGTTCGCGCTCTACGAATTCCTTGTGAATCTACTTCCGTCGCAGTTCGAGGAGGTGATGTTCCGACTGGAAACGCCGTCGCACTTCCTACCCGCGCCGACCGCGTCGCCCGCGGAGAGGGCGATGGCGCTGGTGAAACTGCTGCGCCAGGGGGACCGCCTCGCGGAACTGTCCGCGGCCATCACGGCGGCGCGAGGCAGGGGGTAGAGGGTGTGACCGACGAGGACGAACGCGACATTCGAGCATCACTCGGCACTGCCATCGACGCCTTGCGGCGCGAGGAAGATGAGCGACGCAGGACGGCCGAGCAATGGTTCCCGCGCGACCCTCCGACACCCTTTCAGGACACCTTCGACGCCCTACGGCGCGAGGCAGATGAAACCCGTCGTGCGCGCGATGAAGTCTTCGGCGGCGCGTTGACCCACGCGTCGACGCGGTGGCAACTCCGAGATGTCGAGGGTGCCTCGATGCATCTCCGTACCGCTGGTTTCCGCGCACACGAACTCGCGCAGTTGACGAGAGACATCGGCGCCGTGAGCGCCGGAGCACTCTTTGCCGCAGACGTCGCGCACTTGGGTGTTGAGGCGCGAATGCAGGCGTTTGCAGGTGTTCGTGCCGATCCCTTCACGAGCGCCGACCGTTACGATGACGAGTCCATCGGGGTCAGAATGCTGCGCGATTACGGGTTCGACGGAGCCTTGGAACACGCGAGCAGGCACCTCCGGTCGGGTGACATTTTCGACGCGATCTATGCGGCGAACGAGACGTTTGCCCGACGGTCGAATCCTGAGGGGTACCGCGAGCAGAGCACTGCTGCACCGCTTCAAACCAGCGCGACCGATGCCGCGCGACGTTTCGCGGACACGGCGAGCGGCGTCGCATCGCTCGTTCGTGACGCGTACGCCGCGCCGACGTTCCCCGACTCGTCAACCGTGTGGCGGGCAGAACCTCGCGGCTTGGTCGAGATCGATCGCCCGCTCCCCGCGCGTTCGGCACCGCTGGTCCTGGTTCGACGTTCATCGACGATCGAAAGGCGATGCGAGGGTGAGGACAGCGAGAGTCGAATCATCAAACCGCGGTCTTTCGTCGAGGACGGTGTCGAGTCGATAGTGAGTCGGCGTAACCGGCTGCTCGACCGCATGGAAACGCTACTCCCCTCGATGTTCGAGGCAGTGGCGTACCGCGCGGGAGCCCCGGTCAGTTTTCTCAAGGGGAGCCAGGTCGCATTGGTCGAACGAGCGATCGAACTCCTCGTGTGGGCGGAACTCAACGAGGTGCTCGATGAACTGGAGGCCGCCTTGCACAAGGTCATCGCCGCCGCGCGCCCGAGGACTTGACCCGGGATTGTGGTTGCCAAGGCATCGGGTCCCGCGTCCACCGCGTTTGCCGCGCGGCGCGAGATCGAAGACCCTCGCGGCCCCACGGCGATGAAGCTCCACGAACTGACCGCGCTCCTCTGGCCCGCGAGTGACAACCTCCGACGACACGGCGACGAGGTGCGCGTCGTCGAAGACCTCGCCTACGTCACCGATGCCCTCCCGAAGCAGCGCCTCGACCTCTTCGTCCCGCGCAGCGACGGCCCCCATCCCCTCGTGGTCTTCTTTCACGGCGGCTTCTGGAAGACGCAGGATCGCAAGCTCGCGCGCTGGTTCACCGGCCTCTACGCCAACGTCGGCGTCGCCCTCGCGCGCGCCGGACTCGCCGCGGCCATCCCGAGCTTTCGCCAGGACCGCTACGAGCACACCGAGCGCGACGCCATCGCGGCGATCACCTGGCTCCGCGAGCACGCGAAGGAGCACGGCCTCGACGCCGATCGCCTCTCGCTCGCGGGTCACTCCGCGGGCGGCAACCTCGCGCTCACGCTCGCGTGGGACCCTCGACGCCCCGTCGGCGACGTGTGCGCCGTCGTCTCGATGTGCTCCGTGTATGACCTCGCGCGGCTCCTCGCGGCGAGGCCCGCGGTGCTGAACGAGGCCGACGCAAAACGCTATTTCGCCGACGACGCGACGATCGAGCGCCTCTCGCCCGAGCGCAACCTCCGCCCCGATGTCACGCCCGCCCT
This sequence comes from Polyangiales bacterium, assembly GCA_046351535.1. Classification (GTDB taxonomy): domain Bacteria; phylum Myxococcota_A; class Polyangia; order Polyangiales; genus CAISKJ01. The sequence continues at coordinate 194,576 of JAXLYG010000009.1, forward strand.
CCTCGTGACCTCGACGGGCGATGCACCCGCGCTGCGCGCGGAGCATGCGGCCTTCACCGACGCGTGCAGACGCGCGGGGGCGCACTTCGAAGAGCTCGACGTCGCAGACCTCGGACACATGGGCGTCGCGATGGAGATGGGCCGCCGACGCGACCGGGTGACCCCTGCGGTCTCGTCCTTCGTGCTCACGAAGACCTTTGAACATGGGCTCGCGAGGGAGGTCGACACGCGCGCGTTCCTGGGCGCGGTGCTGCGTCCGAAGCGTCCGCGCGCCGAAGCGGCCGTGGCTGCGGTGACCGGCGCGAAGCGCGGCGCCGAGGCGTGGGAGCGGCTCGCTTCGAAGGGCCTCGTGCCGCCCTCGTGGGGCGCGAGCCCGAGGCGGTGCTTCGGTGTGTACGCCGCGTGTCCGACCTGTGGCGGCACGGGTCACGGAGACCACGGAGGGCCTTGTTTGAAGTGCTATCGTGCGCGCGTCGTGCTCGCGCCGCCCGGTGACGCGCCGCCCTCGGTCGACGCCGCGGTGGCGATCGCGAGCCTCTCCGAAGAGACGCTCCTCGCGCTCGAATCGCTCGCGTGGAGGAGCGCCGAGGCCCTCACGCGCTGGGGTGTTCCAACGCCGACGCGCGTGTGCTGGTGCGTCGCCGCGCGCGACCGCTGGAGGCGCCGCGGACACGACACCGTCGAGCCCTCGAAGCACGCCTCCGCCGCGTGCGAAGCGGCGGGACGCGGCGAGAGCGCGCTCGTTCGCGCCTTCGAGCGCACCCTCACCGACTGCCCCGAGGCGTCCGCGGAGAGCGACGCGCTCGTCGACCTCGAGAACGCCCTCGCGTGGACGACGGCGGTGCGCGCGGGTCTCCGTCTCGTCGCGCTTCGCGCTCCGCGCGAGGGCGCCTCGCCCCCCGTGGGGACCGCGTTCTCGGACCTCGCAGACCCCTTCGAAGCGCGCTGCGCCGCGTGGGAGACCGGCTGCGCCATCGACCGCGTCGAGCCCGACGGAACCGTCGTCGTCGTCGTCCCCGTGTGACCCGCGAGGCCCTCGCGGCGCGTCGTCGGGGCGCATTCCCGCGATCCGCGGGGTGCGCCCGCGTTACGATCGCGCCCCGGAGGCCCCGCACGATGACACCTCGGATCACCCTTCTCTGCGCGCTCGCGCTCGCGCTCGCGCTCGGCGCATGCTCCGACGCGCCCCCCGCGGCGACGCCCAACGACGCCGCGTCCGACACCGCGAGCGACGCGAAGGACGCGACCACTTCGGCCGACGCGAGCGACGCGACCGTACCGGGCGACGTCACCGATGCGAGTGACGCGAGCGACGTGAACGACGTCACCGACGCGAGCGACGTGAACGACGTCACCGACGTCACCGATGCGAGCGACGTCACCGACGCGATGACGGGCTGTCGCAGCGACGACGACTGCCGCGGGCACGAGCTCGGCTTCACGCGCTGCGAGACCGCCTCGGGCCGCTGCGTGGCCTGCACGGCGGACTCCCAGTGCCCCACGGGCACCATCTGCGAGTCGAACACCTGCGCGGCCGGCTGCGCGCCCGGACGCGGCTGCGGCGCGGGCGAGTCGTGCTGCGCGGGCGCGTGCGTGCAGACCGACGGCGACCCCGCCAACTGCGGCGCCTGCGCGCGCGTGTGCAGCATCACCAACGGCACCGCCCGCTGCGCCGCGGGCGCCTGCGCCGTGGCCACCTGCGCGCCCGGCTTCGGCGACTGCGACGGCAACGCCGCCAACGGCTGCGAGGTCGACGTGAGCGTCGCCATCGCGAACTGCGGCGCGTGCGGAACGGCCTGTCCGAGCGCGTCCCACGCCGCCGCGCGCTGCGCCTCGGGGCGCTGCGGGATCACCTGCGCGACGGGCTTCGCCGACTGTGACAGCGACGCCGCCAACGGCTGCGAGCGAGACACCGCCACCGACGTCGCCCACTGCGGCGGCTGCGGCAACGCGTGCCCCGCCCCCGCCAACGCGACCGCCGCGTGCGCCGCGGGACGCTGCGGATTCACCTGCAACGCGGGCTTCGCCGACTGCGACGGAGACGCCACCAACGGCTGCGAGACGTCCACCACGACGAGCGCCTCGCACTGCGGCGCCTGCGGTCGGGCCTGCACCGCGCCGGCGAACGCGAGCGCCTCCTGCGCGGCGTCGCGCTGCGGGTTCACCTGCAACGAGGGCTTCGCCGACTGCGACGGAGACGCCACCAACGGCTGCGAGGCCAACCTCAGCGGCACTTCGAACTGCGGACGCTGCGGCAACGCGTGCAGCGGCGGCACCCCCCTCTGCAACCGCGACGGCGCGAGCGCCGCGTGCAGCTCGGGCTGCGACGTCGGCGAGATCCGCTGCGGGGGGACGTGCGTGAACGCCCAGACCGACGTGAACCACTGCAACGCCTGCGGCGCAGCGTGCCCCGGAGCCGTCAACGCGCGGGCCGTGTGCGCCGCGGGGCGCTGCGGGCTGAGCTGCACCGACGGCTTCGGCGACTGCGACGGCAACGCCACCAACGGCTGCGAGAGCGACACGCGGGTCAACGTCGCGCACTGCGGGGCCTGCGGGCGCGCGTGCCCGATGGGCGCCCACGCGGTCGGGCGCACCTGCACGGCGAGCCGATGCGGGGCCGTGTGCGAGGCGGGCTTCGCCGACTGCAACGGCGACCCGAGCGACGGCTGCGAGGTCGACCTGCGCGCCTCCGACGCGAACTGCGGGGCGTGCGGAAACACCTGCGGAACAGGGCGATGCGTGAGCGGCGCGTGCCTCCCGTGCGGCGCCTGCGGCGGCGGCGCCGACGGCGCCTTCGCCCCCTCGGGGAACGTGATGCTCGTGTCGGGGACCTTCCGCTTCTCGAGCGTGACGATCCCCGCGGGCGTGACCGTGCGCGTGCAGGGGAGCGCGCCGCTGCGGATCTTCAGCGCGGGTCCCGTGCGCGTCGCGGGCACCCTCGACCTCTCGGGCGCCGACGGCGGCATCGGCGCGTGCGGCAACGGACCCGTTTCGAATGAGGGCCTCGGCGGCCCCGCGGGCGCGGCGGGCGCGCGCGGCGGCTCCTACGCGGGCTCGTACACGCTGGCCCCGAGCGGCGGCGGGCGCGGCGGCGGCGCGGGCGCGATGAGCAACCTCACGGGCCCCGGCGGCGGCGGCGCGAGCTACGCCACGGCGGGCGTGCCCGGCGGCGCCGCGACCTGCTGCGCGTCACGCTGCGGAAGCGACTTCCGCAGCACGGGCGGCGCCGCGGGGGCGACCTACGGAGGCTCCGAGCTCCCCTCGCTCGAAGGCGGATCGGGCGGCGGCGCGGGCGGCTTCGGCGGCGCGGACAACGGCTGCGGCGGCGGCGGCGGCGGCGGCGGCGGCGCGGGCGTCATCGTCGCGCCCACCATCGACGTGAGCGGCGCGATCCTCGCGAACGGCGGCAACGGCGGCAACGAGGACATGGCCTGCGACGGCGGCGGCGGCGGCGGCGGATCGGGCGGCGCGCTGTGGCTCCGCGCGTCGACGGTGTCGATCAGCGGCCGCGTCACGGCCCTCGGCGGCAACGGCGGAACGACCTCCATCGGCGGCACCTGCGGCCTCGGCGGAACGGGCGGCGCGGGCGGTCTCGGGCGCGTGCGCATCGACGCGACCGCGCTCACCGGGACCTCGAACCCGCCCCCCTTCCGCGGCGCCTTCGCGTGCAGCGGCGCGCCCTGCGAGTGACCTCGCGCCCCCTCTGAACACCCCCTCAGATCCCACGCGCGCGGACCACGAAACGTCCGCGCGCCGCGGCGCTTCAGCGCGCCGCGAGGTGGGCCGTGAAGGTCACGATCCCGCTGCCGCCGCCGGTCTCCACGTGCTGCGCGGCGAAGCGGTTGCCCACGCACTGCGTCACCGAGGGATCGCCCGTGTTGTCGTCGGCGCCGCGGGTGATCGCGACGCGTCCGTCGGGCTGCACGATCGCGAGCACGGCCACGGTCTGCGCGACGGAGACGCGGCAGCGCTGCATCCCCGACGCGGCCTGGTCGAGGGCGCGCTCGACGCCGTCGACGGAGAGCGTCCCGAGCACGCGCGGCGGGTCGACGCTCACGCCGTCGCCGCCCGCCGAGGGCTGATACGAAGACCCCTGCGGCGCGCCGATGGGCGACATCGACGGCCCCGTCGGCACCATCTGCGGCTGCTGCTGCGGCGCGCTCTGCGGCGTCTGCGGCGTCTGCGGCGAAGGGAGCGGAGTCATGTGCGGCCCCTCGGGCGTCGAAGGGGTGCTCGTCCCCGAGGCGAACCACCCGAAGGCGATGGAGCCGAGGCAGCACGCGAGCGAGAGGCCCGCGACGATGCCTCCGACGATGATCACGATGCGCCCGACGCCTGACTTCGCAGGCGGCGCGGGGGCGAAGTTCGCGGGGGTGGCGAGGTTCGACGGCGGCGATGCCACGATGGCGCCCCAGTGCGTCGGGGTCTGCGACGGCGGCATCGCGAGCGGCGCGGAGGCGAAGCCGTTTGAAACGGGCGGCGCGGCGGTGATGACGGGCGCGCTGGTCACCCTCGGACCGCTGTTCAAGATCGGTCCGCTGTTCATCGCGGGGTTCGTCGCGACGGGCGCCGACCACACGCTCGCGCCTCCGCCCGAGCCCTGCGGCGACGTGGGGAGCGCGTGGCCGCCGCCGAGCGAGCGACGGAGGGCGTCGGCGAACTCCGAGGTCGACTGCCAGCGCCCCGAGGGCTCGCGCGCCATCGCGCGGTCGACCACCTCGATGATCGCGGACGGGAGGTCGGGGGCCACGTCACGGAGCGGCGTCGGCGGCACCGTGCAGGCCTTCACGATGAGCTCCGCGGTGTTGGCGCCCTCGTAGGGGAGCCGCCCCGAGAGCATCTCGTAGACCATCACCCCGGTGGCGTAGATGTCCGCGCGGCGGTCGATCTCCTTGGGGTTCATGATCTGCTCGGGGGCCATGTAGATGGGCGTCCCGATGACCGCGCCGGTCTGCGTGATGTGCTGATTCTCGCCCGTCGGATCGGCCATCTTGCTGATGCCGAAGTCGAGCACGGTGACGAACTCGGGCACCGCGGGGTCGGGCGTCTTCCGCACGAACACGTTCGCGGGCTTCATGTCGCGGTGGATGATCCCCGCGACGTGCGCGGCCCCGAGGCCGTCGAGGATCTGCTGCGAGAGCGCCACCACCCGCTGCGGCGTGAGCCTCCGCTCGCGGCGAATGAGCGCGTCGAGCCCTTCGCCTTCGAGGAGCTCCATCACGAGGAAGGGGCGCCCCTCGGGGGTCACGTCGCAGTCGTGGACCCGGATGATGTGCGGGTTGCCGATGGCCGCCGCCGCGCGCGCCTCACGGATGAACCGCTCGAGCATGTCGCCGCGCCGCGCGAACTCCGCGTGGAGGAGCTTCACCGCCACGGGCTGATTGAGCATCACGTGCTTCGCGCGGTAGACCGACCCCATCCCCCCGTCGCCGAGCAGGCGCTCGATCTCGTAGCGCGCGATGCGCGTCCCGCAGGGACCGCCGACGATGGGTTGCCCGGTGCGCGGGCAGGCCGTGGTCGCGGCCGGGTGCTGATCGCCACAAGAGGTGCAGAGCGTCATCGGACGGCCGCGAGTGTCACACGTTTCGCGCCCCTGCGCCCCCGTCGATTGGGCGTCCCCCCCCACGCGCGCGTCAGAACACGCTCGCCACGATGTCATCCGCGAGGAGCCAGCGCGCCGGAGGGATCTTCAAGGTCACGCCGTCGTCGACGACGTTGCCCCGCTCGACCTGCCGCCGGATGCGCGCCTCACGCCCCCGGCGCGGGTCGACGCCGGCCCGCTGCCGCCACGCCTCGACGCTCGTCCCCTCGCTCGTCCGCATGCCGAGGAGCAGCGCCTCGCGGACGCGCGTGTCGGCGTCGAGGGTCTCGCGCTCCGCCGGCGGGAGCTCTCCCCGGTCGAGGGCGGCGATGTACCCGTCGACGTCGTGGACGTTGCGCCATCGTTCGGCCACGAACGATCCGTCTCCGCGCGGCGTGCAGCCCACGGCGCCAGCCCCGAGGCCCAGGTAGGCCTCTCCGCGCCAGTACGAAAGGTTGTGCACCGAACCACATCCCGGCCGCGCGTAGTTCGAGACCTCGTAGTGCTCGAACCCGAGGGCGCCGAGCGACGACTCCACGGCCTCGTAGAGCTCGGCCACGTCGTCGTCTTGAAGCCTCGGGAGGCGGCCCTTGCGCGCGAGTTCGCCGAAGCGCGTCCCCGACTCGATGGTGAGCGCGTAGGCCGAGACGTGCTCGACGCCCTCGTCGACGAGCGTGGCGAGGTCTTCGATGAGCTCGTCGCGGCGCTGCTCCGCGAGGCCGAACATCACGTCGGCGCTCACGCGGAGCCCGCCCGCGGAGACCACCTCGCGCACGGCGCGCTGCGCCCCCGCCGCGTCGTGGAGCCGCCCGAGGTACCGCAGGTGACGGTCTCGCAGCGATTGAACGCCGAGCGAGAGCCGCGTGACGCCGCGATCACGGAGCGACGACGCGCGGTCGCGGTCGATGGAGGTGGGGTTGCACTCCACGGTCACCTCGGAGACCGGTCCGCGGTCGGTCACGGCGCGCACGACGGCGCCGAGGGCGTCGTGGCTCCAGAGGCTCGGCGTGCCGCCGCCGAAGAAGAGCGAGAGGGGCGCGAGGGGCGCGCCGAGGGCCTGCTCGCGGAGGTCGAGCTCACGCAGCACCGCGCGCGCGTAGGCGTCGTGGGGGATGCGCGCGGGCGCGATGGCCTCCGTCGCGAAATCACAGTACGGGCAGCGCTGGAGGCACCAGGGCACGTGCACGTAGACGGCGGCTCTCGACGCGCTCACGTCGTTGCTCTACCACGGCGGCGCGCGAAACCCGTACCATCGCGCTCCCCCGCGAAATGATCCGACTGCTGCTGCGAGAGATGCTGCTCACGATCGCGTGCCTCGTGGCCGTGACGGTGGCCTCGTTCGCGGCGCTCGACGGCCTCGTGGGCCCCGACTGGTTCGGCGCGGGACGCTTCGCCCACGAGCTCGGCATCGACCCGCGCAGCGCCTCGACGGGCGACCTGCCCCTCGTGTGGAACGGCCCCGTCGACGACGCGCGCTCCCGCACGCGGCGTGACCTCGACGCGCTCTCGTCGCCCGCGACGCGCGCGGCGGCGGAGGCGAGGCTCTTCGCGCGAGGGTCGGCGGGCCTGCCCACGGTGCTCGTGCGGCTCCCGACGCTCGGCCCCGCGGCGAGGCTCGCGGCGCTGCGGGTGCTCTCTCGCTGGTCGCCGTCGCTCACGGGCGCCGAGGTCGCGCCGGTGCCCGCGCGCGAGGGCGACGACGCCGACGCGCTGCGCTGGTGGGACCGCTTCTACGCCGCGAGGCTCCTCGATTTTCGCCCGGGGTACGCGTTCCGTCAGGCCGAGCGGCTCGCGACGAGGGACAGCCGCAACGCCGTCGAGCGCGTCGCGCGGCTGGGGACGTACGCGCTCCCCGCGCTCGTGCAGTCGATCGGCGAGGCGCCCGACCTCGGCGGAACGGCGCGCGTCGCCAACGCGATGGCCGACGTGACGGGCCTCCCGCTGCGCCTCGGCGCGGGCGCCACGGAGGTTCAGCGCGGCCACGTCACCGACGCGTGGAAGGCCTTCTGGTTCGCGCGTCACCTCGAGTACGAGACCCTCTCGGCCTGGCAGCTCACGCTCGGTCACGTCACCGAGACGCGCTACGGCCACTGGCTCGTGCGGGCCCTGCGCGGGCGCTTCGGCCGCAGCGAGCTCTCGGGCCGCCCGATCTCCCACGAGCTCCGCGAGCGGCTCCCCCTGAGCATGCTCACGGCGGGGCTCGGCGGGCTCCTCGCGGTGGCCTCGGTGATCGCCTTCGGGGGTGGGCCCTCGATGCGTCGCCGCGCGCTGCGCACCAAGCTCCTCGACCTCGCGGGCGCGCTCATTCCGGGCCTCGGGGCCTTCGCGGGCCTGTGGTGGGTGGCGCTTCGCATCGCGGCCACCGACGCCGACGCCGCGCACGCCGCCGCGTCGCTGCTCGCGGGCTCCGCGGGACCTCGCGCGGCGCTCGGCGTCGCGGCCTGCGCGGGCCTCGCGTCGCTCTGGCTGCGTCGGCCGAGCAAGCGGCTGATCCTCCACGCGGTGCGCGTCGAGGCCGAGCTCTGGGTGGCCGAGAGCCTCGAACCCACGAGCCTCCAGGTGCTCCGTCACGGCGCGCGCATCGGCGTGGCCTCTCTGCTCGCGCCGCTCGGCCTCGCGGCGCCCGCGGTGCTCCTCGCCTCGCTCGTCGTGGAGTTCGCGCTGGGGCTCACGGGCATGGGCGCGCTCACGCTCCGCGCGCTCCTCGCCGTCGACGCGCCGTGGCTGATGGTGGCGGTGACCACGATGGTCCCGCTGCTCCTCGCGCGGCGCTGGGCCGTGGGCCTTCTGGGATGGCTCCTCGGCGTGCGTCCGACGCCCAGGGCGCCCGCCACCGACACGCCGCCGAAGACCCCCGCGACCGACACCGACGCTCCGACGGCTACCGACACGCCGCCCGCGCCGCCCGGGCCACCGCCGCCGCCGCCTCCGAGTTCGCCTCCGAGCGCGTGAGAAAGGCCCTCGCCCGCGCGCCGTCGAGCCGCGCGAGGGAGGCCAGCGCGGCGTGTCCGACGGCCTGCTCCCACGGGGGCAGGGCCGGATCGCTGAGCTCCTCGGCGACGCGCTCCAGCGTGGGCGCTGCGGCGCGATCGCAGCGACGACCGAGCGCCTCGGCGGCCTCGCGACGGAGCTCGGGCGAGCGTCGGCTGCCTTCGAGAAAGGCCGCGAGCCTCGGGGTGATCCCCTCGCCCGGGTTCTGGGAGAGCGCCTCGATGGCCGCGCGTACGGTCACCGACGACCCCGCGTCGAGCGCGCCGAGGAGCGCAGGCGCCGCCGAGGGCTCCGCCGCGAGCGCCGACGCCGCCGCGGCGCGCACCGACGGCCATGGATCGTTCGTAAGCGAACGAAGGAGACTCTCCGTCGCTTCATGCCTCCCACGAAGCGATTCGATGGCCGCGGCGCGGACCCTCGGCACGCGATCGTTCGTGGCCGTACGAAGCGCCTCGACGGAGCCCGCGTCGCCCGCGAGCGCGAGGGCCGCCGCGGCGCGCAGGTCGTGGTCGGGGTCGCCGCCGAGCACCGAGGCGAGCACGCGCCGCCCTTCGGCGTCGCCCGCGAGGGCCGCGAGGAGCCGGTAGCGGGTCTCGAAGTCGTCGACGGCGTTCCAGAGGGCCAGCGCGCGGGTCGCGGCGAGGGCGCGCGTGGGGTCTTCGCGCGCGAAGGTCTCCGCGGTCACGCGCAGCGCCCTCGACGCGGCGAGCGGGGCCTCGGGGATCATCGCGATCCACGCGGCACCCGCATGCGCCGCGGCGCACCCGGCCACGAGCGACGCCAGCGACGGACGCGCCGCGGTCCACACCTCGCGCTCCGCCGAGAGCACCGGGAGCGCCGCGCGCAGCCTCGCGTCGAGGGGCGCGGCGATCTCCGCGATCACCCGCACGGCGCGGGGATTCGTGGCGGCCACGCCCGAGAGCGCGTCGCGCGCGCGCGCCCCCCCGCGGCGGAGCGCGTCGGACGCGGCCTCGGCGGTCTCCTCGCGGTCGAGCGCCGCGACGAGCGCGTTCGCGGTGTCTGCGCGAGGGACCGTCGAGAGCGCCCGGATGGCCCTCCGCGCGCCCACCGTCGAAAGGTTCGGCAGCGCCGACGCGAGCGCCGCAGCACCCGACGGGCCGAGCTCCACGAGCATCGAGGCGGCCGCGTCTCCGTCGGCCCCGTCGACGGCGCGGGCCAGCGACGAGAGGGCCTCCGCGCCGTCGTCGAGCGCGCTGCGAATCGCCACGTCACCGAGCGACTCCGTCGGCGCAGCCCCGCGCGCGACGAGCGACACGCAGCGCGCGGGCGCCGCCGTCGGCAGCGTCACCCGCCACACCTGATCGCCCGCAGGCGGCGTCGGGGGGACTTCGAAATCGAAGCGCTCCACGACGGGGCGCGCCTCCGCGGATTGCGGACGCGCCACGACCAGCGACCATCGCCGCGGCGTCGGCGTCGTCGAGGGCGAGAGGTCGATTCCGCGGAGCACGAAGGCCCCCGAGGGGAGCGTGACCGTCGCGAAGCCGTGGCGCTGGGGGCTCCACGCGGTGCGCGCGTCGTGGTCGAAGAGGGCCCGCGCGTCGCCCGTGGTCACCGCCACGTTGCGCGGTGTGAAGCCGCGCGGGCGCGTCGGCGCGGCGGTCGCTGGCACGATCACCGCGGCGGCGGAGGCGTCGAGCGGATCGGCGTCGACGGCGGGCGCGACGGAGGCCGTGACGGCGTCGATGCGCGAGGTCTCCGCGGTCCACGCGTCGAAGCCGCAGAGCCTCGGTGACTCGCGGAGGTGTCGGACGACGAGCTCGACGCGCCCTCCCTGCGCGGGCGACGGGGCGACGAGGTCGCGCGTGCGATCGCCCACGTCTTCGCCGCGCCACGCGGTGGGTCCGCGCCACGCGAGCGCCGGGAGCGACGCGTCGACGCACACGGCCACGGCGGACTCGACGGGGCTCCCCTCGCGCGCGACGCGGGCCACGACGGCGAAGCCCCGCGTGAGCGTGTAGGGGTCGAGGGTCACGGTGCCCGGCGCGAGGGTGATGGGGCCGCCGCGCAGCCCCGTGAGCACGTTGCCCGCCTCGACGCGCACGGGGTGACCGCAGAGCGTGAGGCGGTCCGTCGAGGGCTGCGCAGACGCGGCGAAGGGCGCGAGGAGGAGCGCGAAGAAGAGCGGCGCGGGTCGCATCGTTCGAGGGCGCGAAGGTACACCGGGAGCGACGCGAACGTACGCCCGACGCGGCGGCCGTTCCCGGTGACGAAGAGGGCGCGAGGGCGGGGCGTTCAGGGTCGTCGAGGCTCGTCACGAAGTCCCGACGACGCGCGAGAGCGCCTCCAACGATGGGCGTTCCGGCGAGGTGCGGCGCGTGGTCTGCCTCGTGCGTAGGGGTCGCGCCCGATGAACGCACGTCGCCTCTCGCGCCTCGCTTCGATCACCGCCTCGCTCTCGCTCTCGCTCCACGGCGCCGTCGCGCGCGCGCAGCAGGCGCCCGCAGCGCCAAGCCCCGCAGCGCCCGCCGCGCCGTGGACCGCCTTCGCCTCGACGGACCGCGGCGTCGGGCTCACGCGCGCCGACGGCCTCTTCGGCATCGCGGCGCACCTCTTCGTGCAGTCGCGGCTCGACCTCAACATCACGCCGTCGGGCACCGACTCGATCGACTTTCGCGTGCCCGTGGTGCGACCTCAGCTCCGTGGCAACGTGCTCCGGCCGTGGATCACGTTCTTCGTCCAGCCCGAGCTCGCGGGCGCGCCGCGGCTCCTCGACGCCGAGGTGACCGTGAGCCCGTCTCCGTGGTTCGGCGTGCGCTTCGGGCAGTTCATTCCGCCCTTCACGCGGCAGTTCCTGACGCCGCCGTTCAAGCTCCTCTTCTCGGACTTCGCGATGTCGAACACGGTCTTTCGCGTCGACCGCTCGCGCGGCCTCGAGCTCTTCGGCCAGGCCCCGAGCGGTCACTTCGAATGGCACGCCGCCGTCACCGACGCGAACACCATCGCCGCGACCGCCAACGAGGCCGACCACGTGCGCCTCTACGGCCGCGTCGCGTTCACGCCCTGGGGCCGCAACGCCTACACCGAGACCCCCGGCGTCGAGGGCCTCGGCGACTTCTTCACCGTGGGCCTCAACGCGACGTGGGCCACCGTCAACCGCCCCACGAGCACCGACGCGATGGCGCCCCTCGCGGGCGTCGGGACCACCAGCGCGGGCCTCGACCTCGCGCTCCACGCGGGCCCGGTCTTCGCGCAGGCCGAGGGCTACGTGCGCGGCCTCGACGACGCGCAGGGGAGCACCGCGTGGTCCGCGGGCGGCTACGGCGAGGCGGGCGTCACCGTGGTCCCGCGGCGCGTCGAGCTCGCGGCGCGCGGCGACGTGCTCGCGGCCAACGTCTCGACGGGCGCGGGGCTCACGCGTCGCGCCGAGGGCCTCGTCGCGGCGTACTTCGACGGGATCCACCTGAAGGCGCAGCTCCGCTACGCGTACACCGACGCGGACCCCGGGAGCCCCGTCGCGCCCGTGGGGAGCAGCCACCAGCTCTCGCTCCAGACGCAGCTCTTCTTCTGACTCAGGGGTGCGCGATCACGAGCAGCGACGGGCAACGACGGAACGCGCACTCCAGCGCGGTCTTGAGCGTCGCCGGGTCGAGCGCCGCGAAGCTCTCGTCGAGCACCACGACCTCGGCGCCCTGCAAGAGCGCGCGCGCCATGAAGAGCCGGCTCTGCTCGCCGTGCGAGAGCCTCCACCCCGACTCGCCCACCATCTGCTGGAGCCCCGAGGGCATGCGGTCGAGGAGCGGGCCGAGGTCGAGCTCGCGACACACGGCCTCGGCCTCGGCGAGGTCTGACTCGTCGGCGGGCCAGCGGCGCCCGAGGAGGAGGTTGAAGGCCATCGTCCCCGTCATCACGTGGTTCTCGTGAAACTGCGGGGCCGTGACGACGCGACGGCGCCACGCCTCGGCGCCCACGCTGCGCGCGTCGAGGCCGTGCAGCAGGAGCAGCCCCGAGCTCGGCTCGCGCAGGCCCGAGAGCACCGCGCCGAGCGTCGATTTTCCGCCGCCCGATGGGCCTTCGAGCAGGATGCGGTCGCCGCGGTTCACGCGCAGCGACACGCCGCGGAGCACGGGCTCGGCGCGGCCCTCGTGGCGAAACACCACGTCGGTGGCCTCGACCACGGGGCGCGCGTCGCCGGTCTTCGCCGCGGCGTCGGAGCGCGCGGTGCGCATCGCGAACAGCGGCGCGCCGGGGACGTCACGCCGACCCGCGGCCTCGAAGAGCGGGGCCACCTCGCGCCACGCGATCGCCGCGGAGAGGAGGCTCACGAGCCCAGAGGTGACCGTGCGGAGCGACGAGCCCGCGAAGACCACCGCGCCGACGCCGAGCGCGAGCGACAGCGCCGACGCGCTGGCCGAGGCCATCGTGGGCGCGAGGAGCGCGACGCCGAGGAGCGTCCACCCGCGCGGCAACACCACCTGGAGCGCCACCTGCGCGCGGTCGAGGCGCTCCGACGCGGAGACGTAGCGCTCGACGGCCTTGTCCTCGCCGTCGTGCCAGCGGTCGGGTGACTCCTGCGCGATGCGCGTGCGGTGGCCCACCATGCGCTCGACGAGGTCGTTGGTCATCGCGACGCGCGAGGTCGTCCAGGTGAGCCGCGCGCTCGCGTAGCGCGCCGCGAAGAGCACGCCGAGCAGCACCCAGAGCGCGTACGCCGCCGCGAGGAGCCCGCCGCCGGGCCCCGACGCGAGGGCCACGAGCGCCACGATCAACGCGGGCGCCGCCGCGATGGAGATCGTCGCGCCCGAGAGCGCGCTCTGCTCGACGGCCGACGACTCGATCACGCGACCGAGGAGGCCGCCGGCGCCCTGGTGCCGCACCACCTCGGGGTCGAGCCGCGCCGCGCCCGCCAGGAGCCGCTGCTTGAAGATCGCGCCCGCTTCGAGCGCGAGAAACCCGCCGTGCCACGCGGCGAGGAGCTGCAGCGGGATCGTCGTGAGGAGCGCGAGCGCCCACCCCCCGAGCCAGGCGCGGTCGAGCGTGCCTTCGAGCGCGCCGCGGCCGAGGATGTACCAGCCGACGCCCGACGCCGCGTAGAGCCCGAGCTGCACGGCGAACATCCGCGCGAGGCGGCGGTACGCGCCCGCGAAGCGGAGCTGCCGCACGAGCGACTCGCCGGGGTCCGCGCGCAGGAGCCAGCACCCGCGCACGCGAAACCCGCCGAGGCGCTGACGCAGGAGCGCGGCCTCCGCGCGCTCGAGGCGACGGGGCGGCACCTTCACCGCTTCGAGCATCGCGCGCGTGCTCTCGCGATAGGGCGCCTCGATGCGCGCGCAGAGGGCCGCGCGGAGCGCCTCGACCTCGACGCGGCGCTCCCGGAGGTCGGGGCCGAGCGCGGTCAGGATATGTCCACGCGCGCGAGAGACGACGAGGACGATCCGCGAGGGCAGCGCCCCGCTGGCCGGGAGCCACACGATCGCGGGCGCGGCGGTCGAGAGCATCTCCGCGATGTCGGCCCAGGGCGCCTCGACGGACTCGGCCTCGACGCCGAGCCACCCCGCGGCCCGCTCGAACCACCCGTCGGCGCTCGACGGCTCGCCGCGATCGACGCCCTCGATCACCTCCATCGGAACGGGCGGGACCTCGACGTCACGCGGGGCGAGGCCCGCCCGCGCCGCGAGCGCCTCGAGGGCCTCGGCGACGCGCGCGGCGGGCCACGCTGCGGCGGCGAGCGAGGCGCTCACGAGAGCCGCTCCTTCGCGACGCGCGCCTCGGGGCGCACCCGCGTGACGGCGCCCTCGTCGTCGCGCGGCGCCTCGCGCAGGAGCCCTTTTTCGAGCCGCATGCGGCGCCACTCGGCGGAGGCCCAGAGGCCTTCGCGCAGGGCCTCTTCGGCGTCGAGGAGGGCGCGGTAGCGGCTCTCGGGGTCGGCGGCGAGCGCCGCGGGATCGCCGTCTTCGACCACGCGCCCCTCGTCGATCACGAGCACGCGTTCGAAGGTGAGCGTCTCGCCGACGTCGTGCGTGACGCAGAGCATGGTGGCGTCGCGCCAACGCTGCCGCGCGCGGCCGAGGAGCTCGCGCCGCTTCTCGCGGTCGAGGCCGCGAAAGGGCTCGTCGAGGATGACCAGCCGCGCGTCGGGGCGGAGGACGCCGCGCGCGAGGCGCACGCGCTGACCCTCGCCGCCGGAGACGAGCGCGCCGCCCTCGCCGAGGGTGGTCTGCATGCCGTGGGGGAGCCGCTCGAGCACGCCGCGAAGGTCCGCGAGGCGGATCGCGTCGCCGAAGTCGGTCCCCTCGCCGTAGCGCGTGCCGTAGCGGAGGTTGTCGAGGAGCGAGCGGTTCCAGAGCTGCACGCCGGGGTCGACCCAGGCGGTGTGCTTTCGAAGCGCCGCGAGCCTGGGGCCTTCGAGGGGCTCGCCGTCGACGAGCACGCGCCCCGACGAGGCCGTGTTCCACCCGAGGAGCACGCCGGCGAGGCTTGATTTCCCCGCGCCCGAGGCGCCCACGATGGCGGTGTGGCTCGCCGCTTCGAAGGTGAGGTTCACGCCGTCGAGGATGGTCCTCCCCGCGGCGCGCACCGACACGTCTTCGAAGCGCAGGGTGACCGCGCGGTCGAACGATCCCACCTCGCGCGCGACCGCGCTCTCGTCGTCGCGCGCGCCGAGGGGCTCGAGGAGCCGCAGCGCCACGTTGCGATGGTCGGGGTACTGCCGCGCGAGCTGCGCCACCTCGGCCCCGAGCGCGGGGATGCTCAGCGCCCAGTACGCGAGCAGGAGCACGCTCCCCGAGCCCACGGCCTCGGCGAAGGGCCCGAGCAGGAGCGACACGCTGAGGGTCAGGCCCACGAGCGCTTCGAAGCCTTCGAGGGTCACCGAGGCGCGCACGAGCGACCGCGCGGCGCGGGCCCACTCCACGAGGAGCGACTCGTGCTCGCGGCGGATCGCGCGCTCGGCGCCGTGGGTGCGCACGGCCGTGATGCCGAGGAGCGCGTCGAGGTAGAAGCGCCCGAGCGCGCCCGCGTGGGAGCGGTAGCGGAGGTCGAGCTCGGCGAGCGGTCGCTGCACCACGAGCGGCAGCGCGATGGAGAGCGCCGCGGCCACGATCGCGGGCGCCGCGACGGAGGGCGCCACGAGCGAGATGCCCACGGTCGTCACGACCAGCGAGGCCACGGCGCGGAGAAAGCTCCCGGCCAGCGGCGGCAGCGCGCGGAGCTGCTGCACCATGTGGCTGCGGTCGGTCATGTCTTCGCGCGTACGGCTTGAAAAATAGCGGTCCCCGAGCTTCGGCACCTTCTCGAGGAAGGCCACGCGGAGGCGGTTCTCGAGGTGCCTCCCCACGCGCTGAAGCCCGAGCGCGAGGGGGAACTCCAGCGCCATCGTCACGGCCAGAAAGACCAGCACCGCGCCGATGCCCCAGAGCCGCTGCGCCCCCTCGCCGAGCATCCGCGCGATCTCGAAGAGCGAGCGGAAGATCACCGACTCCCCGAGCGCCGCCACCGCGGCCAGCGCGAGCGAAGGGAGCAGCACCGCGGGCGCCGTGAGCCCGTCATCGCGGAGCATCCCCCAGAGGTGACGCCACGTCGGCGTGGGCTGCTCCATGAGGGCCGCGGCCACCTCGACCGAGAGCGCCGCCGCCGCGTCGGGAGGCGCCGCGGCCCCCGCCTCACGAGCGCGTTGCAGCACCACCGCCGGCGCGTCGTCGCGCACCCCCGACACCGAGAGCACCACGGCGCCCGCGAGGCGCACGAGCTCCTCTCCGTCGCCGCCGCGCTCGTCGAGCGGCGTCACGGGCCAGAAGCGCCACGGGACGAGCGCGTCGCTGGCCTTCTCACCCTCGTCGATCACCGACGCGCGGAGGAGCGTCTCGATGAGGGCCTCGGACTGCGCGCCGCCCTCGATTCCGCCCGCCTGCGCGATGGCGGTCACCATGCGCACGGCCGCGTCGAGCGCCGCGACGCGCGTCCACCGCGGGTCCGCGTGCGCCTCCGAGAGCCACGCGTCGAAGCGCCGCGCGCCGAGGTTCTTCGCGCGCCGCCGCATGGGCTCGACGAACTCGGGCGTCGCGGCGTAGTCGCGCCACGCCTCGGCGGGCACGGGCATCTCGTGTCGGTAGAGCTCGTCGCGGAGCCGCTGGATGGGCACCCAGCGTCGCCCCTGCCCCGGGTCCATGAGCTGCACGATGCCGCGCTGATCGTAGGGTCCGCCGAGCATGTGGACGCGCCACGCGACGACGAAGTGCGTGAGCCCGCTCGGCTGCCGCACCACCAGCAGGCCCGGCAGCGAGCCCGACTCGGGCAGGAGCAGCGAGTCCTCCGTGACGACGCGCTGCTCGGCGACCATGCCGATCTTCGTGGCGAGCTCTTCGAGCGTGTCGATCGAGGTCCCGTCGACGTCGGTCTGGCAGGCCTCGCGGAGTCGCCCGTAGCTCGCCGAGATGCCGAAGCCTTCGAGGAGGCACTTGAGCGCCGCGGGGCCGCAGTCCATCGCCGAGGTCTGGACCACCTCGGGGGCGAGCCAGCTCCGCGCGGCCACGCTCATCGAGGCGCCTCCGCGGGCGTCGACGATGCGGGCGTCGAGGACGCGGGCGTCGAGGGCGCGCGCGTCGAGGCGGTCGCGGTCGCCGTGGAGGGCGCGCTCACGAGCTGCCCCGCGGCGCGCAGCACGAGCACCGCGGGAGAGACCCGCTCGACCTCGACCTCGACGCTGCCCGGGAGGCCGTGCTCCAGCGGGATCCGCGACGCACCAGCGCGCGGGATCGCGAGCTCGACGCGCACGACGCCGTCGCGCGTCTCTGACCCCACGGAGCGCACGACGGCCGCGACGGTGCCCCACTGGGCCCAGGGGAAGCCGTCGAGGCGCGCCCTCGCGGGCTGCCCCGCGCGGATGCGCCCGAGCGAGGCCGAGGGCTGAAACTCGCCGATGATTCTCAGCTCTCCGCGAGGCACCACCGTGGCGAGGCGCTGCCCCTGCGCGACCACCGAGCCGGGTCGCAGCTCGACCACCGCGCCGAGCGCGCCGTCGATGGGCGCGCGCAGCACCCGCCGCGACGTCAGCAGCGCGATGCGATCGATGGAGGCCCGCAGCGTCGCGCCCTCTCCGTCGAGCCTCGCGACCTCGCCGCGCAGCCGCGCGATGTCCGCGCGACGGGCCGACTCGCGAGAGCGCCCGTCGAGCTCCATCCTCCGCAGCTCGAGGGCGAGCGCAGACGCGGCGGCGGAGGTGCTCACCGCGAGCGACCGCGCGCGCTCCGCGTCGGCGACGGAGCCGTGTCCGAGCGCCCTCAGCCGCTCGGCGCGATCGGCCTCGGCGCGCGCGTTGGCCGCGATGGTGGCGGACTCTCGCGCGCGGGCCCTGGCGACCTCGAGCGACGCGCGGGCCTCGGCGATCGACTCCGAGAGGCCGCGCGTCGCGGCGTCGAGCTGCGCGCGCATCGACGCGAGCTGCGGCGCGATGGCGTCGAGCCTCGACTGGGCCTCGGCGCGCTCCAGACGCTCGGACTCCACGTCGAGCTCGACGAGCACGTCGCCCGCGCGCACGGGCTGTCCGAGGCGCATGCGGTTGACGGCGACGCGCCCGCCCTCGGCGCACTCGACGGGGTACACGGCGCTCGCGACCTCGACGCGCGCCGTCGCGCTGCGTTCGAAGACCGGCACGCGCGCGAGGGTGAGCCACGCGCCCCAGAGGCCGAGCAGCGCCCCCGCGCCGACGACGCCCCAGAGCGAGCTTCGCCCGTCATCGGCGGCGAGAGAGCGCATCGTGCGAGAGAATGCGGTGCTCATCTGCGTCGCCCGCGCCGGAGTTCTCGACCCGCGACGCGCGAGTCAAGCGTCAGGCGCGCGAAGGCGCCGCCCGCGGCGATCTCACCGTGCAGCGCGCGCGCGGTGACGACGCTCACCGCGGCGGCGAGCGCGCAGCCCGCGACGTTGAGCCACATGGCGGGCGTGAAGCGCGAACCGAACATGAAGACGAGGTTCTGCGCGGCCCAGCCGCCGTAGATCACACCGCGGTGGCGGCCGCGATGTCACGGCGCGGGCGCGGCTCCGTCCCAGCGGTGCGCGGCGAGGTTCGTGAGGGCGAGAAGAGCGCACCCACGCCGTGCCAGTCTTCCCACGCCTCGCCGTGCGTGCCGAGGTGTAGGGCCTCGCGACCCAGATCTCGACGATCGCGTTCGAGATGCGGTGCGAGAGGATCATCGCCGCGAGCGCGAAGGCATACACGGAGCAGACGAGGAACGAGTTCTTCATGGAGTCTCGATGGGTTCGTGAACGACGCCGCGCGCAGGGTTCAGCGACGCGCGCGGCGGCGCCTCTTCGAGCTGAGCGAGCGCGATCAGGCGCGGCGGCTCCGTGCGCGCGGTGAGGGGCGGCGCCGTCGGCCCTGCAGCCGCAGCCCCCGGGCTGCATCCGAGTCGAGGACGAAGTCGCCCGCGTCGGACGCCAGATCGATCGCGCGGGCGTCGAGCACGTCGTCGCTCGTCACGGCGCCGTCGCGGAGCTCGCCGCGCCGGCTCCACCGCGCGCGCGTCGTCCGTCGCGCGCCATCCCCTGGCGCCGCCGCGCCGTCGGGGCGCACGCCGCCGCCGTCGGGGACGGCCCGCTCCCATCGGGCGGACACCGCGCTCGCGTCAACGCCAGGCGCGCTGCCGTCGACGCCCGCGTCGAGGCCGTCGGGCGGAATGTCATCGCCCTCGTCGACGGGCGGCGGAGGCGTCGGGGTCGACGCGGCGCCGGTCCCACACGCCGAGCACGTCGACGATGAGGTGCGCTGCGCGTGTTGGCGAACACACGCAGAGCGACCCGCTCCCGAGCGTCGAGACCGTGAGCGCGCCCACCGCGCCGGTCCGCGGGGAAGTTGAGCGACGACGTCCCGGGCACGGGCGTCCCGCACGGAAAAGCCGTCACGAAGCCGCCGCTCGTCGCGCCGACCGCGGTGAGGTTGGCGACCACGGCGACGGCGCTCGCGGGCATCCCCGGCATGCGCTGCACGGGCAGCTCGATGACCTGACGGGCGCCGAGGCGGCCCGCGTAGAGCGACGCGAGGCTCGCGCGTGTCGAGGAGCACCGCTGCGGCGCAGGCGCGGTGTAGGTGAGCCCGCTCGTCGGCGTAGAAGAACCCGGTCACGTCGACGACGACGTGGGTGCTCACGTTCGAGCGCAGACAGAGCTGTCCGCCCCCGAGCGTCGAGACGACGGTGTTGGTCACGACCGCGTTCGCGCCGAAGTTGATGTTGCTCGTCGGAGGCACCGCGGCCCCACACGGAAAAGGCCGAGACGAAGCCCCCTCGGCGCCCGCGATCACGGCCACGCTCGCCACGACGCCCACGGCGCCCGCGGGCGGGCTCACGTCGACGGGCCTCGGCACGCCCGCGACGAGCGCCACGTCGGATCGCGTGTCGAGCACCCGCGTGGGCCCCGACGGCGCGATGCCCGCGCCCGTGGGCGAGAAGGCCCCGTACGCGTCGACGATGAGGTGCGCGGGCGCGATGCTCTCGAAGGTCACGCCCCCGCTCGCGCCGAGCACCGCGGGCGTCGCGTTGGCGTTGGCCGCGTCGGCGATGTAGTTCACCGTCGACGTCGGGGGCCGCGGCTCTCCCGCGGCGAAGGCCGTCGCGAAGCCCGGCGCGCCGACGCCGATCGCGGCGACGTTGAGCCACACGCCCGTCGCGCCCGCGGGCAATCCCACCGGGGCCCAGTCGCGGAAGGTCCCGTTCGAAGCGGGCGCGACGGGCCCCGCGGCGCCCGAGCGGACGAGCCGCGTCGACTCCGAGGGCGTGCGCGTGTCGAAGAGCCGCGTGGGGCCCACGAAGGTGAAGCGTCCCGGCGCAGCGGCCGCGCGCACGGTCGGAATCGTCGCCCCGGGGACGGCCATCGCCTCCGCGGGCTCGGGCGGCGCGGGCGTTCCACAGCGCGGGGCGGCGCCGTCGACGCAGGCCGCGCCCGTCGAGGCGCAGTCGACGGAGGTGCAGTCGGCGTTGATGAGCCGCGTGCCGTCACAGCGCGCGGCGCAGGTGGTCCCCATCGCGGCGCCCGAGGTGAAGAAGGCCGTGCGGCGCTCGGCCCCCGCGACGCTCAGCTCGACGTGCACGTGGTCGGTGTGCGGCAGCGAGGCGGCGGTGAGCAGCCCGAAGCCGTGCTCGCCGTTCCAATACGCGCGGTCCCAGATCACCCGTTGGATGCCGATGTATTCGGCGTTCTCGACGAGCCAGTTCGCGACGGCGTCGCCGAGGGTGTTGTCCGCGTCGCCGCCCGTCATCGGGACCATGAGGTCCATCGCGCGGCCGACGGAGTGCACCGAGAGCATCGGCACGCGCGTCATCGCGCTGTTCTGCCGACAGCAGTACGTGCCCCCCGCGCGGAGGAACGAGTATCGCCGCAAGAGGAACGCGTTGAGGTCGCGCGTGCCGGGGTGGGCGACCATGCACGCCGGGTGTGTGCACGAGCACGCGAAGGCGTTGGTCGACGTGCAATGACCGAGCGGCGCCACCGCGGGCGGATCGACCACCGTCACGTGCTGCGTGGCCGCGACGGCGCGCGTGATGGGCGACGGCACCCACGGCCCCGGGATCGCGATGGCCTGCCCTTGCGACGACACGTCGGCGCCGGCCACGCAGCCGAGCGCCAGCGCAGAGCAGACCGCGAGCACGGAGCGTCCCATCATGGTGAACGACGCTATCGCCCCGCGGGGCCCCGTGTCTCTGCCTTCGAGGCGCTCGACGCGAATCGCCCGCGAGGCCACACTGCGCGCCGTCATGGAGATCCCCGGATACAAGGGCAACCTGCGCTGGCTCCCTTCGCGCACGGTGTTTCTGACCCGTCACGGCTCGCACGCCTACGGCCTCGCGACGCCCGCGAGCGACCTCGACATCAAGGGCGTCGCCGTGCCCCCCGCGGAGTACTACCTCGGGTTCACGCAGCGCTTCGAGCAGGCCGAGTGCGCCGACCCCGACACGGTGATCTTCGAGCTGCGAAAGTTCATGCAGCTCGCCGCCGACTGCAACCCGAGCGTCGTCGAGATCCTCTTCACGCACCCCGACGACCACCTCGGCGTCACGCCCGTCGGAGAGCGCCTCCTCGCGGCGAGGGAGCTGTTCCTCTCGAAGAAGGCGAAGCACACCTTCTCGGGCTACGCGATGGCGCAGCTCCGTCGCCTCGAGACGCACCACCGCTGGGTCAGCGCGCCCCCCGCGGCGCCGCCTCGCCGCGAGGACTTCGGCCTGCGTTCGCTCACCGACGAGGAGCAGTCGCGCCTCGCGTCGGTGCACGCCGAGATCGACAAGCTCGTGAAGCAGTGGGAGCTCGACCTCTCGGCCCTCCCCCGCGACGCGCAGGACGACCTCCGCGAGCGCATCACCGCGGCGATCAGCGAGCGCGTCGCGGCGGATTCACCGTCGTGGAGGGCCGCCGCGCGCACCCTCGGCCTCGACGACGACCTCACGGCGCGCATCGCCCGCGAGCGCGAGTTCCGCGCGCGGCTGCGCGAGTGGGAGCAGTTCGCGACCTGGCAGAAATCGCGCAACCCGCGGCGCGCCGAGCTCGAGGCGCGCTTCGGCTACGACACGAAGTTCGGCGCCCACGTCGTGCGCCTCCTGCGCATGTGCCGCGAGATCCTCACCGACGGCGCGGTGAACGTGCGGCGCCCCGACCGCGACGAGCTCCTCGCCATCCGTGGTGGCGCGTGGCCCTTCGAAAAGCTCCGCGCGTGGGCCGTCGACGAAGACGCCGCGATGGAGGCGCTCATGAAATCCTCGAAGCTCCCGCACGCCCCCGACCGCAAGGCCCTCGACGCGCTGTGCGTGTCGCTCGTCGAGGAGTCTCTGCGCGGCGCTCCCCCGCGATCTTGACGCCCCTCCGGTGCGCCGATAGCGTCCGCCGCCGGTGCGTAGCGCGTTCAACACCCGTTCCTGCGTCGACGGCGATCGGGCCCTGCGCACCGAGGCGCGCGCATGAACGCCGCGCTCGTCGACATCTTCGGGCTCGTCGGGCAGCGGCTCGACGGCAAGTACGAGATCGAGGCCCTCGTCGCGCAGGGCGGCTTCGCCGTGGTCTACCGCGGCACGCACCTCACGCTGCGAAAGCCGGTCGCCGTGAAGGTGCTCCGCGTGCCGAGGGAGCTCGAAGGCTCGGCGCGCCTGGCCTTCCTCGAGAAGTTCGCGCTCGAGGCGCAGACCATCGCGGCCCTCGATCACCCCGCCATCGTGAAGGTCATCGACTTCGGGACCTCTCCGATGCCGCCCGGCGAGACCGCGCCGTGGATGGTGCTCGACTGGCTCCAGGGGCAGACGCTCGACGCCGAGCTCGACGCGCGCCGCGGTCAGGGCGGACGCTCGCCCATCGAGTGCCTCACGCTCCTGCGCCCGGTGTTTGAAGCGCTCTCGTACGCGCACGACGAGGGGATCGCCCACCGCGACGTCAAGCCCGCCAACCTGATGCTGGTGACCAACAAGCGCGGCGAGCGCACCACCCGCGTCCTCGATTTCGGCATCGCGAAGGTGATGAACGGCGAGGAGGCGCCCTCGACGGGCCTCACCGCGACGCACAACCACCAGCGCACCTTCTCGCTCTTCTACGCCTCGCCCGAGCAGATCGCGGGCACGCGCACGGGCCCGTGGACCGACGTCTACGCCCTCGCCCTCGTGCTCACCGAGATGCTCACCGACGCGCTCCCCTACCGCGGCGACGACGTGCAGGACGTCTACATCGACGCGCTCTCGCCCGTGCGCCCCACGCCCGCGAAGCGCGGCTTCGACGTCGGCCCGTGGGAGCCCGTGCTCACGCGCGCCGTGTCGCTCAAGCCCGCCGAGCGCTACCCCTCGGCGAGGGAGTTCCTCGAAGCCCTCGAGGCCGCCATCCCCGACCACGTCGAGCACACGAGCGACGAGTCTTCGCAGCGCATGAAGCGCCCGCCGATCGACACGCTCGAACCCTCGCAGTCGCGCCGCAGCCTCACGCCCGTCGCCGCGCCGCCGCGAAGCGGAGTCCCGCGCGCGATCGGCTACGCCCTCCTCGGCGCCGTCGCGACGCTCCTCTCCTTCGCGGGCTACCGCGCGATCGCCGAAGACAACCGCCCCGTCGAGGTGCGCGTCGTCGCCGATCCGCCCGCCACCGCGCCCGTCACGCAGCCCGTCGTCGCGCAGCCCGCCGTCACGCAGCCCGTCGCGCAGCCGACGGTCACACAGCCCGAGGTCGCGCCCGTCGCGCAGCCCGCGGTGGCCGCGGACGCCGGCGCGTTCGTCGCGGTCGCTCGCCCTGCCATCGCGGCGCCTCGCGTGCCCCCTCGCCCCGCCGCGCGGCCGGTGATCCAGCGCCCGCGGAGCCCGGTTGCGCCGACGGCGCCGACGGTTCCGACTCAGCCCGCCACGGGACATGAGATCATCCCCGCGGAGTGAGAGACTGATGCGCGCGCTGCGAGCCGTGATCTTCGCCGTGAGCCTCGCGTGGGCCCCGGCCGCGAGCGCGCAGACCTCGCCCACCGAGATCGCGCGGCGAGACCTCCTCGATCAGGCCGAGGCCGCGCGCGCCGCGGGGGAGCACGCCCGCGCGCTCGACCTCGCCACGCGCCTCGCAGCTCCGCGTCACGCCCTCGCTGCGGCTCCTCCTCGCGCAGGAGCATCAGGCGCTCGGTCACGTGCTCGAGGCGCTCGATCAGTCGACGTCGTGCGCCCGCGAGGCCGCCGCCGACACCGCGATGAACAATCGGGAGCGCATCCTCGAAGCGTGTCGCGCGCTGTCGGCCTCGCTCGCGCCGCAGGTCGGGCGCGTCGTGGTGCACGTCACCGACCCGCCCTCGGGCGCGGTCGTCCGCGTCGCGGGGAGCGAGCTCAACAGCGCGCTCTGGGGCGTGAGCTACCCCGTCGTCCCCGGCGTGGTCGAGATCGACGCGGAGGGGGCCCCGGCGGCGCGCACACACACCGCGCCGTCACGGTCGCCGCGGGCGCCACCGAGGAGGTCGAGATCGCGCTCCCTCACCTCGCGCCCGTCGTTCGACGCATCGACGCGCCGCCGCCGATCGTCACGCGAACCTCGCCGGGCGCCGGACCGTGGGTGGTGATGGGCCTCGGCGCGGCCACGCTCGGCGCCTCGCTGGCCTTCTTCCTCCTCCGCGAAGACGCGCTCGCAACGCGCGACGCCGAGTGCGGCCTCCGCGGCGCCGGCCCCGGGCGCTGCGTCGACCGCGCGCTCGCCGAGGGCGCCGACAGCGACTACCGCACCTTCACCACGCTCACCGACGTCACGCTCGGCGTCGGCGCCGCGGGCGTCGCGGCGGGCGCGTTGTGGCTGCTCCTCGGCGGCGGCGAGGGCGCGCCCGCGAGGCCCGCGCGCACCTCGATGGGCCTGCGGCCCTCCAACGGCGGCGCGATGTTCGAACTCTCGGGGGCGCTGTGATCGCTCGCTTCGCACCGCTCCTCCTCGCCCTCGCGGTCTTTTCGGCGTGCAGCACCGACGACTGGGAGTTCTGCCCGAACCACGTGTGCCCCGGCGCCTACGACGCCTCGGTGGTCGCGTGCCCCGAGGGCCTCACGCTGTGCTCGGCCTTCTGCCGCGACACGCGCACCGACGAGTCGAACTGCGGCGGCTGCGGCGTGCAGTGCACCTCGACGCAGGTCTGCCAGCAGAGCCGCTGCACCGACGTGACGGGCTGCGCGACGCCGCGGACCATGTGCGGCGAGAGCTGCATCGACACGACGTCGGACAACGCCAACTGCGGCGCCTGCGGCGTCGCGTGCCCCGTCGGCACGGCCTGCTCGGGCGGTCGCTGCGTGTGCCCCGTGGGGCAGGCGCTCTGCGGCGGGTCGTGCGTGAACACGCAGACCGACGGCGCGAACTGCGGCGGGTGCAACACGCGTTGCGCCACGGGGCAGGTCTGCGGCAACGGGCAGTGCCTGGGCTCGTGCCCCGCGCCGAGGACGCTCTGCGGGTCGAGCTGCACGTCGGTGTCGAGCGACATCGGCAACTGCGGGCGCTGCGGAAACCGCTGCGCGTCGGGTCAGCTCTGCACGGGCGGCGCGTGCGTCACGCCGTGCCCCGCGCCGAGCATGGTGTGCTCGGGCGCCTGCACCGACGTCACCACCGACCTCGTCAACTGCGGACGCTGCGGAAACCGCTGCGCCACGGGCCAGGTGTGCACCGGCGGCGCGTGCGCGACGCCCTCGGCGGGCGGCATGGCGGGCAGCCCCTGCACGCGCGACTCGGACTGCGGGTCGGCCGGTCGCTGCATCGCGGCAGGGCTCGGTTTTCCAGGGGGATACTGCTACTACGGGTGCCCGCTCGGGAGCACGCCCGGCGACCCCTGCGCGCTCGGCACGGGCATCTGTCTGGGCGTCGCCGGAGTCACGCAGAACATCTGCTTCCGCGGGTGTACGCCGGGCACGAGCAACGGCTGCCGGACGGGCTACGTGTGCCTCGACGTGAGCAGCGACCACAGCACCGGGGTGTGCTTTCCGAACTGCACGCAGAACCCCGGCGCGGTCTGCGGCCCCGACCGCTGCGACACGACCACCGGCGCGTGCGTCGGGAGCTGCACCTCCAACGAGGGATGCTCGCGCAACAGCGTCTGCGAGGTCACTTCGCGGACCTGCTACTGCACCACGGGCACGGACTTCGGCGCGAACCTGCGGTGCTACGTGCCTCCGGGTGGCGTCGCGGGCGCCTGTGGGTGCGCGTCGAGCGCGGCGTGTCCCGTCGGTCGCACCTGCAACACCGACACGGGCGTCTGCCTCTGAGCGAGCGCCTTCAGCGGGGGAGATACTCGAAGGTCGCCGTCACGACCTGCGACGGGTCCGCGAAGGTCTGCGAGAAGGTCACCACGCGCGACGCCGGGGTCGTGCCCGCGGCCACCTGAACGGTCACCTCGCGCGGCTGCGAGTCGAAGGTGTACGCGCCCATCGCGGGCCCCGAGCACGCGATCGCGCGCACCGTCTCGGAGCTCGCGCTCCCGCCGGGCGCGCCAGACATCGTGATCGTGCGGCTGGTGCCCGGCGCCCACATCGCGTCGGAGATCGGCGTCGCGAGCTCGAGCTGCGCCATCATCTGCCAGCGCCCGGCCGCGTCGGTGGCCGTGAGTCGAAAGCCCCTCAGCCCGTTGTACATCTGCACCGAGGGCGAGGTGCTGGCGAAGTCGCGCACCTGCCCCGCCGTCCCCGCGAGGCGATCGACGTCGGAGGTGGAGGTCGTCGTGGGGGGAGCGACATCGGTGCGAGGCGCCGCGGGCGCGGTCCCGGTCACCGAGAGCGCGCCGGGGTTGGCGCCGCCGGGGCCCTCCCAGGGGTTGGTCGGCGGGCGCTCCGCGTCTCCGCACGCGGACACCGTCGAGATCATCAGCCCGAGCGCGAGGGAGGTCTTCGTCATGGTGTCTGCGTCCGATGTGGCCCCCATCGCCGCCCGTCGTCAAGCTGAGGCCCCGCGCGTCGCGGGAGGCTCGCGAAAAAGTCACGAATTCGAGGCGCTTCCGCGGTGACATACCCTGTCAACCGAGGACTGGCGCGCGCGCGCCGCGTGTCGCAGTCTGCGCTCGCACACGGGGTCGCCCGGAGGGGACCGACGCCCACCAACCACGCAACGGAGCAACGACCGACTCATGAGCAACATCGAAGACCGCCTCGACCGCATCGAACGCAAGCTCGACGCACTCCTCGCCGCGATGAAGGCGCCTACCAACGGGCGCGCCGCGACGGCCGTGAGCGCCCCGAGCGGCGCCAGCGACGCCGACGTCGACATCGACGGACCGAGGGGCGACCCCGAGGTGCGCTTCATGCCGAAGCGATGGACCGGCGCCGACTACAAGGGCCAGAAGTTCTCGTCGTGCGACCCCGAGTTCCTCGACATGCTGGCCGACGCCTACGAGTGGTTCGCGCAGCGCGACGACGAGTCTGGCGCCGTCGACAAGAACGGCTCGCCGAAGAGCAAGTGGAGCCGCCTCGACGCCTCGCGCGCCCGCGCCTGGTCCGCCCGACTCCGCGGCGACAGCGGCGCCGCCCCGGCGAGGCCCCGCGCCGCCGCGCCCGCGAGCAACCGACGCCCGATGGCGCCGCCGAGCAACGGCCGCAGCGCGCCCGAGATGGGCTCCTTCCACGACGACGAGATCCCCTTCTGAGAGGGGCTCTCTAGCGCGTCGACCGCCCGTCGACCGACGCCCCGAACGCGTCGAAGTACGTCACCGCCGCGCGCACCTCGCCGACCCATCCGAAGGTCGAGAACTCCTCGGGCGTGATGCCGTAGAGCCGGTGCCTCCCGGTGCCGAGGTAGCCCCCGGCGCGCACCTCGGGGGTCACCGCGGCGGTGGCGTTTCGCATCGTTCCCTCGTAGACGAAGCCGCATTTCTCGACGACGCGCTGGCTCGCGACGTTGGCCTCGTCGTGCATCACCTGGAGCCGATCGCACGCGAAGCGATCGAAGGCCAGCACCGCGAGGACCTTCACCGCGAGCGTGGTGATCCCCTGCCCCGCGTGCTCCGAGTGGCACCAGTAGCCGACCTCGAGGGCCGCGGGGTTGAGCGCCGTCCGCGGGTGCAGGCCGCAGCCGCCGAGCAGCGCGCCCTCCTCCGAGAAGACGCCGTAGATGTACTCGCGCCCCGACCAGTAGCTCGCCTGAAAGCGCGCCACGAGGTCGAAGTCCTGCTCGCGCGTCGAGGGCGCGTGAGACCAGGGCATGAAGCCCTTGAGCTCCGCGCGGCTGCGCTCGATGGCGGCGGCGAGGCGATCGACGTCGGTGAAGGCGTAGGGCCGCAGCTCGAGGTAGCGCCCTGCGGCGCGGTACGTGACCCGCGCAGGCGGGCGCAGTCGGTCGATGGGAAACGCGCTCATGCACGTGATGAGAGCCACGAGAGGCGCCGTCCGTCGAGGGCCAGGCGGAGCCCGCGGTGGTACCGTCACCCTCCCCCGGTAGACCCGACACGGATTTCCTCGCTGGAGGCGATGTACATGGAAGGCTCATCTCGCGCGCTCGTCGAGGCGCTCTGCTCGGACGCATGCGCCGGTCGACGCGCGGGCTCACCCGGCGGCGCCCTCGCACGAAGGCACATCGTGGAGGCCCTCCGCGACGCGGGCCTCGATCCCATGGAGCAGCCCGCGCCGGGGTGTCGCGGCGCCAACGTGGTCGCGACGATCCCGGGCGCGATCGACCGCTGGGTGCTCGTGGGCGCGCACTACGACCACCTCGGGGTCATGGGCGGAGAGGTCTTTCGCGGCGCGGACGACAACGCGGGCTCCGTGGGCGCGCTCGTGTCGGTGGCGCGCTCGCTCGCGTCGAAGCGCCCCGACGGACGCGGCGTGATCCTCGTGGCCTTCGACGGCGAGGAGCCGCCCTACTACGCGACGGACTCGATGGGCTCGCAGCACTACGCGCGGAATCCCACGGTGCCCCTCGACCGCATCGACATGATGGTCGCGTTGGAGCTCCTCGGTCACCCCATCGGCCCCGAGGGGCTCCCCCGCGAGGTGCGTCAGTCGATGTTCGTGCTCGGCGCGGAGCGCAGCGAGGGCACCTCGAACCGCGTCGACGCGATGGCCTCCTCGGTCGACGGGGTCACCGCGCGCCGCGTCGACGCCGAGGTGATCCCGCCGCTCTCGGATCACCTCGCGTTCTGGCGCGCGAGCGTGCCCTTCGTGCTCATGACGGGCGCGCGGTCGTCGACGTACCACACGCCCGACGACACGCTCGAACAGCTCGATTGGAAGCGCCTCGGCGCGGTCTCGCGCTGGCTCGAAGCCTTCGTGCGAGACCAGTGCGCGAGGCCCGAGGGGCGCGTGAAGTTCCTCCGCGACGGGCGCGACGACGCGTCGACGCTCGACGCGATGCGGGCGCTGCTCGAGCCGCTGCGAGACCGCTCTCCGATGGCCGCGCAGGGCCTCTCGCAGGTGCGCGCGCTGCGCGATCGGTGCGACCGCACGGGGCGTCTCCCCGAGGCGTTGCAGCTCAGGGCGGCGGAGCTGGTGGGGGCGATCGAGCAGGCGCTCGCGTAGCGGAGCAGCCGCTCAGAACTCGAGGATGCCCGCGGCCGTGAAGGTCGCGAAGGTCGCGAAGCCGAGCACCGAGTGGACCGTGCGCGTCGCGCGGGTGAAGTCCGCCCGCGTGTCGTTGTCGTTGATGCCGAAGACCTCGGGGTGAACGCTGAGGATCCCGAGGATGGGCAGGATGATCATCCCCGCGCCGTGGATGTACGCGAGGGTCTTGTGGAGCCGCAGGCGGCTCTCGGCGCCGCCGTTGCCCTCCGAGGCGTGGTCGGGGTCGGGCGCGGCCACCGCGAGCACGCCCGCGGTGGTGTAGAGCCCCGTGGTGATGAACGCGAAGGTCTCGTGGAGCGACTGCACGAGCGAGTACTGCTCGCACGCGAAGCCGCGGGGATCGCTCGCGCAGTTGCCGCGGCCGAACCAGGTGTCCTGATTGATCATCTGGATCGTGCCGAGGGCCTCGGTCACGAGCATGGTGCTCCACGCGGCGATGGCGAAGGCGCGGTGCGTGCGGAGCGTGCGCTCGCGGTTGCGCATCACGAAGCGCCCGAGGCGCTGGCCCTCGCGCGCGTCTTCGCAGTCGATGTCGCACTGCGCGGGCGCCTCGGCGGGGGGCTGCGCGGGGGCGACCTGCGCGGCGGGCGCGGGCTGCGCGACGGCGAGCTCGGCGGCGCCTCCGCCCGTGGGGCGTGCGGGCTGCGCGGCCGCGGTGCGTGCGGGCTGCGCGATGAAGGGGCCGCCGCGTAGCGTGAGGTCGACGGTCCAGGGAGAGGGCTGCGCGAGCTCACCCTGGAGGGAGAGCGCGGGCTGCGAAGGGTCGGAGGAGTCCCCCGAGAGCCCACGCGACAGGGTGAGGAGCAGAAGTGCGGTCGAGCCAGTCATCGGAACCTGATACCTCCGTCAATGGAAGCGCGTCGCCGTCGACGTCGCGCGAAGCGTCACAGCGGGACGGTGATGCGACCGGGCGCGGGGTCACCACCGGCGACGGTGGTGGTCCCCATCTGCGTGTGGCAGGCGTTGCAGTCGCCGTGGGGCACGGGGGAGCTCATCTCGTTGACCGCGCCCGACGGACCTACGACTCTCGCAGACCTGAGCGGGTACGAGAGCGTCGAGAGCGAATAGAAATTGCCCGAGGTCCCGATGCGCATGCGCAGCGAGCGCCCCGTCGCGTCGACCACATCGACGTAGGCGACGCCGCCCATGCCGCCGGGCACGACCCCCGTGTAGCCGTTGCAGTTGTTCACCTCGTTGGGGAGGTAGTACGCGGTGCCGCCGATGCTCGCGGGGGCCTCCGTGGGGTCCGTCCGCATGCTCTGGTGGCAGTTGACGCAGGCCTGACCGGGGTTCATCGCAGAGCTGCCGCGGTTGCCGCGCGTCCAGCGGGTGCCCGACACGCACGACGTGTCGGTGCCGGGAGGAGGATGCCAGCCCGCATCGTCAGGCGGCGCGACGACGTCATCGGGGGTCGTTCCGTCGGGCGTCACCGAGGCATCGGGCGTCACGGAGCCGTCGGGCGTCGTCGGCGTATCGCCCGTCGCGACGGGAACGTCCTCGCCGGGGACGCCGCGCCCCTGAACGCCGGTGGTCACATCGCCACCACAGGCCGCGGCCGAAGCAGACAGCACGAACATCAGGGCGAAACGAAGTGAAGACGTGTTCATCGTTGACCTCGTGAAGCGTGAAGTGACGTTGTCGCGACGCTGCGCTCAGCGGCCCTGGTTCGGCGCGATGATTCGACCGGGAGCGCCGTCGGCGCCCTCTCGCGTGTGGCACGAGTTGCAGTCGCCCGACGGGGGGTTGTCCATCTCGGCGATGTGCCCGCTCGGCGACTGGACCCACACGCGACGCAGCGGGAAGCGGAACTCGTGCGTCGTGTAGAAGTTGCCCGAGGGGTTGGGCTCGATCACGAAGGGGACGCCCGACTGATCTTCGACGATCACCCAGGTGCGGCGGCCCGAGACCGGGTCGCCCGCGTTGCCGTAGCACTCGTTCTCTTCGTGGCGCGCGTTGAAGATGGTGCCCGCGACGGAGAACACCGGGCCCCGTCGACGCCCGGTGTGGCACTCGATGCACGCGCGGCCCGGGTGCATGAAGTTGTCGCCGTGGTCACCGCGGGACCAGTAGCGCCCGGAGGCGCAGAGCGGTCCGCCGCCAGGGATGGGCGCGGGCGGGTCCGAGGCGCAACCCGCGACGAGCGCGAAGGGGATCATCCATCGGGCGTTCATCGGCGCCTCCCGCGAAGCATCGCCGCGAGTCCGATGAGCCCGAGGGCCCACACGCCGGACGCGCTATTTTCACCGGGGCGCGCGCTGCATCGGCCGTACGCCTCGGAGCGCGCCGGGTCGAAGGGGAGCAGCGTGTCGGCGGTCCACGGGAGCGCGTCTTCACCGACCGAGGCGTCCGTCGGCGTGGTCGCATCGACGGTCGGCACATCGGCGACAGGGACGTCGGCCACGGGCACGTCGGCCACGGGCACGTCGGTCACGGGCACGTCGGGTGTGCCGCCGTCACCCGAGGCCACGGTCACCGCGAGGGAGGCGAGCGCCCAGGCGTCGCCCGAGGAGAGCGAGCCGTTGGTGGCGTTGCCCGCGGCGTAGATGGTGTAGGAGCCCGGCGAGGTCGGGGCCACGACGTCGAAGCGGATCGTGAGGGGCCCGCCCGCGGCGCGCGCGAGGCCGAGGTTGTGAACGAGGTCGACGCCGTTGATGCGCGTCCCGGTCTGCATCGCGTTGGGCGCGAGCGAGCCGCTCGTCACCGAGATGTCGCAGCCGCCCTGGCGAAAGGTCGCGAGCGAGCTGTTGATCGTCAGCGTGTAGCTTGAGCGGACCCCCGGGGCGACGAGCATCGGGCCCGCGATCGCCGCCGTCGCGCCGGCGGCGACGAGGTGACACGTCGTGGCGGTTCCGCAGCCCGTGCGAGAGCGGCCGATGATGCGCCCGTCGGGGTTGGCCTCGGCCTGGGGCGAGAGCGTCGCCCACGCAAGGCCCGCCGTCAGGGCCATGAGACATCTTGCCGTGCTCGCTGACATGACTCCGAACGCTCCGCGTACAAGGGAAAGACTCTGGCGCGCGAAGGAATCGCTCTTCGCCGCGCGGAGGTCTAGTGAAGAACCGCTCAGGTGTGCGCTGGCGACGCAACACCGACGAGCCGCACACTCAATCTCCGCGACGAAGCGTGGCCTTCGTTGAAAAAACGCAACCCTTCCCCCACGGCTTCGACGCTCCGTGTCATACGCCCGTCTGCGAGGCGCACGGTTGCTTGACTTGTCTCTCGCCAGAGCGCTTCTCTCGCCGCCCGATGAGCAACTACGACGTGATCGTGATCGGGAGCGGGCCGGGGGGCGAAGGCGCCGCGATGAAGGCCGCGAAGGAGGGGCGATCGGTCGCCGTGATCGAGCGCTACCACCTCGTCGGCGGCGGGTGCACGCACTGGGGGACGATCCCTTCGAAGGCCCTCCGCCACACGATCTCGACGCTCGCGGAGTTCCGTTCGAACGGGCTCTTTCAGGCGCAGCTCGAGAACTACCAGCCCAAGCTCCCCGACCTGCTCCGCGCGGCCGAGGGGGTGATCCGCCGTCAGGTCTCGCTGCGCCACGGGTTCTATGAGCGCAACCACGTGCGCCTCATGCACGGCACCGCGCGCTTCGTCGACGGCAACACCCTCGACGTCGAGGGCCCCAACGGCGGACGCGAGCGCCTCCGCGGCAACGCCTTCGTGATCGCCTCGGGCGCGCGGCCCTATCACCCCGCCGACGTCGACTTCAGCCACCCCCGGGTTCGCGACAGCGACACGCTCCTCAAGCTCGATTTCACGCCCTCGTCGGTGACCATCTACGGCGCCGGGGTCATCGGCTGCGAGTACGCCTCGATGCTCCGCGTGCTCGGCATGAAGGTCATGCTGGTCAACACGCGCGACAAGCTGCTCTCGTCGCTCGACGACGAGATCGTCGACGCCCTCGCGTACCACCTCCGCGACCAGGGCTGCCTCATCCGCCACAACGAGGAGTACGAGCGCGTCGAGCCCGACGACGACGGCGTCGTGCTGCACATGAAGAGCGGCAAGAAGATGCGCTCCGACGTGCTCCTCTGGGCCAACGGGCGCACGGGCAACACGCAGGACATGGGCCTCGAAGGGCTCGGCGTGCGCCTCGACGCGCGCGGGCAGATCAAGGTCAACGAGAGCTACCAGACCGACCTCCCCCACATCTACGCCGTGGGCGACGTCATCGGTCCGCCGAGCCTCGCGAGCGCCGCGTACGACCAGGGCCGCTTCGCCGCCACGCACATCGTCCACGGGAGCTGCGACACGCGCCTCGCGCGCGACATCCCCACGGGGATCTACACCACGCCCGAGATCAGCTCCCTCGGCCGCACGGAGCGCGAGCTCACCGAGGCGCGCGTCCCCTACGAGGTGGGCCACGCGCTCTTCCGCTCCCTCGCCCGCGCGCAGATCACGGGGCAGGCCGTGGGGATGCTCAAGCTGCTCTTTCACCGCGAGACGCACGAGGTCCTCGGCATCCACTGCTTCGGCAATCAGGCCAGCGAGATCATCCACATCGGTCAGGCGGTGATGTCGCAGCCCGCGCCGCACAACACCATTCACTACTTCGTGAACACGACGTTCAACTACCCGACGATGGCCGAGGCCTACCGCGTCGCGGCCCTCAACGGCCTCAACCGCCTCTGCTGATCTGACGGAATCTCCTTCCGCGCGCGTCGCGGGCCTCGGTACGATAGGCGCCTTTCGTTCAACAGGTCGCCGCGTCGACGCGGAGGGAGTTCTCGAATGGCTGGCGAAGTTCTTCCCGAGGTCGGCTACGCGTTCACCGCGGGCCCCTTCAACCCATCGAACACCGTGGTGGTGCACGTGCACCACCGCGAGGCGATGAGCGAGCTCTACGAGTGCGCCGTGATGCTCGCGGCGCCGCTCCAGCTCGCGCCCGACGCCGCCGTCACCCAGCCCGCCACCTTCGAGATCACGCGGCAGTCGCTCCAGCGCAAGGTCAAGGGCGTCGTGCGCCGCGTCGAGGACGTGGGCACCGCGGGCCGCTACCGCTTCGTGCGCGTCTTCGTCGTGCCCGAGCTCTGGCTCCTCTCGAAGCGCATGGACTCGCGCATCTTTCAGGACAAGAAGACCGTCGAGATCATTCAAGACGTGCTCAAGGACGCGGGCGTCTACCAGGGCTCCGGCGGCCTCCAGATCGACGGCGGGCTCTTCTCTCCCGCGCCGCGCGAGTACTGCGTGCAGCACCACGAGACCGACCTCGCGTTCGTGCGCCGCCTCCTCGAAGACGAGGGGATTCCCTTCTATTTCAAGCACGACGGCGGCGGCGGCGAGACGCTCGTGCTCTGCGACGACGCGCACGCCTGGGCCCCGGTGCCCACCCTCGACGGCGGCCCCGCGCAGGTCGTCGATGAGAACCAGGGCACCTCGGAGTTCGAGACCCTCCACTGGTTCGACTTCAGGCGCGAGGCGCAGACCACGAAGGTCACCCTCCGCGACTACGACTTCACCCGCCCCCGCGCCGTGCAGGACATGACCCCCACGCAGGGCGACGGCGTGCGCGCGGTCTACGAGTACCCGACGCGCGCGACGATCACGAACTACAGCGAGCCCGTGTACACCACGCACAACAGCGCGCGGCTCGCGAAGGTGCGCCTCGAGGAGCACGCAACGCGCGAGTGGTCGGGCGCGGGCGAGGGCAACGTGTCGGGCGTCACGCCGGGGATGAGCCTTCAGATCGCGGGGCACGTGCACCCCGAGTTCGACAAGAAGTACCTCATCACCGGCGCCGAGCACGTGGGCCACGCGTGGTCGGCCACCACCGAGGACGTGAGCCTCGGGCCGAAGATCATGCAGATGCTCCAGATGCTCGACGCCGAGCTCCTCGACAGGTCCGCCGAGGGCGGCGCGATCGCCGAGCGGTACCGCAACCGCTTTCACGTCAACAAGCTCGAGGGCATCTCGACGGCGTGCGCGTTCAGGCCCGCGCGCATCACGCCGCGCCCCATCGTCGAGGGGCCGCAGACCGCGCGCGTCGTGGGCCCTCCCGGCGAGGAGATCCACACGGACCTCTACGGCCGCATCAAGGTGCAGTTCCACTGGGACCGCGTGGGCAAGGAGGACGACAAGAGCTCGTGCTGGATCCGCGTCGCGCAGACGTGGGCCTCGGCGGGCTGGGGCTCGATCTTCATCCCGCGCATCGGCATGGAGGTGGTGGTCAATCACCTCGAGGGCGACCCCGATCGCCCCCTCGTCACGGGCTGCGTCTACAACGGCGAGAACCGCCCCCCGTACGAGCTCCCGAAGGAGAAGACCAAGAGCACCATCAAGACGAACACGTCGCCCACCAACGGCGGATACAACGAGCTCCGCTTCGAAGACCTGCGCGGCAAGGAGCAGGTCTACATGCAGGCCGAGCGCAACCACGACGTGCTGGTGAAGAAGGACCAGACGATCACCGTGGGCGGCAACCGCACGAAGACCATCGGCGGCAACGAGTTCATCACCGTGCGAAAGAACCGCACGGCGACCATCTCGCAGAACGACAAGCTCACCGTCACGCAGAACAAGGACGTCGAGGTGCACGGCGACACGGGCTTCACCATCGACGTCGACCACGTCTACCGCCTCGAGGCGCACGACAAGATCGTGCTCAAATGCGGCGAGAGCACGATCATCATGACGCCCGGCGGCGTGTGGATCAACGGCACCGTCGTGAAGCTCAACTGCTCGGACAAGCCCTCGACCTGAGACCCGCCTGTCGCCGCTCGGGACGACCTCGCGGCGTGGTATCGTCGCGGCGCCCGTGACCGCCGTAGAGCCCGCCGCCAACGCCGAAGACAGCACAGGGAGGACCCTCACCATCGGGGGTCGCTACCAGGTGCGGCGCGCCCTCGGCGCGGGCGGCATGGGCGTCGTCTACGAGGCCCGTCACAACTGGACGGGGCGCCTCGTGGCCGTGAAGGTGCTCTCGTCGGAGCGCGTGCGCGAGCAGGGCTTCAGCGACCGCTTCGCGCGCGAGGCCAGGGCCGCCGCGAGGGTGCACCACCCCAACGTGGTCGACGTGCTCGACTCGGGCTTCGACCCCGACGCGGGTGGCTTCTACATCGTGCAGGAACTCCTCGAAGGCGAGGACCTCCGCGCCCGCCTCGCCCGCGAGAGGAAGCTCACGCCCGAGACCGCCGTGGAGCTCATGGTGGGCGTCGCCGACGGGCTCACGGCCGTGCACGAGCACCAGATCGTTCACCGCGACGTCAAGCCCGGCAACATCTTCATCGCGCGCTCGCCCGACGGCACCACGGCGCCGAAGGTCATCGATTTCGGCGTTTCGAAGCTCCTCGACGAGCCGACCACGACGGACACCACCACCGGCGAGGTGCTCGGGACGCCGCGCTACATGGCCCCCGAGCAGCTCCGCGGCGAGCGCGACATCGACGCGCGCGCCGACGTGTGGGGCGCCGGCGCCGTGCTCTACGAGGCCCTCGCGGGCCGCGCGCCCTTCGACGCGACGAACCACAACCTCCTGGTCTTCGAAGTGCTCTCGGGCGCGCCCGTCGCGACCATCGAGGGCATCCCCGCGTCGTTGATGGCGGTGGTGCGCCGCGCGCTCGAACGCGACCGCACGAAGCGCTTCGGCTCCATGAGCGAGTTTCGCGACGCGCTCATCGCGTGGCGCTACGAGCCCGCGGCGCGCGCGACCCGCCGCGTCCCCCGCGTCGCCGTCGCGCTGGGCCTCGCCGCCCTCGCCCTCGCGGCTGCGTTCGCCGTGCGCAGGCCGCGCGCGCACACCCCGGCGCCCGCGCCGCGCACGGAGATGCGCCCCGAGGTGGCGCACCCCGAGGTGACGCGCTCCGACGAGACCCGCCCTCCGACGCCGGTTGCGAGCCCCGAGGAGACGCACCCATCGACGGCGCCCTCCGCGTCCCCTGCCCCGACGCCCGCGCCACGTCACGCGCCGCCGACGCGGGCCGTGCGACACCCGCTCGCGGTGACCGTCGCCGCGCCGCCCTCGACGCCGCCGCCGACGCCCCCCGAGGGGCCGCAGCGGCCGCCTACGCCCGCGGTGACGCCCTCGTCGCGCGCGCGGTTGCTGGAGCCAGCGACGGCGTATCCCGGCGAGTCGATGCGCTGAAGCGCCACGGCAACAAAGGCTTTCGCTGCGTCCGCCTGGGGGCTTAGAGTCCGCGGACCGTGTCAGACAATGATTCGACGATCGAGCAGAGCCGCCGACGCGGAACGGGACCGCGGCTTCGCGTGATGAGCTCCGCGGGCCAGCAGACCTTCACCGTCAGCGCGTCGAGCGACCAGGTCATCGGCCGCGGAGAGGGCTGCGACGTGCGCATCACCGACGCGTCGCTCTCGCGGCGCCACGCGGTCGTGCGCCTCGGCGCCAGGGTCACCGTCGAAGACCTCGGCAGCGCCAACGGGACGCGCGTCCGAGGCAAGCCCATCCCCGCCGCGGTGGCCGTCGAGGTGACGCCCGGCGAGGTGTTCGAACTGGGCTCCGTGCTCTGCGTCGTCGACCTGCCCGAGATCAGCGCGTCGCGCGCGCCCGTCGACACGCCGCCGGGCGTCGTGGTGATCGACCCCGCGATGCTGGAGCTCCACGGGCTCCTCTCGCGCGTCGCGGCGGGGTCGATCCATGTGCTGCTGCTCGGCGAGACGGGCGTCGGCAAGGAGATCTTCGCGGCGGCCGTTCATCGCCTCTCGCCGCGCGCCGACAAGCCCTTTCTGCGGCTCAACTGCGCGGCCTTCACCGAGACGCTCATCGAGAGCGAGCTCTTCGGGCACGAGAAGGGCGCGTTCACGGGCGCCAACGCGGCGAGGGCGGGGCTCCTCGAGGCGGCGCAGGGCGGAACGGTCTTTCTCGACGAGGTGGGCGAGCTCCCGCTGACGCTTCAGGCGAAGCTGCTGCGCGTGCTCGAAGACCGCGAGGTGCGGCGCGTGGGCGCGGTGAACACGCGGCCCTTCGACGCGCGCGTCGTGTCGGCGACCAACCGCGACCTCCAGGCCGAGATCGCCGCGGGGCGCTTCCGCTCGGACCTCTACTTTCGCCTCAACGGCTTCTCGCTCACGATCCCGCCGCTGCGGCAGCGCAGGGGCGAGATCCTCCCGCTCGCGGAGCACTTTCTCTCCGAGGCCGCGAAGCGTACGCCCGGCGCCCGCGTGGCCGCGCTCTCTCCCGAGGCGAAGGACGCGCTCCTGCGCTTCGCGTGGCCGGGCAACATCCGCGAGCTGCGCAACGTGATGGAGCGCGCGCAGCTCCTCGCCGTCGACGGCGTGATCACGGTGAAGCACCTGGGCTTCACGGTCGAAGCGCCGCCCGCGAGCGCCGCCGACGAGGGCCCCTCGCTGCGCGCCGCCCTCGACCGCACGGAGCGTCAGCAGATCATCGACGCGCTCGAGCGCACCAAGGGCAACCAGACGCGCGCCGCGACGCTGCTCGGCATCTCGCGCCGCACGCTCATCGACAAGCTCGAGCTCCACAACATCCCGCGACCTCGCAAGGGTCGCGAGGGCGAGTGATCGCGGCGCGCTCGCCGCTCAGCCCATCACGCGGTCGGTGAGCGCGCGGAGCTCGTCGGCCCGTTGGAGCACGCTCCTCGCGAGGGCCCACTGGCCCTTCGCGCGGATGAGGTTGTGCGCGCCGCGGGAGTCGTAGCGCGCGGCGTTCCACCCGAAGTAGCGCTCGTTGAGGGCGTCGGCGAGAAAGCGGGCCGAGAGCTCCATGCAGATCGTCGCGAGGCCGTCGACGAGGAGCGCGCGCTCTTCTCGTGTCACGAGGTGTCGCGCGGTCTCGGCGTAGCCCTCGACGGAGGCCGCGAAGAGCCCCGCGTCGAGCTGCACGTCGTCGACGTCTTCGCCCGCGGGGTTGCACCACGAGCGGAGGGCGTCGCCCATCTCGTGCGGCCACGACATGCGCCCCACGGTGTCGAGGTCGACGAGGCACAGGCCCCGCTCGCGCGCGTCGAAGAGCAGGTTCGAGATCTTCAGGTCGCCGTGCGTGTGCCGCGCGGGGAGCGCGTTGAAATCATGGAGCGGCCGCGCCCGCGGGAGGAGCTCGCCCGCGATGCGGGAGACCTCGGAGAAGAGCCTGTGCTCGCGGTGCTCGGTGAGCGCGCGTTCGAGCGTGTCGAGGTGGCGCGCGGTGTCGTGCGCGCGGCCCTTGCGGCCCTGGTACGTCCAGTCGAGGCCGTCGAGCGCGGCGTGAAAGCGACCCACGAGCGCGCCCGCCTCGCGCGCCACCGCGGCGGAGGGGACCTTGTCCCACGTGTGGCTGTCTCGCACGAAGGTCATCGCGCGCCACACGCCGGGCGAGCCGTCGTCGCGGGCGTGCTCGACCCAGAGCGATCCGTCGTCGGCGCGCACGATCACCGGCGAGACGAGCCCGCGCAGCGAGAGCCGCGCGGTGACCGCGTCGATGTCGTGGTGCACGGCGGGCGAGAACACGGGGTGGAGCCGCTGCACCACGGCGTCGCCGTCGCGCCCCTCGACGACGAAGGTGTCGTTGATGAGCCCTGTTCCAAAGGGTCGCGACGCGCGGCCAGAGAGCGACGCGTAGCGACCGAGCACCTCGTGGGGGACCTCTCTCATGGGTGGCCGCGGAGACTACGCCATCGCGCGGACGGAATCGCGGATCAGAGTCGGTACGCGACGTTGATGTCGACCGTGGGACCGAGGCGCGAGAAGCCCGGCGCGTCGGTCGATCCCTGAAACGAGACGCGGTGATACTGCGCGCCGAGGCCGAGGCCGAGGAGCCAGCGCTCGCCGAGGTGCCACGTCCACCCGACGCTGAGGCCTGCCGCGAAGGCGGGGCCGTAGAGGTCGCCCGACGGAGGGTTGGCGCGCACGACGCCGCCCTGCACGAAGGGCGAGATCCAGAGGCCCGCGGGGGCGGTTCCGAGGGGGTGAACGAAGGCCCGCGCGCGCAGACCGAGACCGCCGACGGTGATGGACCCGTCGCGGCCGCCGCCGAGGCCGAACACGTCGCTGCTGACCGTCCACGGCACGTAGAGCCCGCCCGTCGCCTGGAGCGTCACGTAGCACCCGAGCGCGCGCTGATAGCCGAAGTTCACGACGTGCAGGCCGAGGTCTGCGACGACCGCGCCGGGACGTCCGCCGCAACCGGCCGACGCGTCGGGAGCGAGCGCGAGGAGCGAGCCCGCGAGCGAGAGTCCGAGGAGGGTCTTCGAAGAGCGCATCGCGCGAGGCTCTCACCCTTCGCGTCGGCGCGAAACGGTCGTCGCGGGCGGAGGTGACGGTCATTCGGTCCGCGCCCTGGAGGTGACCGTGAAGGCCATTCGTGTTCGTGCGTTCGGTGGCAACGGCGCGCTGCCCCTCGACGAGGTCGCGGAGCCCACCGCGGGCTGATCCGCGCCGGGGCGCGCCTCGACGCGGCCTTCTCGGAGCACGCGGCCGACGAGATCCTGGCGAAGTTCTCCCGTCCGTCGATCGCGCGCGGACTCGAAGAGAGACCCTTGCGCGACGCCCTCCCGTCGACCACCGTCGGCGCATGGAGACCGAGACCGATTTCGATCGCACCTTCGTCGACCCCGAGCTCGCGTCGCGCCTCGTCGACGCCCCGCTCGACGACGCAGACGCGCTCGCGCGCGTGCTCGATCACCCGTGGAACGAGGGCCTCGTCGCCGCCATCGCGCGCTGGACGGACTTCGCGCAGCGCGAGGACCCCGACTACGACTTCTACCGCGACACGCTCCCGAAGCTGCGCGCGTGGGCGCTCGACACGCACGCCCACCGCCCGCTCGACACGCTCCGCACGGGCGAGGCCGCGCGCGTCTCGCTCTCGCAGCGCCACGCGCGGCACCTGCTCGCCTGCGCGTTCTTTCTCGGCACGCTCGACTCGCGCAAGGCCGGGAGCCTCTCGCTCACCTCGCTCTACCGCTCGCCGCAGCCCACGTCGGTCGAGCGCATCGCGTGTCTGCTCGCGTACTTTCACGTCGCCGACGAGGCCTCGGACGAGCCCACGATCACCTACGCGCGGCACCGCCTCGACGCGGCGAAGGCGCCCCGCTGGGAGGCGCTCGACACGCCCCTCGCGTCGGCGCGCGTGCGGCTCCACACGGGGCGCATGGAGGACCCCGACGCCGAGGTGTTCTTCGACTTCGCCAACCGCGACCTGCACATCCACTCGATCATCCCGTCGCTCACGCAGGAGGAGGTGCTCTTCTCGACGTGCCCCGAGCTCTTTCCCGCGCTGCTCGTCTCGGAGCGCATGGACGACGACGAGGTGATCGTGCTCGACGGCGCGCGCCGCGTCTGCGAGTACACGGGCTATCTCCGCAGCTTTCGCTTCACGGGGTATCGCGACGATCGGAGGGTGCACGAGGTCCTCGCGGCCGACGCGGTGTACTACGGCCATTTCTCGCCCGAGTGCGTCGAGCGCGACCTCAACAAGGCGTGGCTCGGCTTCACCTCGTGCCGCGGCCGGAGCATCTCGACAGGCCACTGGGGCTGCGGCGCGTTCGGCGGAAACCGCGTGGCGAAGTTCCTCCAGCAGTGCTGCGCCGCCGCCGTCGCGGACGTGTCGCTCGACTACTCGACCTTCGGCGACGAAGACGCCGCGTCGGCGCTGCGAGGGGTCCTCGACGCGCTCGCGGCGAAGGGCGCGACGGTGGGCTCCGTGGTGCGCGCGATGCGCGGCTACGACGGCCCCGACGACGACGCGTCCGTCGCGCGACACATCCTCGCGCGGGTCTCCGCAGAGGCGCCGCAGACCTGAGCGACCCTTCGGCGCTGCGAAACCGCATCGCGACGCGGCCCGCGGCCGCAGCGGGCGCCTCGCGTGTCTCTGCGACGCGCGCCGACGATTCCGCGCGCCGCGCGCTTCCCGCAGCCGAAGAGAGTGCGGTACGACTACGTTTCGAAGGGGACCTCGAACACATGAACGACTCGATCAAACCCGTCGTGAAGCTCAGCGCCCAGCAGCTCGCGCCCTCGACCTCGCCTCGCGTCCGCTCGGGCGTGCGCGCGGGGCTCACCATCAAGCAGAAGGTCACGGGCTGACCGGCCCCTCCGCGCGCAACCCCCGCCCCGTGCATCTCTCCATCGTCTCGCCTCCACCCGCGGTGCTGCCTGCGTCGGCGACGCGGTGGCTCTCGCACGCGCTCGCGACGACGCTCGCCGCGGAGGTTCACGCGACCTGTCACGACTGCGCGCTCGCGCCTCCCGCGGGCGCCGCGTACACGCCCGGCGGGCCCTTCTTTCACCCCGTGCACAAGTGCTGCACCTTCGTGCCGACGCTGCCCAACTACGCCGTCGGTGAGGCGCTCGCCGCGGGCGGAGAGGGCGCGCGCCGCATCGAGGCCCGCATCGCCCGCGGCGGCGGCGTGTCTCCCCTCGCCCTCGACCGCACGGAGCTCGAGGCGCTGATCGCGCGCGAGGGCCGCGCGGGCTTCGGTCAGGCCGCGGCGCTCCGGTGCCCGTACCTCACCGACGCGGGGGCGTGCGCCGTGTGGGCGAGCCGCAACGCGGTGTGCGCGACGTGGTTCTGCCGTCACACGCAAGGCGCGAGGGGCGAAGGCCTGTGGCGCTCCGTGAAGATGTACCTCTCGGTGGCCGAGCGGGCCGTCGCGATGCACTGCGCGCTCGCGCTCGACCTCGACGGCGAGGCGCTCGCGGCGCACCTCCACGTTGGGGCGCGCGCCGAGACGCTCGAGGCGCACGACCTCGACGGCACCCTCGACCCCGCGCGCGCGAAGGCCACCTGGGGACGCTGGTACGGCCGCGAGGGCGAGTTCTTCCGCGCCTGCGCCGGGGTGGCCGCGCGCGTCGACGGACCGCAGCTCGACGCCATCGGCGGCGCGACGCTCGCGGCCCACGCGAAGGCGCTCCGCGCGAGGATGGCGAGCGCGACCGCGACGACGCTGCCCGCGCGAACGAGGCTCGGGGTCGTGCGCGTGCACGGCCTCCGCGACGGCGTCGCGACGATCGAGGGATACAGCGTCTACGACCTCCTCGACGTGCCCGCCGCGGTGCTCGACGTGCTGCCCTATTTCGACGACGCGCGCGTCGACGAGGCCCGCGCGCGCTGCCTCGCCGAGCGGGGCATCGACGTCGACGACTCGTTCATTCTG
The DNA here is from genome assembly GCA_046351535.1 of Polyangiales bacterium. Classification (GTDB taxonomy): domain Bacteria; phylum Myxococcota_A; class Polyangia; order Polyangiales; genus CAISKJ01. The sequence goes on from JAXLYG010000009.1 coordinate 238,144, forward strand.
CGCCTGCTCGACCACGCGATGTTGATCGCCGAAGACGACGGCGACGCCCGCGCGGCGAGCGCGTCGAGCAGCGACCCTCCGGGCTGATCGCGCTGAGGTCGTAGCCGCAGAGGCGGCGACCGGGCGCGCGAGCGTGCGGCCATCACCCGATCGGCGAGGGCGCGCGCGCGGGGTCGTCACGACGCTTCGGAGGCACCGCCCCGCGGGAGCATCGCGACCCCCTCTCCGCTACGCAGGCAGCGTCAGCGCCGCGTCGGGGAAGCGCGCCCGGATCGCGTCGAGGTGCGTCTTGAGGCGCGTCGGGTCCTGGCCTTGCGCGACCTTGACGGTGAGCCGCTTCACGCGCTCGGGCGAGAGTTGCAGCACGGACTTGACGCCCGAGTTCATGTACTTGATCGCGTCGTCGACGCTGTCGACCTTCACCTCGACGTCGCTCCATCGACCGTCTTCGCCGCGGACGAAGGCGAAGTAGTACGTGTCGACGCGGGCCCTGAACGCGCTGCCCGCGTGCGCTTCGAGCGCGTCGTGCAGCTCGACGATCTGCGACTCGTGGATCGACCAGCGGAGCAGCTGGAGCCGCGCGGCGAAGGGGCTCTTGAGAAAGTCGGCGAAGATGGCGGGCGGGTTCCACGTCGAGGTGTACTTCGACTTGTCGGCGTCGAAGAGCCAGCACGAGATCGAGAACTCGCGGAGGCTCATCAGCCCCGGCGCCACGAGCGTCGCAGGGAGCACCTTCGGGAGCACCCCGTACATCAGCTCGATGGACTCGATGACCCGCGGCGTGGGGTCTTGCAGAAGCTCCTCGACGAGCGCGTTGGGGGCCCCTTCGAGGCGTCGCACGCCCGCCATCACGGGGTGCATGAACACGTCGCGCCCCCAGTTTCGCTGATACGTGAAGTGCAGCGTCTCGACCGTGGCCCAGCGCGGATCGCCGATCGCGGGCCCCGTCTTCGTGCCCTTGGGGTTGAGGCAGCACTCGACGAGAAAGCCCCGCGCGAACTTCGGTTCGAGCACCACGGGCGCGAGCGGTCCGAGCCAGCGCGTCGCGTGCTTCTTGAGGAGGTCTTCTTCGCGCGCGAGCTCTTGCGGCGTCGCGGTGCCGCACTTGAATCGACGCTCCTGAAGCGCGATCACCTCGGCCCAGGGGTCGCCCTTCGCGTCGAGCAGCGCGCGGTACGCCTCCCTCCGCGCGTCGTCGGTCGGGTCCCCGGCCACCGCGCGGAGGAGCGCCGTCTCCTCATCGACGACGGCCGCCGCGACGGGCGCGGGCGGCGCGGGCGCCGGGGCCTCGCGCACGAGCGCCTCGTGCTCCGCCGCGAGCGCCGCGCGACACAGCGGAAACGCCGCGAGCGCGTGGTCGATGGCGGGCCCCGCCTTCTCGAGCGCCGCGCGCATGTGCTTGCCCGTGACCGTGTCGCCGAAGACCTGCGTGTAGTCGGGCGCCATCGCGCGCACGTCGTCGGCGGCGCGAGGGTCCGTGTGGCGCTCGACGAGCTGCGCGAGGATCTTCGTCCAGATCGGCCTGTTGCTCGACGCGGTGAAGGGCGGCGCACGGAGCATCTCGACGTACTTCGCGGCCACGCGAGGATCCGGCGCCAGCGTGCCGAGCGCCTCCACGCGCGCTCCGACCTCGGGGATCTTCACGCCGTCGAGGAGCGCCGCGAGGAGCGCCGTCACGTCTTCGGGCTTCGGTGATTTCGCGCGCGCGTTCCAGTCGGCCGCGCCCGCGATGGGGGCGACCTCCGAGACGCGCGCGACCGCGTCGATCGCGTCGGCGAGCCGCGCGTGACGCGTCGACCGCCACGCGTCGAGGAGCCGCTCCAGAAGGGTCGCGGCCCCCGCCGCGGTGGCGTGAGACGCGTCGGACTTCGCCGCGGGCCCGGGCGGACGCGCCGCGGCCGGAGCCTTCGCGGTCGCCGGTTTGCGCGCGGGCTTCGCGCGCGCGGGCGCCTTCTTCGTCGGGGGCTTCTTGCGGGTGACTGGCTTTGAGGAGGTTTTCGCGCGGGTCATCGCGGGGCGATGCTCGCGCTCCTCCCCGCCGCGCCGCAAGGATCATGTGGCGCGCCCCGAAGCCGTGCGACACTCGCGCTTCATGCGCGCGACGACCGCTCTCCTCTTCGTGCTTGTCGGCTGCTCCGAGTCGGCCACCGCCCTTCAGTCCGACGCGACGGTCGACGCCGCGCGAGACGCGGTCATCGCGACGGACACCGCGCCCGACGGCGCGCCGGGTGATGGCGTCGCGGTCGACGCGCCCGTCGTACGTCCCGTGATCGATCAGGGTGACGCCGCGCCCTTCGCCGTGCGCGACTGGCAGGTCGCGCTCGTCGCGCAAGGCGTCACCGACGAGGTGCTCCCCGCGATCGACGACGGGCTCTTCAGCGCCCCCGTCGACCCCGGCGCCTACGGGATCGACTGGTATCCGCCGGACCCGGGCACCGACGGACAGCTCACCCCGAGCGCGCAGCGCGGCGTGGTCTACGCGACGGCGCGCATCGCGGCCCCTCCCGGGCGTCGGCTCTTCGCGCGCGCGGATACGGCGCTCGCGCTCTACGTCGACCGCGCGGTGCTGCCGGGTGACGTCTACGCGTCGGGCAAGATCCGCGTCCCGCTGCCCGTCACCGAGGCGGGGAGCACCGTGGTGGTCCGTTCGGCCGCCACGCGCGGAGCCCTTCGCGTGCAGGTGTTTCAGACGCCCGACGAGCTCTACCTGAACACCGAGGACGTGACCCTCCCCGACCTCGCCGTGGGTGAGCGCGAGGAGCGCTTCGTCGGCGTCGCCACGCTCAACCTCACCGACGCCGCGGCCACGGACGTTCGCGCCCGCGTCGAGGCGAGCGACGACTGGGAGGCCACCGAGCTCGAGCTCCCCTCGCTCCCCGCGGGCGCGGTCACGCAGGTGCCCTTCAGGCTCGCGCCGCGCCGCGCGCAGACCGAGGCGGGGCGCATGGTGCCGGTCACGCTGCGCATCGACTCGCCGTCGCTGCACGCGAGCTACCGACGCGCGGTGACGGTGCGCACGGTGGCGGCCGACGCGACGAGGCGCGTGACGTTCCGCTCTCGCGTCGATCGGTCGGCGCAGTACTACGGGCTCGTGCCGCCGAGCGGCTTCGACGCGTCGCAGCGGTACGGGCTCGCGCTCTCGCTGCACGGCGCGGGCGTCGAGGGGATCGGTCAGGCGCAGGCCTACTCGCCCAAGCGCGACATGTTCATCGTGGCGCCCACGAACCGCCGCCCCTTCGGCTTCGACTGGGAGCAGTGGGGACGCCTCGACGGCATCGAGATCCTCGACCTCGCGATGGCGCGCTACCCCATCGATCCGACGCGGGTCTACCTCACGGGTCACTCGATGGGAGGCCACGGCACCTGGCAGCTCGGCGTCCACCACATCGGACGCTTCGGCGCCATCGGCCCGAGCGCGGGCTGGGGATCGTTCCAGTCGTACACGGGCGCCGCCGCGCCGCGCGGGGCCTTCGCGCGCTCGCAGGCGTCGAGCAACACGCAGGGCTACCTCTCGAACCTCGCGCGTCGCGGCGTCTACGCCATTCACGGCACCGCCGACGACAACGTCCCGATTCGCGAGATGCGCGCGCTCACCACGGCCGTTCGCGCGTTCACGAGCGACGTGGTCACGCACGAGGAGCCCGGCGCGGGACACTGGTGGGACGGCGACGCCTCGCCCGGCGCCGACTGCGTCGACTGGCCTCCGCTCTTCGAGTTCTTTCGCGCGCACCGCGTCGACCCCGTCGAGACCGACTTCGCGTTCACCTCGCCCGGTGCGTGGGTGAACCCCACGCGCTCCTTCGTGACGCTTCGAAGCGCCACCGACGCCACGATGGACCTCCGCGTCGAGAGCGCGCGCACGGGCGCCTCCGTGGCGCTCACCACCACGAACGTCCGCTCGATGACGCTCGACGGCCACGCGCTCCGCGGCGTCGGCGTGACGGCGCTCACGGTCGACGGCCGCGACGTCGCGCTCGCCGACGGCCCCATCGCGATCGGGCCGCAGGAGGGCAAGCGCCCCGGCGCGCACGGCCCCTTCGCCGAGGCGCTGCAGCAGCCCTTCTGCTTCGTGTACCCCGACGGCGGCGACGAGAGCTGGCGTCGCTACGCGGCGTGGCTCGTCTCGACCTGGGCGGTGCAGGGAAACGGCTACGGGTGCGCGCTCCCGCTCTCTGCGCTGACGCCCTCGATCCGCGCGGCGCACACGCTGGTGTACCTCGGCGTGAACGTGACCACCGTGGCCCCGACGGTGCCCGTCGACTGGAACGCGCGGGTCATCTCGTTCAACGGAATGAGCTTCTCGCCCGCGGTGATCGCGCTGGTGTTCCCCGTCGGCGGAGGCATCTCGGGCGTGATCGCCGCCACGGCGGGCGCGGATCGTCTGCTCTACCGCTTCATGCCCTTCACGTCGCAGTTCGTCCCGCCCGACGTGCTGGTCTTCGACCGCACGGGCGTGCGCGTCGGAGGCTTCTTCGACGGCGCCTGGCAGAACTTTCGCGCGCTGTAGCGGCGTCGCGTCGAGCTGCCGCGCGCGACCCTCTCGCGGCCCCTCGCCGCGACCGCCGGCGCGGGTCGATCCGCGTCGCCGCGTGGTCGGCGTCGCCCACCGCCCGCGTCAGATTCGCTGCGTGCTTCGCGTCGAGCGGCGTACCCTGTCCCCATCTCCGAGGGAGGAACGGCTGATGTCGATCGAGGAACCCGATCTTCTCACGCGCGCGCGCCACACCGACACGGGCGACGCCGCGTGGGCACAAGGCGCCATCACGCACGAGACCGCGGCATACGACGCCGTCGGACACACCGCGGGCCTGATGCGCGCGCACGCGCAGGCGCTGCACGGGAGCGGCGTCGCGCTCGGCCTCGACGTGCGCCTCGCGCCCGCGGAGCACGGCGTGGTGATCGTGGGCGCGGGCTTCGCCGTCGACGCGCTCGGTCAGCACATCGCGCTCGTGCCCGGCGGCTTCGCAGAGGTCGCGCCCGACGCGCGAAGCCCCGACGGCAAGCGTCAGAGCGCGACGGTCGAGGACGACGGCGTCAGGCTCCCCATCCCCTCGGTGACGGCGGAGCTGGTCGTCGCCATCAAGCACTTCGAGCGCGCGGAGAAGGTCGGTGAGCTCTCGGTGCTGCGGCACACGCCCTGGCTCGGATGGGTCGCCGAGTCGGACCTCGCGCCCGACGGACCGTACGTGCCGCTCGCGAAGATCACGGTGGTCCACGGCAACGCCACGGCCATCACCGCGGGGCCTCGCGCGGCGGTCTTCACCATGACCGGCGCGCTCTCGCTCACCGAGACGAGCAACGACGGCGGCGTGAGCGATCAGCTCGGCGCGTCCATCGTCCTCGATCAGGGCTCGCTCCTCATCGACAAGGCCGGCGCCGGAGGAGCGCTCAGGCTCGGCGCGAGAGACGTCGCGACGCGCGCCTCGCTCCCCCTCGATCGCATCGAACTCGCCGCGAAGGAGACGCGCGCGCAGAACGTCCACGCGGAGGGAGACGTCGTGGTCGACGGCGTCTCGCACACGAAGTCACTGCAGCTCGACGCGGGAGGCGCGTGGGTCCATCGCAAGGGCGGCGACGCCGCGATCGTCAACGACCGCGGCGAGCACAACACCCTCATGATCGTCGGCGCAGACTACGGCACCGGGCGCGGCCGCAGCGTGGACCTGTGGGACACCGTCACGGTGCACGGCTCGCTCGTCGCCGACGGCGCGCTCACCAACACGTCGGCGCGCACCACGCTGCGCGGCGTCGACGGCGCGAACAACCACTGGATCATGGTGGGCGGATCGACGGAGGGAGAGCACAACGCGCTGGGGTTCAACCTCGCGGCCAGAACGGTCTTCGTCGGCCCCGGGTGGACCAAGAACTTCATGGCGCGCCACCCCCTCGCCCCGGAGGAGAAGCGCCTCCTTCACGCCACCCTCGAAGGCCCCGAGGCGGCCGTCTACTACCGCGGCGAGGCGGAGCTCGCGAACGGCGTCGCGACGGTGCATCTCCCCGAGTACTTCGAAGCGCTCACGCGGCGCGAGGATCGCTCGGTGCTGGTCACGCCGCGCTTCGAAGGGCGCGAACCCATCTCGGCGCTCGCCGCGTCACGCGTGGTCGACGGGCGCTTCCACGTGCGCGCGATCGACGAGCGCAACCCGTCGCAGGCGTTCTACTGGGAGGTGAAGGCCGTACGCGCCGACGTCGCGCGCCTCGAGGTCGAGCCCGCGCTGCGTCGCTGATCGACCGCGCCGCGGTGGCCGCGCTCAGCCCACGCGCTCGACGAGGAGCGGCGCGTCCGCGGGGCGCTCGGCGCCCGTGGTGATGGCCGCCGAGAGTCGCGCGAGGGCGTCTGCCGCCTGCGCGTCCGTGCGCGCGTGCACGGTGACGAGGGCGTCTCCCGCGGACACCTTGTCGCCGACGTTGCGTTCGAAGACGAAGCCCACGGCGTGGTCGATGGGGTCTTCAGCGCGCGTGCGACCTGCGCCCATCACGACGCCCGCGACGCCGACGGCGTGCGTGTCGATGGCCGTGATGTACCCGTCGGCGGGCGCGCGGAGCAGCGCGATCACAGGGGCCTTCGCGAAGACCGAGGGGTCGTCGACGGCCCCGGGGTCGCCGCCCTGGGCCTTGATCATCTCGCGCGCGACGCGCGCCGCGCTGCCGTCCTTCACGCGCTCCGCGAGCATCGCGCGCGCCGCGGGCTCGGACTTCGCCGCGCCTCCCATGACGAGCATCGAGGCGCCGAGGGCGAGCGTGACCTCGGTGAGGTCCTCGGGGCCGCGGCCGTGGAGCACTTCGAAGGCCTCGATGGTCTCGAGCGCGTTGCCGACGGCGCGGCCGAGGGGGCGATCCATGCGGGTGATCCAGGCGACGCAGTCCTTGCCTGCGCCCTTCGCGACTTCGACGAGCGCGGTGGCGAGCTCCCTCGCGCGCTCGGGGGTCTTCATGAACGCGCCGCTGCCGACCTTCACGTCGAGCACGAGGCCGTCGATGCCCTCGGCGAGCTTCTTCGACAGGATGCTCGCGACGATGAGCGGGATCGACTCGACGGTGGCGGTCACGTCGCGCAGCGCGTAGAGGCGCTTGTCCGCGGGGGCGAGCTCGCGCGTCTGGCCGATCATGCAGGTGCCGACGTCGCGCACGACCTCACGAAAGCGCTCGATCGAGAGCCCCACCGAGAAGCCCGGGATGGCCTCGAGCTTGTCGAGCGTGCCGCCCGTGTGTCCGAGGCCGCGGCCCGACACCATGGGAACGGGCACGCCGCACGCGGCGACCATGGGCGCGAGGCAGAGCGAGACCTTGTCGCCGACGCCGCCGGTGGAGTGCTTGTCGACCTTGCGCGCGGCGATGTTCGAGAGGTCGACGACGACGCCGGAGTCGCGCATGGCGAGGGTGAGCGCGACGGTCTCGTCGCGGGTCATTCCGCGGAAGAACACGGCCATCGCGAGGGCGGTCATCTGGTAGTCGGGGACGTCGCCGCGGACGAAGCCGTCGATGAGCCCGCGGATCTCGGCGGAGGAGAGGGCGAGGCCGTCACGCTTGGCGGCGAGGAGTTCGGGGACGGAGCGCTGCATGGCGGCGGACGTTACTGCATTCCGCGGCGGGGGAGCGCGCTCGATGCGACCCGAGCGGGTTGTCGACGGCGGGCGAGTGGTGGTAGGAATCGCGTCCCTCCAGATCTTCGGGGATCGTCTAATGGCAGGACGGCGGTTTTTGGTACCGCCTATGGGGGTTCGAATCCCTCTCCCCGAACCACACGAGCAGCCTTCCTGGAAGGCGTTTCGCGCGACTCCTCGCCCCCTGTGGAACCAATCGTGGAACCGATCCGCGGCGGGACGAGCTGATCCGGGAGAACCGGGAACACGGAGCCGAACCCGACGCCGCGCACCTCGTCAGCGAGGCGCAGGTAGATGAGCGTCGTGCTGGTCGTCGTGTGACCCGCGCGCGGCTGGATCTTCGCGAGGTCGTGATGTGCCCCGTGAATCGGGTCCAGCTGCCATGAGCGTCAGCCGTGAGTTCGTGTGCCAGCTTCCTGCTCTTGTTGCTCTCTCCATCGTGCCGCGAACTCGTGCGGGGTGAGTCCGCCGAGCGAGCCATGCGGACGCGCCCGGATGTAGTCGTCACGCCATGCGCCCGGCGTGGCGCGAGCAGCCGTTACACCCTGACCGCGAAGGTGTCGGTCGCGCCTCGGATGACGACCCTGCCGTCGTCGAGGACGGCGAGGGTTCCGTTCGCGTACTTCGGGTCGTTGGTGCCGGTCGACCAGAGCACGGCGTTACGCGCCCCGAACATGACCAGGTTGCCGTCCGTCTGCATGAGCACGTAGTTCGGGGCCACGCCCGTCGTCCAGTTGCTGGTGCTGGTCTGCCACATGAGGTTGTCGCCGGGGCGGCGATAGAGGGCCAGGCAGCCGTTGTCGTTGTAGATGAGCTCGTACTGGCGGTTGGGCGACACCAGGGACTCGCCCGGTCGCAGAAAGGTGTTGCTCGCGAGCGTGCTGGGCTTCGTCGGGAGCGCCGTCACAGACGTCGTGGTGACGGTCACGTTGTCGAAGACCGCGGTGTTGAGCGCGCCGGTCTCGTGGCTCGTCACGGCGAGGCCGACGAGCGCGCTCCCCCGCACCCGAAGCTTGTCCGTCGTCCCGAGCTGGGTCCACTGGACGCCGTTGGTCGAGCTGGACCAGGTGATCACGTTGCCGTTGCGCGACAGGCGCAGCCACAGCGGCGACGCCGACGTGACACCCCAGACGTGGTCCGCCACGGCGCCCGCGCTCTTGCGGTTGTGAAAGAACAGGTCGCCCTTCGGCGTGAGGCCGAGCAGGGCGTAGACGGAGTTCGGCTCCAGCGAGTCCCTGAGCATGAGGCCGACCTTGGCCCACTCGTTCGTGCGCAGCTGGCTGACCACGCGCGCGGTGATCTCCACGTTCCCGCTGACGGGTTGAAAGAGAAAGCGGAACGCGTCCTCGGTAGACCAGATGTCCGCGCCCGCGCCGACCACGCTGTACGCGTTGTTGGCGAAGGTGGCGCTGCCCCCCATCCCGACGGCGCCCACGTCCTGCGTGAGCCACGGCTCCGGCACGGTCGACGCGGCGCGCGTGATCGACACGCTGTCGAACACCGCCGTCTGCAGGGCCGAGTTGCCGTAGCCGCCCACGCTGAGGCCCACGTAGGCGCCCGGCCACACCGCCGCGTTCGAAACCCCGACCTGCGTCCACGCGGCGCCGTCGGTCGAGACAGACGCGGTGAAGGTGTTGCCGCTGCGCACCAGCCGCAGCCAGAGCGGAAGCTGGACGTTGGACAGCCCCGGCCCCGACCACGAGCCTCCGGTCGTCGCGCGCACCTCCAGCCGCGCCATGTTCTGCGTCGGCGCCAGGGCGATGGCGTAGGTCGAGCCGACGTCGAGCGAGTCGCGGATCATCAGTCCGACGCGCGCCGAATTGAGGGCGCCGCTCACGACGGGGATGCGCGCGATGACGACACAGTCCCCGACGATCCACTGGTAGACGAAGCGGAACGAGTCCACCGCGCCGCCCGTTTCTGCACCCGCGCCGACCACGGTGAAGGTGTTGTTGGCGAGCGAGACGCTGCCGGCGTTCTTCTGCACGCCGAGGTCCGAGGTGCGCCACGGGGCCGGCAGCGCGCGGGCCTTTCGGGCGATCGTCACGCTGTCGAATGTGGTGGTGTTGAGCTGCGTGGCGTCGTGGCTCGTGACGGCGAGGCCCACGGCGGCGTCCTTGCCCAACGCCATGACGCACGAGCCGAAGGGCGTCCACGTCGCGCCGTCGCTGGAGCTGAAGACGTCGAACCGGTCGCCCGAGCGCGTGACGCGCAGCCAGCACGGAGCGGTGCCCGACGCCGTGCCGCACGAGATCGAGGTGTCGTCCTGCGCGGTGCGCGCCTGGACGAGCAGCCCCTTGCTCGGCGTCACGACCGCCATGACGTACCGGGAGCCCGCGGTGAGGTTCTCGCGGACCATCAGGCCGACCTTGGCCCACTCGTGCGTGTTGCCGACCGACGCGACACGCGCGCGCACGTCGCAGTCATCCTCGCCGAGCGGCTGATAGACGTAGCGGAACGCGTCGCTGTACTCCCAGATGTCCGCGCCGTTGCCCGCGACGGTGAACGCGCCGCCGCTCTCGCGCGTGCTCCCGGCGAGGCTCACGAACCCGACGTCCTGGGATTGCCACGATGGCGTCTGCGCGGGGGCGGTCGGGGCCGCCGCGGCCGACGCGGCCAGCGCGGCCGGCGCGGCCGGTGCGGCCTTCGAGTTCCACAGCGCGGCGTTGTCGCGCCCGTAGAGCACGAGCTCACCGCGGTCTTCGAGGACGAGGCGGTCGGGGGCGCTCGAGCCCTTCAGGCCGCCGTTGGAGATCGCCGCCCAGGCCGAGCCTCTGGAGCCGTAGACGCCGAAGCCATGCGGGCCGCCTACGAGCACCTGACCGGTGTCGCCCGACGTGCCTGTCACCCACGCCGCGATGCCGAGCGGGTGCGTGACGAGCGCGAGGTTGCCGTCCTTCTGGTAGACGAGCCTGTACTGTCCGTTGCTCGATTGGAGGAACTCCCCCCCCTTGAGCGACCGACCCGCGGGCAGGACGGCGGTGCCCGGCCCCGTGCGGTCGAGCGAGGGCTTCGTCGGCGTCGACACCGCGGGCCACAGCGCCGCCGTGAGGTCGCCTCGCTGCGGGAAGACGAGCTGATGGCGCCCGTTGGGAGACTTCACCTTGACCCCGGCGGCGACCGCCTGCGCGCCGAGCTCACCCGAGGTCGCCGAGCTCCAGAGCACGCTGCCGTCGCGGCCGTACACCACCGCCGCGCCAGAGTCCTCGACCGCGAGCTGCGCGCCGAGCCCGGGGCCCACGCGTCCGCCGTTCCGCTCCGACGACCACGCGACCTGGTCGAATGCGTGCGCGTGCGCGGCGTGAAAGACCGCGAGGTTGCCGTTGTCCTGGAGCGCCGCGAGGGCGGGCGTGAGCATCGTCATCGACGCCCAGAGGGCCTTGCCGCTCGTGCGGTCGTAGAGCACGAGGTCGCCGTCGGGTTGAAACACGAGCTGGTACTGGCCGCCCGGTGATCGCAGCGACTGGTTGGGGAGGAGCACCTGGCCCGCGCGCAACGCCGACGTGCCGCTGCCCACGCTCGCAGGCGCCGTGGGGAGCTCCGGCCCGGCGTCCCAGCTCTTCAGCTCGGGCGAGGCCGCGTGGATGCGCCAGAGGTTCGCGCCGTCCGCGCGCCACGCCCCGTCGACGCCCACGAGCCACGAGCGATCGAGCTCCGTCGTGAAGCTCATCACCTGCTCGAACGCGTCGTCGACGAGGGTGAGCTGCACGCTTGTGCAGGTCTCCACGCCCGCGGCGTAGCCCGCGTTGAGCGCCTTCCAGGAGGCGAGCGGCTTGTCGTCGTTGATGCGCACCGCGGCGCCCGGCTCGACGGGCGTCGCGCAGGCGGTCACGAGCTTCTTGAACTCCGCGCGCCACGCGGCCGCCATGTCGAGCGAGGGGATCAGGTCCTCGGTCCACCAGACCTTCGTCTGGAGGTCCGCGGCGGTCTTCACGAGCGCGCTCTGCCGGAGTTCCTGCACCGCCCGGTAGAGGCTCCGCGCGCTGTTCACGGCGCGCGGGACTCGCGCGGTCACGGTCGACCCGGGCGCCGTCCCGACCACCTCCAGCGCGATCGAGCCACCGCCCGACCACGTCTGCTCGGGCGTCGGCGACACCAGGAGATGGAGCTTTCGTGAGGTTCTGTTGAGGATCCAGACCTGCGTGTCACGCGAACCGAGGGAGGGCATCGCGAAAAATCGTCCATCCCTTTCGAAATATGGTCAATGAAAAATGCTTGAACTTTCGCACTGGACTGTTGACTTCCAATTTTCCTACTCTAACGGCCATGTTCTTTCAGAAGGACCGGCTCCAGCACATCCAAAGCGTCTCGCACGAGGGCAAGGTGCTGCTCTTCGGCACCGATTCCGGCGGAGACGTCTGGTACACGGTCCGCCAGGACGGCTTCGAGGACAACTTCGGCAAGACGACGCTGAAGGGCTGGGAAGACTGGCAATCGCTGGAATTCCCCGGCCGTCGCCGCGACGAGGCGGGGCGCTGGGACACGGCCCACAAGAACGAGCGTGAGGACCCCTCGGTCGTCGCGAAGGAGAAGGCCGAGCTCACGCGCGCGAGCGACGAGAAGCCCATCCTGCGCTCGCGCTACAGCACCTTCGACCAGACCGCCGTCGCGCCCGTGCAGCTCGTCTCGGGCTCGGGGCACGTCTATGTCTTCCGCCAGTCGAAGGAGGGGACGCTGCTCGTCGACCGCTTCGTGCTCGACGGGGCGCGCAACCGCCTGGTGCGCAAGCTCGAGGTCCGCTTCAAGCGGAGCCGGCAGCGGTACGAGCCCATGGGCGGCGCCGCAGCGCCGGGGCAGCCAGGCGACAGCGCGCAGGACTCACCGGACTTCCGCGACATCAACGGCCAGCCCTTCTTCGAACCGACCACGGAGATCTCGTGGGTCAACGAGCTGAAGGAGGGGTGGTTCTCCGTCGTCCGCGTGGTGACCAACGAGCACGACCGCTACCGCTGGCACATCTTCGCCTACAACAAGACCGCGAAGGTCATCGAGGTCTTCTCGGTGGCCGCGTCGGAGGACGGCCTCTTCGACGTCGCCGACAGCACGGTGATGGAGCCCTCCGCCGACGACCCGGGCCTCCTCGTGCCGCGCCGCGTCCCCGGCATCCTTCGACGCTCGCTCGCGCTCAAGGACGCCGCGGGCAACGACCTCGCGCCATCCAACGGGTTCGCCGCGACGCGCTACGACCTCCAGCAGGAGCAGGAGACCGCCGACGGCCCGCAGCTCCTCCGCGGCGCGACGCGGGTCATGCTCGTCGTGCCCACGCAGGAGGGCTCCGTTGCGCTCTCCTTCGCGGTGGCGGGCGACGGGACGCTCTCGCGCGTCGCCGAGCGCGCGGACAAGACCACCCTCCTCCGCGGCGACCCTCAGGACGTGCTTCTTCCGCCGGACCTGCTCGACGGCGTGCGGGCCTTCTCCGCAACGCCGCCGCTCCGCGGCAAGGTCTCGCGCATCGAGCGCACCGACAAGGATGACGAGTCCAAGGTCGCGAGCCGCGACGTGCGCGACCGGGTGAAGGTCCACGCGTCGGCGGCGCACAAGCTCGCCGACGGAGACGTGGTGCGCGTCACGGGGACCGCCAGCTACGACGGCTTCTACAAGGCCAGGCGCGTCGACAACGACGTCTTCGAGATCGACGCCTCGTGGGTCAACAACGAGATGGGCGAGTGGGAGCGGGTCGACGACGAGAGCCCCACCTCGTTCGACGGCCTCGTCACCAGCGCCGCGAAGACCGCGGACGGCAAGCTCCGCGTCACGGCTCCCCGCCACGGCCTCGCCGACGGCGACGAGGTGCAGCTCCGCGGCACCAAGAACCTCGACAGCAGCTACGTCGTCACGCGGCTCGACGCCAACCGCTTCATCATCAACTGCCGCTGGCCCGGCGCCGACGCGGTGAACCTCAAGCTCGACCCGCGGCGGCGGCGCTGCCTCGTGCTCGCGGGCGGCGACAACGTCGAGCTCTCGCCCGCGTCGAAGCTCGGCGTGCAGGGCGGCGACTACACCGTCGAGGCCTGGGTGTGGCTCGCTGACGGCGACGGCCACGTGATCTTCTGGCTCCCCGACGGCGCCCACTCCGTCGCGCTCGGGGTCACGGCGGCGTCGAGGCCCGGCTTCGCGTGGCGGCTCTTCGCGAGCAGCGGCGGGAAGACCGCCTACGGCGCCACGGCCCTGCGTCCGTGCGCCTGGTACCACGTGGCCCTCCGGTTCTCGAAGGCGCGAAAGGAGCTCTCCGTGCTCCTCGACGGCGCGCTGGAGACCACCGTGGCGGGCGTCGCGCCCTTCAACGGCGGCAGCGTGTTCGCGAGCTCCGGTTCGCTTCGGGGCCGCATCACGGACGTGCGCGTGTGGCGCAAGGAGCGCAGCGACGCGGAGGTCCGCGACGCCCGGAGCGCGCAGTTCACCGGCCGGGAGCAGGGCCTCGCGGCGCTCCTGCCGATGGGAGAGCTCGTGGCCGACGGCGCGACGCAGCGCGTGAACGACCTCTCTCCGAACGCGGTTCACGGGGTCGTGCGCGGCGCGCCCGTGGTGAGCTCCGCGGGCGTCGCGTTCGGCGCGATCATCAACGGCGCCGCGATCCTCGCGCGCAAGCTCCGCGACGACTCGCCCGCGGTGAAGTACGGCAACGACGCGCTCTTCGCCGTGCGGCAGCGCGCCACCTACGAGGAGACCTTCGAGTTCCGCGCCGTGGCGCCCGCGCCGGTGGACGCGAACAAGGTCGACGGCGTCGACGGGCAGAGCCTCTTCGCCTTCTCGTACTGGGGGAAGAAGGGCCGCGACGCAGACGAGAGGGTCACGACGGGCTTCGGCGTGAAGCAGGCCGACTTCGAGGCGCTCGCGGACGGCTGGTACCGCGCGTCGTGCACGGTCACGATCCCCGACGGCGTGGCCCTCATTCGGCAGTTCGAAATCTCCGACCTCAAGGGCGCCACGTGGACCTCGCTGGAGGTGCGCAGGCACCGCGTGAGGCTGATCTCGCAGGGCATCTCCGAGGAGGCGTACACCGACGCGATCACGCTCCAGGTCGCGGGCCTCTCGGCGACGGCGGCCGCGGACAAGACCGCCGCGCTCGGGCAGAAGGAGCGAGAACTCTCTGCGCTCCAGAACGAGAAGACCGCCCTCGTCGCGAAGCTCTCCGCGGCGAGCAACAGCGGCGCCTTCGACCAGCGCATCAATGACCTTCGCGCCGAGCTCCCGGGGCTTCGAACGACCGTCGAAGACCTGCGCCGAAGGTACGAGGCCGAGGCCGCGAACCCGCTGAACTCATGGTGCAAGCTGCGGGTGCTCTCGCGCGACGCGAAGGAGGCCGTGCGCGTCTACTCGCAGACCAAGCAGCTCCTGCACGGGCTGGAGTGGAACGGTTACGACAACCAGTGGTTCAAGTTCGTCCCCTACGACGACGGCTACCTCATCTACTGCCTCTACGAAGACCGCGTCCTCGACAACCCCTTCGGCCGCGACGTGTACGCCAACGTCGACGCGCACAAGAAGGCCAACCAGCAGTGGCGGATCACGCGCAACGCCGCGGGCTACTTCGAAATCCGATCGCGTCACGACAACACCCTCCTGGAGCGCGCGAGCGACTACACCTTCCGCTGCACGCGCACCGGCGACGCGGGCAGCCACGCGCAGTGGCAGATCGACGTCGTCGGCGGCCCCACCAACAGCCGCGCCACGGACGCGCAGAGCGCGTGGAGCGCGAAGGCCGCCGAGCTCTCGGCCAAGGAGTACGAGCTCGCACAGAAGGAGCAGGCGCAGCGCGACCGCGACCGCGACCGCGCGACCTGGGAGGCGCGCGTCGCGACCCTCAACGCCTCGATGGCTGCCCTCGCCGCGCCCTTCGAAGCGGCGAACGGCGAGGCGCTCGACGCCGTGCGCGAGCTGGCTCGCTCGACCTGCGCGATGCCCGTCGTGCGCACGAGCGAGAGCAGGGAGCGCGACGGCCGCGGGCTCCAGACGCTCGGGGCGCAGCTCGCGTTCGTCCGCGCGGCGACGCGGGTGAGCGCCCTCGAGACCTGCGAGGGCGACGTGCGGCTGGCGTACTTCGACGCGCAGGGCCGCGCGCGCACGCCGAGCTACGTGGCCGTGTCCGACGGGCGCGGCGCGAGCGAGCAGTGGGTGCCCGAGGGCTTCCGCGCGTGCCTCACGTTCAGCGAGGGCAGCGCGGCGATCAACTTCAAGGACGGGGTCGACCTCGCGAACCGCAGCTTCACCGTGGAGTTCTGGGCGCGCCGGAGCGAGTCGGGCCTCGCCGCGTGGGCGCTCTCGCTGTCGCAGCAGACCGGGAAGAACAAGTCGCTCTCGGTGGGCTTCAACAAGGGCGACGCGATGGTGTTCGGCTTCCAGGAGAACGACCTGGTGACGCCGGGCAACTACCCCAGCCTGGGCTGGCACCACTGGGCCTGCGTCTTCGACGCGGGGCTGAAGAAGCGCGCCATCTACCGCGACGGCTTCAAGGTGGCCGAGGACAGCACCAAAGACGCTGGCCCCTTCGACGGCGCGGGGGACCTCCTCGTCGGCGCGCGCGGCGCAGAGTCGTTCCGCGGGGCGCTC
Organism: Polyangiales bacterium; assembly: GCA_046351535.1. Classification (GTDB taxonomy): domain Bacteria; phylum Myxococcota_A; class Polyangia; order Polyangiales; genus CAISKJ01. The sequence goes on from JAXLYG010000009.1 coordinate 254,298, forward strand.
TCGGAGCTGCGCGTGTGGTCCGACGCGCTCACCGAGGACGAGGTGAACGCGCACGCGCGGAGCGCCGTCACGGGCTGCGAGCCGGGGCTGCTGGCGTGGTTCCCGCTCAGCGAGGGCGCCGGTGACCAGACGGCCGACCGCTCGGTCGAGGGCCTGAAGAAGGGCCGCCGCGGCGACGTGCGCGCCCCGACGCGGTGGCGCGCGTGCACCGCGCCGCTGGGCGTGCCGAACGTGAGCGCCGTGCAGTTCAACGGCAGCGACAACGTCGTCGACGTCGCCGCGACGGGCCTCCGGCTCGACGACCGCGACTTCACGATCGAGGCGTGGGTGAAGCCCTCCGACCTCACGAGCGACCGCACCATCGTCGGCATGGACGCCGCGGGCGACAATCAGGCCCTCCACCTGATGATCCGCGGCGGCAAGGCCCACATGGGCTTCTACGGCAACGACACCGTGGGGAGCGCGACGCTCCAGGCGGGCCTCTGGTGCCACGTCGCCTTCCGCTACACGAAGGCCACCAACGAGCAGGCGATCTTCATCAACGGCGTGCTCGACCGGGCCGACAAGAACCATAAGCCCTTCGCAGGGACCTCGCCGCTGCGCATCGGCGCGTGGAGGGGCGGCTTCTTCAAGGGCTCGCTGGCCGACGTCCGCGTCTGGGCCGTCGCGCGCACCGAGGCCGAGATCCGCGAGTCGCGGGGGCGGCGCATGACCGGCGCAGAGGCCGGGCTCATGGCGTACTTCCCGCTCAACCACGTCGGTGCGGGGGGCGAGGTGCACTCCCCGGTGAACGGCGTCACGGGCACATTCCGCGGGGCCGCGGCCTCGCCCGAGCGCCTCGGCGTCGCCCTGGTGATGGCGGAGTACAGCACCGTGCGCGTCGACCCGGCCACGCTCGCCCAGTCGGCGCTGCTGCGGCGCTTCTTCGCGTCGCCCTCCCTCGGCGGCGTGGAGCTCATCCCCGACAAGCGCGTCGAGGAGCTCGACCTGCGCTGGGTGGGCAACGCGCAGTTCAGGCCGACCCTGCTCGGGTACATCGAAGGCGCCCCGCCCGTGCCGAGCGAGAACCTCACCGAGGAGGACGACTACAACGGCGCGACCTCCATCGAGCTCACCCAGTCGAACGACGTGACCTTCAGCTGGGAGCGCACCAAGGAGTACGCCCACGGCTTCGCGTACGAGTCGATCCTCGGAGGGATGGTGAAAAAGGGCATCGGTGTCGGTGTCACGGAGGAGTTCGTCGCGGGCCTGGGTCTCAAGACTTCGCTCTCTCTGCGAGACGCCTCGCAGAACGCCACCAACGTCTCGACGACGGCGACGGCGACCTTCTCCGACCGCCTGGCGCTGCGAGGGACGAAGGAGACCGACGCGCGCTTCCCCGCGGTCGGCAAGCGCTTCGTGCCCAAGAACGTCGGCTACGCCCTGGTCGTGTCGGGCCTCGCTGACGTGTACGTCACGCGCCTCAAGCGCAGCGGACGGATGATCAGCTATGAGATGCGACCCAACCGGGACTTTCCCCCGGACGTGAACACGGTCACGTTTCTCATCAACCCCGCCTACACGATGCAGGGCAGCCTCGACGGGATGACGGGCAGCCAGGCCGCCAGCCGACGGTTCTACAAGCACGTGCCCGAGATGCGCCTCCAGTACGGCTCGCGCTACGCCGCGAGCTACTTTCGCCTTCAGGAAGCCTACGCGCTCAAGGCCGCGATCGAGCAGCAGGACAAGGCGCGCATGGCCTTCTATCAGAACTTCGACAGCACCCTCACGACCGTGGCCCGCCTCGAGGGCGAGATGGGTGCCGTGGGCGTGCAGCCGATCAACCAGTCACCGAGCAACGCCGCGAGCTCGACCAGCGGTGCGACGACCACGGACAAGGACAAGCAGGCCGCCGCGGACAAGCAGACCGCCGACGCGAAGGCCTCGACCGAGAAGGACAAGAAGGAGGCCGAGAAGCGCGATGCGGAGATGAAGGCCCGCCAGTCTGACGTGAACGAGCTCAACCGCTACGTGAGCGGCACGTGCATGCGCGACGCGTGGCAGACGCGCATGGAAGGCCTGCGCAACAAGGCCGGCAAGCGCAACATCGTCAACACCTACGTCTGGGACGCCGATGGCGGACTGCGCACCGAGAAGCAGGAGTTCGCCAGCACGGTGGAGCACACCATCGGCGGCTCGTTCAACATGGACTGGTCCGCGGGTCTGGCCGCAAAGACGGAGGGCCTCGCGTTCTGGCTGGAGCTGTCGGCGGTCTACCAGGGGAGCCTCAGCCAGACGATGAGCAAGACCGAGTCGTACAGCCAGGGCTTCAGCCTCGAAGCCGACCTCGAAGGCGTCGAGGGACGCGGCGTGACCGACTACGCCGACCGGCCGATCGTCCTATGCCTATCCGGTCTGGACCTAAAGACCGCGCGCGCAGGTCGGGCAAGAACCGTGCGTGCCACGATGTAGGTGCCATCGCACCCTGTCGTTGACGCGGTAGCCTGCCGAGAACTCGCGTCGCGGTGCCTACCTTACGCACACTGTAGGTATGCGCCCTCTCCCGCCCCTTATGATCCCCGAGACCCTCAACCCCCAGCACGCGGAGCTCTTGCGCGGCCACCGATTCGAGAGCGCCGGAACCGTCGCTCATGTGCTCTCCGATGACGAGTACGACGGGATCCGAGCCCTCTACGCGATCACCAACCCAGCGAAGACCGCCGTCGTGTACGTGGGCGAGAGCGAGGCGGGGCGCGACATCCGAGGGCGCATCAAGGCGCACATGAACGCCCGCGACAAGGCCGGGAACATCGAAGTTGACTCCCTCGTGTTCGTTCACGTCATGGTCACGGAGTACATGGTGCTCGACGCATTCGAGCACGCGACCGGGGGCCTCCCGCTGCTCAACCACCACAAGACCATGAAGCACGCGCTCCACCCCGGCCGGAAGCTCAACGGCATCGAGGCGATCCGAGCCGCGCGTGAGCATCGCGCGCAACGACGCGCGGAGAAGCAAGCTGCGGCGACCGCGAAGGCCGACGCGCCGCCCGCGCCAGTCGCGACGGAGAAGTCGGAGAAGCCCCGCAAGCGGGGGTAGAGGGCGGCGCGTGGCGGTCATCGTCGGTTGGCCCATCGACGGCGCTTCGCGGGCCTCTGGCGCCCCGTGGGGACGCCCTGCGCGGCCTCTGCGTCGTTGCGCTTGTGCTCCCAATCGCCGCCGTAGAGTCCCTCGTAGGTCGGGCCTCGCGAGACGCTTCCGATCCCGAGCACGGAGGCGAACGACGTCATGGGGTAGAAGCGCCGGTTGAAGCGGAACACGTACTCGTTGAGGTAGGTCTGAAGGTGTTGCGGGGAGACTCCGTGATGCGTGCCTCGCAACCAGGTCTTGAGGTTCGAGATGACGATGTGGACCATCGGCAGCCACTCCTTCGTGGCCGCAGCATCGCCGTGGAGCACCTTGCATTGATGCTTGTAGCCGAACGCTTGCAGGTAGTCGTAGCCGTTGCAGCCGTCCGTTCGCACGACCGAACCCCGGCGCATCGGCGCTGCCAGACCCCACATCGACCTCCCACGCCGAACCCCGGCGCATCGGCGCTGCCGGACCCACATCGACCTCCCACGCCGAACCCCGGCGCATCCGCGCTGCCAGACCCCACGTCGACCTCCCCTTGAACCCCGGCGCATCCGCCCGCTTCAGACCTCACATCGGCCTCCCACGCCGAACCCCGGCGCATCGGCGCAAACGTCCGGGTTTGGTCAAGCGAGAGCGCCGAAAGTGGATCACGAGAAGAGCGCCGCTGAAGCGGAGCGCGGTCTCCTCGGTCTCGCGGCGGCCGTCACCGCGGGTGGAGACCGCGCGCGTGGGGCGCGGACGCGATGAGCGCGCGACCGTCCGCGCCGGTCGACGCAGGCGGCGCAGCGTGTCGCGCGTCGCTCGCGGTGCGACCCGGCTGACACGCGCGACCTCGCGGAAATCACCCGCGTCTCGAAGGGCACGCGTTGCCGAGCCTCGCGCCCCCGGGAGCGACCGCGACGAGCGCACCGGGGCGCTCGGGCTGGTGGATCGAACGGTGCTCCGTGACGTGCTCTCCGACGGGGGCTTTCGACGGAGCGGCCTCGTCGCGTCGGTGACCACGACGCGCGCGCCAGCGCGGTGCGGTCGGGTCGAGGTGACCGCACGGTCGGGTCGAGGTGACCGCACGGTCGGGTCGAGGTGACCGATCGGTCGGGTCGGGGTGACCGGCGTGTCAGGTCGAGGGGACCTCCCCCGTCATGTGGACCTGACCACCGGGTAGGGTCGACATGACCACCGGGTAGCGTCGACCCTTCTCGACCGCGGTCGCCGTGGTCTACCGTCGAGCGTCGCACGGTCCCGTGCCGCTACCTCACGTCGCACATCACGCTCGAGACGGAGCGCGTCACATCGACCTCGTACGACCTCCGGTCCTGCGCGCGACGGCAGTCTCGGCGTTGTAGAACGCCGATCCATGACCTCCTCCGCGACCCACCCGCTGGAACTCTGGAACGCGGCCGACCTCTCGGGCGTCGCCCTCGACCACGTGAAGCACCTCCGGCTCACAGACTGCGAGCCCGCGTGTCTCGCGCAGATCCCGCCCCACATCGAGTCGCTCACGCTCACCACGAGGCGACCCGGCCCGCCGGTCGAGCTCGACCTCGCCGACGGCGCGCTCGCGGCGCTCATCGTGTCGACGAACCCCGCGCGCCCGATCCGCTTCACCCGCCTCCCCCGCGCGCTCCGGCGACTTCAGCTCACCGGCGACGTGAACCCCGCCGAGATCCCCGCGACGCTTCAGGAACTCTCGCTCTGGTCTTGCACGTTCCCGACGCCGCTGCGCGTGACCGCCGCGTCGCTCCGTCGACTCGTGGTCTTCGACCCGCGGACCACGCCCGAGCACGCGCTCGCCATCGAGGCCCTGCCGCCCGCCCTCGAAGACTTGTGGCTCTCGGTGTGCACGATCGAGCGTCTGCCCGACCCGCTGCCGCCGCTCAACATCCTGCACTTCGGCGAGAGCGACCTGCGCCTCGTCGCGTGGGACCGCCTGCCCTCGTCGCTCTCGACCCTCAACGCGTACCGATGCCTCGTCCGCGAGCCGGTGGCGCTCACGTCCCTCGCGGGCCCCACGCACGCGAACTTCAACCTGTGCAACCTCACCGACGCGCGCGACCTCGTCGCGAATCGCGCCCTCTCGGTGCTCTACCTCCAAGGCAACCCGCTCTCCGACGAGACCGTCGCAGCGGCGAAGGCCTCGCGACGGGGCGGGCCCAAGGTGAAGGTCAGTCGCCCCAACGACCTCGCGCTCACGCGGCGCATGTACGAGCTCGGTATCGGGCTGTCGGCCACGCACGACGGCGCGAAGAAGATCCGGCTGTACCACCCCCTCGGGAGCGCGATCGAGAGCTTCCCGCGCGAGGTGGTCGAGGAGGCGATGACGTGCGTCACGGCGGGCGAGCGGCTCGCGGGCATGGCCTTCATCGAGCGCGTGCAGGCCCGAACCAACGAGGCGAAGCAACGGGAGCGCGAGGCGCGCAAGGCGGCGAAGCAGGCGCAGAAGACGACGTCGTAGCGCGCGCCCCAGGCGGCTTCGGTACGACCTTCAGGGGTCGGTGGCGGTCACGACGCCGGGCGCGGCGCTGCCAGCGTGACCGTTGACGTCTTCACGGCCGCTGGCTTTTCTCGACGGCGTCGAGGCGGACCACACGCTCATGCCGCTCCCATCTGGAGGCTCGTGTTCGCGGCGTGGGCCGGCGCGACGCCCGAGCGCGACGACCTGGTGACGCGCCACAGGCTCGAACCCGCCGAAGTGCGGTCCGAGTGACCCCGAACTTTTTCTTTGGAAAACTGCTGCCTACCCCTATCACCCCATGGCCCGGCCGCCGTTGAACAGGTCAGTCACGGAGCCATGGGTCCCAATGGTGGGATCGCACGGCCGTGGCGGGGATCGCTGGCGCGTCACGGACGCGCAGACGGGGATGCGGCACATGAGCAATACGGCGCGTGCGGTGGTGAACGGTTCGAAGGGCGTGAACGAGTCGGAGGCGAAGTCGGCGGGCGTCGAGAACGACAACGCCGAGGCGGCGGGGGACTTCCTCGATGAGATCGCCGTCAACCGCGGGCTCCCGGTGACGCCGGCCGAACGCATCCCGCGTGTGCCCAAAGGGTATCGCCCCACCAGCGGGATGGACCGGATCAAGCGGCTGCGCCGCTTCTCCGACGCGCAGATGCCGCTGGCCCGCGAGGCCGCGCGTCAGGTGATGGCCCGCCGCGACCACTGGAAGGAGGACCTCGGCGACCTCGCGCCGGACCTCCGCCCGATCGCCGCCGTGGTCGCCGACGTCGACGCGTGCGAGGCCACCATCACCTCGCTCCGCGCGCTGCTCGCCTACCACGAGGAGCGCTACGACATCGCGCGCGGCGACCTCGAGGCGCTGCTCCGCGGCGCCCACAAGGAGTTCGAGCACCGCGTCGACCGCAAGGCCAACCTCGCGACCGACTACAGCCAGCTCGCGGCGCTCTTCGCGTCGATGAGCACCGCCATCGCCGACGGCATCGCGCAGGCGAAGCGCGAGAAGAAGTCCGACAAGGGCTGAAGGGCGCCCGACGCGGCAGCGCGGCTTGCCTCTGATCAGTTCCATCAGACATGGCTCGACGGGGGACTCGCGTCGCCCAGGGCTGGGGTTCGGCGCCTGCCGGGTTCGTCCGTGTCCAAGGCGAAGGGCAGCGCGTGTGGGGTCCATCCGTGTCCATCGCGGAGGGGCTGTCGGCGTGTTGTGTTGGCCAGGCGTGCTCACGCACGCCGGTGTGCCCCTGGAACTGTCGACGTCGCGCGACGTTGTGCGAGCGGGGGGCGTCGCCACGACAGCAACGGTGTCGTCGTACAGCGCGGGTTGACGAAGCGTCCGTTACGCGGGCTCTGCGCGTGCTCCGCGGCGGTGGGTGTCAGCGAGGAGGGGCGTTGGATTCCTGATCCACCGGGCGGTGGTCGACGCGCGGCTCGGTGCGTGACGCTGATTGCAAACGTCGCGACTCGTCACGCGGTCGAGCGCGGCACCATCGCGTTGATGTCAGCGGCCTCGAGCACTCGCTTCGGCGCGCCGCGCTTCGCGGCCACGAGCAGCGCGCGCCCGAGCTCCGAGCGCGCACGGGCTACGCCGCGTAACGCTCACCCCTCGCGCGCCCCTCTCGCTCGACCTCGTCGAACCACGAAGACAACTCGCTCGCGAGGCCGAGGCACGACGGGGTTGTGGGGTTGCGATGGCGTCGCGCCACGCAGGCGCGCGATCAGGGCGTGGGAGGAGGCGTCGGCGAGGGGTCGGGCGCAGGCGCGGGCGACGGCGCAGGTGCGGGCGCAGGGGCGGGCGCAGGGGCGGGCGACGGCGCAGGCGCAGGCGCGGGGTCGGGGCCAGGGGCGGGCGACGGCGCAGGCGCAGGCGCGGGGTCGGGGCCGGGGGCGGGCGACGGCGCGGGCGCAGGATCGGGCGCGGGAGGCGGAGGAGGCGGCGGCGGTGCCTGACAGACGCCGCCCACGTTCGAGAGGCCCTCACAGCACGGCAGCGTGGCGTCGACGGGCCAGCCCTCGGTGAGACATGCGTCGGGGCCGCAGTTGCCGTCGACGGCGATACGGTCGCCCGCGTGGCCGGCGTGGGCGTTGATGCAGGCCGCCTCCGACACGCGGATCTTCGCGTAGGGGTTTCGCGTCGAGCCGGTCGCGTGACAGATGGTGACGGTGCCACCCGCCTGGTAGGTGCACTGCGCGATGGAGAGCCTCGAGGTCGCTTGCCCCGTCGCCTCACCGTCGCTCGCCGCGCACCCCGTCAGCATGAGCGCGAAAGGCGCGACCATGATCCAGCTGCGGGCGATTCTGTTCCTTCGATGTGCCATTCGTGTCCTCGATGTCTGGCGGTTCTGCTCGGGTCACCACGACCGTCGCGAGGACACTATTCAGGGGTGTGCGCTGCAACAAGACAGCGGTGATATCAGGCGATATCACCGGAGCACGTCACGACCACTGCGCGAGCGCTCAGCCGCGAGACCCTCGTCGCCGCGGCGCGCGATCACCGCCGCGATGACGCGAGCGCTCATGCGGTGAGCTCACGCTTCGCGACGCCTGATCGCTCGAAGAAGAGCGACGACGCGAGGGCGTCGGAGAAGATGCCCGACCCGCAGCTGCCTGCGCGTGTGGATCCGGTGCGACAACACCGACCTCGTCGTCGCCGAAGACCTCGTGGCGGCGATGCATCTCCTGCTCGTCGATCGTGCTCGGCTTCCGCGCGCCCGAGCTCCGTCCGCACACGGGGCTGCTTCTGAACCGCCGCGCTCGCCCTTGCCGATCCTACGCCTGCTCTTTCACAGGCAGCGTCAGGCGGAACACGCATCCCTCGCCCGGGAGGTTCTGCACCTCCAGCGCGCCGCCGTGGGCCTCGGTCGCCTGGCGCACGATGGCGAGGCCGAGCCCGAAGCCGCTGCGATCGATGCCCGCCTGCACGAAGGGCTCGAAGAGCTTGTGCATCGTGGCCGGATCGAGCCCTCCGCACGCGTCTTTGACCCCGATCACGGCGCTCGCACCTTCGCGCCGAGCGCTCAGCCTGATCGCGCCTCCGGGGTGGCTAAGCTTCAGCGCGTTGCGAGGAGGTTCGTCACCACCGAGCGCAGCATTCGTCGGTCTGCTTCGACCGTGAGGTCCGCCTCGGCCTCGACCAAGACCGTGAGCCCGCGCGCCTGCGCGTCGATCGCAGACGCCGCTGGCACGCTCGTGAGCTGATCGAGCGCGGAGACGCTTTCCATGTGCAGCGGCGACGCTCGCTTGAGGCGCTGTCCGACGAGCTCTCGATCGATGAGATCTTGCAGGCGCGTGAGGTTTCGCTCGACCACGTCGACGGCGCGTCCTCCCCGGCGAGGGGATCGCTGCACAGCTCCGCCATCGCCGTGCGCGCCAACGTGAGCGGGTTGCGCAGCCACGACAGCATAGGTGTCGTTGTACAGCGAGGTTTGACGAAGCATCCGTTACGCGAGGAGTCTCGCCCAGCAGAGCGCAGGGCGTCGGCAACTGGGGCGTTGGTTTCCACTCCGCAGTGAGGAGTCAATTCGAATATCCGAAGATCGTTGTTCGGTCGATGCCCGCTAGTATGGCGTGGCGTCGCTGTGGGCGGTACATTCTCGTGAGAATGTCCAAGGCATTTGATGAGTTCGTCACTCGCTTTCGGAGGGTGCTCGTTCGGTTCGTGACGTCCAAGCAGACGCTGAGTGTGCTTGTGACCGATAGCGGCCTGTCCAGGGTGCTTCCAGGATCATCTCTCGACGGCCCGATGGAGGACGCTTGGCACTCCGTTCTCAACGAAGTTTCCAGGCAGGGAAAACACGAGATTCAACGCCTCCTTTTGGAGTTTCAAAGTCGATTTCCGAACAACCCCGAAGTCACCGCGCTGGTGACGGAGTGGCGCAGCGTCGGAGACGATGAGGCCCTCCTCAATCCGCCGACGTCCCTGGAAGGCTCGTATGCGATGAACGCCCGTCAGAACACTCCCGCGATCCTGAACGCGTTCGGCGATGGCGACGTCGCCGCTGAAGTAGCCATCCTCCCAGACCTGTTCTTCCCCGACAATGAGATCTCTCGCAAGGCCCTGAGCGACAAGACCAATCTGATCATCGGGCGGCGAGGCGCAGGCAAGTCGGCGCTGGCTTGCTGGCTCGGGTTCGTGCGCGAGGGTGACAGACGTCGATATACGAAGCATGCGTACGTCGGCCAGCTGGTCCGCGCGGCCCCCTTCGTCACGGGCATCGCAGACCGCATCAAAGACGCCCACCACGCTGCGGAGATCTTCGCGAAGGCCTGGAGGCTGGCCCTGACCCACGCCCTCATGGCCGAGATGCTCACCGACGGCGCGTTCGGGGCGCGCGCCGGTGCATTGGAGATGGAGCATCACCTCATCCAGCGGAATATCCCGAAGGACGGCGCCTCTCACGTGGTGCAGCGGGTGTTCGAGATTCTCTCGAAAGCAATGACGCCCGGCATCTCTCCCGTGGCGAGCCTGATCTCGAGCGTGCAGGAGCTCGAGACCTCGCAGGGGTACGTCCGATGGCTCAGTGAAGTCCCGAAGTATTTTCGCGAGACGCGGCAGCGGGCGGTCATCGTCATCGACACGCTGGAGGAGTACACCATTACGGACTCCGCGATCCGGCTCGTGCTGGCGTCGTTGCTTCAAGCGGTCGACGAGCTCTGTAAGAGTGAGCTCGGCGAGACTGTCGAGGTGAAGCTCTTGATGCCCGCGGAGGTCACTCAGACGCTCGAGGAAGACACCATCCTGAACATCGGCAAGTCCTTCAGCCGTGCGCTCTTCATGCACTGGCGCCGCAAGGACCTGCTCCGACTCATGTGCTGGCGCTTCGTGTACCACATGGAGCGAAAGTACCCCGCGCTGCGCCCCTCGGAGCTCAAGCTCCGGAAGGACTTCGACTGGTCGGACTCGGCCGCGATCGAGAGCGACATCTGGAACCGAGTCTTTCCACGGGTGCACGTCTGCGGTCACGACGTGAACTCGTTCCAGTACATCTCCCGTTACACGCAACTGCGCCCGCGCCAGTTCGTGTTGATGTGTAACGCCATCGTGCAGTCTGCCCTCGACGAGAGGCGCTTCCCCTCGATTGAACCTCGCGACATCCGCATCGGCATCGCCAACGTGGTCGACACGCTGGCGGCCGAGGTGCTGAGTTCATTCAAAGACGTGTACATCGACGCCGGCCGAATCGTCAGCACGCTCGCGACCGTTCCCGACGCGCGCAGCCTCTACACGGGACTGACGTACGGCAACATCGACGCGCTCGCGGCGCGGGCGAAGGCCCAGTGCACCAACGAGGAGTTCTGGCGGCTCCTCCTGGAAACCGGCGTGCTCGGCGTGGTCACCAGAGAGACCGATATGTACGTCGAGGCGCGGTTCGAATATGTGGTGAGGGAGCGGCTCGTTCCGCACGTCCACCAGCGGTTCGTGGTTCACCCGATGTTCTACAAGCGGCTCGGCGTGAATCCCACCCCCGACGCGAAGCGTGTGTTTCCGCTCGGCCCTGAAGATCTCGACATCGATTACTGACCGCGATCAGCGCGCGAAGCCCAGCGCCGCCACGACCACGCCCGCAGTGACCGCGAGCACCGCGAGCGCGACCACGGCCTTGCGAGGGCCGCGCGACCGCAGGCCAGGCTCGATCACCCCGGTATCCGCGCGCTGACCAGCCGTGGCGGAGCCTCGCGCAGGGCCGTCATCGGTACCTCCTCGCCGGACCCCGTCGTGACGGGCGGCTGGAGGTGTGATCCGGCGAGCTACGTCCTGCTGACGTGCGCACCGTGAACTCCTGCGTCTCGTGGAAGATGCGCCGCGTGGCGCGGATGCCCTCGGCGGTGACCTCGAAGCGAGGGTCGGGGCCGTCGGGGGCGCGCGGGATGGGGCTGTGACGCTTGCGCACGAGGGGTCTCCTTTCGGAGTCCGTCCTCCTCGGGCGCGCGGGAGACGCTACAGAGGTTCGCGGGGGATCACCATCCGCCGTCTGGCGATGACCACACCGAGTAGGGTTCAGCGCGCTCGTCTCACACGCGCGTCCTCAAGCTCGGGCAGCGCGACGATGTCGCCGTGGCGCCGCATCAACCCCAAGAGCTCCGCGGCGAGCCCCTGATCGCCCGCGTCGTGAGCCGCGCGGACAACCGCTTCCAGCGCCTCCCGTCGATTGCTCCCAGGATTGGTCGCAGCGCCCTTCGGGGGTGGCTCCGGGGACGCTGAAACGCCCGGCACGAGGACCTCCGCACCACCGTTTCGCGGCGCTTCGGTGCCCATCGAAATTGCCTCCGTCGGTTCGAAGCCCTCTCCCCGAACCACACGAGCGGCCTTCCTGGAAGGCATCTCGCGAGACCCGCCTCCGCCCTGGAGAGTCGTCGCGGCGGTGCCCGGCGACGCCCGAGAGCGTCCGTTGATTCACGTCGCGCGGTCGCGCTCGCTCGCGGCGCGCGCGCGAGCTCGTCGGCGCGGGCCTCGGTGAGCGCGAGGATCTCGACGAAGGTGTTCGACTCGACGTCGTAGTCGAGGGTCTCGACCACCGCGTCGGGCAGCACCAGCGTGCGCGCCTCGGCCCAGCCTTCGGGCACGCTGCCCCCGTATTGAAAGCGGTGGGTGAACACTCCGCAGCGCGCGTCGTCGGGCGGAAGAAACGCGGCTTCGAGCGCGCGCGACACCGCGAAGCCGTTGCCCTCCAGCGGCACGCTGCGCCTGGCGCGCGACGAGGTCCGGAGCTCGCGGAGGTGTCGGGCGACGACGTCGGACTGCATGGGCTGGAGCGTAGCGGCTGAGATGAGGCGCTCCAAGCAGGTGCGCGAGCGCGACGCGGACGCGGCGCGTGGAGCCGTCGCCCCCCTTCGCGAGAGTGCGCGGCGCTCAGGGGCGCACGTCGAAGACGCGCCAGTGGCCGCGCAGTCGCACGAGCGTGTCGAGCCTGAAGCGTCGCGTCTCGGCGCCCACCGTGTACTCGATCACCGGGCCGTCACCGCACTGCGTGGTGGCGCGCGCGAAGCGTCCGCAGGGGCGCAGGTCCACCGAGTCGCGGGGGTACGAGCGCGCGGTGATGCCCACGAAGACGCCGCCGCGGAAGGTGTCTCGCAGCGCCCGCGCGTCGCGCTCGATGGCGAGGTACTGCCGCTGCGCGATCTCGTCGACGGGTGATGGCCCGGCGTCGGGGCCCTGCCGCCGCGTCGCAGGAAACAAGGTCCGCAGGTCGGCGGGCGTGGGGTACACGCCCTCGACGTCGCGGGTCCCGTCGCGCGTCGCTTCGAAGAAGGAGCGCGCGAGGGCCGTGATCTCCGCGCGGTCCGCGGGCGTGAGCGCGTAGGGCGCGGCGTCCGCGGGGAGCGTCACCGCGAGCGCGGCGAGCGCGGCCGAGAGTCCGAAGGTCGTCCTGGTCATCGTCGCGGCATTCATGGAACACAACCCGTCTCCGCCGCAACCACCGGGCGCGCGGCCGACGCTCCCGCGTGAGGTCGCGGAGAGAAACCGCTTCGAACCGGTCCAGATGCGCTTGATGGGTTGGCGTGTGCGGTGTTACGGCCCGGGGCAATACCCGCATGGAGTCTCCCGCCGTCATCGTTTTTCGCCTCAAGGACTGGCCCGTCGCGCGTCCGCTCATCGACGCGAGGCAGCTCCCCGAGGTCTTCGAAGAGCTCGCCTGCTACCTCCTCTCGCCCGCGCACACGTCCCGCTCGACGCTCGAAGAGCGCCTCCCCGAGGAGCCCGTCGAGGCCCCCCTCGCGGCCATGGTGATGGAGCTCCTCGAGCCCGTCAGCGAGGTCGCCCTCGAGTGCTTCGGCCACGAGCTCTTCGACGCCGGGCCCGTGGGCCAGAAGCACCTCGGGTTTCACCCCTCGGCCAGCTACGCCCAGGTCGCGTCGCGCTTCGAAAAAGACGGCTTCCGCGTGCTCCACGCGTCGGACCTCGTGCGCTCCGTCACGGCCGCCGACCCCTCCGCCGCGGAGGCCACCCGGCAGCGCGTGCGAGCGATCCCCAAGGCGGGCCTCAACGATCGCGAGGTGGCCCTCGTCGAGTACGTGCGCTCGGGCGGTCCCATGCCCCAGGCCGGCGCCGATCACGCCGCCATCGCGCTGCGCCTCGGCGAGCTCATCACCCCGCGCATCGAAGACCTCGCCGAGATCGACGGACGCATCCTCGACGTGGCCTGCGCCGCGGGCGAGCTTCGCGGCGTCTTCAAGCCCTTCGCCGCGCGCATCAACGCCCACGAAGAGGCCGGGAGCGACTCCTTCGGCGCGCTCCGCCGCGAGCTCGCGCGCAGGGGCATCGCCGACGGGCGCATCCTCGTGGCGCTGCTCCAGAGCGGCGTCGAGGTCACCTCGTCGGCCACGATCCACGTGATGGCGCGCTACAACCAGCTCGAGTCGATGATCGAGTCGGTGCGCTCCAGCGAGCCGTCGCGCGCCGAGCAGGCGAAGCTCATCACCAGGCTCCTCACGTGGATGTCGTGCGTCGGCACGCTCCCCGCCGCGCTCTCGGCGGTGACCGACCTCGTCGAGTCGCCGCGCGCGAAGGACCTCGTGACCGACGAGCTCCGCGCGCACCTCGCCGCCACGCACGGCTATGAAGGCCCCAAGCCCAAGAGCCCCCGCGGGCGCGCGGCGAAGGGCAAGGCCGCCGAGCCCGAGACCCACAAGCCCGCCGCCAGGGCCGAGGCACCGAAGCCCGAAGCACCGAAGCCCGAAGCCCCGAAGCCCGAGGCCCCCAAGGCCGAAGCGCCGAAGCCCGCGGAGCCCCCGACCGCCGAGGCGACGAAGTCCGAGACCGACGCCGAGGCCGAGGGAGACAAGCCCCGCAAGCCGAAGGCGAAGACCGAGAAGACCGCGCCGGGCCTCACGTCGGTCAACGAGACGCTCACCTTCGCGCGCGGCGACGCCCTCGTCAGCCTCGCGGAGCCGGGCCTCGAAGGCGACGACGAGGCGCTGCTCGACGCGGTGAACCGCAAGTCGGCGATGGTGTTCCGCGCCGACCTCGACGACACGGTGACCGTGCGCATCACGGGCCGCGGGCTCACCGCGCAGGAGGCCGACCACGCCTTCGGCAGCCACCACCACTTCGCGACGAAGACCACCATCGACGCGCTCGAGCTCCGCGTGGCCGACGAGGGCAACGTGATCGCGCTGCCGAAGGGCAAGTACGGCGTCGAGGTCGTCGCGATCCGGTCACCGCGCCCCGGCGCCGTGCCCGACTACGTGCTCCTGCTCCGCGACGAGGCCCCCGCGCGCCTCGCGAAGCGCGCCGAGCTGCCGCTCATCCCCACGGGCTGACCGCGCGCGGTATCGACGGTCCGCGCCGTCTGATACAACTCCGGGCCGCATGCGCGTCGCGCTCGGCTACATGATCCTGCTGGCCACGATCTTCTGGGCCCTGGCGCGCAACCACCGCTGGGCGCTCTTCGGAATGATCGCCTGCGACAACATCCGCCCCGGCGACGAGCACATCGGCTTCGGGATGGAGTCGGTGCGCTTCTCGATCAGCTACTACGCCGTGGCGCTCGGGCTGCTCCTGGTCTTCTACCGGCGCTATCGCATCACGAGCGACCGGTTCCACTGGGGCGTGTTTCTGATGTTCATCTCGGTGGTGAACTCGGCCCTGCACGCGCCCTGCTACGGCCCCGCCGCGTTTCAGATCGACAACTATTACAAGATGCTGATGCAGTACTACCTCATCTGCGCGTTCATCCGTGATGAGCGCGAGTCGAGGGAGCTCTACTGGGCCATCGGCCTCTCCGTCGTCACCGTCGCGATCCGCTTCTGCTGGGGCAAATTCATCGGCTGGGAGCGCAACTTCGAAGGCGCCACGGGCGACCGCAACGAGATGGCCATGGCCTGCGTGATGGCCGTGCCCTTCATGGCCATCCTCGGCCTCACGACGAAGAACATCATCTACCGGCTCATCGCGTGGTCGACGCTCGTCCCCCTCACGCTGACCATCGGGTTCTCGCTCTCGCGCGGCGGCATGCTCGGGCTCATCGCCGTCGGCGGGTACATCCTCTATCGCCTGCACCACAAGCGCTGGATCGTCGTGGTGGGCATCGCCGTCGCCCTCGTCGGCATCGCCAACATGCCCTCCGAGATCGTGCAGCGCTTCGCCACGATCGGCAGCGCGTCGAAGAAGGACGCGAGCGCCATCGGACGCCTCAACGCCTGGGGCGCCGCGAAGAACATGGCCCGCGACAGGCCCCTCACGGGCGTCGGGTCGGGCAACTTCCTGGTGTGGTTCAAGCGCTACGCGCCGGACCCCAACGACATCCACGTCGCCCACTCGTCGTTCTATCAGCTCCTCGGCGAGCAGGGCTATCCCGGCGTCGCCATCTGGATCTGGCTCGTGGTGATGTGCTGGATGGTCGCGAGCTGGGTCGAGGTCCGCCTCGTGCGCCTCGAGCACGGCGCGTGGACCAACGCGCGGTACTACATCGTCATGGTGAAGGCGTCGTGGGTGGGCTACGTGCTCTGCGGCGCCTTCCTCTCGCAGGAGGACATGGACTTCTTCTACCACCTGCTCGCCATCGTCTCGCGCTACACGGTCTTCGTGAAGCGCCGCGAAGACGAGCTCCGCGCCGAGCGCCAGAAGTCCCTCCTCGCGCAGTCGAACAAGCCCATCGAGGTCCCCGCCGTGCTCCTCGATCAGACCTGACCCGCGCGCCGCGACGGGCGTGTTGCCCGCCGCGCCGATTCGCGGTGAACTCCTGCGATGCACCGCACGCTCCGCACGCTGCTCCTCGCCTCGACGCTCTCGCTCGCGGCCTGTGGCACCAACGCCGAGTGGCGCCCCATCGACCTCGCGCGGGTCGGCTGCCAGGCGCCCGCCCCCAACGCCATCCCCTTCGACGCCGACGAGCACGACGCCCTCGACCACGACCGCGTGTCGAGCACGACGAGCGAGCGCCTCGCCGACCTCTTCGTGCACGTCCCCTACGCGCTGATCTTCGCGCTCGCGGCGTTCTTCGCGTGGCACCACAACCGCCGCGCCGTGATGGAGCAGTCGTCGAACCCCACGGCCCCCCTCGCCGACGGCCCCGCGGTGATCTTCGGCACCGTCGAGGCCGATCCCAACTGGAAGGGCCCCGTGGTGCGCCTCGACATCCACCAGTCGGGCACCGAGTGGTGCAACAAGGGCGCGTGGCACCACCAGTGGCGCGAGACCAGCCGCACGCTCAACCGCCGCCCCTTCGTCGTCGTGCGCGACGACGGCGTGCGCGTGCAGATCGAGCCCGACGAGCGGGTGATCCTCCACGACGAGACCGACACCGTGCGCCACGACCTCGTCACGCGGACTCGCGTCGCCGCCATCGAGCCCGGCCAGCGCGTCCACGTCTCGGGGACGCTCGTCGGCGCGTCGCTCGCCCAGGGCAGCGCGGGCGGCGCCTACCGCTCGGGCTACGGGGCCCCGTCGCTCCGCGCCCCCTCCATCGGCCGCATGGTGATCTCGAACGAGCGCCCCGGCGCGCCGGCCCTGGCGCGCATGCGCTTTCACCGCGGGTGGGCCATCGGCGTCGCGATCCTCTTCGCCTTCGTGGCCTCGGTGGTGATGCCCGCGTACGAGCTCCTCTCGCTTTCGAACGACCTCGCGTGGGCGACGCCCACGGAGGTGCGCAACTGGCGCGAGTGGCACAAGCCGAAGAACAGCTCGGGCTACTGGGTCTACCGCTGGTCGGTGCGCGGCGTCTGGGACGACCACGGCACGCGCCGCACGCTCGAAGACGACTGCGGCGAGGCCTACTTCAACTACGTGAACCAGAGCCCCTGCGCGCGCGTGCCCTTCACGGTCTCGACCATCGCGCCGTCGTGGCACCAGATCGGCGCCGGGCCGCAGCTCACCGTCGGCCGCAGCATCGTCCTCGGGATCTTGTGCCTGATCCTCTTGATCGCGTACCCCGCGTCGGTCTTCGCGAGCCGCCCCTGGTACGAGAAGAAGCGCGTCGTCGACAGCGGCAACGGGCGCCTCTCGTCATCGCACCCCTGACGCGCTCAGGGCGCCCGCTCGAACACCATCGGCAGCGTCACCCACGACGGCGCCTTCTGCTTCGAAAACGTCATCGCGCGCACGAGCTTGAGCACCGCGGCCACGAAGCGCTTGCGGTTGCGCTCCTCGCTGCGCGCGACGCGGGTGGTGTCGGAGAGCACGGAGACCTCGGTCACCTCGCCCGTCACCGTCACGCGAAACCCCACGCTCAGCAGGCCCGAGACGGGCAGATCGCCGTTGAGCCACGGCTCGAGCGCCCCGGTCATCTCGTCGACGCGGCGACGGAGCTGCGCGCCCGGGAGCGGGCCCTCGATGAGCGGCCGCGGCTGCACGAACCAGCCGTGGATGACGAGCCTCCCCTCGCGCGGATCGCGCGTGCCCGACACCTCGCGGACGCCGTGGGGAATGCGCGGATCGAAGACCGTGAGGCGGTTGAAGCGCGGCTCGATGGCGCGCATCACCTCGGGCTCCTCGACGGAGCGCTCGGAGACGAAGTCGCTCCAGAAGTCGAGCACGTCGTCGCGGAGCATGAGCGTCTCGCCGCCCCGAAAGACGCGGGTCTTCCAGCGGGTGAGCGAGAACACGAAGGCCCACGGGCCGTGCGGCAGGTCGCCGTGGAGCTGCTGCCCGCAGCCGTCGACGTAGCACGACATCCACGGCGGAGAGACGTCGTGACAGCCCAGCGTCTTGCGCCCCCAGGCCACGAGGCGCCGATGAAAGGACTCGTAGACGTCCTTCGGAAAGTACTCCCACGCGGGCGTGCGCAGCGCCGTGTACTGCCCGGGGACGTGCCACCAGTCCCACACGAAGCGGCCGCCGTCGGCCTTGCGAGGGTCGGCGAAGCGGTCGTCGAAGTGCTTGCGGAGCGCCTCAGCCTCGGGCGCGAAATCGTCGAAGGTCGCGAAGGTGCGGTTCACGACGCGGGAGACTATCGCAGCGCGGCCCTCGTCTACGTGGCCTTTCGACCGTCCTTGCGTCGCACGCGCAGCACCGCGATCTTCGTGGGGTGACCGAAGGGCGCCGGGTCTGCGGGCCACGCGCTCTGCGCCGTCGCGAGCATCCCCCGCACGTCGTCGGGCACGGGCACCGTCGCCTCGAGGTCGGCGTAGCCGCGGCTCCCCTCGATGAGCACCCGCATCCACTCGGCGCCCGACACCCAGAGCGCGTTGTTCACGGCGACGAGCCACCCCCCGTCGGCCACGAGCGGACGCGCCTTGTCGATGACCTTCGCCGCGGCCTCTTCGAGGTCGACCCTGCCCTTCTGCGTCGTCGAGAAGAAGGGCGGGTCGACGAAGACGCAGTCGAAGAGCGCGCCCTCGCGTCGCATGCGGGAGGTCTCGGTGAAATAGTCGCCCGCGACGAGGTGACGCTTCGCCGCCGCGAAGCCGTTGAGCTCGCTCGACCGCCGCGCCACATCGAGGAAGGTCTCGCTCCGATCGAGCTGCACCACGTGCTTCGCGGGCGCCGCGCGCGCGGCGATGCCGAGGCTCCCCGTGTAGGCGAAGGTGTTGAGCACGCGGCGCCCGGCGAGGTTCTCGCGGGCCCAGACGCGGAGGTTCCGCGTGTCGAGGTAGAGGCCCTCGTCGCGGTTCATCGTGAGCGAGAGCGCGTACCAGACGCCGTTCTCCTTCACCTTGCGGTCGACGTCGGCCTCGTCGCCCCAGACGAGCACGCCGTTGCGCGCCTCGGTGGTCTCCGCGCGGCGCGCCTTCCAGATCGCGGCCTTGAGCCACGGGAGCTTCGCCCGCACGGCCGTCACCGCGGCGTCGACGCGCGCGCGGCGGTCACCCGTCTCGTCGCCGTGATCGAGCACCACGAGCGTGCGCCCGAACACGTCGAGCGCCAGCGTGGGGTCGCCCTCGGTGAAGCCGTTGAAGATCCGGAGCGCGCCGACGTGGGCGGCGTCGAAGAGCGGAGCGCGCGCGTCGATGGCGGCGTCGAGCGAAGGCGGCGTGGTGGTCACCCCGAGGGCTCTATCACGCGACGCCGCGAGCGGGGTCCCCGCGGCGCCGAAAAACCGCTTCGGACGCAGCGTTTCGAGCGTGACATACCCTGACACAGCGCCCCTGTTACGGAGCTCCTGGGGCGGGTAGAACGGTGCGTCGGCGTCGCGCGCGCGACGCCGCGTCACGGGAGAAGGTCACACCGCAATGGCCCAGACACACCGCTCGTCACGCTCCGCCCAACCCGCCGCGCCGCGCGTCGCCCGCGCCACCTTCGTCGAGCTCGTCACCGAAGCGCGAGGCCGACACACCACCGTGCGCCTCCGAAACCTCCGCTCGCGCCGCGTGCTCTTCGAATGCAACACCACCGACGCGCGCGGCGCCGAGCTCGCCGTGCTCACCGTCGAGCGCTACTGCGTCGAGCGCGGCCTCGTGCTCGTGATGCCCGCCAACGACACCGCCGCGCGGCCCTCGCAGCGCTCTCACGCGGCGTGACATAGCCCGTCACACGCAACCTTGCGGCGCCGCCCTCGCGGACGCACTGTCACCGCCGCACGGAGACACGACGATGAACACGACGAACACGCACCTCGACACGCAGCGCGGCGCCTCGATCTACGTCCCTGGCCTCGACCGCTTCGTCACGCGCAGCGACGCCACCGAGCGCGCGCTCGAGCGCCTCGTGCGGAGCCGCGGCGCGTCGTCGACGGTGGTCACCGCGGCCGTCGTGCTCGCGCACCTCCGCGGCGCCGAGACGCCCTCCGACGCGGCCATGACGCTCGTCGACGCGCTCATCACCGACAGCGCCCACCGCGCCACGGTGATCGCCGCCGTGCGCTCGCTCGGGGCGGAGCGGGGCTTCCCGCTGCTCCGACGCGCGCTGCGCATGCGCGCCGACGAGGAGTCGGTGCGCGAGATCGCCACCGCGATGCTCGAGGTCGCGTTCAGAAGGCCGCCACCCCTCGCGCGACGCCCTCACCCTGGAGCAGCACCTCGCGCTCTCGGCCCTCGCGCAGCACCCCACGCTGTGGTCGTACGACACCGCGTGGCTCGACGCGCTCCACGTGGGCGCGACGCGCGAGGCCGTGAACGCGTGGGTCGCCGAGGCCGCGTAGCCCTCTCCCGTCCCTCTCCCGCGAAGCGGAGAGGGTGCCCGTTGGTGGCTGGAATGCCCTCACCCCAGCCCTCTCCCACCAGAGGTGGGAGAAGGGTGCCAGAGCGGCGGATCGCGCCTTCGTGGTGGAGGTCGGCGCGGCTCGGTCACACCACAAACACACCCATCAACACACCGCTCGAACGCCGCTCGAACGCTGCTCGCTGACTCCCTCTCCCACCTCTGGTGGGAGAGGGCGGGGTGAGGGCATTCCAGCCACCAACAGGCACCCTCCCCCGCTTCGCGGGGGAGGGACGGGGAGAGGGGTCAGCGACCGAGCTTCTCCAGCCCGAACACATCGACATCGACGCCCGCGGCGAAGTGCGCGAGCGGATCTCCCGCGGGCCGCGCGATGCCCGCCGCGGCGAGCAGCGACTCGTCGTACTGGATCACCTTCGCGCGCTCGAGCGGGTACGGCGTGTGATGCACGCGCCCGAGGCGCAGGTCCCCTCCCCCGACGTCGGCGTAGAGCACGTAACGCTCTGCCAGAAAGTGCTCCAGCGTGCCGGGCTTCGCCGCGTCGGGCGACCCCTCGGGGCGATACGTGACGTGGCAGCGCGCGGGCACCGGCGGCGGTGAGACGCGCTCCGTCGCGTAGCGCACGCTCCCGTCGGGGAGCTTCTCCAGCGACATCTCCGCGTGGTGGTAGGGCAGGTGCCAGAAGGTCCGCGCGATCCACACGGCGAGGCGGTTCGCGGCGTCGAGGCTGAAGAACCACACGCCCGGATCGCGCCCTTCGAAGTGCACGTAGGTCCGCACGTTGGTCTCGTGAAAGTTCGAGATCCCAGGCACCGGCGGCGCCCACACGGGCCGCACGCCGCGCATCGTGAAGGGCACCACGCCCACGAAGGCCTCGCCCTCGAAGGTGTCGATCTCGAGCGCCGCGGGAATGAGCCCTCGCAGCGCAGACACGGGCACGCGCCAGTGGAGAAAGAGCAGGTCGAGCCAGGTCTGTCGCTGCGCCCCGATCCCCTCGGGACGCATCGTCGGCGAGATGCGGTCGATGTTCATGTGAGAAACCTCGCTCGGAGCGCGGGCGTCGGGATGCGGCACTCTTCAGTGCGGCCGAACCATCGGTAGCGGTTGCGCGCAATGAACCGATACACCACGTCACGCACGAACCTCGGCACCACGAGGAACACCGCCATGAGCGGCCACGCTCCGTCGAGCCTCCGCGCCACGCGCAGCGCCGCGTCGGAGCGGTCGTACACGCGGTCGCCTTCGAGCAGCATGATGCTGTCGGGTTCACCCGTCACCGGCGCGCGGCCGCGTGCCGCGAGCGCCTTCGCGCCCGCCTCCGACTGGAGCGCAGCGAAGCGAAAGTAGCCCGCGCGGTCGCGGTCGAGGATGAACTGCACCGTCGCGTTGCAGAGGTTGCAGACCCCGTCGAAGAGCACGACCCCGTGACCCGCGGCGCTCGCCTCGTCGCTCATCGACGGCGACCATGCGCCAGCGCGCGACGCGAATCAATCACCGAGAATCTGTTAGCTTCGACGCCCTCAAGAATGCTCAAACGAACCACTTCTCTCGCGCTCCTCTCGCTCACGCTCAACGCCTGCGACGACACGGCCTCCGCGCCCGCCGACGCCGCCACCGACGCGCGCGACGCGAGCGCAGACGTGTCCCCCGACGGAGGCGCTCCCTCGGCGCTCGTCTTCGACCTCGACGCCGACCTCACCGTCTCGGAGCACTTCTACGACCTCCCGTACCCGAGCGACCTTCGGCTCGCTTCGAATGGCGCGCCCGACCTCCGCGGCTTCCCCTATCCGCCCAACGTGCGAGGGCTCATCACGGGCCTCCTCGAGATCGCGCAGGATCGACGCGGATTCCCGGTGCTCCCCGTCGCGTACTTCCGCTTCTCCAACGCGCTCGCCGCGCAAGACGGCGCCGCCGTGATCCCTGCCACCGGCAGCGCCGCGGTGATGCTCCTCGACATCGACCCCGCGTCGCCCGAGCGCGGACGGCGCTTTCCCGTCGTG
This sequence comes from Polyangiales bacterium, assembly GCA_046351535.1. GTDB lineage: Bacteria > Myxococcota_A > Polyangia > Polyangiales > CAISKJ01. Next base: position 276,893 of record JAXLYG010000009.1, read on the forward strand.
GCCGCGACGCCGCCCGAAGACGCCTACACGCCCGCGAACATGCTCGCCGTCGCCGCGCGTCCGGGCTTCGTGCTCCACGGCGCGCGCAAGTACGCCTTCGTGGTGATGCGCGCGCTCCGCGACGCCCGCGGACAGCCCCTCGCGCAGAACCCCACGCTCGCGCAGCTCTCGCAGAACATGGGCCCCGCGACGCCCCGCGCGATGGCCGCGAGGACGCTCTACGCGCCCCTCTGGGAGACGCTCTCGATGGCCTCCATCGACCGCGCCGAGGTCGCTGCGGCGACGGTGTTCACCACGGGCGACGTCGTCGCCGACACCGCGGCCCTCGGCGACCGCGTCGTCGAGCGCCACGACGTGACCATCGACAACCTCCGCGTCGCCATGGGCGACTCGCCCACCACGCACCCGCGCTACTGCCAGCTCACGGGAACCGTGACCATGCCGCAGTTTCAGCGCGGCGCGCCGCCCTTCGACACCGACGGCCTCTTCGACCTCGACACGCAGGGATACCCCCGCCCCCAGACCTACGCGTCGCTCCCCAACTACGCGCGCGTGCCCGTGACGCTGACCCTGCCGCGACGCGCGATGCCCGCGGCGGGCTATCCCCTCGCGGTCTATTTTCACGGCTCCGGCGGCGTGAGCACCGCCGTCGTCGACCGCGGAACGTGGGCCCCGCGCAGCGCCACGCACCCCTGCGCCGACGGCCACCTCGACACGTGGATGGGCGTCATGGGCTGCAACACGCTCGGCGAAGGCCCCGCGCACGTCATGGGCGCGCGCGGCATCGCGATGGCGGGCGCGGCGATGCCCGTGAACCCCGAGCGGCTGCCCGGCGCGGGCGAGACGGCGTACCTCAACCTCACGAACCTCAAGGCCTTCCGCGACACCTTCCGTCAGGGCGTGATGGAGCAGCGGCTCTTCATCGAGGCGCTCGAACGCCTTCGAATCCCCGCGAGCGTGGTGGCCGCGTGCACGGGCGCGACGCTGCCGACGGGCGTCACCGAGGCCCGCTACGACACCTCGCGCCTCATCGCGCAGGGCCAGTCGATGGGCGGGATGTACACCAACCTCATCTCCGCGACGGAGCCGCACATCCGCGCGTCGATCCCCACGGGCGCGGGCGGTTACTGGGGCTACTTCATCCTCCAGACGGGGCTTGTTCCGGGCGCGGCGATCCTGCTGAGAACGGTGCTCGGCACGCAGGTGGCGTTGTCGTTCATGCACCCGGGCCTCGCGCTCCTCGAGACCGCGTGGGAGCCCGCCGAGCCCATGGCCTACATGCCTCGCATCGCGCGAGACCCGCTCCCCACGCACCCCGTGAGGCCCATCTACGAGCCCGTGGGACAGGGCGATTCGTACTTTCCGACGGTGGTCTACGACGCCGTCGCGCTCGCCTACGGACACCAGCAGGCGGGCGCCGAGGTGTGGCCCACGATGCAGCCCGCGCTCACCCTCGGCGGCCTCGGCGGAACCATCCGCTACCCCGTGCGCAACAACCGCATGAGCGCCTCGATGGCGACGCCCTACACGGGCGTGGTGGTGCAGTACACGGGCGACGGCGTCTACGACCCGCACGCGCTCTACACGCAGCTCGACGCGGTGAAGTTCCAGTACTCGTGCTTCGCCGACACCTTCGTGCGCACGGGCATGGCGACGGTCTTCGACCCCGCCGGACGCGCCCCCGACGCGCCCTGCGAGTGACGCTCAGTCTCCCCTTCGCCACGGCGGCGCGGTGAGCCTGCGTCGCCCGTCGTGCGAGCGCGCCACGTCCCCCTCGCCCACGTCGAACGCGCGATCCCAGAGCTGACAGGTCACCTGCTTGTGGCGCTGATCGAGCGCCTCGCAGTAGTTCGTGAGCTTGCAGCGACGCACCTCGCCGCCGCGCCCTTCACGCATCTTGCGCCACCAGTCGGGGTCCGCGAGGCTCTGCCGCGCCGACGCGATCACGTCGCAGTCGCCCTCGACGAGCGCGCGCTCCGCGATGCGAAAGCCGTTGATGCCGCCCGCCGCGACCACGGGCGTCACGAGGCCCGCGAGCCTGATCGCGTCACGAATCGACCGCGCCAGATGGAGGTTTCGACCAAAGGGCCCCCGCGCGTCCGAGCGCACCGTGGGCATGCACTCGTGGCCGCTCGGCCCGGTGTAGGGATACGCGGCCTCGCCCACGGCGGGCTGCTTCGCGTCTTCGAAGCGCCCGCCCTTCGACACCGAGATGAAGTCCATCCCCGCGTCGGCGAGGGCCGCGGCGAAGGTCATCGCGTCGTCGATGCGAGAGCCCCCGTCGATCACCTCGTCGCCGAGCATCCGGCACCCGATCACGAATCGTTCGGAGACGTACGACTGCACGGCCGCGAGCACCTCCATCGGGAGGCGTAGCCTTCCTTCCAAGGTGCTTCCGTAGCCGTCGGCGCGATCGTTCGTGGCCGAAAGAAACGACGCCATGGTGTACGCGTGCGCGTAGTGGAGCTCGACGCCGTCGAAGCCCGCCGCCTCGGCCCTCCGTGACGCCTCCGCGAAGAGGCCGGGCAGCACCGCGGGCAGCGCTCGGATGTGCGCGAGGTGTGTGTCGGTCACGCGCTCGCGGTAGCCCATGCGAAGGTCATCGAGCTCCCTCGCCGTGAGCACGCTCGGGAGCGCGTCGCTCGGGAGCCTCGCCATCAGCGCGCGCACCTCGTCCTCGGGCGCGTCGAGCCAGCGGAGGTCGGCCTCGCGCGCGGCGAGGGCCTCGCGATGCTTCGAAGTCACCGCGAGAAAGCGCGAGAAGAACTTCGCGGGCTCGGGCCTCCGCTTGATCGCGAGGAAGTCGAGCACCTGGAGGAACACCCTCGTTTCACCGCCGCTCCGCGCGCGCACGGCGTCGGTGAGTCGGCGCAGCCCGTCGATGAAGCGGTCGTGACCGACGCGGAGGAGCGGCCCGCTCGGCACGTCGCGCACGCCCGTGGCCTCGACCACGAGGGCGCCGGGGCGACCGTCGGCGAGGCGGCCGTACCAGTCGATCACGTCGCGCGTGACGTGGCCGTCGTCGGTGGCGCGCCAGGGCACCATCGCGGGTACCCAGGTGCGCGTCGCGAGCGTGCAGTGTCGCGTGAGCGCGAGCGGCGAGAAGAGCTTCGAGGCCGAAGCCTCGTCGCGCGTGGGCCAGTCTTCGTGAGGGATCGCGTGCGTCACTCGGGCGTCGGTCACGCCGCGAGTCGTATCACGCGGCGGCGCGGCGCTTCATGCGCGGAGGAGCGCGCGGACGATCTCGCCGTCGCGCATGTACCGCCGGGGATCGACGCCGAAGGCGCCGAGGAAGGTCGCGAGCAGGTCGGGCGGCGCGATGGCGCGCATGCCGTCGGTGAACATCCCCGAGGCGCGCGGGAGGAGCTGGTCGGGGTCCGAGCTGCCGTAGACGAAGTTCGAGCGGAACGCGGGCGAGATCACCAGGGCGGAGCCGTTGGGGTAGTGGTCGCGTCCGCCCGAGAGGTTGATCTGCGGCGTGCGGCAGAACTCGCTCACCACGAGGATGTGCGTGTGCGCCGAGAGGCGGTCGGTGGTGATCGTCGGGTGGCGCGCGTCGTCGAGCGTGCGGATGAGCCGCGCGAGGATGTTGAAGAGCTCCTGCTGGAGCGCGCCCTGGTTGCGGTAGTTCGTGTTGTGCGTGTCGAAGCTGCCGATGGAGAAGCTCACGCAGCGCACGACGTTGCGCTTCATCGCCTCGACGGCGAAGGCCGCGTTCACGGCGCCGGTCTGAAAGAAGCGGTAGCGCTCGCCCGTCGCGGTGGGCACGAGCATGGGGTACTGCGCGGTGAGCATCCCCGCGTCGAAGACCGAGCGGAGGTTGCTGCGGAGCATGCGCTGGAGGCTCTCGTACTGGAGCGCCATGCCGTTGAAGACCTGCGGAAACTGCTGCCGCGCCGCGAGGTCGCGGGCCTCCTGCGTGAGGAGCGACGTCACGGCGTCGCGGTCGGCGCCGTAGGTGTAGAGGTCCGAGCGGTTGAGCGTGCGGCCCACGGTGTCGACGCTGGCCGTGCGGAGCGGCATCGCGCGGCGGTCGAGGTTCGCGCCGACGAACCACGAGGGGTAGTTCATCGAGATGACGGGGAAGAGCGTCTCTCGCCCGAACTCGTTGGCGATGAGGGTATCGATGCTCGACTCGGGCGCGCGTCCGCCCGCGAGGTGACGGCCCGTCGAGGCGAAGACGGTCCCGTCGGGGTGGCTCACGGTGTTGACGCCGAGGCCGTTGACGACCGTGAGTCGATCGTAGAAGGCCGCGAGCTCGCCGATGGCGGGGCCGAAGGTGATGTTCGAACCGCTCGGTCGCACGGGGGCGAAGGTCTGCGTGTCGCCGTCGAGGCGCGTGTCGGTCCATCGGTCGATGGAGGCCGTGTCGAGCACGTCGGTGTTGGGCGGCTCGATGAGCCCGCGGCGCTCGTTGCGCGGGTCGAGTCCGAGCATCACGTCCCACGCGCCGGCGGCGTGGATGAAGATGAAGAACTCGTTGGCGCCGTTGGGCGGATCGGCGAGCGCGTGCAGCGGAAACTGCGTGGCGGCGCCCGCGGCCGAGGCACCGGCGAGCACCTTGAGGAAGCTCCTGCGAGACGTGTCAGTCATGGGTCTACAGCGCTCCCTTCTCAGTACGCGTGGAACTCGGGGTGACGAACGAGGCCGTAGCAGACCGACGCCCATCCGGCCTGCTCGGGGGTGAAGCGCGAGGGCGCCGCGCCGGTCGCGCGGTGCCGGGCCACGGTGCCCGTGTAGAGCTCATAGAACCGATGCGTCCGATCGGTCTGCGCGAGCGCCGCGGGGTAGCCGAGAAAGGTGCGGTGGAGCACGTCGAAGCGCGTGGTGAAGTCGGCCTCGCTGAGCCCCGCGGGGGTGCCCTCGAAGGCGAACACGAAGCGCTGCGCGACGGGGAGCGTCCCGCGCAGTTCGCGCTCGAGCGCGCGGTCGCAGAGCACGCTGCCGAGGCGCTCGAAGGTCGCCATCATGAGCGCGTTGGTCTGGGTGTTCCTGGGCTGATCGACGCGGTAGTCGGGGAGGCCGAGCGCCGCGAGGTAGTCGTTCCAGGAGTCGAAGAGGGCGCTGCCGTCGGCGCCGCGCGCGCGGGTCTGCACGTCGAGGGGCGCGAGGCCGCCGAAGAGCGCGAGGTACGTGCGGATGTACGTCTCCGCGGACATGATCCGCGGCCCCTCCTTGCGCGTGTTGTCCTGCGCGAGCGTCTCGTGGCCGGGGATCGACGTGACGGGCATCGACGGAACCGCCTGCGGTCCCCCGGGCGTGGGCGTCGGCGTCGGGGTGGGCGTCGGCGTCGGGGTCGGCGTGGGCGTCGGCGCGGTCGAGATCGGGCGCGCGGGCGTCGAGGCCTCGTCCGCGGCGCGGTTGCAGGCTGCGAGCGAGAGGAGCGCGGCGAGGGCGAGCGTGGGGCGATTCATCGCGAGGTCCCTCCCTGGCGCCACGCGTCGGACGTGAGGTTGTTGGCGTTGCGGTAGGCGTCGGAGAGCACCACCGCGCGGACCAGCGCGCGCATGCGGTAGTTGCTGCTCGTGAACGCCTGCGTGAGGCTCCGCTTGAGCGCGTCGTCGTCGGCCTCGAGGGTGCGACCGAGGAGCGCCGTCGCGACGTTGTTGGCCGCGCAGGCCGCGAACTCGGGGCTCTGCGAGATGGCGCGCCCGGCGCCGATGGGACCGGCGTCGGCGTTGGCGACGGAGCCGTAGGCGCTGCGGAGCATTCCGCTCGTCGCGGTCGAGAACGCGGGGTCGTAGAACGATCGGCAGTTGCCCGACATCGCCGTGATGGTCGTGCCGCCGCACATGGGGTTCATCGCGGGGAACTGCGTCGCCGGGAGCCACGTCCAGTCGTTCTCGGCGACGCGGGTGAAGTACGCGGCGAGGGGCTCGAGCGTCGAGTGGCACGACGCGCAGCCCGGGCGGCGCATGAGGTTGGGCTCCGTCGAGGGCATGAGCTGCGCGTTCTCGGCGACGAACTCGCGGCACATGAAGGCGTTGTAGAGCACGTGCGCGCGCGCCCTCCGCGAGCCGTACTTCATGAGGAACGCGGGCATCGTGAGGAGCCCCGCAGCGCGCGGTCCGCGGTCGGCCACGCGGGTCCAGGTGTTGGTGTCGTGCGGGAGGAGCGCCGTCGGGGCGCGCGTCGGATCGAAGAGCCCCTCGGGCTGCACGTAGCCGAGCCCGATCGAGGCCGCGGTGCAGCAGCTCGCCGACGCGTAGTTGCGGTAGAAGTTCGCGAGGGGGCCGTTGACCCACGTGTCGCGCGCCGTGAGCACCTCACGGAAGTCACGGTCGTCGGTGACCATGTGCTCGAGGAAGCGCTGCGTCTCCTGCGACCACCAGAAGAGGTTCCAGTCGTCCTGCGCCTGGCTCACCTGATCGAGCGGGTCGTCAGGCCCGAGCGGCGTGCGCGTGGGGAACATGAACGCCGACGGGTTGTTGCTCCCGCTCGACCCGGGCATGCAGCGCTCGAGGCCCGGCCCGCAGCCGCAGTCCGCGGTGTTGCGGTAGGCCACGTCCGACGAGCACGCGATGGTCATCCCCGCGTTGGTGCGCGCCCACGTCGTCTCCGCGGGGATGTTGATGATGCGCCCGAAGGGCGGCGTCGCGGGGCGCGGACGGTTGGCGAAGTACACCGTGCCCGTCGCGTCGGTGTCGGCCTCTTCGCGGCACACGCGCACGGTCATCGTCGCCGTCATGTTGTCGGGCTCACGCTGGAGCGCCGTGATGGGCGAGAAGTTCGGGAAGCGCGTCGCCCACGTCGTCGCGTTGAAGCGATCGGTCGGCGCGGCGCTGCGATAGTCGCGGTAGAGCCACCACGGGCGCACGAGCACCGTGGCCGCGTCGAGGGCCGCGCGCGTGACCGCGTGGGGCGTTCCGCGTTGCGTCCCCGAGTTGTCGATGGTGATGCCCGACTCGGCGTTCGTGAGACAGAAATCTCCGTCGGTCTCGGGCCGCGTGCGCCGCTGGTTCGCGCGGTAGTACACGAACTCGGGCGTCCCGTCGGGGCCGAGGATCTGCTGCCGCCGCAGCACGATCGACGCGGGGTTGAACTGCACCGCCGAGGTCACCTCGAGGCGCAGGAGGTCCATGTAGAGGTTGCGCATGCGCTCGGCGTAGGCGGGCTGGCCGATGCGCTCGTCGACCCACTGCGCGACGTCGAAGGTGGGCTGCTCGAAGCGCGTGATCTCGTCGCGCGTGGGGATGCGCCCCTGCAGGTCGATCGAGAGCGCGCGGAAGTATCGGTACTCCTGCAGCGTCCGCTCGGCCTGCGCCGCGGTGGTGAGCGACGCGCCCGCGAGCGCGAGCGTCGCCGCGAAGAACAGTGATCGTCTGCGAACCATCGTGGCCGTACCTCGCACGTCAGGGCCGCCCTGTGAGTCGACGGGTGCCTTCGAGCGGAGTCTCGAAGGACCGCGACGCACGAAGTTACGCGGGTCTGCGTCGCGTGCGCAATGGGCGAACAGTGATCACCCGCAGGTCAGAACGAGAGGCCGCAGGAGGCGCCCGACCAGGGCCCCACGACGGGGCCGCAGCGGTAGGAGGTCTCCGTCGAGGCGCGCGACGGGCTCGCGGTGCCGACGAGCACGGCGCCCGTGACGGCGAGGGCGACGCCGAGCCCGCCGGCGACCCACGCGAGGGGCTCCAACGTGGCGGCCGTGCTCTGGGCCGAGGCGCACGAGTCTGACTGCGTCGGAGCTCCGAGGCCGGGGCAGGTCGGGTCGTTGTTGTATGCGTCCGCGGCGCTGCGCCCGAGAAACCACGCGGCGACGCCGCCCACGACGAAGGCCGCGCCCGTTCCGACGGCGGCCCACCCGAGCGCGCGCTGCGTCCCGCCGCCCGACGGGGTCGGCGGCTCGCGCCCGCCGGGATCGCTGCGAGGCCCATCTGCCAGCGCGTTCGTCGCGCCCGACGCCGCGCCCGTCGCGCCCTGCGAGGGCTGCCTCGCACCCTCGGGCGCGGGCTCATCGAGGCTGAAGCGAACGGCCTCTCGCGCGACGCCGTTGGGCACGACCGCGACGGTGCGCGTGACCGCGGGGCGGCCCTCGACGCGCGCTTCGAAGGTCACATCGCCCGCGAGGACGTGCAGCGGAACGCCCGTGGTGCCCGCGCGACGGCGGTTGATCCACACCTCGGCGGGCTCGACGTCGGAGCTCACCACGAGGGTCCCGATGTGCGTGCGCATGGCCTCGAGGGTCGCGAGGAGCGGCATGCGGTTGCGCGTGATCCACGGGTCGCGGAGGGCGGTGAGCGCCTCGATGAGGTGCGACTCGGCGTCGAGCCAGCGACCGAGCGCGGCCTCGCTGAGCCCGACCTGCGCGAGCGCGCGAGGCTCCTGCGCGCGGGCGTAGAGCGCTTCGAAGTACGTGAGCGCGTCGGCGTCGCGGTGCTCGGCGCGCATGGCCTCGCCGCGCGCGTACTCGGCCTCGGTGGCTGGCGAGGGCGCGGGCTGCGGAGGCGTCTCGGCGGGCGCGGGCTGCGCGACGGAGACGCTCGACGCCGAGAGGACGAGCAGCGCGTACACCAGCGAGGCGCGGGCCGAACGGTTCATCGGAGGCGCAGAGCGTCGCAACGAACGCGGCCGGAGACAATGGCCACCCTCGGCGCGGCGGGCGTTTCCTGTCGCGGAGCGCGCGGTGGGATGGATACGATCGTCGCCCCGCGATGACCACCGAAGCCCCTGATTCCGCCGCACCTCCCGCCGCGCCCGCAGCGACCGACGTGGAGCTCAACTGGTACAAGAACGTCTACCAGGGCGACAACGTCCCGCAGTTCACGCTGCGATCGTTCCTCATGGGGAGCCTCCTCGGGAGCTTCATGGCCCTCTCGAACCTCTACGTGGGGCTCAAGACGGGCTGGGGCCTCGGCGTGGCCATCACCGCCTGCATCCTCTCGTTCGCGCTCTACTCGGGCCTCTCGCGCCTCGCGCCGTCGATCTTCGGTCGCAACCTCACGATCCTCGAGAACAACGCGATGTCGTCGACGGCCTCGTCGGCGGGCTCGTCGACGGGCGGCACGATGGTGAGCGCCATCGCGGCGATGCTCATCGTGTCGGGTCACCACATCCCGTGGCCCGCGCTGGTCGCGTGGACCTTCTTCCTCGCGGTGCTCGGCACGGTCATGGCGATCCCGATGAAGCGCCAGATGATCAACATCGAGCAGCTCAAGTTCCCCTCGGGGACGGCCGCCGCCGAGACGCTCCGCTCGCTCTACAGCGAGGGCGAGACGGGCCGCGCCAAAGCCCGCGCGCTCTTCGCCTCGATGACCATCGGCGCGCTCATCACCTGGCTCCGCGACGCGCACGCGGTGGCGCAGCAGGGCGTCCTCGCGATCCTCACGCGCTTCAGCGTGATCCCGTCGAACATCCCGATCCCGGGCCTCACCATCGCGGGCCTCCCCGCGGCGCGCTGGACCATCTCGTTCGAGGGCTCGCTGATCCTCGTGGCGGCGGGCGCGCTCATGGGCCTCCGCACGACGATCACCATGCTCATCACGTCGCTCCTCAACTACGCGGTGCTCGCCCCGTGGGTGCGCGAGCTCGGGGGGATCACCGGCGAGGTGAAGTTCCGCTCGATCGTGCAGTGGAGCCTCTGGCCCGGCGCGGCCATCATGGTGAGCAGCGGGCTCCTCTCGTTCGGGCTCCAGTGGCGCACGGTGGTCCGCGCGTTCTCGGGCCTCGGCGACGTGTTCAAGCCGCGCGCGAAGGTCGGCGCCGGACCGTTCCGCGAGGGAGAGGTCCGCGAAGACGAGCGCGATCCGCTCGCGCGCATCGAGGTGCCGCCGTCGTGGTTCCTCGGGGGCATGGCCTTCTCGACCGTGGGGCTCGTGATCACGGGCTGGCTCGCCTTCGGGATCAACCCCCTCCTCGGCGTGATCGCGGTGGCCCTGTCGTTCGTGCTCGCGATCGTCGCGTGCCGCGCGACGGGCGAGACCGACACGACGCCCGTGGGCGCGATGGGCAAGATCACGCAGCTCACCTACGGCGTGCTCGCGCCTTCGAACGTCACGGCCAACCTCATGACCGCGAGCATCACCGCGGGCGCAGCGGGAAGCGCCGCCGACCTCCTCACGGACCTCAAGTCGGGCTACCTCCTCGGCGCCAATCCTCGCAAGCAGTTCCTCGCGCAGCTCTCGGGCACGGTGGTGGGCACGATCGTGGTGGTTCCGGCTTTCTACAAGCTGGTTCCCGACGCTTCGATCCTCGGCAGCGACCGCTTCCCCGCCCCCTCCGCGCAGGTGTGGAAGGGCGTCGCGCAGCTCCTCGCCAACGGCGTCCACTCGCTCCACTACACCGCCCGCTGGGGCATCCTCGTGGGCGTCATCGTCGGCCTCTCGCTCCCGCTCCTCGAGCGCGCGCTGCCCAACCACAAGAAGTACCTCCCGTCGGCGATGGGCCTCGGCCTCGCGATGGTGATCCCCGCGTTCAACAGCATCTCGATGTTCATCGGGGCGCTCATCGCGTGGGCCTACGCGAAGGCGAAGCCCGAGGCGGCCGAGACCTACGTCATCCCCGTGGCGTCGGGGCTCATCGCGGGCGAGAGCCTCCTCGGCGTCGCCGTCGCGCTCATGGCGGCCTCGGGCATCTTGCAGTGAGGGGTTGGGAGCGAGGCCCATCCCACGGTACGATGCGTCGCGGCCGTCGCCCTCAGGAGCCAAGCACCCCGATGAAGTCCCGCCTCACCGTGACCCTCTCGCTCGCGGTCCTCGCGTCGTCCATCACCGCGCTTGCGCAGCACCCGCCGCAGCCCCCTCCCACGGGCACGCAGGCCCCGCCCACGCGCGAGGTGACGACGATCCGACGCAACACCGACCACATCTCCGCGGTGGGAGAGTTCCCCCGCGAAGACACGCCGCGCCCCGCGCCCCGACCGGCGAACGGCGAGGTCGGATCGACGGGCGCCGTCGCCGAGCGCCGCCCCGAGACCGAGCTCCGCGGCTCCGCGGGCCCCGCGCCCGGCGAGATCGACATGACGCACCCCATCGGCCCCGGCGACGTCGCTCGCATCGTGCGCGCGTACGAGCCGCGCTTTCGCCCCTGCTACGACCGCGCGCGGGCTTCGCGCCCCACGCTCGCGGGCCGCGTGAACATGCGCTTCGTGGTGACGCGCACGGGCGACCTCTCGGGCGTCGAGGTGTCGGGCATCCCCGAGGCGCCCGAGGTCGCGACCTGCATCCAGACCGAGCTCCAGCAGGCGCACTTTCCCCGCCCCGAATCGGGCACGCTGCCCTTCGCGTACGGGATGAACTTCACCCCGCCCGCCGCCCCTCCGAGAGGGCGCCCCCGCACGGCCCGTCCGCCTCGCGCGACGCGCTGAAAACACCTTCGATCGCGGCCCTTCAGCGGATGCGACTTGAACGCCGCAAGGGATTCCTGTAGCCCGTTTCTTCCACAAGGAGAAACGGCGTGATCGATCCTCGCAAGACCAGCTTCGCGTTCCTCGTGCTTCTCACGACCGGGTGCCCGATGGGCCTCGGCGGAGGGACCCTCGGCATCTCGGGCGCTTGCTCGGGCGACCTCGGCGCCTCGGCCGCGGCGCAGAAGATCGAGACCTTCGTCCTCTCGGCGAACGAGTTCGCGGCGGCCTCCACGGACCTCGCCAACTCGCTGCACGACGGCTGTCGGCAGATGGGTGACGCGCTGCAGATCCCCCGCGAGGAGCTCGGTCGCATGTCGGCCTCGCCGGACCGCGTTCGCCTCGTGTGCGAGCGCGTCTCGCGGCAGCTCCGCGAGGACATCACGACGATCCGCGCGGCCGCCAACGTGCGCGTCGAGGCCGCCGTGGTGCCCCCGCACTGCAGGTGAGCGTCGACGCGCGCGCCTGCGCCGCGGCCTGCGACGTGAGCTACCCCCCGCGGTGGCGCAGATCCGTTGCGAGGGCGGCGAGCTCCGCGGCGTGTGCAGCGCGTCGTGCACGGGGCGCTGCGCCGTCGAGGTCAACGGCGCGTGCAACGGCACGTGCGAGGGCTCGTGCAGCGCGCGCGACGCGCAGGGCAACTGCACGGGGACGTGCAACGGCCGCTGCGTCGCGCAGGCTTCGGGGAGCTGCGGCGGCGAGTGTCGCGGCGAGTGCAGCGTGGCCTTCACGGAGCCGCGATGCACCGGTCGCGTGCGTCCCCCGCAGGTCAACGGCGACTGCCGCGCGGCCTGCGACGCGCGCCTCGACGCGCAGGCGACGTGCACGCCCGGCTCGGCCGCGCTCCGCGTGACCGGCGACGTCGCGTCGGACCTCGGCGCGCGCATCCAGCGCGTGCAGGCGGCCCTCGCGGGAGGCTACGTGAACGTGATGGGGCTGCGCGCGAGGCTCGAGCGCGTCGCGCAGTCGGGCGCGGACCTCACGCGCGCGGCGGGCGAGCTCCCCAACGCGATCGGCGCGGCGGGCGCGGCGGCGGCGACGTGCGCGGTGTCCGCGGGCGCGATCGCGGCGCAGGCGATGTCGAGCGTTCGCGTCTCCGTCGACGTCTCGGTGCAGGTCTCGGCGTCGGCGTCGGTCTCGGCGCAGTAGGTCTCTCCACGCGAGGTCGCGCGGGGTGGTTGATCCCCGCCGCGACCCTGCGCACAATCTCCAGTCGACGTGAGCACCTCGACGCGCGGAGATCCCCTCGACACCTCGTGGCAGACACTCCTCTCCGACTGGGAGAACGAGGTCCAGCACAAGCGCTTCGTCGCGCTCGCCGCGTCGCTCGAGCGCCTCCCCGACGCGGCGAAGCGCTACCGCGAGTCGCTCTCGGACCCGCAGCTCCAGCCGCGCGCGCAGCAAGGCATCGACCGCGTGCTCGGCGCCGCGATGCAGGCCCTGACGCCGCCTCCGCGCGAGGAGCGGCCGCGGCTCAACGTGATGCTCCCGCTCGGGGCCTTCGCGGGCGCGCTGCTGCTCACGATCATCGCGTCGCGCGTGACGGGCTTCCGCGCGCTCACCTCGCCCGTGGTGATCTTCGGCGAGGCGCTGATCGTCGCGCTCATCCCCTGGCGCCGCCTCGGCGCCTCGTAGCGTTCGCGCTCACAGCGGCAGCGGCTCGACGGCGTCGATGAACTCGATGAGCGAGCGTGCGATCATGCGCTCCTGCCCCTCGGCGTCGACGATCCAGACGCGCCCGCTCGCGTTGCCCGCGCGCACGCGGCGACCGTCGTGAAAGACCGCGACGGGCACCGACACCTCGCGCGCCTCACCGTGAGCTGCGAGGCTCCTCGAGGCCGCGTCGAGAAGCACCGCGAGCTCGGCATCGCTCGCGGCGAAGCCGAGCACGACGGTCTCCTCGCCGCAGAGCCCCTCGACCGGGAGGCTGCACCAGCGGTCGAACCACGCGCGAAGGTCGGGGTGAAGCGCCCCGCCGAGGCATCGCTCCAGCGAGGAGAAATCACCCGCAGGGCGCGTCCGTCGAAGCGGCCTCCAGGGGCGGAGCCCGCGCTCGTCGACGGCGCCGACGAAGCACGGTGGCGGTCGCTCGGCGTCGTCTTCGGAGAGCGGGAGCGTGCCCGTCGCAGCGCGAACGGCGCCGAGATACCGCAGAAAGAAGCGCTCCTGCGCGTCGTGGAGAGGGAGCTTCGTCATCGCGTGACGCGAGTGTATCGTGCGCGCGGCCCCTTTCCCCGAGCTGGAATCACATGGCCCACGGCGAATTCGAACGCATCGAGCGCCTCCGCGCGATCTTCGGCGAGCCTGCCGCGCCCGACGTCGGCATCGGCGACGACGCCGCGATCCTCAACCCCGCGGGGCCCGTGATCGCGACCGTCGACGCGGCCGTGGAGGGCGTTCATTTCCGTCGAGACCTCCTCTCGCTCTCAGACGCGTCGAGCCGCGCGATCGAGGCCGCCGCGAGCGACGTCGCGGCGATGGGCGGCGACCTCTGCGGTCGAGGCTGCGGCCTCCTCCTCGCGTGGACGCTGCCGCGAAGCCTCTCCGATGAAGACTTCGACGCGCTCCTCGTCGGCGCGCGCCGCGCAGCGGACCGCCTCTCGACGCACATCGTCGGCGGCAACCTCGCGTCGTCAGAGACGCTCTCGCTGACGACGACGGCGCTCGGCCGTTGCCTGGGCGCGCCCATCGCGCGAAACGGCGCGCGCCCCGGCGACGTCATCGCCGTCTCGGGGCCCATCGGCGCGGCCGCGCTCGGCCTTCGCGCGCTCCTCTCGGGACGCGGCGATGATCCAGAGTTCGCGCCCTTCATCGCGCGCTGGAGGGCGCCGCGCGCGCGCGTCGACATCGCGCGTGACGTCGCCCTTCACGCGACCGCCGCCATCGATATTTCGGATGGGCTCGCGCAGGACGCGGGGCACCTCGCGCGCGCGTCGCGATGCGGGCTGTTGCTCTTCCCTGAACAGATCCCGATGCTCGAAGGGCAGCGCAGCGCCGCGGTGAAGCTCGGCCTCGAAGCGCAGGCCTCAGCGCTTCACGGAGGCGAGGACTACGAGGTGCTCGCGACAGGCCCACGCGCGCGTTTCGGCGCTGCGTGGACCACCATCGGTGAGGTGATCGATGGAGCGGGCGTGTTCGTGCGTGAGGGCGGGGTCCGCCGCGTCGTGGAGGGGCGCGGGTGGGATCACTTCGCGCGGTGAGTCAGCGGTCGTTGACCGTCACGCCCCACGCGCGGAGCTTTCGTACGAGGTCCTTCCGAGCGACGCCCGTCTCGCGGGCGAGGTCGTTGAGGTTGCCGTTGAGGCGCGTGAAGGCGTTGACGATCCAGTCGCGCTCGAAGAAGTCGACCAGTCGGTCACGCGCGATCGTGGGGTCGGGGGGCTTCGGGCGGGCGTTGAGCGGCATCACGAGCGCAGCCCTCGCGCGAGCGACGCCCTTCTGCGGGAGCACCGGCGCAGGCGAGTCGGTCTGAAGCGCGCGGGCCACGAGCTGACGAAGCTCGCGCACGTTGCCCGGATACTCACGCGCGACGACGCGGTCGAGGTCACCGGGGCGGAAGACGGGCTCAGCGCCGCAGATCTCTCGCGCGAACTGCCGAACGAGCATCGGGATGTCTTCGATCCGCGCGCGCAGCGGGGGAACCTGCACCCTCACCGCGGCGACGTGGGCGATGAGCTCCTTGCGGAACCGCCCCTCGGCGGCGGCCTGGCGAAGATCCGACGAGGCCGTCGCGATGATGCGCGCGTCGAGCACGCCCTCCTCGCGACGCTCGTAGAGCGTGAGGAGCGCCGCAGCTTCGGAGGGGGTGGCCTCGTCGACGCGCTCCAGCAGGAGCGTGAAGGTGTCGCTGCGCTGACCCACGGAGGTGACCGTGGGGCGCTCCGAGGGCGGGAGCCTGAAGTCGATCACCGCGACGGGCGAGGCCGCGAAGCGAGAGCTCGCGTGGATGGCCTTTGCGAGGAGCGTGCGTCCGGTGCCCGCCTCGCCTTCGAGGAGGATCGGCGCGTCGGAGGGCGCGAGTCGCTCGAGCAGCGCGAAGAGCTGGCGCATCGGGAGCGACTGACCAAGCACCGGGCCGAAGGAGTTTCGATCGCTCGGAGCGACCTGCACGACCATGTCGCCCGTGAGGAGCTGAAGGGTGCTGCGGCCGATGCCGAGCTCCGTTCCGACGGGCACTACGCCGAGGTTGAGCTTGCTCGCGCCGACGAAGGTCCCCGAGTCGCTGCCGAGGTCGCGGACGCGAATGCCGCCCGCGACGAGCGCGATTTCGAGGTGGTACTTGCTGACGTGGGGGTCGCGGAGGATGAGGTCGTTGTCGGTGTGCGTCCCGACGAGGAGGGTGCCCGCTTCGAGCAGGGCCTCGCGACCCCGGTCAGGCCCGCTCGTCACCCGGACTCGGACCCGTCGGACGACGAGCGCCCCGGTCGCGTCGGTGACCAGCACACCCGTGAGGGGCGTGATCCGAACGGGGCCTCCTGCGCGCGGTCGAGCGTTGAGGCGCCCCGGGAGCGGCGCGCCCGAATCGTCCATGAGTTCGGCGAGTTCCTGATGAACCACCTTCACGACGCACCCACCGTGGGAGTCGACGGCCAACGTCCCTGTTTATGGTTTTCCTGGGAGATGCTCTGCCGACCGAAACAGTCGCCAGCTCGCAACCGCCACATACTCTCCAACCTGCAAGCACGAAGCATAGCGCCCTGAATCCCTGGCCGCCATGAGTTCCATCAGAGTGGAGGAGCGCGGCGTTTTGAGTTTGATCTTCGTTCACCTTCCGATGCGCAACCGTCGTGCCAGCATTCACCCGGCCACCCCTCACCGATTCGTCCCTCGTTGACAATCACGGTCCGCGCGGATACGCGGCCCCGTCCAAACCCCCTCCGGAGCGCGAGCGAATCAGTGACCGATCCCCACGACCACGATCACGGACACGATCACGGACACGACCACGGGCACGACCACGATCACGGGTCGGCCCACCGTGCAGACCGAGCCCACTCCGCCGGAGACCACGACGCGAATGTCATGGACAGGCCGACGCTCGCGCACGGCAGCGGCGCGGGGCGGGTTCTTCACCTCGACTGCTTCAGCGGCATCGCAGGTGACATGCTCGTCGCCGCGCTCCTCGACCTCGGCGTCCCTCGCGAGGCGATCGACCGGGCGCTCTCGTCACTCGGCCTCGGCGGGTATCGCACCGAGGTCACCACGCGCGTGCAGAGCGGGATCGTCGCGACGCGCTTCGTCGTGACCGTCGAGGGCGCCCAGCCCGACCGAAGGTACC
This sequence comes from Polyangiales bacterium, assembly GCA_046351535.1. Lineage (GTDB taxonomy): Bacteria > Myxococcota_A > Polyangia > Polyangiales > CAISKJ01. Next base: position 293,515 of record JAXLYG010000009.1, read on the forward strand.
GCGACGTCCGCGCGATCCTCGAGGCGGCGCCCCTCGTCGACGGCGTGCGCACGCGCGCCCTCGCGGCCTTCGCGGCGCTCGCAGGCGCCGAGGCGAGGGTCCACCGGATGCCCCTCGACGACGTGCATTTTCACGAGGTCGGGGCCGTCGACGCCATCGTCGACGTCGTCGCCGCCAGCGCGGCGCTGGAGTGGCTCGGCGCGCGGGTGACCTGCTCGCCGCTGCCGATGGGTCGCGGGTTCGTGCGAGCCGCTCACGGCGTACTCCCCGTCCCCGCGCCCGCCGTGGTGGAGATTCTCTCCGGCGCTCCGACGATCAGCGCCGACGTCGACGGCGAGCTCGTCACGCCCACCGGCGCGAGCCTCGCGAAGGCCAACGCGCGGGCGTGGACGACGTGGCCCTCGATGCGTCCCGTCGCGACGGGCTTCGGCGCGGGGACGAAGTCGTTTCCTTCGCGGCCCAACCTGCTGCGCGTGGTGCTCGGAGATCCGCTTGCGGACGAAGGGCGACGCGATCAGGGCACGCACGTGGTGATCGAGTCGAACATCGACGACGCGTCGGGGCAGCTCGCGGCGCACGTCACCGAGAGCCTGCTCCGAGAGGGCGCCCTCGACGCGTGGACCGCGCCCATCGGGATGAAGAAGGGGCGGCCCGGCGTGATGATTTCCGCCCTCGCGCACGCGACCGATCGCGAGCGGGTCGGGCGCGTCCTGCTGGAGCAGAGCAGCGCGCTCGGGCTTCGGTGGCGCGCGGTCGACCGGACGGAGCGCCCGCGGCGTACGGACTCCGTAGAAACCCGTTTCGGCCTGATTCCCGTGAAGGTGGCCGAGGGTGATGGGGTCGCGCCGATGGCTCAACCCGAATTCGACGTGTGCCGCGATCTCGCCCAGCGCGCGGGCGTACCCGTGCGGGTGGTCCACGCCGCAGCGCTCGCGGTGTGGTGGTCAGGCCGCGAGCAGCCGCCGCCGCAATAGTCCGTCGCGCGAGCGGTGATTGCGACGGCTCGCTCGATCGGGATATGTTGACCTCGGACGATGCGCCCCACTGCGCCGCTGATCCTGGTGGTCGATGACGACGCGGTCGCTCGATTCGCCCTTCAAGAATCCCTGCGACGCGGGGGCTTTCCCGTTGAGAGCGCCTCAAACGGCGACGAGGGTGTCGAGCGGGCGATCGCCACGCCGCCCTCGCTGATCCTGCTCGACCTCGTGCTCCCGCCCTCGGGCGGCCTCGACGTGCTCCGCAGGCTGCGCGCCACGCCGGAGACGATGGACGTGCCGGTGATCGTGGTCACGGCCGCGGGCGAAGGCGACGAGACCGAGCGCGCGTTCGCAGCGGGCGCCGACGACTTCGTGCGGAAGCCCATCCGCGACGCCGAGCTCATCGCGCGCATCCAGAGCCAGATCAAGCTCCGCGCGTCGCTGCGGGAGCTCGCGCGCAAGGAGCAGGACGCCCGCGTGCTCGTCGAGCTCACGCAGGCGCTCACGTCGAGCCTTGATTTCAGGGAGATCCTCGCGACGGTGGTGCGGCGCATCGCGGAGGCCATGCGCGTCGAGCGCTGCTCGATCGTGGTCGCGCGAGAGGCCGGCGACGTGGGCTACGTGCTCGTCGCGAGCGACGACGCGCGGGTGCGCGACCTGCCCATCGACCTCGAGCGATACCCCGAGATCCAGCGGGTGCTCCAGACGCGGCGGCCGCTCACCATCGACGACGCGACGTCGCACCCGATGTTCTGGGAGGTGCGCGCGCACGTTTCGAGCACGCGCTTCCCGATGCTCACGCTGGTGCCCATCGGGTCTGAAGAGAGCGTGATGGGGGTGCTCTTCCTCCGCGCGTCGGAGGCGCGCGGGAGCCTCGATGAGCGTGAGGTGTCGTTCTGTCAGGTCGTCGCCAACGCGACGGCCGTCGCGCTCCGCAACGCGCGGGTGGTGCAGAAGCTGCGGGAGGAGAGCCTCGCGGTCTCGTCGGCGCACGTCGAGGCGAAGCGGCGCGTCCGTCTGCTCGAGCGCTACGCCGACCTCTTTCAGTCGTCGGCCGACGGCATGGTCGTGATCGACCACGACGGCAACGTGCTCTTCGCCAACCCGAAGGCCTGCGAGATCGTGGGCCGCGCCGAGCCCGAGCTGCGGGAGGTGGGTTTTCTGCACGCGCTCGAAGAGGGCGACAAGGCGCGCTTCGAGGCCCTCCGTGAGGGCTTTCGAAGCGGCGAGTTTCCTGGCGGCGTCGACCTGGGGATCGTGCGGGGAGACGGCACGCACCGCGTGGCCTCCATCGCGACCTCGGCGCTGCTCCGCGAGGATCACGCCGTGCTCATCACCCTGCGCGACGTGACCGAGGAGCGCGCGACGGCCAGCGAGCTCTCGCGCACCAAGGAGTTCCTCTCGTCGCTGATCGAGAGCTCCCCCGACGCCATCATCGCGGCCCGCTTCGACGGGACGATCCTGCTCTTCAACTCCGCCGCCGAGCGCATCCTCGGGTACTCGCGCGAGCAGGTCGTGGGCGCGGGCTCCGCCGAGATGCTCTATCCGCCCGGCGCGGCCCGGGAGATCATGCGACGCCTCCGCACGGCCCCCGAGGGCCGCCTCGCGAGCCTCAGGGCCGAGGTGCTCTCGCGCGCCGGAGAGCGCATCCCGGTGCTCCTCTCGGCGGCGCTCGTCTCGGAGAACGGCGTCGCCGTCGCGACGGTGGGGATGTTCTCGGACATCCGAGAGCGCATCCAGCTCGAGGAGCGGCTCGCGCAGTTTCAACACCGCGTCGCGCTCAGCGAGAAGCAGGTCATCGCAGCGGAGCTCGCGGGCGCGGCGGCGCACGAGCTCAACCAGCCCCTCACGGCGATCCAGGGGTACGCGGAGCTGCTCCAGCGCAAGGCCGAGGCCGACTCGGCCATCGGGCGCGGCGCGGCGGTGATCCTCCGCGAGTCTGAGCGCATGGCCGAGATCGTTCGCAAGATCGGCAAGATCGCACGCTACGAGACCAAGCAGTACGTGGGTGGGACGAGCATCCTCGACCTCGACCGCGCGACCGAGTCGGACTCGTCCCCCCCGGAGGAATGAAATGACCACTCGCGAAAGCCCCGCGGCGCCTCTGGCTCCCGTCTCGCGCGACCCGTCGGATGAGTCCGCGGTCGTCTCCGCGCGGCGCGAGCGCGTCTCGGGGACCCGCGTCACGGCGAGCCCTCCGCCCCCCGCAGATATGACCGCGACCCCCATCAGCGAGCGTGTCCTCGTGTGCCTCTCGCGCGCCCTCGTGAAGGCTGCGGAGGCGCCCACCGACGGCGGCATCGCGACGGCGCACCTCGAGGGGCTCCTCGAAGCGCTGCCCGGTCGCGCCGTCGCGATCCGCGTCGTCAACCCCGGCACGCGCGCCGTCGAGATCGCGCGCTCGAGCGCGGGCTTCATCGGCGGCGCCGACCTCGTGCTTCGAATGCAGCCCGAGGGGCGCAAGTGCGTCCTCGAGGGCACCTCGCACGGGTTCGACCTCCCGCTCGAGGTTCACGGCGACCTCCTCGGCGCCATCTCCGTGGAGCACCCCGCGCGCGGCGCCGAGGCCGAGATGTCGCGCGACCTCGCGGTGGCCACGCTCTTCGCGCGGCAGCTCTCGGCGCTGCTCACGGTGGGGCGCCAGCGTCGCGGCCGCAACGCCGAGCAGCCGCGCAGGATGATCCCCCTCACGCCCGTCGCCACGGTGGGCTTCGGCAACGAGCTCAGGGCCCTCTTCGACGGCACGCGCGAGCTCATCGCGCTGCTCGATCGCACGGGCACCGTCCGCACCGGCAACGCGGCGATGGCCGAGGCCCTCGCGGTGCCCCCCGATCGCCTCGCGGGGCGCACCTTCATCGACCTCATCGAGCCCTCGGACCGTCGGCGCATGGGCGGCAGCTTCTGGTCCGCGCTGCGCGGTCAGGCGTCGAACATCGAGGTGGCGTTCACGCCCATCGGCGGCGAGGAGAACCGCCTCATGGCGCTCTCGTTCAGCCCCGTCCGCGACGCCTCGGGGATGGTGCTCGGCGCCATCGTGATCGGTCGCGACGTGACCGATCAGCGCCTGCGTGAGGAGCAGTTCGCGCGCGCGGACAAGCTCGCCTCCGTGGGTCGCCTCGCGGCGAGCGTCGTGCACGAGATCAACAACCCGCTCACGGCGATCCTCGCGTACTCCGAGCAGCTCGGGCGCTCCACCCCGACGGGTGACTCACGCGACGCGACGCGCGCCGCGAGGATCACCGAAGCGGCCGAGCGCATCCGCTCGCTCGTGCGTCGGCTCCTCGCGTACACGCCGTCGGCCACGGAGCAGCCGTCGCCGCTGTCGCTCGGCGACGTGACGGCGCAGGCGTGGCAGTTCTGCGAGCACGTGCTCCGCGATCGCGGCGCCACGTTGGAGCTCCGCGTCGCGTCGGATACGCCGCCGGTGTACGGCCTCCGCGGCGAGCTCTCGCAGGTCTTCGTGAACCTGATCACCAACGCGTGCCACGCGACGCCGCAGGGCTCGGGGCGCATCGAGGTCGAGGTGCTCTCGCCGGAGGCTGGCGTGGTGCGCGCGACGGTGCGCGACAACGGTCACGGCATCGCGCAGAAGGACCTCGCGCGCGTGTTCGAGCCCTTCTACACCACGAAGGGCAACGGCCAGGGGACGGGGCTCGGGCTCTCCATCGTGCGGAGCATCCTCGAGCAGCACAGGGCCGCGCTCCAGATCGAGAGCACCGTCGGCGTCGGGACGACGTTCACGATCGACTTCCCCGCGCACGCGGGCTGAAGCGCGGCGCGCTTGCGGCGCGGCGCGAACAACGATACGGTCCGCGGCCCCCTTCAGGAGACTCACGACCATGGCCCGCGTCACCGTCGAAGACTGCCTCGATCAGGAAGAGAACCGTTTCGCGCTCGTGATCCTCGCCGCGACGCGCACGCGTCAGCTCATGAAGGGCGCGCGGCTCCAGATCGACGCGCACAAGTACCGCAACAAGCCCTCGGTGCTCTCGCTCCGCGAGATCGCCGCGGGGAAGGTGCACTTCAGCCGCCCCTCGCGCGACGCCGTCGAGGAGTACATCATCGATCAGAAGCGCCGCTTCGGCTGATTCCTCGCGCGACCGTCGCGTCGCACCCTCACGACACGCCGCCCTTCGTCGGGAACGCCCCGCGTCGCGCCATCTCCTCGACGGCGCGGCGGCTGTCTGCGTTCTTCCAGCGGTCATAGAGCTGCACGATCGACCGCGTGACGGAGCCGAGGGCCTGCGACTCGGCGACCTCCGCGAGCACGTCGACGAAGCGCGGGAACTGCGCCCCGAGCTCGACGAGCGCCACGGGCTCGGTCCCCTCCTCGCTGCGGGCGAGCGCCGCCGCCTCGCGGTACGCGAAGCTCCCGGCCTGGACGTAGAAGCTCGTCGACCCCTGCGCGCGCTCGACGTGCTCGCCGAAGAGCCCCGAGAGGTAGAGCGCCCCGTCGCCGACGCTCTGGAGCGCCACGCAGCGCGCGCCTTCGGGCTTCGCGAGGGCGTCCTCGAGGATCATCACGATGGGCCTGTCGAGGAACTCCGCCGCCGGACGCGCCGCGTAGGTGACCATCACCCCGGCGACGTAGTCCGCGGTCTCGGGCGCCGCGCTCACGCGCTGCCGACGCATCGCCGCCCGTAGCACCGAGCGGAAGTAGTCTCCCAGGTCTGCGCAGGTCTCGATCGTCATGGCGTCACTCCTCGCCGCGATCGCGGAGGAGCGCTGCGGAGAGCGCCTCGCGCGCGGCGTGTTCGGTCTCTCGAAGCTACCCAGAGCGCGCCGCGCAGACACGTTTCTGCGAGCGCGCGAGACGCCGCGCCGGCGCCCGCGCCGACGGCTCGGAGCGGCGCACCGAAGCGCCTCTGGCAGACCTACATCGAGAGTGCCAAGTCGTTGAAACGCCTTCGGTTCGGGAAATGCGTGTCCCTTCTCCGAGGGGGCCTTGACACCCCCGCCTCGGAGTTTATCTTCCGCGCCGCTCCTGGCAGTTGGCCTGAGGGAGTGCCAGAAATCGCGCGACGTAGGTCGTCGGTGTGGGGTGTCGCCGCATGCGCGGAGCGCGCCCCCTCGACCGCGTCGCGAGGTCTCTCCGCGCTCCGTGAGGTCCACCGTGAGGCTCGTCGCTCGTGCGTTCACCGCGCGGCGTCGGGCGCCAGAGGTCGTCTCGATCGTCGTCTCACAACCGCGCGGCGCAGAGCCGCCGCAACGCACACGGAGTGGAGTCAGCCATGAAGATTCGTCCCCTGCACGACCGCATCCTCGTTCGCCGCCTCGAGGCGGAGCAGCGCACCAAGGGCGGGATCATCATCCCCGACAGCGCCAAGGAGAAGCCCATCGAGGGCGAGGTCGTCGCCGTCGGCCACGGCAAGCACGACAAGGACGGCAAGCTCATCGCGCTCGAGGTGAAGGTCGGCGACAAGATCCTCTTCGGCAAGTACTCGGGCACCGAGGTCAAGGTCGAGGACACCGAGCACCTGATCATCCGCGAGGAAGACATCCTCGGCATCATCGAGCGCTGATCGCTTCTCTCAGATCCCCTTCAAACACAGACAAATCTCAAAGGAGATACGCAGATGGCAGCCAAGGAAATCGTCTATCAGGAGACCGCCCGCAAGCTCGTGCTTCACGGCGTCGACGCCCTCGCCAACGCGGTGAAGGTCACCCTCGGCCCCAAGGGCCGCAACGTGGTGATCGAGAAGTCGTTCGGCTCGCCCGTGGTCACCAAGGACGGCGTCACCGTCGCCAAGGAGATCGAGCTCGAGAACAAGTTCGAGAACATGGGCGCCCAGATGGTGCGCGAGGTCGCGTCGAAGACCTCGGACACCGCGGGTGACGGCACCACGACGGCGACGGTGCTCGCGCAGTCGATCTTCCGCGAGGGCTCGAAGCTCGTCGCGGCGGGCCACAACCCGATGGAGATCAAGCGCGGCATCGACAAGGCCGTCGAGGCGATCGTGGCGGAGCTCAAGAACCGCGCGAAGCTCACGCAGGACGCCACGGAGATCACCCAGGTGGGCACGATCTCGGCGAACGGTGACGAGACCATCGGCCAGCTCATCGCGAAGGCGATGGAGAAGGTCGGCAAGGAGGGCGTGATCACCGTCGAAGAGGCGAAGAGCGCCGAGACGACGCTCGACGTGGTCGAGGGCATGCAGTTCGACCGCGGCTACCTCTCGCCCTACTTCGTGACCGACCCGGAGCGCATGGAGGCCGTCCTCGAGGACGCGTTCATCCTCATCTCCGAGAAGAAGATCTCGAACATGAAGGACCTGCTGCCGGTGCTCGAGGGCATCGCGCGTCAGCAGAAGCCCCTGCTCATCATCGCCGAGGACGTCGAGGGCGAGGCCCTGGCGACGCTCGTGGTCAACAAGCTCCGCGGCACGCTCCAGTGCACGGCCGTCAAGGCCCCGGGCTTCGGCGACCGCCGCAAGGAGATGCTCAAGGACATCGCGATCCTGACCAACGGCCAGGTGATCTCCGAGGAGCTCGGCGCGAAGCTCGAGAACGTGACCCTGTCGGACCTCGGCCGCGCCAAGCGCGTCAAGATCGACAAGGACAACACCACCATCATCGACGGCTCGGGCTCGGCGGACAAGATCAAGGCGCGCGAGCGCGAGATCCGCGCGCAGATCGAGAACACCACCAGCGATTACGACCGCGAGAAGCTCCAGGAGCGCCTCGCGAAGCTCGCGGGCGGCGTGGCGGTGATCAAGGTCGGCGCCGCGACCGAGGTCGAGATGAAGGAGAAGAAGGCCCGCGTCGAGGACGCGCTCAACGCGACGCGCGCGGCCGTGGAAGAGGGCATCGTCCCCGGCGGCGGCGTGGCGCTCATCCGCCTCGCGGCGGCGCTCGACGGCCTGCGCCTCAGCGACGAGCAGAACTTCGGCGTGAAGATCATCCGCCGCGCCTGCGAGGAGCCCCTCCGTCAGATCTCGGCGAACGCCGGCGTCGACGGCTCCATCGTGGTGAACAAGGTCCGCGAGGGCAACTGGTCGTTCGGCTACAACGCCGCGACGGACGAGTACGGCGACATGCTCAAGATGGGCGTGATCGACCCCGCCAAGGTCGTGCGCTGCGCGCTCCAGAACGCCTCGTCGGTGGCGGGCCTCATGCTCACGACCGAGGCGCTCGTGGCCGAGCGTCCGAAGGACGAGAAGAAGTCTGGCGGCAACCCCGGCGGCGGTCACTCGCACGGCGGCGACATGGACTTCTGATCGCTCGATCGAGCGATCGCGCGGTGACCCGTTGAGGTCGTCGCGCGGAGCTCCGAGCGGGTCGTGAAGCCCTCACGAAGCCCCGCGTTGGAAGGACAGTTCTTCTGTCCACCGGCGCGGGGCGACGTGCTTTTT
>JAXLYG010000010.1:0-272976 GCA_046351535.1 Polyangiales bacterium
GTACATCCCTTGGGCGCGCTACACGCGTACATCCCTTGGGCGCGCTACACGCGTACATCCCTTGGGCGCGCTACACGCGTACATCCCTGTGGGGTGAACCCCAGGCGGGTGAGCGTCGTGCTGTTGGCGGAGACTACTGCACCATCTGGAGCACGACCGCGTCGGCGGCGCCCGCGCTGGTGACCGCGCCCGCGCCGAAGTCCACCGCGCCTTCGAAGACGCCCGCTGCGTAGGCCGCGCTCGTCGCGTCGCTCGCGACGCCGCGGAGCTCGTCGTCGCCCTCGGCGCCGAAGCGACGCGACCACCGCGGAACGCCCGCGACCGTGTAGCTCGCGAGGAACGCGTCGAGGCGCCCGGCGCTCGCGCGGAGCCCGCCGCCGAAGTCGACGTTGCCGCTGAAGCTCCCCGCGACGACCACGTTGCCCTGCGCGTCGATGGTGAGGCCGTAGCCCGTGGCGGTTCCGAAGACGCCCGTCGCGCCGCCGAAGCGACGAGACCAGCGGTGAACGCCCGCGACCGTGTAGCTCGCCACGAAGCCGTCGGTGCCCGAAGGGGCCGTGAGGCCTCCGCCGCCGAAGTCGACGGTGCCCTGGTAGTAGCCCGTCACGTAGACGTTGTTCGCGGCGTCGATGGCGACGGCCTGCGCCCAGTCGACGCTCGCGCCGCCGACGCGACGTGACCAGCGCTGCGCGCCCGTCGACGTGAGGCTCACGACGAAGAGGTCGAAGTTCCCGGCGCTCACGAGGAGGTCGGGACCGAAGGTGGGAGCGCCCTGAAAATACCCCGCGACCACGACCGCGCCGTCGGCGCCCGTTGCGATGCCGTAGCCCGCGCCGCTGCCCGTGCGAGGCGACACCGCGGCGAAGCGGCGCGACCAGCGGAAGCCTCCGTCGAGCCCGAGCGCGAGCACGAAGGGATCGGGCGACGCGCCGCCCACCATCGCGCCGCCGCCGAAGTCGATGGTCCCGCGGACGCTGCCGGTGATGTAGACGCCCATCGCGTCGGTGGCGACGCCGTACGCGGCATCGGCGCCGTCGGAGCCGAGCGTGCGGACCCAGCGCACGGCGCCGTCGGGCGTGAGCGAGATCACGAAGGCGTCGGTGTCTCCGCGCGAGGCGACCATGCCCATGCCGAGCTCCGCGGAGCCCGTGAAGGTGCCGACGACGTAGACGTTTCCGTCGCGGTCGAGGGCCACGCCGTTGGCCGCGTCGAGCGTCGTGCCGCCGTAGGAGCGCGCCCACCGCAGCGAGTTGTCGGCGCGCATCGAGACGACGAACGCGTCGGTGCGACCGGCCCCCGCGAGCGTGTCGGAGCCGACGCGCGTGGGCCCCGAGAGCCTGCCCGCCACGACGAGGTTGCCCATCGCGTCGGAGGCGACCGCGTGCGCGCCGTCGTCGGAGGTGTCGCCGTAGCGCTTCGTCCATCCGAGGCGGGGCGCGCGGCAGACGCCCATCGCGCAGACCTCTCCCGTGGCGCAGGTGCGCGCGCATGCGCCGCAGTTGGTGGCGCTCCAGAGCGTCGAGGTCTCGCAGCCGTTGGCGGGGTTGCGGTCGCAGTCGGCGAAGCCCGTGTCGCACACGAAGCCGCACGCGCCGGCCACGCACGACGGACGCGCGCCCGCCACCGCGGCGCAGGGACGTCCGCAGGCGCCGCAGTGGGCTGCGGTGATCCGCACGTCGGTCTCGCAGCCGTTCGTGGCGTCGGCGTCGCAGTTGCCGAGGCCCGCGGCGCAGGTGAAGCCGCAGGCGCGTCCGTCGCAGGTCGTCGTCGCGCCCGTCACCGTGGGGCACGGGGCACACGACGTTCCGCAGCTCGTGAGCGCGGTGTTCGACACGCAGGCCCCGGCGCACACGTGAAAGCCCGTCGCGCAGGTGGCCGTGCACATCCCGCTGACGCAGCTCGCGGTGCCGCCCGTGGGGACGGGGCACGGCGTACACGACGCGCCGCAGCTCGCGAGCAGCGTGTTCGAAACGCACGCGCCGCCGCAGAGGTGAAAGCCCCCGGCGCAGGTGATGCCGCAGGCGGTTCCGTCGCAGGTCGCGACGCCGTTGACCACGGGCGGGCACGGGATGCACATCGCGCCGCAGGTCTCCACGGCGCGGTCGTCGACGCAGCGACTGCCGCAGCGGTGGTAGCCCGTGAAGCACTCGACGCCGCAGCCCCCGCGCTCGCAGGTCGCGCGTCCGTTGAGCACGGTCGGACACGCGACGCCGCAGCCCGAGCAGTTGCCCGGATCGCTCTGGATGTCGGTGCATCGACCCCCGCACAGCCGACTCGCCTCGGGACAGGTGCAGCGACTGTCGACGCAGAGCTCTCCCGCGGCGCAGGCGCGACCGCAGTCGCCGCAGTTGAGCGCGTCGCGCGTGGCGTCGATGCAGCGGAGCGATCCCCCGACGGTGCAGGTGATCCGCGACGCATCGCAGGTGGCCTGACAGCGTCCGCGACTGCACGCGAGGCCCGCGCTGCAAGGGCGTCCGCAGGCGCCGCAGTGGGCCACGTCCCAGGCGACGTCGACGCAGCGCCCGTCGCAGACGCGCTGGCCTGCGGGGCAGGTCTGTCCGTCGGGGAGCGAGGTGACGACGTCTTTCGCGACGTCGGGCGTGGCGTCGAGCGCGTCGATCGTCGCGTCGAGCGTGACGTCACTCGGAGGCTTCGCGTCGACGATGTCGGCGACGGCGGCGTCGCGCGGAGGCTCGGCGGTCTCGCCGCACGCGACCAGGATCAGCGCTGCGCAAAGGGAAGCGGAAGGGCTACGCACGCGGCGATCCTATCGCAGTGCGCAATGTCTGGCGTCGGGCTCCGGGAGCGTGCACCAGGATCTTCGAGAGGCTGGCGTCGGTCTCGAAGAGCACGCACCAGGGTCTTCGCGTGCCCGGCGTAGGTCTCGAAGAGCACGCACCAGGGTCTTCGCGTGCCCGGCGTTGGCCTTCGGGAGCACACACCACGGCCTTCGCGTGCCCGGCGTTGGCGTTCGGGAGCACGCACTACGGCCTTCGCGTGCCCGGCGTCGACCTTCGGGAGCACGCACCACGGCCTTCGGGTGTCCGGCGTCGGCCTCGAAGAGCACGCACCATGGCCTTCGCGTGTCCGGCGTCGGCGCGGGGTGTCAGTGGCGCCTGCTCACTCCCGGCGCGCGTGTCGAGGGCGAGCGCGTGGATGGCGTTCTTCATCTCGCCCGCGAGCGCCGCATAGACCATGCGGTGGCGCTCGACGAGTCCCTTTCCCGCGAAGGCCGCGGCGGTGATCGAGACGCGGTAGTGCCCGCCTCCGCCCGCGGCGCCCGCGTGTCCCGCGTGCAGGTGGCTCTCGTCGTCGATGCGGAGCCGCTCGGGGTGGAGCGCCTCGGTCAGCGCGTGCTCGATGCGTTCGGCGGTGTTCATCGCCGCCCCATGTACACCGTCGCCGAGGAGGGGAGCCACATCCCCCGCGGGGCCTTGACGCGGTGCTCCATTCGCCCGCTGCGTGGATGGGGGATTGTGTCGCCCGCCCTCGGGGTGCGATACCGTCGCTTGAGACGGCTTTTGTATCCCTACCGGCGCGCTCGGGCGCCAGCACGGAGACCACGCGACATGCGCAGATCCTTTCTGATGCCTGGTGTTCTTGCCCTCGCGGCCACGGCGGCCTGCGCGGGCGGCGACCCTCCCAGCGGTTCCGACCCCGACGCGACGGTGCCCGCCGACGTGGTCGATGAAGGAGACGTCTCGGCGCCCCTCGACGCCGACGCGACCCCACCGAAGGACGTGGCAGACGTCAGCGATGCCAGCGACGCGGCCGACGCGACGCGCATGTGCATGAGCAACGACGACTGCACCGCGGCCGACCTGTGCACCAACGCGCAGATCTGCCGTAACAACCGCTGCATCACGATCGGCGGGGCGGCCAACTGCGACGACGGCATCGCGTGCACCAACGACCGCTGCGACGCCACGATGGGGCGCTGCGTGCACGAGGCCGACGACGCCCGCTGCCCGAGCGGCAACTTCTGCGACCGCACCGCCATCACCGGCGGCTGCGTGCGGGAGCTCCCCTGCGAGATCGGCGACCGCTCGTGCGAGCGCCTCATGGGCGACCCCTGCTCGGGCACCTGGAGCTGCGACCCCGCGCGCCTCCGCTGCGTGCGCAGCATGGCCTACAGCTGCGACGACATGGACATGTGCACGACGGACATGTGCATGGTCTCGGGCACGGCCCCCACGTGCACGCACTCGGGGCCCAACTACATGACCGACGTGATGAACTGCGGCGGCTGTCGGCGCGCGTGCCGCGCGGACCTCGCCCACGTCACGCCGACCTGCGCGATGGGCATGTGCGCCTACGCGTGCGAGTCGCGCTACGTCGACCTCAACCGCGACCTCATGGCGGCGACCTCCGACGGCTGCGAGTGCGACTCGATGGCCGCCGACGAGCCCGACCTGATGTTCCAGGACACCAACTGCGACGGCATCGACGGCGACGCGTCGCGGGCCGTGTTCGTCTCGCCGCGCGGCAACGACAGCAACCCCGGCACGCGCGAGATGCCGAAGCAGACCATGGCCGCCGCGATCGACACGGCGCGCATGATGATGAAGTCGGTCTACGCCGCCGCGGGGCTCTACACGGGCTCGGTCACGCTCCAGTCGGGCGTGAGCATCTACGGCGGCTACGACGACACGCGCATGTGGTCGCGCGCGCGCTCGAACACCACCACGATCCGCGGCGGCACCACCGCGATCCTCGCGCAGGGTCTCTCGGCGCCCACGGAGCTCCAGCTCCTCACCGTCGCCTCGGCGGCGGCCACGGCGGGCGAGAGCTCGTACGGCATCCGCGTGGTGAACACCTCGGCGCTCCTCACCGTGCGCGCGTGCAGCATCACGTCGGGCAACGGCGGCGCCGGGTCGGCGGGCTCCAACGGCGCGCTCGGCTCCGCGGGCGGCAACGGCGCAGCGGGCGGAACCCCCGACGCAGGCGGCGGCGGAAGCTCCCCCTGCGCGGCGGGCGGCGGCGGCGGCGGCGCGGGACGCAACGGACTCAACAGCGGCTTCGGCGGAACCCCCGGCGCGCGCGCGAGCGGCGGCGCCGTCGGCGGCAACGGCGGCAGCGGCGGCACCCTCGGGCGCTGCACCCTCACCTCGTCGTCGCCCGGTAGCGACGCGCCGAGCCCCGGCTCGCCCGGCGGCGCCACCAACGGCACCGACGGCAACTCGGGCATCAACGGTCGCGCGGCCGCGGCCGTCGGAATGATCAACGGCAGCACCGGGATCTACACCGCCCCCGACGGCGCGGGCGGCTCCGCGGGACAGCACGGCGGCGGCGGCGGCGGCGGCGGCGGCGGCGGCGCCTCGCAGCACGGCTGCGGCCTCTTCAACTCGAGCTGCTGCGACTCGACGAGCGGCGGCGGCGGCGGCGGCGGCGGCGCAGGCTGCGGCGGCGGCGCGGGCACCGGCGGCGGCGGCGGCGGCGGCAGCTTCGGCGTCATGAGCGTCTCGTCGCAGGTGCGCATCGAGGCCTGCACCGTGACCTCGGGACGCGGCGGCAACGGCGGTCGCGGCGGCAACGGCGGACGCGGCGGCAACGGCGGTCGCGGCGCCTCGGGCGGCGGATCGACCAGCAACGCAGGCCGCGGAGCCCCCGGCGCCGACGGCGGATCGGGCGGCCCCGGCGGCAACGGATCGGGCGGCACGGGCGGCCCTTCTGTGTGCGTGTACTACCTGGGCGTCTCGCCCATGATCAACATGCTCGAATGCAACCTCGGCGGCGGCGGCGTCGGCGGCGGCGGCGGATCGAACGGCGTGTCGAGCGACGCGCCCGACGGCGCCAACGGCCTGTCCGAGCAGGTGCGCGCGGGGATCTGACCCCACCATGATCGACGTGTTCGAACTGGCCCGCTACGGGGCGGCGTTGCCCGCCCCCGCGCAGGCCCAGTCCCCCTTCGAGGCGAGCCTCACGGCCCTCGCCCGCACCTGGTCAGACTGGCTCGCCGACGCGTCGGGGCGCATCTCCGACGCGCGCAACGGTCCGCCCGAAGACGCGGCCCTCGTCGACCGCGAGTGGTCTGAGGCGGAGCGGCGCGCGCGCGACGCGGTCAAGCGCTTCGCCGAGGCCGTCGAGCGACAGCCCACCGCGGCCACGATGGGCAAGGTCAACGCCGGCAAGACCCTCATGCTCTCGCGCTGGTACGGCGACCTCGAAGAGCTGAGGGAGCTCCCCGTCGGCGACGCCGACACCACGGGATGCCTCACGAGGCTCACCCGCCGCGGCGGCGCGAAGCTCGACGCCGCCGTGCGGGTGAAGACCCTCGACAACGCGTCCTTCGAGTCGGAGCCCGGCGCGGCCGAAGACGCGGCCACGCTCGACGAGTTCCCGAGCTCGCTCTACGTGGCCTTCGAACCGGGCAACCGCGACGAGTTCGCGAGGACGCTGCGAATCTGCCGCTTCCCCACCTCCGACGACGCGAGCTACGAGCTCGAAGAGACGCGCCGCGGCGAGTACCACGTCGTGCGCCTCCGCTCGGGTGAGCTTCGCCTGCGGTCGCTTCAGCTCCGCGCGTGCGAGCTCACCCTCCGCGTGCGTCCGCTGCCCGACACGCGCGCGTCGCGCATCTTCGAAGTGCTCGACCTCGTCGACTGCCCCGGCGCAGACCCGCAGATCGAGACCGATGCGTCGCGGCACCTCAAGGCCGTCAAGAACCACCTCGTGTTCCGACAGGCCGTGTCGGAGCTCGACCTGCTGCTCCTCGTCTGCTCGTCGCAGCCGAGCGCGATCCGTCCGGGCTACCAGCTCCTTCACGGACCGTGGCGCCACTGGGTCGAGCGCTGCGAAGGCAAGATGCGCGGCCGCGTCGTGCTCGCGCTCACCTACGCGGGCGAGGCCCTGCGCCACTCGGCCGAGCGCCTCAAAGACCTCTCGCGGCCCGAGAGCGAGCGGCAGATCAACACGCTCCAATCGCTGCCGCAGTCGGTCTTCGGGTCGGTGATCCAGCCGCTGCGGGGGTCGCTCGACGAGCCCTTCGTCAACGCGCTCGACCCCAACGACCTGCGCACCTGGCCGCCCTTCGTGCTCCTCGAGAACCGTCACGTCGACGCCGAGCTCGAGGTTCCCGCGGCCGACATCGCGCGCGCTCGCGCGGCCATCGTCGCGGCCCTCGACGACGCCACGATGACCGACGAGGCGCCCTTCGCGTGGCGCGTCGCGCACTTCTTCGCCCGGAGCTGGGTCGAAGACGTCGCCCGCGTGCGAGCCGCGGAACCCCACGCCAGAAGGCGTTTTCTCGAGTGGATGGTCGACGTCGCGCTCGCGGTCGCCAACCCCGAAGACCGCGGCCACGAGCTCCTCACGCGGCTCATGCTCCACCTCGCGCACCGCGGAGAGCTCCGCAAGGCGAAGAGCGCCGAGCTCGTCGACCTCGCGTCGCGCGCCCGCAGCGCAGCCACCGATCTGCAAGAGCGACTCACGCGAGAGCCCCGCGCAGACAGGGCCGCCCTCGACGCGATGGAGGCGCTCGTGAAATCGCTCCGCGAGGGACTCCCCCGTCAGGGCGTGGCGATCCCCTTCCCCGCGGCCATCCGGCAGACGTGCCTGCGACCGTACGGCGCGCCGCCACCGACGTGGGACGTGATCGTGTCGGAGTGCGTCCGTGCGGCGTGTGGCGCGGTGCAGTCGACGACGCGCAGGCCCGAGGTCGCAGCGGAGCTTCGCCCGGTGCTCGAACGCATGCTCGAAGCCGACGTGGCCTCGCGACGACTCCGCGAAGAGGAGGAGCGCTTCCTCGCCGACGAGCCCTCCAACGCGGTGCACTGCACCCATTTCGTGCTGGCGCGCGCGGCGGCCGCGATCGACTGGCTGCTCCACGCGAGCGACGCCGAGCGCGAGGAGTACGCCGCGCGAACGCTCGGCATCGACCCCAAGAAGAACGAGGCGTACCGGCGGCTCCGACGCGCCGTGGGCGAGCTCCCGATGCCCGAGGGGCTCGACGAGGCGTACGCGCGCATCGGCGCGCAGTTCGGCGCGCTGCTCACGGAGCTCGACGCACCCCTGAGCGACGCCGCGACGGAAGGGCAGTGACATGCTGATCGAGAACGGCGTGCTCCGCGTCCGCGCGGGGCTCAACCCGGTGATCCTCACGGTCCCCCTCGGGGCCACGTCGCGCCGCGGACTCTTCTCACGCGCGGGCGACGCGCGCGCTTTTTCGCTCTACGCGAAGGCCTTTCCCGCGGCCGACGCGAAGGCCACGCAGGGCGGACACGTCCGCGTCGACTGCCGCGAGCTCGCGTGGCTCCCCGCGTCGGAGCTCGGCGCCGCCGTCGGACGCACCGACGCGAAGGGCTCTCCCACCGTCTCCGCGAGCGGTCACGAGGCGCTGCGCGGACTCTTCGCGACGGTGCGGCTCTACAAGAACGCCACCAACTTCGAGGCCGCGCTCTCCATCGCGTGGCTCCCGCCGAAGTCGGGCTTCGCGCTCGTCATCGGCGCCGCAGGAGCCGCCGAGCGAAGGGTCCGTCACCTCGCGAGCCGCGCGGGCGTTGAGGAAGCGTTCATCCTCGACCCGCACCGCTGGGTGCTCGCCGACGAGGAGTACGACGACGCCACGCCGCCCTGGGACTCCATCCTCGGCAGCGCCTCCGCGCGCCTCGCGCTCGTGCCCGCGCCCGACGCGCCGCTCGTCGTACTCGCCGAGCGCGCCGCGCGCCGCGCGGGCGAGACTGGAACCACCGTCGCCATCGACTTCGGCACGCACGAGACCTCCGTGGTGACGCAGCGCGAGGGACAGCGCGACGTCACCGTGCAGGGCCCCCTCGCCCCGTGGTCGTTTCACTGCGTGACCGTGTCGCAGCAGGGCGCCGCGTGGCACGCCGAGCTCGTCGCGCCGCCGCGCTCCTTCGAAGAGCGCACGACGCTGGGCAACCCCGTGATGCCGCCGCCCATCGCCGAGCGCTGGTCGGTGCTCGCGCGACGCGACGCCACGAGCCGACGCGCGGGCGAAGCGGGCATTCCGAGCGTGCTCATTCCGCGCGATGCGCAGCCGCCGGGGCTCCTCGGGCATCCGTTCGAGAACATCACCGATCAGGTGATCGGGTCGCGCGCGCTGCGGCTCATCGACAGGGCCATCGAGCGCGCCGACGCGCCGCCGCAAGAAGACCGCCCCGAGGCCGAGCGCGAGCCCTGGATCGAGGTCGACATGCTGGAGCCCGCGCCGAAGCTCCAGCTCGGGCGCAACCCGAAGCTCGCGCAGGACTTTCTCGACGGCGTCTTCGACGAGCTCGCCGCGAAGGAGATCGTGCGCGGCGTTTCGAACGACACCTCGCTCGGCGCCGTGGGCCCGGTGCTCATGAGCTTCCCCGTGGCCTTTCTCGCGCGAGACCGCGAGACGCTGCAGGAGGTCGCGCGCTCGGCCCTCGAACAGAGCGCGCTGCGCGGCCTCTGCGCCGATCCGCCCGAAGCGCCGGTGACCTTCCTCGACGAGGCCACCGCGGCGTCGCTGGGCGTGCTCTATCACCGCTTCGGATCGCTCGCGCTCGCGCGCCTCCTCGACGCGTTTCAGCCCTTCGGCTTCGACGAGAAGAACACGGCGCCGCGCTCCGTCCGCATCCTCACCTTCGACTGCGGCGGCGGTACGACGGACCTCGTGCTCCTGCGGCTCCGCGAAGACGGCGACCGCATCGTCTCGGAGATCGAAGACTTCTACGGCCTCCCCTTCGCGGGCGTCGAGATCACGCGGCGCATCTGCCGGGAGCTCAAGCGGAGGCTCCGCGCGACGCTCCCGCCCGACGCGCTCGACAAGCTCCGCACGCGCTTCGTCGTCGACGACGACGCGCCCGTGCACGGACGCACGGAGTCCGAGCGCACGCGACAGCGACGGACCCTCGGGTTCTTCTACTTCGGCGAGGCGGTGAAGTTCGCGCTCGCGTCTCCCTCCGCGCCCGATGAGGCGACGCTCCGCGCGGGGCTCGCGGCGCGCGCGCACCAGTACCTCCCCGAGCTCGACGTGGCGCGCGTGCTCGCGGCGATCCCCACGCGCCCGTGGCTCGAGGAGTGCACCGCCACGGTGCTCGCCCCCGCGCTCGAGACCGCCGAGCGATGGCTCTCTCGCGAAGAGGGTCCCGTTCAGCTCGTGCTTGCGAGCGGACGTTCGAGCCAGCTCCCGGGCGTCACCGATCGCCTCCGCGCCGCGTGTGCGAAGGCCCCGCGCCCCGTGCTCGCGCAGCACGTCCTCTCGCCCCGCGAGCTCGCTGGAACCGACCAGGGCTTCGGCTACCTCGACCTCCACGCGGCGCAGCGCGGAGGGGCCCGCGCGGACCTCTCGAAGTTCGGCGTCGCCATCGGCCTCGCGCACGGCTACGTGCTCACCACGAAGACCGGCGAGGGCCGTCGCCTCGTGGTGCAGCCCATCGACGAGCACAAGCGCACCCGCTACATCGGCATCCTCCGGCAGGAGGGCCGCGGCGTGCAGTACGTGATGCCCGAAGACCGGCTCATCGTCCGCGGCGACGGCAAGCCCGTCGAGACCGAGGCCATCGTGTGGATCGACGAGCAGCCCTTCGCCGCGCGCGCCGTCCTCGGCCAGAACTTCCGCGGGCCTCCGCGGACGGGCGTCGCGGGCAGCGTCGACCCGCCGATCCCCTTCGCGCAGGTGCGCTTCACGCCGTCGTCGCTCACGGAGCGCGAGCGGTTGGGCCTGCGTCGCGTGCAGGTGGGCTTCACGCAGCGCACGGCCAGCGAGATCGTGCTGGCGGGCCTCCGCGTCGAGCGCGCGACGGGCATCGAAGAGGTGCTCAGTCCGCCGGGCGGAGCTCCGGTGCTCTCGGTCGCGGGGCTCTCGGCGCACTTCGAATCGCGGCGGCTGGAGTTCGACTTCCGTCGCAACGGCGCCATCGACCCCGAGGACCTCGACCGTGAGTAGCGCGTGGCGAACCCCCTCACGAAGCTCTGGCGCGCGATCGTCGCGCTCTTCTCGCGAACGCCGAAGCCGCGGGCGCTCCCCGCGGGCGTGCGCGACCCGGCGCCGGGATCGCGTGACTTTCTCCGTCACCCCGGAGACGATGCGCCCGTGAACGATCCGCGCGCCGACGCATGGCTCGCGCACCTGCGCGCGTCGCTGCCGTTTCCGCAGCCGGTCTACGGCACCGCGGAGCCGCCTGCGACGCCGCGCGAGGTGCATGAGCGCATGCGCGCGCTCGACGACGAGGTGGCCGCGCAGATCGCCGCCGCGGCGTCGCGCGAGGCGCCCTTCGACGGGGAGCCCGACTGGTTCCAGACGCTGGCAGACAGGCTCGTTCCGCTGGCGGCGTGGTACGCGGGCGTGGGCGACGACGCGAGCTCGCCCGAGCAGCCCGAGCGACTGAGGGACCTCACCGACCGCGTGCGACGGATCCCCGGCGTGAACCGCGCGCTCGAGTGGCTCACCGAACAGATCGAGGCGCTCACGCGGCACAACGCGGGCGCTCACGCGGCGTGGTTCACGCTGCTCAAGGTCCACGTCGAGGCGCTGCTCCGTCCGCTCGTGAAGGAGCCCGGGAGCGCCGAGGTGACCTTCGAATTCCCATCGCCCGGCGCGAGGATCGCGGACCTCGTTCCGCCGCCCGCGCCCGGCAGCGCCACGGCCGGGAGCGTCGGCCGCGTGCTCTGCCCCTCGATCACCATCCGCCTCCGCGACGACGCGGGGGAGCGGATCTACCAGCGAGGCGCCCACGTCCGTACGCGGTGACGTGCATCTCGTTGAGCGTCGTCAACTCCCTCTCGCGGATTGATGCGCGCGGCGGATTTCGCACCCGTTGGGACTGTCCAAGAGCCCCGCAACGCGATATGAGCGAGGCTCGCGCGGCGCGTTCCGTCGCGCACCCCCTCACAAGCCCACAGCACTGATCACTGAAGGAGCACGCGTCGACAATCGGCGCGCGATGGAGACGAAGCGATGATGTCGAATGATGACGCGCAGAAGCTGTTCGTGGCGGGCCTGCCCGACAGCGTCACCGACGTGGTGTTGCGCGACCTGTTCACGGGCGCCGGGACGCAGGTCGTCGACCTGAGCATCCCCCGCGACAGGATGACCGGGCGCCCCCGCGGCTTCGCGTTCGTGACGTTGTCGTCTCCCGACGACGTCGAGCGCGCTCTCTCGATGCTCGACGGCCACGTGCTGGGCGACGCTTCGATCTCGGTTCGGCGCTTCAAGGCCGAGCCCCCCCAGCGCGGCGAGCGCCCTGCTGGCGGCGGTCCTGGCGGTCCTCGTGGCCCCGCGGCAGACACCTCTGATCGCACGCTCTATGTGGGCAACCTCCCCTACGACGCCACGCCCGAAGAGGTCGAGACCCTCCTCCGCGCGCAGGGCGTCGACTCGGTCACGCGGGTGCACCTCCCGCTCGACCCCGACGGACGTCGTCGCGGCTTCGGCTTCGTCACCGTGGGCTCCGCCGACGCGGCGCGCGCCGCGGTCGACCAGCTCAAGGGCGTGCTCCTCCGCGGTCGTCCCCTCGTGGTGAACGTGGCGCTCCCGAAGTCGGGCGGCGGCCCCGGCGCGCCCCGCGGTGATCGCCCCTTCACGCCCGGCGGCGGACCTGGTCCCGCGGCGGGCGCGGGCGGTCCTCCGGCCAACCGCTTCGGCCCTCCGGCCAAGCCCGGCGCGAAGGCCGACTACTCGAAGAAGCGCAAGGTCGAGGGCGAAGGCGGACCGGCTCGTGGCCGCGCCGATCGCCGCTCGAACAACACCCGCTGGGACGTCGACGACGAGTGATCGTCTCCGCGGCGTGACCTCGCGCTGCGTCTCTCGCTCCCCCGCACAACCTCCTCGGTCGCACGTCGCGCGCTCGCGCTGACAAGACACCCTCACGCTCGCGCACGCGACGATGCGTAGCGCGTTTCGCACTTGCGAGGCGCGTGACGCAGCGTGTTGGTTCTCCGCGCGTTGGCTTCCCTGGCGGACGAAGTTGGGGTACGACCCGCCGCGCCGTGAAGCCTCGCGCTTGATGGGCAGCAACGCGCCGCGGACCAGGACACCCACCGTGAAGAAGACCACGCATCTCAAGAGCATGATCAACCGCCCCGAGCTCGCCTTCCTGATGGAGGCGCACAACGGGCTGAGCGCGAAGGTCGCCGAAGAGGCAGGCTTCGAAGGGATCTGGGGCTCGGGCCTCAGCATCTCGGCGGCCCTCGGCGTGCGCGACCACAACGAGGCGAGCTGGACGCAGGTCCTCGAGGTCGCCGAGTTCATGGCCGACGCCACCACGGTGCCGATCCTCCTCGACGGAGACACGGGCTACGGCGACTTCAACTCGATGCGCCGGCTCATCCGCAAGCTCGAGCAGCGCAACGTCGCGGGCGTGTGCATCGAAGACAAGATCTTCCCCAAGACCAACAGCTTCATCCGCGGCGCGGCGCAGCCCCTCGCCACGATCGAAGAGTTCTCGGGCAAGATCAAGGCGGGCAAGGACGCGCAGTCCGACAGCGACTTCGTCATCGTCGCGCGCGTCGAGGCCTTCATCGCGGGCTGGGGTCTCGAAGAGGCCCTCAAGCGCGCCGAGGCGTACCGCAAGGCCGGCGCCGACGCGATCCTCATGCACAGCGCGCTGCGCAACCCCACCGAGATCCTCGCGTTCATGAAGGAGTGGGCAGGCAGGCTCCCCGTGGTGATCGTCCCCACGAAGTACTACCAGACGCCCACCGACGTGTTCCGCGAGGCCGGCGTGTCGACGGTGATCTGGGCCAACCACCTCATGCGCTCGGCCATCACGGCGATGAAGGCCACCGCCGCGCAGATCTACAAAGACCAGTGCCTCCTCAACGTCGAGGACAAGGTCGCCACGCTGCAGGAGGTGTTTCACCTCCAGGGCGAGAACGAGCTCGAAGAGGCCGAGAAGCGGTACCTCCCGAAGCACGGCCGCTCGACGCGCGCCATCGTGCTCGCGGCGTCGCAGGGCGAGGCCCTCGGCGACCTCACGAAGGACCGCCCGAAGGCCATGGTCAACATCGGCGGCAAGCCCCTCCTCTGGCACATCCTCGACACGTACCGCGCCGCGGGCGTGAAGGACCTCGCCGTCGTGCGCGGCTACAAGAAGGAGGCGGTGAACCTCCCCAACGTGAAGTACTTCGACAACGACCAGTTCGCGACCACGCAGGAGGTCGCGTCGCTCGCCGCGGCCGTCGACGCCGTCGAGGGCGACGTGATCGTGTCGTACGGCGACGTGCTCCTGAAGAAGTACATCGTGTCGGAGCTCACCGAGACCGACGACGACTTCGTCGTGATGGTCGACTCGGACTACCGCGAGTCGCGCAACCGCGGCCGCGTGGCCGACTACGTGGCCTGCTCGGAGCCGAGCTCGAAGCGCGCGTTCTACAACGCCGTGACGCTCAAGGGCTTCGTCACCGACGCGGCCACCGAGGCCCACGGCGAGTGGATGGGCGTGGTGAAGTTCTCGCAGCGCGGCGCCAAGGTCGTGGCCGACAAGCTGCGCGGCCTCAAGACCGAGCCCGAGCGCCTGCGCACGATGAAGCTCCCCGACCTGCTCCAGATGATCATCCAGGCGGGCCACGCGGTGCGCGTGATCTACACCAGCGGGCACTGGCTCGACGTCGACTCCGTCGACGACGTGCTCGTCGGCGCGCAGTTCTGACACTCCCTCTCCGCAGCGCGCGCGCGGAGAGACCGCGTGCGCGCACCACCCATCGAGACATCCAATGATCAAGGCAGAGACCTTCGTCAACGCGACCAGGGCCCACGGTTTCGCGCTGTGGACCGGCGTCCCCTGCTCGTACCTCAAGCCCTTCATCAACTACGTGATCGACGACCCCACGATCGCGTACATCGGCGCGGCCAACGAGGGCGACGCCGTGGGCATCGCGTCGGGCGCGGACCTCGGCGGCAAGCGCGCCGTGGTGATGTTCCAGAACTCGGGCTTCGGCAACACCGTGAACCCGATCACGTCGCTCAACATGATCGCGAAGATCCCGGTGCTGGTGATCACCACGCTGCGCGGCGAGCCCGGCGGCGCCCACGACGAGCCGCAGCACGAGCTCATGGGGCAGATCACGGGCGGCCTCTTCGACCTCATGCGCGTGCCGTGGGAGTACTTCCCCACGGAGGACGATCAGGTCGAGGCGGTGCTCGCGCGCGCCGTCGCGCACATGACGAAGACCCAGACCCCCTACGGTCTGATCATGAAGAAGGACTCGGTCGCCGACCACAAGCTCAAGTCGAAGCCCGAGCCCCACGCCATCGCCCCCTTCGGCGTCGAGCCGTGGAAGTACACCGACGCCCTCCCCACGCGCCGCGAGGTGCTCGCCGCCGTGCAGCGCGCCAACCGCCCCACCGATGCGGTCGTGGCCACGACGGGCTTCACGGGCCGCGCGCTCTACGCGCTCGATGACCGC
Organism: Polyangiales bacterium; assembly: GCA_046351535.1. GTDB lineage: Bacteria > Myxococcota_A > Polyangia > Polyangiales > CAISKJ01. The sequence continues at coordinate 15,337 of JAXLYG010000010.1, forward strand.
GCCAACCAGCTCTACATGGTGGGCTCCATGGGATGCGCGAGCACCTTCGGGCTCGGCCTCGCGTGGGCGCAGCCGCAGCGCAGGGTCGTCGTGCTCGACGGCGACGGCGCCGTGCTCATGCGCATGGGCGCCCTCGCCACGCTCGGCTACGAGCGCCCCGGGAACCTCCTGCACATCGTGATCGACAACGAGGTCCACGACTCGACGGGCGGACAGAGCACCGTGTCGCACTCGATCGACCTCGCCGGCGTCGCCGCGGCGTGCGGCTATCCGCGGGTCATCCGCGCGCACTCGGCCGCCGAGGTCGAAGCCATCGTGCGGGATCAGCCGAAGGAGCTCACCTTCGTGCACGTGAAGTGCGCGCCCGGTGAGTCGGGCTCGCTCCCGCGCCCCAAGGAGACGCCCGCGCAGGTCGCGGAGCGCATGCGCAACTGGCTGAAGGAGACCTCGGCGTGAGTCGCACACGGCTCCTCAACCCCGGCCCCGTGACCCTCACCGCGAGGGTGCGCGCCGCGCTCCAGCGCGAAGACCTGTGTCACAGGGAGTCTGAGTTCGCGGCGCTCCAGCTCGACGTGCGCGCGCGCATCGAGCGCATCTACGAGGGCGCGGAGAACTACGTCGCGCTGCTGCTCACGGGCTCGGGCACCGCCGCCGTCGAGGCGATGGTGGGCTCGCTCGTGCCGAGAGACGGTCGCGCGCTCGTCGTGGCGAACGGCGTGTACGGCGACCGCATGGCGCAGATGCTCGCGGCGCAGGGCAAGCGCTTCGACGTGGTGAGCTCCGACTGGCTCCAGGGCATCGACCTCGCGGAGGTCGAGCGCAGGCTCGCGAGCGACGCGGGGATCACCCACGTCCTCTCGGTGCACCACGAGACGACCACGGGGCGGCTCAACGACATCCCCGCGCTCGGCGCGCTGTGCAAGAAGTACGACCGCGCGTTCCTCCTCGACGCGGTGAGCTCCTTCGGCGGCGAGGAGATCCTCTTCGACGCGTGGAACCTCGAAGGCGTCGCGGCCACGGCGAACAAGTGCCTCCACGGCGTGCCGGGGATCTCGTTCGTGATGGTGAAGCGCGCGGCCCTCGCGTCGCGCGCGAGCGGCGCCGCGAGCGTCTACCTCGACCTCTGGCGCCACTGGAAGGAGCAGCAGTCCGGCTGGTCTCCCTTCACCCAGTCGGTGCACGTCGTCTACGCGCTGCAAGAGTGCCTCGCCGAGATGGACGCCCAGGGCGGCTGGCGCGCGCGTCGCGCCGAGTACGCCCGCCGCGCGAGCCTCGTGAGGGCCACGCTGCGCGAGCTCGGCGTCGAGTACTTCCTCGCCGACGGCGAGCGCGTGAGCTCGTCGATCCTCACGGCGTTCAAGGTGCCCGCGCACGTCGCGTATGACCGCCTGCACGACGAGCTCAAGGCGCGCGGCTTCGTCATCTACGCGGGCCAGGGGCCGTACCTCGGCAAGATGTTCCGCATCGCGGTGATGGGCGACCTCACCGAGACCGACCTCGCGGAGCTCACCGCGGGTCTCCGCGCGATCATCGGCCCGAAGGGCTGAGCGCGCTCCGCACGCGACCGCTTTTCTCACCGAGGAGTCGATGACGGCGACGAGCAACGAGCCCACACCCGCAGAGATCGACGCGCTCCTCGACCTCACGTCGAACCCCGCCGATCGCATGTGGCGTTACCCCCTCTGTCACAAGATGGTGCGCTACGTGATGAACGTCCCCATCACGCCCAACCACGTCACGGCGGCGCACACGCTCCTCGGCGTGGCCGCGGGCGCGGTCATCACGCTCGGCACGCCGCGGGCGTTCGTGGTGGCGGGGCTGATGTTCGAAGTGAGGGCCATCCTCGACTGCTTCGACGGCGTGGTGGCGCGCGCCAAGAAGCTCTCGTCGCCGCTCGGTCGCGCCCTCGATCAGCTCGGAGACACCATCGGCTTCGTGTCGCTGATGGTGGGCGGCCTGGTGTGCCTCGCGCGCATCCACGGGTGGGCGACCGCGGCGGTGGTCGTGGTGCTCACCTGCGCGATCTCGGCGCTCTGCACGACGGCGTGGGATTTCTACCGTCGGCGCTTCACGTCGCTCATCAAGCACGGCTACGACACGAACGAAGAGGACTTCGTCGCGCTGTGCCTCCAGTACGAGGAGCGCCCGCTCGTCTCGCTGTGGGTGAGCCGGCTCGTGTCGCTCTACGGGTGGGTGACGCTGAGCCCGCAGTCGCTCCCGCGGCTGCGCGAGCGCGTCGCGAAGCGCGACCTTCCGAAGGAGGGCGAGACGCCCGCGGTGACGGCCGTGGGCGTCGCGGTGCAGGCCGCGGCGCGGCGCGGAGACCCCGAGCTGCGCGCGATGCTGCTGAAGGTCGGCGTGGTGGCGGGCGACAACGTGATCCTGCTGCTGACGGTGAGCCTGCTCATCGGGCAGTACCTCAACGCGTTTCCGATCGCGATGGGGTGGGGACTTCTCATCTGGGCGTACACGGTGGTCTCCGTGAGCCGGTATCTGCACGAGGCGGAGCAGAAGTACGCGAAGCCTCAGGAGTTGAGCGCGCGATGATCGACAAGGCCGTGATCCTGGCCGCGGGCCTGGGGAACCGTATTTCAAAGGTCGGCGACACGCCGAAGCCCTTTCTCCCCTCGACGGAAACGCCGGCGACACCTTCGTCGACTGGCACCTCGACCGGCTCGCCGCGGCGGGCGTTCGCGAGGCCATCCTCGTCGGCAACCGCAAGACCTACCAGACGCCCCTGAGGGAGCGCCCCGGGCTCTCGATCCGCTGGGTGCTCAACCCCTCGGAGGACCTCTCGCGCTCGGGCAGCGGCCACTCCGCGTGGTTCGCGTGGAAGAGCGAGTTCGCGCCCCTCGACGGCCGCTCGCGCGTCGTGCTGATGGACGCCGACATTCTCTACGAGCCCGCGGTGATCACGGCCCTCGACGGCGACCGCTCGGGGGCGCCCTCGCGCACGCTCGTGTGCTCGGAGTACCGCGAGTCGAACGAAGAGGTCATGGTCTTCGGCAACGGACGCCGCGCGGTGATGCACGGCAAGGGGCTCCTCGGCACGGGGCTCACCAAAGGTCTCGAGTGCCTCGGTGAAGCGACCGGGATGGTGCTCTTCGAGCCCTCGGACCACGCGCTGCTCCTCGAAGCGACCGAGTGGTGCATGCGCTACTCGACGGCCAAGGAGCGCAGCGAGCACGAGGACATCACGCTCCGGATGATGGCCGTGGGGCGCATCGAGGCCGCGTGCTTCCGCGACCTGCTCTTCATGGAGTGCGACACGCCCGACGAGTACGCGCACCTCACCACGACGTTCTACCCCCGCGTGCTCGAGCGCACGCGGCGCTGACAGGGAGCCGCGCCATGGAGCCGAGGGTCCGTCTTCCCATCGCGGAGGTGACGGGCGACGACCCCGCGGCGCTCCCGACGCTCCAGGCGCGATGGGTCCGCGCGCTGCTCGACGGCGCCGAGGTGCCGAGAGAGACGGGCGCGACCTGCGACGACTGCGCGATGCTCCCGCCGCCGGGCGAGACCCCGACGCAGGGCCACTGGTTCAACGCCGCGACGCGCTGCTGCACGTACGTCCCCGAGCTCGCGAACTTCCTCGTGGGCGCGGTCCTCGAGGACCACGAGAACCCCGACGGCATCGGGACGGTGCGCGCGCGCATGGCCTCGGGCGCCGCCGTGACGCCCATGGGCATCCTCCAGGGCGAGGATTTTCTCTCGCGCTACGACGGCAGCCCCGAGACCTTCGGACGCAGCGAGGCCCTGCTCTGTCCGCACTTCGACGACGGGCGCTGCACCGTGTGGCGCCACCGCGAGTCGACCTGCGCGACGTGGTTCTGCAAGCACACCCGCGGCGCCGTCAGCAAGGCGTTCTGGAACCGCCTCCACCAGCTCCTCCGCGCGGCCGAGCGTCACCTCGCGCGGCACTGCGCGGTGGAGCTCGGCATCCCCCCGGCGGGCATCGCGATGATGCACCCGATGATCTCCGTCGACGGGACGCTCCGCGGGCACGACGTGGTGCCCGTGGGGTCGCTCACCGAGCGAGGGGCCTACGAGCGCCTCTGGGGCCCCTGGGCGGGCCGCGAGGAGGCGTTCTACCGGGCCGCCTACCGCGTGGTCGAGCCGATGAGCTGGGACGACGTCGTGGTGGCCGCGGGCAGCGAGGTGAAGGCCCTCTCGACGGTGGTGCGCCTCGCGCTCGCGCGCACCCGAGACGAGTCCATCGCGGAGCGCGTCGCGCTCGGGTCCCTTCAGGTCGTGGGGATGAGCGCGGGCTCGGTGCGCGTGCAGGGGTACAGCTTCCTCGATCCGCTCGACGTGCCGCGTGTGCTCTTCGACGTGCTGCACCACTTCGACGGACGGCCGCTCGCAGAGGCCATCTCGCTGGCGACGGCGGCCGCGGGCGAGCCCGTGCCCGAGGGGGCCATTCGGATGCTGATCGATTTCGGGGTGCTCCGCGCGGTGTAGCGCGGCGGTGCGCGCGCGCTTCGACGCGCGCGGCGGGGAGGCGATCAGTCGGGGTAGCCGACCATCGCGTTGCGCGAGGGGTCCCAGAGCTTGAGCTTGAAGCACGCCACGATGTCGCGCGGGCTCAGCGAGGTCTTGATCGGGTCGCGCAGCTCGGGGACCTTCTCCATCGCCTCGGGGAGTCGATAGAACGGGATCGACGAGTTGAGGTGGTGCACGTGGTGGTAGCCGATGTTGCCCGTGAACCACGCCATGAGCGGCGAGCACTCGCAGTAGCTCGACGACTCGAGCGCGGCGCGCGTGTAGCTCCAGGTCTCGCGCGGCTCGACGTGCATGCCGGGGAAGTTGTGCTGCGCGTAGAAGAGGTACGACCCCGCGGCGAAGGCCACGAAGAGCGGGAGCATGAGCACGGTCACGGCGGTGAAGAAGCCCGCGAAGTACGTGATGAGCGCGATGGCCGCGAGGTGCATCGCGAGCACCCACGGGCCCATGGGGTGCTTCTTCTTGTCGCGCAGGTACGGCGAGATGCACATGCCCCACGCGAAGATGGTCACGTAGCCGAAGAGCATCGTGAGCGGGTGCCGCGTGATGCGGTACATGCGGCGCTGCTCCGGCGTGGCCTTCTGGTACATGTCCACGGTGAGCATCATGTACGAGCCGATGTGCGAGCCCACGAGCTGCGCCGTGTGAGCGTGGTGGTAGTTGTGCGTCTGCTTCCACACCGAGGAGGGCGTGAGCACGTAGTAGCCGAAGAGCTCGAAGAGCCACTTCGCGGCCTTCGAGCCGCGCAGGATCGCGCCGTGCTGATAGTCGTGAAAGAGGATGAAGCCTCGCACTACGACGAGGCCCGCCACGAGCGACGCGGCGACGCGCGCGTACCACCACGGCAGCGCCGCGGCGCACGCGAGCATGAACGCGAGCACGGCGAGCGTCTCGGCGACGTGCGCCCAGCTCCTCGCGCGGTTCTCTTCTGCGTACGGACGCGTCGCGTCGATGAGCTCCTTGCCCTCGCGCGCATTCGCGGGGCGAGCGTGCGCCGGAGCGGGGTCCGAGGCGCGCGCGAAGTCGTCGGTGCTGGCTGCTGCGGATTCCATGAAACCTCTATAGACAAGGCGATTGCGTCGCCCGGGTGATGTTGAAGCGCCCCGAACATAGGAGAGACTGAGAAACAGTAAAGACCTTCGCGCGCTTTCCACCGGTGCGTAGCGCGGTGCGCACCCGCGAAGCGAGAGCGCCACTCCGAAGCGTGCGCCGCAGAGGTTTTCGCGTGCGCGCTTCAGGACTCGTCGTGCGCGCGACGGAGCGCGACGACCGACAGCGCGACCATCACGGCGCCGGCCACGAGCTGCCCCGCGGCTTCGAGGGGAGGCGTCCGCCGCGACGGGTCCGTGACGGCCATCCCGACGAGGCTCACGGCGTTGTTGATGACGTGCGCGACGAGGGTCACGCGAATGGTCCCGACGCGCGCGCTCGCCCACCCGAGGAGCAGCCCCGCGAGGAGCGCGAAGACCGAGTGGATGGGGTCGAGGTGCGCCACCGCGAAGAGCGCCGCGCTCACGATCACGGCGGCGCGCGAGCCCCAGCGCTCGGCGAGGCGCGTCTGCGCGTAACCCCTGAAAAACAGCTCTTCTCCGACGCCCGCGCCGACGGCGACGATGGCGAACGACGCGAGCGCGAGCCCCGGCGAAGGGCGCCAGAGCGCGCGGTGGATCTGACCCAGCGAGCCGGTCTCTTCGAGGCCCGCGAGCGCGAGCACGCCCGAGCAGAGCTGGCCGACGCCGAGCATCCCGACGGCGGTGACGACGCCCCACACGCCCCAGCGCGCGCGGTGGCTCAGGCGCAGCCTCGCGTCGAAGAGCTCCGGCGAGAGGCTCGCGGGAACGAGCGCGAAGAGCGCGAACGACAGGCACGCCGCGAGACCCCCGCCGAGCAGCCCCACGGCGCTCCGCGCGACGTGGTCGACGTCGTCGCGGGTGAAGCGCGAGAGCGACCCGTCGAGGCGGTACGACGCGATGAGCGCGAGCGCGACGATCACCGCCACCGAGAGCGCGAGGGCAGAGACCATCGCCGCGCCGAAGGCGACGAAGACCGTCCACACGCGGTGCGCCGCGGCGGGCGCAGGCGCGAGGGGCGCGAAGGAGATGGGCGGCAGCGGTGGCGCGTCGAGCGCTTCGTCGTCGGGGATCATCGCCCGTCCCTCGGCGCGTGGTGTCCGCGGTGATGTCCGTGATGCGCGCGCTCGCCGCGCGGAACGGCGGCGGGCGCAGGCTCCTGCACGGCGTCGAGCTGCACGGGGGCCTCGGCGCTCGTGACGGGCGCGGTGTCTCCCCAGGGCCGCTCCGAGAGTCGCTCGATGGGCAGCGCGCGCTCGTACCAGTCGTCTCTCGCGCGTGCGGCCCAGGCGACCTCGGGGTCCCCTTCGCCGCCGATGAGCTCGGTGACGAGGTACCAGTCGAGGGCCTCGATCACCCGCCCCAGCGACTGCGCGTCGAAGCCCGCGAAGTACGCCGCCTCGACGCGCTGACGGGGCGTGCGCGCCGACGCCACGAGCGGCGCGAAGAGCGACCGCGCGACGAGCGCGCGACCGATGGCGGCCTCGTCGCCGGGGGGATTGGTCGCGTAGTGCTCCGTGAGCTCGACGTGGTGGGCTCCCTCGTCGTTCGCGCGCCGCGCCGACGCCGCGCGCAGGAGCCACACGCGCTCGGCCCCCGCGACGTCGCGCGGCGGATCGATGAGGTCCCACAGCAGGGCGTCGGCGCCGCGCGAGAAGGCCCACGGCGCGGCCATCGGGCGCGCGACGTCATCGAGCCTCGCCGAGGCCCACGCGAGCGCCGCGGGAGCCCCCGCAGGCACGCGGTAGAGATACCCCTCGACCACCGCGTCGGCGTCGCCGCCGGGCGCGCGCTGATGCTGCGCGGCCATGAGCGCGTCGAGCGTCACCGTCGCGAGGTCCGAACGCCCGCGTCGATGAAGCTCGCGGGGAATGTCCCTCAGCCTCGGGAGCGACACCGACGACGCCACGAGCTCGCCGACGGCGGACCTCGCGCTCTGCGCGGTCGCGTCGCTGAACACCCGCGCGAACGCGTCGACCACCCTCGCCCGCCACTGCGCTCCGGTCAGCGCGACGCCCGACTGCGCCACGGCTCTGGCCGCGCGGTCGTAGGCGTTTCGACGCCAGAACACCTCCGCCGCGAGGGCCACGGCGCGCGGGCTCCGGTGATGCTCGAGGCTCGCCACCGCGACGCGCTCGGCGTCGTCGAAGCGACCGAGGTCCGCGAGCGCCCGCGCCGCCTCACCGAGCAGCGGCTCATCGAGCGTCGAGAGCGCGGGCTCGACCGCACGCAGCGCGCGTTGGGGTTCACCACGCGCGCGCGCCAGCCTCGCAGCGGCCGTGCGCGCGCTCGCGACGACCGAGGGCGGCGCGTCTCGCACATCACGCAGCCACGCATCGGCGAGCGCGAGCGCCTCGTCGGTGCGGCCCTGCGCCTCGAGCCTTCGGATGTATCCCTCGCGAGGCCCCCAGCTCGCGGGAGACGCGCCGAGGATCGTCCGCCACGCCGCGTCGAGCGCGTCGGCACGTACGCCGCGGACGCGCCCTGCGAGGTCGGCGGCGAGCGTCCGGCGCGAGAGCGGCAGCGTGGCGTCCGTCGCCATCGCGACGAGGCCGTCTTGATCGGAGCGTCGCGCGAGGCACCACGCGGCGGCGTCGGAGGTCGGGATGTCTCTCAGCGTCGGCTCACAGCACGACCGCGTGAGCGCGACGTCGTGGAGCGCGTCTCCCGCGCGCAGCGCGAGCGACGCCCGATGCGCGGGCCTCGCGTCGAGGTGCGTCGCGAGGCGTTCGACGGAGACGCGTGCGCGCGCATCACCTTGCTCGAACGCCCCGAGCGCGATGTCGCACGATCGAAGAAGCGCCGCGGCGCCCGGAGAGAGCGGCGCGGCGAGGTCCTGCTGGAGCACGTCGGGCGCCAGCGTCGCAGCGCTCACGTACGCGACGTGGGTGGCCCAGAGCACGAAGTCGCGCACCGACTCGGGCGCGAGGGTGTTGAGCGAATCGGCGAGCGTGGTGGCCTCGCTGGTGGCGCCCGCGTCGAGCGCGGACGTGAGCTCTTCGAAGAGCGAAGAGAGCACCACGGCGCGGTCGCGCGCGGTGACGAGCGAGGCGTCGAGAAAGGTCCCCTGCGTGGCGCGACGCGGCGAGAGCTCGACGAGCGCGGGCAGGATGTCGGCCGCTCCACGCACCGGCGCGGCGCCCGCGGAGACCTCTCGCTGAAGCCGCAAGAGCGCCCGCTGCGCGTGCCCCCGCACGGCCGCGCGCGTGACCTCGGAGGGAGCGCCCCGGAGCGCGTCGAAGAGAAAGCCCTCGACCGCGACGCCCGCCCCGCCCTCACGCAGCGCACGCTCGGCCCAGGCGCGGGCGGCGTCGCCCTCGCGTCGCTCGACGAGCCGACGAAACCAGAGGTATCGCGCGGTCTCGCGCGCGTCGTCCGCGCGCGCCATCGCGCGCAGCGCGTCGTCGTCACGGCGCGCCCACGCCCGCACGGGAGAGCTCTCTGGAAGCGTCTCCGCCGCCCGCATCGCCGCGGACTCGTAGCCCATGTGTCGCGCGAGGACGGCCTCGGCCTCGGGGTCACGTCGACCGAGCGCGCGCGCCCACGCCAGCGACGCGAGCGCCCGCGCGGCGATGAGGTCGGCGCCGTCGAGCGCGTCGGGCGTCTCGACGGCGAGCGCGGCGAGCGAGCGCGCGGCGGCCGAGAGCGTCTCGGGTGATCGCTGCCCCGACGACCACGCGACGTCGAGCGCGGTGAGCGCAGCGAGCGAAGGACGCGACGGCGCGAGGAGCGGCCACGACGCGGCCTCGGGCGCAGCGCCGCCCGACGGCGCGAGCGGATGCAACGGGGTCATGCTCGCGGAGACCTCCGCGACGAGCGCGACGAGGTCGTCGAAGTCCGCGGCCTCGGGGAGCGAGCCCGCGTCGGTGCCTCCGAGCGAGAGCCTCCAGCGTCCGTCGCGCCACACGGCGGTGACCGTGGGGGCGGTGCCATCGACGAGGCGTTGGAGTTCCGCGAGGGCCATGAGCGCCCTGCGATCGGGGCGCAGCCGGGTCCGTGACGCGACGGCCTCACGCAGCTCCGCGACGCTCGTCGGAAGCCCCGCAGAGAGGTCCGCGCTCGGCCTCGGCGCATCGGTCTGTCGCGGCTCGACGAGCTGCACGCGCGCCCGCCGCGGGAGCACCACCAGGGTCGAGAGCGCCGCGGTGCCCGCGAGGCCGAGCGCGGCGATGACGCCGACGAACGACGCCGCCCTGCGCAAGCTCGACGGGTCGGCCACCATGCGACGCGATTAGCGCACCGAAGCGCCACCGCGATCAACCTTTGCGCATCATCGAGCGCCGCGTTGCCATCCGCTCTGCGATTTCGCGGCGGCCCTCCACGCGGCGATGGGCGCGGGGTCGTAGGGTTCGAGGTCGACGGGGAGCGGGCCGAGCACGCGCACGCCGAAGGGCGTCGCATGGACCCTGATCGCGCGGAATCGCACGCCCGCCGCGTGAGCGACCCGCGCGGCGCGGGCGAACGCGGGGTCGTGGGCGTCGCTCGGGCGCACGCATCGAGCGTCGGGGCGCTGCACGGTGAAGAGCACGGTGGCCTCCATCGCGCGGCGCGCCTCGCGCGTGAGGATCTCGAGGTGCTTCGTCGCGCGCTCGCTCACGGAGTCAGGGAAGTACGCGCGCCCGTCGGGGTATACGAGGTGACAGTTCTTGACCTCGATGTCGTGCGGCGCGCCGCGGGTGACGAGGTGAAAGTCGACGCGGCTGCCGGGCGCGTGGACGTGCTCGGGCGTGAGCGTGTCCCACTGCGAGAGGCCGTGGAGGGCGCGCGCTTCGAGCATCGACTTCACGAGGCGGTTGGGGAGCGACGTGTCGGCGCCGACGAGCACGCCGTCGACCTCGATGATCGACCACGTCCACCGGAGCTTGCGCGTGGCGCTCATCGCGGGGGAGAGCCACACGCGCGCGCCGGGCCGCACGAGGCCCTCCATCGCTCCCGAGTTGACGCAGTGGGCGGTGACGGTCTCACCCGAGGCGAGGGTGACGTCGGCGAGAAAGCGGTCGTAGCGGCGCACGAGCGAGGCTTCGACGAGGGGCGCGGGCCACGGGAGGGCGAAGAGGCACTTGTCCATTCTGCTGGCACGCGCTCCAACGGGTTGACGCGGTCGGAGGGCGGAGCTTACATTCCCCGGCGAGTTTGAGAGTCCCATCCACGGGGGCGAACGGTTTCGACGTGGGCAGCAACGTGATCGATGGCACGACCGCCGGGCTCACAACGGCGTAAATACTGTGGGAACAAGAACTGCGAACGATAACGCGGTTTCCTACGCTCTCGCGGCCTGAAAAACCCCTGAGCCGTCGCGCGGCGAGTCTGCCGGTACTCGCAGCGCGGCGAAATCGAACTGGCTGGTCCCACGCTCGAGCACTCGGGGCGTGGGGCGAGATTAACAGGGAGCTGGTTCCGCGGATCGCACGCCTTCTGGCCTGAAGCGGGACGAGATCTGACAGAAGGCTACGTCGTGTAGAAGTCCTCGCCGAGCGCTTGCGGACCCGGGTTCGACTCCCGGCGCCTCCACTCTGTAACTGATTGAATCGATTCAGGAATCGCCTCGCGTGTAGCAAGGCGTGTAGCAAAGGGCAGGTCGGAGCAAAGCGGCTCCCCTGCCCTTTCTGCATTGTTCTCGGCCATTTCCGCGACGTCCGCGTTCGCCTCAGGCAGCGGGGTTTCCGGCTCGCGGCGCACGAGCTTGAGCTTTGCCACTTCGGCGCAGAGGGCCTCCCACGGGAACTCCGTGTAGATGTCGATGGTGCTCCCGTTTTTCTTGGGGTTGTGAGTGCACAGCTCCAGCAGGTCCTTGCGTGCCCCGTCGGTGCGGGCGAGCGAGATCATCGTGCGCCGCAGGTCGTGGCCCCGCCGCTGGCGGAACCCGAGCCCAGGCAGGTCCTCCTCGCGGAGACGCTTCCCGGAGTAGTTCTTGTCGCGCATGGTGTCGCCCTTGTGCCCCTCGCGCCGACGGTCGGTGTGCTCGGGCGGGCGCGGCACGACGAGGTCGTCGGGCGCGGGCGGGCGGCCCATCATCGCAGCCCAGCCCGTCTCCTTCCACGCGTCAAGCATCGCTGCGAGCGTCGGGTGCACGGGCATGTAGCGCGTGCGGCCGGTCTTGGTGCGCCCGCGCGCGTAGGAGGTCGCGATGACGAGGCGGCCGAGCGGTTCGTGCCCGGGGTCGTAGTGGCGCCACCGCAGGCCCGCTGCCTCGCCGTGTCGGAGCCCACCGATGCCTTCGAGCGCGTAGAGCATCTGACGATCGGCCGGGATGCGCGGGTCCGAGATCATCGTCACGAGCTCGGCGCGCGTGTAGATCGCGGTCGCGCGCCACTCGGGGTCGGCGTCCTCGTTGTCGCCGAGCTGGTACTTGGTGAGTACGCAGGGTGACGTGTCGATGAGGTCCGCGAGCTGAGCGTCGCGGAACATCGCCTTGAGCACCGAGTACACGTTGTAGATGCTCTTCGGCGCGAGCTTCCCCGCGGAGCGTAGCGCCGTGAAGAGCTCGATCAGGTGTCGCGCACGCACCTCGGCAATCGGCATCGAGCCGATCTTCGGGAGCGCGTGGATGCGGAGCCAGCGCGCGTCGTTCTCCCAATCGACGATGCCGAGCTTCTTCCGGTCCTCGGTCCACTTGTCGGCGTAACGCGCGACGGTCGTGGGGCCGAGCTCCTTCTCACCCAGCTCGGCCCCGGCGGTGATCTTTACCTCGACCCGTTCGAGGAGCTTGCGGGCCTGCTTCTCCTGGCCGACGTAGAAGTCGGTCTTCGACTGGGTCCACTTCCCATCGGTGCCCTTGAAGCGGATCCACAGCGTGGTGCGCCGCGCGTACACGCATCCCATGATGTCTGTCCTCCTGTGACTATCTGCGCGCGACCTTGGCGCGCGTACTTCGGACGATGTCCTCGGCGAGATGCTCGAGGTCACGCTCCCTGCCCCCGTCCAGCTCGAGCCGATTCTTGAAGCGCTCGAACTCTGGGCGTGCGATGCGCATCGCTCGCTTCGCGCCCGCACCACCAAGGCGCGTGGCGCGCAGCACCCCGCCGTGGATCCATTCCCGCACCGTGGGCTCGGTGATCTGGAGCTCGCGAGCCACGTCGCGCACGGTCAGGTACTCGCGGAGGGAGGAGACCTGCGTCGACCTCGCGCTCTGCGCCGAGCATTCCGCGAGCACGCCTGCGAGGCACTCCCGCACGGCCGCGCGGACCTCTTCGTGGATGATCTCACGCAGCATCGTCCGCATCGCCTCCTCGAACGGAGAGTGCACCGCCCCCGCGCTCATCGGCACGCTCCGACGGGGCACTCGGGCGGCACACGGATCCGAACGATTGTGGAGGCCTTCCGAGGGCGGCCTGGCTCATCATCTGTACTGCCGCTCACTCCTTGAGCGCTCGACGAGGCCCTCCTTCGCCGCGGCGTGCGCGCGCGCCCCGCCGCAGTTTTCACGGCCTTCTTGTTCGGGCGGGAAGCCTTCCTTGTCGCCGTCCTCAAGTACTTCTTCGCGCCTCCCTCCGGCGCATCGTTCTTCGCGAGCGGTTTGAGCGTCCGTGGCCCCGTCCACTCCGAGTCTGCGCCCGAGGTGTCAGACCTTCGCCCCGGTGGCGTGTACGGCATGACGACGGCGACACCCACCGCGCGGACCAACGACGTATCGAAGAAGCCACTCGCCCGAAGTAGTTCGCGCTGTTCACGGGCGACTCGCTCTGCCTCGGCACGCGCGCGTTCTCGGGCCTCATGCCCGACGAGCAGAACCTCGCGTACGACGGTGGCCGCCGTGACACGAACCCCGGTCGCCCTGCTCACTCGCGCGACGAGAGATCGCAGACGCACGACGAGAGTCCGGGGCACCCTGGTCGGTGGGACCATCTGAAATTCCTCGGGGTCTGTCGTCGGAGTCGCGGTCGTTCCCCTCGTTCGCTTGGGCGCTCCTCGCGCGGGATTGGGAGCGCGGAGTGCGGTGAGACTCCGCGCTGCGAGTGCCTCCTCGAGCGCCGAGCACCCCCAGATGATGAGCTCACGCAGCGCCCAGGATCTCGAAACATGCGGCACGGCAGGGTTCTGGCGCTCCATGTCGCGCGCCGTCGCCTCGGCCGCCTCGATCTGCGTGCGGTGCAACCCTATCGGGGCGAGGAGGATCGTAGGCTCTCGAGGAGTCATCTAACGAATATATTTAGAATATTGATTTACAGATGGCAAGTCTTGTTCGACTTGTCAGGGTCAAACAGTCGGAGCAGACAAGCCGAAAACCGCATCACGCGCGGGCGACGGCAGTCCAGCTCAAGAACCGCCCGCGGACCGGCCGATCAGGACCCAATGCTGTTGAGGAACTCCGACACAGTCCCAGAGCTGGACCGGCGTGCCGTTGTTGGTGCTCGGACCGCGCACGTCGAGGCACTTTCCACCCAGGCCGCGCAGCTCTCCGGCGGGCGTCAGCGTCCACCGCTGCTGAGGAACGCTCACACAGTCCCAGAGCTGGACCGGCGTGCCGTTGTCGGTACTCGGCCCGCGTACGTCGAGGCATTTGCCACCCAGCCCCCGAACCTCGCCGCGAGACGTGAGCGTCCACCGCTGCTGCGGCACACCCACGCAGTCCCAGAGCTGGACTGGCGTGCCGTTGCTCGTGCTCGGGCCTCGCACGTCCAGACACTTGCGACCCAGCCCGCGGAGCTCGCCCGAGAAGTTCGCGACCGGCTGCGCGAACGGTCGCGAGATCCTCAGACTCGTCACGGTGATCAGCGCCACCGCAGCGAGGATGATCAGCGAGAGGGAACGCGCGCGGCGAGAGATCGTGATCTGCATGTGGAGGTTCATTCGTCGTCCTTCCAGGTGGTGGGCGAGGCCCGCGGCGACCTCAGTCCGAGACCGTCGCGTCGGCGTCGTGACCGTCTCCGGTCGTTGGCAATGCAGCTCGTTCGTGAGGCTGCGTGACGCATCGGAAGCCGACCCAGTTGGCAGCTCCCGCAGGGTCGAGGCACCCGCGGCGAGTGAGCTCTCCCGCGACGGTCGTGTAGAAGTTGCCGCCGCGATTGATGTGACCGTCGGCCCCCTCGTCGCGAACGAATCGGAGGTCGCCAGGCTCGAGCAGTCGGCATCTGTCGGCGACCCACTCCGAGAGGTTGCCAGCGAGATCGAACACGTCTTCGGGCGTGTGATCGAGCACGGCGAGCGTGCCGACCATCGGGCCCGTGCGCGTGGTCACGCCCGACCAGGCGACATCATCGCTCGGGCTCCCGTTGCCCCACGGGTAGGTGCGCCCATCGCGCCGCGCGGCGAGCTCCCACTCGGCCTCGATGGGCAAGCGGGTTCCCGACCAGGAGCAGTAGTTCGCCGCGCTCTGCCACGAGACACATCGGGTCGGCGGATCGAACCCGGAGTGTTGGCCCGAACCACACGCGCGCCCTCGCTCCGAAGCGGCGCATCCGCCCGCGTTCACGCACTGCTGGAAGGCCCCGACGGACACCTCGATCATCGTGATGCAGAACGGCGGCACGTCCACGACACCGACGGCGGCGTCTTCGCTTCCGTCAGGCAGTACGACGCGCCCTCCAGGCACCAGCACCATGCCCTCGGGGCAATACAGGGCGACCGACGGCCCGGAGTCTCGTGTCGACGTGATCGCCGAGACGACGTCTACGCTCGAGGCCATCGAAGCGTCCCGACGTGCTCGCTCGACGGCCGCGTGCAAGACGTTTCGCTCGGCAGTGGAAGCCGTACGATGCACCGCGCCCCACACGCCGAGGACGCCCACAATCACGCTCGCCGCGACAGCGACAGACAGCAGCAGTCTCCGCGGACTCGACGCGGCGTGCGGCGAGGAGAGCACCTGAGGAGCGATCGTGTCGAACGGCGCGATGGTCTTCGCGACGAATGACGACGCGGGCGGCTCGACCGAGGACGGCGCCCCGAGAGGCATCGGAGGCGCCTCGTCCAACGCGAGGGTTGGGGCGTACGCGGGCGCACCGCTCGGCATCGGAACAGCGGATGACGTCGAGTCCGAGGTGAGCCCTCGGAGGTGTTCGAGCATCTCGCCGACGCTCTGCCAACGCTGCTCTCGATCGCGCGCGACGCAGCGCGCGAACCACGCGTCGAAGCCGCGCGGAAGAAGCGCCTCGACCCCCTGCTCCCTGGCGCGTGCCGAAGCAGGCTCGAGGGGCTGGGTCATGAGCTCCAGGATCCACGCCGTGGGGGCGAACTCTGCGGCGGTCTTGTTTGCCTCGCGCCAGTAGTGGCGGCCCGTCACGCACCGGTAGGCGATCAGCCCGAGCGCCCACAGATCCGTCGCGGCGGACACGCGTTGCTTGAGGGCCTGCTCGGGGGACATCCACAACGGCGAACCGACGGCGGTCGTGGCCGTGACGGACGTGCGTTGCTCCTCGAGCACGCGACCGATGCCGAAGTCGAGCACCTTCATCGTGAAGGGAACCCCTGGTGACTCGGGTTCCGCGACGAAGAGGTTCTCGGGCTTGAGGTCGAGGTGCAGCACGCCAGCGGCGTGTGCCGCGGCGAGGCCGTGGCCGACCTGCTCGAACAGAAGCCGCGTCTCGGCCCACGAGAGTCGCTCCCTGCGTTCGAGCGCAGCGTCGAGGTCCTCACCGCGGAGCAGCTCCATCGCGAGCCATGGCGTGTTCGCGCTCTCGTCGAGCCCCGACGCGACGACCTTCACGACGTGCGCGCTGCGCAGGCCGCTGCTGCGGCGCGCCTCCTCGAGGAAGCGCTCACGGTACCGTCTCAGACGCTCCGCGTCCTCGAGCCCGGGGATCGCGCCCTTCATGATCTTGAGGGCGCGCATCTCGCGGAGGCTCAGCTGCTCCGCGACATAGACCACGCCCATGCCGCCCTCCTTGAGCAGGCGGACGATGCGGAAGTCACGCCCGATGATCGTTCCCGCGGTCAGCACGAGCGACGCTCCTCGGTCACGCGCGCGGTCGGGGGAGCGTGGGCTCCGCGATCTCGAACTTGTCGCCTCATCCAAATAACAGTAACTTATCAATCACTATTCGTAAACGCCCCCGGGACGGACCTTCCGCCGCGTGGAGCCCGAAGATCCCCGGCAGTTGCTGCGCGACGTCGGGCGGCGCGTGGCGGAACTGCGAAGCGAACTCGGACTGACGCAGGAGGGGCTGGCCGAGCGGCTCGGCGTGTCGAGCATCTATGCGCGCCGGGTCGAGCTCGGGCGCGAGAACCTCACGCTCAGGTCGCTCGCCAGAATCGCGGCGATCCTGTCGGTGCGCACAGCCGATCTGTTCGTGCCGCCGCGATCACGCGAGGTTCGTGTCGGGCGCCCGCCGCGTCGTAGGGCAACACCCCCCGCCGATTCGCTCACGCCGGACGAGGGAGGGCCTCCTTCGTCCACCGAGGCACCGCCCGATCCTCCTGCGACGTCCGCGTCTCGCAGAGGTGGTTCGACCTCCGCATCGTGAGGCGCAACACGCCTCAACCCCACGACGGGCTGACCGTTCGCGCCCCCCAACAACGCGGCGCCTACTTCCCAAGATAACGGCAACGCGCTGCCGGTTTTGGGGGCGATATATTTATCCGGCGAAAGAGGCTTAAAAATGCCGGTATAGCTGCCGCGAAGGGGCCCTGATGCATTTATCCCCAGCCGGAAACACATGCATCAGGGGCTCACTGCCAGTCGGCGAGAGACCTTTGAATCCCCTGATAAAATAGGCAGATTCATCAATTTCCGGTGGGTCTGCGGCCGCGCTTCCACGACTCGTTCGAGGCGCATTCGGTGGGCTCAGACAGATGCACCAGTGGAAAATGCATCGGCCCGCCGCGGAGCAGTGAGGCCACGAGCGCCCTACGCGCGGGGTGGGAAGCGGTCACGGAGCGCGATGACACGGATCGATGGTCGCGCGGCGTGGTTCGCCTCGTCCGCGATGGGAGACCTCGGAGACAGGCCCTATGCTCGTCCCGGCCATGGCCGACACGAGCGCTCCACGAAGGTGCGGGTCGACGGCCCGTGCCGCCCCGGTGTGTGCGAGTTCGTCGCGGACGGGACCCTGTTCATCGTCGCGGGCGAGACCCTCGTGCGCGTGGGGCCGCGTTCGCGCGAGGAACTCGCCCTACCCCGCGGTGCGGCGCGCATCGCCTTCTCCGACACGCTGCGCGGCATGGCCTACGGCGAGCGCAACGACGCCGTGTGGATCACGTGCGACGGCGGTCACACCTGGTCGACGGTCGACCTCGGCGGCCCCACGACCGGATCGGCGCTGGTCGGTCGCGACGCCCTCTGCCACGCGCTCGGGTGCTTCGTGGCGGGCGTCGCGATCGAGGGCTACGACGTGGCGCGTCTGCGCTCGCGCATCGTGGCGAACGCGAGGCGCGGCTCCCCTCCCGAAGCGCCGTGGATGCCTGCGTGGTACGCGCGAATGCCGGTCGCGCGGTGCAGCGAGGACGGCGCTTGGGACCTGCCCCCGTGGTCGAGGGCAGGCGACGTGCGAGGCGTCGCGGCGGTACCCACGGGCGAGGCGCGCGTCATCGAGCGCCCGGCGACGCTCCCCGACAGCCGGATGGACCTTGCGGGCTGCTCGGAGTCGATCGAGTGGCGCGGCGTCGACGAGGCGGGGCCCTTCTACGCGGCCTCCCCGTGGCATATGGGGCGTCACCGATGCACGGATCCACTGTTCGCGTGGGCTTGGGGGTGGAGGTGGACCTCGGTGCGCGCCCTCTCGCGCGAGCGCGTCACCCTCTTCTTCTCGGGCGCGCAGGAGTGCCAGGGAAACGGGACCCTGCGCGTCGCGTCCGCGGCCGAGAGCTCGTCCGGCGTCGGCTCGCTCGCGGACCAGGGGAGCTCGCGCTCGTGGTTCACGCCACGAAACGGGGTGTATCTCGGCGGGTGCCTCGCCCCTTACGTCACGGCCTACGGCGCCGACGGCTTCTCGAGGTCGCGGCTGGTCCCCGAGGGCGCAATCGTATCGCTCGCCGAGCGCGGCGCCACGCCGGGTGCGGTCTACTGGCTGTCGCGGGAGCCCGGGCGCGCGCGCTTCGTGCCCGCCGACGACTCATTGCCTGGTGAGACCGTGACGATCCCTTCGCCCGACCGCGTGGCGCCGTGCGCGACCCCCGCGGCGCCCGAGGCGTTGCGGATCGCGGTCCCGAGCCCGACGCGCGCAGACGATCGAGGGCCCGAGCCCGCGCAAGGCCCCTACACGGTCGAGATCGACGGCGACCGGGTCTGCATCCGCGGCGCGCAGGGGATTCACGGCCACGCGTCGCGCGCTTGGCCCGCGAGCGGCGGCCTCGTCGGCGTCACGTACGAGCCCGCCGGGGCAGCGCGACTCGGCGTGCTTGCAGGCGTCGCGATCGAGGGCTACGATCGGCGCGTCTGCGCTCGCGCATCGTGGCGAACGCGAGGCGCGGCTCCTCCCGAAGCGCCGTGGCCTGCGTGGTACGCGCGAATGCCGGTCGCGCGGTGCAGCGAGGACGGCGCTTGGACCTGCCCCCGTGGTCGAGGGCGGCGAGGCGTCGCGGCGGTACCCACGGGCGAGGCGCGCGGTCATCGAGCGCCCGGCGACGCTCCCGACAGCCGGATGGACCTTGCGGGCTGCTCGGAGTCGATCGAGGGCGCGGCGTCGACGAGGCGGGGGCCCTCTAGCGCACTCCCCGTGGCATATGGGCGTCACCGATGCATCAACTACCGTCGCGGGCTTGGGAGGACCAGCGCCCTCTCGGCGCGAGCGCGTCACTCTCTTCTCCGGGCGCGCAGGAGCGCCAGGGAAACGGGACCCCGCGCGTCGCGTCCGCGGCCGAGAGCTCGTCCGGCGTCGGCTCGCTCGCGACCAGGGAGTTCGCGCCGGCTTACGCCACGAAACGGGGTAATCTCGGCGGATGCCTCGCCCCTACGTCACTGTGGCCTACGGCGCCGACGGGCTTCTCGAGGTCGCGGCTGGTCCCCGAGGGCGCTATCGTCTCGCTCGCCGAGCGCGGCGCCACGCCGGGTGCGGTCTACTGGCTGTCGCGGGAGCCCGGGCGCGCGCTTCGTGCCCGCCGACGACTCATTGCCTGGTGAGACCGTGACGATCCTTCGCCCGACCGCGTGGTGCCGCGCCCCGCGGCGCCCGAGGCGTTGCGGATCGCGGTCCTGAGCCCTGACGCGCAGACGATCGAGGGCCCGCGCCCGCGCAAGGCCCCTACACGGTCGAGATCGACGGCGACTGGGTCTGCATCCGTGGCGCGCAGGGGATTCACGGCCACGCGTCGCGCGCTTGGCCCGCGAGCGGCGGCCTCGTCGGCGTCACGTACGAGCCTGCCGGGGCAGCGCGATTCCGCTGCGAGCCCGCGACGCGCCGTCGCGTCACCGGTGCGCTCAATCCTCGCGTCCACGCTGCTCGTCGCGTGCCCCTCGACGGACGGCTCTCGCCCGAACGTAAGCGCCTCGGCCGTCGGCGCCTCCCTAACAGGCTCGACGACCGTGATGCGGAGCGCGATGGCCTTCACCCTCGCCGGGGTGCTCGTGGCCCCCCAATGCGCTCGAGCGAGACCGCGAGCTCGCGCAGCGTCTGCCTCATCCGCCGAACGATCGTTCGATACCGTACGATCTCGTTCGTACTCGAACGATCTCGTTCGCGCAGCGGCTTGCAAGGCCTCACGGCGCGGGACAGGTGACCGCCCTCTGAGGTTCCCCCGATCGGGTGGCTCTCTCACACTTTGCGTGAATCACGCCGCGAGGAGGACACGGCATCGGAGTAGGTCGAAGTTGGCGCGGCCGTACATCTGCCGCTTCACGAGTTTCAAGCGCGTGATCTGGCCCTCCGACTGCGCGTTGCTCCAGGACGTCGTCAGGGCCGCGCGAAGCGCATCGCCGTCTTGTTGGAGACCGGCTGCGAAGTCTGGACGGATGCGATGTCGCAACGATGCGCGTCCTCGAGCCATCGCTCGATGGCCTCGCACCGGACGATGGGCTGCGCGCCGTGCGTCACACAGCACTCGCGCACGATCCCGACGAAGCGCTCGATGAGGGCGACGCCTCTCATCGGGCGATCTGGCGCTGGTAGTAAGACTTCGCCTCCCGTGGGGCCGTCGCCGATCGAACCAAGCGAACGTTCTTGTGCCCGTTCCACTCCGAGCGCTGCACGTGGAGGGAGCTGCGCTGCGCGTCGACGTCGGTCCACTCGACGCCGATGATCTCACTGAAATGAATCGGCCGAGCGTCGCGCGCATCTACCCGCACGGTGGCACACGGTCAGCCCCTCGCGCGTCGAGTTGCGCTCGCCTTCCTGACATTGGTCGCGGGTTGCGCGGCGACGCTGCCGCCGGCGCGAACTCCGCGGCCCGCAGGGCCAGTTCGCGTGATCCGTGAGGTCGAGGTGCTCGCCGTCGAGGACATCGACCCGCGCGCGACGAGAACCACCGCCGCGGCGACCTCTTCGCGTGCCTCCGACGTCTCGCGCCGGGCGATGGCCGTCACCAATGGCAGCTACGACAACCCCTGTTTCGCTCTTCGCTGAGTGTCTTGACCTCAAGGGGACAGGGCGGTGCTCGTGTCAGCCCGAGGGTACTCGTGTCGCGGGCTTCGCGAGGAACGAGTAGAGGGCCGGCAGCACCACGAGCGTGAGGAGCGTCGAGGAGAGGAGCCCGCCGATCACGACCGTGGCGAGCGGTCGCTGCACCTCGGCGCCCACGCCCTGACTGAAGGCCATCGGCAGGAAGCCCATGCCCGCGACGAGCGCGGTCATGAGGACGGGTCGAAGTCGCTCCTCGGCGGCCGTTCGAATGGCCTCTCGCGCGTCGATCCCCCGGTCGAGCTCGCGACGGATGGTCGAGGCCAGCACCATGTCGCCGAGGACCGCGACCCCGCTCACCGCGATGAATCCGACCGCCGCCGAGATCGAGAACGGCATGCCGCGAAGCCAGAGCGCGGCGACGCCCCCGACCGCCGCGAAGGGCACGCCCGTGAACACGCGGACGGCGTCGAGGAGGCGGCCATAGGTCGCGTAGAGGAGCGCGAAGACGAGGAAGAGCGCGAGGGGCACGACGAAGAGGAGCCGAGCGCGAGCCCGCTCCAGGTGCTCGAACTGCCCGCCGAAGGTCACCGAGTAGCCGGGTTTGAGCGCGGCCTCCCGAGCGATCCGGCGCCGAGCTTCGGCGACGAAGGATGCGATGTCGCGACCGCGTACGTTGGTCTGCACGACGGCGCGACGGCGCGCCCACCCCGTTGGATCGTGGAGGGCCCCGTCTCCGCGCGGATCCGCGCGAGCCGCGCGAGGGCACCTGCGTCCCGTCGGGCGCCGCGACGAGCAGCCGACCGATCGCGGTCGCGTCCTGGGCGCGCTCCGGCGCAATGCGCACGGCTACGGGGAAGCGACGCTGCCCCTCACGGAGCTCGGCCACCTCGACGCCCGCGAGCGCTGCGATCGTCTCGAGCACCCGCTCCGCAGGGACGCCGAAGCGCGAGGCGGCCGCTTGATCGAGCTCGACGCGCAGCACCGGGAGCCCGGTCACCTGCTCGATCGAGACATCCGCGCTCCCCGGGATCGTGCGCAAGATGCGCTCGACGCGCTCGGCCGCCTCGCGCAGCTCCTCCAGGTCGTCGCCGAAGACCTTCACGCCGAGGTCGGCGCGCACGCCCGCGACCATCTCGTTGACGCGCATCTCGATGGGCTGCGTAAACACCATGCGCATGCCGGGCAGGTCGGAGAGCTCGTTCTGCATCGCGCGGACGAGCTCCTCTTGCGTGCGCGCGCGCCGCCACCGCTCTCGGGCGCGAAGCGTCACGAAGACATCCGAGAGCTCGACGCCCATGGGGTCCGTCGCGACCTCCGCGGTGCCGGTCCGGGTCCAGACCCGCTCGACCTCGTCGGGGAACGCCGCGAGGAGCGCCCGCTCGATGCCCGATCCGTAGCGAGCGGACTCGTCGAGGTCGACGCTCGCGAGGCGCACCGTGTTGATCACGATCGTGCCCTCCGAGAGCCGCGGCACGAACTCGGCGCCGAGCCGCGTCGCGAGGAACGCGCCGTTCAGGACGAGGAGGAGGGCCGCCGCGAGCACGAGCGCGCGCCACCGCAGCGCCCCGGCGACGACGGGCCGGTAGCCGCGCTTCGCCTGGCGCACGAGCCACGGCTCGGCGTGGGCGACGCCTTTGCGGAAGACGAGGCTCGTCACGGCCGGCACATAGGTCAGCGAGAGCACCATCGAGCCCGCGAGCGCGAAGAGCACGGTGAGCGCCATAGGGCGGAAGAGCTTGCCCTCCACACCCGTGAGCGCGAGGACGGGCAGGTAGACGATCGCGATCACGAGCTCGCCGAAGAGCGTCGCGCGGCGGACCTCGAGCGCCGCGTCGCGCACGACCTCGCGCACCGGGCGATGCGGGCTCTCCCCCAGGCGCCGGATCGCGTTCTCGACCGAGATGATGGAGCTGTCGACCACGAGGCCGAAGTCGATCGCGCCCAGGCTCATGAGGCTCCCCGCGACCCCCGCCTCGACCATGGCCGAGAACGCGAAGAGCATCGAGAGCGGGATGACGGAGGCGACGACGAGGCCCGCGCGGGCGCTGCCGAGGAACGCGAAGAGCACCGCGACGACCAGGATCGCCCCTTCGAGGAGGTTCGTGCGCACCGTGTGGAGCACGTGATCGACGAGCGCCCGGCGGTCGTAGACCACCTCGACCTCGATCCCGGGCGGGAGCGTCCGACGTGCCTCTTCGAGCCGAGCGCGGAAGGCAGCGGCGACCTCACGGCTGTTCTCGCCGAGGAGCATGAAGCCCAGGCCCAGCACCGCCTCCCCTCGCCCTTGCGCCGTCACGGCCCCGCGGCGCACCTCCGCGCCTTCGACGACCGCGGCCACGTCGCGCACGCGGATGGGCACACCGCCCTCGGCGCCGACGACGACCCCCTCCACGTCGCGGAGGGTCGTGAGGAGCGCGACGCCCTGAACGAGCGTGGCCTCCCCCGACTGCACGATCCGCCCGCCGCCCTCGGTGCCGTGGCTCCATCGCAGCGCGTCGGCCACGTCCTGAAGCGTGAGCCCTCGGCGGCGAAGTTCGACGGGGTCGACGCGAACCTCGACGCGCCGCTCCTCGCCGCCCCAGGCGTTCACCTCGGCGATGCCCCGCACGGACCTGAGCTGCGGCCGCAAGATCCAGTCGTGCACCGTGCGCAGCTCGGCGAGGGACCTCCCGCGGCCCGTCACCAGATAGTGGACGACCTCGCCCAGACCCGTCGCCGCGGGGCCGATGCCGGGGCGGCCGATCCGCTCCGGGACTCGCACCGAACCGATGCGCTCTCCGACGACCTGGCGCGCGCGGTAGAGGTCGGTGCCGTCCTCGAAGAGGGCGGTGACCTGTGAGAGACCGAACTTCGAGAGCGAGCGCACCTCGACGAGGCCCGGCAGCCCGGAGAGCGACTGCTCGACGGGAAAGGTCACGAGCCGCTCGATCTCTTCGGGCCCGAGCGCGGGCGCGACCGTGTTCACCTGCACCTGGACGGGGGTGGTGTCGGGGAAGGCATCGACGGGCAACCGACTGAGCGACCACGCCCCGAAGACCGCGACGAGGAGGGTGACGGTGATCGTCGCGAGCCGATGCCGGAGCGAGAGGTCGATGATGCGAGCGAGCACGCGCGTCAGCCCTCGTCGTCGCAGCAGCCCGCGCCGATGCTCTCTCGCAGGAGCTCGGTCTTGAGCTCGAAGCTCCCCGTCGTGACGACGCGCTCCCCCGCCTCGACGCCGCGGGCGAGCTGCGCCTCACGCGCGGTGCGCCGCGCGACCTCGACAACCCTCGCCTCGTAGGCGACCGGCGAGCGCGCGATGAACACCACGTCCTCTTCGCGCACGCGCTGAAGCGCGTCCCTGGGCACGACGACGCCCGCGCTCGACGCGCCGACCGTGATCCGCGCGCGGCCGAAGGCGTTGGCCCTGAGCGCGCCGTCGGCGTTCCGAAGTTCGGCGCGCGCCTGCACCGTGCGAGTGTGAGGGTCGACCACGGGAGAGAGCCACGTGAGCGCGGCCTGGAAGGGCGTCGCGATCCCCTCCATCTCGATCGTGACGCTCTGCCCGACGCGGAGGCGCGGCGCATCGGTGTCCGGCACGTCGAGCAGGGCCCAGAGCGTCGAGAGGTCGGCCACTTCGACGAGCACCTCCTCGGCGGTGACCTGCTGGCCCACGCTCACCGCGCGTCGCACGACGACGCCCGCGCGCGGGGCGAGGATCCGAACGACGCGGCCCGCGCCGGCGCCCGTCGCAACGCTCGAGGCCCGCATGGATTCGAGGTCGGCCCGCGCCGCAGCGAGCGAGGTCTCGGCCGCTTCGATCTCGGCGCGCGTGCCGGCGCCCGCCGCCTGGACCTCCCGCGCCCGTCGGAGCGCCACCTCCGCGTTCGCGAGCCGGACCTGCCTCGCGAGCAGATCCGCGCGCGTCGCCGCCGCGGCGGGGCTGTCGAGGGTGGCGAGGACGGATCCTGCGTGGATGGTCGCGCCGAGGTCGACCGCCACGGTGCGCACGACCCCCGCGACCCGCGCCGAGACGCGGGCGAGACGACTCGGATCGAAGTCGAGGCGAACGGGCACCGAGACCTCGTCGGCGAGCGCGCGCCCCTCGGCCGGAACGGTCTCGACGCCGACGCGTTCCGCGACGACGGGGCGCGCGAAGCGCACGACGGTCCCGGAGGTGACGCCTGCGCTCCCGTCCTGCGCCGAGGGCGTCGCCGGGTGCTCGTCGGGAGAGGCGGGAGCGCGAGGGCGCGGCGGCGCGACGCCCTGTCGTTGGAGCTCGGGGTGGCAGAGTACGCACTGCGAGTCGGGGACGCCGTGCTCCTCGCACCAGTCGTGGCGAGCGCGGAACTGCGGGACGAGCTCGGCGTTGCAGCGCGTGCACTCGGACTCGGGCCACGCCGTGGGTCGTGCACCAGTCGCCGGGGTGGGCCGCCGGGCCGCCCCTTGAACGTCTGGGCCGGTGTTGCCGGCGGCGCCGAAGGTCGCTCGGTCGACTTGCGGGAGCAGGACGCGGTGACGAACACGATGGCGAGGAGGGCAAGCGCCACACGCAGGATCGCACCTGCTCCTCGATTGCGTGGACTGGTGGTCCGTGCGACGACCCGTCGTCCGTCGTGTCGAGCCCACTTCGCGAGCACCTCCGCCCGATCGCGCGACGGTACGGCCCCGCGATCGTTGGCGTGCTCCTGCTCCAGGGGTTGCTCGTCGCCCTGTACCGCGTCCGCGCCCCCTCGGAGGGGACGCACCCGCACGCCTTCCACGGGGTGCCGCTGGGAGGAGTCGAGCAGGCTCCCGACGTGAGCTTTCGCCGCCTCGATGGCGCCCTCGTGCCTCTTCGGTCCTTCCGTGGACGTGTCGTCCTCGTGCACTTCTGGGCCACGTGGTGCCCGCCCTGCCGCCGCGAGTTGCCCGCGCTCCTCGACCTCGCACGGGCGCACGACGACGGACTCGTGTTTCTGCTCGTCGCGGTGCGCGACGACCCATCGGCGCTGCGACGGTTCTTCACGGGCACGATTCCCCGCGAAGTGATGCTCGATCCCACGGGCGACGCGGCGCGACGGTTCGGTGCTGCGACCTTCCCCGATGGCTTCCTCATCTCTCGCGAGGGGCTCCTCAAGCACCGCCTGCAGGGGCCGCAGGACTGGCGTGGGGAGGCCGCCCGCGGTCTTCTCAGGGAAGCTCTGCGATCCGGTCCTTGAGACGCTCTGACGTTCTGGCGCCAGCGCGGTCGGGAGCGTGCCCTTCACGGCCGCCTCCCGCGGGCGAGGGCGAGCGCGTCGTCCAGAAGTTCAGCGAGCGGCCCCGGAGCGAGGCGGTAGTAGATGAGGCGTCCCTCGCGGCGCGGCGTGGCAAGCCCGAGCTGCCGGAGGATGCTGAGCTGGTGGCTCACCATCGACTGCGAAGCGCCCGTGATGGCGACGAGGTCGCAGACGCAGAGCTCGGGCCGATCTCGACCGACCGCGGAGCGGAGCGCCGCGAGGAGCGCGAGCCGTGTCGCGTTCGCGAAGGCCGCGAAGAGCCCGACGAGCCTCTCTCCCTCGGCCGGTGAAGGGAGCGCCGCGCGCGCCGCCCTCACGGCGTCCGCGTGGATGACCTCGACATTGCAGACCTCCCCGCAGACGTCGGCGCAGGCCTTGGCGCGCTTCGCTCGCGGACGGAGATTCGCGGCCGCAACATATGAAGCGTCTTTCATATGAACACAACCTACCCGAGTCCCACGAAGACGCAAGCTCGTTGTCCGAGCGATGCTCGCTCGGACCGCTCGGCGTCCCTCTCCCCCGCGCATCCGCACCCGATCGTCGTCGGATTCACCGTTGGCGTGCGCGCCAACGCGCTCGAAGACAACCTGCTCTTCTTTCGCGTGGTGCGCGGGCGGCGCACGATCGTCGACACCGTCCGTGGCGTCACCACCTCCACCCGCGCGTGGCACACGCTCGCCGTCACCATCCGGGGCCGCCACCTCGTCGCGGAGCTCGACGGCACCCGGCGCCACGAGCGCGACCTCGACGCGCCGCCCTCGGGTCGCGTGGGGCTGTGGTCGAAGGCCGACTCGCAGGTGCTCTTCGATGACTTCGAAGTGCACACCGTGCCGTAAGTGCGAGACGACCTCGCCGCTGCCGGGGCCGTCCCGCGCGTGGCACACTCGCCTCGTGCCCCATGCCTCTTCGCCGCCGCGTCGTGTCGGGTGTTCTCGTGCTCGGCGTCGCAGCGTGCGTCTCCGCCCCTTCGGGCCGCGCGCACGATGACGGTGCGCGCGACGCGCTCGCCGAAGCACCCGACGCTCCGCTCGACGTGAACACCGGAGACGCGCGGTTCGATACGCCCGGCGACGACATCGCGGTCGAGCGCGATGCCGCCGAGGAGGACGCCGCGACCGACGGTGACCTCGACGTGCCGAGCGACGCCGACGTGGCGCGTGACTCCGACGCGCTCACCGACGCTGACGCAGACCTCCCCGAACACGCGCGATGCGTCACCGCACGCGCGCTCGCGGGACCCGTGACGTTGCGCGACGAGCTCCTGCCGCCCGGCACGACGTCGACGACGACGTGTCTGCCCCTCGCCGAGGGGGCCGAGCTCTTCTACACCATCACCCTGCCGGCGCGGCAGGCGCTCGCGGTCACGGTCTCGCCGCACGGCTCGTGGAGCCCTGCCATTCGGCTGCTCGACGCGTGCGATGCGGCGACCTGTCTTGCGAGCGTCGACAACGGAGCGGACGAGCTCGAGGAGACCGTCGGCGTTCAGAACTCAACCGACGGCGATCGGCGCGTCGTGATCGCCGTCGGCTCTCGCGGACCGGCGCCCGGCGGACGCTTCGACCTCGCCGTCGCGCTGCGCCGCGCGCCCGTCAACGTCGCCTGCGCGGCGGCGCTGACGGTGACCGACGGCAGCGCGCTACTCGCCCAGGACGCGAGCCTCGCGTACGAGACCTCGTCGTCGTGCCTCGCGACGGCGCCCGGGGGGCAGCTCTTCTACGCCGCGACGATCCCCGCGGGCCAGACGTTGCTAGCCCTGGTGGTGCCCACCGGAGAGCCCTGGAACCCCGTCGTGCGGATGCTCGGGTCGTGCAGCGCCGAGACGTGCCTGGGGGTCGCCAACGACTACCTGACCGGCGAGGCCGAGGCGTTCGCGTACACGAACCGAGGCGCCGAAGCGATGCCCGTGGTGCTCTCGGTGTGCAGCAACATCGCGGTGCGGAGCGGCACCTTCGACCTGCGCCTGAGCGTCCGCGCGCCGCTCGCGCACGGCGCATGCGCCGCGGCGCGGGTCGTCGCGCCGGGCGCCACGGTCGTGGACGAGTGGTTGCCCTTCGCGGGGTCGCCCTCGCCCACGTGTGACGGCGATCCGCCGGTCGAGCAGCTCTACTACCGCGTGGCGGTGCCGGGCGGTGACGTGCTTCGAGCGACGGCTACGCCGCGCGCGCCCATGCCCTGGCTCCCGACGCTGCGGCTCCTCGGCGGCTGCGGCGCTCACACCTGCCTCGCCCGCAGCGAAACGGGCTTCGGCGGAGACCCTCAGACGCTCACGTGGACCAACGCCGACGCGGCCTCGCGCGAGGTGGTGCTCGCCGTGGGGAGCATGTACCTGGATCCGGGCGTGTTCGACCTCGCCCTCTCGGTCTCGGCGCGGTAGGCGCGAGAGCGGAGCTCTGCGAGCCGCGTCAGCGCGGCGTTCTCCGGGTCGTTCTCGGTGACGGTTGCGGTCATGCCGGCGCCTGGACCGGGGTACGGTGAGACGCCCTCGTCGAGGTCACGGCGCCGAGGGCGATGAATCACGCGGCGTCGTGCGGATGGCGGTGGTGCGTGTCGGGGTAGTGCGGGTGATCGTGTTCGAGCGAGTCGTGCCGATGCATGTGGGAGTGCCCGTCGACCGCGTGAACGCCGGAGGGATGATCGTGGCGGTGGTGCTCGTCGTGAGCGTGCGCGTGCTCGTGCTCGACGGGTGGATGGCGGTGGAGATGCGCATGACGCTCAGAGAGGTGGAGCCCGAGCCCCAGCGCCATCGCAGCGCTCGCGACATAGAAGGTCCAGGCCGGGTGCTCTCCGAGCACCGCGATCGAGGCGAGGGCGCCCGCGAACGGCGCGAGCGCGAAGTACGCACCCGTGCGCGCGGTGCCGAGATTCCGTAGCGCGAGCACGAAGAGCATGAGGCTCAACCCATAGCTCACGAACCCCAGCGCGAGCGCGCCGAGCAGTGGGAGCGCGGCGGGCAAGCGCTGCCCGAGCGAGAGTGCGAGGCCGAGGTTCACAGAGCCCGCGACGAGCCCCTTCGCGATGACGAGGATGCGAGGGTCGAGCTGCGACACGCGGCGCGTGGAGTTGTTGTCGATCGCCCACCCGAGGCAGGCCCCGGCGATCAGTAGCGGCCCCAGGAGCGATCCGGCGCCCTGCATCGGGCCGCCGCTCCAGGAGAGCAGCGCGCTCGCCGCGACGATGAGCGCCATCCCCAGCGCGAGCCGCCGATCGACGTGCTCTCGAAAGACTCCCCACGCGATCGCGGCCGTAAGCGCGCCTTCGAGGTTGAGGAGCAACGAGGACGTCGTCGCGGGCGTCCGTCGCAGCCCCTCCATGAGCAGCACCGGCGCGACGGCGCCGCCCGCGAGCACCGCGACGGCGATCCAGGGGAGCTCGCGCCGTGACGGCAGGGGCTCGTGAGACGCGGGCGAGAGCGCCCTGACAGCAAGAAGCCCGACGCCCGCGCCGAGATAGAGCGAGCCCGCGAGCATCCACGGCGAGAGGTCTCGCAACAACACCTTCGAGAGCGGCGTGCTGACGCCGAACAGCACCGCCGCGCCGATCGCGTGGCCGATGCCGAGAGGACGCGCGGACGGTCGACTCACGGGGGCACCTCTCGTGAGGATCTACGCCATCGTCCGGGCTCGTGAAGCCCTCGTGGTTGGAATTCGCGGAGGGGCCGCGGCGCACACCGGAGAGCCATCGCGCCAGGCGCGCTACGGCGCGGGCGTCACCATGAGCTCCGCCATCATGCCGTTCTCGGCGTGTTCGGGGATGTGGCAGTGGTACATCCATCGGCCGGGGTTCTCGAAGTGCGTCTCGATGACGACTCGCTCCATCGCGCCGAGCTGCACGGTGTCTTTGAGCCCCGGCTCGCGCGCGTCGCGGCCGTTGCGCGAGAGGATCTGAAAGAACTGCCCGTGGAGGTGGAACGGGTGCTCGGGCGCGATCTCGTTCACGATCGTGAACCGCACCGGAGCCCGCTGCGCGAAGGTGAGCATCGGCTCGTCGCCCTCCTCGTGCGAGTGCCCGTCGATCGTGAACCGCAGGGCGCCCGTCGTCGTCGCGCCGAGTCGAATCGTCTGCTCCATCGGCGACGCCGCGAGCGCCGGAAGCTCCACCCGTGGATAGACCGGCGATGCGGCTGCGACCTCGCCCTCGTAGCGCAGCTCCGCGATCGTGCGAGGCACCGTCTGCACGCCCGCGTCGGTCTGCGCGAGCACGTACGTCACGAGCTGGGCGGGGCCCATCTCGCCGTCGAGCGTGACCTCGAGGTCGTAGCGCTGCCCGGGCGCGATCGAGAGCCGCGTGGCGTTGAAGGGCTGAGGCACGAGCCCGCCGTCGGTGCCGACGACGCGCCACGACGCGCCCTCGACGGCCACGCTCATCACGCGAGAGCCCGCGGCGTTCAAGAGCCTCCAGCGCTCCACCGAGTTGCGCGGCGCCGACGCCGTCACCCGCGCCGACGCGCCGTTGAGCAGGAGCACGTTGCCCGCGCGGCCGTGCACCGTGTCGTGGCCCGCCGTGGCGAAGGGCGAGATCTGCCCCTGCGCGTCGAGGCGCACGTCGTCGAGCACGAACACGCGCTCGGCGGTGAAGCGCGGGGCCTCGGCCTCGTGCACCACGATGGCGCCGTAGAGCCCCCGATCGAGCTGCTCGATCGTGTTGATGTGGGGGTGGTACCAGAAGGTGCCCGCGTCGGGCACGACGAAGTCGTAGTCGAAGGTCTCGCCGGGCATCACGGGCGGCTGCACCATCGGGTTGCCGTCCATCGCCGAGGGGATCCGCAGCCCGTGCCAGTGGATCGTCGTGGGCTCGTCGAGGTCGTTGCGGAAGTGCACGACGACGCGGTCGCCCACGCGAGCGTGCAGCGTCGGCCCCGGCGTGCGGCCGTTGTAGAGCTTCGAGTCGGTCATGCGTCCCGCGACGAGCTCCGCCGCGCCCGACGAGGCCACGAGGTCGACCTCGACCACGTGAGGATCGGGGTTGTGATCCTCGAAGTCGGGCGGCCCCACGAGCGAAGGGAGCGACGGCGCGGCGTCGGGCGCGACGTCAACGGCCGCGTCGGGCGTGACGTCGACCGCGGCGTCGGGCGCTGAGGCGTCGGGCGCCGTCGAGGTGCCGCTGGTCTCGTTACACGCGCCGACGAGCAGCGCGCAACCGAGCACCAGAGCAGAGAGCGGAGCGATGCGGATGGAGAGCGACAATGGGTTCCTCGCGGCGCGAGTCTGCGCGCGAACCATCGAGCGCGTAAGTTGGAACCCGCCGGGTCACACCACGCGGACGCCGCGGATACACCACGGGAGTCGATCCGCGCGCAGGCCGTGCGGAGGTGGGGCGTCAGGTCGAAGGCGCGACGGGGGACGACGGGATGCGAACGAGCACCGCGTCCACCGCGACGTTCGCCCCCGACGCTCGCGTCGAGACGCGAACGAAGCGCCCGATGCGAACCCCCGCGGCGTCGACGTCGATCATCTGGCTCGCAGAGACGCCGTCTGCGACGACGACGAACTCGTTGTGGCCCACGCCGATCTCGACCCGATAGGGGCCCGGCGTCGCGGGGTCGACCTCGACGCGGACGTCCGCCGCTGGCGTTCCGTCGGAGACGAGCTGCTGCCCGGCGGGCATCTGAAGCGTGAGCATCCCCGCGCGCACGATCGCGCTATGATGATCGGGTTGTCCGAGCGCGGCGGCGGGCTCGTCGACGCCCGCGTGAAAGTGGACGATCGGCATCGCGAACGAGATCGCCGACGCCGCGGGCTGTTGCGGCATCGGGGGCTCGCCGACCGAGGAGGGCACGCTGAGCGGCGAAGGGGCGCCCGCTTGCGGAGCCGCGGGCGTCGGCAGCGTCAGCGTGGTCGTGGTCGTCGTGGCGGGCGAGTTCGAGTCGCGGGTGCTGCGAACGTAGAGGACCGCGCCGAGCCCGGCGACCAGCGCGCCCGCGGCGAAGACGGCGAGCAACAGCGGCAACCTCGCGCCACCCGGCGATGCTCCGACAACGAGGGGCTGCCCGCAGGCGCCGCAGTGAAACATCGCGGGTGAGACCGCCGCGCTGCAACGGGGGCAGGTGTTCATCGCCACACGCCTTCCAGGTGCGCTCACCGGAGGAGACTCTCGGGTGTACGCGGGGACGATGCAGACGAGGCCTCGAGCGGTCAAGTGCGCCGACCGATCGCGGTGTCTCGTGTCGGTGTGGGGTCGTGCGACGCGATGATCGTCAGTGACCGCAGCGCATCCCGCCGCTCGACGACATCATCGACGCGCTGTGCGAGCGCATGCGGTCCATCATGCCGCGCATCGCCTGCTGGTGGCGGTCCTCCTCGGCGCGCAGGGCCATCGGCTCCGTGGCGCCCGTGAGCGCGCTTCGGTGGGCGCGGCACTCGCGCTCGAAGTCGTCCATCGCGCCCATCATCCCCGCGCCGTCCGCAGAGCCGCAGGTCATCATCTGTCGCACGTCGCCGCGCATGGTGCCCATGTGCCCGAGCATCCGCGCGAGGTGCGCGTCTTCGAGGGCGGAGACCTCCGCGACCGCGGCACCGTTGGCGATCATCGCGTGCGACGTGACCTCGGTCTGCGCGTAGCCCATGTGCTGGTCGTACTGATCGAGGGAGTCGGACATCATGTCGAGCCCGCACGACGCGACGAGCGCGAACATCCCATCCGCGAACCCGGGGTACCTCTTCATGGGAGCGTTCCTCTCTTCTGCACGCTGGCGCTCATGGAAGACTCGTACCGACGAGGACGCCGCGCTCCGCCCGCTTCCAACGATGCTGCGTGTGCGCGATCGAGACGAGCGCGCACGACGGACACCCTCGCTCCGATGCACCATCCGCGCGCTCGACGTCGGAAGGGCCCCGATCGAGAGACCCGCGCGAGGCGTGATAACGTCGCGCGCATACGCCCCTCGGAGGAGACCGACGCGACCGTGACGCCCCGCAACCTGCTTGTGAAATGGCGAGATGACGCGGGAGGGGTCCGTTCAGTTTCGCCCCTCGGCGCTGTGGAGATCCGTGGAGTGCATCCTGGAATTTGGGCGCACGACATGTCGTGCGGCGCGGGCAACAACCGAGGCCGCGCGAACTGCTGCCAGGGCTAGCCAGGAAGGCGTTTGAGTGCCCCCGCCAGGTACCCCGCTGGCCCCGCCGCGCGCGGGGTTCCGGGGCTCCCCGAGGCCAGTCTTGGGCGGGCCGCACTCTACGGATCTCCACCCCCGCGACGCCCTCAACTGAACGGACCCTCGTAGAGCGCATCGCCGTCGGAGCGATGCGTCGCGTGTCGCTGCACCCAGTACTCCTGAAACGACTAGACCTGCCGCCCTGTCCGGGCGGAATCGCGGGATTCGAGGCTTGACACCACGCCCTCTCTTAACGACGATTGCGCAATCGTGCAAGCGACATCGCGCCGATCCGCTCACGTCAAAGCGCCCGCCCACCCCGACGGGTGCGCCGACGCGCTGGCCGAGGGAACGTGCCTGACGCGCTATGTGGACGAGGCCCGGGTCGCGGCCGCCGAGGCGTCGCTTCCGCCGCCCGAAGCGATCGTGCGCGCGGCCGACGCGTTCGGCGCGCTCGCGGACCCGACGCGTCTGCGGCTCCTCTACGCGCTCGCGCGCACGGAGCTGTGCGTGTGCGACCTCGCCTGCATCCTCGGACGCTCGATGGGCGCGACCTCCCACCAGCTCCAGACGCTCCGCCGCATGGGCCTTGTGGCCTATCGGATGGAGGGCAAGCTTGCCTACTACCGCCTCACGAGCGACCGCGTGCGCGCGCTCCTCGACGACGCGCGCCCTCGGGTCGAAGGCGGGACCGCGCCATGAGCCTCCGTCGCCCGCGCACGCTCGCGCTCGTCGTGCGACTCCTCGTCGCGATTGTGCTCGCGACCATCCTCTCGGGGGTGCCCGCGACGGGCGCGTACGCGCTCGGGTTCGAGGAGGCGGCTTGTGACGGCGACTGCCCGGCCTCGGACGACACGGGCCACTGCCCGCCGAACTGCACACACGGGGACTGCGCCAAGATGCACCCGGCGCCCTTGCCCGACGCCATCATCCCGCCCCTCGTGACACCCGCTCCCGCGCTCCTTCCCGTCCCTGCGCCCGCACCCAGGCTCCGCTCGTGCTGGCGCCCCGACGACGTGTTCCACCCTCCGCGCGCCTGAACGCCTCGCGCGTTTCCGCATCGTCGCCGTGACCACGCGGCAGGCGTGGCGTCTTGCGCTCCTTCGATCGGCGCGGGGCGCCCGAGGAGGATAGAGACCGTGAATGGATTCGTCCGTTACGCGGCCCCCGCGCTCGTGGGGCTCGCGATCACGGCCGCAGCGCCAGGCGTTGCGGCCCAGGAGCACACGCTCCGCGTCGGCTACGCGGAGGTACTCGCGCTCGCGCGGCGTCGGAGCCCCGAGGCGGTCGAGGCCGAGCGTCGGGTCGAGGTCACGCGCGGTGCGGTCGTCAGTGCCCGCCCCTGGCTCCAGGAGAACCCGTCCGTGGGGTTCATCGCCGGGCCCCGCTTCCGCACGAACGACCGCGTCACCGACGTGTACGTGACGCTCGGAGTGCCGCTCGAGATCTACGGCGTGCGTGCCTTGCGACTCGACGCGGCAGAAGGGGCGGTCACGCGCGACCAGGCGCTCCGCGACGACGCGGCGAGGCGTGCGGTCGCGGCCGCCCTTGAAGCCTACGTGCGCGCCCTCTACGCGGCGGCGCTCCGCGAGGCCACCGTCGCGCAGGTCGCTCTCGCGAGCGACCTCGTGCGGGTCGCAGAGGCGCGCCAGACCGCGGGGGAGGCCGGGGACCTCGACCTCCTCGCCGCCCGGATCGAACTCGCGCGCACCCGCCGGGCGGTCACGTCCGCCGAAGGCAGCGTCGCGGCGGCCGACGCGGCGCTCCACATCGCCCTCGGGCTCGACCCGAGTCAATCGCTCGCGGTCGCAGGCGCGCTCGACGAAGCGCGCTCGCGCTACGCCCAGGCCGACCTCCCCGCGGTCCCGGAGCTGCGCGCCGACCTGCACGCCGCCGAGCTCGCGCTCACGGCGACCCGGGCGGAGGTCGCGCTCGAAGCGCGCCGGGCACTCCCGGTCCCGATGCTCCAACTCAGCTACCAGCGTGAGGAGGGGGCTGACGTGTACCTCGCAGGGCTGTCGCTCCCGCTCCCGCTCTTCCAGCGAAACCAGGGGCCGACGGCCGAAGCTCACGCCCGGCTCGGGCTCCTCACCGCCGAGCGCAACTTCTTGCGGCAGCGCGTCGAGACCGAGGTCGCCGCCGCGCGCTCGCGCCTCGACGCCGCGCGGGAAGGATTGCGCCTCCTCGAAGAGGACGCGCTCCCGAACCTCGGGGCGACCGTGCGGCTCGTGCAGCGCGCCTACGAGCTCGGGCAGGCCGACTTCACGCGCGTGCTCGTCGTGCGCACCCAGGCCACGGAGACGCGCCGCGAGCACCTCGATGCGCTGCTCGAAGTCGCGCTCGCGGGGGTCGCGCTCGACGCGGCGAAGGGGGTGTTCCGATGAGTCCACGGCGAACGCGTTGGATCGTGCTGCTCGCTTTTCTCGCGCTCAGCGCCCTCGGCATCGAGGAGTGGATCCGCCGCCACGGCCTGCCCTTCCGGCAGGAGGCGCCGACGCCCGCCGTTCGTGAGTCGGGCGCGCAAGAAGCCGGGGAGCACGGCGAGGAGAACGAAGGTCGCCGCGAGGTCACACTCTCGGAAGAGGGCTTCCGCAACGCGCGGATCGAGACAGCCCGTGCGGCGCGCTCACGCCTCGTGCGCGCGCTCGCGTTCACGGGCGAGGTCACCTTCCACCCCGACCGGGTCGCGGCGGTGTGCCCCCAGGTCGCCGCTCGGGTCGTGCGTCTCTCCGTAGGGGTCGGCGACAGGGTCGAGCGGGGACAGATCCTCGCGACCCTCGACAGCACGGCCTCGGCCGAAGCGCGCGGCGCCTACACCATTGCGCGTTCACGACGCGACGCCGCGGCGGTCACGCTCGCGCGCCAGGAGCGGCTGCGCGCGGAGGGGATCAACGCGACGCGCGAGGTCGACGAGGCGCGGGTGAACCTGCGGGCGGCGGAGGCCGAACTCGCGTCCGCCCAAGGGGCGCTCACGGCGCTTCGCCTCGGGACCGGCGCTGCCGGCGCCTCGGTCGTCCTACGGAGCCCGCTCTCCGGCGTCATCGTCGCGCGCGACGCGATCGTCGGGCAGGCCGTCGAGGCGACGGCGACGCTCTTCACGGTCGCGGACCCGAGCGAGATCTGGGTGATCCTGCGCGCCTACGAGCGCGACCTCGGGCGGATCACGGTCGGTGCCCCCGTTACTGTCACGACGACGGCATTCCCCAGGCGCACGTTCGCAGGTCGCGCGACCTACGTTGGCGCGACGCTCGACGAGCGCACGCGGACCGTGCCCGTGCGGGTCGAGGTTCCGAATGCGGACGGCGCGCTCCGGCCAGGGATGTTCGTGCGCGCCGAGCTCGCGATGACCAGCGCGCCTCCTTTTGCGGAGGACGCAGGCAGTACGGCCGAGACCGCGGAGCGTGAGGAGGGAGATGCAGGGAGGACGGCTCGCGAGGAGGAGGCCGGAGACGCGGGCGCAGCCCGCGAAGAGGAGGAGCGCGATGCGCGCGAGGCGCTCGTCGTGCCGGTCGCGGCCGTCCACGAGGTGGGCGATGACGATGTGGTCTTTGTCCTCGTCGCGCCGCGGCGCTTCGCGGTGCGACGGGTCGAACTCGGTGAGCGCTCGGGGGACCGGGTCGAGATCCGCCGGGGCCTACGCGAGGGCGACCTCGTCGCGACCGAGGGGAGCGTGACGCTCAAGGCGGAGTTCGACCGCGCCAACCTCGGCGAGGGCGAAGAGGAGGGGGAGTGACGCCGTGATCCTCATCCAACGCCTCGTCGAGTGGTCGCTTCAGAATCGCTTCCTCGTCCTCGCCATGACCGCCGTCCTCATGGTCGCGGGCGTTCACGCCGCGCGTCGGCTCCCGATCGACGCGGTGCCCGACATCAGCAACGTGCAGGTGCAGGTGCTCACGACCGCGCCCGCGCTGGGGCCCCTTGAGGTCGAGCGCTTCGTCACGACGCCCGTGGAGCGCGCGATGACGGGCCTCCCCGAGGTCGTCGACGTGCGCTCGGTCTCGAAATTCGGGCTCTCGCAGGTCACGATCGTCTTCGCGGACGACGCGGACATCTACCGCGCGCGCCAGCTGGTCACGGAGCGCCTCACCGAGGCCCGCGCGTCGATCCCCGAGGGCTACGGCGAACCCGTGCTCGCCCCCATCACGACGGGCCTCGGCGAGATCTACCAGTTCGAGGTGCGAGGGCCCGGCCGATCCGCGATGGAGCTACGTGCCCTCCTCGAAGGCCCGATCGCGACCCAGCTCCGCACGGTGCCGGGGGTCATCGAGGTCAACACCTTCGGCGGCGAGCTCAAGACCTATCAGCTCGAACTCGACCCCGCGCGTCTCGTCGCCCACCGCCTCACGCTCCGCGAGGTGCTCGATGCGATCGAGCACGCGAACGGGAGCGCCGGGGGCGCCTACCTCGAACGCCACCGCGAGCAGGTGCTCGTGCGCGGCGACGGCCTCATCCGCTCGCTCGATGACCTGGGCGACACGGTGGTTGCGCTCGGCGACGGGGGCACGCCTGTCTACCTCCGTCAGCTCGGGCGCGTCGCCTTCGTGCCCGCCGTGCGCCAGGGCGTCGTCACGCGCGACGGCCGGGGCGAGATCGTGTCGGGCGTCGCGCTCCTCCTCCTTGGCGAGAACTCACGCGCCGTGGTCGATCGGGTGCGCGCGCGGGTCGCCGCGATCCAACCGACCCTCCCGCCGGGCGTACAGATCGTGCCCTACTACGACCGCACCGACCTCATCCGCCGCACGATCGCGACCGTCGCGCGGAACCTCGTCGAGGGCGGCCTCCTCGTCGTCGTCATCCTCTTCCTCATGCTGCGGAACCTGCGCGCGGGCCTCA
Source organism: Polyangiales bacterium (assembly GCA_046351535.1). Taxonomy (GTDB): domain Bacteria; phylum Myxococcota_A; class Polyangia; order Polyangiales; genus CAISKJ01. The sequence continues at coordinate 53,501 of JAXLYG010000010.1, forward strand.
TCGTCGCCGCCATGATCCCGCTCGCCATGCTCGGGGCCTTCCTCGGCATGCGGGCGGCGGGGCTCTCGGGAAACCTCATGAGTCTCGGCGCGATCGACTTCGGCCTCGTGGTCGACGGCGCCATCATCATCGTCGAGAACGCTGTCCGGCACATGAGCGAGCGGCACGCGAAGGAAGGTCGCGCGCTCACCCCCAAGGAGCGCGACGAGGTCGTGCTCGCCTCCTCGCTCGAAGTGCGCTCGGCGACGGCCTTCGGCGAGCTCATCATCGCGCTCGTCTACCTGCCGATCCTCACGTTGGAAGGGGTCGAGGGGAAGATGTTCCGTCCGATGGCGCTCACGGTCATCTTCGCGCTCGCGACGGCCTTCGTGCTCTCGCTCACTCTCACCCCCGTGCTCGCCTCGCTCCTCTTGCCACTGCGGCTCGAAGAGAAGGAGAGCTGGATCGTCACGTCCGCACGCCGCGTCTACCGGCCGCTCCTCGACCGGGCGCTCCGCCATCGGTGGATCACGTTGGGCGTCGCGCTCGCGGCACTCGCGCTCTCCGTCGGCGTCGCAACGACGCGCGGCGGGGAGTTCATCCCTGAGCTCGACGAGGGCGCCATCGCGCTCGAAGTCTTCCGCCTGCCGAGCACCTCGCTCGGCGAGGCTGCGCGCCAGACGACCGACCTCGAGCGCGCGCTCCGCTCGTTCCCCGAGGTCGAGACCGTGGTCTGCCGCACGGGCCGGGGCGAGATCGCGATGGACCCGATGGGCGTCGAGATGACAGACGTGCTCGTCATGCTCGCCCCGCGCGAGCGCTGGCGCTTCCGGCGCCGCGAGGACCTCGTCGAGGCCATGGAGCGGCGCATCCAGAGCGCCGTGCCAGGCATTGTCTTCGGCTTCTCGCAGCCCATCAAGCAGCGCATGGCAGAGCTCATCGCGGGCGCGCGCGGCGACGTGGTGGTGAAGCTCTTCGGCGACGACCTCGACACGCTGCGCGAGTCGGCCGACGCGATCGCCCGCGCGCTCCGGGGCGTTCCGGGCGCGGAGGACGTGCGCGCCGAGCAGGTGAGCGGACTCCCCATGCGCCGCGTCGCGGTCGATCGTCGCGCGGCTGCCCGCTACGGCGTGCGCGTGGGCGATGTGCTCGACACCGTGAACGCGCTCGGCGGCATCACCGCGGGCGAGGTGCGCGAGGGGGCGCTTTCCTACGCGATCCAGGTGCGTTTTGATCCCGCGACGCGTGCCGCACCGGAAGTGCTCGATACGCTTCCCGTCGCGACCCTCGACGGCCGCACCGTGCCGCTCGCCCAGGTCGCTTCGATCGAGAACGACCCTGGCCCCGCCCAGGTGAGCCACGAGGACGTGTCGCGGCGCGTGACGATCCAGGTGAACGTCCGCGGACGCGACCTCGCCTCGTTCGTCGCCGACGCTCGTGCGCGCGTGGGACGCGACGTGCGCCTCCCGCCCGGCTACCGCGCTGAGTGGGGCGGGCAGTTCGAGCAGCTCGAGGCCGCGACCCAGACGCTCGCGGTCGTGATCCCGCTCGCGCTCGCGCTCATCTTCGTGCTGCTCTACACGAGCTTCGGCGCGGCGCGCCCGGCCGCGATCATCTTCCTGAACGTGCCCTTCGCCGCGACGGGCGGTGTCCTCGCGCTCGCGGCGCGGGCGATGCCGTTCTCGATCTCCGCGGCGGTGGGCTTCATCGCGCTCTTCGGCGTCGCCGTCTTGAACGGTCTGGTGCTCGTTTCAACGGCGCGGCATCATGAAGAGAAAGGCGACGACCCGCTCCGCGCGGTCCGGGAGGCGGCGCTCGTTCGGATGCGTCCCGTGCTCACGACGGCGCTCGTCGCATCGCTCGGCTTTCTGCCCATGGCGCTCTCCGAGGGAGCGGGCGCCGAGGTGCAGCGCCCGCTCGCGACCGTCGTGATCGGTGGGATCGTCTCCTCGACGCTCCTCACCCTCCTCGTCCTCCCCGTCGTCTACGCCTGGCTCGGCGGGCGACGCGCACCGACCGAATTCACTCACTCCGAGGGCCTCTCTCCATGACTGACAACGACACCAGACACGCGTCCGACGCGGACGACGACCACGACGACGAGAAGGGCGAGACGTGCAGCGACGGCTGCCACGCGAAGCGCACGAAGCCCATGCCGAAGCCCTGGCAGAACCCCCAGGTGCTCACGGCCGCCGCCTCGGGAATCCTGCTCGCGGTGGGCTTCGTGGGCTCGAAGCTCGGCCTCCCCGCCACCATCGCGACGGGGCTCTACGTCACGGCGGTTGCGGTCGGCGGGTACTACTTCGCCCGCGAGGCACTCGAAGAGATCGTCAAGGAACGCGAGGTCGGTATCGAGCTCCTCATGACCGTCGCGGCCATCGCGTCGGGGCTCCTCGGCGAGTGGTCCGAGGCCGCGACGCTCGTCTTTCTATACGCCATCAGCGAGGCCTCCGAGGGGTACACGGCGGAGCGCACGCGCCACGCCATCCGCGCACTCATGGACCTCGCACCGAAGACCGCCCTCCTCCGGCGCGGCGACAGGGAAGAGCGCGTGCCCGTCGAGGCCCTCAAGCCCGGGGACGTGTTCGTCGTGCGGCCGGGAGAAGCCGTGCCGACCGACGGCGAGGTGCTCGAAGGGCGCTCGGCCGTGAACCAGGCCCCGGTGACGGGGGAGTCCGCGGCGGTCGAGAAGGCCCCCGCGGACACGGTCTTCGCCGCGTCGATCAACGGCGAAGGCGTGCTCGCCGTGCGGGCGACCAAGGCGTTCGCGGAGAACACCATCTCGCGCATCATTCAGCTCGTCGAGGCGGCGCAGGCGAAGAAGGGCAAGAGTCAGCGCTTCATCGAGCGCTTCGGGCGCCGCTACAGCCCCTCCGTGCTCGGCGTCGCGGTGCTCCTTGCCGTCGTCCCGATGGCCCTCGGGTTCGGGGGCACCGCGTGGCTCCACCGGGCGGTCGTCTTCCTCGTCGCGGCCGCGCCCTGCGCGCTCGTGATCTCGGTCCCGATCACCCTCGTTGCGGCGATCGGCACCGCCGGAAGGCGCGGCATTCTGATCAAGGGCGGCGTGCACCTCGAAGAGTTCGCGAAGGTCCGCGTCGTCGCGCTCGACAAGACTGGGACGCTCACGGTCGGTCGGCCGACGGTGACGGAGGTCGTGCCCTTCGAAGGCTACGACGAAGGCCAGCTCCTCGCCGAGGCCGTCGCGCTCGAAGCGCGCTCCCAACACCCGCTCGCGCGGGCGATCCTCCGCGCGCGCCAAGACCGCGGGCATCGAGGCGGCAACCCGTTTCAAGCCATGACGGGCTGGGCGCGCACGGGACCGTCCGGGGATATCCGTCTACGTCGGCAGCCCCCGAAGCTCTTCACCGAACTCGGCACGCCGATCGGGGCGGCGCAGGCGCATATCCGGCCTCAATCCGGAGGGCAACACGGTCGTCTCTTCGGTACGAAGGAGGCCCTCCATAGCCTCATCGCGATCGCGGACCCGCTTCGCCGCGACGCGGCGAGGCCATCGCGGCGCTGAAGCGCGCGGGCATCACGCGCGTCGTCATGCTCACGGGGGACAACGCCGCACCGCCAACGCGATCGGCGCGAAAGCGGGCGTCGACGAGGTCTTCGCGGACCTGAGCCCCGAGGACAAGACCAGGCGCGTCGCGGAACTGCGCGAGCGCTATGGCGAGGTCGCGATGGTGGGGGATGGTGTGAACGACGCGCCTGCGCTCGCACGGAAGCGAGCATCGGCATCGGCGATGGGCGCGGCCGGCACCGATGTCGCGCTCGAAACGGCCGATGTCGCGCTCATGACGGACGACCTCTCGCGGCTCCCGTACATCGCCCGAGGCTTCAGCCATCGCACCTGGGGCGTCATCCGGCGGGAATATCGTGCTCTCGATCGTCGTCATCGCCGTGCTCTCACTCGGCGCGGTCGGAGGGGCTCTTCGCCCTCCCGTCGCGGTCCGCATGGCCCAGGGTGAGCGAACTCCTCGTCATCTCGAATGGGCTTCGCATGCTGCGGACCTGACCGACGGTTCTAACGGAGGATCGCCCATCCACAACTGCTGTCACGGATTGGGCGCCGCTGAAGTTCGATCCGCAGCCCGGCGCGTCGATCATGCGGCGGACATCGCGTTCGCCCCTGATCAGGAGATACCGTGGCAGCGCGGAAACTCGCGCCGCGCGCCTATGTTCCCCTTGTCAGCGTTGAGGACGTCGGTGACCTCGCGGCGCGGCGTCCACCCGCGACGCTGACGGTCGTCGCGGGGAACTCGACCGCGTCGTAGCCGCCAACGATCAGAGCACCGCGCTCGGTCACGGCTCACCTCTGGGCAGAACCCCGGTCACGCCGAGGTCGCGCGGCGCCCGATGACGACGCGCGCGACGTCGAGCAGGACGCGGCGCTCGCCCGTCACCTCGACGCCCACCTCGCGCAGCGCCGCGACGAGGTCGGCGCGAAGGAAGGCCGGGTAGGATTCATGTTCGAAGAGCCGCACGGCACCCACCACGATGCGTCGCCAGGCGGGGTTGCGGGGCAGCGCGTAGTCGACCACGACGACGGTGCCTCCGGGCCGAGTGACTCGCGCAAGCTCGCACAAGACGCCGCTGCGCACCGTGGGCGGCATTTCGTGCAACGCGAATGAGATGCACGTGACGTCGAAAGTCGCGGCGTCGAACGGCAGCGCCGTCGCGTCCCCGACGAGGAACCTCACGTCGCGGCTGCCCTTCTCGTGACGCGCGACCGCGATCATTCGCTCCGACAGGTCCAAACCGATGACGGAGGCGCCCGCGTCAGCGAACGCGCGGGCCTGGGCGCCGGTCCCGGTCGCGACATCGAGCACGCGCGCGCCGGTCGCGATGCGGGCGTCGCGGGCTGCGAACTCTCGCACATGGCCGAACGGCGCCGTGACAAGCTCGTAGACCGACGCGAACCACGACCCATAGACGCGTCGAGTGGTCGCATAGTATGCGCGCTCCTCGTCGGTGCGTCCGGGGTCTACGGTCGGTGCGGCTGCGGGGGGGACCTGCGAGGCCTTTGCGGTCATCGGTTCCATGAGATGCTCGAACGCAAACGATGTGCCCCCTGCGAACTTCGACACGCATGGCGGCGCGAGTGGATCGCGGCGATCCGATCGATGGTCGGCGTCACGGCGAGACGCGGGTGCGACGCCTGTGGCACAGGGGCCTCCCGTGATCGCGCCGCAGTCCGGCGCCCTCCCGAATGGTCCTTGCCGGAGCGGTACGTCACACTGGCTCCACCATCAGCCGCGCGCTGCGGGCCTCGCTCGTCACCCTGCATCCGCGACGCACCACCCTGCATCCGCGACGCACCACCCTGCATCCGCGACTCACCGCCCGACATCCGCGACGCGCCACCCTGCATCCGTGCGCGATCGCCCGGTGACTGACGAGCGCCGCACGGCGGGACCCGTCGCCCGCGGAACATCCTGCGGCTCAGCGCTCGGGCTCTCCCAAGCGGCGCACCGGCGCCGGATGGCATCGACCAGCGGTCGGTCTTCGAGCGGGATACCGGCCCACCAGCGGCTCCCCGGAAGTCGCGAGGACCTCCCGCGGAAGAATGCGTTCACGGCACGCCTCCCGGTCAGGGTGGCGTCCACTGCACGGTGGACCCCGGCTGCACCTCGGGACGACTCGCGAACCCGAGAACGGCGGCACCCACACCGAGCGCCGCGCCAACGCCGAGGGTGATCCCTCCGGCGAGCGCGAAGTCTTCCCGGCCGGGCCGTGACGAGTCCTGGAAGCCCAGGAGGACGCCTCCTGCGAGGGAAGTCGCAACGCCGAGCCCACCGAGGATGATCGTACCGATGATCCCGCCCACGGAGTTCGACTGGCGTCCCATCGCGTGACGCAGGATCGAGGGCGTCGCCGTGACATTCACGAAGGCGGTGCTCGCCTGCCCCGAACTCGCGTCCTCTGCGCTGAAGAGGAGCTCGTGGGTGCCGAGCGGCAGGTTCACGGCGCTGGGCGCGAGGCACAACGGCCGCAGCGTGTACTGCGTCGGCGGTGCGTAGGCGTTGTAGCCGCGCGGCCCCAGGGTCATGCCCGACGCATAGGGCACGACCTGCGTGCGCTGTGTGATGAGCTCGACGCGTGCGGGGCCCGTCGTTGCGTCGAGCGTCACCTGCCCTTCGCCCTCGTGGAGCGGCGGGGCGGGCACCGCGACCCGTGGCGCGAGTCGCGCTGGCACGGTCGGCGGAGGCAGGAACCGCGTCGAGCAGCCGCCGACGGTCCACAGGAGAATGAATCCGAGAGGCAGAGGTCTTCTTGCCATGTCGCCATACCCTTCGAGGGTCAGTGGTGCGTTGCCATTCGCGACTCCCGAACTGCGGGTCACGGTGAGGACGCTGCTCCTGCGTCCGCCGGGGGCACGGATGCGGGAGGCTCCGGCGCGGCCGTCGGGGCGTTCGCGTCGGGGGGAGGCGGGCGCTCGTTTCGATAGATGAAGGCGTAGGCGGTGGGGAGTACGAAGAGCGTGAGGAAGGTCGCGCTCACGAGGCCGCCGACCACGACCGTCGCGAGGGGACGCTGCACCTCGGCGCCTGCCGTCGTCGAGAGAGCCATGGGGAGGAACCCGAGCGCGGCGACAGTCGCTGTCATCACGACGGCCCGCATCCGGCCCTCGGCCGCGAGGTGCGCGGCCTTGAGGGCCTTGGTCCCCGCGGCGCGGAGCTTCTTCACCGTCGTGAGGAGCACCACGCCGTTCAACACCGCGACGCCGAAGAGGGCGATGAACCCGACGCCCGCGCTGATCGAGAAGGGCATCGATCGGAGGCGCAGGAGGAGCACGCCGCCCACGGCCGCGAAGGGCACGTTCGCGAAGATGAGCAGGGCGGGCTTGAGCTCGCCGAAGGCCATGTAGAGCAGGATGAAGATGAGCGCGAGCGCGAGCGGAACCGCGTAGGCCAGGCGCTCTCCGGCCGCGGCGAGGTTCTCGAACTGCCCGCCCCAGCGCACGACGTAGCCCGGCGGGAGCGGCACCTGCGCGCGGACCCGGTCCTGCGCCGCAGCGACGAAGGACGCGAGGTCGCGCCCGCGGACGTTGGCTTCGACGATCGTGCGCCGTCGCACCGCCTCGCGGCTCACGCTCGCGGGCGAGTCGACCACCCGCACGCTCGCGATCTGCCCCAGAGGCACGAGCGGCCCCGCGCCGCCGCTCACCGGGAGCCGACGGATCTGGTCCACGTCGTCGCGCAGGCTCGCGGGCACGCGCACCTGGAGCCGGAGGCGCCGCTCACCTTCGTAGATCTCGCCCACGCCGCGGCCGCCGAGCGCCTCGATCGCGTCGAGCGCGTCGCGCACCGAGACGTTGTAGCGGGAGGCCGCGAGCCGATCGATCGCGACCTCGAGCGTCGGGAGGCCCGCGAGTTGCTCGCCGCGCACGTCGGCCGCGCCTGGAACGGCGCGCAACGCGCGCTGTACGCCGAGGCTGAGGCGCTCCAGGGTGGCGAGGTCGTCGCCGTAGACGGTCACGGCCACGTCCGAGCGCGAGCCGCTGATGAGCTCGGCCATCCGGAGCTCGATGGGCTGCGAGAACGAGAACCCCATGCCGGGCAGGGCCTCCGAGAGTCGCGCCGCGATGCGCGCGACGAGGGCCTCGCGGGTGTGCGCGGTGCGCCACTCGCTCGGGGGCCGGAGCGTGACGAGCACGTCCGACATCTCGACGCCCATCGGGTCGGTCGCGATCTCGGATCGGCCCGTCTTCGAGATGACCGTGCGCACCTCGGGGAACTCCCGTAGCACCTGTTCGAAGCGGGTGGCCCCGGCGACGCTCTCTTCGAGCGAGACGCTCGGCAGCCGCACGATCTGGATCGCGAGCGAACCCTCGTCGAGCCGGGGCACGAACTCCGCCCCCATCGTCGAGGCGACCACGCTCGCGAGGGCGAGCAGCGAGGCGGCGACGGCGAGCACGGTGCGGGGGCGCTCCATCGTCTTCGCGAGGAGGCGCGGGTAGACGCCGTGGAGCAGGCGCACGAGGAAGGGCTCGCGCTCTTCGGTGTGACGGCCCAGGAGCGAGGCGACGAGCACCGGCACGAAGGTGAGCGAGGCGATGAAGGCCCCCAGGAGCGCGAAGAGCACCGTGAGGGCCATCGGCCTGAACATCTTCCCCTCGACGCCCGCGAGCGTGAGGATCGGGACGTAGACGAGCACGATGATGGCCTCGCCGAAGAGCGCCGCGCGTCGCACGTCGAGCGTCGACGAGAGCACCACCTCGGCGGCCTCTTCATAGGAGAGGGGCTTGCGCCCCTGCGCGGCGAGGGCGAGGTGCACCACGGCGTTCTCGACCACGATGATCGAGCCGTCGACCACGATGCCGAAGTCGACCGCGCCGAGCGACATGAGGTTGCCCGAGAGCCCCAGGAGGCGCATGCCCGTGAACGCGACGAGCATGGCGAAGGGGATGGCCGCCGCGACGATGAGCCCGCCGCGCACGCTCCCGAGCAGGAGGAAGAGCACCGCGACGACGAAGAGCGCCCCCTCTGCGAGGTTCTTCGCGACCGTGTGGATGGTGCGGTTGACGAGCTCGGCGCGGTCATAGAAGGGGTCGATCCGCACGCCCGCGGGGAGCGACGGCGTGATCTGCCGGACGCGCGCTTTCACGTCCTCCACGACGGAGCGTCCATTCGCGCCGACGAGCATCATCACGGTGCCCGTGACGGCCTCGCCGCGGCCGTCGCGGGTGGCGGCTCCCTGGCGGATCATCGGCGCGAGGTGTACCCGGGCCACGTCGCGCACCCGCAGCGGCACCCCCTCGGCGCGCGTCTTGATGAGCACGTCGCCCACCTCGTCGAGGCTCTGGATGCGCCCCTCCCCCCGCACGAGGAGCTGCTCGCCCGAGCGCGTGAGGTAGCCGCCGCCAGCCGTCGCGTTGTTGCGTTCGAGGGCCTCGAAGAGCTCGTTCAAGGAGAGCCCCGCGGCCCGCAGGCGCTCGGGCAGCACCTCGACCTCGTAGGTCTTGAGCTCGCCGCCGATCGCGTTGACCTCGACGACCCCGGGCACCGCGCGCAGTTCGAAGGCGATGAACCAGTCGAGGAGCGAGCGGAGCTCCATCGGGGTGTGGCAGCGGTCGGTGTCGGGCTCGCCAGAGCGGCACGCGCGGTCGCTCCGCACCTCGAACTGGTAGATCTCGCCCAGACCCGTGCTCATGGGACCGAGGTCGGGTGAGATCCCGGTGGGGAGCCGGTCGCGGGCCTGGGCGAGGCGCTCGAACACGAGCTGACGCGCGCGCAGGAGGTCGGTCCCCTCCTCGAAGACGACCGTGACCGCCGAGATGCCGAAGCGCGAGACGCTTCGGATCTGGGTGACACCGGGCATCCCGCTCATCGAGGACTCGACCGGGAAGGTGATCATCCGCTCCACGTCCACTGGGCCGAGGGCCGGGGCGCGCGTGAGCACCTGCACCTGCACGTTCGTGATGTCGGGCACCGCGTCGATCGGGAGCGAGAGCATGTTGCGCACGCCGATCACGGCCACGACCGCGACGAAGGCGAGCACGAGGGCGCGCGAGCGCAAGCAGAAGGCGACGAGCTCCTTCACGTTCGCCCCCTACTCCTCGCCTTCGAGCTCTTCGCTCCGGAGCACGCTCTTCATGGTGAACGCGCCGCTCGTCACGATCGCCGCCCCCTCGCCGATCCCTGCGACGACTTCGAAGTATCCGCCGGAGCGACGGCCTAGCTGCACGTCCGCCGGGTGAAAGGTGCTGTCGGCCTCTCCCGGCACGAACACGACCGTGCGGCCGTCGAGGGTCGCGACCGCGTCGACCGGCACCGTGACGGGGCGCTCGCCGGGCGCACCACCCGTGAGCTCGACGCTGCCGTAGAGACCGCTCCGAAGCCGCGCGTCGAGGCGGTCGAGCGTGACGCGGATGGGGAGCGCGCGGCTCTCCTCGTCGAGCGCGGGGGCGACGTAGGTGACGCGGCCCGTGAACGCGTCCTCGGGGTACGCGTGCAGCCGCACGACCGCCGCCATGCCGGTCGCGACGCGCGCGAGGTCGAGCTCGGGGACGCTGCCGCGCACCCACACCCGGCTCGCGTCGGTCACCTCGAAGGCGGGGCTCTCGGTGCCCGCGTTCTCCCCGAGCGTCGCGTGCATCGCGACCACGACGCCGTCGATGGGTGAGATCAACCTGATCTCGCCCGCGGTGCCCGACCCGAAGACCGCGAGCTGCTCCTGGAGCCCCACGACCTCGGCCCGCAGGTCGGCGACCTGGGCTTCCGCCTCGATGAGCGCCCGCTGCGCGCCGATGCCTTCGGTCGAGAGCGTGCGCTGACGCTCGCGCGCGCTCTGCGCCGCGGCGAGCCTCGCGCGGGTCTGGTTGAGCCGCGCTCGCGCGACCGACACGTCGCTCGACGCGAGCACGGCGAGCAGGTCGCCCCGGCGCACCGTCGCGCCGAGGGCCGTGGCGATGCGGGTGAAGCGGCCCGGCACCAGGGGCGCGACGTGCGCGGTGCCGCTCGGGTCGAAGCGCACCTCGGCGGGGATCGACGCGCCGCCCGACATCGCGCGCCGCTCCGCGCGTCCGAGGCGAACCCCCGCTCGCCGCTGCGCCTCGGCGTCGATCCGGATCTCGCTGCTGTGCTCGCGCTCCGCCGGACGCGGCGCGGGGCGCTCGACGTCATCGGGGCGATCGTGACAGCCCGCGAGGGCGGCGAGGAGGAGGCAGCAGAGGGGTCTCACGGGGATCGTCCTTCGGGGTGTTCGTCCTGCCAGAGGTCGACGCCGACGAGGCGTTCGAGCGCCGCCATGGCGACGAAGTAGTCGAGCTGCGCCGCGAGCGCGTCGCTCTGGATGCGCAGGAAGCGCTCGCGTCCGACCGAGAGCGCGAGGATGTCGATCTCGCCGACCTCGAACGAGCGGCGCAGGAGCGCGAGGTTCTCGGCGAAGCGCGGGAGGATCTCGGTGCCGTAGGCGCGCGTGCGCGCTGCTGCCGCCGCCATCTCGCTCCGCGCCTCGGCGAGCTGCACCCGGAGCTGCATGCGCGACGCGGCGAGCTCGGCCTCCGCGACGGCGAGGTCTGCCCGCGCTCGCGCGCGCTCCCCCTGGTTGCGCTGAAAGCCGGGCAGAGGCACCGCGAGCGTGCCCATCACGACGTCGTAGGGGCCCTCGCTCGTCGGGTTGCCCTCCCGGCGGTACTGCACTCCGACGGAGGGGCGCGGCCACGCTTCACGATCGGCGAGGGCGACCCGGCTCTCGGCTTCGTGCACCGCGGCCGCGCGCAGGCGCAGCACAGGGGTGTAACGCTCGGCGGTCGCTTCGAGCTCGGCCGAGGGCGGTGGATCTTGCGGCTGGTCCGGCGAGCCGCGGAGCGCGGGGAGCGACTCCGCGGGCCAGCCTGCGACCTGCGCTAGCCGAAGCAGGGCGACGTTCCGCGCCTGCCGCGCGACGACGAGCGCCTGCCCCGCCTGCGCTACCTCGGCGCGGGCGAGTCGCGCGTTCAGGGGCGCGGTCTCCCCCGCCTGCGCCTGACGCTCTACGACGCGGAGCACCCCGGCCTGGAACTCCGACACCTGCTCGGCGAGTCGCACGCGCTCCTGCTCGACGAGCACGCGGTGGAAGAGCGCATGCACCTCGGCGTGCACCGACCAGCGGATCTGCTCGATCTCGGCGTCGGTGAGCTCGCCGAGGCGCGCGGCCGCACGGAGGCGCATCCCGCGCTCCCCCGCGAGCTGAAGTTGCTGCGAGACCCCCGCTTCGACGTCGACGCCCGTCCCGAAGATGCCGAAGCGAGGGCCCACGGCGAAGGTCACCTCGGGGTTCGTAGGTTGGAGGACGGACGCCGCGACGCGGGCGGCTTCGACCCGCAAGCGGGTCGCGCGTGCGACGAGCAGGAGGGGCGAGTGCCGGTCGGCCCACGTGAGCACCGCGGGCAGGGAGACCTCCGCGGTCGGCGGCGCCTCTGTCGTCCGTCCGGGGAGGCCCGAGGGCGTCGCGCGTTCGACCACGCGCCCTCGGGCGTGCGGCGGCAATCCCTCGTCGGGAGCGCGGGGGCGAAGCTCGGTGGGCGCGTGCGCACAGTCCACGAGCGAGAGGGCGATCCCCGCCACAGCACATCGCCAGAGTCGGGGCGTCATCCCGCCGGGAGCGTACCCGCTCAACACCGATTGTCAATCGGTGTTGAGGCTTCACGCGTGTCGCCTGTGCGCCTCGCGACACTCGCTATCGAAGAGGATCAGACGTGTACGATGGCTCGGACGGAGCGCGCTCTCTCGCGAGGCTGCCCGCTGCAACTACGGATTGACAGTCGGTTTTTCTCGCGGCTAACGTCGGTGCTTCATGGAGATCCCCCTTCTCGGTGACCTTGAGATGTCGGTCCTCGAGCACCTGTGGGCGCACGGCACGGTGGACGCGAAGGACGTGCATCGCGTGATCGGCGAGCCGCGCGACATCACGCTCAGCACGATCCAGAGCACGCTCGAACGACTCCACCGCAAGCGCCTCCTGATCCGCGAGCGGGTGGGCCACGCCTATCGCTATGCGCCGGCCCTCTCGCGCGCCGAGTTCCGCGCGCGGGCGATGGCCTCGGCGGGCGGTGACCTCAAGGGCGCTGACGCCGCGGGCGTGCTCGCTGCCTTCGTCGACCTCGTGGCGCGCGCCGACACGCGCAAGCTCGACCAGCTCGCGGAGCTCGTCGCCGCCGCCCGCGCGCAGCGCAAGGAGCGGAGCTAGTGCTCCCCGCCGCGGTCCTCTTCGTGGCGTCGGTGGCGCTCGCCATCGCGCTCGTGATGAGCCTCGCCCGAGGCCCCCTCCTCGACGCGCTCGGGCGGCTCGCACCGCGCCCGCGCATCCGCTGGCTCTTCGGCGCGATCGCGACGCCCCTCGGCGCGGGCGCGATCGCGCTCGCCCTCGCGCTCGGGCACTGCGTCGTCCCGTTGCTCATCGGGCTCGATGACGACTGTCGCGGTGTCACGGGCGCGGGCTGCGCGTTCTGCCCGCTCCTGCCAGCGAGCGCGGGCGCCGCCGCCTGGCTGCTCTCGGCCGTCGTGACGCTCCCCGTCGTCCGGCAGGCCGTGCGGAGCGGGCGCGGGGCGTACCTCGCGCGGCGCGCTCGGGCCCGCCTGCGTACCGTCGCTTCGATGGGCTCCGACGGCGTGTGGCGCGTGCCCGGGGCGGGCGCGTTCGTCCTGGGCTGGCCCGACGCGGTCGTGTGCATCGGCGAAGACCTCGCGCGCGACCTCGGTGCCGACGCGGTGCGCGCCGTGGCGGCCCACGAGGACGAGCACCGCCTCCGCGGGGACGTGTGGCTCCGCGGGTTGGCTCGCCTGCTCGCCTCGGCGCACCTGCCCGGTACGGGTCGCGCGCTCCTCTCGGCGCTCGACCTCGCGATCGAGCAGACGTGCGACGAGCGCGCGTGCGAGGCCGTCGCCGACCCGCTCATCGTCGCTCAGGCGCTGCTCGACGTGGCGCGTCTCCAGGATCACGACGGCGGGATGAACTGCGTGCCCGCCTCGCTCGATGCGAGGGTCGAGGCCCTTTGCGTGCCGACAACGCACACGCGAGCCTTGCCCTCGGCCGTCGGGGCACTCGTCGCGCTTGCGGCCATCGCGTTGCTGCTCGACCACCAGATCCACAAAGCCGCCGAGACGCTCACTCACTTCGTCGTCCGCTGATCCTCAGGATCGCGCGAAGCTCGAAGGGCTCTCCCAAAGGCCTGCGGCGGAGACGGTCGGGGGCACCGTGCGGCGTCGCAGACAGAGCCGTGGACGCGGGCGTTTCGCGTCTCGCATGTGGGGCGTTGCGCGAGAGCGCGGCGCGACACGAACCGGGTCGCGGTCGGCGCCGCGCAGCCACCTCCAGAGATCCGCTCCAATGCGCCCCCTCCGGCGCGCTCGACGTGGGAGAGAGCCCGATCGAGGGACCCGCGCGAGGCGTGATAGCGTCGCGCGCATGCGCCCCTCGGAGGAGACCGACGCGACCGTGGCGACCCGCGACCTGCTTGTAAAATGGCGAGATGACGCGGGAGGGACCTACCGCACCTGGTTCCTCTGGGAGGAGCGCCTCAAGAACTTTCGCTCGATCCGTCGGGGCATCCAGCGCGTCGCCGCGGAGATCGAGGCGAAGACCTTCGGGACGCAGTACCGCGGCTCCTCGCTCGAGACCGTCGTGCACTCGATCGCCGAGCAGCGGCAGATCTTCAAGGGCGCCGACCACGCGTTCCTGTGGAAGCCGAAGCTGCGCATCCCGGACATCTACGAGAACCCCGATCACCAGCTCGCGTTCGGACGCTTCCTCGAGACCTGCGCGTGCAGCCAGGGCGAGGCCGCGCTCGTCGCCGCGGTCCACCAGCTCGATCAGCGGGCGATCAAGGGCCTCGGACCCGCCGTCGCGAACCTGATGTACTTCCTCCACCCCACGGAGATGCCGCCGTTCAACACCGCCATCGTCAACGGCTACAACGCCCTCACCGGCGCGAAGGTGCGCCTCGGGCGGTGGAACGAATACCTCGCGTTGCGCGCGGGCATGCTTCGCCTGACCGAAACCTGGCGCGCGCTCCTCTCGAACGATCTGGGCGCGGTCGCGGGCTTTCTCTTCGACCTCGGCGCGGGACGGTATGCGCCTCCTCCGCGCGACGGCGACGAGGAGGCCCTCGCGCGCTGGCGCGAAGACCTGGAGCGCGTCCGCGCAGACGCCGCGAAGAGCGCAGCGAGCGGCTCCTCGCGCGACGACCGGACGCACACCGAGGTGCAGGGCTGGCTGCGCGACCTCGGCCTCGCCCTCGGCTACGCCGTGTGGATCGCCTCCAACGACCGCTCGCGGGCCTACGCGGGCGGCAAGCTGGGCGACGGCTGCCTCGACGCGCTACCGCCGCACGTCGGCGAGGTGCCGGGGGCCGACACGGTGCGACTGATCGACGTGCTCTGGCTCGACAGGTCCGATCGCAACGTCGTCGCGGCCTTCGAAGTCGAGCACTCGACCAGCATCTACTCAGGCATCGTGCGAATGCTCGACCTCGCGCTCGGCGTTCCGGGGAACGCGGCGCAGGGGTTGTTCCTCGTCGCGCCCGACGACCGCGAGAAGGAGGTGCGCGACCAGCTCCGACGCCCGGCGTTCCGTGACGTCGCTCGACTCCGCGTGCGGTATCTGCCCTACAGCGAGCTGGACAAGCACCGCGATGCGATGGCCCGCTTCGGCACGGGCATGAAGGCCGTCGAGGCCGTCGCCCGTGATCTGACGTAGCCGCACGCGCGCTCCGCGATCACTCGTCGTCCTCGTCGTCGTGGGGGGAGCGCGGCGGGAGCGACTCGCTCCCCTCCTCGCGCCACGTCTCGGCGCGGAGCCCGTGGCGACGGAGCAGGCGGTGGAAGCTCTCTCGCTCCACGCCAGCCTGCGCCGCCGCGGCCGTCACGTTGCCCTTGTGCGACTGGAGCACGGCCTCGAGGTACCGTCGCACGCCCTCGTCTCGGGCCGTATCCACGGCCTCGCGGTAGGTCATCCCCGCGAAGGCCCGGCCGCTGCGAGAGAGCGTGCGACCGCGCACCTCCGGCGGGAGGGACGCCGCTGTGATCTGATCGGACTCCTCCAGGATGGCGGCGCGCTCGATGACGCTGCGAAGCTCGCGCACGTTGCCTGGCCAGTCGTGGGCCATGAGCGCCGTGAGCGCTTCGGGGGTGAATCCGCGCGGGCCCTTTGCGCTGTGGGTCGCCAGAAAGCGATGCGCGAGCGTGGTGATGTCCTCGCGCCGCTCCCGCAGCGGGGGCAGGTGGATCACGCACACGTTGAGGCGGTACCAGAGGTCCTGACGGAACGTGCCGTCGCGCACCATCGCCGGCAGGTCACGATGCGTCGCCGCGATGAGGCGCACGTCGACGCGGCGCTCTCGCGCGTCTCCCACGCGCCGCACCGCGCGCTCCTCCAGCACGCGGGTCAGCCTCGCCTGGAGCGGGAACCGCAGCTCTCCGATCTCGTCGAGGAACAGCGTCGATCGGTTCGCCTCTTCGAAGAGGCCCGCGCGATCGTTGGCCGCGCCCGTGAACGCGCCGCGCACGTAGCCGAAGAGCTCGCTCTCGATCAGCGAGGGGGGAATCGCCCCGCAGTTCACCGCCACCATCGTCTCCCCCGCGCGCCCCGAGCGGGCGTGGAGCTCGCGCGCGACGAGCTCCTTGCCCGTGCCGGTCTCGCCCGTGACGAGCACCGTCGCGTCGGTCGGCGCCATGCGCTCGATCATCCGGTAGAGGCTCTGCATCGGGGCGCTCGCGCCCACGAGCCTCCCGAAGCTGTCGCCCGTTCGTCCTTCAGTAGCGCCGCTCGCGACCGTCAACGCAGAGCCGTTCTGAAGCACGGCGGACTCGCGGAGGGCGCGCAACACGAGACCCCGAAGCACGTCGGGGTCGAAGGGCTTGGTGACGTAGTCCCACGCGCCCTCGCGCATCGCCTGGACCGCCGTCGGGACCGTCCCGTAGGCCGTCATCAGGATGAACGGCGCCGCGCTCCCGCTGGCGCGCAGCGCTCGGAGCACATCCATCCCGTCGCCGTCGGGCATCTTGAGGTCGCACACGACGGCGGCCGGCGGGTGCGTATGGAGCGCGCGCAGCGCTTCTCTCACGCCGCGCGCGGTCACCACGTCAGCGTCGCTGCCGAGGACCTTCACCAGCAGCGAGAGGAAGTTGGGCTTGTCGTCCACGACGAGCACGGTCGGCCTCACGAGGGCACCTCCGTCACCAGCGGGAGCGAGACCTCGAAGGTGGTGCCGCCCCCGGCGCGGTCCTCGGCGCGGATCTCGCCGCCGTGCGCGTGCACGATCCCCTGGCAGACGGCGAGCCCGAGCCCGCTGCCGCCCGAGCGCGTCGTCGCGAAGGGCTCGAAGAGCTGACCGCGGATCTCGGGAGACAGGCCCGGTCCTCGGTCCGAGACGCGCAGGCGGTAGGCGCCGCCCGCGCTCTCGCCGCGAAGGTCGATGAGGCCCTCGCCGCACGCCTGCGCGGCGTTGCGCAGGAGGTTCCCCACCACCTGACGCACGCGCAGCGGGTCCACCATCATCTCGCAGGGCTCCATGTCGGCGAGCACCTCCGCCCGCCCCAGCTCGCCGTTGGACCGAAGTCGCTGGACCGCCTCGGACACGAGCGCCGAGATCTCGACGCGCTCGGGCGCGAGCACCGGCGCGCGCGCCCAGGTCAGCAGGTCTTCGCAGATGCGCTGGCAGGCGAGCGCCTCCTCGTCGAGGATCTCCAGCTCGCGCCGGAGCCCCTCGTCGTGCGGCTCGCGGAGCATCGTCTTGAGGTAGCCGCGGATCACGCCGATGGGGTTGTTGATCTCGTGCGCGACGCCCGCCACAACGCGGCCCAGCACCGCGAGGCGCTCGGCGCGCAGGAGGTCCGCTTCGCGGCTCGCGAGGCGGTCGAGCATGCGATCGAAGGTGCGCGCGACGTCGCGGAGCTCGGGCAGGCCGAGGTCCCCCACGCGCGCGGCCGTGTCGCCGCCCGCGACCTGCGCCGCCACCGCGCGCAGCCTCCCGATCGGGCCGTCGATCGATCGCCAGATCGAGCGCGCCACGAGGAGCGCGAGCGCCGCGGCCGCCACCGAGAGCGAGAGCGCGATCCCCGCGGCGATCGTCGAGCGCCGTCCTACGAGGCGACGCGTCTTCGCTGCGCGCGCCTCGAAGCGCGCGCCGAGCTCGTCCGCGCGGCGGATCATCTGCTCGACGGCCGACTCCACGCGCTCGTGCGCCTCGTGGACGGCGACGCGATCGCCGCGATCGACCGCGGGAAGGATATCTTCGCGGAACGCGTGGTCGACCGTGAGGCTCGACGCGACGATCGCGTCCAGGGCGGGGCGATCCGCGGGCAGCTCGCGCGCGAGCATCCGCGCCTCGACCCTGAAATGTCCCGCCCACTCCCCGTGGTGACCGACGTGGGAGCGGTCGCCGAGCACGATCGTGTGCACCTCGTGAATGTACTGCTCCCTCGCGTCGACCCCGAGCGCGCGGGCGCGGCGGGCGAGGGCCACGTCGCGGTCGATGGCCTCGACGGCCTCGGCGTACTGCCGCACGACCAGCAGCGTCGTCGCCGCGGTGGCGAGCACCAACACCACGAGGAGCGCGAGGCCCCGACCGAGGCGCGCACGAAGCCCTCGCTGCCCCGTGACCACCCCGGCCACGGCGTCCGGTGCGTGTGGAACTGAATCGGTCACAGTGGCATCGACTCGCATGACGTTCTGCGTGGCATCTCCGGAGGGGGTGTAGACCCGCAGCAAGGGGCGAGCCCTCGGAGGGTACCTCGCGGTCACGCGTCCCGTGCCGCAGCCGGTTTCACGCTCCTCGCAGCGGCGTGCGCGAGGTTGCGCAGGAGCCACGCGGCGCCCGTGGCGTGCACCACCGCGGCGATCAGGAGCAGCCACCGCAGCGCCTCCTGCCCCGCGTCGAGCAGGGCTCCCGCGGCGAGGTTTCCCGCAGCCCAGGCGATCGACTGCGCGCACATCCGCCACGAGGCCATCGCCTCGGTGTCGCGAGGGTCCACGGCGGCGTGGAGCATGCCCGTCCACAGGGGCGTCGCGGTCGCTGCGCACGCGAACCGGAGCACGAGCGCCGTCGCCGTCTGGGCTTCGGTGACGGCCTGCGCGAGGCCCACGAAGGCCAGCACCGTCACGGCCTGGAGCGCCGCGAGGGTGCGCGCGCGCCCGAACCTGCGCGTGATCGAGGGCGCGGCGAGGTTGCCGACGGTGCCCGCGAGCATCATGGCGCCGAAGAAATGACCGATGCGCTGCGGCGCCAGGCCGTGCTCGACCTGAAGGTAGAGCTGAAGGAACGGCACTGCGAGCCCGCTTCCGAACTGGATCATCGCGTCGGGGCCGAGGAGCGCGATCACCCGCCGCGTGTCCTGCATGCGAAGCGCGCCGGAGGGCTTTGACGACGGCTCCGCCTCGCCGAGCGCGCGGAGCGGAACGAGCGCGATGGCCGCCGCTCCGGCCCCGGCCGCGAGCGCGATCCGATAGCCGCCGATCATTGAGGCGACCGCGCTCGCGGACGCGCGTTGCAGCTCTCCGCCGAGCACCGCGCCGAGGAGCCCAGGCCCCGTCTGGATCGCCATCATCTGGAGCCCGTAGACCCGCACCCGATCGTGGTCGGTCACGCGGCGCGACAGGAACGGCCCCGACGACATCGTGAGGAGCTGGATCCCGCCGCCCGCGATGGCCGCGCCGAGCACGAACTGCCACGGGCGCGTCGCAACGACCTGGAGCGCGAAGCCCGCCGCGTTGGCGACGACGCCGACCCGAAGCGCCTGCGCGACGGGCACCCTCGGCAGCAACCACAGACCCGCCGCGCCGACGACCACGCCCATCAACGCGCCCGCGCCCTGCACGACCCCGACGAGCGGAAGCGCGACCCCGAGCTCGCGCAGGAACTGGTTTCGCAGCACGACGAAGAGCTGCTGACCGAAGCCGACGCAGGCGGACGCGACGATCCAACGCCGGATGTCGGGTCGCATCGCGTGCGCGGCCTCGGTCGAAACGTTCATGCGCGTTCGCGGCCTGCAATGATCGGAGCGCTCATCGTTCGCGCGCCGACTGTGACCTCGTCGGACACGTCGCGAAAGGGCGCTGTCACACTTGCGCGCGAGCGACGCGCTACCGAAGATCTCACGTGTACGCGACCATTCAGAGACAACGCGTACGAAAGGACGATGACCATGAGCAAGATCCAGTCGATTCTCGCCGCGGGGGCGCGGGTCAAGGTGGTGGCGGCGAAGGGCGGTCTCGTGCGAGCGCTGAGCGCGCGCGGCCTGCACCACTGCGGAGACCTGCGCCCGATCGATCCGTCGCCGGTCTGCCGCTTCTGCGGTGAGGACTGCGACGGCCTCCACTGAGCGTCTCACGACACCCCTTCCTCGCTCTTCATCACCCCCGATGTCGATGACAGATCCATCCGCGGCAGACCTCGACGCCGACGTGGTCGTGATCGGCGGCGGCGCCGTGGGCTCGCTCGTCGCGTCGCTCCTCCACGAGGCGCGCGCGAGGGTGCTCGTGCTCGAAGCGGGGCCTCGCCCGCCGCCCGAAATCGACGGCGCGGCCGCGCAGCCTTTCGCGATGCCCGACGAGGCGCCACCCGACGGGGCGTGGCGGTTTCGAAGCGAGCCCGAGGGCGCGCGCTGGCTTCGAGCGCGCGCGCTCGGCGGACGCACGCGCGTCTGGGGGGGATGGTGCTTTCGCGCGAGCGAGCAGAACGTCGTCGACGCGGAGCTCGCAGGGGTTCCGTGGCCCCTCCCGCTGCGCTCGCTCGACTCGTACTACGCGCGCGTCGAGCGCCGCCTCCACGTCGTCGGCAACCGCGACGGGCTCGACATTGTCCCCGACGGCGAGTGCGACGGACCGGTCACCTTGCACCCCGACCTCTCCGCGCTCTCCGCAGCCCTCGACCTGCCCGTCATCGCGGGGCGCATCGCCAGCGTGGGTCAACGCCCGTGGCGCGGCACCGACGCGCTCCACGGCGTCGACGTGCTCACGGAGACCACCGTGCTGCACGTCGCCGCCGACGATCGCGGCGTTCTCGGCGTGGAGTGCCTCGTCGGCGACGGCGGTCGTCGCTTTGTCCGCGCGCCGAGCGTGGTGCTCGCGGCCTCGGCGATCGAGACGGCGCGCATCCTGAGCCATCACGGCGGAGACCGCGACGGCCTCATGCTCACGAGCGCGCTGATCGCCAGCTACATGGTGCTCCGCGACGCGCGCGCCGAGGCGGTGCCGGGCGTGTCGCGCGCGGCCCTGGTGCCCAGGTTCGTCAACACCCCGGGCGGCGTCGCGAGGCCGTACCTCGGCGGCTTCAGCGTCGAGGTGCAGGGGCCTCACGCGGCGTCCATCGTCGGCGCGAGCGCCGCGTCGATGCTCGGCCTGAGCGAGGACGCGCTGGCCCGCATGACGCTCTACCTCGTGAGTGCCTTCGGCTCGATGCTCCCCTCGCAGGATCGCACGGTGCGCTTCGACCGCGAGGACCGCGACGCGCTGGGAAGGCCCGTGCCGGTGCTCACGCTCGCGTCGACGGACAACGATCGCGCCCTCGGCGAGGAGATGAAGGCCACCTGCCTGGCGGTCGCCGAAGCACTCGGCGGACCGTCCGCGCTCGTCATCCCCCTCGCGGCCCCCGACGGCCTCTCGATCGGGAGCGAGGCGCTCCACGGGGCGCGCGGACAGCACCTTCACGACCTCGACGTCGACGGCCATTGGCGAGGTGCGCCGGGACTCTACGTCGCAGACGCGCGGCACGTTCCGCTCGTCGGAGATCGCCACCCGACGCTCACCCTGCTCGCCTGCGCCGCTCGCACGGTCGACGCGCTGCTGCGCGATCGATCGCGCGGGACGCTCGTGACCTGAGACCCGTCCGGTCACAGTGCACCGAGTCGACAAACGCGATCGGCGTTGATACTGCCTGACACATCCACACGGCATGCGCCGTGCTCACGGAGCGACCCGCCATGCATGCTTCGCGGCCTCTTCTTCTCATCACACTGTCCTCCCTCCTCGCGCTCCACGGCTGTGGCGACGACGCATCGACCGCGGCTTCTTTCTCGCCACGCCCCGGTCCCGACCCGTGGGCCGCCGCGCTTCGCGTCGCGCCCATGACTGACCGCAACCCCGACCCGCGCGTCGTCGAGGTCGACCTCGAAGCCCGCATGGCCGACTGGGAGTACGCGCCCGGACGCCGCGTCCGCGCGATGACCTACAACGGTCAGGTGCCGGGGCCCACCCTCGAAGCGCGCGCGGGCGACACCGTCGTCGTGCACTTCACCAACCGACTCGACGAGCCCACGACGATCCACTGGCACGGCGTACGGGTGCCCGCGAACATGGACGGCGGCCCCCACTCGCAGCCCCCCATCGCGCCGGGGGCGAGCTTCGAATACCGCTTCACCGTGAGCGACGCGGGGACCTTCTGGTACCACCCGCACATGAACGAGAGCGTGCAGATGGAGCGGGGGCTCTACGGCGCCATCGTCGTTCGCGGCGACCGCGAGCCCCGCGCCGACGTCGAGGGCGTGCTCCTGCTCGACGACCTGCTGCTCGGCGCCGACGGGCAGATCGCGCCCACGGGACCGCTGCTCGAGCAGCACTCGGGCCGCGAGGGCGGCGTCTCGCTGGTCAACGGCCGCGCGAACGTCGAGCTGCCGATGCGCGCGGGGCAGAGACAGCGCTGGCGCATCGTGAACGCGGGCAGCGCGCGCTTCTACCGCCTCTCGCTCCCCGGACACCGCTTCACGGTGGTGGGCACCGACGGCGGCCCCGTCACCACGGCCCGCGCGCTCGGCGAGCTGATGCTCGTGCCCGGCGACCGGCTCGACGTCCTCGTCGACGGAACGGGGAGCCCCGGGAGCGCGGCGACGATGCAGGACCTCCCGTACGAGCGCGGCCACGGGGCCGGGCTCACGACGGCCGTCGACGTGCTGCGCGTGCGATACGCGAGCGACGCGCCCGTCGCCCTGCTCGCGGCGCCCGCGGCGGGGCCGCGCATCGAGGCGCTCTCGACGAGCGGGGTGACCCCTCGGACGGTGAGCTTCAACGAGCACATCGACCGCGACGCCGAGCGCGTGGTGTTCACCATCAACGACCGCTCGTACCCCGACGTGCCCGACATCATGGCGCGCGTGGGCGCGACGGAGGTGTGGGACCTCGTCAACCAGAGCGAGATGGAGCACCCGTTCCATCTGCACGGCTTCTTCTTCCAGGTGGTCTCGCGCAACGGCGTGCCCGAGGCCGAGCCCACGTGGGAGGACACGATCCAGCTCCGAGGGATGGAGCGCGTTCGCATCGCCTTCCGCCCCGACAACCGCCCCGGACACTGGATGTACCACTGCCACATCCTCGAGCACGTCGACAACGGCATGATGGGCACCGTCCAGGTGGCGCCCTGAACCACTCCATTCCCTCACGAGACAAGGACCCACGGATGCTTCGCAGACTCGCGCTCCTCTCCGCCCTCATCCCGCTGACCATCGCGTGCGGGAGCGACCCCACGCCCGCGCCCGCCGACGCCAGCGCGACCGACACGCCGGTCGTGACCGACACGCCGGTCGTGACCGACACGCCGGTCGTGACCGACACGCCGGTCGTGACCGACACGCCGGTCGTGACCGACACGCCCCCGGCCGACGCTGCGACGGTGCCGCTCCTCAATGATTGTCGCGAGGCCGACTACGTCGATCGCAGCGGTGCGATGGACGACCGCACGGTCGTGCCGCGCGGCACCACGGGCTACACGCCGCGCTGCATCATGATCCAGGCTGGGCAGTCGGTGACCTTCTCGATGGACTTCACCGTGCACCCGCTCGTCTCGGGCGTGCCGCACGGCAGCAGCGTCGGCGCGACCACCCCGTCGCCCATCAGGAACCAGAGCACCGGGACCACGTTCACAGCGACCTTCGCGGGCGCGGGGTACTTCCCGTTCTACTGTCGCACGCACGGGCACGTCGGCATGGCGGGCGTCGTCATGGTCATGCCCTGATGCGGGATGCCTTCCCGTCTCGCGGCCGCGGCACATACCGCGAGACGGGACGCAGCCGACTGTCGCGCTCGGTCGACGCAGGGACGACGCTTGCCGCCTCGGGCATCACGGCGACGTGCTGCCAGAAGAGCTGACGCACGACCTCGAGCACGGCGGTCTGGCCCGCGCCGGGCCTCACACGGGCGCAGCCCACGAGCGCTTGTGTCGCGGACGGTCATCGCGCGGTCGCAGCACATCGTCATCGTGGCCGCCCCGTCAGGCCCCGAAGGCGCGCCGCAGGTCGGAGAGGTAGCGGGTCACCATCGCTTCCTGGCGCCGACGCAACGCGGCCTCGGAGACGATCCACCCGACCACGCCGTGCGTGTCGACGAAGAGGCGGTAGGTGACGACCGCGCGGCCCGGCGTTTGCGCGTCGCGCACCTCCATTCGCGCGACGGCGTCGATGCCGGGCGCGTCGATCTGGAGGTGCACGTTGCCGTCGGGCAGGAACTGCACGCGGTAATCATGCGGACCGCAGTCGAACGTCGCGGTCTGGAGCCGCACCGTCCACGCGTCGCCGACGCGGCGCACGACGCGGAGCGAGCGGATGTCGCTGAAGAGCTGCGGCCACGCGTCGACGTTGCGAAGCCGCTCCCGCACGTGCGATGCGTCGGTGCGCACGATCACCATACCGTAGGCCCACCGGGGGTCGGTGCGGTCGCGCAACCACGGGATCACTGCCCCTGCGTCCGCTCCCGCGGGCTGGCCGACGACGTTGCTCGGCTCGAGTGCGAGCAACGTCGCGCTGAACAGACAGAAGAGAATGGACCGAATGCGCGAGCTCATGGCGCCGTCCTCCAGATCGATCGCGAGCAGTGCTCGTGCCACCAACTTCTCACGCGCTTCACGCCGTGACCCCGGCCACCGATCGCGTCGTCGCGATCCGCCCGCGTCCCAACGCGCTCGCCGCGCGCATCCTGAGCGCGCACAGCGTGTCGATCGCGCACGCTGTGATCGCAGACCGCGTCGCGTGGGCCTGATGACCGTGTCTGAGGGCGCCGAGCTACGCGATGCCGCGCGTCGGACTCGACCGCCCTCATGCCTGTGCCGAAGCGCGCCAGGGGAACGTCGTTTGCTCTCGGGTTTCCCATGCAACCGACGACCACGATGCCATCGCATGTTCCCCCTGCGACCGCGCCGACCACCGACCGAGGGTGCACCGAGGAGGAGCGCGCGTACTACGCGACCAGTCGACGCGTCTACGGGTCGTGGTTCGCCTCGGCCTACGAGCTTATCACCGCGCCGTTCGCCTACGTGCGGGAGCTCGCGGCGCGCGACGCTGGCGTCGCGCCCGGCACGCGCGCGCTCGACGTCGCGACCGGGACCGGCGCCCAGGCCCGCGCGTTCGCAGACGCAGGCGCTCGCGTCATCGGCCTGGACCTCTCGGAGCGGATGATCGGGGTCGCGCGTCGCAGGAACGGTGATCGCGACGTGGGGTTCCTCGTCGGGGATGCGACGGCGCTGCCGTTCGACGACGCGGGCTTCGACGTCGCGTGCGTCTCCTTCGCGCTGCACGAGATGCCTGCCACCGTGCGCGGTGGCGTGCTGCGCGAGCTCGCGCGGGTCGTGCGCCCCGGGGGCACCCTCGTCGTGGTCGACTACGCGCTGCCCCGCAATCCCGCATGGCGACGCATCCTGGTCGGCGCCGTGCGTCTCTTCGAGCACGAGTCCTACACGACTTTCCTTCGCGCCGACCTCGGCGTGGAGCTGCGCGAGGTGGGCGTCGAGGTGACGAGCGAGCACCGCGTCGTGCTCGACGCCGCGCGCATCGTCATCGGGCGCCGTGCGACCGCGAGCTGACCAGGGGCGAGGTCGCCCTCATCGCGCGGACGAAGCCAAACACCCGAAGGAGTGTCCCCTGCAACGACGACGCGCAGTGCAACACGTTTCGATGACGGCGCCGCGGCCCGCCACATCGATTGGGGCCTGAAGGAGTGAGCCATGACCGAGCGAAGCATTCTGATCGTCGGCGGCTACGGGGAGGTCGGGCTTCGCCTCGCTGCGAAGCTGGAGGCGTGCGCCGCCGGGCGCGTCGTTGTCGCCGGCAGGCACCCCGAGCGCGCGCGTGGCCCCGCCCGGTTCGTCGACGTGGACGACCCCGGGTCGATCGAGCGCGCGCTCGAGGGCGTCGACACGGTCGTCGCGTGCGCGCGCCAGCGCGACGCTGGCCTGGTGCGCGCGGCGGTCCACCGGGGCCTTGCGTACACGAGCATCGCGCCGCCCTGGATGCCCTGGCGTGACCTCGCGCCGCTCCGCGAGGAGGCCCGCGTCACGGGCGCCCGCGTCGTGCTCGCCGCGGGACTCGAGCCCGGCATCAGCAGCGTGCTGGCGCGCGCCGCTGCTGACCGCCTCGGCGCCGTTGAATCGGTCGAGTCGGCGCTGCTCCTCGGGCTCGGCGATCTCTACGGCGCCGACTCGATGGCGTTCATCTTCGAAGAGGTGGCCCAGACCTACCCGATCGTGATCGACGGACGTGCCCACGACGCGCATGCCTTCGAGCGGCCGCTTCGCATCGAATTCCCGGCGCCGGTCGGCCGTCGGCGCGCGTACACGATGCCCTTCCGGGACCAGCTCTACTACCCGGAGACGCTCGGCGCGCGAACCGCGATCGCCCGAATCGCGCTCGACCCGCCGTGGCTCGGCCCCGCGCTTGCGGTCCTGCTGCGCACCGGCCTGCGATCCCTGCTCCAACGCGGCGGCCCTCGCGGCGCAGTCCGGGGGCTCGTCGAGCGCCTGCGCGGGCGTTACAGGGGGCGAGACCACTACGCGCTGGTCGTCGAGGTGCGTGGCGACGGTCGAAGCGTCTGCGCGTCGCTCATCGGCAGGCAGCAGGCCGACGCGACGGCCGCCGGTGTCGCGGCGATCACGGAGGCGCTCTGGTCGCACGAGGTGAGCGAGGCCGGTGTGTGGCTCGCGGAGCAGGTGATCACGCCGGGACGCTTCTTTGCGCGGCTCGCCGAGCAGGGGCTGGTTCCAGTGATCGAGGAGCCCGGCGCGGTCTCGCAGGTTTCACCGCTTCGTGCGTAGTGCGGGTCGGCCGTGGGTCGTTGCGGCCTCGCGTGGGCGGAGCACTCGGGGTGGCGCTCCATACGGCGCGGGACGGCGACAGCGCTGCGATGAACTCCGCCCGTCTCGCGTGCTGCACGTCGCGAGGTCGCGCGCGCTGCGTGCAAAGGTCACGGGCGGGCGTGGTGGTGGTCGTCACCGTGGTGACCGTGCCCGTGCTGCGTCGCTGCGTCCTCCACAGCCGCGTCGGAGGCGTCTCCCTCGACGCCTCCGTCGCCGCTCGCTGCGGGTGTCGGGAGCGTTTCGCTATCATGCCCCGTCGGCGCTGCCGGGGCGTCGATGGGATGATCCGCGTGGTCGTGAGACGCCTCGCCGTTGTGGTGATCCTCATCGCCCATGGCGCCCGGCCCGTGGTGGTGAGGGTGGTGGGACCAGGGTGCGAGGCCGGGGTGGAGCATCTCTCCACCGAAGTGCGCGGCGAAGCTGACCCCGGCCGCGGTGACGACCGTGAGCACGGCGCCTGCGCGCGCCGCGAAGGAACCGGGGGCGCGCGACCCTCGCCACACCAGCACGCTACCAAGCGACAAAAGCGTCCCCGCGATGAGCGCCAGGTTGCGGTGCAGCGCGACCTGCGAGCGGTCGCCGCCCTCCTCGATGAAGTGCGTGGCCGACGCGAGGCCCGACGCGATCGCGAGTACGGCGGTCGCCGCAGCGAGGTAGGTCGTGAGACGGCTGGCGACCTGCCATTGCGCGTCGCTGCGGCGCACCCGGCCGATGAGGAGGAAGAGCGCCGCCGCGGCGCTGAGAGCGATCGGAAAGTGCAGGAAGAGGTGGTGCGCATACGGCATGTCGAGAGCCTTCCATGCGTCCGCGACGGAGGGTGAGCGACGATCAGCGCCGTCCGCGCAGCCAGGTCAGCGAGCCGAACACCGTCCGCGCGTGTCGCGTCTCGGTGACGTCTTCGAGCCCGGCCTCCCGCAAAAGCGCGGGCAGGTCTCCCCGCGCGTTGTCACGCGTCGGTTCGAAGCCATCGAGAATCCGCACGGGGAGGAACGCGAGCTCCATCCGCCGGTCTTGCGGGCGCCCCCAGTCGAGCACGTGGAGTTCACCGCCGGGGCGTAGCAGCGAACGGACGGCGCGCAACGCGCTCATCTTCTGCGCGCGCACGAGGTGGTGAAACATGAGGCTCGTGAGCACCCGATCGAAGCTGCCCGGCGGAAACGGCGGCGCCGTCGCTGAGCCTCGCACGAACGAGACGTCGACCAGGGACTCGGCGGCCTTGCGGCGCGCGATCGAGAGCGCGGCGGGGTCGAGGTCGAGGCCCGTGACGATCGCCTCGGGGCACGAACCCTTGATCATCCTCGTGAGCGTGCCCGTCCCGCAGCCGAGGTCGAGCACCGCGTGCCCGCGGGCGAGCCCCGCCTGCTCGATGAGCGCGCGCTTGTGCTTCTCTTCGTCGAGCGTCGCGGCGAGCAGCCGGTCGTACATGCGCGTGAGCGCGTGAAAGCGCAGCGCCGGGATGAAGGTCTCCCTGGTAGGGGCTCGCGAGTCGTGGTGGTGGGAGGACACGCGCGAGCTGCTTGCAAGGGCTCATCCCTCGTGAAGAAGCGCCCGGTGTGTGGCGGGCGTCACGGTCGTCGACGCCGTGTACGTCATCCTTCTGTGACCGATCGGGCCACATAGGTGTAACCGAATCAGCTCGCAACACCGCTGGTTCCTGCGGTGTTTTCCATCAAGGGAAAAGGGTGATAGTGAGCGACGACATGAGTCCACGCGACGGTCAGCTCCTCATGATCCTCCCGCTGATGTTCGGTCTCGCCGCCGGGTGCAGCGATGACAGCACTCCCAGCGGCACTCCGGTCTTTGACGGCTCCGCGCCGCCCGCCGACGCGTCGACGCAGGACCGCCCCGACGCTGCACCGCCGCCTGCGCCCGAGCTCGGCGTCGGCCACACGCCCGACGCGGTCACGCTGACCGCGGTGATCGAGGGCCTGGCCGGTCCGACAGCGATCGCGTTCAACCCCGACGCGCCGACGCAGTTCTGGGTGACCAACCGTGACAACGACAGCCTGACCATCGTGGACACCGCGGGGCAGACGCCCGCTACGCCGCTGCGCATCCGCGACCGCAGCGCCCACTTCCTGATCTACCCGAGCTCCATCGCGTTCTCGTCAGACCAGACGGTCGGCACCTGCCAGGAGTCGGAGAACGACTACCGCGGCCGCTCGGCCCCCAACGAGTTCATGGGCCCCGTGATCTCGCCGACGGACCTCGCGGCGATCCGAAACACCCCGACCAACGCCCACTTCGACATGGTGCACCACTCGCCGCTCTGCATGGGCATCGCCAACGTGGCGCCGCGGGAGTTCTGGGTGTTCAACGGACAGTCGGGGTCGATCGACAAGTACCTCTTTCACGAGTGGCACGCGCCGGGTGCCATGGACCACGCCGACGGCGAGACCTGGCGCTTCGCCGACGGCCAGCTCAGCCGCGTGGAGACGGTGCCGAGTCACATGGTCTTCGACGCGAGCTCGGGGATGCTCTACGTCGCCGACACGGGCAACAGCCGCATCGTGCGCCTCGACACGCGCGTCGAGACGACCGCGGACATGCCCCGCTTGCGCACGCCGATCCGCGAGACGCCGCTCTATGGCGTGCCCGACTCGAACGTCGAGGAGGTCGTCGGCGCGGCGGGCGAGCTGCGGCAGCCCTCGGGGCTCGCGCTGCGCGACGGCCTGCTCTACGTGGGCGACTACGCGAACGCTCGCATCAGCGCGTTCAGGCTCTCGGGCGAGCGCGTGAACTGGCTCGACACGGGCCTCGGCGAGAACACCCTGACAGGGATCGCGTTCGGCCCCGATGGTCGGCTGTTCGCGGTCGATCGAGCGCACAACCGAGTCGTCCGCGTCGACCCGCGCTGAAGCAGAAGCGTCGCTCGAAGGGGGAGGCCCACGGCCCCGAGATGTATCGACCATCACCACGACCGAGAAGAAGATGGCATCACGGTGTGCGTTCACGGCGACGATCTCGTGGACCCGATATCGCGCGGGACACCGGAGTCGCCGCGCAAGAAGTCGTCCGAGCGGCGGGGACCCGACATGCAGATCATCGCGACTGACGTGGCGCGAAACGGGGTGTCGCCAGCAGCGCCTGTCGGCGGTATTGAAGCGCGATGAACGGATCGGCGATGTGGCGCGGTGGTCTGGCGGTGATGGGTGTGGTGGCTCTCGTCCTCGGGACGGCGTGCAGCGCCAGTCCAGCGCCTGCGAGACCTTCCGCGGGGGCGACGAGCGCGGAGCAGCGCGCGCCTCACGCCGGCGGACATCACGCGGTCAGGCTCCCCGAGGGCCCCGTCGCGGAGATGCAGGTGGTGCTCCGCCCGCTCGCGCACGGCGACCTCGGCGCGGAGCGTGACACCCGCATCTGCGCCGGGGCCGACTCGCTGCGCCAGCGCGCGGGGGCCATCGTCGCGGCACCCGTGCCCGCAGCGGCGAGCGCCGACGCGGATGCCTGGCGTGCTGGCGTGGCGAGGCTCTCGCGCGAGGCCGATGCGCTCGTCGCCGAGTGCACGAGCCCCGCGCGCGCCGCCGTGGCTCAACGGCTGGAGGCGTTGCACGTGGCCTTCCACGAGCTCACCGACAACCTGAGCCCGTGAGGAGGCGTCGAACCGCGTACGGGCCTCCGCGTTACGACGAGTAACGGCCGATGAGCCGCTGCGCTCCCACGACCCACGCATCCTTCGGGTCGGCAACCCAAGGCGCAGCGAACGTGCTCAGCCTCTGGTCTGGCCCTTACCAACAGCTGCGAGCGCACGATCAGCCTGTCTTCTCAGTAGCAGATCACGGCCGTCGGGCAGCACATGCGCGCGACCGCCAAGGGGCGGCATGCATCGGTCGACGGGCAGTAGCAGCTCCCCGACGCGCAGTATCGCAGGCCCGCGTCGAGAAGCGGATGGGTCCCTGTCGGACACGTCGTGCCGGCGTCGGCAGCGCCTGAACACGTCACGCTGCGACCCGGGCAGCAGGCGGCCGCGACCGCAGCGGGAAGGCATGAATCACCGGCGATCCCGGGGGACGGGCAGTAGCAGAGTCCGGGGTCGCAGTAGCGCGCGCCTCCGTCGACGAGCGGGTGCGTCCCGGCGGGGCACGTCGAGCCCGCGTCGCCGCCGCCGGCGCAACTCACGGTGCGGCCGGGGCAGCACGCGGCCGCGGTCGCCGCGGGGAGGCACGAGTCACCGTTGGTTCCCGAAGTCGGGCAATAGCACTGCCCCGACGCGCAGAACCGCGCGCCCGCGTCGAGGAGCGGATGCGTCCCCACGCACGCGGGCACGTCGATCGGGGTGACCACATCCATGACGGTCGCAGCGTCTGTTCCGGCGTCGGTCGTGGCGTCCGCGCGGCCGTCCACGGCGCTGGCGCCGTCGCTCGCGCCCGCCTCCCCACCTGCGTCGGTCATGCCGACCTCCGTGGCGATGGCGTCCATCGGCGCAGCGTCGACCGCGATGGCGTCCATCGCGCTGGAGTCCGTCGAGGTCACGTCGGCCGCGTCCGCCACGACGCCGTCCGCGACGTTGGCGTCCGTCGCGTCGGCGTCCGTCGTGCCCACATCCGCCGCGCCCGTGTCGCGGATGGTGATGTCCGGCAGCACGGCACCGTCGACCGCGACCTCCGCGACCGACGCGTCGCTCGCGGGCGGCGAGACGCCCACCACCGTGCTGTCACCGCACGCGACCAGGCCGAGACAGCTCAGGAGCAAGAGGGAGTTGCGAACCCCAGGCGCGATCTGCGATGACATACCCCGAGGGTAGAGGAGGCCCTCGGCTCCCAACAAGGGCGCCGAGCGTCGACCGTCGCGACCAGCGGCGTCACAGGCACCGCCCGAAGCCGGGCCAGGGGGGAGCGCCCGCCATCGGCGGGTCGCAGCGGGCGCCGCAGGCCGCGCGCTCGCAGTCCGCGTCGGTCCGGCAGGCGGAGCCGCAGCCCGCGCCGCAGAATCCGTTGCACGCGCGCCCGTTGGTCGGCACGCAGAGCATCGACGCGAAGGTGTCCCCCATGCGCCACTCGCAGCGCTGCGTCCCGGGGCAGTCCTCGTCGCCGTCGCAGTAGGCGACCACTGCGCCCTCGCGCGCGCACGGGACCGTCCCGGAGAGTGGCGCGCAGACGGCTTCGGAGCCGGGGCACAGCACGCACCTCTGGGTGATGCCGTCACACTCCCGCTCGCGACAGCGCGTGTAGCCGGCGTGAGGGACCGCCACGTCCGTCGCCGCGACGTCGAGGGCGTCCGGGAGGTCGGTCGCGACCGCGTCGGCACCGTCGCGGAGCACGGCCGCCTCTGCCGGAACGTCGTCGGGCGGCGCGCCGTCGGGAGGGACGCTCCGAGGGGTCGCGACTTGCGCGCACGCGCCGAGGAGGGCCACGAACGCGATCGGGCGGAAGCGTGACGGCATGCGGACCTTCCTTCGCGTACTTCGACCGAGTTCAGATGCTCACGGGACGAGGCGCGGGGAGCACTCTCGTGAGCGGTACTGGTGGCCTTCGAGACGTCGGTTCCGGCGCTCGTGCCAGACCGGATCGGTCGACGCTCTACTGCGCGACGATCGATCCTCGGAGCATGTTCATCCCGCACGTGAACGCGATCGTACCCACGCTCGGCGTCAGCGCGACCTCGACAGGGCGGTTGAGCGGCAGGTCACGGCGGATGTTGAGCGACGGGAACACGACCTGCTGGCCGCATCCCTCGTCGCTGGTACGCGTGAAGACGATCGTCGCAGGACGCCCCGCGGGCAGGTTGATCGAGGCGGGGTGGTAACCCTGCGCGTCGACCGCGACTGCGACGCGGCTCGTCGCCACGTTGGTGTTCGCGTTGGGCTGTGATGTCGTCGGGGTCTCACGACAACCGGCGGCGAGGAGCAGGCTCAGGGTGAGAGCGGCGGTGGACTTCATGGTTCGTGTCTCTCTTGATGTTGGGACTGTTCGGGTTCCGAGGCGACCGGGGGGGTCTCGGCGGGTGACATGTTCGTCAGAACCTTGCGGGCGGCGATGCGCGTGACGAGGTAGCCGACGGTGGCGGCGAACACGGCGGCGCCCCCCGCCGCCGCGGCCCACGTGAGCGCGCTCGGGGGGTGCGCGATGTAGAGGCGAGAGATGAGGGCCGCCAGCGAGATGAACGCGCCGACGAGGATGACGCGCTCGAACGCTCTCAGCGCGGGCAG
The DNA here is from genome assembly GCA_046351535.1 of Polyangiales bacterium. GTDB lineage: Bacteria > Myxococcota_A > Polyangia > Polyangiales > CAISKJ01. Next base: position 86,167 of record JAXLYG010000010.1, read on the forward strand.
GCGAGCGGGCGCGGACTCGCCCAGGTGCCGCCAGAGGAGCTGCTCGTTGCGCCAGTAGGTGTAGATCACCGGGATGATCTCGAGGGTCAGGAACGCGCTGGTCACCAGGCCGCCGACCATCGGCGCGGCGATGCGCTTCATCACATCGGCGCCCGAACCGTTCGCCCAGAGCAGAGGCACCAGCCCGATGAGCATGGTGCTCACCGTCATGAGCTTGGGACGCACCCGCTGGATGGTGCCCTCGGCGTGAGCCTCGACGATGTCGTCGAGGGTGTTGATGCGGCCCTCCTTGAGGCGCCGCTCGTAGGCGTGGTCGATGTACACGATCATCACGACGCCGGTCTGCGCGGCGAGGCCCACCAGCGCGATCACCCCGACCCACACCGCCGTGGAGAGGTTGTAGTGCAACAGCCAGAGCGCCCACACGCTGCCGACGAGCGCGAAGGGCACTGACAGCAGCACGATCAGCACCTCCGTGAGGTTGCGGAACTGGAGGTAGAGCAGAAGCACGATCAGGAGCAGCGCGAGCGGCACGAGGAGCTTCATGCGCGCCTCCATCTGCGCGAGCAGCTCGTACTGGCCTGTCCAGCGCAGGTACATGCCCTGCGGCAGGGTGAGCGTGCCGTCGCGCCGGGCCGCCTCGACGGCGCCGCGCGCGTCGTCGACATAGGAGCCCACGTCACGGCTCGCGTCGATGTCGACATAGAGGTAACCGACGAGCAGCCCTGCTTCGTCGCGGATCATCGGAGGCCCGGGCGCGATCCGCACGTCGGCGATCGCGCCGAGCTCGATCTGGCGCACCGCCTCGGACGCGGTGGTCCCGTCGGCCGCGCCGCCCATCGGTGCGTCGGCCGACGTCGGCCCCGAGGGCGGCAGGGGCACCAGCACCTCGCGGATTCGCTGCAAGCTCGATCGAAAATCCTCGGCGTAGCGGACGTTGACCGAGAAGCGGTTGCGCCCCTCGACGGTGGTGGTGACGGCCGCACCGCCGAGCGCGCTCTCGATGACATCGTTGACGTCCTCGATCTGGAGGCCGTAGCGCGCCAGGGCGTCTCGGTCGGGCACGACGTCGATATACAGGCCGCCGACCGCGCGCTCGAAGAGCACGCTGCGCGTGCCGGACACGCTGTGCACCACGCGCTCGAGGGTCGTGCCGACGCGTTCGATCTGGGCGAGGTCGGTGCCGTACACCTTGATCCCGATGGGCGTGCGGATGCCAGTGGTGAGCATGTCGACGCGGTTGCGGATCGGTTGCGTGAACGCGTTGGTCCACCCGGGCATCTGCATCCGCGCGTTCATTTCCGCCGCGAGGTCCTCGCGGCTCATCGGCACGAACTCGGGCCAGATTCGCTCGAGGACTGGTCTGAGGAACGCGGGTGTTCGCCCGACGTACCAGCGCCGCACGTAGGTGGTCCGCCACGCGGCGCGCGGCTTCAAGCGCACCACGGTCTCGACCATCGACATGGGCGCCGGGTCCGTAGGCGTCTCGGCGCGTCCCACCTTGCCGAGCACGCTCTCGACCTCGGGGAAGCTCCGCAGGATCGCGTCCTGGCGCTGGAGCTGGTTCTTGGCTTCCTCGATGGAGATGTTGGGCAGCGTCGTGGGCATGAAGAGCAGGTCGCCCTCGTCGAGCGGCGGCATGAACTCCGAGCCCAGCTTCGCGGCGATGGGGAGCGCCGAGAGCACCGCCATCAGCCCGATGAGCACCGTGGTCTTGGGGTTGCGCAGCGCCACGTGCACGAACGGCTCGTAGAACCACCGGATCGCGCGAGAGACCGGGTGGCGCGCCTCCGGGTAGGTCTTGCCTCGAATGAGAAAGTCGCGAAGGGCCGGGGCCACGGTGACCGACAGGATCGCCGCCGAGAGCATCACGAAGGTCTTCGTGTACGCCAGAGGGCGGAAGAGCCTGCCCGCCTGCCCCGTGAGCCCGAACACGGGCACGAAGGAGACGGCGATGATCAGGAGAGAGAAGAAGATCGCTGGGGTGACCTCGCGCGCCGCCTCCGCCAGCAGCCGCTCGCGCTCGGCCTCGGACAGGTTCTCGGGGGCGTGCTCGAGCTTCTTGTGCGCCGCCTCGACCATCACGATCTCGGCGTCGACGGTGGCGCCGATCGCAATGGCGATGCCGCCGAGCGACATGATCGTCGCCGGGATGCCGAGGAGGTACATCGGGATGAACGCGGCGAGCACCGCCAGGGGGATCGAGACGATCGGCAAGAGCGCGCTGCGCAGGTGCAACAAGAAGAGGATGATGACCACCGAGACGACGATCATCTCCTCGCGGAGCGCGTGAGCGAGCGTGTCGATGGCCCGCTCGATCAGCCCCGCGCGGCTGTAGACGGTGACGACCTCGACCCCGGGCGGCAGCGACGGGCGCAGCTCGTCGAGTTTGCGCTCCACGCCGCGGATCACGTCGAGCGCGTTCTCGCCGTAACGCATCACGATGATGCCCGAGACGGCCTCACCCTGGCCGTCGAGTTCGGCGGCCCCTCGCCGAATGTCGCCTCCGACGCGCACGGAGCCCACGTCGCGGACGAGCACCGGCGTCCCCGAGCGGCTCGCGCGGATGACCACGGACTCGAGGTCCCTCGCGTTGCGCACGTACCCGCGACCGCGGACGAAGTACTCGCGCTGCGACAGCTCGACGACACGGCCGCCCACGTCGGCGTTCGAACGTCGCACCGCGCGCGCCACGTCGGCGATTCCAAGGCCGTATCCGCGCAGGCGGTTGGGGTCGACCGTGATCTGGTATTGCTGCTCGTAGCCGCCGACCGATGCGACCTCCGCCACGCCTGGCACGCTGTTCAGCGCGTATCGCAGCGAGAAGTCCTGGAACGTGCGCAGCTCGCCGAGGTCGTGCCGCCCCGTGCGATCGACGAGGGCGTACTGGTAGACCCACCCGATGCCGGTCGCGTCGGGTCCCATGCGCGTCTGCGCCTCGGGCGGCAGGCGGTTGCGCACGGTGTTGAGGTATTCGAGCACGCGCGAGCGCGCCCAGTAGATGTCCGTGCCCTCTTCGAAGACCACGTACACGAAGCTCATCCCGAACATCGTCTGGCCGCGGACGTCGACGACGTGGGGCGCGCCGAGCAGGGCCGTCACCAGGGGGTAGGTGATCTGGTCCTCGACGAGCGTGGGCGAACGTCCCATCCATTCGGTGAAGACGATCACCTGCGGGTCCGAGAGGTCGGGGATCGCGTCGAGCCTCACGTTTCGCACGGCCGACACGCCGCCGAGCGCGAGCGCGAGGGCGAAGAAGAGCATCAGCGCCCGGTTCTTCGCGGAGAAGTCGATCAGCCGCCCGATCACGGGTTCACCCCCGCGTCCGGCGTTGCCGCGGGCACCGCGGAGAGCGACGCCTGCAAGCGGCTCTCGGAGTCGATCATGAAGTTGCCGCGCACGACGACGCGCTCGCCCTCACGCAGCCCGCCGGTCACTTCGAACAGGTCTCCGATCAGCGCGCCGACGCGGATCGAGCGCGGCTCGAAGCGCCCGCCGCCCCGGTCGACGTAGGCGTACTGCTGCCTGCCCGTGTCGATCACCGCGTCGCGCGGCACGACGAGCGCCGTCGACCCGGGCAGGTCGAAGGTGACGTCGCCATACTGCCCTGGTCGAAACGCCATGTTGGGGTTCGGCGCATCGAGACGTACGCGAGCCGTACGCGTCGACTCGGAGATGTCGGGTTCGACCAGCACGACGCGCGCGCTCGTCGGTTCGCCGGGTCTGGCGGGTGTCGTGAAGCGGGCCACGGCGCCAGCCCGCACGCGCGGCAGATCGCGCTCATACACGCTCGCGACGATCCAGACGCGCGAGAGGTCGGCGATCTCGTAGAGCGTCATTTCGGGCGTCGCGTACGCGCCGAGCACGCCAGCGAAGCGGGTGATGTACCCGGCGGCTGGCGCGCGCAGAGGTACGGAGCGCATCGGCACGCCCGCGCGAATTACGGCGTCGATGTCGGACGCGTCGACCCCCAGGAGCTCCAGGGCTCGCCGCGCCGCGCTCTCGACCTCGGCCGAGCGAGCGCTGCTCGCGAGCGCGTCACGTCCCTGCGCCGCGGGGTGCGCCGTGTCAGCGCCGGGCGGACCCGCCGTGGCCCACCCGCGCGCGATGAGCAGCTCCTGCTGGGCCTGATAGATCTGCGGGCTGTAGACCCAGGCCAGCGGTTGGCCGCGCGTCACGCGCACGCCAGTCTCGCGCACCGCGACGCGTTCGACGTACCCTGGGGCGCGCACGTGCACCTGCGCGATCGCGTTCTCTGGCGCCGCGATCACGCCCGGCACCCGGAGCTGCTGACCGAGGTCGCGCCGAAGAACGGGCGCGGTCGTCACGCCGACCAATTGCTGGCGATCGAGCGCCAGCGTAACTGGCACGACGTTGGGGAGCGCGCCTGCATCCTCGTGCCCGATCGCCCCTGCGTCGCCTCCCATGACGCTCGGCGGCTGCGTCGGGACTTCGCTCTGAGCTTGCGTTATCGCGCTTGCGGGCTGCTGTCGCTCGACCGGAATCGGCACCAGGGTCATGTGGCAGATCGGGCACTCGCCCGGGTCCGGCGAGCGAATCTGTGGGTGCATCGCGCAGTAGTAGCGATCCGGCTGGGCGCCGCGGTGCTCGTGCGACGGCGGGCCCCAGAACGTCCAGACCGAATACGCAGCGAGTGAGGTCACCGCGAGGAGGAGGAGCCAGCGGACGATCGCCATCGCGCGCATCCGTCGGTGAGACGTCGGCGGCGGCGGAGGCGTCGAGGCGCCGCCAGCGCGGTAGGCGCCACCGGGGTGTGATGTGGTGTCTTCCCGTGAGGTGGGCTCGCTCATCGCGCGGCCTCCGATTCATTGTGGGTAGGGGTGCGCGGGAGGCGCTCGCCGACAGCGCGCTCGAGGTCGGCGGCTGCGTGCGCGAGATTGGACGTGACCTCGGCCTCCTCCATCGCGACGTCGAGCAGCGTGCGCGAGGCGTCGAGCCAGTCGAGCAGCGTGGCGCCGCCCGTGACGTATGCGCTGCGGATCGCGTCCAGCGAGCGCTCCGCTGCAGGGCGCGATTGCGCCCGGAGGACGACGTGCTCGCGCTCCAGGGCACGAAGCCGCTCGAGGGCGATCCCGACCTCGCTGCGGACGTCGACCGCCGCTTCGCGCGCGGATGCGGCCTCGGCGGCCTCGTTCTCGCGCGCCTCGCCCGCACGCTCGCCCGGACCGCTCCAGAGCCAGGGAATGGTCATCGCGACGGACGCGCCGAGACCTGGACGCATCTGCGGGTCCTGCCAGTAGCCCAGCGCCGTGGAGAACTGCGGCCACCGCGACTCTGCGCGTGCCGCCTCGCTCCGCGCCTGCGCCGCCCCGACCCGAGCGCGAGCCCGCGCGAGCATCCCGTTGGCGCGCATCGAACGCGCCAGAAGCTCCTGCTCCGGGAGATCCACCGTGTATGGATCGAGGTCCGTCGGTGGCCCGATCGGCGCGCGGTGGGGGCGCAGGAGCAGTGCGTTGAGGGCGGCGCGAGCCCGCGCGATCTCGCCGTCGATCCGCGCGATGCGGCGTCGAGTCTGAGCCTGTTCAGTCTCGACCCGAGCCACGTCGCGTAGCGCCGCACCTCCTGCCGCCAGGCGTCGCCGGGTCGCGTCGAGCATCTCGGCGAGCAGCGCGAGGTGTTCCGTGTGCACGCGGTGATCGAGGGCGCCGTGCGCGTAGTCGGCGTACGCCTGCGCGGCGCGCCACGCGACCTCCTGCTCTCGCGCGGCGAGCTCGGCGGCCATCGCGCGCGCCTCCTCCACCATCGCGCGCGAGCGCGCATCGAGCGAGCCCGGCGCAGGGAACATCTGCCGGACCTGCACCATGTACATGCTCGCCTCACCGAGCGCATAGGGGCGCGCGAGCGGGAGGTTCCAGACCTGCGTGTCGAGCTCGGGCGGCGGGAGCGACCCCTCGGCGCGTGCCGCGTGGAGCATCGCGCGCGCGCGCCGCGCCCGCGCTGTCAACCCCGGGTCGCGCGCGACGACCAGCGCCAGCACGCGCTCGCGCGTCACGGGAGCTTCGAGCGACGCCTCCTCCTCTCGCGACGCCTCACGGGGCGCGGCGGCCGCCTGGACAGACGGCATTCGAAGCGTTTCATCCGCCAGCCGCTGCGTCGAACCCGCGACGCAACTCGCGGCCGAAGCCGCTACGATCCATGAGAGCCTTCGCACCATATGCCTGTCGCCTCGCGCGGTTGAGACGCGCCGGTCTTGCACGGCGGCGCCACGGCGAATCACGCGCAACGACTCCGCGAGTGGTCGCGGGAGCGCGCGCATCCCCTCGAAGGCCGCGAGGCTCAGATCAGATACGAGCAGCAGCGAGCGTAGACGGGCGGCTCGGGGCCGGCGCGGGCCCGGCCTTCTCTCGTGAAGGTGATCGTGCCGTCGGGCGCCTCAGGCTCCACGAGGTGGAGCAGAAGGGGGAGGAAGGCGACGAGCACGGGCGCCGGCACGCCCACATCGGCGAGCGGTGCGCCGATCGTCGGCGGCAGCGGCGACACGCGACGGCCCTCGCAGCAGGTCGCCGAGATCTCAGCGACAGCCCGCGCATCGCGGCCCACGGGCCCGACCTCGTGCACGGGGCTCTTGGGGCAACAGCACGTGAGCTGCGCCCGCTCCATCGGCACGCAGAAGAAATATCGCGTCCCGCCCAGTGCAGCGAAGAACACCAGCAGAGCCGTGAGCAGTCCTGCCACGACCGCGCGCGGCAGCGCGCAGAGGTTCGGAGACAGGAGGAAACGGCGCGGGCGAGCGATCATGGGAGGTTTCGTGACGGTCGGTGAGCGATATAACCCGAGCGCATGGCGGGTGCATCTGTGGTCGTTTGAGTCACAGGGGCGATTCCTCGATGGCGAGACGTGGCGACGCGCCCTCGCGGGTCGCAAGCGCTCGCAACGTCGTATCCGTCAGACGGCGATCCTCCCTCCTCAACTCGCGAGGAGTCATGACGACGACGCGGCCCGCGTCCGTGCGTTGATGGCCGTAGGATCAACGCCTCGCGCCCTCACGGCGACGTAGCGCCGCCTTCGCGAGTTCGACCCACGGGACGATCAAGAGGGACGCGGCGACGACCTCGAGCCAGCCGGTCGGCGACAGCGCGTGCGCGCCGTAGAAGACGCGCAGCGGGGCGATGAGCACCGCGCCGAGGTGCACCAGCCCCGAGACCGCCACGGCGAGCACGATCGCCCGAGGGAACGCCGGTCGCAACGATGCGACGCTCTCCGTCGGCGATCGGCAGTTCCAGACGTGAGCGAGCGGCGACACGCCGAGCACGGCGAACGCGAGCGATCGGCCGCCGTCGGTGTGGTCGCCCGGCGCGAGGTACATCGCGACGGCGAGCGCGCCCATGGCGAGCCCGCTGTACGCGATTCCGAGCGCCTCGCGCGTGCCGAGCAGCCCGCGCCTCGGGTCGCGCGGCGGCTCGCGCATCTGATCCGACATGGGCGGGTCGAGGCCCAGCGCCAGCGCCGGCGGTCCGTTGGTCACGAAGTTGATGCACAGGATCATCAATGGCGTGAGCGGAAGCCAAGTACCCTGGAGGGCGACCGCGAACACGGCGAGCGCGAGCCCGACGTTCGACGACAGCAGGTACACGATGAACTTCTGGAGGTTGCGGTAGATCGCGCGCCCCTCGCGGATCGCCTCGACCAGCGTGCCAAAGCGGTCGTCCGTGAGCACGAGTGCGGCGGCTTGACGCGCCACCTCGGTGCCCCCGCGCCCCATCGCGACGCCGATGTGCGCGGCTCGGAGCGCAGGCGCATCGTTGACCCCATCCCCGGTCATCGCCACTACCTCACCGCGAGCCCGAAGCACCTTCACCACCCGCAGTTTCTGCTCCGCCGTCACACGTGCCAGTACGGAGGTGGCGTCGAGCCGCGCGGCGAGCGCGCCGTCGTCGAGCGCCGTCATCTCGGAGCCGGTGAGCGCCGCCACGCCTTCACCCCACATGCCGAGCGCGCGCGCGATGGCCTCCGCGGTCTTCGGGTGGTCGCCGGTGATCATCATCACCCGGACGCCCGCGGCCTTGCAGGCGTCGAGCGCGCCCCGCACGTCGTCGCGCGGCGGGTCGATCATCCCGACGATGCCGAGCAGCGTCAGCCCCTCTTCGAGGTCGCTGCCGGAGCCTTCGGTGCGCGCGACCGCGAGCGTGCGCAGGGCCCTCTCGCTCATGGCGTCGGCCGCGCCCTGCGCCGCGCGCCGGTCCTCGTCGGTCATCGCGACAGCGCCGTCGCCCGACGCCCGCTGCGTGCAGCGCGCGAGCACGACCTCCACCGCGCCCTTCACGTGCGACGCGCGGGTGCCCGAGGCGTCGCGCGTAGCCACCGCCATCCTGCGGCGCTCGGACGTGAACGCGCGCCGCTCGACGGAGGGGGAGCGCTCGCGCAAGGCGCGCTCATCGAGCCCGACCTTCCGGGCGAGCACGAGGAGCGCGCCCTCCATCGGGTCGCCGAGCACCCGCACGCCGCCGTCGCGCTCCTCGAGCGACGCGTCGTTGCACAGCGCGGCGCTCTCCGCGAGGTTGCGCAAGCCGACGGTTCCTGTCGCGTCGATGCCCTGCACGGCGCCGTCGAGCGAGTAGCCCGCGCCGCCGACGGCGTACGCGCGCCCGTCGTACCATGCCTCGGTGACGGTCATCTCGTTGCGCGTGAGCGTGCCCGTCTTGTCGGTGCAGATCACCGTCGCGGCCCCCAACGTCTCGACCGCCGCGAGGCGGCGCACGATCGCGCCCTTGCGCGCCATGCGCTGCGTGCCGAGCGCGAGCACGATCGTGGCGATCGCCGGAAGCCCCTCGGGGATGATCGCCACGGCGAAGCTCACGGCTTCGAGGAGCACGCGATGCCACGCGCGCCCCTGCCACCAGACACCCCACGCGAAGAGCGCGATGGTGACGACCACGCAGGTGATCAGCACGCGCTGCCCGAACGTGGCGAGAGACGCTTCGAGGGGCGTCGGCGGCCGGACCTCCGCGGCGAGCATCCCCGAGATGTGCCCGAGCTCGGTGCGAGGCCCCGTGGCCACGACGAGGCCCGAGCACACGCCGCGCACGACCGCGGTGCCTAGGAAGAGCATGGAGCGGCGGTCGGCGAGCGCGGCGTCGACGTCGACCGGGGCTGCGGCGCTCTTCGAAACGGCGACGCTCTCGCCCGTGAGAATCGACTCGTCGACCGCGAGGTCCGCGCCGTCGAGCAGCCGCAGGTCCGCGGGGACGGTGTCACCAGCCTGGAGTTCCACGACGTCACCGGGGACGAGCGCCTCCGCGGGCGCCTCGGTGAGCGCCCGACTTCGGCGCACGCGCGCGATGGGCACCACGAGGCGTTGGAGCGAGCGGAGCGCCTCGTCGGCGCGCCGCTCCTGGACGAATCCAAGGACGGCGTTGAGGGCCACGATGGCCGCGATGGCCACGGCGTCGCCGAAGCGCGCGAACCACGGGCCGCTGCCCTGCTCCCGCAGAGAGACGGCGACAGCGACGCACGCGGCGACGAGCAGGGTGATCACAAGCGGGCTCGTGAACTGAGCGAAGAAGCGTCGCAGCGCGCTCGGGCGCGGCGCCTCCGGCAGCCGATTCCAGCCCGCGAGCGCGCGTCGGGCGTCCACCTCGTCGCGGTCGAGCCCTGCTGAGGTGGAGCCCACCGAGAGGAGCTCGCGGCACCGGTCCGCTCCGACTGAGTGCCAGGGGGTCTGCCCGAGCGCGCGAAGCCAGTCGGGGCCTCTGGCGCTCATCGCACCGCGCCGTGCGCGCGCTCGACGCACGAGACGCCGCGCGCCATGTGGGCCCGACAACACGCGGGGAGCTCGTCATGGAGCGCTGCGAGCACTCGGTCGAGCTTCTGGCGGAAGTCCGCCTCGCTCTCGACGAAGAGCCGGCGCGGGTGCCCCTCCCACGCCTCCTGGATGCGAGCGTCGATACGGAGCGCTTCCGCGGGGACCTCCGTGCGAAGCGGGTTGCGGTGGTTGTAGCCCTGAGCCTCCCCCGGCGTGCGCAGGTGGATCACGAGGTCGTACCGCGCGAGGAGCGCGGCACGTGCGCGGCCGACGTCCGCGAACAGCTCGTCGGGGCCGCCGGGCCAGTACGCGAGGCCGTCGAGCAGCCCGCGGTCGCACAGCGTGAGCGCGGCCGTCCCCTCGTCCTCTGCCCATCGCTCGAGCTGCTCCTGTACGTGGAAGATCGCGCGCTGCGACGCACGCCTCACGGCGGCCGACACCCCGCGCGGGAACCCTCCTCCGAACACGACGCTCGCCGCCTCGGGGAGCACCGCGACGTGGTCACAGAACTGCGCCCGCACGACCTCCAGCGCGGCGGTCTTGCCCGCGCCGGGGCCGCCCGTGAGCACCACCCTGCGCCGTGGACCCGACGGCGCGACGCCGCACGTACACGTCTCATCCATCGCGTGTCTCGCTTCCTTCGTCGGACGCTGCGTCGTCGGTCACAGCCGGCTTCGTCGACGCGACCAGGCGACCGCGCGCGAGCTGGTGGCGCCGCCAGATCGCGTACGCCGCGGGCAGCACCAGCAGCGTCAGGAACATGCACGACCACAGCCCTCCGACCACCGGCGCCGCGGTGCGCGCGGAGATGTCGGCGCCGACGCCCGACTCCCACATGAGCGGAAGCAGCCCGAGCACGGTCGTCGCGACGGTCATCACGAGCGGCCGCGCGCGCTGCGAGGCGCCCTCGATGATCGCGGCGTCGAGGTCGGCGGCGGTGACCTCGCGCCCCCTCGCGAGCACGCGGTCGATGGCCTCGTCGAGGTAGACGATCATCACGGTGCCCGTCTCGGCCGCGACGCCGCCCACGGCGATGAGCCCGACCCAGACCGCCGTCGAGAGGTTGTAGCCTCGAGCGGCGAGGAGCCAGACGCTCCCCGCGAGCGCGAAGGGCAGGCTCGCGAGCACCAGCGCCGTCTGCTGCCACCCCCGCATCGACTGGTAGAGGAGCGCGACGATGAGCGCGAGCGTCAGCGGCAGCACCCAGCGCATCCGCGCCTCCATCTCCGCGAGGAACTCGTACTGCCCCGTCCACGTGAGGCGGTAGCCCTCGGGCAGCGGGAGGCGCTCCGCCACGAGGCGACGGGCGTCGACCACCCACGATCCGATGTCGCGGCGGGCCGTGTCGACGTCGACGTACACGTAGCCCGTGAGCACGCCGCCCTCGTCCTTGATCATCGGCGGGCCCGTGACCACGCGCACGTCGGCGAGGCGTCCGAGCGGCACCACCGCGCGACGAGGACGCCAGCGACCGACGTCGTCCGACGACGAAGCCGCGGGGCCCATCGTCGGAGCCGCCGCGCGGCTCGCCCCCATCGCGCCCATCGCGCCTTCACCGGCACCCGACGGTCTGGCAGAGCCGGACCCTGCGCCCATCGCGCCAGACGACAGCGGGTCGCTCAGGGGCTCCGACACGGGGACGGGCACGAGCAGCTCGCGCAGCGCGGCGGGGTCGTCGCGAAAGTCCGCCGCGTAGCGCAGGTTGATGCCGTAGCGGACGCGTCCCGCGATCACGGTGGAGAGCTGCATTCCCCCGACGGCGGTCTCGACGAGGTCGTTGACCTGACGGACCGACAGGCCGTAGCGAGCGATGGCCTGCCGATCGGGCGTGATGTCGACGTACTCGCGCCCCGTCTGTCGGTCGGCGAAGGTGCTGAGCGTCCCAGGAACGCCTCGCAGCAGGCCTTCGAGCTCGACGCTCAGCCGCTCGACGACGGCGAGGTCGGGGCCGCTGACCTTCACGCCGACGGGCGTGCGCACGCCCGTGCTGAGCATGTCGACGCGCGTGCGGATCGGCGGCGCCACGGCCATCTGATAGCCCGGCATCGCCACCGCGCGCGCGAGGTCGCGCTGAAGCTCCGGCGCGGTGCGCGGCGACCGCTCGGGCCACAGGTGACCGAGCGCGGCGCGCATCCACCCGGGCGCCCAGGCGCTGTACCAGCGCGCGCGGCGTTGCAGCGGCCAGCGCGCGCGGGGGTGGAGCTGGATCACCGTCTCGATCATGTCGATCTGCGCGGGGTCGGTGGCCGTCTCCGCGCGACCGGCCTTGCCGAAGACGCTCGACACCTCGGCGAACTCGAGGATGCGGCGGTCTTGGCGGACCATCGCGCGCCGCGCCTCCTCGATGGAGATGCCCGGGAAGGTCGTCGGCATCACGAGCAGCGTGCCCTCGTCGAGCGGCGGCATGAACTCCGAGCCGAGGCGCAGGAACACCGGCACCGTCCCCGCCATGACCGCGAGCGCGAGCGCCACGACGGTCACGCGGCGCCGCACGACGAGCCGCACGACGGGCGCGTAGAGCCTGCGCAGCAGGCGCGAGACGGGGTTCTCGGACTCGGGGCGGATGCGCCCGCGGATGAGCAGCACCATCAGCGGCGGCGCGAGCGTCACCGAGAGGATCGCCGCCGCGAGCATCGCGAAGGTCTTGGTGTAGGCCAGCGGACGGAAGAGCCTCCCCGCCTGACCGGCGAGCGTGAAGATGGGCAGGAAGCTCACCGTGATGAGCAGGAGCGAGAAGAAGATCGGCGAGCCCACCTCCTTGGCGGCGTCGAGCACGACGCGCCTCCGGTCGGCGCCGGGCGGGGCCTCGGAGAGGCGCACGTGGGCGTTCTCGATGAGCACGATGGCCGCGTCGGAGAGCTCGCCGATCGCGATGGCGATGCCGCCGAGCGACATGATGTTCGACGAGAGCCCCAGGTAGCGCATCGGGATGAACGCGAGGAGCACCGCCAGGGGCAGCACCAGGATCGCCACCAGCGCGCTCCGCAGGTGCACCAGGAACACCACGCACACCAGCGCCACGATCAGGGCCTCTTCGAGGAGCGTCGTGCGCAGCGTGTCGACCGCGCCGAGGATCAGCTCCGAGCGGTCGTACGCCGCGCGCAGCCGCACGCCCTCGGGGAGCGCCAGCGAGGCGATCTCGACGCGCAGCGCAGCGATCACGTCGAGCGCGTTGGACCCGAGGCGCATCACCACCACGCCCCCGACGGCCTCGCCGCGGCCGTTCCAGTCGGTGGCGCCGCGGCGGATCTCGGGGCCGTAGCGCAGCGTCGCCACGTCGCGGAGGCGCACGGGCACGCCGCCCGCGCCCGTCGACACGACGCTCTCTTCGAGGTCGGCGAGCGCGCGCACGTACCCTCGGCCCCGGAGGATGTACTCGCGCCCGCCCATCTCGAGCACGCGCGCACCCACCTCGGAGTTGGCGTCCCGCACCGAGCGCATCACGTCGTCGAGGGTCACGTCGCGCGCGGCGAGGCGCTGCGGGTCGACCACCACCTGAAACTGCCGCTCGAAGCCCCCCACGCTCGCGACCTCGGCCACGCCGGGCACGGCCTGGAGGGCGGGGCGGATGGTGAAATCCTGAAGCGCGCGGAGCTCCGCGAGGTCTCGACGGCCGCTCAGGTCTTCGAGCACGTACTCGTAGACCCAGCCGAGCCCGGTGGCGTCGGGGCCGAGCTGCGGTGCGACCTCGGCGGGCACGTACTGCCGCACGCGTCCGAGCTGCTCGAGCACGCGCGTCCGGGCCCAGTAGAGGTCGGTGCCGTCGCGGAAGATGACGTACACGAAGCTCATTCCGAACATCGAGTAGCCCCGCACCGTCCGTACGCCCGGCGTGCTCTGGAGCGCGCGCACGAGGGGGTAGGTGACCTGATCCTCGACGAGGTCGGGGCCGCGGCCCATCCACTCGGAGTAGACGATCACCTGCGGGTCGCCGAGCTCGGGGATCGCGTCGAGCGGCGTCTCGCGCAGCGCCACCAGCGCCCACGCCGCGAGCGCCAGCACCACCGCGAAGACGGTCAGCCGGTGCTTCGCGCACCACTCGATCAGCTTCGGCACCATGTCAGCCCCCGTGCCCTTCGTGGCCTTGGTGCCCTCCGTGCCCTGCGGGGCGCTCTGGTCAGTGCGCGGGGGCGCTGGAGCCGGCGCCCCGTGCGCGCCTCCGCCGTGTCCGGCGTGGCCCGTTCCCGCGCCGCCCGACGCGCGCAGGCGGCTCTCGGAGTCGAGCAGGAACACGCCCGAGGCCACCACGCGCTCCCCTTCGGCCAGGCCCTCGCGCACCTCGACCCGGTCGCCGAGGCGGCTGCCGAGGGTCACTGCACGAGGCTCGTAGGTGTCGGGCCCCGTGACCACGAACACGTGCTGCGAGACGCCCGTATCGACCACCGCGTCGCGGGGCACGACGAGGGCCTGACGCGCGCCCGCGCGGATCTCCGCCGTGCCGTAGGTCCCGGGCCGCAGCGTGCCGTCGGGGTTGGGCAGCGACGCGCGCGCCCGCAACGTGCGGGTCTGTTCCGTGAGCGTGGGCGCGAGGAACTCGACTGCGGCCTCGCGCGGCGCGTCGCCCGCCGCGGGCAGCGAGAGCGTGAAGGGCGTGCCCACGGCCACGTTGGGGATCTCGGCCTCGGGGACCTCGAGGAAGACCCACACGCGCGAGAGGTCGGCGACGGTGACGAGCTCCGTCGACGGATCGACGGCCGCGCCCGCGGACACCCCCCGGTGCAGCACCACGCCGTCGCGAGGCGCGAGCACCGCCACGTCGCGGCGCGCCGCGCCCGAGCGCTCCACCGCGGCGACCTCGGCGTCGGTCATGCCCAGCACGCGGAGGCGGCTGCGCGCGCCTTCGAGGAGGCTCTGCTGCGCCGACGCGAGGGCTGGCGAGGCGCCCGCCCGCTGCGCGCGCAGCACGCTCAGGAGCTCGTTCTGGCGGGCGAGCAGCTCCTGCGAGAAGATCGTCGCGAGGGTCTGCCCGGCGCGCACGCGCTGGCCCGTGACGTTGATGTCGAGGCGCTGTATCCACCCTGCCACGCGCGTGTGCACGTGCGACACGCGCGTCTCGTCGGGCGCTACGGTGGCCGTCACTCGGAAGGGGTGACCGACCTCCTCACGGCGCGCGGTGGCCACCGTGACGCCGATCGACTCAGCGCCGCCCGGGTCGAGCCGCACCGCCACGCGCCGCGCGGCGTCGGTCGGCGCGGCCGCCGCGGCGCGGTGCGCGGCGTGGGGATCGGCGGCGACGCGCCCGTAGCCGTGGTGCAGCGAGAACGGCCAGCCGTGACGGAGGTGCTGCGCGACGAGTCCCGCGGCGAGCGCCACGAGGAGCGCGGCGATCGCGGCCGTCGCGATGCGCCATCGGAGCAGCGAGTTCGACGCGGCGCTCATCGCACACCTCCAAGGGCTCCCGTGGCGCGGTCGAGGCGCGCGCGAGCGCGAGCCAGCGCGACGTCGGCCATCACCTCGTCATCGAGCACCATGGTGAGCATCCGGAGCGCCTCGACGACGGAGACGACGGGCACGCGGCCCGCCGCGTAGCTCGCCAGGGTCGAGTCGAAGGCCTGACGCGAGAGCGGCAACACGCGCCCGCGAATCGCCTCGAGCGCGACGGACGCGGCCATGACGTCGGCGTGCCGGGCGCGCACCTCGCCTTCGATCATCGTGCGCATCGCGGAGAGGTCCGCGTCGACCATGCGCACCATGGCCGTCGCCTCGGAGAGTCCCGCGTGGAGCCTCGCGCGCCGCACCGGGAGCGTGACGCCGAACATGGCCATCACGCCGGGGCCGTCTTGCATGGTGTTCGCGACGCCGAGGCGGACGAAGGCCATGGGCCAGTACATCGACTCCATCACGCCGACCTCGGCGCGTGACCGGGCGCGCTCGGCGCGCATCGCCGCGAGCTCGGGTCGCGAGGCGAGCGCGGCCTCGACGAGCGCCTCGGGCGTGGGCACGTCGGCCTCGGAGCGCGCGAGCGAGACCGCCGGCACGGCCGTGTCGGGGGGCAGCGCCAGCGAGGCGCACACCATCGCCTCGGCGCCACGGGTCGCTCGCGCGTTCGAGAGGGCGAGGGCCTCGATGCGCGCGGCCTCGGCCTCGGCGCGGATCACGTCGGACTGCTCCCCCTGCCCCGCGGCGTAGCGCGCGCCGCCCACCCGCACGAGCTCACGCGCCAGCTCGGCCTGCTGCGTGAGCACGGCGCCGAGGCGGCGACGCTCGGCGGCCATGAGCAGCGCGTCGACGGCCTCGAGCTCGACGTCGAGGGCCGCGACGTCGACCGCCGCGCGCGCGCGACGCGCTCCGGCCTCGGCCGCCTCACGGCGTCGGCTGAGCAAACCCGAGAGGGGGAAGTCCTGCTGCAACGCGACGCTGAAGTCCGCGCCGTGAAGTTCGAAGGGCAGGTGGTCGAGCGAGAGCATGACCATGGGCTGGTCGAGCGACGCCTCGATCGCGGGACGCTGCCCCAACGCTTGCGCGCGTGACGCGCTCGCGACGATCTCCTGGCGGCGCTCGCGCGCGATGCGAACCACCGCGCCGACGTCGAGCGGGCTCGGGAGCGGCTGCGCGGACGCAGATGCGCCCTGCAGGAGCGCGAGCCAGATCGGCAGCGCGGCGAGGAGCGATCGCGGTCGACGAGCGGACATCGGTTCTCCGAGGCAAACGGGGGATCGACGCCTCCGCGCACTGTGACCAACGCGGTCACGGCGCGTGACGGGCGGGAGCAGATTCCCTCGCGCGTATCGGCGGGAGGTCTCAACCAACGTGCCAACTCAATCGGGTGGTCGCCGTAGCGACGAGTCAAGCGAGGTCTGGGGCTCCCTGTGTCCTCGCGTGAAGCTGGTGCACCGTCGAGCGCAAGCGCCGCGCGACAACGAACCGGGTGCTCGCGAGGCAGCGCGCGGCGCGTGACCGATTGGGTCACAGATGCCACGTCCTCACGTCTCGCCCTACCTCGGCGCCGTGAGCGTTCGGGCTCGCCGTTGAATCTCTTCGAGCACTGCGGCGTCGTCGGCCCGGATCTCGACCGCGAACCCGTCCCCGGTGGAGGTGACGGCGGCGCTCACGCCATTCGGCACCAGGGGGCAGTCGGGCATTTCCGGCACGTGGTGTCCGAGCGCGGCGTTTCTCGCGAGGTGGCAGTTCACCACGCGCTGGAGCCACTCCGCGGTGAGCCCCGGCAGCGCGCGGAAGGTCACGACGACACCCGCCGTGCGACTGCGCATTTCACGCGCGCTCGTGACGTGCTCGATGAGCGGCGTGACGCTGGCGATGTCGTCGCGGTGCTCGAAGGGGCTCATGTCGCGGTCCACGTCGGAGACGCCGACGCAGGCGCTCGCCTCGGCGTCGCGCAACACCTGCGACGCCGCGCGATGATCGGCCGCCATCTGGCGGTGCCGCTCGGCCTCGCGGAGGTGATCCGCGGTGGGGTTGCCGACGGAGGTCCAGCACACGCTCTGGCTCACGAGGGTCGCGTTGGCGGGGCAGCGCTCGCGGGTCACGCTCGCGTCTGGGGCGTACATCGCCCTGTGATGCGTCGCCTCCGCCTCGTGTCCCGACGCCTCAGCGAGGTGCGCGGCCACGCTCATGTCGTGCGGCTCCGCGCCGGGCGTGGACTGGCATCCCGCCACGACGCACATGAGGATCATCACCCGGTTCGGTCTCATCTTCCTCTCTCCTCGGCAACGCGGGCACGCGTCGTTCGCGTCGTCGCAAGCGAGCCTCTCCGCGCTCAGCCAACGATCCCGTCGCGGCGCGTTTCGCCGCGGACACGGTGCAAGCCCGACGCCGCGCGAGGTGGAACCGTCGCGGTCACACGGAGCGTGTGTCGCACATGGATCTTCGGGCGATCGGCGAGTCGTCAGACGCATCGTCGACGCACGAACTTGCGCGGTGGCGCGCGGGACATTGCGTATGATCTGAGCTCCATTCCAGGCGATGTGGGTCTACAAGGAATCAGTCTTGGTGGGCATTGGCGCGCTCGCCGCGATCGCGCTCATCGACGTGGGAGCGCGACACGTGTCGCCGATGCCCCCGCGCATCATGGAGGTCGACGACGGCGTGCGCGAGTACGCGTCGGGCGACCCCGACACGCTGGTTCTCGGGTCGAGCCACGCGCGCTCGTTCGGGCCGATGCGCGACATGGTGCTTGCGCGTTCGCGGGGCAGGCACCGCGTCGCGCTCGTACCCGTGGAGTGGGGCACCTTCACGTCGTACCGGTGGGTGTTCGAACACCGCGTTCGACCGCTCCTCGACGAGCGCGCGGCGGGGGGTGCGCCGAAGCGACGGAGGCTGTCGCGCGCGATCCTGGTGACGACTTTCTACGACCTCTGCAAGCGGCCCGGACTCAGCGAGGCCAACCTCCCAGCGCGAGCGTGGACGTTCGAACATTTCATGTGGGACGTGGCCTCCCGGGGCATCGATGACTTCAACGGCAACTTCCTCCGGACCCGCGTGACCGAAGCGCTGCCGTTCTTTGACCTGCTCCAGGACCGCGGCCACGGGCGCATCATCGCGGGCGCCATCGATGCCGCGCGCGGGGTCACCGACGAGGTCCTCGCCGAACGCCGCCGACACGCGATCGCCATCGCCCGCGACCGCATGGAGGCGCAGTTCGCCTATTGCGATGACCCGGGCCATAAGCGCGCCTTCTCCGCGCTCGTCGACGACCTCCAGGCGCGCGGCGTCGAGGTTACGGTCGTGCTCTTCCCGCTGCTGGCCGACGTGGTGTCTCCGCGTTCGCGCGACACGACGCTGCGCCGCTACGACGACTACATCGCCGACTTCGCCCGGCGGCGCCCCGTACGCGTCACCGACATGACCCTCCGCGCGCCGCTCGCGTTCGAAGACTTCCAGCCGGACCTCGATCACCTCACGCCCGCGGCCAATGTGCGGTTCTCGCGCTGGGCCCTCGAGCGCACGATGGCCTGGCTCTTCGACGCTCCGACGCGCCCGCCCGCGAGGCCCGCGCGGTGAGCTTCACGACCCTCGCCTTCGGCCTGTTCTTCCTCGCGACGCTGGCGGCGCACCTTGCGCTGCCGCGACGCGCCGCCTGGCAGAACGCGCACCTCGTCGCGTCAGGGATCTTCTTCTACTTCGTCTGCAACCCGCGCTTCGTACCGCTGCTCGTGCTCTCGACCGCCGTCGACTACGCCCTCGCGCTCGATGTCGACCGGCACCGACACGGCCCCCGCCGCGCGAAGTTCGGGCTGGCGCTGAGCCTCGCGTTCAACCTCGGGCTCCTCGGGTACTTCAAGTACGCTGGCTTCTTCGCGTCGACGGTCGACGACGTCGCGAGGCTCCTCGGGCTCGCGACGCCGCTCCCCGTCCCGCGCCTCGCGCTGCCGCTCGGGATCTCGTTCTTCACCTTCCAGAAGGTCGGCTACCTCCTCGACGTGTACGACGGGCGCATCGCGCCGTGCCGCTCGGCGCTGCGCTTCGCGGCGTTCGTGATGTTCTTCCCGCAGCTCACCGCGGGCCCCATCGCGCGCGGCGACGAGCTCCTGCCGCAGCTCGAGGCCCCGCGCTCGCTCGGCCCCGAGCGTCTGCGACGCGGCGCGATGCGCTTCTTCGCAGGCTTCGTGAAGAAGGCCTTCGTCGCCGACTACCTCGCGCAGAACCTCGTCGACCCGGCGTTCGCAGACCCCGCACGCTACGGCACCGCGGGCCTGTGGATCGCGCTCGCGGGCTACGCCGCGCAGGTCTTCTGTGACTTCTCGGGCTACACCGACATGGCGATCGGGTGCGCCGTCCTCCTCGGCGTCGACCTGCCTGAAAACTTCAACCTCCCCTTCCTCGCGCGCAGCCTCCTGGACTTCTGGCGCCGCTGGCACATCACCCTCAACCGCTGGTGGTTCGACTACATCTACGGTCGGCTCACCACCGGCGACGGGTGGTTCCGCGGGCGCCTCGACGCGGCCTTCATTCTGGTGTTCCTGCTCTCGGGCCTCTGGCACGGGCCGCGGTGGACCTTCGTCGCGTGGGGCCTCCTTCACGGCCTCGGCCTCGTGCTCAACCACCAGTGGGACGAGCGTTACCGCGCCCTCTGCCGCCGCGACCGCGCGTGGGTCGCGCGCCGTAAATCGACCGCGTATCAGCTCACCGCGTGGCTTCTCACGCAGGCGTTCTTCGTGCTGTCCCTCGTGCCCTTCCGCGCGGTCACGCTCGGCGAGGCGGGGGCCTACGCGCGAGGTCTGGTCACCTTCCGCCGCGGGCTCACCCTGCCCGTCGACGCGCCGCGGCTGCGCGCCGTGAACCTCGCGCTATGCCTCACGTTCGTGGTGGGTCTGCACGTCGTCGAGTCCGAGGCCGCGCGATCGCTCCGCGCGCGCTTCGCCGCGATGCCCGCGGTGCTCCGGGGCGTGGTCTACGGCATCGTCACGGCATGGCTGATGCTCTTCGTCCCGGTCACCTCCGGGACGTTCATCTACGCCAACTTCTAACGGAGTTCAGTTCCCCGTGTCGCTCGCTCTGCGCCAGATGATCCTCGAGTGGCTCGACGACAACTACCACTTTGGCGAGGCCGCGAAGATCATCAAGAATGACGAGATGTCGTTCCTTCAGAACGGCGTCCTCGACAGCCTCGGCTTCGTGCGGCTCATCCTCCACATCGAGAAGACCTGCGGCGTGAAATTCAACCGCAAGGACGTCACCCCCAGGAACTTCGACGGCCTCGGCAAGATCGTCGCGTACGTCTCCGCGATGCCCGATTTCAAGGAGCCCGCGCGGTGAGCCCCGTCGTCTGGGAGCCGACGCCGGCCGCGGTCGCCGCATCGCAGCGCACGGCCTTTCGACGCCACGTCGAGGCGGTCACGGGCGAGCGCTTCGCGGACGAGGGAGCCTTTCACGCCTTCTCGGTACGCGAGTTCCGCACGTTCTGGCGCGAGTTCGCCCGATGGACAGGCCTGGAGTCGCTCATGTCACCCGCCGACGCTTGCAGCGAGGTCTGCGACGGCGACGCGTGCGAAACTGCGCGCTTCTTCCCCAAGGCCAGGGTCTCCTACGCTGAGTGCCTCCTCAAGCTCGGCGCGAAGGGTGACGGCGCCGCGGTGACCTCCGTCGACGAGCGAGGCCGCGAGCGAGTCCTCACGCGCGCAGAGCTCGCCGACGCGGTGCTCGCCTTCGCCGCCGCGCTGCGCGCGCTCGGCGTGAGCGTCGGCGACTGCGTGGTCGCCGTCGCGCGCAACGCCGCGGAGACCATCGTGGCGTGTCTCGGCGCCGCCGCGGTGGGGGCCACCTGGGCGTCGGTGTCCCCCGACGTGGGCCTCGAGTCGACGCTCGAGCGCTTCTCGCAGCTCGCCCCTGTCGCGCTTCTGATGCACGGCGCGTTCGCCCACCACGGCGTCGAACGCGCGCTCACTGACCGCGCTGCGCACCTGCGCGCTGCGCTCCCCACCGTGCGCGTGCTCATCGCGTTGGACGAGGAGCGCTGGCACGGCGCCGA
This sequence comes from Polyangiales bacterium, assembly GCA_046351535.1. Taxonomy (GTDB): domain Bacteria; phylum Myxococcota_A; class Polyangia; order Polyangiales; genus CAISKJ01. The sequence continues at coordinate 107,358 of JAXLYG010000010.1, forward strand.
CAGCACCCTCGACGCCCTCGTCGCGACACATCGAGGCGTGCTCGGCCTCGACGACCTGCCGCGCTTCGCGTGGGACCATCCCCTGTTTGCGCTCTTCACGTCGGGCACCACGGGCGCACCCAAGGGGATCCTCCACGGCGGCGGAGGCACCCTCGTCGAGCACCAGAAGGAGCTCGTGCTCCACACGGATCTCACGGCGCGAGATCGCATGCTCTTCCAGACCACGTGCAACTGGATGATGTGGAACTGGCAGCTCTCGGCGCTGGCCACGGGTGCTTCGATCGTCCTCTACGACGGCTCGGCGACCTTCCCCGAGCAGGACTCGCTCTGGCGCGTGGTCGACCGCCTCGGGGTCACGGTGCTCGGTACGAGCCCCGCGTTCCTTCAGCTCACCCGCGACGCGGGGTCCTCGCCGCGCGAGCGCTACGAGCTCGCATCGCTCAGGGTCATCCTCTCGACCGGCTCGGTACTCCGCGACGACCTCTTCGATTGGGCGCGCGACGAGGTGAAGCCCGTTCCCCTGCAATCCATCTCTGGGGGGACCGACGTCCTCGGCTGCTTCCTCCTCGGCAATCCCAACCTTCCGGTGCGTCGCGGCGAGCTCCAGTGCCCGAGCCTCGCGATGGACGTGCGGGCTCTCTGCGGGCCCGGCGAGACGGTCGGCGAGCTCGTGTGCGCCAACCCCTTCCCTTCGCGGCCTGTGGGCTTCGTCGGTGACCCCTCTGGGCGCCGCTTCCACGACGAGTATTTCGCGCGCAACGAGGGCCTCTGGACCCACGGCGACCTCCTCGAGCTCACCACGACCGGAGCGCGCATCCACGGCCGCTCCGACGGCGTGCTCAACGTCCGCGGCGTGCGCGTCGGCCCCGCGGAGATCTACGCCACGCTCGCGCACATCCACGAAATCGCCGACGCGATGGCCGTCGAGCAGCGGACGCTTGACGAGCCCGGTGGGAGCCGATTCGTGCTCCTCGTGGTGCTCCGCGAGGGCGTCGCGCTCGACCGCACCCTCTCACTGCGCGTGAAGCGCGAGCTCGCCCAGCGCCGCTCGATGGCGCACGTCCCCGCGCTGATCGCGCAGGTCGACGCGCTCCCTGTCACCCTCAACGGCAAGCGCTCCGAGCGCGCCGGACGCGACGCCGTCAACGGCCTCCCGGCGGCGAACCGCGAGGCCTTGCGCAATCCCGAGTGCCTCGACGCGATCGCCAGCCACCCCCTCATCGCGGGCGCGCGGACCGTGAGCGCGGGCGATCGGAGGTAGCTCGCGGCTTGACCGGCCGCGCGTGCGCCGAAGGCGCGAGGCCGCCCACTCCCTGCTGCAACGCGAAGGTCCTCCGAGCCGATCGTTGGCGCCAAGCGGCCAGCCGTTGCGACAGGGGTTCTCGCCGCTCCTGGCGCGCGCCCTGTGACCGCCGCGGTCTCAGTTTCGGTGCATCGCGCTCGCGTGCAAACTTCGATGCGTGGCGTCGCGGCTGTCTGCCCGCTTGAGGGCACATGAGACGTGCCGAGCCCCCCCTCAAAAGTACCTACGCGCTACCCGCTCCACCTTCGAAGTTTCGCGGAGAAATTACGATGAGATTCATCAATGCAACGTTCGCGTTCGTTGCGCTTATGGGCTGCGGCGCCAGCGGTGGCTCCGGCTCGCCGGGACCTCGCACCGACGCAGCCGCCGCGCCCGACGCGGCCGTCATGCCCGATACGCCGGCCGCTGGTGACGTCGCGACGCCCGTCGTGACGTACCCTCCGGGCCCGTATGGAACGCGCATCTGCGCGCGCTTCGAGCCCTTCACGCTCGACCGCTGCAACGGTACGCCGTGGAGCTTCGCGAATGACGGCTGGGCCGAAACGAGCGCGACGGTGGTGATCATCAGCGCGGTCTGGTGCGTACCGTGTCAGATGGAAGCGCGACAGATCGAGTCCGAACTCGGCCCCTACCGCGAGCGCGGCGTTCGCATCGTGCAGATCCTCGTGCAGAACGCCGATCGCACGGCCATCACGCCGGGCCCCTGCCAGGCATGGGTCGACCGCTACCAGCTCCAGATCCCCGAGCTCATGGATCCGGAGCAGATCCTCCAACCCTACTACCCGGGCCTCGCGTTCCCGGGCAATCTCATCGTCGACCACAGCGGCCGCATCCGCTACCGCGCATATGGCAGTGAAGCGGGCCTGAATGCGATCAAGGTCGCACTCGACGACGTGCTCGCGAGACCCGATACCTGCACCCCATAGAGGTCGCGAGTCCTCGGGTTCGGCGCCTCGTCCGTCGAGAGGATCTGGCGCACCGGGCGCAGTGAGACGCGCAAGCGGGGTGCTCGCAGCGGTGCTCCAGTCTTCCGATGGAAGTTTGCGAGTGTCGGCGCTCGCGGCTCTCGCGATGCTCGAGATCGTTGGAGCGACAAGACGAGCGCGACGGCCCCAAGGCCCGTTGTGACCCGCGGAGTCACGGGACATCGACGACCTCGCGGCGGAGACGCGGTCGCGTGTTGGACTGGGCAACCGACGCTTCGACGTACGCGGCGCTACCGGCACGGCCTTCAACACACGCCAGGACCGCCGACAGCGACGGCCACCATGGACGCGATGGGATCGTCGCCGTCCGTGATGACGCCGCTCGAGATGATTCTGCTGTGAGGGCCGACGCGAGGCCTCAGAGCCTATGCGATCGCTACGGCATCCCGCCCGTGACGTGCCAGTGGGCTACGCCGTTGGGACTCTCCCCGACCGCCACGGTGGCGACCGCGCGCCGCGTCGCCGTGTCAACGATCGAGACGGTGTTGTCAGCGAAGTTGGTGACGAACGCCTCGCGCCCGTCGTCGCTCACGACGACGCCGTGCGCGCCGCGGCCCACCTCGATCGTCGCGACCACCGTCCCCGCGCGGACGTCGACCTCGAAGAGCTTGTTGGACGCAGGCCGGTCGAGCAGCATTCCCTGGTCGCAGACGTAGAGCCTGCCGTCGGGCAGCGGGTAGAGCTGCACGGGACCTTGCGCGCCCTGCGGGAGCGAGATTCGCGTGAGCACCCCGGTCGACACCTCGAGGCGAACGACCTCGCGCGTGTCGTAGAGCGACGCGAAGACATACCGCCCGCCGAAGGCGCACGCCGTCTGCACGGCGACGCCGCCGACCGGCACCTCGCGCACGCTACCCGCCACGGGATCGATCACCGAGAGGCTGTGGCCGTTCATGTTGGCGACGTAGAGCCGCTCGCCGCAGAACCGCATCCCGTGCGGCCCGCGGTCAGTGCCCAGGTCATAGCGGCCGACGACCTGCCTCGTCGTCGCGTCGATGCGCAGCACCTGGCTCGCCTCATTGGCGCTCACGTAGGCGTAGCGCGACGCAGCGTCGAGGACGACGTGCGCCAGGTGAAGCCCAGAGCCGACCGGGATGCGCGCCACCACAGTATCGGAGCGCGGGTCGATCACGACGACCTGCTCGACGGGTTCGTTCCCGCTGCCACCCCCGCCGTGGCCGACGTGTCCTTCCGCAACCGGGGCGGCGGTGGCCCACACCGAGCGACCGTCGGGCGCGACCTGGACGTTGTGCGTCGTGAAGCGCATCACCGTGCCGTTCACCTGCTCGCTCAGGTCGATCGTGCGAAGTCGACGACGGCTGGCGTGGTCGATCACCGAGAGCGTGCCGCCCTCCTCATCGGCCACATAGACCTTGGACCCGGTCTGCACCGGCGCGTCGTCCGCGCAGGCCATGGTTGCAGTCGCGATGGCGACCGCGATCAGTGCGGGAGTGTTCATGCGCAACCTCCGCGTGGGCTGACCGAACCAATTTCGGTCAGCGCGACGCTCTCAGCGATGTTGTGTGGCATCCGCGCAGACATGCTTTGACGACGATCAAGCAGCGACGAGGCGGAGGGCGAAACGCGCGAGAGGCGCGACGCGTCGACCGCATTGTTGCCCGAAGTGCGGTCCTCCAAGAACCCGTGGAAGATCACGCGTGACTTGTGGTCCCCTCCGTCTCGACGATCTGCGCCCGGTCCGGGCGGGCGCGTCGCGAGGGCGCGGTACACCGCTTGCGGTACTTCGAATGGACGTCCTGTCCGCGATGATTGTCGAGGAGAACATGGAGCATCGAGCACACCCCCACCCTCTCCATGGCGCCACGCAGGCCGGACCCCCTTCGACCGACGAGACCGTGAAGGATCCCGTGTGTGGCATGGACGTATCGCCCGCCAAGGCGCCCGAGTACTTCGAGTGGGGCGGCCACACCTGGCACTTTTGCAGCGCCGGCTGCGCGCAGAAGTTCCGCGCCGCCCCTGCGCGCTACGCGACGCCTGCCGCCGTGAAGCCCGAGGCGGGAGCGCTCGAGTACACCTGCCCGATGCACCCCGAGATCGTGCGGCTGGCGCCCGGGAGCTGCCCGATCTGCGGCATGGCGCTGGAGCCCAGGGTGCCCGCCGCGACAGAGGGAGACGACGACCCCGAGTTCGACAACATGCGCAGGCGCCTGGTCGTGAGCGCTGCGCTGACCGCACCGCTGTTCGTCGTCGCGATGAGCGCGATGCTCGCCGCCGATTCGATCGGTCGACTCATCTCCCCGCACCTGCACAACTGGGTCGAACTCGCGCTGGCCTCGCCGGTCGTGCTCTGGGGCGCGTGGCCGTTTTTCGTGCGTGCGTGGCGTTCGGTCGCGAGTCGCCACCTCAACATGTTCACGCTCATCGGGCTCGGCGTCGCGGTCGCATACGGGTACAGCCTCGTCGCGACGCTCGTCCCCGGCGTGTTCCCGTCGACGTTCCGCGGCCACGGAGCGCAGGTACCGGTGTACTTCGAAGCCGCCGCCGTGATCGTCACGCTCGTGCTGCTCGGGCAGGTGCTCGAGCTTCGCGCGCGGAGCCGCACCGGAGCCGCCATCCGCGCGCTGCTCGGGCTCGCGCCGAAAACGGCCCGACGGCTGCGCGACGATGGCGCCGAGGAGAACGTGCCGCTCGACGCCGTGACTCCGGGCGACCGGCTGCGCGTACGGCCCGGCGAGAAGGTGCCCGTCGACGGCGCGGTGTTGGAGGGCACGAGCAGCGTCGATGAGTCGATGGTCACAGGTGAGCCCGTGCCGGTCGAGAAGGGCCCTGGTGACCGGCTCGTGGGCGCGACGGTCAACGGCACGGGCGCACTCGTGATGCGCGCCGAGCGGGTGGGGCGCGACACACTCCTCGCGCGAATCGTGTCGATGGTGGCCGAGGCGCAGCGCAGCCGCGCGCCCATTCAGCGTCTCGCGGACACGGTCTCGGGCTACTTCGTGCCGACCGTGACCGCCGCCTCCGCGCTGACCTTCGCGGCGTGGAGTGTGTGGGGACCCGAACCCCGGCTCGCGCACGCCCTGGTCAACGCCGTCGCAGTGCTGATCATCGCGTGTCCCTGCGCCCTCGGCCTCGCCACGCCCATGTCGATCATGGTGGCGGCGGGTCGCGGCGCGCAGGCCGGCGTGCTCTTCCGCAACGCGGAGGCGATCGAGGTGCTTCGCTCGGTCGACACGTTGCTCGTCGACAAGACCGGCACACTCACCGAGGGACGGCCGAGGCTCGTCACTGTGGAGCCTTCCGCGGGGCGCGACGAGACGGATCTGCTGCGCGACGCGGCCAGCCTTGAGCAGGGGAGCGAGCACCCGCTGGCGGCCGCCATCGTGGCGGCCGCGCAGGAGCGCGGCGTGGCCCTCTCGCGCGCCGAGGGTTTCGCATCGGTGACGGGCAAGGGCGTCACGGGAACAGTCCAAGGTCGTGCCGTCGCCCTCGGCAATCGCGCGCTGATGGACGACGTGGGCGCCGCGCTGAGCGGCCTCGCCTCGCGCGCCGAGGCGCTGCGAACGGACGGCCAGACGGTGATGTTTGTCGCGGTCGATGGCGCGCTCGCAGGCATCGTGGGCGTCGCCGACCCGGTGAAGAGTTCGACCGCCGAGGCGCTGCGCGCGCTTCGAGAAGAGGGCCTGCGCGTGGTGATGCTCACGGGCGACAGCCGCACGACGGCGCAGGCCGTGGCCCGCAGCCTCGGGATCGACGAGGTCGTCGCCGAGGTGCTCCCTGAGCAGAAGGTCGACGAGGTCAAGCGCCTCCAAGCCGAGGGTCGACGCGTGGCGATGGCGGGCGACGGTATCAACGATGCGCCCGCGCTCGCGCAGGCCCACGTCGGCATCGCGATGGGCACGGGCACCGACGTCGCGATGGAGAGCGCAGGCGTCACGCTGGTGAAGGGCGACCTGCGTGGCATCGTGCGGGCGCGTCGACTCAGCCGCGCGACGATGGCCAACATCCGGCAGAACCTGCTGTTCGCGTTCGGCTACAACGCCCTGGGCGTGCCCGTCGCCGCTGGCGTGCTCTACCCCTTCACAGGGCTTCTGCTCAGCCCGATGCTCGCCGCTGCCGCCATGAGCTTCAGCTCGGTGTCCGTCATCGCCAACGCGCTGCGGCTGCGCGCAACGCGGCTGTGAGGTCAGCGCCACGGGGGTGACCCCGACGCGTCGACGCCCGCAGAGTGCCCACGGGTTCGTCAGGCTCGCACCCTCGCAGCGCATGCATTTCGTTCGGGAGCTCGCGGGGAGCGCGATACCACCCGAGCGAACGCCCGCTTCTTGCGTGAGCCCGCGAGGTGCTGCGTCCAACTCCTCCTCTGCTCCTCTGGTGAAATCATGAACATGCGCACCTCTCTGCAACCTCTTTCGGCACTCCTCCTCGCCGCGCTGAGCGCGTGCTCATCCAGCGACGCGGTCCCGCAAAGCCACGCTGATGCCGCGCTGGACCGCGTCGAGGATGCATCAGGCGGGGACGCGGCCGACGCGAAAGACACGGCGCTCGACGTCGCGCCCGATGTCGTGGCGGACGCCTCGCCGGACGCCACGCCCGAGGCAGGCGGGGCGACGTGCGACCCCGCCGTGTGGCCCGAGCCGGGTGTGCTGCACAGACCAGCACGGCCACTTCCTGCGTGCCGGAGCGGGAGTTCGTGCTCCGACGGGGGTGGCCCTGAGTCGGCGTTCGTGCGTGAGGACCGACCTGACCCCGCGCCATCGAGGTTGAGATCGGCGCAGGTACGGCCGACTGAACAGCACCGGGACGCCACAAGCCCGCGACGACCCGCAACGGTCGGGTGCCGACGCGGAGCATCGAACCACACCACACGGTTCGGATCCCCCGCGGCGCCCTCGGTCCGTGTCTGTCAGGTGTGACCCCGAGGGTCACGATTGACATACGTGCCCACAGGGCTGAGACGTTTCTCGTGCCGGGTATTGCTCCCGCGGCGGCCGAGCAGCCGCGCACGTCCACCTCACTGCTCACGACTGGAGGTCCCCGATGCCCGCTCTCCTGCGCTTCTTGGCGCGCGTGTGTTTCGTCGTCGCATGGAGCGCGGCCGCGTGCTCGCCGCGCGCGATGCCTGATCGGTTCCCGACGGCGTCGGCGCTCTCCGCCGAGGCCTGAGCTCCGCCCGCCGCAGCCGTCGCGCTCCGCGAAGACCCGCCGATGCCGGGCGAAGCCTCTGCGGCGTGCGGGCTCAGCCCGGACCGAGAGCCGGACCCGCACGCGCATCACCACGGGGATGACGCACGGCGCCGCGCCCTCCGAGCCGCCGCCGACGCGGCGCGCCCGCGCCGTCGCCGCACGAGGGACACCACCATGCGCAGTGAGCGACGCGCTCGCGCTCTCGGGGTGCGCCCCGACGCTCCGCGACGACGTGAGCCGCGTGCAGGAGCTCACGCGGGTGAGCCTCGCGCTCGACGACTTCGACCGCGAGCCCGACGGCGTGTCGGCGGACCCCGTGCGCGCCGCCCTTCGGCGCCGCTCGACGCCGACGCCGCGGTGCGGATCGCGCCAGTTTCAACAACCGCGCGCTCCGCGCCGAGCTGCGCGAGCTGGGCGTGGCGCGCGGGGCGCCTCGTGCAAGCGGGGCTCCTGCCCAACCCCGCGTCGAGGCCGAGCTCCTGCCCGAAGGAACACCGAGGTCGAGCTTCGCGTCGAGGTACGACCTGCGCGGCCTGCCGCGCCGCTCCAATCGCACGCGGCCGAGGCCGGTGACGGCCGCCATTGCCGCCGCGGTGGTGGCGCTCGGAGTTCCGAAACGCGGGCGGCCTTCTACGCGATGCAGCAGGCCGAAGCGCGCCTCGCCGTGGGCCAGCGCTCGCTCGACGCCTTCGCCGGGTGGGCCGCGATTCCGCGCGCGCCCTCGTCGCTGCGGGCAACCTCCCGCCCCCTCGACGCGGCGACGCAGGAGGCTGCATCAAGAGGCCCGCGGAGCTCGAGCTCGAGGTGCTCGACCGGCGCGAGGCGCTGCACCGGCTCCTGGGGCTCCACGCCGACGAGACGCGGCGGAGGGCGGGCGCCCCGGTCCCCGAGGCGCTCGCGATCCCCGAGCGCGCGGAGTCGAGCGCGTTGACGGCGAGCCTCGACGGCGCCGCCGCGCGCGCAGCTCGAGGGCGTCGCGCGGCGGGCCGGCGTGGCGCGCGTGGCGGGCTCGTGCCCGAGCTCGCGGCCGACGTGCACCTGCTCGCGGGCGATCCCTCACAGTCGGGGGCCTCCCCTCGGGGACCGTTGACGGCGGGTGCGGGCGTCTCGCTGGCCTCTTCGACCGCAGCAGGGTCGCGTGCGCGAGCTCACCGCCGAGTTCGACGTATGCCTATCCGGTCTGGACCTAACGCCCGCGCGCGCCTGATCGGGCAAGTTTCGTGCGTGCCACGATGTAGGCGCCATCGCACCCTGTCGTTGACGCGGTAGCCTGCCGAGAACTCGCGTCGTCGCGCCTACCCTACGCACACTGTAGGTATGCGCCCTCTCTCCCGCCCCTTGTGATCCCCGGCACCCTCAATCCCCAACACGCGGAGCCAGCGGCCACCGATTCGAGAGCGCCGGGACCGTCGCCCATGTGCTCTGGACGACGACGGCATCCGAGCCCTCTACGCGATCACCAATCCAGCGAAGACCGCGGTCGTACGTGGGCGAGAGCGAGGCGCGACATCCGAGGGCGCATCGCGCACATGAACGCCCGCGACAGGCCGGGAACATCGAGGCTGACTTCCTCGTGTTCGTTCACGTCATGGTCACGGAGTACATGGTGCTCGACGCTTTCGAGCACGCAACCGGGGGCCTCCCTGCTGCTCAACCACCACAAGACCATGAAGCACGCGATCCACCCCGGCAGAAAGCTCAACGGCATCGAGGCAATCCGAGCCGCACGCGAGCATCGCGCGCAACGACGCGGAGAAGCAGGCTGCGGCGACCGCGAGCCGACGCGCCGCCCGCGCCAGTCGCGACGGCGAAGCCGGAGAAGCCCCCGCAAGCGGGGGTAGAGGGTGTCGTGCGGCGTTCATCGGCGGTTGGCTCATCGACGGCGCCTCGCGGGCTCCCCGGCGACCCGTGGGACGCCCTGCGCGGCCTCTGCGTCGTTGCCGCTTGTGCTCCCAATCGCCGCCGTAGAGCTCTCGTATCGGCCTTCATCGCCCCCGGATCCCGAGCACGGAGGCGAACGAGGTCATCGGGTAGAAGCGCCGGTTGAAGCGGAACACGTACTCGTTGAGGTAGGTCTGAAGGTGCTGCGGGGAGACTCCGTGCCGTGCGTGCCTCGCAACCAGGTCTTGAGGTTCGAGATGACGATGTGAACCATCGGCAGCCACTCCTTCGTGGCCGCAGCATCGCCGTGGAGCACCTTGCATTGATGCTTGTATCCGAACGCTTGCAGGTAGTCGTAGCCGTTGCAGCCGTCCGTTCGCACGACCGACCCAACGAGCACGTTCTCCCGCACGAAAGGCTCCAGTTCGGCGCGTTCGCGACTCACCACATGGCGCATCCGAACGCGGCCCGCGTAGTAGCTCGCCCGTCCCTTCTTCGGCGTCGCACGCTCGCGCACCTCGACGGCGATCACCACAAGGGAAGCGTCCGTCACGCCGCGCCCCTTGCCGATGGTCTTGCCACCGATCCACGCCTCATCGACTTCGACGGGGTACGGATCACCGATGGAGTCGCGCTCCAACTCTGGCCGCATCATCCCGGCGCGGAGCTTGTGGAGCATCTGGAACGCTGTCTCGTAGCGTGAAATCCCCATCTGCCGCTGGAACTGGAGCGCGCTCATGCCGGGGGTCTGCGTCGTCACGAGATAGGCGGCGTTGAACCACAGTTGAAGCGGCTGCTTCGTCTTGTGCATCACCGTCCCCGCCGTCAGGGACGTTTCCTTCTTGCACGCACGACACTCCAGAATCGCAGGGTGCACCGCGAAGCGGTAGGGATCTCCCTTGGTGCCGCACGACGGGCACACGAACCCATCGGGCCACCGCACACGCTCCATGTAGTCCGCGCACGCCGCCTCGTTCGGGAACATCCGTTGAAAGTCGAGCATGGAGCACGGCTGCTCCGCGGGTCGGCGAGGCGATCGCTTCGGGGCGGGCGTCTCGCCCTGGTTGCGCTTCGTGCGGCGCTTGGCAGTGCGACGGGGTCTCATGCGCCGATGAGAGCACAAGGCGGGGGAGAAAAACAGAGGCAGTGACGCAGATTATTTTGTCGGCGGTCTGTGAACAGCAAACGCATCAACGATCGCCGCGCGTGCACTGCTCTCATCGTAGTCTACGACGCCATTGGTTCCGGTGGCGACGACTGCGATAAGCGCGTGCGCGTCACCGCAAAGGCCATCCGTCGGATCGTCTGCACAAACCACCCTAACAGACGAAGCGGCTATCGCGAAGATTGTCGACGCTGTTGCCTTAGCGATTCCATCACGATAAGGATCGGATGCACAGACATCATCGTCTGTAGTCATTGACCTCCTGAACACTGACAGTTGGAACTTTACTCGTTGAGGTTTCAGTTTGCTGACAGGCTTTTCTTTGGTTGGTGCATATACGTCGCCCTTACCGATACGCCTATAAAGACTTTCGTCGGCATCGAAGTGCAGTTGAAGTTGCTGTCTCGTCATGCGATGCCTAAAAACGTCCGAACTTCTGATACCACATCGGCGGTAATGCCGAAAGCGCGAGGTTGGATGGCGCTATCGCCGTGAAGGACGACGTGAGGTCGGCCTTGGTTCGGGAACACGAACCATGCGCTGCGCGATGACGTGGATGCGTGCACGGTGATAGCTACCCCTCCGATGACATCCACGTCGACTTCGTGGGGACAGAGGTTCTCACTGAGCATCAGCGCGAGGGCGCTTTTGGCACCAGAAATAGCAGACTCGTTCGGCGCAGGTGCCCCGTCTTCATCCCATCCATCGCGCATGCCGCGCATGTCGTCGAGTTGCTTCCAGAAGGCGTTGGTATCGATTGACGAAGCCGTTTGTCCGTGCATGTGCGATTCGAACACGATTTCGTCTTGATCCGCAAGCGTCGCCGACCCGCATTCGTCGCCGACCGTAATCTCCGCCCTAGGCACATGACTGACCATGCACGTCAGCGGGTGGGTGCCATCATAAGCCGCGCTGAGTTGGTTTGGAGTCGCGATCTCCATTATAAAAATGATCGCGGGGATCACGAGACCGTTCGCGAACCCAACAACCGGAGTTTGCCCACACTTCATTGACTAGTCTCCTGGGTGTCCGCAACCAACTGTGCCTTGAACTGAAAGAGCGGAATCGTCGGGTGTTCCGCTTGATATGCGCCGGTGTCAATAACGTCGATAACGGCGAGGCGAACCGAAATCCGATACCGCTTTCCATCCGAACGCGTCACGTTGACGATCATGGGATCGTTCGGCTCGACCTGAAACGCGAGTTTTTGCGCCTGGGGGTTGCTTGCGGAGTCGCTCATACCGCTCCGGTACCAGACTGCGCGCGCACGCGCAATACTCGGCGCGCGCCGACCGTTCACGCGCTCTGTACGGGCTGCGGCCAGTTTCGCTCGCGCGGCCTTTCCTTCCGGCGAGACGTTCGCGGCGTGACGTCCTACGTCAACGCCCTCCACTGCCCGGATGAATACGTCTGTCGATGTCCTACACGACGGAGTTCCATCAGATGACGCGGCGCGTCGTGGCGGGAGGGCGCCAGAGCGCGCGCCACGCCGATCGTGGCACGCACGAAACTTGCCCGATCAGCGCGCGCGGGCGTTAGGTCCAGACCGGATAGGCATAGTTCGACGGGCTCATGGAGCGCTACGTTGGCCTCGCGATCGACCTTCGCTCCGAGGTGCGCGAGGCGCGCAACCGCCTCGCGTCGACGCACGCGCGGGCGAGGCAGTACGACGCCGTGATCCTGCCTGCGCGCGCGCGGGTGCTCGAGCAGACCGTGCTCCAGTACAACGCGATGCAGACGGGCGTGCTCCAGCTCCTCGACGCGCGGCGCGCGCAGCTCCAGTCCGAGCTCGCCGCCGTCGAGGCGCGGCGCGCGTACTGGACCGCCGCCGCGGCCTTCGAAGCGCTGCTCGCGGGCGCGCGGGTGAGCGGCCGCGCGACGCGCAACACCCCCAACGGAGAGCACTGACATGGACCGTCGCACCTTCCTCTCGGGCGGCGCCGCCCTCACGGGCGCCGCGCTCGTCACGCGGTCGACCGAGGCCGAGGCGCAGACCCACGCGGGCGCGCAGCACCCCGCCGCCCCCGCGGCGCCCGGCGGTCAGAGGGCCGTGGTGACCCCCAACGGCTCGACGCTGCCGCTCCGCACGGTGCGCGGCGTGAGGGTCGGTCACCTCGTGGCCGAGGCTTTCGAACACGAGTTCCTGCCGGGGCTGCGCGCGGAGTGCTGGGGCTACAACGGCGCGACGCCGGGGCCCACCATCGAGGCCGTCGAGGGCGAGCGCGTGCGGATCTACGTCACCAACCGCCTGCCCGAGCCCACCACCGTGCACTGGCACGGGATGGTGTTGCCCAACGGCATGGACGGCATCTCGGGGCTCACGCAGCGCCCGATTCCCCCGGGCGAGACCTACGTCTACGAGTTCGCGCTCCGGGCGCCCGGCACGTTCATGTACCACCCCCACCACGACGAGATGGTGCAGATCGCCCTGGGCATGGCGGGCATGTTCATCGTGCACCCGCGTGTTCCCCGAGGCCCGCACGTCGACCGCGACTTCGCGCTGATGACTCACGAGTGGCGCGTCGACGCGGGCGCGCGGCGACCGAACCCGATGGAGATGATCGAGTTCAACGTGCTCACGTTCAACAGCAAGGCGTTCCCGGCGACGGCCCCGATGGTCGTCGGGCGCGGCGAGCGCGTGCGCATCCGCCTCGGGAATCTCAGCCCGATGGACCACCACCCCATCCACCTCCACGGGCTTCAATTCAAGGTCACCGCGACGGACGGCGGGTACGTGCCCGAGAGCGCGCAGCGCCCCGAGACGACGGTGCTCGTGCCCGTGGGCTCGACGCGCGTGATCGAGTTCGTGCCCGAGGAGCCCGGCGACTGGGCCATGCACTGCCACATGACCCACCACGTGATGAACCAGATGGGTCACGGCCTCCCGAACATGGTCGGCGCCGACACGGGCGCGCTCGACCGGCGCATGCGTCGCGTGGTGCCCGAGTACATGTCCATGGGCGCGACGGGCGTGGGGGCGATGGGCGAGATGGGGATGCCGACGCCGCCCAACAGCGCGCCGATGCGCGGCGGCGCCGGGCCCTTCTCGCACATCGACATGGGCGGGATGTTCACCCTCCTCAAGGTGAGAGACCGCCCCGACGAGGCCGACGCCGGGGCGTGGTACCGACACCCCGAGGGCACCGTCGCCGGCCCCGCGAGCGCCGATCAGTTGCGCGCCGACGGCATCGACACGGACGTGAGGTCGGGCGAGCGCCGAAGCTCCGATCCGCACGCGTGAACTCCGCGACTCCGCCGAGCTTGCGCCACGACGACGACGCCGTCCGAATGGCATCTCGGGCTCCCGGCTCGACTGCCCCGACGACGCGGGGCACGGCGTAGGCAGCGACCCGAGCCACGTACCTCACAGGGATACGAGTTCGTCGAGCAGAGCGACCCAACACGCGCGCTCCACGTCGGGAGCGATGAGCGTTGCGCTCGCCCTGCATGAGACGGCGAGGGCCTCGTAGAACGCGGTGTCTGTCTCTACACGCGCGAGGAGAGCAGCGAGCGCCTCGGTATCACCCACGGGGAAATAGCCCGGGTAGTCCTCGCCGAGGAGCCCGATCGTGCCGTCGATCCGTGACCCGACGACTGGAGTGCCGCACGCGAGCGCCTCCGAGATGACGTTCGCGCCGCCCTCGAGTTCGGAGGTGAGCGCCATGAGCTGCGAGGCGGCGAGAATGCCGAGCGCCTCCTGCCGAGGGCGCTCCCCCAGCCAGCGATAACGCGGGTTCCGAGCCTCCTCCTCGCGCGCCCGCGCGGCGATCGCCTCGTCGAGCGCCGCGCCCACGTGAATCACCTGCACGCGGGACGAGGCCGGGAGCAGACGCGCCGCCCACGCCGCGCGAAACGGGTCCTTCACGGGCCGCAGGTGCCCGAGCACGCAGACCGCGAACACCTCCATGAGCGCCGGGTCGCGCGGGAGACCACACGCGGATTGCGGCACGACCCACACCTGCGCGCGCAACGACTCGGGCAGCGCGTCGATCCCCCGCGGTTGGAGCGTCACGAGCCGATCGGCGAGGGCGAGACTCTCGCGCGCCTCTGAGGAAGTCGCGAGCTCGCAGTAGAGGTCGGTGCCCGTGAGCGCGACCACGAGCGGCCCCCGCAGTCGCTCATCGCGGTAGCGGAGCACGGAGGCGTGGCTCTTTCGGGCGTGGAGCGCGATGAGCAGGTCGCACGCACCGCCCGAGTACACGTCCTCGATCACGACCTTGTGACCGAGTTCGCGCAGCACCCGCGCCCACCGGAGCGCGGTGACTCGATTGCCCGCGCGCGAGCCTCGCGGCGCAGGCGTCACGATCCGCACGATCAGTCGTCGAGGGCGCACGTGCGGAACCCTGCTCAGACGTCCCGGCGGTCGGGAGTATTGAAGTTGCGCCAGGTGTTGCGGAGGAGTCGCGCGCGCGTCTGGAAGCACCCTCCGCGCAGGACGTTGTGCGTGCCGAACCGGGGCGCGGAGTACTCTCTGTAGGGGTCGGCCTCGAAGCCCGGGCAGGGCACGAAGGTCGTCGCGGTCCACTCCCACACGATCGCGAGGCGCGGTCCCAGGAGCAGTGCGCCGTCGAGGTCGCGGACGAGCGCGAGCGTCCGCTCCCGCGCGTCGATGGCTCGCTCGGCAAGGTCCTGAGAGTTCATGCGCCCTCCCGGCCGAGGGGTTGGGACGCCACGAACACGGCGTCCGAAGCGTCGGACGGTCCGCCGCGAGGCATCGTCGAGCCCGCGTCCGCGTTCGACGCGTCGAGAGGCTTGAGGCCTCGCAACGTCTCCCTCATTCGCACGGCGACGACGAGTCCCGAGAGGAAGGTCAGCCCGGCGACGATCCACATCGCGGCGGGGAGGCCCATCGCGTCGGCCACCGCGCCCGCGAGCAGCGCGCCGATCGCGTACCCGAGGTCGCGCCAGAGGCGATACACGCCGACCGCGGAGGCGCGCCACGAGGGGTGCGCGACGTCGCCGATCGCTGCGAGCAGCGTTGGGTACACCATCGCCGTGCCTACGCCGAGCAGCGCGCCGCCCGCCGCGAAGCCGGCGAAGCCTCGGGCGATGATCACGAGCGCGATGCCCACGGCCTGCACCCACATTCCGCCGACGATGAGCCACTTGCGCCCGACGCGATCGGACAGCGCGCCCGTGAAGAGCTGCGCGATCCCCCAGGTCGCGGGGTAGATCGCGGCGAGGGTGCCGATCTGGGCGAGGGTCATGCGCGCAGCCGCGAAGAAGAGGGGGAAGAGCCCCCACGCCATGCCGTCGTTGAGGTTGTTGACGAGCCCGGCCTGCGTGACGCTGGAGAGGTCCTTGTCGGCGATGGTCGCTCGCCAGAACACCTCTCGCTGAGTGGGCATCCCTTCGACTGGGAGCGCCCCGTGGAGCTTCGACTCCGCGACGACGTGATGCTTCGTCTCTCGCACGACGAGCGCCGAGAGCAGGAGCCCGAAGGCGACGAAGCCCACGCCGAGGTAGAAGGGCTCGGGTCGCAGGCCGTAGCGCGATGCGATGAAGCCCGTTGCGAGCGCACTCGCGGCGACGGCGAAGTAGCCCGCGAACTCATTGAGCCCCATCGCGAGTCCGCGCCTCGTGGGCCCCGCGAGGTCGATCTTCATGATGACCGTCGTCGACCACGTGAGCCCCTGGCTCACCCCGAGGAGCGCGTTCGCAGCGAGCACCCACGCCCAGCTCGGCGCCCACATCAGCAGAAAGGGCACCGGGGCCGCAACGAGCCAGCCCGCTACCAGCACGCGCTTCCGGCCGACGCGGTCGGAGAGGCGCCCCGCGAGGTAGTTCGTGAGCGCCTTCGTGACCCCGAAGACGACGATGAATGAGAGCACCGCCGTCTTCGCAGCGAGGTGAAACTCCCGCTCGGCGATCGGCGCGAGGATCGATCGCTCCATCCCGACCATCGCGCCCACGAAGGCGTTGACGACGACGAGGAGCGAGAACTGCGCGAGGTTCTCGCGAATGCCGAGGCGAACTTCGCTCATCGAGCGTCCTCCTCGAGGCCCCGATTGATGCGGAGGATCCTCTCCATCTCGGCGGGCTTGGGCGGCACCTCGACGAGCGCGTCGATGAACTCGTCGCGCGTCCTCGAGAGGAGCAGGTTCCAGCGCTTCTCGAAGGCGATGGTGCTCGACGGCTTACCGCTCATCCCTGCCCCGCAGGAGGAGCCGGCGAAGTGGCCCGGGTAGATCTCGAGATCGTCTGGAAGCGTGAGGAGCTTCGCGTGGATGTTGTCGTAGAGCTCGCCCGCGTTCTCGCGTGCGCGCCCGGGGAGGTCGGGGCGCCCGACGGCACCCACGAAGAGCGTGTCGCCCGTGAGCGCGAACCACGGGTCCGTACCGCGGCGCAGGTCGGTCACGACGAGGCAGACGCTCTCGGCCGTGTGCCCCGGCGTGTGGAGCACCCTCACACGCACGTTGCCGAGCTCGATCTCCTCGCCGTCGCGGAGCGGCTCGAACGCGAAGGCGACCTCCGCCGACTCGTGGAGGCAGTACGCAGCACCCACCTTCCGCGCGAGCGCGCGCCCTCCAGAGCGGTGGTCGGCGTGCACGTGCGTGTCGAGGACGTGCGTGATCCTCATGCCCTTGGAGGCCGCGAAGTCCGCGTACGCGTCCACGTCCCGCTCATGGGGGTCGACGACGGCGCAGCGACCGAGTCCGCCGCAGCCGAGGACGTACGCCGCGCAGCCAGTCTCGAAGTAGTAGAAGGGTCGGAAGATCATCGCGTCGCCTCCCGGTGCACGGACTCCGTCGGCAGTCCCGCCGCGCGCCACTCGGGGAACCCTTCGGCGAGGCGGCGCGCGATGCGGCGATGTTTGCGGAGCGTCGCGATGGCCTCGTCGGCGAAGACGCAGTACGGCCCGCGGCAGTACGCGACGATCTCCTGGTCGCGCGGGATCTCCTTCATGCGGCGCACGAGCTCGTCGTGCGGGACGGAGAGCGCGCCCGCGATGTGCCCCGCGGCGTACTCCTCGGCGGGGCGCACGTCGATCACGAGGACGGTGCCGTCCTTGATGCGCTCCGCCAGCTTCGCGGCGCTGATCGCGTCGAGGTCGTGCCGGTCGCCGAGGTAGCTCTTCACCACGCGATCGACCTCGGCGAGCTGCCGCTCCGCGACCCCGCGCATCGTGCGGGTGAGCGCGCCGACGGACTCATCGGCGAGCCGGTAGTGGACGTAGAGGCCCTCCTTGCGGGCCTCGACCAGTCGCGCCTCGCGGAGCACCTGGAGGTGCGCGGAGGTGTTGGCGACGGTGAGCGTGGTCTCCCGCGCGAGGGCCTCGACCGTCCGCTCCCCCTGCGCGAGGAGGTCGAGGAGTTCGAGGCGCGCCGGACTCGCGAGGCCTTTGCCGATGCGCGCGAACTGCGCATAGAGCCGGTCCTTGAATTCGCGGTGTTTCATGCGGAGTGCTCGACTTGTCTTATATTCTAACGATTAGTTGAATAGTCGCGACGAGGCCATCTGTCAACGGTGGCAGCGCGCGTTCAGGGGCGACCTTCGTCCCCGACCACGACGCGCCGCGACCTTCAGTGCCCCTCGGCGTGCATGCAGTCGCGCAGGTGGTGCCGCGCGCGGTGGAGCAACACCCGCAGGTGATCGGCGGAGACCCGGAGCCGACGCGCGACTTCCTCCCCCGGCTCGTCGTTCAGCGCGCGATAGGTCACGACAAGTCGCTCGCGCTGCGGGAGGGTGCCGAGGCAGTCGTCGAGTCGATCGCGCGCTTCGGTCTGGTGCGCCGCTTCCTCCGGGTCGGGCCCCGAGGAGGCGACTGTCGGATCAGCCTCGTCGAGCGGGACGGCCCGCTCACGCCGCGTCGCGCGACGGAACTCTGCGGCCTTCTTCCGCAGGATGCCCCGCAGGAAGGTGCGGACCTGCGCCTCGCCACGAAACTCCCCCACGACGCGGAGGAAGGTCTCCCACGTCGCGTGCACGACATCGTCAGCGTCGCTCGCGCCGAACCCGAACCTCTTCGCCGCCCGCCGGAGATCCTCGGCGTGCTCCGCGACGACCCGGTCGAGCACCGACCGCTCGCGATGGGTCAGTCGCTCGAGCCAGGTCGTCGAGGTCGCGGTGCTGGCGTCGATGGGTTCGGGCACGAAGGGAGCTCCCGCCGTGAGTTCACGGGCGAGGCCGAGCGTGCCACACGTTTCGTACGTGGGGGTGCTCAGGCCGCGATCCCTTCACGCGCGAGGGCTGCACGGGTCGCATCCTCCAGTCGCTCCGGGCTCCCACCGCAGGCCGCGATCGTCGCGCGATCGACGAGCACCGCGCGAGCTCCCGCGCGCTCCACGAGGATGCAGGGCAGATCCTCCTCGCGAACCTGCCATCCCGGGGGCACCTCGTTGCGGTGCAGGTGCTCGACCGGGACCTTGAGGGACTGCTCGCACGCCTTCCACGCCCTCTTCATGCCGGTCGCGCCAAAGGTGGCGTGGCAGAGCGAGCACTCCTCGATGCCCACGGACTTCTTCAGAACGTCCACGATCATCGGGATCACCCCGGCGTCGGCGCGGTAGATGAGGACGAGTCGGGTCGGGAGCTCGGGCGCTGCATCGGATCTGGCGGATTGGGTCACGTGGGCCTCCGACTGCCTTGGTGACGGGAGGCACGCGAACGTTACAAGCCGTCATCGCTTTTCTCGGCGCGAGCCTGGATCACGGCCGCGGCAGCGCGCAGCGGGTCAGTTCGGGAGGAGGCGCTCCGTCTGCGGCCAGCGAAGGAACGCGTAGGGGCTGATCCGCGCCGAGGCCAGGGTCGTCTTGATGTGCGGTGCGGGGCCGATGAAGAAAACCTCGCCTCGCTCCCACGAATCCCAGAGCAGGATCTCGATCACGTCGCCGGGCTCGAGCCGCCGACCCATGAGGCCAAGGGCCTTGGCTCCATCGGGCGTGGTCAGGACCTCCAGGTGACCGGCCCCTTGCATGTCATCCACGGCGCGAGTCTAGGGTTGGATCGTCAGCCGGGGCCAGAGCGAGCTCAGCGTGCGGGCTCGCTGGCACTCGCTGCGCGGTGGAGTAGGTCGCGCGAATCTCACGACGCTCGCAAGATCACGACGGGCTCCGTCGAAGCGGTGCGTGCGCGCTCCTACGAGGGTCGCGCACGCATCGCGGCAGAGGCCTACGGGCAGTCGACGTGGCGCAGGATCATGCCGGGGCTCGTGCCGCCGCAGTTCATGAGCGTGGTGAAGCCCGCGGGCGCGGTGAGCGACCCGTGGCAGTACGTGGACGCATACGACGTGGCCCCGGCGAAGATCGGGTGGGCCGTGCCCGCGGTGGTGAGCGTCGGCGTCGTGTACCCCGTGACGCCCGCCAGGCCCGCGCCGAAGGTCCCCGCGTAGTTCGCGGCGATCGACGGGGTCGTCTCGAGCACGCACCCGAAGGACAGGTACATCCCCGTGCGCCCTCCCGCTGAGTTGTGCCCCATCGCGGCGAGGTAGTTGACCGCGTTGGTGATCATCCGCGCCGAGCTCGATCCCGAGCCGCTGTAGACCGCGTGGAAGTCCTCGTCGAACGAGGTGATCACCAGGCGCCCGCGCACCGCGGGGCCCCAGGCCGCCTGCGTGTCGCGCAGCGCGTCGAACTGCGCGGCCGTGCCGCTGCACGCGCTGCCGTCGACCCAGATCAGGTCGTACTCGCCGAAGTTCGCGGTCGTGAGCGAGCGCCACGACGCCTCGGTCGCGGTGGTGACCACCGCCCCCGCGGGGAAGTACGTCCGCGCGTCCGTCCCTCCGGGGCCGTAGATCAGCACGCGCGGCGACGTCGCCGTGCCGCAGGTGAAGCACACGCCCGACATGCACGACGCCGGGCTCGCGCACGTTCGCCCGCACGCGCCGCAGTTGGTGCTCGTCGAGATGTCGGTCTCGCAGCCGTTGGACATATTGCTGTCGCAGTCGGCGCGGCCCGGGGCGCAGGTGACCCCGCACACGCCCGCCGTACACACGCCGACGGTGCCCGCCGCCGGCGCGGCGCACGCGCGGCCGCACGCGCCGCAGTTCGCCGGGTCGATGGCCGTGTCGACGCACCTCGCGCCGCACACGGTGGTGAGCGTCGACGGGCACACGCAGCGCCCCGAGACGCACTCGCGCGCGCCCGTGCAGGCCATCCCGCACGCGCCGCAGTTGGCCGCGTCGCGCGTCACGTCGACGCAGCGCGCGGACGCGCCGTCGCCGCAGAGCACGCCCGCCGAGCAGCCGCAGCGGCCGCTCAGGCACGCGCCCCCGAAGCCCGCCGCCGGGCAGACCGCGCCGCACGCGCCGCAGTTGGAAGCGTCGCGCGTCACGTCCACGCAGCGACCGCCGCAGCTCAGCGACCCGGTGGGGCACGCGCAAGCGCCCGCGCGGCACACCTGATCCGAGCGGCAGGTCGTTCCGCAGGCGCCGCAGTTGGAGGGGCTCGTCTGCAGGTCGACGCAGCGCCCGGTGCAGAGCGAGAGGCCCGTCGTGCAGCGGCACGCGCCGGCGACGCACGACGCGCTGAAATCGCAGTAGGTCCCGCACGCGCCGCAGTTGGAGTAGTCGGTCTGGAGGTCGACGCAGCGCCCCGAGCACGCGGTACGCCCCGCCGAGCACGCGCACACGCCGCCCACGCAGCTCGATCCCGAGGGCAGTAGGTGCCGCATCGCCCGCAGTTGCTCGCGTCGGTCATCACGTCGACGCAGCGGCCGCCGCACAGCAGCAGCCCCGAGCTCGCGCAGACGCAGCGCCCGCCGACGCAAGAGCCGCCGGGGCAGAGCGAGGTCGCGGCGCCCTCGTCGATCGCGCCGTCGCAGTCGTTGTCGACGCCGTCGCACGCCTCGGTGGCGCCGGGGTAGACGCGGCTGTTGTGATCGTCGCAGTCGCCGCCGCCGCACGCGAGCGAGGGGTAGTCGTCGTAGTCGTCGTCGCGGGCGTAGTAGCGGCACCCGCGCGCGAGCGTCGAGCAGTACCCGTCGGTGAGGCACGCGGTGTCGACGCAGGTCGAGCTCGAGGTGCAGGGCGGCGCGGCGACGCAGCCCCGGAGGGGGACGCAGTTCTCCGTCGAGGGGCAGGCGTAGTTGTCGGGCGCCCACGCGCACACGCCGCCGCGGCACGCGTCGAGGGTGCAGGCGATCCCGTCGTTGCAGTCCGCGGCCGTGGTGCACGCGCGCGGACCGCCGTCGCCCACGGGGACGTCCGCGACGTCGGGCGCCAGGTCGCCGACGGACGCGTCGCGAATCACGTCGGGCGCGGCGTCGGAGGCGTCCATGCCGCCGTCGCCCCCGGTCGGAACGTCGATCACGACACCGCCGTCGGTCGACGTCGAGATGTTCAGCACGAAGCGGCCGGAGTCGCCGCCGTAGCCGTCGACGAAGAGAGCGACCGTCTGCCCTTCGGCGAGCCGCACGGTCACGCGAGAGCTCAGCCCGAGCCCCGACGCGTCGTCGTTGCACCCCAGCTCCCTGCCCGCGCACCCGCCGTCCCGGGCGTAGAGCACGGTATCGAAGGCCGATCCCTCGGTGTCGAAGGTGTAGTCGCCCGCCGCGGGCGCCGTCCACGTGAACGCCACCTCGGGGCTGGTGGACCCTCCGCACGACCCTCCGGTCCGAGATCCGCCGCCCGCGGTCGACCCGGTCGCGGCAGACCTCCGGGGCCCTCCCGAAATGGGCGTGGCGCTGCACGTCCCCCCCGACGCGTCACCGTCGGGCGCGTCGAACGCTGCGTCTCCCGCGACGTCGGGCGCGTCGGGCGCGTCGGCGGCGTCGTCGAGCGCGTCGGTGGAGTCGGGGACGTCGTCGAGCGCGTCCGTGACGTCGAGGGTCGCATCGCGCGCGTCGGCGACGTCGGGCGCGTCGCGGGCGTCGCGCGCGTCGACGACATCACCGTCGCGCGTGGAGGCGTCAGGGAAGACGCTGACGACGTCGACATCCTCGACGACGTCGTCCGAGGCGTCCTCGGAATCCTTCACGGCGTCGTCGACCTTCCCGTCGAGGAGCAGGAAGCCTCCGCCCGTCGGGTCTGAACACGCCGTCGTCGCGGCCACGACGAGAGCACATGCGAGCGCCAGAAGGTTACGCGTCACGGGAATTCCCCTCCTCCGGGTGAATCACCGGATGATACTCAGGTGTGCGGCGCGCCGTCGAAGGTCAACGGCGACTCGACCGCCTTTTCAGCGGAGCGTCGGGCTGATCTGGACGGCACACTGGCTACAGCAACGTCCCGCAGCTCAACCTCAGCGCGATGCTCCCGGCCGACGGCCGCTCCAACGCGTTTGCCACCTTCGGGACGCTGAGCGCGTCGGCGGTCTCGGCGAGTGAGGGTTTCGAAGCGCCACGGCGCCCGATCGTGGTGCAGCGCGCGGCCATCCCAAGCCGTTGGACCTGAGACGCTCGCGCCACGGCGACACTCAGGAAGCCGTCGTCGAACCGCTGGTGGGGTCATTCGTCGGAGGCAGGCGGTCCTGCTCGGGCTCGCGCTCGCGAACGTCAGGTCGGCGACGCGGTCTCGACGCGGTCTGGCCCGCGCGCTCCGCGTCGCCACGGGTGCGCGGCGCGACGACGAGCGTGCGGAAGTGCTCCGCGGACCTCGCCAGGCGCGGCGCTTCAAACGCGACGAGCTCGCACTCGAGCGGCGTCCCCGCCGCCTCAGAGTTGAGCCCGCACGCCGAGCCAGACAGCACACTTCAGCGGGACCATCTCGAGCGCCTCAGCCGCGGCTACCGACACGCGCCGGAACTACTGAACACGCCGGACGAGCACGAAGTACCGGGTCGCTCCGCGACACAGATCGAATCATCGCCGAGACAGCAGATGCGCATGCAAATGCGGCCGCCGCTCTGCCAGCACCTGAACCCCGGCGCGCACACGTAGTCTGCGGCGCAGGGCTCTCCCCAGCCGGGTCCGCCTGCGGCGGGGTAGCACGTCGGTCGATCACTCCCGCTGACGGCGCACTCCTGGCCGGTCGGACAGCCCGTGTTTCGCACCGGATCACAGGCGGCGCCCGTGAAGCATTGAGCGCCTGACGATGCGTCTGAGATCGGGGGCGCGGCGTCCACCCGCGCATCACCGATCGTCACGTCCGGCGTCGACGGGCCTGCGACATCGTCGGGCGCGCTGGGAACATCCATGACCGACGTGCTCTGGTCCTGAAACACCGGCGGCACATCCGTCCCAGTGGAGCCGAGAGGGCGGTTGGGCCAACCGTCGGCGCCGCACCCGAAGAACGCGATCACCACGCACGCACAACGTCGCTTCACAGCCGCCCTCCGACCAGGAACACCGAGCCCCCCGAGAGCGGCACAAGCGCGACGCTCGCCCTCGGCGGCACTCCGTCGCGTGGCGCGAGGATCCACCAGAGCAGGCCCGCCGTCGCGATGGCCCCGCCCACACCGAGCGCGATGTTCGCACCGATCAGCAGATCTTCGTAGCGAGCGTTGCTTCCTGTTGCCGCGCTGAGACACGACGTGGTCGTGCAGAGGTCCCGCTCTGCGCGTGCGTCGTTCGACATGAGGAAGAGCGCGAGCCCCGTCGCGAGTCCCGCGGCCCCGACGCTGACAACGACCCACGGGCCCGCCCCCGGACCCCGCGCCCTCGATGACCTCGAGTCTGAGTCCGACGACGGGACCACGCGCGAACCCACGCCGCGCGGCGACGAGGACTCGGCGTCGAGGACGACGTCGACCCGCGCTTCGCGCCCGGCGACGACATCGATCCCGCGTGCCACCGCGCGAAAGCCGTCGGCTTCCACGCGGACGACGACGTGGCCTGGCATCGATGGGCTCGGAACTCCGAGGAGGGACGCACGCAGATCGACCTCGCCGACGCGCACGTGAAGGCCGGGTGCCGACGCGGGCGTGACGCGAACCGTCAGCCGCCCGATCGAGGGCTCGACCTCTGAGGCCAGCGTCCGACAGACCTCAACGAGCCGGTCGCGGTTGCGCAGGGTCGCGTCGGCCTCGGCCTCGCGAACACAGGCCGTAGCATTGTCGAGGGCTTCGACGAGCTGGCCCGTGACGCGATGTTCCTGTGCGAGCATCAACCGCAACGATGGCGTCTGACGCACCTCCGCAGCCAGACGTGCGAGCGACAGCGCCCTCGCGTGATCGCCCGCGGAGCGCGCCGCTTCCGCGCGTTCGAGCAGGTCGCGGCGTGCTACCTCGCTCCGCGCATCCTGCGCGATGACGACGGCCGGACCCAACTCGACCGCGACCGCGAGAATGAACAACTGGACGTGTCGCATCCTGACCCTCATTCGACGGGGAGCTGCTCGGAGGACGATGCGGGGCGAACCTCTCCCGAAGGGGCGCCAACGATTCGCCGCCTCGTGCTCTCGCCATGAATCCCCGACCGAGCGCGCGCGTGCCCACCAGAGGTTGACCGCGCGTCGACCGACGCATTCGCGGACGCCCCCGAGTCATGCGCTTCGTCGTCGACCGTAGGGGGCGACGCCGCGATCGGCGGCGGAATCTTCAGTGGCGACGGCGCGCCTCGCCCCGACGACGCGCTCGACGATCCCGTCGAGCGCCCACTGGTGACGGGCGCATCCGATGCCGACAGCGCCCATCGTCCTCCAGCCGCGGCGAGCGCAAGGAGACAGCCCACGGCGAGGGCGAACCGCCATGCCGATGAGGGCGACCGCGGCACGCTCGGGTGCGTGGTACCTCGCAGCGTCGCGAGTTGTGGCGTCGTCGACTCGATCGGGAGCGGCGCCTCGCGTTCGGCGACCAGACGGCGCCGACAGGTCCCTGGCAAAGACGCGCGCAACGCGTCGAGGAGCGCCCGCGCATCGGCGAATCGATCCGCAGGTTTGAACGCGAGCGCCCTCGCGAGCACTGGCTCCCAGGCGCCCACGTCGACTCCGCAGGCGAGCGGCGTGGGGCGCTTCGGTGCGAGCGCGGACGCGTAGAGCTCTGCGACATCGTCGCCGACGATCGGAGCGAGGCCCGTGATCACCTCGACGAGGATCAGCGCGAGAGCGTGGACGTCGGTCCAGGGTCCCGTGCGCATCGCGGTGAGCTGCTCGGGCGCGGCGTACGGCAGTGAGCACGCCTGCATCGCGGAGCTCGTCGCGGTGTGACTCGACGCTGTGCGCTCCTCCCTGCCCATGAGCTTCGCGATGCCAAAGTCGAGCACGCGCAACGTCGTTTCGTTCCGACGGGACCGCACGAGCATCAGGTTCGCCGGCTTCAGGTCGCGGTGGACGACCCCTTCGTCGTGCGCGTACGCGATGGCCTCGACGACGGGTTCGAGCAACTGGAACGCGTGGACCGGATCAAGGCCGTTGCTCTCGCCACGCTCGGCGAGGTGCGCCTCGAGCGACGTGCCTTCGATCCACTCCAGGCAGCTCCACGGTGCGACGTCACCGGTCGGCATCGCGGAGACCCCGAAGTCGAGCACTCGGACGATCGCAGGGTGATCGAGGGCTGCGATCACCCTCGCCTCCTGCGCGAAGGTCTCGAGGAAGGGTCCTCGCAGCGCAGGATCGAGGTGCGCAGGCGTCTTCAACACCTTGATGGCGACGGGCCTGTGCAGCCCGCAGTGAGTCGCCCGATAGACCACCCCGAAGCCGCCCTCTGCGACGACGCGCTCAACGTCGAATCTGCCTTCGAGCGTCGCCCCCACGAGCCCGAAGTAGTCCACCAGAACCGTCGTCACGGGCTCACTCCCAGTTCGAGCACGGAATCGTCTCCCAGAGGCGCGCAAATCGGACGGAACACAACTGATCGTGGTGCTATTATATTACTTAAAGACGTGGTGAACAACCTCGTCGGGCCGCGAAGGTCATCGCCGCCTGATGAGGTCCTCCCGCGCACGAACGCCGACGGAAATCGCGCGGGTTCGCGAGGCGACCAGGGCGATCGGACTGAAGATCCGCGCGTTGCGCTTGGCGATGGGATGGACGCTGGAGCAGGCCTCCGAGGCGATTGACCTCGATCCCCGACACCTTCAGCGGGTTGAGACCGGCGTGGTGTCGCCCTCGGCCTCGACGCTTCTCCGAATCGCGGATGCCTTGGGGGTTCCGGTGAGCACGCTCGTCGACACGATCCCACTTCTCGAACAGCCCCCGAAGCACCCCGCCTTGCCCGCCGCTGTTGGGCAATTTGACGACCCCGACACGATGCCCACGCGTGTGGGGCGACACATTGCGATGCTTCGGCGAGAGCGTGGTCGGACACAGGCTCTACTCGCGTCGGAAGCGGGCCTCACGAAGCAGTACGTGCAGCGCGTCGAGAGCGGGCTCCAGAACCCTAGCCTGAAGGTGCTCGCGCGCCTGGCGCGGGCGCTCGGTGTCGCGCTCCCCGAGGTCGTTCGGGTCGAGGAATCGCGGGGCGATCCCACGGCGTGAACGTCGCGCACCCGGCGAGCACCGTGACCGCGAGCAGCGCGCCGAGCCACGGCCCCGTCGGGTGACGCGCGGCGGTCGTTGCGGCGAAGGCCAGCACGGCGGCCACCAGCGCCAGAAGGTCGAACCACAGGAGAACACGGATGCGGCCGCGAAGGTCCTCCGCGATGCCGGGTTCGAGGGGAGCACCGCGCTCGTCGGCGTGTCGTTGCGCGAGTCGGTCCACGTGTTCGTCGGGGCGGCTACGGCGATCGGCGCCGTGACCGGCGTCATCCACGCTGCCAGGGTCCACAACGTCGCCCACGAGGTCCTGCGCGGCGACCTGACCGAGAGGTTCAACGTGTGGTGGTGTCCTCGTGAAGGAGCGTGCGAAGCAGCCCTTCGAGCACCTCGCGCGCGATGTCGATCCGCCCTCCTGCGAGTGCCGTGAGCGCTCGCTCGATCTCGCTTGCTACATTGCTACACGTTGAGCACTTTCGACCGATCTCAACCGCGTTCGCGTTCTCCGGCTCCCCCTCGCAAACGTCTTGCTTCGTAGCGGAATCCGCGCTCGACCGAGCTGAACCGACATCAACCGAGATGCCCGAATCAGCATTCGACTCCCGGCGCCTCCACCAACGAGCAGACAGTTCAACGCAGTGACCGCAGAGGGCGGGTGAAGGGCTGACGAGGCTCTCTCCCGCCCTCTCTGCATGAGGGCCCGACTCGCCCCGCTGGCGACTGCCGCTGCGGATCCTCCCACCACAATCTCGTTCCATTTGTGCGCATCGTGTCGCTAGCATCGCGCCACGTGATGGGGTCCTCGTCCTCCGCTCCCGCACCGCGCACCGTGCTCTCGGCGCTGCCGAAGCTGCGGCTCGCGGAGCTCGGGCGCGAGCTCGGACTTGCCCTCACCGACGCGCCCACCAAAGACGCGCAGATCGATGCGCTCCTGCCGTCGCTCCCGCCGCTACCCGATCTTGTGGGCCGCCTCGGACGCGACGAGCTCCGCGCCGTGTGTCGCGCCCTCTCGCTCGACGATCGAGCACGCGGTCGCAGCGAGCTCGCGGCGCGCATCCTTGGCACCACGCCCGAGGCCCTCGCACCTTCGCGACCACCACGCGACGCGAGCGGATTGCCCCGCGCGGGAGACATCGTTCACGCGCGACATCGCCAGTACCTCGTGAGCGACGTGACGCCCGGCGCGAAGCCAGGCGAGGCCACGCGCGTTGCGATGGTCTGCCTCGACGACGACGCGCAGGGACGCCCCCTCACGATCTTCTGGGAGCTCGAACTCGGCGCGCGTGTGCTCGCACCCGAGACGCACGGGCTCGGTGAAGTCGCGCGGCTCGATCCGCCGAGGCACTTCGCGGCCTACCTCCACGCGCTCCGTTGGAACGCCGTCACGGCCACCGACGCGAGGCTGCTGCAAGCGCCCTTTCGCGCGGGTATCCGGCTCTTCAACCACCAGCTCACGCCGCTCAAGCGCGCGCTCGAAATGCCGCGCGCCAACCTCTTCATCGCCGACGACGTCGGCCTCGGCAAGACCATCGAGGCCGGGCTCGTCTTGCAGGAACTCCTGCTGCGTCAGCGCATCGAGCAGGCGCTCATCGTGTGCCCCGCGTCGGTCACGCTCCAGTGGCGCGACGAGATGCAGAGGAAGTTCGGACTCCAGTTCGAGATCTACGATCGCAAGTTCGTGTCTCGTCGTCGACAGGAGCGAGGCTTCGGCGTCAACCCGTGGACGACGCACACGCGCTTCATCATCTCGTACCAGACGCTGCGTCGGCCCGAGTATCGCGACCCCCTCCTCGCGCACCTCGGCGAGCGCGCGCGCAAGTCGCTGCTGATCCTCGACGAGGCGCACACGGCCGCGCCCTCGTCGGCCACGCGCTACGCCATCGACTCGCGCGTGACGAAGGTCATTCGCGACGTTGCCCCGCGCTTCGAACACAGGCTCTTTCTCTCGGCCACGCCGCACAACGGACACTCCAACAGCTTCTCGGCGCTGCTCGAAATCCTCGACCCGCAGCGCTTCACGCGAGGCGTTCCGGTGACGCCCGCTGCGCGCGACTCGGTGATGGTGCGACGCCTCAAGCGCGATCTGCGCGAGATCGGCAGCGGACACTTTCCCGAGCGGCGCGTCGTCGAGCTTGCGCTCGAACACCGCGACGGGCAGTGGTGGCGACACGCGGAGGGCGGCTCTGTGAGCGTCGGCAACGCGAGCGACGCGGCCCTCACGCTCTCGCACAAGCTCGCGGAGTACACGGCGCTGGTGCGTCCCTCGAAGGGACCGGGGAGGTTGGTGTTCGTCAACCTCCAGAAGCGCCTCCTGTCGAGCGTCGAGGCGTTCTCTCGCACGCTGCAACTGCACGCTCGCTCGGTCGGCAAGGGCGGCGCGTCGAACACCTCCGAGATCGACGACGAAGAAGACCTCGACGACGACACGCGCGAGGAGCTCGAAGGCGCCGCCGACGAGGGACGCTCACGTACCCTCCCCGCCGTCTCGGGCCGCGCGAAGGAGCTGCTCGACGAGATGCTCTCGCTCTCGTCGGCCCACCGCGACGAGATCGACGGTCGCGTGCTCGCGCTGCTCGCGTGGATACGCGCGAACCAGTGCGCGGGCCTCGGCCTCGACGCGAAGCGAGCGAAGAACGCCCCGTGGAGCGACCGTCGCGTGCTGATCTTCACCGAGTACGGCGACACCAAGCGCTGGCTCGTGAACCTGCTCCAGACGCTCTGTGAGGCCACCGACAAGGGCCGCGAGCGCGTGATGCAGTTTCACGGAGGCATGAGCGACGAGACGCGCGACGAGGTGCAGCGCGCGTTCAACAGCGCGCCCGGTGAGCATCCGGTGCGAATCCTCGTGGCGACCGACGCGGCGCGCGAGGGCGTCAACCTCCAGGGCCACTGCGCCGACCTCTTTCACTTCGACATTCCGTGGAACCCCGCGCGCATGGAGCAGCGCAACGGACGCATCGACCGCACGCTCCAGCCTGCGCCGGTGGTGAACTGCCACTACTTCGTGCTTCCGCAGCGCGCCGAAGACCAGGTGCTCCGCACGCTCGTGAAGAAGGTCGCGCGCATCGAAGACGAGCTTGGCTCGCTCTCGGCCGTCGTGATGGACCGCCTCTCCGACGCGCTCTCCACGGGCATCGACGAGGGCGCGAACTCGCGCATCGAGGCCGCGACGCAGCTCGGCTTCTTCGGCGAGACCACGAAGCGTGAGCTCGACTCCGACCGCGAGACCGTCGAGCGCCTCAAGCACGAAATCGATCAGGCCGGGCGCCTCTTCAACGACTCGCGCAAGGTCATGGAGTTCGAGCCCGCCCTGCTGCGCGACGCGATCAACGTGGGCTGCGAGCTCGCGGGCGCGGTGAACCTCACGCAAGCGACGCCCGTGAAGTCGGAGCCGACGCTCTCGCTCTGGTCGCTGCCGACGATGCCCGAGAGCTGGCAGATGACGCTCGACACGCTGCGTCCGCCGCGCGGCAAAGACGAGGCGCCGTGGGAGTGGCGCAAGCGTCCGCTTCTGCCAGTGAGCTTCGATCCGCCCGAGCGCATCAACTCGGGCGTCGCGCACCTTCACCTGTCGCATCCCTTCGTGCAGCGCATCCTCGGGCGCTTTCTCGCGCAGGGGTGGTCGTCGCACGACCTCGCGCGCGTGACGGTGGTGCGCAATCCCCACGACGGCATCGCGAGGGTCATCGCCTTCGGGCGCCTCTCGCTCTTCGGCGCCGGTGCGACGCGCCTTCACGACCAACTCGTGAGCATCGCCGCGCCGTGGAACGAGTCGGGCAGCGGCAACCACCTGCGTCCCTTCGCAGAGGAGGCCGACCGCAAGGCGCTCGACCGATTGGAGCAGCTCCTCGCGGCGGCTCCGACGCTCGAAGGCATCGACGCGAAGGTGCAAGACCGGCTGGTCAAGAGCGCCGCGAGCGACTTCGCGACGCTGTGGCCTCACATCGAGCACGAGGCCGACGCGGTCGCGCACGACGCCGAGCAGATGCTCACGCGACGAGGCGCGACCGAGGCCGAGGCGCTGCGGCGCATCCTCGAGGCGCAGCGATCGGCGATCGGCAAGGAGCTCAAGGGCACGCAGCTCTCGCTCTTCAGCGAAGGCGAGGCCGCGCAGAAGGAGCAGTGGGATCAAGACCGCAAGTGGATGGAGCGCAGGCTCGAACGGCTCGCGAAGGAGATCGAGACCGAGCCTGCCGAGCTGCCCGCGCTCTATCGAGTCGTGACGAGAAAACTGGAGCCGGTCGGGATGGTGTATCTCTGGCCGGGGACGCGGTGAGCGCAGTGACCGATCGCTCCGTCACGAACAAGACGAGCCACCTCGGAAGGGCCGGTCAGTTCGCTGCGATGGCAGAGATCCTCGCGCGAGGTTGGAACGTCGCGATCCCAGAGGTCGACGTGGGCGATGACGTGTTCGTCGCGCAAGACGACGGGGCCCAGCTCGCACGTGTGCAACTCAAGACGACCGTGACGACACGAATGGAGGATCGCCGTTGGAGATCCAAGACGGTCACCCTGCCGCTCCGCCAACTGATGCGCCAGAACGAACCCGTGCCGCTGACCTACGCGTTCGCGGTTCGCGTCGAAGACCGCTGGCAGTTCATCGTCGTGCCGCGCGACACGCTCCGTTCGATGTGGGACCAATTTCAAGAGGCGGGGCGCGTCGCGGCCGAGGAGGGAAGGTCGCGCGGTGGGCGCCCGACGAAGGTGCCCGGAGCACCCGCAAGCGGTGCGGGAATCCAGTTCACGTTCACAGACGATGACGTCACCGCCTGGGGCGGTCGTAGCTTTCAAGCCTTTCGAAACAACTGGGATCGCTTCGAGCTTCTCATGCTGCCTTCGACGGCGGCGTCCACAGAACTCGATCCGTCTCAGAGTCCCGAACCTCAACCCCCCAACGATCACGAAGAAGATGCTCAAGGTTGAGCCCGGTCAGCAGCGCGACCACCTGCGGTTCGACCGCGCCGAAAGCGCGCTCGAAGTCGGTTCTCGTCTCCATGGCGATGGTCACGCGGCTGGTCGGAACGACCTGCCCTGCATAGACCCTCTCGATCCGTCTCCGACTCTCGATCGCGAGCGCGAAGGTGTAATTGTCAAACCCCCGCGTCGCATAGATCACCAGCGTGTCGCGCTCCCCAGCGATATCGTCCGCAGCGTGGCTCATGCGACCGATTCTGCGCAGGTCGGAGCGCCCCCGCAAGAACTTCGAGCCCCCGCGTGACCGACCTCGAATCCCGCTTCCACGCCGAATGGCTCGGGCTCGTGCAGCCCGTGGAGGGACTCGTCGTCTCCGTGCCCGTGCTCTCCGACGCTCAGTGCATGCGTCGGCAGCCCCTCTCGCATCAACAGCGACTCGCCGAGCTCGCGCCCAACGGACGCATCGCAGACCTCACCGCCTTCCTCGCGGCGGTGCTCGATTGGACGCCCGATCTCTTCGACGTCGCGCCCGCGCTCCCTGACGATCTCTCGCTCTACGTGCCCGAGGGGCACCAGACGCTCCGCCCCTCGCTCGCGCTCAAGCACCTCGCGGCGCCCGACGCTTCGACCGCGAGCACCACCGACGACAGCACGCCCGCCTCTCGCGCAGGAAGCGCCTACGTCGCGCTCGTCTGGGATCTCCCTCCAGGCCTTCCGCTCGACAAGCCCGAGACCGTGACGGGCGCGTGGGAGTATCCGCCCGCTGCGAAGTTCGATCGGCTCCTGCGCGCGTGTCGCGTGCCCATCGGCGTGCTCACCAACCGCGACGTCGTGCGGCTCGTCTACGCGCCCCACGGAGAGTCGTCAGGACACATCACCTTCCGCGTCGACGACATGGCCTCCGTCGCGGGACGGTCGATCTTCGATGCCTTCGTGATGCTCCTCTCGGCCGAGCGCTTCTTCGGCGTCTCGCCCGAGCATCAGCTCTCGGCCCTGCTCCGTGACTCGCGCTCGCGGCAGGCCAACGTCACCAACGAGCTCGCCGAGCAGATGCTCGATGCGCTCCATGTGCTACTCGCGGGCTTCGTCGGGGCCGCAGAGCGCGATGGGAGCACGCTCCTCGACGACGCCCTCTCCCGCGACGACGATCACGTCTACAAGGGATTGCTCACGGTGCTCCTGCGCCTGGTCTTCGCGCTCTATGCCGAAGATCGGGGGCTGCTTCCCATCGAGCATCCGGCATATGACAAGAACCTCTCGGTGCTCGGACTCTTCGAGCAACTCCAGCGAGATCACGGCGAGTGGCCCGACTCGATGGCGCGTCGCTTCGGCGCGTGGCCTCGGCTGGTGACGCTGTTTCGCGCGGTGTTCCTCGGCGTCGAGCACGGCGACCTCGTGATGCCCGCGCGGCGTGGAGAGCTGTTCGATCCGCACCGCTTCGCCTTCCTCGAAGGGTGGGGACCGGCGGGTGCTGCTCCCCTCTTCGATCACGACGCGATGAGCCGCGTGCGAGTGCCCACCGTCGATGACGAGACGGTGTTCCGTGTGCTCGAACGGCTGCTGGTGTTTCAGGGGCAGCGGCTGTCGTATCGCGCGCTCGACGTCGAGCAGATCGGAGCCGTCTACGAGGCCCTCATGGGCTATCACGTCGTGCGGCTCACGGGTCCGTCGGTGTGCCTCAAGGGGGCGAAGGTGTGGGTCGCGGCGAGTGAGGTGCTCGCGCAGGCGCCCGCGCAGCGCACCGCGTGGGTGACCGAGACGGCCGCGCTCGCCAAGAGCGCCGTGGCGAAGCTCGCAGAGGCGCTCAAGGCCGCGAAGACCGAGGCCGAGGTGCTCGCCGCGCTCGACCCGCTGCGCGTCAAAGGAAGCGCCACCGGAAGGGCTGGCCAGCTCGTCATCCAGCCCGGCGCCGAGCGGCGCAGAACGAGCTCGCACTACACCCCTCCGTCGCTCACGGCGCCCATCGTCCGGCGCACGCTCGAACCGCTCCTCGCCGCGATGGGAGAGACCCCTTCGAGCGAGCGGCTGCTTGACCTCAAGGTGTGCGATCCCGCGATGGGGAGCGGCGCGTTTCTCGTCGAGGCGTGCCGCTTTCTCGCCGATCAGGTCGTGGCCGCGTGGACGCGCGAGGCGCGCCTCGACCTCGTGGCGAGCGCGCACGGTGATGTGGTGCTGCACGCGCGCAGGCTCGTGGCGCAGCGATGCCTCTACGGCGTCGACAAGAACCCGCTGGCGGTGAGCCTCGCGCGGCTCTCGCTCTGGCTCGTCACGCTGGCGAAAGACGAGCCCTTCACCTTCGTCGACCACGCGCTCCGCCACGGCGACTCGCTGGTGGGACTCGACGTCGAGCAGATCCGCGCGTTCCACTGGAAGCCCGGCGCGCAGTTGGAGTTCGCGCGAGAGCTCATCGACACCGCGCTCACCGAGGCCCTGGAGTCGCGTCAGCGCATCCTCTCGCTCGCCGCGAAAGACGACACGCGCGCCAAGGAGCACCTGCTCTGGGACGCCAACGACGCCCTCGCGCCCGTGCGGCTCATCGGTGACCTCATCGTCGGAGCGTTCTTCGCGCACGACAAAGACAAGGCCCGCGAGGCCGAGCGCAAGCGCAGGCTCGACCTCGTGGTGAAGTGGCTGGAGAGCCGCCGCGAGCCGCCCGAAGAGCTCGTCGAGATGCAGCGCGCGCTGCGAGAGCGCGTCCCCGCGTTCCACTGGTGGGTGGAGTTCCCCGAGGTGTTCTATGGGGAGAGACCCGACCCGCTCGATGGAGGCAAGGCCAACGAGAAGGCGTGGATGGATGCCTTCGTGGGGAATCCGCCGTTCATGGGCGGCAGACAGATCTCAGGGATTCTCGGTAACTCATACCTCGAGTGGTTGCTGTTTACCCATTCGAACACCCACGGCAATGGAGATCTCGTCGCTCACTTTTTGCGCCGCTCTGCATTGTTATTAGGAGGAAACGGCACGCTCGGAATTGTTGGGACTAAGACAATGGCCGAAGGTGACACCCGTGCCGGAGGACTTGAGCCATTGCTAAAGTGTGGCTTCAACATCTTTGCTGCGGAGACGGCACTTCCGTGGCCTGGTGAGGCCGCTGTTTCAGTATCAGTCGTCCACCTGGCATTGGGAACGACATCCTCTCACACCGGTCGGGCGACACTTAATGGTCATTGGGCCAACGGAATAAACTCGGCGCTTCAGGACGCTCCCGAGCGGCTGCCTCCCGCGCGTCTGTCCGCGAACGAGAGCTATATTTCCAAAGGGTCGCAGATCTACGGGAACGGTTTTGTTTTGTCCCCCGAAGACCGCAGTAGGTTACTGCTGAAAGACGAGCGAAATTCCCAGAGAATTTTCCCGTTCGTGGGGGGAGAAGATATCACCACTACACCCGAACAGCAGTTCGTTCGATACGTGATTAGCTTTCATGATATGGACTTGAGGACAGCTGCGACTTGGCCTGATCTTCTTGATGTGGTGGAGAGACAGGTTCGCCCAGAGCGTGAGAAGCTCCGGGACGACAACGCGAGCGCACGAGTGCTCAAGCAACAGTGGTGGAGATTTCAGGCCCATCGTCCCTCGCTCTACGCGGCAATTTCATGCCTGAAGTATTGTTTTGCTATCTCCGAGGTTACAAAACATGCGGCGTTTGTTCGGCAACCGACCGATCGAATTTTCGCTCACACCTTGCAAGTGATCGCGCTCAGTTCGGACACTGTCTTTGCGATTCTTCAGTCACGACTTCATGAATCGTGGGCACGGAATCGAGGGTCCACGCTGGGAGGGACGCTTCGATACGCTGGAACGGATTGTTTTTCGACCTTCCCCTTCCCTCAGCCCGATCCACGCGCGGTGATTCCGGCGCTGGAGGAGATCGGCGAGCGGCTCTACACGGCTCGTGCGGCATACATGGTTGATACGCAGCAGGGGCTCACGCAGACGTACAACCAGCTCAAGGATCCGCGTGTGAGAGACGCGCGCGTGGTGGAGCTGCGGCGGCTGCACGAAGAGATGGACCGCGCGGTGCTCGCTGCGTACGGGTGGGATGACCTGGCGGTGCCTCCGTACGGGACTCCGACGAGCGACGCGGAGAAGAAGGCGCTGGAGCGCTTCGAGGACGGGGTGATCAATCGCCTGTTCGCGCTCAACGTGAAGCGGTCCGAGGAGGAGCGCGCAGCGGCGAAGCGGGAGGCGGCGACGAAGCCCGCGAAGGCGAAGGGCGCGCGGAAGAAGAAGGGCGACGGCGGTGGTCAGGGCGATCTGGGGATCGGGTGAAGCGGACGCATTCGTTCAGGGGGCCGCGATGAGGATTGCGATCTGGAAGTTGCTGTTCTCGGTCGGAGATAGACTGGAGGGAATGCGGAAGACAGATGCCTTCCGCATCGATTCGATCGGCACGGACGAAGTGACGATCAAGCTCGAACGAGATGGACGCCTCGTCAATCTCCCCCTCGATCGGCTCGAACCGCTCGTCATTGAAGCCGATGAGGTCTGCAACCAGCTTCATTACAAAGTACCTGTCACGGAAGCCGTTCACTCGGTCTGGGCCGGATGGCAGGTCGACGAAGACGAGCAACTCGCAGTGCCGTGCTGGGTACTCGCCGCGGCGTATCTCGAACGGTATCGATCGGTCGAGGAGTTCCTGAAGCGTCCCCAGACGACCGAGTCAGGCGCGACCACTCCTCAACCTGAGGCGCCTTCCCCAGAGAAGTCGTTCGTCTTCCACTTCGATGCAGACCATCCGCGGGTCGGGCCGAACTACGCATACTCGGCGTGGCGAGCGTTCTTTTCAGTCGTGGCGAAGAATGCCCAGCCTTCGGCGATCGAAGTGCTCAGCGGCGATCTCCGACTCGCAAACGCTTCCGTTGCAGTGCTTCCATGGCTCTCCCGTGCGAAACCTGCCCTCGTGAGAGAATGGCAGGTTGACAGAGACTCCGCGATCCGAACGCGCAACATCTTCGCCATCATGGTCGGCCCCGTTTCGGGCGAATGGGCGAAGGCCGCCGACGCGCAACTTCAGAAGTGTCCGTTCTTTGTCGGGTGTCGTCCCATCGGCGATGACCTTCAGCTTCATCACACCATCACGTCGAGACTCTCAACAAGTATCTTCGTCCGGGGGCGTCTCGCCGTCATCAACCGTCCTGACGAGGTGGAGTCCCACGATCCTGACTTGGTTCAGATTCTGGAGGAGTGCGGCCTTCAGTTCGTCGGGTACCAGCCGCATGCACCGTAGGCATCGACGTCGATGTCTTCGCTTGAGCTGTCAGAAGATTCTGAACTTCAGACGGGGATGTATTTTGGCTGGTGGTTTCAAGGTCGACACTCGATGCATCAGTCGCGGATGAATACAAAGCCGGGCTCTCGATCCACGACACAACTCTGTTCAGTCGCGTGGCGCTCAACCACCGCTTCGGCTCGATGAAACGTAAGACGAGGTAGGTCAATGTCCGTCGAAATCAAAGGGCAGCAGTTCGAACTCCACAAGGTGTTTTGCAACGATTTCGTGTTCCGAATTCCGCGATACCAGCGCCCGTATGCGTGGCAGGTTGACCACTCGCTCGCCCTCCTGGACGATGTGGTTGGTCCGGTCCGCTCGGTGACGAGGCTCTCGGATATTCCTTCGCTGGCGCCGTACTTTCTCGGCAGCATCGTGCTGGTGAAAGGGTCGGCCCCGGACTCTGATGTGATCGACGGGCAGCAGCGACTGACCACGCTTACGATCCTGCTCGCGGTGCTCCGCGAGCTCGTTTCCTCCGACGTCAAGAATGATATCACCGAGTTTCTCTGCCAGCCTGGGAGTCGGGCCCTCGGGCGGGCGCCGACCTATCGCCTCGCGCTGCGCGAACGGGACGCTCAATTCTTCCGCCAACACATTCAAGAGCCCGGCGGAATCGACAAACTCGAAGGGATCACGCAGAGGCTCGAAACCGCACAAGAGAACATTCGAGCCAACGCCCTCGCGCTGCGCAATCGCCTGAAGGAGTGGATGGCCACCGACCCAGACCTTCCCGACCGGCTCGTCAGCTTCCTGGCGATCCGCTGCTTTCTGGTCGTCGTCTGGACGCCGGACGACGAGGCCGCGTTCAGGATCTTCTCCGTCCTCAATGACCGAGGACTCGATCTGTCGC
Organism: Polyangiales bacterium; assembly: GCA_046351535.1. GTDB lineage: Bacteria > Myxococcota_A > Polyangia > Polyangiales > CAISKJ01. Next base: position 145,162 of record JAXLYG010000010.1, read on the forward strand.
ACGCTGACATCCTCAAGGCAGAGGTCGTCGGTGCGATCAAACCAGACTCGCTCGCAGACACCTACACCGCGCGCTGGGAAGAGGCCGAATCGAGACTCGGGCGCGAGGCATTCAAGGACCTGTTCGCACACATCCGCATGATTTATGAGCGGAAGAAGCAGGTCGGAGTCCTCCTCAGCGCGTTTCGAGGCAGCGTGAAGCCGACCGAGAATCCCACCGGGTTCATGGATAAGAAGCTCCTGCCTTACGCCCAGGCGTTCGAAGACATTCAGTCCGCTGACTTCGAGAGCGTCAGCCACGAAGAGGAGATCAACAACTCGCTTCGTTGGCTTAAGTTTATCGACAATATCGACTGGATCCCTCCGGCGATGGAGGCCATCTCGACGATGCGCCAGAAGCCCGCCGATCTGTCTCGCTTCCTCGACGACTTGCAGCGACTCGCAACGGGGCTGATGCTCTCCCGTACTCCACCCAACGTCCGTATCGCCCGCTACGCGAAGGTGTTGGAAGCCATGCAGCAAGGCAACAATCTCTACGTCGCGACCTCGCCGCTGCAACTCAGCGCGAGCGAACAGGCTGCCGCCATCGCTGCGATCGACGGCGATGTCTACAACGCCAACCGCTACAACCGACGACTGATTCTGCTGCGACTGAACTGGGAACTCGCATCGAGCAAGCCCAAGATCGAGGTCGACGACGTCACGGTGGAACATGTTCTGCCCCAACATCCCGCCCCCACGAGTACCTGGCTCTCCTGGTGGCCCCAAGCGCTCGAAAGAGATCAGAACGTGCATCGGTTGGGGAATCTGGCGCTTCTGACGAGGCGGAAGAACGCGGCGGCGTCGAACTTCGAGTTCGCCATCAAGAAGACCACGTACTTTCAGACGAAGCACACGGTATCGAACTATGCGCTCACGGTGAACATCATGGCCGAGGCGACCTGGACGCCCGCAGTGTTTCGGAAGCGCCAGTCGGACCTCGTAGATCACCTGAAGAAGGCATGGCGCCTCTCGTAACGAGATGCGGCTCATTTCAAGGGCCCTCTGGCGGGCACAACTCCTCGCGCACGATGGTCGACGTGCGTCGTGTGAGGGGCGAGTGCTCGCCGGCGTCGCGCCCAATCATCCCGAAGTGCCTGTGCCCACGTTGCACATTGCAGGGAAGTTGGCGACGTGACGTCGCATCGACGGAGCATCACTCCATGACCACGGCCGACCAGATCAAGAGTCTCTCAACGCAAGATCTACTCACCGTATTGGATCAGGGTGTCGTGCACGACGTCATTCTGCGCGGCATCGCGGAGGCGACCGCCCGGACTCCCGAGCGCAAACCCGAGCTTCTCCAACTGCTTCTCGCGCCCGCAACCGCGCTCGGAATCCGTCGTCGCATCGCTCGGTATCTCAGCGACGCGAACCTCGATCTTGGCGAAGTTCAATTGCTGGCAAACATGCTCTTCAGGCAGACACTCGAACCCGATCCCGACCTCGTTCGGCACCTCGTCAAGTGTGTCGGTCCTCATGCGCGGAAGCACATCGAGCGGTCGAAGTGCGTGGCGGTGATGGAGCGACTGCTTGACGTTCCCGGTCTGGACCGGCACGCGCGCGCCGAGGTGCTGAAGTCGCTCGCCGACGTAGCGGAAGTGCACGACGTCGAGCGTCTGCTCTCACGCAGCTTTCAGAGCGAGGAGGAGCATGCGCTGGTCGGTAGGGTGGCGAGGAGCGTTCTGACGCGACCGCTGTTCCTTCGCCGCCTGTCGTCGTCGGCCTTCGAGGACCTCGTGTGTCGCGCGCTCGAAGCTCGCGCGCAAAGCCGTGGAACCTCTGCGCGCTTCAAGGTCTGCGGGGGCCCGTACGATGGCGGCGTCGACGGGCGCGGGGGGAGCCTGTATGCGACGGGAGCGGACGACCCCGGAGAGACGGCCGTGGAGGTGCAGTGCAAGAACACCGATCGGTTCTCGATGCGCGACGTCGACGAATTCGATACGCGGACCTCGCAGGCGAGCGTGGGGGCGTCGCTTTCGCCACCACTCCGAGATGCGCTGCGCGCTTCGCGGATCTTCGTCACCGCCGCGAATCCACCCCGAGCCGACGCCTTGATCAAGGACGTACTCGCGCGCGGCATCGAGCTCATCACGGGCCCGCTGCTCGTCGACCTGGTGAAGCAGTTCCTCGGTCGCGAGGCCACGCTCTCTCGGTCCTAACAAGGGATCCCAGAATGAGTACCCAGTCAGAGTCCAGGCATGCTTCTGACAGCGCCGAACAGCGCGCGATCGAACGCGAGGTGCTCGCCGCGCTCAGCCTCGAACTCGGTGTGACACTCCCGTCCCCTGTGCCACCGCAACTCGCGATCTTGAAGCTCGACGGCTACGCGTCGGGACCACCGCCGGTGCTCGTCGAGGTGTTCGCGCACGTCGGCCCGTCGAAGGGCGGACAGCGCCACAAGATCGCGCACGACATGACGAAGCTCCTGCTCGCGGAGAAGCTGCTCGATGTGCCGTGTCGTAAGGTGATCGCGGTGATCGACGAGGCCGCCGTCTCGCACCTGCGCCGAGGGTGGAACCAAGAGTTCGCCGAGCGCTTCGGGATCGAGGTGTGTGTGGTGCCGGGCTTCGAGAACCGTCACGAGGCGATGCTTGCCGTGCAAGCACGTCAGCGGCGGTAGGTGTCCCGTGACGCAGCCCCGCATCAATCGACGCAGCCTCCGCATCACCCTCGCCGTGATCGCGTGCATCCTCGGGTTGATCGGGTGTTGTGCGGCGGTGCTCATGGGCGCGCCGAGCTCGCGCGACTACAAGCCCGCGTCGCCCTGGGAGCAGCGGGAGATGGTGCGATCGACACGCAACGTGTACCCCGACGACGTGCGAGCCAACCTCGCGGCGCGCAGGGTGCCGGTCGCGTGGGCGGGCATCCTCCGTCAGGTCGAGTTCATCGGCGAACCGGCGCGTCGGGTCTGCCTCCCATGCTGACTGCGGGTCGAGTCGAGCGCCGCGCGGCGTGAGTTGAAAGCGCGGGGACCTTCGTGCAAACGCGGGGTTACCACACCAACCGCACCGCCAAAGGCCCCGCGATGCAGATCGTCCTCGACGTTGCCGACGAGTTCAAGCCCCTCGTCGATGAGCTGACCCTGTTGCTGCGCGTCGTGAGCGCGAAGGTCGAGGAGATCCGCGCCTCGCCCCACAGCGACTACGCCGCCGTCGAGCGCGAGCTCGCGGTCCGCACCGCGGCCATCGAGGCGCAGTCTCACGGCATCCTGCTGCGAGCCGCCGACCTGGACGTCCCTCGCATCCTCGTGGGCGGCGATCTTCATCGACGCGTCGGGCGTCACCTCGCGACCTACTACACCGCCGCGGGGCCCGTCGTCGTCGAGCGCTCGATCTACCGGCCCGTGGGGCTCGATGGAGGACGCACGGTCGATGCGGTCAGCCTGCGTGTCGGCGTCGTCGGCGAAGGGTGGTTGCCTCACGCCGCGCGCTCCATGGCCTTCCTGATCCAGCAGGGGACCGCGCGCGAGGCCGCCGCGACGGCGTCCGAGCTGGGGCGGCTGCCCTACGGGCACGCGAGCTTCGACCGCGTCGCTCACCTCGTCGCCTCGCTCTACCAGCTCCACGCCGAGAGCACTGAGAAAGTGTTGATCGAGACCTACGCCATCCCCGCAGAGGCGACAGGCGTGGCCGTGTCGCTCGACCGCGTGTGTGTCCCCGTCGAGGAACCTCGCCCGCGTCCGCGCGGCCGACCTTGCAAGGGCGCTCCGAAGAAGCCCGTGCAGCGGGTCTTCCGCCAGGCCTACTGCGCCACCGTGACGCTGCACGACGGCAAGGGCGAGGCGTTGCACACGATCCGATACGGTCGGATGCCCGAGGGCGACGTGGCGGGCCTGTGCGAGGGCGTCTGTGACGACGTGCTGGCCCTGCTCGCCGCGCGACCGACGTTGCACGTGACGGCGCTCTGCGACGGCGCTCACGAGCTGTGGGGGCTGATCGCTGAGCACCTCGCGGCGGTGGCTCGACGAACCCCGATTCAGGAGCTGATCGACCTGTGGCACCTGCTGGAGAAGCTCGGCGCCGCGGCGCGTGTCCATTACGGAGCGACGGAGGCGGACGCGACGGTGGCGCGGTGGCGCTCGGCGCTGCTGAATCGTTCGGGCGCCGCCTCGAAGATCGCCGCGGAGATCGCCTCGTGGAACCAGGAGTGGGTCGCCGTTGGGGAAGAGACGCCAGTGCACGATGCGCTGAGCTTCCTGGCACGACACCGCGATCGCATGGATTACGCGAAGGCTCGGCAAGATGGGCGTCCCGTGGGAAGTGGAGCCGTCGAGGCGACCTGCAAGAGCCTCATCGCGATACGCTTCAAGCGCCCTGGCGCACGGTGGAAGCAGCGCTCCGCGGACCGAATCATCCAGCTCCGCGCGCTGGCGCTCTCCGATCGTTGGGGCAACGCCATCGACCTCACGCTCGAACACAAGCGGCGGGATGTGCGTGCCGCGTAGTCAGCATGGGAGGCAGACCCGGCGCGTCCGATGCTGCGCCTCACGGTCGAGCACCACTACTTCGACTGGATCGAGGATCGCGGTGCGCAGCGCGAGCGCTACTTCCTCTCGCCGCGCGGCGAAGGGACCTTCCGCTGCGTGTGGCCGCTTCGCCCCGAGTGGGACATGGCGGAGATGCGCAGGATCACGGTGCCGGGGCTGATGGCGGTGATCTACGGCACGCCCGAGCGACTCGACGGGGCCGTGATCGACCTCGGGCAGGCCTCGTACGCGCGGCTCTTCCCTCCGGGGTCCTACTCGATGGGGCGTCTCGACTACGGCCGCAACACGCCTCGCGATGCGTCGACCGCGCGATGATCGTCTCGCGCTCGCTCAACGGGCCCCTTCGCCGCAGCCTCTCGGCGACTCCCGGCAACCTCGACAGTACGGGAACACGTTGACGTCCTCGGCGAAACCAACCCGCGCGTTGAATTTCGATGGTCCGACCACCTCAAATCCAACCCGCGCATTGAATTTCGATGGTCCGACCACCTCAAATCCAACCCGCGCATTGAATTTCGATGGTCCGACCACCCCAAATCCAACCCGCGCATTGAATTTCGATGGTCCGACCACCCCAAATCCAACCCGCGCATTGAATTTCGATGGTCCGACCACCGTTCCGGTAACCCATCGGTTGAATTTCGGCGGTCGCCGCACCGCTCCGCCAACCTCATCATTGTCCACGCCGTCCCCCTCGCCGCCGCCTCGCACTCCGAGCGGTCGGCGTCAGCCTCCGTCGCATCTGTTCGCCGAGGTGTCAGATCCGGGCGCCCTCCCCCGTCTCGCTCCCATCGGAGGATCTCGCATGGGGATGACCACTCGGACACTCGTTTCACTCACGGCTGCGCTGCTCGGCGGCTGCATCGTCACGCCCGGCGGAAGCAGCGGCTACGGCCCGACCGACGACGGCGGGACCACCAGGCCACCCACGGACACCCGACCCGCGACGGAGCGCGCGTGCCCCACCGGCGCGAGGTTGCGGGTCCAGCTCTGGGACGTCTACGCCATGCCTCGCATGGCCAACGGAGACCCGTGGGACGGCGTCACGTCGGGGACGCGCGCGCTCCTCTGCAACGCCAGCGCGGCGCTGCTCACGCGCGCCCTTCGCGACGCGCTCAAGGGGCAGCTCCCGGGCAGCGGGACGCTCTTCGATCAGTTCGTGCGCGAGCGCATCCAGTCGACCATCGCAGACCAGTGCGGCCTCGGGCTCAACTGGTTGCAGGAGCGCTACGAGGGCCCCGACATGTTCGCGCAGGGCGCCGAGTCGAACGTGATGCGATGGCAGACGCTCGCCGTGCAGGATCGCTATCAGGCGTCGCTCCGCACGACCACCACGGGCGCCCCGGCCGAGTGGACGATGCCCTGCAACAGCGGCGGCACACAGTCGGCGCTCACCGTCATCGACGAGGACGTCGCGTTCGACGACACGATGGGCACCGCGCGCTTCTCCCTGGCGCAGCTCACGCCGCAGATGATCTGCGGTGGATGGGTGCTCCTCACGCCCTTCGAGGGCGTCGCGTCGACGGTGCTCCGCGTCCAGGTCGACGGTGCGGGGCAGAACTGCGACGGCCTCCAACCCACGATGATGGAGGAGGTCACGCTCCCCGACGCGCCCGCGCCGACGCCCTTCGCGCCCGACGGAAACGCGGCCCGCAACATGTCGGGCCCGTAGCGTCAACGCACGGCACCTCGTCGACCACCCTCTGCCCGTGCAGGCGACGTGTCGGCGACTCCCGCGACGCGCCCTCGCTCACCCCGCCATCGGGTCGCGATACACCGCGTCGACCGCGAGCGCGCGGACACGCCGCGCAACGTGACCGCCTCGCCTACGCGCCGAACACCTTGAGGTACAGCTCCGAGAGGCGCAGCGCGCCCCCGAGCGTCGCGACGGGCACCTCGTCGTCGTTGCGGTACTCCCGCAGCAACCACGACCCGTCGGCCTGTCGCGCGAAGTGCTCGACGTACGGCTCGGTCTGCGACACGAAGATCAGGTCGCGCAACGTCGAGATGCCGCGATACCCCGTGGCCTTCTCGCCGCGATCAAAAGCCTCGGTGCCCTCGGAGAGCACCTCGACGAGCACGGTGGGGTTGGTGATCACGTCGCGCGTCTCGTCGTAGAGCGCGAGGGGGCCGCAGACCACCGATGCGTCGGCATACACGAAGCCCTTGCGCAGCGGCACGTAGACCTTCAGGTCCGACGAGAAGACGCGGCACGGACCGCGTCGCGTCACGCTGCGAAGCTCGGCGAGCACGTTGGCCGTGATCGCGTTGTGGTCGGGCAGCGCGCCCGCCATCGCGTAGACCTCACCGTCCCAGAGCGTGTGCTTCTCGGAGGAGGTCCGCTCCATCGCAAGGTACTCGTCGACGGTGACGCGAGTTCGAGGGGCGGCGACCATGCGCGAGAGGGTACCTCACGAGCGCTCATTCACCCATCGCGCCGTTGCGGGACACACAATGTCCCCTCCCCAACGCATCCCGCTGGCCTCTCGCACACGCCGTCTGTGATCATCGCGCGCCATGACCGCTCCGACCTCCAGCGTCGCGGTGCGCTCGCACCTCGTCGACGCGCTCCACGCCGACCTCATCGGCCCCTTCGACGGCGACGCCAACTCGACCGAGGTGTTGCGTCTCCCTCCGTCGCGCTTCTACCTCGCAGGCTTTCTCGCGCCCTCGGGAGCGCGCACCGCCAACGACCCGACCGACGACGAAGACTTCGCCACGGGCAGCGACAGCGACGACGAGGAGCAGAGCGAGCCGACGCCCGAGCCCAAGGTGCCGAAGCTGCTCCCCGCGTCGATCGGAATGTCGGTGCTGCTGCCTCCCGGCGAGGGAGACGTCGTGCAGATCACGCTGCACTACGCCGAGTATCTGCCGGGCACGGCCGAAGAAACGCCCGATGGAGCGAAGCGCCCGCCGCAGCAGTGGCAACGCCTCCCACGAAGGCCCGTGCGCTTGCGCGTCAAGCTCGACGCCGTGCGGCTCGCGGAGGGCGAAGAGATCCCCGGCTCCGAGGGCCTGTGGCTCGAAGGACGGCTCGCGCCCGCCGACGCGCCCGGCCTCGCCGCGGGGACGCGCGCCCTCTCGCTCTTCGTGGTGAACCACCGCAGGCCCGTGACAGAGCCCGGTCGCGGCGACATGGCCTTCGTGTTCCAGGTCGCGATGGAGCTTCGTCACGAGGCGGGCCTCGTGCCCCGCCCCAACCGCCGCGACGAGGGGTCCGACGACCTCGACGACCGCGTGGCCGACCTTCAATACCGCGACCGCGTCGAGTGGGCCGTCGGCCACGGCGTCTCGACGGAACCACTGCGCGAGGGCGATCGCGTGATGGGCGCGCGCACGGTGTGGCTCCCTCGCGCCGAGGTGCGTCCGGTAGTGAGCTGCGACCTCGACACGCTCTCGACCGAGATGGACGCGCTCGCCGCTGCCCCCGACGGCGCGACGCTCCGCACGCAGCTCGCGCCGCTCGTCGCCGCGTACGACGCCTGGATCGAGACGCAGTACGCCGTGACGCTCGACACGCCTGGCCGACGCAAGACGCGCGAGCAGCTCATGGGCGACGCGGCCCTGGCGCGCGACCGCATCGCCGAAGGCATCGACCTCCTCGCATTGCACGAGGACCTCTTCGCGGCCTTCGTGCTCGCCAACCGTGCGATGGCGCTGCAAGCGCGCAGGCGAGACCCCAAGCGCTACGAGCACGCGGCGCCCCGGTGGAGGCTGTTTCAGCTCGCGTTCCTGCTCCTCAACATCGCGGGCCTGCACGACCCGACGCACGCCGACCGCGAGCGCGTCGAGCTGATCTTCTTCCCCACGGGCGGAGGAAAGACCGAGGCGTACCTCGGCGTCATCGCCTTCACGCTCGTGCTGCGACGGCTTCGCGGGAGGTCGCGTCCCGACGGGGGCTACGGCGTCGCGGTGCTGCTGCGCTACACGCTGCGCCTGCTCACGCTCGACCAGTTGCAGCGCGCGGCGACGCTGGTGTGCGCGCTCGAAACGATGCGCCGCGAAGACCCCGCGGGCATCGGCGACGTGCGCTTCAGCGTGGGCCTCTGGGTGGGACGCACCGCCACCGCGAACACCCTCGCCGAGGTGGGCGACAAGATCACGACGTGGAAGACGCAGCGCGACAACAAGAAGGCGCCGTCGCCGCCTCCGCTCACGCACTGCCCCTGGTGCGGCTTCGAGCCGACCCCGACACCGCGACGCTCCAGCCGTCGAAGAGCGCGCCGACGCACGTGCGGCTCCTGTGCAAGAACTTCGTGGCTGCGACTTCGGCCAGGGCAACAGTCCACGCCGAAGAGGACTGCCGCTCGTGTTCGTCGACGAGCAGGTGTACCGCGACTTCCGTCGCCTCGTGGCGACGGTCGACAAGTTCGCGATGGTGCCCTGGCGCGCCGAAGCCGGGATGCTCTTCGGTCGCGTTCACTCACGCGAAGGCGCACGCTTCTTCCGGCACGCCCGACGGCGCGATTCCGCAGCGGAGCGCCGAGGTGCTGCCGACGGACTGCGTCCTCCCGAGCTCATCGTGCAAGACGAGCTGCACCTCATCAGCGGCCCCCTCGGCACGATGGTGGGTCTCTACGAGACCGCGATCGAAGCGCTCTGCGAGACGAAGCTCGCCGACGGAACGCGCGTGCGCCCGAAGCTCCTCGCCTCGACGGCCACGGTGCGAAGGGCGCGGCGACAGATCCTTTCGCTCTTCGGACGCGACGCCGTGGCGCTGTTTCCTCCGCCCGGAATCGAGGAGGGCAACACCTTCTTCGCCCGCGTCGACCGCGAGGCCGACGGTCGCCTCTACCTCGGCGTCGCCGCGGGTGGTCGCGCCCTCAAGGCCGTGCTCCTGCGCGTGTACGTGACGCTCCTCACGGCCACGTGGCACGAGGTGAGGGAGCCCTCCTCCGACGACGCGCCCGCAGACCCGTACACCACCGTCGTCGGGTACTTCAACGCGCTGCGAGAGCTCGGCGGCATGCGTCGCCTCGTCGAAGACGAAGTGCGCTCTCGCTGCGCTCGAATCTCCGACCGTGGCACCGAAGACGGACGCGGCGGCGCGCGATGGTTTCGCACGAGGGAGCTCGGCGAACCCGTGGAGCTCACCTCACGCGAGAGCACCGGGAGCATCGCTCGCACCCGCGCGCGGTTGAAGCTGCCCCACACGCACGATGAACACGTCGACGTGCTGCTCGCGTCGAACATGATCTCCGTCGGCGTCGACATCGACCGCCTCGGCGTGATGGTCGTCGCAGGGCAGCCGAAGACCACGAGCGAGTACATTCAGGCGACCTCGCGCGTCGGACGTCAGGCGAAGTGGCCGGGCCTCGTGGTCACCGCGCTCGCGCTCCACAAGCCGCGCGATCGATCACACTACGAGCGCTTCACGCCGTGGCACGAGAGCTTCTACCGCCACGTCGAGGCGTCGAGCCTCACACCCTTCTCCGCGCCCGCGCTCGAACGCGGCTTCGCAGGAGCGCTCCTCGCAATGGCCCGTCATGGCGACGGATCGCTGCAACCGAGCGATGGCGTGATGGACGTCGAGGCGCACCGCACCGCCCTCAACCAGGCCATCGAGACCTTCGCCACGCGCGCAGGACGAGAGCGTCTCGGGCTCGACGCGCGCGCTCACGAGGCCCTCGTCGAGACGCTTCGTCAACGCGGGCAGAGCCTCGTCGATAGCTGGGTGGCGCTCGTGCGCGCGAGCCGTGAGGGAGCCGCGTCGCGATGCTGGTCTCCCTACGACAAAGACCGAAAGGGCAAACCGATGCTCTTCACGGTGCTCGACGCCGAGGCTCCACCGACTGGAACCGACGACGCGCGCTTCGCCGCGCCGACCTCGATGCGCGACGTCGAGCCCACCGCTCACATCTGGGTCGAGCGTCGCAAGCTCTCGCGCAAGGAGGTGTCGCGATGAGCAGCAAGAAGGCACCGTGGGCGGCGAGCACGCAGGTCGCGCAGCCCGAGGGCAAGATCCGTCGCAGCCAGCTCATCACCGCGTACGGACCGGGCGCGATGGTCGACCTCATCGAAGACGCCGTGGTGATCGGCGGACTCGACTTCTGGCAGGGCGACGGGATGCGCGTGCTCGCCGAGTCGCGCCTCTGTGCGAGCATCAACGCGCGCCGTCGCCAACAGGGGCTGAGAGAGCTGCGAACCGAATCGCCCTTCCGTGAGCCGCCGTCGTGCGACGACCAGCAGCCGAGCAAGGCCAGCGGGATCCGCGCCGTGGAGTTCCCCACGTGGTTCGTGTGTCAGAACCCCGCGTGTCGCGCGCTCGTGCAGGCGTGGAACGGTCTCGAACGCAAAGGCGGTCACTATCTGCACCGATGCGATGACCGCAAGACGGGCGCGATCAGCGTGCCCGTGCGCTTCGTCGCGGCGTGTTCGCGCGGGCACCTGCAAGAGTTTCCGTGGCTGTGGTTCGCGCACAACGGAGCGATCTGCAACGCCCCGCGCCTCGTGCTCGACGAGGGCGCCTCAGGAGACTTCTCGGAGATCTGGGTCCGCTGTCGCTCGTGCAAGAAGAAGCGCCCGATGTCGAACGCGCGCGCGGGCCTGCCGTCGTGTCGTGGCGATCGTCCGTGGCTCGGTGAAGAGGGCACCGAAGACGGGTGCCCCGAGGAGCTTCGCCTGCTCGTTCGCACGGCGAGCGATGCGTACTTCGCGCTGGTCGAGAGCGCGCTGTCGATCCCGCCCGTGAAGGAGCTCGCGCTCCGTCAGGCCGTCGATGGCGTGTGGAACGTGCTTCAGGTCGCGTCGCCCGAGACGCTCCCTGCGTTTCGGATGATCCCCGAGGTGCGCAAGGCGCTCGACGGGTGGAGCGACGCCGAGGTGTTGGAGTCCGTCATCGCACGACGCGCGGGTACGTCGGTCGATCACGGCCCCGTGCGCACGGCAGAGTTCCGGCAGTTCATCGCGGCGCCCGACGAGGTGCCGGGCAAGCTCGCATCGCCGAGCGACGCGTTCTACGCAACGCGCGCTCGACGAGAGGTTGGGCTTCCCGCGTCGATCGAGCGCGTGGTGCTCGCGCACAAGCTCCGCGAGGTGCGCGCGCAGGTCGGCTTCACGCGGCTTCAACCCACGAGCAGCGACCTTCAGGGCGAGTACCAGGTCGTGCCCGCCGCGCTCGGCCTCCTCACCGACTGGCTCCCCGCGAGCGAGGTGAAGGGCGAGGGAATCTTTCTTCGCCTTGACGAGAACGCGCTTCGCGAGTGGGAGCGGAGTGAGCCCGTGCGAGCGCGCGAGGCGCAGCTCCGTGAGGGCTTCTCAAAGTGGGCCGAGGCGCTCAAGGAGCCGCCCGAGTTCCCCGGTGCGAGGTTCTACCTCCTGCACTCGCTGTCGCATCTGGTGCTCACGGCGCTCTCGCTGGAGTGCGGCTATTCGGCGAGCTCGATCCGCGAGCGCATCTACTGTTCGCTGCCGAACGATCCCGTTCCCATGGCGGCCATCCTGCTCGCGACGGGGAGCAGCGGCACCGAAGGAACCCTCGGCGGCCTCGTCGAACAGGGCCGCTCGCTGCACCAGCACCTTCGCGCTGCGTGGGACCTCGGCGTGCTCTGCTCGAACGACCCCGTGTGCGGCCACCACTCGCCCCACAAGGAGCACACGGGACGCCTCCTCGAAGGCGCCGCCTGCCACGGGTGTCTGTTCGTCGCGGAGTGCTCGTGTGAGCGCTTCAACCAGTATCTCGACCGCGCGCTCGTGGTGCCGACGCTGGGGTGTGACCCCGACGTGGCGTTCTTTCGGAGGCGTCCGTGACGGCGCCGCTCCCAGGCTTCGGCGGCATCTCGACGCCCGACCTGGAGCGCGCGCTGCGACGCATCGACGAGGGGAGACTCGGCGCGACGGTGAACGTCCCCGCGTTGACGCACCTGGGCCTCGATCACTCGATGGGGCGTCTGTCGGAGTACCTCGACCTCGACTGGAACACGTTCCGCTGGATGGTGAAGGCCGTGCTCTCGGAGCGCGGTCGACCGCCCGCGACGACGGTCTCGCTCGTGTGGACGGGGCCCGAGACGCGAGCGAGCAGCGCGCGCGACACCTCCGTGGTGGTGCGAGAGATGTTCGAGCGCGCGACGTGGCACGTGCTCATCGCGGGGTACTCGTTCGAGCACGGTGAGGCGATCCTCGCGCCGCTGCACGAGGCGATGCGCGACCGGGGCGTGAAGGTCGAGATGTTCGTGCACCTCGACGGAGCGACCGAGGCGCCGATCGATCCCGAGTTGTATCTACGCACGCAGGCGGCCGCGTGGAGGACGAGGTTCTGGACCTTCGGCGCGCCGATGCCGACGCTCTACGTGGACCCGAGGGCTGCGACGCCGAAGAGCTACGCGAGCCTCCACGCGAAATGCATCGTGGTCGACGGCGCGAGGGCGCTGGTGGGCTCGGCGAACTTCACCGATCGTGGGCAGACGAGGAACATCGAGGCGGGCGTGCTGGTGGCAGACGCGCGCTTCGCGACGGAGCTCGTGCGGCAGTTCCACGACGCGGTGGGCGCGGGGTTGTTCGTGGCGGGGTGAGAGACCGAAAGAGGAAGCTCAGGGCGCCCAGTTGGATGGCGTGCGTTGGGCGATCTCCTGGTTGGTCGGCCGTTTCGTGTTACGGAGCCCCTCGATGCGCGCGCCTGCACCCTGACGGTCGGCGCACCGCTCCGCCCCCCTACGGAATCACCCCGATCGCGCGTTGGAGCGGGCGAAGTAGCGGGCGCGCGAAGCTCCGGTCGAAGCGATACGCGAAGAGCTGTCGCCGCACCTCGGGCCACGGGCATTCGCCCACGACCGACTCGATCGCCGCGATCATCACGCCGGTCCGGTCGCGGCCTGCGCGGCAGTGCAGGTAGAAGACCGCGGCGGGGTCCTCGCTCAGCGCCTGTTGCACGTAGCGCACGACGTTTTCGATCTGCCGCTGGTTCTCGTCGGGTGTGCTGCGGCTCGTCGTCACGTTGTGGTAGCGAATCGGATGGTCGGGATGCGCCCGGTTGAAGTCGGCCAGGGCCGCCTCTTCGGATTGAAATCCCCCGAACTCGGAGTCCGCCGCGATTTCGTCCGGGCGTCGGAGGTCGATCATGTGATTGACCCCGAACGACGTGCCGAGGCACTCGATGCCTCGCAGACTCGGCGGGCTCCCGCGGAAGAAGTGGCGGCGAAGCTCGTCGTTCCATCGGGCGCTGCATCCCGCGAGCGGGCGGACGGGGGAGAACTTTCGGAGGCTCAGGAAGTTTCCGCGTCCGGGCAGGGCGTCGGCGCTCGAAGGACACACGCGGCCCGGAGGCAGCTCGGGCCAGGCGCTCGGCGGAGGTCGGCGCGGCGCTGCGTCTTGCGAGAGACCCTGCGCCAGAAGCGACACCGGAAGCACCAGCAACGACGCCGCGAGCAGCAGCGGGACGAAGGCGAACGCGCGCGCCCGGAGCCCGCGCAGGCCCCGCGTGAGCGCGCCTCCGAGGCCAGCGGGCGCCGTGATCGGAGGACCTTCTCCGCGTGTGGCTGCGCGGGTCGCGCGCCCCGCTCGGAGAGCCCTGGTCACCGGTCCTGCGCCTGTCGGTTGCATCGACGAGCTTGTACCGTAGGAGGATCGGGGCTTCCAACGAAGCGCAGGGTTCCGCGACCAGGCGTCGACGCAGCACCGTCCGAGACCTCCACGGCGGTGCTGCGGAACAGCGCGTGGGGCGTGCCGACGAGGAAGGGTCGCGCCCTACGCGACGAGCGCGCGGGTCAGCGCGTACCACTGCTCCCGCAGCGTGAGCGACTCGGCGTTGTTGGCCACCACGCGCCGCGTGATCGCGTCGACCGCGGCGACGCCCTCGGCCACGCTCTGCGCGATGCGCGACCGCAGCGCTCCGTTCGCGGGAACGTCGCGGAGCGCGCCCAGGGCCTGGCGGCGCTCCTCCAGCGCGCGCTGCTGTGCGATGAGGTCCTCTTCGAGCGTCACGCGCTGATCGCGCAGCGCGATGGAGCGGTCGTGGATGCGCTGAAGCTCTCGGATCGTGTCGGCGTTGACGTGCGAGGCGTTGAGGTAGTCGAGCAGCGGCCCGATGTGCGGGTGCGTGGGGTCGGTCTCGATGTGCACCTCCGACGTGTGAGACTGCACGAGGTCGAAGCTCAGCTCGGCGTGCCGCTGCCCCGCAGCCACCGGGATGAAGTACCCGCCCGGCGCCTCGATCGATCCGTCGGGGAGCGCGCGGGGACGGTAGCCCTCGACCGCCGCGACGAAGACGAAGGCCCGCATCGCCCACGCCTCCGCCGCGTCGAGCGTGACGTGCGTTCGCCGCACGCCCTGGAGCCGCAGCGTGAGCACCCCCGCGTGCGCCGCCGTGACGCGCACCTCGTCTTCGAGCGACGAGGTCTCGCGTTGGACGTGCACGTCGGGGTCGAGCGCGTGCGCCACGAACGCGTGCGCCTGCGACGGGACCGTCGCGGTCACGCCGTCGCCGACGAAGGCTCCGTCGCGGTACACCGTGACCGGCCCGGTGAGCAGCGGCGCGTGCAGCGGGTTGTGGAACAGCACCGCGCGGTATGGCCGCGACGCGCTCGGAGCGCCCGCCGACGAGGGACGGTAGAGCAGCACCTCCTCGCCCGTCGTGACCTGATCGACGAAGGGGATCATCGCGCCCTCGTCGACGTCGAGGTCGAGGCGGGCGGGGGCGTCCATGGTGATGCCAGCGTTGTTCTCGCGCGAGCTCGTGGTGGCCCAGGCGTCTTCGAGCGATCCGCCCTGCGTCGGGGTGTTGCCCGCGTCGGGCGACGGCTGCGGGGTCTCACCGACCATGCGCCCCGCCCGGTTGGAGTCTTGCGGGAGCGCCGTCTGCGCCATGTTGTAGGCCATCTGGACGTTGTTGAAGCCGTTCATCAGCTGGCCTTGCGGGCCGAGCTGGATCGCCTGCGCCTGCTGCGTCTGCGCGTCGGCGTTGGCCTCGGGCTGCGGCGTCTGGACGAGCCGTCCGTCGCTGTTGAACTGCGGCCGGTGCGCGACGCGCTCGGCGTGGAGCGCGTAGCGGAACGAGAGCGGCGTCGCGGTCGAGAGGCCGAGGGCCACGCCTCGCCACGGCTCACCGGTGTGGTTGTCGATCACCGCGAAGCCCTGGAGCCTCGCGCCGCCGTGCTCCCCGAGCACCACGCGATACGACGGACGCCAGCCCGACACCTCGGTCATGTACGAGATCGACAGGTCGTGCGTCGCGGGGCCCGAGAGGCCGAGGCGCAGGGTCACCACGTCGGCGCGACCCGCCGCGGGCATCACGCGCACCGACGCGACGCGACCGCCCGCGCGATCGACGACCGTGAGGCTCTTGAGCACGTCGTCGAGGTGGTCGCGGCGCGCGACGAGGTCGACGTCGGAGCCCGTGGTGCCGTTGCGCTCGAAGTAGCCGAGGCCGTTCTGAAACAGCACGACGCGCGTGACCCCCATCGGGGCCGAGGTGCGCACCGCGGGGCGGAGCGTCGAGCAGCCGAGCGAGAGCGCGAAGAGGATCAGCGAGCGGTTCATGGTGGTGGAGATCATGGTGGCCCATGCGACGGACGACCTCCCAGGAAGATCCGCACGTTCCGCGGCGCTGACGACCGTGGGCACCCGGCGGCGCCCTGCGGCCCTCAGTCGAGGAACTCGTGGATGGGCTTGAGCAGCGGAGGGAGGTCCTCGTCGCCGAGGCGCTGGAGGAGGTTCACCTCGATCGTGCGCGAGATGGCCCGCAGGGGGAGGTCGTTGTAGTCGGTGCCGAAGGGCATCTCGATCTCGTCGCCCACCACGTCGAGGCCGAAGAACGCGTACGCCACGATCGCGCACACGAAGGGCGTGAAGACCTTCACCTCGTCGACCAGACCGAAGGGCAGCGCGTAGCAGTACACCGCCGTGATCCGGTGGATCAGCGTGGTGTAGGAGAACGGAATCGGCGTGCTCTTGATGCGCTCGCACGCGCCCTGGATGTCGGTGAGCGCCGTCATCGAGCCTTCGAGCACGGGGAAGTGCATCGGGTGGATGAGCCCGTCGCGCCAGGCCTTCGCGATGCGCTCGGCCGTGCCCTGCGTGATGGCGTAGGGGCGGTTGCGCTCGTTGCGGAGCGCCTCGACTTCTTCGACCGGGAGGAAGCGCTCGAGCTCCGAGAGGTCCTCGTCGTCGCGCAGCGCGAGGCGCAGGGCGTGGACGAAGGCCACCACGCGCTTGATGAGCTCCACGCGGAGGGCGCGGAGGGCGGTCTCATCGGCGGCGACTCCCGGCTGCGCCGTCACCATCGTGAGGATCTGTCGCGTGAACGAGCGCGAGGTGTTCACGAGGGCGCCCCAGAGCTTGCGGCCCTCCCACCAGCGGTCGTACGCGGCGTTGTTTCGAAACCCGAGGAAGATGCCGAGCGCCACGCTCACCAGCGAGAACGGCAGGGGCTTGAGGTTGGGGTGCCAGTCGTGGTGGTGCCACATCAGCGTCACCAGCGTCGCGACGATCACCACGCCCAGGATCCGGTACTTCGTCCGAGGGAGCTCGCTCCCGCGGTACTTCAACACAAGGCGCCACCAGGTGATCTTCGTCGGGACCAGCATCGCGACGGGTCTACACGCTCACCCGCGCGCGGCGCAATGTCGCGACGCACTCAACCCGCCGAGGCGAAGAAGGGCTCTACGAAGGCTCCTTCGCGTCGCGCACGGTCACCTCGGCCAGCGCGCGGTTCTCGTCGAGGAACTCGCGGTACGTCGCGTAGAGGCTGAACTGAACCTCGACGCGACCGGGGCTTCGGGCGACCACCACGGCGCGCCCCGCGGGGTCGCTCTCGTCGCCGTGCTTCGCGCAGTAGGGGACGGTGCTGCCGTCGGGCGTTCCGTCGAGCGTCGCTTCGAAGCCCGAGAGCACGCCGATCTCGAAGCGCGCGAGCCGCAGCGCCCGCGTCGCCTCGGCCCCGCAGCGGACGCACTTCTCCCCCCAGCGCGCCTTCGCGAAGTCGTCGGGGAGGAAGGTGAGCTCGTAGCCCGGCGCGTCTTGCAGGCGGTTGAAGGGCACCTCTCGCACCTGCGCGCCCATGCAGTCGACGTAGACCCCGCAGGCGCGACACCGGAGGTCCGTCGCGTCGCTGCCCATCACGGGCTCGTCGGGCAGGTGCAAGAGCCCGTCACCGAGCAGCGCCCCGCACGCGGGACACGGCGCCGTGAAGGGCTTTCGCGCAGACACGAGCGTGAACACCCCGGGGATCGCGACGAGGACCGAGAGCGCCCAGGCCCAGCCTCCGACGCCCGCGCCGAGGCCCAGCGAGGCCCCGAGAAAGCCCGCCCCCGCGACCAGTCTCTTCGCGAGGAGCGAGAGGTTGCGGGTGACGTGCGTCGTGTCGGGGCTGCGGCGTCCGCGCGTGAGGGCCATACGAGCGTGTGGGCGCCCACGTAGCACACAACGCCTTGCCGGTGGTTCGCCGCCGCGATCTGTATTACATCACCGCCCCCAAGTAAGGAGCCCAGCGAAGCCACCATGCCCGTGCTCAGCGTCACGACCGCGACGTTCCAGCGTGAAGTCCTCGAGAGCGAGCTCCCCGTGCTCATCGACCTGTGGGCCGAGTGGTGCGGGCCCTGCAAGCAGCTCTCGCCCCGCGTCGAGGAGGTCGCGCGGGAGTTCGAGGGTCGCCTCAAGGTCGTCAAGATCAACGTCGACCAGAACCCGCAGATCGCCCAGGCCTTTCGCGCCGAGTCGATCCCGATGCTCGTCGTCGTCGCCGGCGGACGCCCCGTGAAGACCGCCGTCGGCGCGCTCTCGAAGCGCGAAATCGTCGACCTCGTGGAGCCCTTTCTCCCCGGGGCCGAAGACGAGGTGCAGGCCAAGGAGCTGCCCGCGCTGCTCAAGGCCCGACGCGTCGTCGTGGTCGACGTGCGCGAGGCCGCGGTCTACGCGAGGGCGCACGTCCCCGGCGCCGTGAACGCCCCCGCCGACGACTTCGAAGCGAAGCTCCCGGCGCTCATGGCGCAGCGCAAGCCGCTGGTGATCTACGACCGCTCCTGCGCCGACGACGCGCGGAGGGTCTTCGAAACGCTGCAGAAGCAGGGCGTCCCCGCGGTGCTGCTCAAGGGCGGCATGCTCGGCTGGGAGTCTGAGGGCTTCGACGTCGAGCGCTCGTAGCGCGTCAAACGCCGGGCGCTCTCTCGATGTCCCCTCCCCCCGCGACGTCGCACGCAGCGCGCGCGGCCCTCGCACTCTCGCTCGCGGGCCGAGCCCTCGACCCCAACACACAAGCCTCCCGTCACGGCGACACCGCGCTCGGCGGAGCGCTGCTCGCGCAGGCCCTCCGTCACGCCGCGCTGGCCCTCGGCGCAGCGGAGAGTGAGAGCCTCGCGGAGACGGTAGGGTCGCTCGACGACGCCACCCTCACACGCGTCGCAGGGAGCCGCGAGCGCGCCCTCTCGCTTACGGAGACGGTGCTCGCGGCCTCGCACGGCGGCGACGCGACGGACCTCGACGACGCCGAGCTCTTCGCTTCGAAGCTCGTGGAGCTCGCCACGAACGGCAGGCGCCTCGGACGCGCCGCGATCGTGTGGAGGCTCGCGCAGGGGGTCGCCGTCGCCGCGTCGCTCACCGCTGCGTTCACGGTGTTCTGGCGCGCGGAGCACGCGCCGTACACGTTCACCACGTCGAGCGCGCTCTCGGGCTACGCCGCCGCGGGGACGCTCCCCGTCACCACGTCGCGCGACGTGTTCTTTCACACGAACGACGAGGAGCGACCGTGGCTCCAGATCGACCTCGGTGAGGAGCGCGCGGTCTCGCGGGTCGTCGTCACCAACCGCTTCGACTGCTGCCGCGAGCGCGCGACGCCGCTGGTCATCGAGGTGCGCGGCGCGACGGGAGACTTTCGCGAGGTCGCGCGCAACGCGGCGGAGTTCGACGACTGGGACGCCACCTTCGCCGCGACGCGCGCCCGTTACGTGAGGCTCACCGTGCCGCGGCGCACCGTGCTCCACCTCCGCAACGTGGAGATCCCTTGAGTGCCGGGAGCGTCGGGGGCGTCGGTGCGAGGCTCCGGCGGGCCTTCGCCGTCATCGCGCGGTGGCTCCCGGCGGTCGCGGTGACGCTCGCGTGCTTCGGCGCGCGCTACTGGTACAGGGTGCACCTCGGCGTGCGCTTCGACGCCGCGACGACGGAGTACTGCATCCAGTTCGTCGATCGCGCGTGGCTGCGCGAGGACCTCGGGCGGACGCTCTGGTCGCTGCACCATCAAGCGCCGCTGCTCGACCTCGTGGTGGGGGTCGCGCTCAAGCTCTCGGCGACGCGCTTTCACGACATCCTCGACGGGCTCTTTCAGGCGATCGCGCTCGGGCTCGCGCTGGGGATGCTCTCGGTGCTGCGGCGCATGGGCGTGCGCCCGCTCGTGGCGACGCTCGCGGCGTGCCTCTACACCGCGGCGCCCACGGTGGTGCTCTACGAGAACTGGCTGCTCTATCACCACCTCGTGACGGGGCTCTTCGTGCTGTCGCTCGCGGCGCTTCAGCGGTTTGCGCGGCGCGAGACGCTCGCGAGCGGCGTGGCCTTCTTCTCGTCGCTCGCGCTCATCGTGCTCACGCGGGCCACCTTCGGCCTGGTCTTCATGGGCGCCATCGCGGCGGCGCTGCTGTTCTACAAGCCCGTCCCGCGGAGGCTCGTGCTCAAGGCCGCGGCGGTGCCGATGCTCGCCATCGCGCTCTACACCGCGAAGACGCCGCTCGTGACGGGGCGCTCGCTCGGGCACGCGCTCGTGGGCCCGAACCTCGTCATCAAGATCCTCGACGAGATCCCGCCGCAGGAGCGCGACATCCTCTTTCGCACGGAGGTGCTCTCGCCGCAGTCGCGCGAGCTCGCCTTTCCGAACCTCGAGCGCTTCAGGGAGTTTCGCGTCGAGGGGGTGCCCGTGACGGGCGTGCCCGCGCTCGACACGCTCGTGCGCGAGAACGGCGTCGTGAACGCCAACGCGCTCCAGTACGCCTACATGGCCGACGTCTCGATGCGCGACGCGAAGACGCTCCTGCGGCGCTATCCGCGGGCCTATCTGCGCGCCGTGTGGAGCGCCGTCTCGTCGGGCTACTTCCGCTCCGCCGCGAACGACCAGAACATCACGAAGGCCTTCGTGTACGTGCCCTTCAAGGAGCTCGAAGAGCGCCTCGTGAAGCGCTTCGATCCGCAGCCCGACGAGTCGCTGAAGGTGCTCACCGTGGCGCTCCCGCTGGCGCTGCTCTACGGCTTCGCGCGGCTGCTCTCGCCGCGCTCGTGGCTGGTATCCCAGCGGGTGACGGTGACGGCGCTCGCGATGATCCTCGCGACGATCCTCTACGCGGCCTCGGCGGTGCTGGTCTCGTACGGAGACTTCGCGCGCTACCGCTTCGAAGTCGACGTGCTCTATGTGATGCTGCTCGCGATGCTCTTCGACGACGCGTTGAGCGTGGTGCTCGCGGTGCCGCAGAGGCTCCTCGGGCTCAGGCGACGCCGCGCTTGAGGTCCGCGTCTTCTTCGCCGCTGATCGCGCGGAGGTAGCACATGCGGCAGCGGGCTTCGTAGGAGTCCGCGGCGCCGACCTGGACGCGCTCGCTCCCGCCGGCGACGCGGTACGAGCGGCTCGCGAGGGCGCCGCACGACGAGCACACGGCGAGGCACTTGGTGATCTGCTCGGCGATCGCCAGGAGCTGCGGAATGGGCTCGAAGGGCTGTCCGCGGTAGTCCTGGTCGAGGCCCGCGATCACCACGCGCACGCCACGATCGGCGAGCGCCTGCACCACGGGGACGAGCGTCGGGCCGAAGAACTGGGCCTCGTCGATGCCGACGACCTGCGTCTCGGGGTCGAGGGCCGCTTCGAGCGCGGCGACGTCGTGGACGGCCTGCGCCTCGAGCGACTGCGCGCTGTGACTCGTGATGCGCGTCTCGTGGTAGCGCTGATCGATGGAGGGCTTGAACACCTGCACCCGCTGGCGCCCGATCACCGCGCGGCGGAGCCGCCGGATCAGCTCCTCGGTCT
The DNA here is from genome assembly GCA_046351535.1 of Polyangiales bacterium. GTDB lineage: Bacteria > Myxococcota_A > Polyangia > Polyangiales > CAISKJ01. Next base: position 166,619 of record JAXLYG010000010.1, read on the forward strand.
TGCCCGAGAACATCGGACCGCAGATCACCTCGACCCAACCCGCGCCGTGACGTGAAGACTCCATGCGCGAGAGTCTCCGACGCCGCACAGGGAAACTCGTAAAGCGCGACAAGACGGGCGACAGAACGCAGGCGGTCAGGGTATGTCCGTCGGCGCGTTGCGCGCTGCGATGCGGGTGCGCAACAATCGCTCCGCCCGTTCGCGCGTCGCGGAGGTGTCGGAGCTCCCGTTGACGACGCGTCGCCCAGATCGAGAGTCTCATCGCTCATGCTGCCCGTGGTGGATGTCGTCGCGACTCGTGGCCACGTCGGCGAACGCCTCGCCCGCGCGCTCGCCGAAGCCACCGCTCGTCCCCTCGGCGCCGCCATCGCGCCGGGCACGCTCTCGTGGCCCGAGATGGTCGCGCGCGTGCTCTCGTGCGTCGCCCCCGACGTCTCGATCGCGCCGCCCGATGTCGAGCGCCTCGCGCTCGCGGGGGCCGTGCGCGCGGTGCTCCCCACCTACGACGCGGCCTTCACCGAGCGCGCGGGCACCGTCGACGCGTTCGCGCGGACCCTCGCGATCTTGCGGATCAATGGCGCCGAGCGCGCGACGCTCGCCGAGGCCGTGCGGCTCACCGACGACCACGACGACGGCGCCCGCGGGAGGCTCAAGATCCTCGCCGCGGTGCTCGACGAGCAGGACCGCAGGCTCGCGTCCGCGGGTCTCGTCGCAGCCGCGTCGGCGGAGCACGTCGCGGCGAAGGCGCTCGCAGAGACGCGGAGAAAGCCCTCGGAGGCCGGGTTCGGCTCGGAGCTCAGGGTGTGGCACCTCGCGGAGCTTCCCCCGACGCGCGTGATGTTTCTCACCGCGCTCTCGCGGTGGATGGGCGCGCACCGCGGATCGACGGAGTTTCACGTCGTGTGCGAGCCGCGGAGGATGAAGCTCCCCCTCGCGATCGACCGCGCGCTGCGGGCCTTCGAAGCGGAAGAGGGCGCGAGCTTCGAAATGCAGTACGGGCTGCGTGACCCGTCGCTCGAACCCGCCGCACCGTCGCTCGCGAGGTGGGTCTCGGCGCTCGCGATCGGCGGACGCCTCGACGGCGAGGAGGCCGTGAAGGGGCTCTCGTTCGCGGAGGCGCAGGGCCCCGACGAAGAGGCGCGCTGGATCGCCGCGCGCATCGAGCGCTGGATGGCCGAGGGGATCCGCGCGAGCGAGATCGCCGTGGTGCTTCGAAGGCCCGACAGCGAGCGCGTCGAGACGCTGGGGAGGGCCCTCGATGACGCGAGGATTCCGTGGCGAGATTCGCGTGATGCGGCGTTGCTCACGTCGCCCGTGGCGAGGGCGCTGCTCGGTCTTCCGAGGGTCGTGGCGCGGGGTGCGGAGCGTGAAGAGGTGCTGCGCGCCCTCGCGGTGCTTCAAGGCAACGCGCCGAGAGGGAACGAACCCGCGCCGTGGCGCGTGGCCGACGCGCTGCGCGCGATGGACGTCGAGAGCCTCTTCGACACGCGGCTCATGGAGCTGTGCGCGCGGGCGAGAAAGAAGGGCACGAGCGCCGCCGTGCTCTCGGCCATCGACGACCTCGCGCGCGACCTCTGGGACCTCTCGCAAGACGGCACCGTGACCGAGCACGTCGAACGCCTGGAGCGCTGGGTGCTCCGCGCGGGCGGCGACGGACGCTTTCTCGAAGAGTCGCGGACGGTGGTCGCCACTGCGGGCTTCGACGCGGGCGCGCACGCGATTCTCAGAGCCCTCGCGAGAGACGAGAAGGGCCTCGCGGCGGCGGCGGATCTGTTGCGAGACCTTCCCTCGGTGGCGGAGTCGGTGGGGCGCGAGTCGCGCATCAGCGCGGGCGAGTTCGGCGAGATGGTGCTCGACCTCGCGCGCGTGCGAACCCTCGGCGCGCAGCGCAGCGGACCGGGCGGCGGCGGTGTGCTCGTGCTCGACGCGCGCGAGGCCCTCGGACGCGACCTCGCCGCGGTGGTCGTGCCCGCGATGCACGACGGTGGCTTTCCTGCGCGGCGCGACGACGAGGCGCTCTGGAGCGACGCGGAGCGGACCGCGGTCGGAAAGGCCCTCGGCGCGCCCATCGAGCGCTCGGGCGGACGCGAGTCGGAGACGCTGCTCCTGCTCGGGATCATCGCGTCGGCGCGGGTCGCGGTCGCCGTGAGCCACGCGCGCCACGACGCGGGCGGCAGGGCCCTCACGCCGTCACCGTTCTTCGGCGACCTCCAGCGCATCGCGGGCGTGACCGTCGAGCGCGTCCATCGCGATCCGCTCGCGCGCTCGCGGAGGGTTCCGCCGAGGGGGCCCGAGCGCGCGCTGCGGCGTTGGGCGCAGTGCGACGAGGCCGAGCTCACGCGGGCGCAGCCGCGGGCTGCGTGAGTCGCTGCGCTCGGTGGCGACGCGGGCCTCGGTCGAGCGGTCGCGGCAGGAGTTCTTCGCGCGCGTCGATGCGACCGCGGACCGCTACTCGGGGCGCATCGATCACGACCCCGCGCTCGTGGAGCGGCTGCGGCTCTCGGACTGGGCGGGACCACGCAGGCCCATCGCCGTGACCACGCTCGAACGCGCCGCGCGCTGTGGCTACAAGGCCTTCGCGCTCGAGGTGCTGCGCATCGAGGAGCGCGCCGACGAGGCCGAGACCCTCGACGACAAGAGCCGCGGACATCTGCTTCACAAGCTGCTGGAGGCCGGTCAGGAGGCGCTTCAGGAGTCGCGCGCGCTCACGCCCACGGAGCGCTGGATGGCCGTGCGAGCCGCCCTCGACGACGCGGGGGCCGAGTTCGCGGTGCACGAGGCGAGGCTCAACGCGAGCCTGCTCGAAGCGGACCTGCGCTCGATCCGTCGGCAGGTGGAGCTGTGGTTGGAGCGTCGGATGACCGGCGCCGAGGCGTGGCAGATGATCGAGAGCGAGGTCGCGTTCGGACCGCGAAAGAAGTGGCCCGCGCTCGAAGTGCCCGTCGAGAACGGCGCGCCCGTGGTGATTCAGGGCCGCATCGACGGCGTGGAGCGCTCGGGGATGGCCCTGCGCGTGGTGGAGTTCAAATCGGGCCGCGGCGACGGCTTTCGCAAGCGCCTTCAGGAGGGCGCGCTCGACACGCAGTTTCAGATGGTGGTCTACGCCGCCGCGCTGGAGCGGGCGCGTCGCGCGGGCGTGCTCGAAGGCGATCCGACGGCCGTCGACGGGGTGTACGTGGGCTTTCGCGACCTCACGGAGCACGGCCTGCGAGACGCGCTTTCGAAGCCCCGGAAGAAGGGTCCCGCGGTCGACGTCGACATGCTCGTGGGACGCGGCGCCGAGGGAGAAGGCCCCCTCGGCGACGCCGTGCGACGCGTGGTTCTGCCGCTGCGCGCGGGCCATTTCGAGCCGCGTCCGAGGGACTGCGACTTCTGTCAGTACCGCTCGCTCTGCCGCGTCGAGACGCACGACGGCGTGCTCGATGAGCCGGGAGAGGCGCAGTGAGCCCCTCCCCGTCCCCTCCCCCGCGAAGCGGGAGCGCGTGAGCCCCTCCCCGTCCCTCCCCCGCGAAGCGGGAGAGGTGCCGTTGGTAGCTGGAATGCCCCACCCCTGCCTCCCCGGCAGAGCCGGGAGAGGAGTCCGCGAGGAGGCGAGGCGGTGTGTGGAGAGGCGACTGCGAGAGTCGTCCGGAGCGATCGGTAGCGATCGGCGTCAGGGCTCCCTCTCCCGCCTCTGGCGGGAGAGGGCGGGGGTGAGGGCATTCCAGCTACCAACAGGCACCCTCTCCCGCTTCGCGGGAGAGGGACGGGGAGAGGGACCCATCGACGAGCACCCCGGGTTGATGGCATGAGCGCACACGTCGGCATGCGCGGCTCCCCCGGTCGGTCACGGCTCTTCGCGTTCGAGCGCAACGCCGTGGTGCGCGCGGGCGCAGGCACGGGCAAGACCGAGGCGCTCTCGACGGTGTACCTGCACCTCGTCGGCGGCATCGCGTCGCCCGCCGTGTGGCCCCGCGGCGGCGTCGGCCCCGAGCGCATCGTGGCGCTCACCTTCACCGAAAAAGCCGCGCGCGAGATGCGAGAGCGCATCACCGAGGCGGTCACCCTCCTCGCCGCAGAGCGCCTGCCGCGCGAGCTCGAAGCGACCGACCCCGAGGCGCGCCTCGAAGCCGCGAAGCGTTGGGGGCTGCTCCGCGGTGTGACCCCCGCCGTCGTGGCTCGCGTGCTCGCGCTCGCCGACAGCGCGGCGCAGAACGGCCGTCCGCTCCCCTCGCCCGAGGCGTGGCAGCGCATCGCGTGGAGCCTCGGGAGCGCGCAGGTGGGCACCTTTCACGGCTTCGCCGCGGGGCTTCTGCGACGGTCTGCCGTGGAGCTCGGCCTCGACCCCGCGTTCGGCGTGATCGAAGAAGAAGACGCCGATCGCATGCTCCGCGCGGCCGCCCTCGCGGCCCTCTCGGACGCGGCGCAGCGTGATGTGAGCGCCGTCGTCGAGCTCATGGCCGCGGGCGGCGGCATCGGCGAGCGCGGCGACCGCGGGCTCGTGACGCTCATCGCGGACCTCGTGCGCGCGCTCGATGAAGACGGACTGCGCGCCGAGGGCGTCACCGTGGCCGCCGCGGTGGAGCCCACCGACGTGCGCTCGTACATCGCGGCAGACACCCTCGCGCGCTTCGCGGCGGCGTGCGGAGAGGTCCCTGCGCTCCGTGATGACGGGACGGCGCAGCGGGTCCACGACCTCGCGCATCGCATCGAAGACTTTCCTCCGATGACCTCGCCGGAGCGCGCGCTCGAGCGCGTGAGAGTGCTTCGCTCGCAGGGGAAGACCATTCCCCCGCGTACGCGCACGCGGAAGCTCGAACCGCTCGCGGAGGAGGCGCGCGAGGCCGTGTCGTCGCTGCTCCGCGACGCGCTCTCGGTGGTGTCGGTGCGGCTCGCCGAGGCCGCGCGCTCGGTCGCCGCCGACACGCAGCGGCGCTACGAGCGCGCGAAGAAGCAGCGCGCCGGCGTCGACTACAGCGACCTCATGCGCCTCCTGCGCGACGGGCTGCGCGACCGCGCGACGCTGCGGCGCGAGTGGAAGCAGCGCTACGACGCGGTGCTCGTCGACGAGTTTCAGGACACCAACCGCGTGCAGCGAGACCTCCTGTATCTCCTGCGCGAGCGGCGCGACGCGGAGCGGCTCCTGGCGCCGGGGCAGTCGCTCACGGCGGCGGAGCTCGAGCGCACGGGGCTCCTCGTGGTGGGCGACGCGAAGCAGTCGATCTACGCGTTCCGCGGCGCCGAGGTGGCGGTCTTTCTCTCGACGGAGCAGGAGCTCGCCGACGCGGGCGGAGAGCGCCTGGAGCTCACCGACAGCTTCCGCGCGCTCGACCGCGTGCTCGAAGCGGTGAACCCGATCACCGAGGCGCTGCTCACGGGCGTCGGCGTCCACGCGACGGGGATGTACGACCGCGTGCGAGACACGCTCGTCGCCACCGCCGTGGGTGACACCAGCGCGCGCGTCGAGCTCGCGCTCGTGCCCGAAGGGCGCGCCGACGATCAGCGCAGGGCCGAGGCCGACGTGATCGCGCGACGCATCACCGAGCTCGCCACGAGCAGCGGACACGGCCCCGGGTGGCGCGCGCCGCGCATGGACGAGATCGCGGTGCTCGTCCCCTCGTGGTCGCACCTCGAGCCCATCAAGCGGGCGCTCCAGATCCGCGGGATTCCGTACACGCTGCGCGGGGGCCCGGGGTTCTGGGATCGGCGCGAGGTCGATGACCTCATCGTGCTGCTGCGCTTCGTGGCGCAGCCCTCCGACCGGTTGAGCCTCGCGGCGCTGCTCCGCGGCCCGCTCGTGGGCCTCTCCGACGCGGGGCTCGGGAACCTCTTCGCAGAGGCCGCCGGGCTCGATGACATCCTCGATCCGCCGACGTCGCTCAGGGCCGCGCTCGACGCCGATGACCGCGCGCGCCTCGACGAAGCCCGCGCGTCTCTGAGAAGGCTCGTGCGCTTCGGCCCCACGCTCGGCCCTCACGGCGTGCTGCGCCAGGTGCTCGCGGAGCGCGGGTACGCGGCGGTGCTCGCGCGGCTCCCGTTCGGGGCGCAGCGCGTCGCCAACGTCGACAAGCTGCTCAGCATCGCGGCGGCGGCCGAGGAGCGCGGCGGTGACGAGGCCGACCTCGCGGGCTTCGTGCTCTACGTCGACCGCATGCGCGCGGCGGCGCAGCGCGAGAGCGAGGCCGACCTCGAAGACGCCGTGACAGGCAGCGTGAACGTGATGTCGATCCACGCGGCGAAGGGGCTCGAGTGGCCCGTGGTCTTCGTCGCGCAGACGTCGCGGAGGCGTCCGCCGCGCGTCGATCGCGTGCTCCTCGATGACCGCGGGAGGCTCGTCGCGCTCCCTGGCGGCGTCGACGTTCCCGATGGGTTTCGCGACATGCGGAAGCGCGCGCACGCGGCGGAAGAAGACGACGCGCGGAGGCTCCTCTACGTGGCCCTGACGCGCGCGCGGGACCTGCTCGTGGTGACGGGGCCCGCGGGCGCGGGCGAGGGCGAGTGGCCCGCGCTGAGGTCTGCGCTCGAGGCTGAAGCGCCGTTCCGCGTGCGCGTGGTCGCGGCGGGAGAGGGCGGCGCGACCGTCCCCGTGAGGGCGCGCGCGGAGGCGACGGACGACGACGTTCAGCGCACCGCAACGGTCGAGAAGACCGAGGCTCCGCCGACGCGGAGGCACCTCGCGCTCGCCTCCGAGGCGCTGCAGGATTTCGCGTGGTGCGCGCGGCGCTTTCACGCGCTCCACGACCTCGGACTTCGCGAGCACACCGGCGCCTCGTGGGAGCACTTCGCGGGCGGCGACCTCGCGCGTCGGGCGCTCGCGCACGCGTCTCCCGCGGCGCTCCTCGACGACCCGGAGCTCGCGCTGGCGCGCTGCTGTGCAGCGAACGGAGAGCGCTCGACGGGCGCGGTGGCCGACGCGGCGAGGTCGCTCCTGCGCCGCTTCGCGTCGCTCCCGCTGGCGCGCGCGCTGGCGGACGACGACGGCCTCGTGCTCGGTCGCTCGCTCTCGTGGGCGCTGCGCCTCGAAGAGTCGGGTCGGGCGCTCACGGTCACGGGCGTGGCGGATCTGGTGCTGCGCGGCGAGGCGCTCGATCGCGACGGCGTGGTGGTGGCGCGCGTGGCGACGCTGCCTGATCGCGACGAGGCTGCGTTGCCGGGGGCCGACCCCGAGCTCGACCTGCTGCTCGCGCGCATCGCGCTGTCGAAGCGCTTCGCGGAGGGCGGGAGCCCCGTGCCCGTGCGGGCCGCGATCGTGGCGCTCGGTGACGAGGGGAAGGCCGCGGTGCACTTCGTCCAGCCCGTGAGCGACGAGGTGGTGTGCGCGCGCGCGCTCGACGCCGCGAGGCAGCTCGACGCCGCGCGGGAGAGCGGCCGTTGGCAGGCGCTCCCGCGCTACGCGTGCGACGGGCTGCGCTGCGGCTTCGTCCCGCGGTGTCACGGGTGAGCGGGCCGCGCCCCCTCGTTCACGATCGTTAACACACACGTTACCCCGCGGTTGCGAGCGTTTCGGTCAGATCGCGCGGCGATGACGCAACGCTCTTCGAACGCCCTCGGCGCGGCCCTGCTCTCGGTCGCGCTCGTACTCTGTCCCTCGGTGGCCCTCGCCGACGGGACCGCTCACATCGACACCGGCGACACCGCGTGGCTGCTGGTCTCGTCGGCCTTCGTGCTCTTCATGACCCCGGGGCTCGCGCTCTTCTACGGCGGCATGGTGCGCCGACGGAACGTGCTCTCGACCTTCATGTTCGTGCACTTCGCCCTCGCGATCATCACGCTCCAGTGGGTGCTCTTCGGGTACTCGCTCGCCTTCGGGCGCTCGCACGGCGGGGTCATCGGAGGCTTCGAAATGGCCCTGCTCCAGGGCGTCGGGAGCGAGGTGCACAAGACCGTGCCCCACATGGCCTTCATGGCCTTTCAGATGAAGTTCGCGATCATCACGCCGGCCCTCATCGCCGGGGCCTTCGTCGAGCGCATGAAGTTCTCGGCCTACGTGGTCTTCGCGCTCCTCTGGACGACGCTCGTCTACGACCCCGTCGCGCACTGGGCCTGGGCCGACGGGGGGTGGCTCCTGCGGCTCGGCGTGCTCGATTTCGCGGGCGGCACGGTGGTGCACCTCACCGCGGGCATCGCCGCGCTCGTGTGCGCGCTCGTGATCGGAAAGCGCGTGGGCTTTCCGCGCGAGAAGGCGCCGCCGCACAACCTCACGATGACCGTCACGGGCGGCGGGCTCCTCTGGTTCGGCTGGTTCGGCTTCAACGCGGGGAGCGCGCTCGGCGCCAACGCGCTCGCGGCCCTCGCGCTGGTGACCACGCACGTCTCGGCCTCCGCCGCGGCGCTCTCGTGGGTGCTCGTCGAGTGGAAGCACCGCGGTCGCCCCACGATGCTCGGCTTCGTGTCGGGCCTCGTCGCGGGCCTCGTCGCCATCACCCCCGCCGCGGGCTACGTGACCGTGGGCTCGTCGGCGCTCATCGGCCTCGCGTCGGGGGCCGTGTGCTACGGCGCGGTGCTCCTCAAGGAGCGCTGGCACTACGACGACTCGCTCGACGCGTTCGGCGTGCACGGCGTGGGCGGCATTCTGGGCGCGCTGCTCACGGGCGTGTTCGCGACGAAGGCCGTGAACCCCGACGGCGGCGACGGGCTGCTCGCGGGCAACCCGATGCTCTTCGCCAAGCAGGTCGCCGCGGTGCTCATCGTCGGGGCCTACAGCGCGGCCGTGACGTGGGTGCTCCTGAAGCTGGTCGATCGCCTCGTGGGGCTGCGCGTGAGCGAGGACGACGAGCGCGAAGGCCTCGACGAGACGCAGCACGGGGAGTCGGGCTACGTCATGTGAGCGGGTCGCCGCGGCGCGGGGATCACCCGCGAACGAGCGGTGATCTTCGTGCTTCTACCCGATGGCGCCGCGACCGGGCGAGGCTGTATGTTCCGCGCCCTCCTCCACCAGCGGCTGCACCGCGACGGGGAGCGCCACCGCGACCCACGAAAGGCAACAGGACTCTCACGATGCGAAGGATGATCATCTGCGCCGCGCTTGCGATCGGCGCCTGCAAGCCCAGCACGCCCGCGGCCACCACGGCGGCCCACGGCGCGGCGGGCCCGCTCACCACCGACCAGGACAAGACCCTCTACGCCCTCGGTCTGGTGATGGGTCAGCGCCTCGGTGACTTCAACCTCACGCCCGCCGAGCTCGCCGTCGTGCAGCGCGGCATCGGCGATCAGGTCACCGGCGCCCCCAAGGCTGTCGAGCTCCGCGAGTGGGGCCCCCGCATCAACGACCTCGCGCGCGCCCGCATCGAGGGCCGCGGCGAGCAGGAGAAGACCCGCGGTCGCGCCTACGCCGAGCGGGCCGCGCAGGAGCAGGGCGCGCGGAGGCTCCCCTCGGGCCTCGTGTTCCGCGAGATCCGCGCGGGCAACGGCGCGCAGCCGCGCGAGACCGACACGGTGCGCGTGAACTACCGCGGCACCCTCATCGACGGCACCGAGTTCGACAGCTCGTACGGCTCCAACGGCCTCGGGCAGCCCGTGGAGTTCCCCCTCAACGGCGTCATCCGATGCTGGACCGAGGGCGTGGCGCTCATGCACGTGGGCGGCAAGGCCAAGCTCGTGTGCCCCTCGGAAATCGCCTACGGCGACCGCGGTCAGCGCGGGATTCCCCCGGGCGCGACGCTCACCTTCGAAGTCGAGCTCGTGTCGGTGACGCCCGCCGCTGCGCCCGAAGCGCCGCCGCCCGGTGCGACCCCCACGCCCGCGGCGCCCACCACGGGCGCGACGGGCGCCACGCCGCCTCCGACCGCCGCCGCGCCGCACTGAGCGCCCCGCCGTCTCGCCGCTTCGCGCGGCCTCACCACGCCACGTCACGCTCGGGTTCCATCCACGTCTCGGCCGAGCCGACGCCGAGCTGACCGTACGCGTTGTCGCCGCCCCAGCAGCGCGCCGTGCGGTCGCCCCAGAGCGCGCACGCGTGCGAGATCCCGACGGCCATCTGCCCGAGGGGGAGCGCTGTTCCCGACAGCTCCACGAGCGCCAGCGGATCGGCTTCGGCGCCGGGTCGATCGGGTGACTCCCACCACGCGTCGTTCGTGCATCGCAGCGTCAAGCGGGGCGTCGCGAAGCACCAGCGCGCGCCGCCCGCGAAGGCTGAGACTCCTGCGCTGATGGGCTCCGAGAGCGCCGCGAGCCGCCCCGCGCACGCGATGGCGTCGCGCCCCGTCACCGCGCAGGTCGAGGTCCCTCCGGCCACGAGGCGCGACGCGCCGGTGAAGATCCGCTCGGCGACGGGGACCGCCACGGGTGTCGCCGTCGCGCGGAATCCGCCGCTCGATCCCCAGCACCACACCGCGCCGTCCTCGGCGAGCGCGCAGGTGTGTTCGAAGCCCGCGCTCAACGACCGCGCCACGGGCAGCGAGGCGACCCGCGACGCGCGCGGCTGACACCCGCGGAGACCGCCTCCCGCGCAGGGGATCGCGGCGCTCGCTGCGCCCGTGGTCTGGGCCATCGCGTCGGCGCCCCAGCACCACACGGCCCCGTCGCGCGAGAGGGCGCAGGTGTGCGCGCGCCCCGCCGCGATCTCGACCGCGGGCGGGAGCGCCGCGACGCGTACGAACGAGGTCCGAGGCGTGAGGGTTCCGTCTCCGAGGGCGCCAGTTTCGTTGCGTCCGACGCACCAGACCGCGTCACGCGCGAGGGCGCAGAGGTGCGCGGCGCCCATCGCGATCGAGGTGGTGTCGGCGGGCGCCGCGACGCGCTCGGGCCTCGACCTCGCGAGGCGGGAATCACCGAAGATTCCAGACGATCCGTCGCCCCAGCACGCGACGCGCGCGCCGTCGCTGCCCCGCGCGAGCGCGCAGCTCGCACGGTCGCCGACGGCGATCCGGGTGAGCCTCGGCGCGGCGCAGTCTTCGTCGACCTCGCCGTCGCAGTCGTCGTCGATCCGGTTGCCGCAGAGCTCGATGGGCGCGGGCAGCGCCTCGCCCTCACACGCGCCGGCGAAGCGTCCGCGGAGGGGATCGCAGCGCACGAGGCCGCCGTGACATCGGCCGACGCGGTTCGTCGACGCGGGGCCCGAGTAGCACGCGCGCGTTTCCGATGGGCTCGCGCAGCGCTCGACGGAGGCGTCCGTGACCTCGCAGCGCGCGGCGTCTCCAGCGCGCAGAGGCGCGCGGCGCCGAGGTCTTGCGGGCGGCGCAACGGAGGAGCGCGAGGGCAACGCGCACGCGGCGAAGAGGCTCCGCGGCGCGCGGTTGTCGCTGTCGTCGCTCGTCATCGCGTGTCGCCCGGAGACGCGTATCGCACGGAGGCGGTGAGCAATTCCATTGCGCGGCGGGAGTCGCGGCCCGTATTGCGTCGGAGAGGCTCCGCTCGCGCGATGTCACCCCGCTCGCACCACCGCAGGAACACGGGTCTCACGATCGCCGCGGCGGTCGTCGCGACGCCCTGCGTTGCCTTCGCGCAGCCGTCTCCCACGTGGCGCCTGGAGTACACGGTCGCCGCGGGGGTCGAGGGATGTCCCACGGCGCAGTCGGTCTCCGATCAGGTGTCGCGCAGGCTGGGCAGAGACCCCTTCGCCGCCGACGCGACGGGCGTGGTGCGGGTCACCGTCGAGAGCGCGCGACGCGGACGCTTCACCGTCGAACGCAGCGACGCGCCGGCCTCACCGCCGCGCGAGATCACCGCGCCGAACTGCGAGCGACTCATCGACCGCATGGCCCTCTCGATCACCGTGCTGATCGATCCGATGGCCTTCGCAGCACCACCGCCACCGCCACCACCGCCACCACCACCGCCACCGCCACCGCCGCCGCCACCACCGCCACCGCCACCGCCACCGCCGCCGCCGCCACCGCCCGTGGAGCGTCCTCCCGCGCCGCGTGGTCCGTCATGGACGGTCTCGCTCGGGCTCGGCGGACACGCGTCGTTCGGCGCTTCAACCCCCGTCGCACCGGGGATCGACGTGCGGCTCTCGCTCCGCCGCGGGCGCCTCTCGCTCGGACTCGAAGGGCGCTACGACGCGCCCATCTCCACCGCGATGGAGGGTGTGCCTCGGGGGACCTTCACGTCGTCGATCGCGGCGGGCGTCGTCACGGCCTGCGTTCACTACGCGTGGGCGAGAGGCTGCGGGGTCTTCATCGCGGGGGCGCTCCTGCGCGAGAGCGAAGGGATCGACGTGCCGCGCTCCGATGTGGCGCCGTACCTCGCGGGCGGAGTGCGCGTGGGCGTGAGCGTCCCGCTGTCGTCGTCGTGGTCGATCGAGGCGACGGGAGACCTCGTCGCGCAGAGCCAGGTGGTGCCCACGGTGCAGGCCGCGGCGCCGATCACCGGCCAGGGCGGCGCGTGCCTCCCGAGCGGGCTCCAGGGGACGCACGTCGCCGTGTGGTGCCCGCCGCTGCTCGCGGGCGTCGCCTCGGTGGGCGCACTCTGGCGCCTGCCCTGACAGAAAGATCGCCGCGTGCGCGATCGCTAGGTATCGTCGCGGCGATTCCGTGACGGACCCGGCGCGCTGCACCCAACACCTCGATCGATGGACCTCCGTCGCCGACGTCGCGCGCTCGTCGCGCCCCGCGCTCCCCCCGAGTCCGTGACCCGATGGCGGCGCTCGAAGACACCTTCACGGCCCTCTACCGCGCGGAGGCTCCGCACGTGATGAAGACGCTGCGCCGACTCGGCGTCCGCAGCGCCGACGTCGAAGACTCCGCCGTCGAGGTGTTCGTGGCGCTGCACCGTCACTGGGCGCAGTACGACCCGACGCGGCCCGCGAGGCCGTGGGTCCGCGCCTTCGCCGTGCGCGTCGCCGCGGACTACCGCAAGAGCGCGCGCATCCGTCGCGAGGTCGCCGACGACGGCGCCGACGCCCACGACGCCTCGCCCGGCGCCGACGAGCGGCTCATCGACCGCGAGAAGCAGCGGCTCGTGCTCGAAGCGCTCGACGGCATCGACCCCGAGCGGCGTGAGGTCTTCGTGCTCCACGAGCTCGAGGAGTGCCCCATGCCCGAGGTCGCGCAGACGCTCGGCGTGCCGCTCAACACCGCGTACTCGAGGCTCCGGCTCGGGCGCGAGGAGTTCGCCGCCTCGGTGCGGCGCATTCGAATGAAGCGGGGTGAACGATGAGCGACGAGCAACCCCACGACCCGCTCGACGACGACGACCTGCGCGACCTGCTCTCGGCCGAGCGCAGGCGCCCGTCGACGCTGCCCCCCGACGTGAGCGACCGCGTGCTCGATCGAGTGCGCGCGCGCGTCAACGCAGACCCGCCGCCAACCCCGCCGGAGCGAGGATCCTCGCTCGCGCGGAGCGCCCTCACCGCCCTCGGCGGCGCGGTGCTCGGCGCGGGCCTCCACGCGGCCCTTCAGCGCCCTCCTGCGCCGCGGCGCGAGGTCGTCGAGCGCGTCGTCGAGCGCGTCGTCGAGCGGAGGGTCGAGGTCCCCGTGGTGCGCTACGTCACCGTGGCGGCCGACGCGGGCGCCGACGCGAACAACGCCCCTCACCCGCAGCCCGACGCCGCGCCCGCGCGCCCCACGACGACTGCGCGTGACGACGACGACAGCGCCCTCGTGGAGCGCGCCCGCGTGGCCCTCCTTCGGCGCAACCCCGCCGACGCGCTCGCCGCCGTCGAGGAGCACGCGCGGCGCTTTCCGCGCGGTCAGCTCGCCGAGGAGCGCGAGGTGCTCGCGGTGCAATCGCTCGTCGCCCTCGGCCGCGCAGATGAGGCGCGCGCGCGGGCCGCGGCCTTTCATCGGCGCTTTCCCGCGAGCGCGCTCGGCGCGGCGGTCGACGCGGCCGTCGCGCGCTGAGCGCCACCGCAGAGACCTCGCGGGCGCCCCATCGACGCGCTGTCACGGCGCTCGATCAGCGCGGTGACAAGTTGTCTTCGCGCGCGCCCGCTGCCCTCGTGAAAGAGTCTATCTCCAAGCCATTTTCGCGTCGGCACGTCGGCTGCTCAACGCTCCGACATGGAAGACACCCCCCTCCCCCACGACCCCGCGGCGACCACCTGCTCGCCCTACCGCAACGCGCCCGTCATCGAAGCCACGCCGCCGCCGCCGCCGAGGTCCGCTCGCGCGCTCACGGTGGCGAGCTGGCTCCTGATGGGGCTCGCCGTGGCCGCGATGGCGACCTCGATCCGGCTCACGCGCACGCTCGGCGACGTCACGCGGCTCGCGGTGACGAGCCGCCTCGCGGTGCGAACCGTCACCCCCTCGCAGCGTCTCGCGGGCGCCGTCGAAGAGCTCGCGCGGAGGCACGGAGAAGCCCTCTTCATCGAGCCCGGCCTCGACGCGAGCGCGCTCTCGATCCCCGTCATGGACGCGCCCAACGGGTCGCTCCGCGCGGCGACGCGCGCCCTCGACGCCTACGCCGCGACGCGGGGCCTGTGGCTCCACGGCGGCGACGGGACGCTGCGCCTCGAGCGCGAGGTCACGGCCGTCGACCTGCGCTGCGTGGGCACCCTCGAAGACTGCGCGACGCGTATCGAGCGCCTCGCCTCGATCACCGTCGAGCGGGGCTCGGCGTCACGGGAGCGGCTCCTCGACCTCCGCATCACGCCCGACGCGCCCGCGGTCGAGGGCCTGCGCGCGGCGCTCGTCACGGCGGGCTATCAGGTCGACGTCGCAGGGCGCACGCTCTACGTGAGCGACGGCGCGCCGGACCAGCGCGTGACGACCCACGCCGCGGCGCTCTCGGGCATCCGCGAGGTCGTGCCCGGCGTCTACGCGGTGGCGCGTCAGGCCGTCGACGCGGCGCTCGAAGACCAGACCACGCTCATGCGCAGCACGCGGATCATCCCCGTAGAGCGCCGCGGGCGCGTGGTGGGGGTGCAGGTGTTCGGCGTGCGTCCCGGCGACCTCCTCGCGCGCCTCGGCGTCGAGAGCGGCGACGTCATCATGCGGCTGAACGAGTTCGACATCGCGACGCCCGACTGCTGCCTCCGGGCCTACACGCGGCTCCGCCAGAGCGACTCGATCGACGTGCTGATCGAGCGCCGCGGGCGCCGCGTGACGCTGCGCTACGAGATCGTGTGAGCGTCGGGCGCCGCGTCGCGCGGGCCGAGCCAGCGGCGCAGGGCCTCTTCGAGGCGCTTCTGGTCGATGGGCTTGCTCAAGAAGTCGTCCATGCCGGCCTCGAGGCAGCGCGCCTGCTCCTCGCTGAGCACGCCGGCGGTGCACGCGAGCACCGGGGTGCGCCGCGCGCCGCGCTCCCTCGCGCGGATCGCGCGCGTCGCGTCGAAGCCGTCCATCTCGGGCATGTGGCAGTCCATGAGCACGAGGTCGAAGTCGCTGCGCAGCGTCGCCTCGACGGCCTCGCGGCCGTTGCAGACGAACTCCGGCGCGACGCCGAGGTTCTTGAGCAGGTGCTCCATCAGCACGCGGTTGACGCGGTCGTCTTCGGCCACGAGGACGCGCCCTCGCATGCGCGGTCTCGGCGCGGGCGGCGCGGGCGTGGCGACGGTGCGCTCGGCGCGCGCGAGCTCGACGGTGAACGCGAAGGTGCTCCCTCGACCGGGCGCGCTCTCGACCTCGAAGCGGCTGTTCATGAGGGCCACGAGGCGCTTGCAGATGAAGAGCCCGAGGCCCGTGCCGCCGTAGCGCCGCGTGGTCGAGCCGTCGCCCTGCGAGAAGGGCTGAAAGAGCCGCGCGCGGGCCTCGTCGCTCATGCCGATGCCCGTGTCGCGCACGGCGAAGCGCATCACCGCGCGGTCCGCCGACGCCGCGGGGAGCGCCGTGACGCGCAGCGCGACCTCGCCCTCGCTCGTGAACTTCACGGCGTTGCCCACGAGGTTGAGGAGCACCTGCGTGAGCCGCACGACGTCGCCCGAGAGCCACTCGGGGAGCGCGGGGTCGACCTCGACGACGAGGCGCAGCCCCTTGCGCTGCGCCTGCCCGACGTAGAGCGCCTGGCACCGACGGACCATCTGCCGGAGCTCGAAGGGCGCGCGCTCGAGCTCGAGCCGCCCCGCCTCGATCTTCGAAAAGTCGAGGAGGTCGTTGAGGAGCGTCATCAGGAGCGTGCCGGAGCCGCGGAGCGTGCTCACGAACTCGCGCTGCTCCTCGGTGAGCGGGGTCTCGCCGAGGAGGTCGGCCATGCCGAGCACGCCGTTGAGGGGCGTGCGGATCTCGTGGCTCATCGTGGCGAGGAACTCGCTCTTGGCCGTCGAGGCCGCGAGGGCCTCGTCGCGCGCCGCCGCGAGGTCTCGCTGGTAGGCCGTCTGGGCGCTGAGGAGCTCGGCGTTGACGGCCTCGTGCGCGAGGGCGATCGCGGCGATGGCGAGGACGGCGCCGACCACCGTGAGCGCCTGCACGGGCCCATGAAAGATGACCTCGGGGGTGACGTGGGGCGCGGCGAGCGCGATCGCGCCGATGAGGGTCGCCGTCACGAGCGTCCAGAGGAGCGTGGCGCGGCGCCCGAGGAGGAAGGCGGCGCTCAGCGGGACGCAGCCGAGGTACGGCGCGACGGGCGACGAGAGCCCGCCCGACATGATCGAGTTCGAGGACACCGTGAGCGACGCGATCACGAGGATCACGCTCGCCGCGGTGGTGGCCCGCGCGGCGGCGTCGCGGTGGGTCATCCAGCGCTGCACCGAGGCGCAGCACACGAGGGCGACGCAGCTCGTCGCGCAGATGCGCCGGGCGCCGAGGTGCAGATAGAAGGGGATGAAGGTCACCCACGCCGCGATGGCGACGGTGTTGAAGCGCTTGACCCTCTGCACGCTCGCGTCGTGTGCGCCGTCTCGGATCCTGATCGCGGCGTCCATCGCGGGCCTCGAGCTCCTCGTATGCTGGCGAGAGCCTACCTCGCGCGGGCGGCGAGTCGAAGGGATACGTGCGTGGCGGTGGAGACCGATTTCGCGCTCGTGTAGCCTCCCGCGCCACCGCGCGCCGCGACGACGCGATCGCGCCGAGGGCTCACTCGCATGCACAGCGTCCTCTTCGTCTGCCTCGGGAACATCTGCCGATCACCCACCGCCGAGGCCGCGTTCGTGGCGCTCATCACCGCGCGCGGCGTGGCCGATCGGTTCCACGTCGACAGCGCCGGGACGAGCGACAACCACCTCGGCGAGGCCGCGCACCCGAGCACGCGCGCCGAGGCCCTCAGGCGCGGCGTGACGATCACCCACCGCGCGCGCAGGGTCACGCACGCCGACTTCGCGCGCTTCGACCGCCTCATCGCGATGGACCGCCAGAACCTCCGAGACCTCCACCGCCTCGCGCGCACCGACGACGAGCGGCGCAAGGTCTCGCTGTTTCGCACCTACGAGCGCGGCGCGGACCACGAAGACGTCCCCGACCCCTGGTACACGGGCGAGTTCGAACGCGTCTTCGACATCTGCGCGCGCGCCTCCGAGGGCCTCCTCGCGGAGCTCGAAGGCGCCCGCTGACGCGCCCGCTCAGCGCTCCGAGGCGCAGAGGCTGGTCCACGCCTGCACGACCTCGTGGCCTGCCTTCGCCCAGGTCCCCGAGTCGCGGTCGCCCTCGCGCTCGAGCGACGCGAGCGCGTCCGATCGCCAGCGGAGCATCGCCTCCTCGTGGGCGCGCAGCACGCGCAGCGAGCGCTCCACCGCGGCGTCGAGGGCCTCCCTCGCCTCGCCGCTCACCGCGCGCGTGAAGCGAGAGAACTCCTCGTGGCTCAGCATCGTGAGACCGCGACGGACCTTGCGCAGCGCGGCGTCGCAGGTCTCGACGTCGGCGAAGTCCACGCGAGTCGGGGCGGCGACCTCCGCGAGGGCCGCGAGCGCTGCGCAGAGGCGCTCGGGGCGGCGGAGGTTGAAGGTCACGGCGTCGATGGCGTCACCAGGCATCGTCATGGCTCCGTCACCGTACCGTCACCCCTCGCGACGGCGTGAGCGCGCACCGCAAATTGACATTCCGTGTCAGCGTCGGGAGGCGTCTGTGCGCGGAGCTCCGGAGGGCGCGCCCGACGCGCTCGCGGCGCTCGGGCGGGGATCGCGCCAGCGTCGCACGGTGAGGCTCGCGACGCCGTCGAGGTCGCCGTCGTAGCGCGCCTCGACGCGCCCTCCCGCGGCGAGAAACGGCGTGAGGTCGAGGCGCGAGAGCGCGAGCGCGGCGGCCCACGAGGCGTCGCCGCCGAGCGCGACGCGCGCGACGTCGTGGCCGTTCGCGCGGACCACGACGGAGGCGCCGCGGCGCTCCTCTCCGCGGCGCACGCGCGCGAGGATCCTGAGGGCCCACTGCGCCGTGCGGGTGTCGTGCGCCGAGCCCCACGAGGGGCGCGACGCGAGGGCGCGCTCCACGGCTCCTCGTTCCGAAGCGCGTGGGCGCGCTCGGGGGCCAGCAGGCGGAGCTCGTCGAGCGCGATGGCCGTGGCCGCGATGGTGCCGCCCCACGCGTCGAACCAGCCCGGCCCGGCGGGCTGTCACGGCACGCGACGAGGATCGCCTCGGCCTGTTGCACGCGCCGCGCGCGAGGGCGGCATGGTCGGTCGCGGGGCCTTCGCCTCCGCGAGGCGGGTCCGAGCGCGGCGACCTCGTCATCGCGCTGAAGGAACCACCCCGTCGCGCGAGCCCGCGGAGCGCGTAGGCCCTCGCGAGGAGGTCGGCGTCGGTGGCGCCGACGAGCGCCTCGGCGCTGGCGGCCAGCCGATCGACGGCGGGGAGTCGCGCGCTCTCGCCGTCGATGAGGCCCGCGCAGACCTGCGCGCGGAGGGCGTCTCGCGCGCGCGTGCCGTCGCCTTCGAGCGCCGCGATCTCGGGCGTCGCCCACGCATCGGGGGCCTCGATCGCCGCGCGCAGATAGGCCCTCGCGAGGCGGATGCGTTCGAAGAGGTCGGCGCGCCCACCGCCTCCGTCGGCGGCATCGAGCGCCTCGAGGGCCCAGACCGTCGCGCGCAGCGACGACGCGCCGCCGGGGCTCCACGCGTAGCCTCCGTCGGGGTTCGCGAGCGCGCGGAGCGCATCGAGCGAGTCGTCGAGCACGCGCTGCGCCTCACGCCACGCGGGGCTCTCGATGGCCTCGGGCGCCGCGGCGCAGAGGGCCGACGCGGTGAAGAGCTGCGCGGCGAGCGACGAGGCGCCCGGGTGCGATTGCGAGGCGAGCGCCTTGAGCATCGCCGCGAGCGACACCGTCGTAGGGAATTCGACGGAGAGCGTCGCGGTCAGGTAGCGCGCGCCGTCGACGGACACGGTCTCGACGAAGGGAAGGCCCGCCGCGAGGCGTCCCTCTCGCAGCTCGACGACGGGTTCGCCCGCGGGCGTGACGGCGAGCGTTCTCCGCGCGACGTCGGTGATCGCAGGGCTCTCGCCGCGCACCTCGTAGCGCGCGACGCCGGGTCGCCGCGGCGTGAGGGCGAAGCGCGCGGCGAAGCTCGCGCCGGGGTCGACGGCGCCGCCGAGGGGGTCGAGGGGCCGCACGTCGAGGTCCGGCGAGCTGAGCGAGAGGCGCGCGGGGACGCGCTCGGCGCCGAGGTTCCTCGCGACGAGGGTGGCCGTCGATTCGACGCCCTCGCGCAGCGCGGCGGCCACGTCGGAGCGCACATAGAAATCCTGCCGCACGGGCACCTCGACGCGCGCAACGCCGACGCCTCCGTGGCGGTCGCTCGCGATGACGTTGAGCTGCTGGTGGGTGATCTCCTGCGAGGCGACGAGGTCCATCGTGGCGCGTCCGTCGGGCGCCGCGAGCGCGGGGATCCACGCGGTGGTCGGGTCGAAGTCCGATCGCACCACGAGCTCGGGCGACGGCGCGTGGACGGGGGCGAGCTCGCCGCGACACTCGATCGAGTCCGTGGCGATGTAGACCCGTCGGCGCGAGGGCGTGCGGATGCTCCCTTCGTGAAAGCCGAAGCGCGCGGGCCAGCACACGTCGACGCGGTCATCGCCCCAGGTGCGGTCGAGGCGGGGCCAGGTGAGGGTCTGCGCCCCGGTGCTCGCGAGCACCTTCGCGTCGGGGCTGTAGAACACCTGCCACGGAGGCACCGGGAGGGGATCGAGCAGCGAGAGCACCGCGGCGTCGACGAACCACGCGCCGAGCTCCGCGTCGACGAGGGCGCCGTCGCGACGCACCTCCGCAGAGACGGTCAGCCGCTCGCCGGGCCTCACGCGCTCGGGGAGCCCGTGGAGCGTCACGTCGAGCGCGGCGGTCGAGGGCGTGACGGCGACGGTCTGACCGCCCGTGACGACGCCCACGTAGCGCGGATCGGGGTTGTTCTCCGGCGCGGCGAGGGCGAAGAGCGAGACGAGCATCGTGCCCCACGAGGGCGCGCGAAACACGCCCTGCGCGGCGGGCTCCGCCTCGCCCGTGAGCGGCAGGAGGAACGAGCTGATGATGGCCCCCGACGCGTCCGTCACGTCGGCGTGCACCACGGACTCGACGGGCCGCACGTCCGATGGAAAGCGCACCGTGACGTGCACGTCCTGTCGCTCGCGCACGGCCTCTTCGGCGACGTTCGACACGAGCGGCGCGGCGCCGAGCCTCAAGCGCTCGCTCCAGAGGCGCTGCGCGGTGTCGCCCACGCGCACCGTGACGTCGGTCTCCGCCGCGGGCATCGGAAAGCGCAGCTCCGCCCGGCCGTCCGCGCCCGTGACCGCTTCGACCGCGGGCGTGATCCCGTCGACGCGCAGGCGCCTCCCCGGGGCGAAGGCCCGGTCGCTCGTGAGCAGCGCCGCGCTCAGCGTGACGACCTCGCCGGGGGCGTGACGTTCCCTGTCCATCGTGACGCTGAGCTCGTAGGGGTACGCGGTGAAGGTCAGCGGTCGTCGGAGCGTGTCGTCGCGGCCCGACGGGTCCGTGACGCGCAAGACCACCTCGGCCTCGTCGCCCTCGTGGAGCCTCGCGCGGAGCGCCGTGAGCGCCTCGGTGGCGAGGGTGACGCGGTGCGGCCCCGGTCCGTCGAGGTCGCGTTCGAACGCGGGCGCGGTGACGTCGCCGTGCGCGAGGCTCACCGCGAGGTGCGCGCGCGTGACGGGTGCGTCGTCGACGGCGCGGAGCGAGACGCCGAGCTCCAACGAGGCGGTCTCGGGCGTGATGAACCCGTCGCCCGTCGCGCGGATCTCGATGGCCGGGTGACGCGCTCGCTCGACGCGGAGCCGCGCCGTCACGGTGCGCTCGCCGAGCGTGGCGACGAGCTCGTAGGCCCCTTCGGGCGTTCCGTCGTCGAGCGCGAGGTCGACGGCGCCGACACCATACGCGTCGGTGCGGAGGGCGGCGCCCGTGACGCGCACGCTGCCCCGCTGCGGGTCGAAGCGCGAGAGCGACACGCCGAGCGTCTGCGCGTCGAGGGGCTCGTAGGCGCCACGGAGCTTCCACGCGATGGCGCGGACGTGCACGGTGTCACCGGGCGCGTAGACGCCGCGGTCGGTGTGCACGAACACCGTGGCGCGCTCGAAGGTCAGCGTGCGCGAGAGGGCGCGGTAGTCGATCGATCCGCGCAGCAGCGATGGGCCCGCGCGACAGGTGACGTCGAGGTTCCCCGCGGCGGGGCGATCGGCGGAGGGCATCGGGCGGAACACGAAGGTCCCGTGCTCGTCTGCGCGGCCCATGCGTCGGCGACCGAGGTAGACCTCCGCGCCGGGGCACGGTCGCATCGCCGGCGTCACCGCGACGACGTGCACGAAGCTCCCTTCGCCCGACCAGCTCTCGTAGGGTGCGTCGACCATCACGTGCAACGTGCGAGGTCCCGTGAACGCAGCGAGCGGCGCGCCGTCACCGGGCTCACCGAGGAGCACCGTGCTCCCGAGCGGTCCCTGACGCGCGCTCGCGGGCGTGCGATCGGGCGACAGGTCGGGCGGAGGCTGCGTGACCCCGGCATCCGCGACCGCGGGCTCGTCGCGACCGACGATGACGATGGGCGGCGGGAGTTCGATGGGCGCAAAGGGCGCGCGCGACTCGACCTGCGCGGGTCGGTGCGGCGACGCCGGGCGACGGTTCGCGGCGCAGGCGCCCGCGAGCGCGAGCGCGACGGCGAGGTGTGCGGGGCGAGGCTTCGCGATGCGCGCGATGGCGTTCACGCGGCGACGATATCGGAGGCGGGCAGCACACGCGCTGGCGAAGCGGCGGGCGCGCGCGATAGCATCGCCGACCATGCGCGCACGACGGGGTCTTGCTCTGGCAACGCTGGTGGTCGCGGGCCTCGCGGTGATCGCGACGAGCCCTCGAAAGTGGAACCTCGAAACGGCCGCGACGCCGGGCTCGATGACCATCCCCGCGGGGGCGCGGTCGGCGCAGCAGCGCGTGGAGCTGCGGCTCGTTCCCGCGGCGATGGCGGGCGGCGGCAACGTCACGTTCAGCCTCCTCTTCACGTCGGCCGCGGCCGCGGGCGGTCACGCGGCGCACCTCCGCGCGCGCGCCGAGCCCAACACCGAGTGGCGCGATCTGACCGTGACGCCGACGCACTACGGGATGGTGACCACGGTCACGTCGGGGCCCTGCAACGGCGGTCCGTGCCGCGCGGGCTTCGTGCTCGAGTGGGTGCGCGACGAGGCCGACGCGAGCGCCGCGGCGCCTGTTCAGTGGACCGTGCAGGGCAGCGCGAGCGCCATCGGAGAGGACCCTCCGCGCGGGCTCCGCCTCGAGCTCGTGAACCTCCAGTGAGCCGCGGCGCGGTCGCGGGCGACGCGCTGCTCCACCCCGTCGCGCTGGCCTCGCTCGCGCTGCTGATCGTCACCGACCACGTGCTCAAGTTCCGCGCGCCGGGCCTGCTCTCGGGCAAGCTCTCCGACGTCGCGATCCTCGTCGTGGGGCCGCTGCTCCTTCAGGGCGTCGTCGAGGTCGCGCTCGCCCGCAGCGGTCGCCCGTGGGGTCCGTCAGGGCGCGCCGCGATCGTCGCCTGCGCGGTCACGGGGATCGCCTTCGCGCTCGAAAAGACGGTCCCTGCAGCGACCGGGCTCTACCGCGTGACGTGGGGCGCGATGCGCTGGCCGCTCGACGCGCTCGTCGCGTTCGCGCGAGGGCTCGACGCGCCCGCGCGGGTGCCCGTGGCGGCCGTCACCGACCCGACGGACCTCGTGACGCTCCCCGCGCTCCTCGCCGTGTGGTGGGTGCATCGCGCGAGGGTCGCCTCGCAATCACCGCGCGGCGCGTCGCGAGGGGTCGTCTTCGATGCGCCCGATGAGCCGCAGGAGCCCGTCGAGGATGGTGTACGGATGCGGCGGACACCCGGGGATGTAGAGGTCGACGGGCAGCACTGAAGACGCGCCGTCGCAGGCCTCGGGGTGCCCCGCGTAGGCGCCGCCCGAGATCGCGCACGCGCCCACCGCGATGACGATCTTCGGCGGAGGGAGCGCGGCATAGGTCTTCTCGAGCGCGAGCTTCATGTTCGCGGTGACGGGCCCCGTGATGAGGAGCCCGTCGGCGTGGCGCGGCGAGGCCACGACCTGGATGCCGAAGCGCCCGAGGTCGAAGACCACCGTGCCGAGCACGTTGATGTCGGCCTCACAGGCGTTGCATCCCCCGGCGCTCACCTGACGGAGCTTGAGCGAGCGGCCGAAGAGGCGCTTGAGCTTCTCGTCGAGCGCCGCGGCGCGCACGGCGACCGCTCCGCGCGTGACGAGGTCTTCGCGCGCGCGGGCTGCGAGGCGGTACTCGCGGGCGTGCGAGACGGCGCCCTCGGGGCACGCGTCGACGCAGTCGGTACAGAAGAGGCAGCGCCCGAGGTCGACCGCGAGCGCACCGTTGCCGGTCACGAAGGCGTCGGTGGGGCACGCGTCGACGCACGCGCGACAGCCCTCGGCGCAGCGCGAAGGGTCGACGACGGGCGCGCCGCGAAAGCGCTCGGGGAGCGTGGGCTCGCGCGCGGGATAGTCCGCGGTGCGATGACCCTGGCGGAGGCGTGCGAGCAGGACGTCGAACATCCGTGGTCTCCGTTCAGAGGTCGAAGCCGCAGTAGGAGAGGTCGAAACTCTTGTTGCACAAGGGGAAGTCCGAAATGGCCTGTCCGCGCAGCGCCATCGCGAGGCCCATCCAGTTGTGAAACGACGGGTCGACGACCTTGTAGGCCGCGAAGCGTCCGTCGCCGTCGGTGAGCGCGACGTGGCAGACCTCGCCGCGAAAGCCCTCGACGAGCGACACGCCCACGCGGTCGGGCGAGAGCGCGCCCACGGTCTCGCGCAGCGCGCCCGCAGGGAGCTTCGAGAGCTGCTCCTTCACGAAGGCGCCCGCGCGCTGCACTTCGCGGTGGCGCACGAAGGCCCGCGCGAACACGTCGCCGCTCGGCCACGCCGAGACCGACACGCGCGACGCGCGATACGCCCCCGCGGGGTGGTCGTTGCGAACGTCGCGGAGCAGTCCGCTCGCGCGCGCCGCGACGCCCACGAGACCGAGCGACGCCGCGGTGGCGCCGTCGACGCGTCCGGTGTCTTCGAAGCGGGCCTGCACCGAGGGCGCGCGCATCATGAGCGCGACGGCCTCTTCGACGTCGCGCATGGCCGCGTCGAGGCGCGCGAGCATGGCCTTCGCGAGCGCGTCGTCGACGTCGAAGGCCACGCCTCCGGGACGCACGAGCCCCCTGCCGAAGCGGCTCCCGCAGAGCGAGGCCGTGAGGTTGAGAAAGTCTCCGCGGATCCTCCCGCAGAACGCGGCCGTGGGGAGAAAGGCCACGTCGCCCGCGAGCGCGCCGAGGGTGCCCGTGTGGTTGGCGAGCCGTTCGAGCTCGATGGCAACCGCGCGGAGGGCCGACGCGCGCGGAGAGACCGCCGTGGTCGAGAGCGCCTCGACGACCTCGCAGTACGCCGTGGCGTGCGCCGCGGAGGTGTCGCCCGCGAGGGTCTCGACGTGGTGGAGGCTGCGCTTGTGGGGTCCGCCTTCGAGCACGCGCTCGACGCCGCGGTGCTGGTAGCCCAGCGAGATTTCGAGGTGAAAGACGGTCTCGCCGTGACACTGGAAGCGAAAGTGTCCCGGCTCGATGACGCCCGCGTGCACGGGCCCGACGGCCACCTCATGCACCTCGTCGCCCTCGACGCGGTAGAAGTCCATCACGCCGATGGAGCCTCCGCTCGCGGGCGTGAAGCGCACGGGCTTGGGCCACGGGTGCCCTTCGGCGGTGAGCTTCCATCGCTCGGCGATCTCGCGTTCGAAGAGGTGAACCTCGGGGCGCTCGGGCGTCATCGACGGGAACGAGCCGCCCTCGACCGTCGTGCGCGCGAGCCGCAGCGTCGCGTCGCCGTCACCCGCGAGCACGGCCCAGAGCTCGACCTGGCCGTCGCGGGCGGGCGCGCCGAAGAGGGCCGAGACGCGGTCGGGGGCGGAGATCACCGCGCTTCGAAACGCGTCGATCGAGAGGCTCGGCACCGCGTCGCGCGCGAGGCTCTCTCCGTTGCGCATCGAGGCGAGCACCACGTCGCTCATGGCGCCCTCAGGGTCGCGGCGGCGTCGCGCAGGAGCGCCTCGACGGGCGCCGGGAGGTACACCCCGAGCACGAGCGACAGCGCGAGAAAGACCGCGATCGGCGCCGTGGTGAGCGTCGTGTCGCGCGGCGGCGGACGGGCCTCGCCCGCGGGGTCTTCGTCGGGGACGCCGAGCATCATCGAGAGCACCGTCGCGCCGAAGCCCACGAAGATCACCGCGAGGAGCGCGAGGAAGCCGCCCGCGAGCGCGTAGCGACGCCCGTCGACGGCGGCGCGGAGGATCGTGAACTCGCTCTGGAACGGCCCGAAGGGGGGCGTCCCTGTGATGGCGAAGAAGCCCGCGAAGAAGAGGGCCGCCGAGCGCGGGAGCCTGCGCAGCGCGCCGCGGACCTCGTCGGTGCGCTTGCTCCCGAAGGCGAGCTGGAGGTTGCCCGCCGCGAGGAAGAGCACGCCCTTGGTGATGCCGTTGTTGAGCACGTGGTAGAGCGCGCCGAAGACGCCGTCGCCGCCGATGCCCACGCCGAGCACGAGGATGCCCATGTGCTCGACGCTGGAGTAGGCGAGCAGGCGCTTGAGGTCGCGCTGACGGGCCATGAAGACGCCCGCGACGAGCATCGAGAGGAGCCCCGCGACGAGCATCATCTCGCGCGCGAAGGCCGCGTCGGAGGCCGCGAGGAGCACCCTGTAGAACCGCAGGATCGCGAGGAAGGCGCAGGTGGTGACGCCGCCCGAGAGCAGCGCGCCCACGACGCCGGGGGCCTCGCCGTAGGCGTCGGGCTTCCACGCGTGCATGGGGGCGAGGCCGAGCTTGGTGCCGTAGCCGATGAAGAGCAGCACGAAGGCCGGTCGCAGCCACGCGCGCGAGAGCCTCGGCGCCGCCGCGAGGAGGTCTTCGAAGTAGAGCGACGGCGCGACGCCGCCGTGGAGCGCGGCGTAGGCGATGAAGAAGGTCCCGAGGAGCGCGATGGCGACGCCGACGGAGCCCACCATGAGGTACTTCCACACGGCCTCGAGGGAGCGTCGCGTGCGGTGGAAATAGAGCATCGGCGCGGCGGCGAGGGTGCACGCCTCGACGCCCACCCACATGAGCCCGAGGTGATGCGCCTCGATCACCAGGGTCATCGTCGCGAGAAAGGCCAGCATGCACCCGCCGAAGACGCGCCCGTCGCGCTCGGGTCGCTGCGCGAGGTAGCCCACCGCGTAGATCGAACACAGAAAGAAGAAGAGGCTCACGAAGCCCAGAAAGAGCCGCCCCAGCGCGTCGAGGCCGAGCCACTGCCCCGCAACCGTGGTCTCCGGCGCGCGCAGCGCCGCGACGGTGAGCGCGAGGTGGGCCGCGCCGCCGAGGGGGATGAGCCACGCGCGGAGCGGGCTCCTCGGCGCGGCGAAGGCGAGGAGCGCGAAGGCGAAGGGCACCGCCACGAGCGCGAGGGTCACCGACGTCACTCCTTGAGCGCCGAGAGGCGCCTCGTGTCGAGCGAGGCGAACTCGCGGCGGATGTGGTCGAGGATGATCCCCATGACGAAGATCCCCACGAAGAGGTCGAGCAGCACGCCGAACTCCACGAGGAAGGGCATCGCCGCCAGGAGGCTCAACCCCATGACGAAGATCCCGTTCTCGAGGATGAGGTAGCCCACGACCTGCGAGATGGCCTTGCGCCGCGTGGTCATCACGATGAAGCCCGCGAGCACCGTCGAGAGCGCCGCGGGCACGAGGAGCGACCCCACGTGCTCCCTCGCGAGCGGGAGCGTGTCGGCGAAGAGCACGGCGAGGCCCGTCCCGAGCGCGCCGAGCGTGAGCGACGCGGCGTAGCCCACCAGCGGCTCGGCCTCGCGCCGCACCGAGATGTCGCGCATCGCCCGACGCAGCATGAAGGGGATCGCCACGCCCTTGAGCGCCGTCGCGCCGAGGGCCACGAGCACCGTGCGGGCGTTGATCTCGTGGTGCACCACCAGCGTCAGCGCGCCGAGGATGACCCCCTGCGCGGCGCTCGCGTTGACCGCCGCGAGCAGGCGGCTCGTGCCGAGCGCGTAGAGGTTCACGAGGAGCAGAGACACCAGCAGCGGAGCGACGAGGTCAGACATCGTGGGTCACCGCGCGACGAACACCAGGGCGAGCGCCGAGAGCAGCGCCGCCGCCACGAGGAGCCGCGGCACGCGGTCGAGCCGCAGCCGCGCCATCACCGACTCGATCACGCCCACGGCCACCGCCACGCCGAGCATCGCCGCGACGAAGACCGCCTCGGCGCCCGCGCCGTCGTAGGGCGCCGCGACGCGCGCCACGAGGGCCCCGAGCACGTAGAGCTTGAGCGCCGCGCCGTAGAGGATCATCGCGAGGCCCGGCCCGCTGTGGTCGAGCACCATGACCTCGTGGATCATCGTGAGCTCGAGGTGCGTCGTGGGGTCGTCGAAGGGCACGCGCGAGCACTCGACGAGGAGCACCAGCGTCGCGCTCACGAGCACGAGGGCCATCGACGCGCCCGCGTGCGACCACGCGCCGCCGAGGCCCGGACCGAGCATCGCGCTGAGCGAGAGCGACGCGCGCACCCGCGCGAGCACGAGCATCGCCATGAAGAGCGCGGGCTCCGCGAGGCTCGCGAAGGTGGCCTCGCGCGCGGCGCCCATGCCCTCGAAGGCCGAGCCCGTGTCGAGCGCGGCGGACATCGTGAAGAAGCGCCCGAGGCCCAGGAGGTACGCCATGAGGACGAGGTCGCCCGCGAAGGAGACCGGCGCCGCGTGTCCGCCGACAGGCACGAGGAGCGCCGCGGCGAGCGTCGCGGCGAGGCTCACCACGGGCCCCGCGCGAAAGACCCACGTGGTGGTCTCGCTCTGCACGGAGCCCTTTCGAAGCAGCCGCGCGATGTCGTGGTAGGGCTGTAGAAACGGGGCGCCCGCGCGTCCGGCGAAGGCCGCCTTGGTGCGGTGGATGACGCCGAGGAGCAGCGGCGGCAGCGCGAGCGCGAGCGCGACGTGGAGGAGCGCGCGGAGGATCATCGCCACACCACCAGGCTGACGATCATCGCGACGAGCACGTAGAGGATGTAGGCGTGGACGCTCCCCTGCTGCATCCAGCGGAACCACCCCAGCGCGCGGGAGACCCGCTCGATGGCGGGGAGCACGGCGCGCTCGTAGACCGTGTCGCCCACCTCCGAGTGAAACGACGACGGCGCGGGGAAGGCCCCCTCGATGACGGGCGCGCGCGCGCGCGGCTGGAGCGGCGCCGCGAAGAGCCCCACGAGCGTGTCGGCGAACGACGACGCGGTGTACTGCATCGTGGGCGACGGCGCGGCGTAGCCGCAGTCCCAGGTCACCGTGGTCGCGGCCTCGGCGCGCGGCGAGCGCCAGCGGAGAAAGAGCGCCGACGCGACGACGAGCGCGACGAGCGAGAGCGCCATCACGGTGATCCACCCGAGCGGCGCGATGGAGGCGACGGCGTGGGGCGCGGTGAGTTCGCCCGTCCACGCGGCGATGGCGCGGTCGAGCGCGGGGGTGACGGCGCGCGGCGCGAGGCCGATGAAGACGCAGAGGCCCGCGAGCGCGTACATCGGCGCGCGCATCGCGAGGTCGGGCTCGTGGGCGCGCGCGGTGGCCTCGCTGCGCGGCGATCCGAGGAAGACCGCGCCGTAGACCTTGACGAAGCACGCCGCGGCGAGGCCGCCGATGAGGGCCAGGGCGGGGGCGCCGAGGGCCGCGCCGAGCCACGCGCGCCCGTCGTGGAGCGCGGTGCTGCGCAGCATCGCGAGGTAGAGCAGGAACTCGCTCACGAAGCCGTTGAGCGGCGGCAGGCCGCTGATGGCGACGGCGCCGAGGAGGAAGGCGATCGCGGTGCGAGGCATGGCGCGCGAGAGGCCGCCGAGGCGGTCGATCTCGCGCGTCCCCGTGGCGTGGGCGACGGCGCCCGCGCCGAAGAAGAGAAGGGCCTTGAAGAGCCCGTGGTTCCAGGTGTGGAGGAGCGCGCCCGCGAGGCCGAGGGCGACGAGCTCGGGCGCGCCGAGGCTGCGCCCCATCACCGCGAGGCCGAGGCCCATCACGATGATCCCGACGTTCTCGACGCTGTGATACGCGAGGAGGCGCTTGAGGTCGTGCTGTCCGATCGCGAAGGCCACGCCGAGCACGCCCGACGTGACGCCGAGGCCGAGGAGCGCGGCCCCCCACCACAGCGGCGGGTGCGCGACGAGCGAGGTCACGCGCACGAGCCCGTAGACGCCGGTCTTGATGAGCACGCCCGACATGAGCGCGGAGACGTGGCTCGGCGCGTTGGCGTGCGCGCTCGGGAGCCACACGTGCAGGGGCATGAGGCCGGCCTTGAGGCCGAAGCCGAGGAGCCCGAGCGCGAAGAGGGCGTCGGCCGTGTGCGGCGAGAGCGCGTGCCCCGCGGGGACGGCGAAGTCGAAGGTGCCCGTCGCGGCGTGGAGCAGCGCGAAGAACGCGTAGAGGCTGAGCGTTCCGAGGCGCGTGGCGACGAGGTAGAGGAGCCCCGCCTCGCGCGCGGCGGCCTCGCGATCCTCGGTGGTGACGAGGAAGAACGCCGGGATCGCCATGAGCTCCCAGCCGAAGAGGAACATGACGCTGTTGCGCGCCGTGACGACGAGCGCGAGGCCGCCCGTGACCAGGCCGTAGAAGATGCGGAGGTTGCGCCCGCTGTCGGGGTGATCGGCGTCGCGCCAGTACGAGAGGCCGTAGACCGCACCGAGCCCCGCGATCAGAAAGATCTGCACGAGGAACATCGCCGAGATCGCGTCGACGTGGAGCGCGAAGCGAGCCCCCGGGACGGGCAGCGCGCGATCGATCGAGGCCGCGCGGCCCGTGGCGAGGACGAGCGCGCCCGCGGCGACGCCCGCGACGGCGCCGAGGGCCATCAGCGCGGCCGAGAGGCGCTCGCCGAGGGGTGACGTGCGAGGCGTGAAGAGGCCAGGCGCTCCGCTCACGCAGACGAGCGCCACGGCCGCGACGAGGAGCAGTTCACTCATACCGTGTCGCGCCTGACTCTGAACGCGCGCGACCCTACACCCGCCAGCGCGCGCATGTCATTGGGGAATCCAAGCACCTCCCGCGGTGCGCGGCGTCGCACCGAAGAGACGTTGGCGCGAGGCGCGAATCGGTGCCATCACTCGCGGTTCCCCGATGCGCGACGACGACGAGTCCCTCTGGAAGAACCGGGACTTCAACGTGTACTGGCTCGGTCAGACGCTCTCTGGCCTCGGCGACGCGTTCGCGTCGATCGCCGTGCCCCTGCTCGTGCTCCAGGCCACCGGGTCGCTGCATCGCATGGGGCGGCTCACGTCCTTCGTCGCGCTGGCGCACGTCACCGCGGGCCTCGCGTCGGGCGCCCTCGTCGACCGCTTCGACCGCCGTCGGCTCATGGTCACCTGCGACCTGTTGCGCCTCGCGGTCTACGCCTCGGTGCCGCTCGTGTGGTGGCTCCACGGGCCGAGCTACACGCTGCTCGCCGTCGCGAGCGCCCTCGGCGCGATGCTCGGCAACACCTTTCAGGTCGCGGCCATCACGGCGGTGGCGAACCTCGTCCCGCGCGCGCGGCTCATCGACGCCAACGGGCGCCTCCACGGGTCGTACGCGGTGATGTTCTTCGTGGGCCCGATGCTCGCGGGCGAGGTCTGCCAGCGCTTCGGCCCCACCACGGCGATCGCCATCGACTGCGTGTCGTTCCTCGTGTCGGCGGTGTCGCTCACGCTCGTGGGCGCGCGCTTCGAGTCGAAGGGATCGCGCGACCCCGTGCGCGTCGTCGAGGGCTTCGTCTCGGGGCTGCGCTTCCTCTTCTCCGTCCCGACGCTGCGCGCGGTCACGGTGCTCCTCGGCCTCAGCTCCCTCGCGATGGCGGGGCGCGAGAACCTCCTGATCTACTACGTGAAGCGCACGCTCCACGGCGACGACCGCGCCGTGGGACGCGTCTTCGCGCTCGCCGCCGTGGGGGCCGTCGTCGGCGCGTGGATCACGCCGAACCTCCGCTCGCGCTGGGGCTTCGCCGCGTGCTGGCTCGGCGCGGGCGTGGTGATGGGACTCGGCCACATCGGCATCGGCCTCGCGGGCTCCGTCGCGGGCGTCGGGGGCCTCGCGATGGCCGTCGCGCTCGGCGAGACGATCCGCGGAATCAACACCATGACGCTCCGTCAGGAGATCACCCCCGACCGCCTCCTCGGGCGCGTGACGGCGTCGTTCTGGGCGATGCTCACGGTGCCCGCCGCGATCGGCGCCGAGCTCAACGCGCGCGTCGCGGAGCGCGTCGGCGTCCCGCGCGTGCTCGTCGTCGTGGGCGCGGTGCTCATCGCGCTCATGGCGATCGGATCGACGACGGCGCTCACGCGTCCCGTCGCGCGACAGGCGTAGCGCCGCGCGAGAAGATGACCCGCTCTTCACTTGACCCTCGCGGCGTGTGACGCGCCCCATCGCGGGGTCATGAACACGGCACTCCTCGTACGGGCCATGTCCTACGCCGCGATCCCGCTCTGCGCGGCGATCGCAGGGTCTGCGATCGCGACGCGCTTCCCGCCGCCCAAGGCGCTGCGGAGCTACCTCCAGCACCTCGCGGCGGGGGTGGTGTTCTCGGTGGTGGCCGTCGAGCTCCTGCCCGACATCACGCACCGTCACCTGCCGTGGGCCATCGCCGTGGGCTTCTCGCTCGGCGTCGGCGCGATGCTCGGGCTCAAGCACTTCATGGGCGACAGCGAGCACGAGGAGGGCGGCGAGGCGAAGCCCCGCAGCGCCTCGACGCTGCTCCTCGGCATCGGCGTCGACGTGGCCCTCGACGGGCTGCTCATCGCGCTCACGTTCGCGGCGGGGGCGCGCGCGGGCAAGCTCCTCACGCTGGCGCTCGCCGTCGAGATGCTCTCGCTCGGCCTCGCGGTCACGGCCTCGCTCCAGGGCGTCGGCTACCCCCGCAAGAAGGCCCTCGTCACCTGCGCGGCAATCTTCACGCTGCTCCCCGTAGGGACGCTCCTCGGCGCCCTCACGACGCCCCTCCTCACGGGCGCGGTGATGGAGGCGGTGCTCTCGTTCGGCCTCGCGGCGCTGCTCTTCCTCGTGACCGAGGAGCTCCTCGTCGAGGCCCACCGCGACGGTGACACGCCCGCGGCGACGGCCCTGTTCTTCGCGGGCTTCCTCGCGTTCCTGCTGCTCGGGATGTCGTCGGAGTAGCGCTCGCTACGGCTTCTTCGTCGAGAGCTCACGCCCCGGCGCGACCGAGGCCCTCGGCGGCGGCGATGAAGCCCTCGGCGGCGGCGACGACGCGCGCCCCGACGGCGCCGCGGGCACCACGCTCTCCCGCCGCTGCGACTCGACCCAGATGCGCTGGAGCAGGGCCTCGTCGGAGGCCGAGCTCACCGTGATGGTCATGCCGAGGCGCAGCGAGGGGGGCGCCCCTTCGAGCAGCTCGCAGCGGCGCACGCACGCCGTCGCGACCACGATGCGACCGAAGGCCTCGATGAAGAGCTGGAGCGACGCGCCGGTCATCCCGCGCGCGCTCGACGTGGGCGCCACGAGGTCGACCAGCACGCACACGCCCGCGGGGCCGTCGTCCGACGGGAGCGAGAGGTCCACCAGCGTCGCGCGCATGGCGGCGTTGATCCCGCTCACGATCACCCGCACCGCGAGGCGCTCGGGGACCCGCGCGCGGAAGCAGCTCCGGTTGTTCGAGAAGCTCACCGAGCGCGTGATCGCCGCGAGCGGCGCGAGCACCGGCGACTCGATCGTGAGGCTCGTCGTGCCGCGGAGGGCGCGCTCGATCTTGCGGGCCAGCGCGCGCTTCGAGGCCGGGAGTTCGAGCAGGTCGACGGCGCCGAACTTCACGAGCTCCACGGCGTGGTCGACGTCGAGCCCGCGCGCGAGCACGAGCACCGGGAGCTGCGGCGCGACCTCGCGCATGCGACCGAAGCGGCGGACGCCCTCGACGTGCGGCGGCTCCACGACGAGGAGCAGCATGTCGAGCTCCGAGAGCGCCTCCGTCGACGCGACGTCGGTCACGAGCACGCCGCGCCCGACGCAGGCCAGCGCGTCGCGACACGCGTCGAGCACGGGCGTCGACGCGCCGACGAGGCCGATCTGGAGGTGCGTTCCCACGCGCGCGGTCCCGACGAGGGGGCGACGCTCAGCAGGGGCAGTCGTGGTTGGGCGGAGCGATGCTGAGCGAGCGGCGGTAGGCGCCCTCGGTGAGCTTCACGGTGCCATCGAGGAGCACGAACTCGGGCGCGCCGTCGCCGTCGGTGTCGACGGCCGCGATGGGCGAGAACGACTCCTCCGTGGTGCCGTCCGTGCGCAGCGTGAGCGTCGCGCCCTCGGCTTCGAACACGGCCCAGAGCGAGCCGTTGAACTCCGCGCAGCCCCCGACGGCGGTGGTGGCGTTGACGACCACGTAGCGCTTCGTCGCGCCCTGCGCGTGCCACACGGTGACCGTGGGATGCTCGTCTCCGTGCTCGTCCCAGCGGCGTCCGCGGGTGCCGCCGTTGTCGTGGTACTGCCCTTCGAGCGTGCGCCACGCGGGCAGCGCGCGGTACCGCTCGAGCACGCGACGGGTGAGCGCCGCGTCGGCGTTCTCGTGCACGAACGCCGTCGAGGCAGGGAGCGACGCGAGGCGCGCGTAGTCGTCTTCGCCGCAGTTCGCGGGGGCCTCGACGCGCGCGACGAGGAGCATGCCCTGGCCCCACGCGTCCGAGGCGATCTGGGCCGGCGTCGCGTGGGGGCCGCGGGTGCCGTCGGGGAGCTCGCCGTCCCACCGCTGCGACGTGCCGAAGTGCACCACCTGACGGCTGAGCACGGCGAGGCCGCGGAGCGTGGCGCGGCACGTCGATGCGCCCCTGCCGCCGAGCGTCACCTCGGCGCCGTCGAGCGCGAGGAGCGCCGGGGGGACCGCCGCGCGTCGCACGTTCGCGCGCGTCACCACGGCCTCCGTGCGCTCGATGAGCTGGGCGTCACCCTCGTGCCATTCCTCTCCGTCGGTCACCGGGGCGAGCACGGCCCACCGATCGTTGCCGTAGGTGAGCACGTTCATCAGCGCGCCCGGCACGAACGACGCGGGCAGCGGCGCGGGGGTCGCGACGGTCGGCGCCGCGGCTGCGTCCGTCGCGGCGTCGGCGGCTGCGGTGACGGGCGCGGCGTCGGCCGCGACGGCGGTGGTTGCGGACGGCGTCGCGACAGGGGGCGACGACGCGCGGACGCACGAGAACGAGGCGGCGAAGAGGGCGGCGAGGAGGGCGCTGTGGTGCTTCATGGGGGGGCTCCGTCCGTGACGGGGGACGGAGAGTGCACCGACCGTTCCCGCCCGGGCAACGCCCGAAATCACTGGAATCACCCCTCAGGCGCGCGTGGGAGCGGAGCCACGGCGCCGTGGGCCCCCGGGCGCTACCGCGGGGCCACGGTGGCGGCGAACACGAGCTGCGCGCCGAAGTAGAGCGGCCAGCCCCAGAGCTTGTTGCCGAACTCCTGCTTCACGAAGCGGTCGCGCGCCACCGAGAGGTCCGAGAGGTAGAAGGCCACCGCGGCGACGAAGACGCGCGGGTCTCCGTGCGCCGTCACCGTTCCGCACGCGAGGGCCACCATCACGGTGATGACGGCCATGTAGGCCATCACGGGGACCTTCATCTTCGACGGCACGCTCGGCATGAGCCACCGCGCGACGAGCACCAGCGGCGCGCACAGCGCCGCCAGCGTGACGGCCGCCGCCGACCACGCCACGCCGCGCGCCACGAAGGCCGCCGCGAAGGCCACGTGACCGAGCAGGAACGCGAAGAGCCCGAAGAGGAACGCCCGCTTCACCTTCGGGATGAGCAGCACGTCGCCCCACCACGAGAGCGCGAGCGCGGCCATCACCGCGCGGCCGTACGCGCCGTCGAGCGCGCCGTACTGCCACGCCGAGAGGAGAAAGCCCGTCGACGCGAGGGGCTTGAGGGCCCACTCGCCCGCGCGCCACTCGCGCTTCTTGGCCACGAGGAGCGCGCACACCGAGGCGACCGTGATCCATGCGCCAGCGTTCATCGTCGTTCACTCCCCGGCGCGCGCGTCGGTCGTCACCCGCGCGTGACGCGCTTCGCGCCGCGCTGCGAGAGCCAGTCGGCCACGCGGTCGTCGATGTCTCCGCCCACGATCACCGCGTGCTCTTCGCGGTGCGCCGCGGTGCCGAGGGCCTTTCGAAGCGCCTTCGCGAGCGCCTCGAGCGCGGCCTCGTCGCTGCCGTCGGCGCACTGCACCACGGTCACGGTCTTGCCGCCGCGCCCCTTGCGCTCGCGTCGCACGACGACCTTCTTCGAGAGCACCGCCGCGACGGGGTCCGTCGGGGCCTCTTCGGCCTTCGGGGTCTCGCTCGTCGCCTCGCCCGGCGGGAGGGCGTCTCGCAGCGCGCTCAGCGCGGCGAAGGGGTTGCCTGGCTTGCGCGCGTCGCCTGCCATCGGGTGAACTCCATTGCGCTCCCTCGTGGGAGCGGCGCGACGGTACCCCACAACGTCGCCGCCCATCTACCCGCGCGTCGCGCGGCGCCCGCACCGGGCCCGTGTAGACCCGGGCTCGGAGCCCGTGGCAGTCTCCGCCGCCATGCGCGCTCCGCCCTTCGACCGCACCGTCTCCGCTTGCTTGCTCGCGCTCCTCGCGCTCTCGACCGCGTGCTCCGCGGCGCGCGCCGGAGGTGGCGGCGACCCCGCCGACGCCAGCACCGACAACGCGCTCCCCGAGGAGCGCTCGGCGTCCACCGACACGCCCGCGACGCCCGACGTCACGATCACCCCCGACGTCACGATCACCCCCGACGTCACCATCACCCCCGACGCGGCGGGCGTCCCCTGTCCGAGCAGCATCGCGGGCAACGGCCAGCCCTGCGCGCTCGTGGGCGACGGCTGCGGCGGCGCCGGCGGCGTGTGCGCCGACTCGTACGCGTGCACCTGCAACGCGGCGCATCGGTGGCAGTGCATCACGATGCCCTCGACCTGCGACAGCGGCGCGCCCGACGTGCCCGTCTCGACGTGCTCGCTCGTCGGCGACTACTCGACCACGCTCCCCGGGCTCGGGATGCTCTACCTCGCGATCATGCCCGACGGACAGTGGCGCTTCGCGTCGTCGGTCGACACGCTCCCGGGCTCGACCATGGGCGGCACGTACACGGTCTCGGGATCGCGCGTGGAGCTGCGCGAGACCACGACCTCGCTCACCGGCTGCACGCCCACGCAGATCGGCACCTACAACATGGCCTTCTCGCCGGGCTGCGCCGCGCTCACGCTCACGGTCTCGAGCGACCCCTGCTCGCTGCGATCGACGGTGCTGAGCGGTCAGACCCTCACGCGGCTGTAGGGCCCTCTTCACGCCCCCTTCGCGTCGCGGATCGCGCTGCGCGCCCACTCGGCGATGCCCGGCGGGAGCACCTCTCCGTCGACGGTCCCGTCGTCGGGCTCCGCTTCGGTGTGGAGGTCGTCGTGGTCGTCGTCGTGCGCGTCGTCGTCGGCCTTCGAGGCGCCCTCGATGTGGCCCCTCGCGCGCTCGTGGAGGCGGTCTGCGAGCGTCGACGAGAGCTTTCCCGACGACTCCATCCACGAGAAGAAGCGGGCCAGCGCGTCGAGCGCGAGGCGGTGCGCGCGGGGGCCTTCGAGGCTCGCGAGCACGCGCGCCATCGACTCGTCGATGAGCCGCAGGGGCCAGCGGTCGAAGCGCAGGCCCGAGCCTTCGAACTTCTCGTCGAGGAGCGCGTGAACCACCACCTCGGCGGCCTCGCGCCACACGCCGGGCACACGCCCTCGCACGTCCGAGGCGAGAAAGTCTCGGAGCATCACGCTCACCTCGCGGTGCGGCGCCATCGCGGCGTCGAAGGAGCCCCCCGACGGGTGCGGCAGCGTGAGCACCGACACCGGCGCGTTCCCCCTTCGCTGCGGGGGAAAGGTCGCGCTCACCTCGGGCCCCGCGCTCGCCGCGAGCCGCTGCGCGTGCAGCGTGACCATCTCCGTGAGCACGCGGCAGAGGGCCACCGCGATGAGCACGTCGCGCGCCACGAGCGGCCGCTGGAGCCCGTCGCGGTCGAAGCGCTCGAGCACCGGAACGCCCACCGCCACGAGGCCCGGCGCGACGAGCTCCCACCGATGCGCGGCGATCTCCGCGGCGCGCTGCTCCGAGAGCGTCTCGGCGAAGCTGATCGCGAAGAGCTCGGCGCCGTGGTCGTCGCCGTCGCCGTCCTCCATCGCGGCGCGCTGAAACGCGAGGTAGTCGTCGACGCTGCGGAACATCAGCACGCCCCGCGCGACGCCGCGCTGCCCCACCACGATGACCGCCGCGTCGTGCACGCCGAACGCGGGCGCGTCGAAGCCGAAGAGCACGCTGTCATCGGGCACGACGCTCCACGGCGCGGCGCGAAAGAGCGGCGCCGCGGCCGAGAAGAAGGTCCCCACGAGCGCCGGGTCGATGCGACCGTTCGAGAGGTAGCTGTCCTCGCTGCCCGGCGCGAGCGGCGGGAGCAGCGCCTCGGCCGCCACGTTGAGCTCCGGGGTCTTGCCCACGCGCACGGGGATTGCGCCGAGCTCCGCCCGCGTCACGCCCACGAAATCGCTGTCGCTCACGCGCGCCGCGAGGGGCGGCGCCTTCGCCTTCGCGAGGGCCGTACGCAGGCACTCCCCGAGCGCCTCGACGCGCTTCGAGGGGTGCACCGTCGCGCTCGCGAGCACCTCGTCTCCGTGGACCCACAGCACGAGCTCGGGGCGATAGGGCTCGGGATCGAACGCGTAGTTCGCGCTCTGCACCGAGCCGCCCACCCAGGTCGGCGGGGGCGCGGGTCTGTTCTTCGTGCGAGGCGTTGCCATGACGGCGATCTTCGCACACACGGCGCGCGCTTCATCGCGCGAGCGTTGCGCTTGACGGAGAGGTTCCGATCGGCGTGCACTCGACGGCGATGCGCCGCACCCGCCTCGCGCCCGCGTTCGTCACCACCGTGCTCACGAGCGGCTGCGCGTGGACCTATGGCGGCGGCGCCCACTACGCGCAGAACGCCGACAACCCCAACGCCTTCGGCGCGATGGTG
Organism: Polyangiales bacterium; assembly: GCA_046351535.1. Taxonomy (GTDB): domain Bacteria; phylum Myxococcota_A; class Polyangia; order Polyangiales; genus CAISKJ01. The sequence continues at coordinate 204,870 of JAXLYG010000010.1, forward strand.
CGCGGCGCGTGGGGCGTGGGCGGAGACCGCAACGCGCTCGTCATCGCGAGCGACCTCGGCGTCGGATCGAGCGCCCACTACGGCGGCCTGTGGCTGCAGACCTACTCGCGCGTCGAGTGGGCGTGGCTCCCACGACCGCAGGACTTCGGCCTCCGCCTCGGCGCCGGGATCCTCACGTCGGGCGGCACGCGCGGCACGACCCTGGGCGCCGGCCCCGCCCTCTCGGCGGAGCTTCTCTACGGGCTCTCGGTCCGCCCCGACACGCGCGACGGCTACCGCGGCACGCTCGTCGGCTTCGCGCTCCAGGCGGGCTACGACGTGATCGACGACACGGGGCCGATGATGGTGCTCGCGGTCACCGTCACGCGCGACGGCACGGTGCCCTTCGGCAATCCGCCGCCGCCGCCGGTGCCCGTCGGGCCCGCCCCCACGCACAACGTGATGGCGACGGACCCTCCGCGATAGCGCTATTTTTCAGGGCGCCGACGCGATGAAGCCCGGGTCGGGCTCGAACGCGGCGTTGATGGCGGTGTTGGCGTCGCTGGTGCCCGACGCGAGGCCGTTGACCGTGCGCACGTCGACGCGGATGCGCCCGACGCCGCCGTTGCCGCCGGGACGGATGAGCCCCGACGAGGTGCCGAGGCCGCCCACGGAGGTGCCCACGACGCCCGAGGCCGTGAGCGTCTGGATGCGCACGTACACGCTGCCGCCGGCGCCGCCGCCGCAGCCGTAGGTCCACGAGCCCTGCGAGCCCGAGGTGCAGGTCTCGCCCGTGGCCGTGACCGCGCCCGCCGCGAGCGACGCGCGCACGGCCGTGAGAAAGATCGCGCCGCCGCCGTTGCCGCCGGGGCCCGACATGTAGCTCGCCACCGCGCCGCCGCGCCACACGCCGCCGCCGCCGGAGCCCACGCAGAAGAGCGCGAGGTTCGCGACGCCGTAGGTGCCGCCCGCGCCGGGCGGAGAGGCCGCGCCGCCGTTCCACGACACGCCCGCCGTGGCGCCGCCGCCGTAGTTGCCGCCGCCGCCGGTGACCGACGCGCCGCCGCCGCCGTCGTTGTTCTGCCAGCAGGTGTTGCACGCGCTGTTGAGGTACCCCGTCGCGCAGCTCGACACCTGTCCGCCGCAGCCGCGGCCGGGGCGGCTCTCGCCCTGGTAGCTGTCCTGATCGGAGACCGCGCCCGTGGGTCCGCCGCGGTAGCCGCGCGCGGCCATGTCGATGCGCGCGCCCGACGGGACCGTGAGGTCGCCCGACACGCGGAACGCGAGCACGCCGCCGATGGTGCCGTTGAAGGCCGCGGTGGTGAGCACCGCGCCCGCGCGGAGGTTGAGGCTCGCATACGCGGGCACGCGCACGATCGCGACGACCTGACCGGTGAGCGACGCGTTGCTCGTGGCGCCGTAGACGCCCGTGACCGCCGTGGTGAAGAGCACGCTGCTCCCCGACACCGACGCGACCTTGAGGAACTCGTAGTTGCCCACGCGCGACACCGCGCCCGGCGCGCCCTGGAGGTTCACGAGCATCACCTCGTCGCCCGCCGCGAGGCCCGCCGGCGCCGACGGGAGCGCCGCCGACGTCGCCCCGAGGCCCGTCACCTGGAACCACGGCGCATCGGGCGTCGCGCGCCCCGAGACGCTCTCGCGCGAGAGGTCACGCGTGCCGCTCACGTCGCCCGCGCCGTCGGCGCCGTTGCCGTACTCGCTCTGCACGCACATGGTCCCCGAGGGGACGAGCGGCAGCGTGCAGGTGATGCCGCACACGCCGCGGGCGCAGGTCGCGGCGCCGCCCGTGGGCACGGGGCACGCGTTGCCGCAGCCGCCGCAGTTCGAAGTGTCGGTGGCCGTGTCGACGCACGCGCCCGAGCACGCCGTCTGCCCCGTGCCGCAGAGGAGCGCGCAACGTCCGCTCGCGCAGACCTGCCCCGTCGTGCAGCGCGTCCCGCAGGCGCCGCAGTTGGTCGGATCGCTCGTGAGGTCTCTGCACGCGCCCGCGCAGTTGGTGAGCCCCGTTCCGCACGAGACGACGCACGCGCCCGCGGTGCAGGCCGTGCCCGCGGCGCAGACCGTTCCACACGCGCCGCAGTTGCGGTTGTCGGTCTGGAGGTCGCGACACACGCCCGCGCAGTTGGTGGTGCCCGACGCGCAGCTCACCTGACACATCCCCATCGAGCAGACGGTGCCCGACGCGCAGCTCCGTGCGCACGCGCCGCAGTTCGAGTTGTCGGTCGTGAGGTCGCGGCACACGCCCGAGCACTCGGTGAGCCCCGCGCCGCACGAGACCACGCACGCGCCCGCGGAGCACACCTGCCCCGCCGAGCAGCTACGCCCGCAGGCGCCGCAGTTCGCGAGGTCGTTCGTGAGGTCGCGACACACGCCCGCGCAGTTGATCTGCCCCGCCGTGCAGCTCACCTGGCATCGCCCCGCGGCGCACACCTGACCGCTGGCGCAGGCCATTCCGCACGCGCCGCAGTGGGCGCGATCGGTCTGGAGGTCACGGCACGTCCCGGCGCAATCGGTGAGGCCCGCGCCGCACGAGACCACGCACGTTCCCGCCGCGCAGGTCGTTCCCGCGGAGCACGCGCGACCGCAGGCGCCGCAGTTGTTGTTGTCGGTCTGGAGGTCGCGGCACGTCCCGGTGCAGTCGGTGGTGCCCGCGGTGCAGCTCACGGTGCACGCGCCCGAGGCGCACACCTGCCCTGCGGCGCAGGCCATTCCGCACGCGCCGCAGTTGGCGCGATCGGTCTGGAGATCACGGCACGACCCCGCGCAGTTGGTGGTGCCCGCGCCGCACGAGACCTTACACGCGCCGCCGACGCAGACCTGCCCGCTCGCGCAGGCCATCCCGCACGCGCCGCAGTTGGCGCGATCGGTCGTGAGGTCGCGGCACACGTCGGAGCAGTTCGAGAGCCCCGTCGCGCACGACACCGCGCATGCGCCGCGGAGGCACACCTGCCCCGACGGACACGCGCGCCCGCACGTCCCGCAGTTGCCGTTGTCGGTCTGCGTGTCGCGGCACACGCCCGCGCAGTTGGTGAGCCCCGCGAGGCACGACACGGTGCACGCCCCCGCCGAGCACACCTGCCCCGACGGACACGCCATCCCGCACATCCCGCAGTTGGCGCGGTCGGTCTGGAGGTCGCGGCACACGCCGTCGCAGAGCGAGAGCCCCGAGAGGCAGCTCACCTGACACATGCCCATCGAGCAGACCTGTCCGCTCGCGCAGGCCATTCCGCACGCGCCGCAGTTGCCGCGATCGGTCTGGAGGTCGCGGCACGTCCCGCCGCAGTTCGAGAGCCCGCCGCCGCAGACGACGGTGCACGCGCCGCCGGAGCACACCTGCCCCGCGGGGCGCGCGCGTTCCGCACGCGCCGCAGTTGTTGTTGTCGGTGTCGAGGTCGCGGCACACGCCCGCGCAGTTGGTGGTGCCTCCGCCGCAGGTGACGCGGCACGCGCCCTCGGAGCAGATCTGCCCTGCGGGACAGGTCGTTCCGCACGCGCCGCAGTTGAGCCGATCGGTGGCGAGGTCGCGGCACGCGCCCGCGCAGTTGGAGAGCCCCGCGGTGCAGCTCACGCGGCACACGCCCATCGAGCAGAGCTGGCCCGACGAGCACGCGGTCGCGCAGGCGCCGCAGTTGTTGTTGTCGGTCTGGAGGTCGCGGCAGGTGCCCGAGCAGTTGGTGGTTCCGCCGCCGCAGGTGACCTGGCAGGCGCCCATCGCGCAGACCTGCCCTGCCGCGCAGGCGTTGCCGCACGCGCCGCAGTTGGCGATGTCGCTCGCGAGGTCGCGGCACGCGCCCGCGCAGTTGGTGAGCCCCGCGCCGCAGGTCGTCTGGCACATCCCCATGCGGCAGGTCTGTCCGCCGGGGCAGGCGTTGCCGCACGCGCCGCAGTTGTCGCCGTCGCGCGAGAGGTCGGCGCAGACGCCCGAGCAGTTGGTGAACCCGACGCCGCAGGTGGTGGCGCAGCGACCGGCGGAGCACACCTGACCGAAGGTGCAGCGCGTCCCGCAGGCGCCGCAGTTGTTGGTGTCGTTCGAGGTGTTGACGCACGTCTCGCCGCCGCCCGTCGCGCCCGCGTCGGCGCCCGCCACGGGGCACGGCGTGAGGAGCTCCGCGCATCGCAGCGCGCAGCGGCCCGCGGAGCATGCGTAGCCGTCCATGCAGGCGTTTCCGCACGCGCCGCAGTTGTTTCGATCGGACTGCGCGTCGGCGCAGTAGCGCGACGAGCCGCCGTCGCCGTCGGGGCGCGAGCACTCGCTGAGGCCCGCGCGACACGAGAAGGTACACACCCCGCGGGAGCACACCTGATCGGCGGAGCACGCGCGCCCGCAGACGCCGCAGTTGTTGTTGTCGGTGTCGGTGTTGACGCACGAGAGCCCGGCGTCGGCGGAGCCGCAGAGCGTCTCGCCCGCGCCGCACGCGGGGACGCACGCGCCCGTCTGACACGCCTCGCCGCTTCGGCACGCGTGGCCGCAGCCGCCGCAGTGCGAGGTCGACGAGGTGAGCGAGACGCACTCGCCCGCGCACGCGCTGAGCCCCGCGCCGCACGAGACGTCAGAGGCGTCGAGCGAGGGCGTGTCGTCGGGCGCGCTCCCATCGGGTGGGCGTCCGCCGACCACGGCGACGGTGTTCGTACAGCTCGCGAGGACCGCGAAGAGAGCCAGCCCGGAAAGCAACCGCGCGAAGGGCATCATCGCCCCGCAGCATCAGGCAGCGCGCGCCGCGCTACAAGGGCGTACGCGCGGGGAGGAGGTCTCGCCGCGAGGGCCTCGCGAGACCCGCGTCGCGTGCGCCGGCGTCGAAGGCTTGACGAGCATGGACGCTTCGTAGAGAAGCCGACGCATGAGCTCACAGCGCGCCTCGCTCTCGGGTCTGTTGTGTGTCGGCCTCGCGGTCCACGGATGCGTCGGGGCGCCGCTCGAAGGCGGCGAGACGTCCGCGTCGCACGAGGCCGTGATCATCCCGGTGACGAGCTTCCCCGGCGCGGGCGCGCTCGGTCGCGCGTTCGTGACGCGGGCGCGCGTGCCCGACGACTACCCCACGATTCAGCGCGCCGTCGACGCGGTGGTCTACGGAGGCGTGGTGACCGTGGGCGCGGGCGTGTACACCGAGAGCGTGCGCGTGCGCGGCAAGCGCGTGACCATCGAGGGGCGCGACATCACGGCGACGACGCTGCGCGCGCCCTCGGCGGGCGTCCCCGCGGTGGAGTTCACGCTCGGCGGCGGCGGCGTGCTCCGGGGGATGATGATCGAGGGCGGGAGCGTGGGCGTCGAAGGCGGCGAAGGGTTCTTCACGGCCTCGCCGGTCGCCCTCGATCGGGTCTTCGTGCAGGGCTCGCAGCGCGGCGTCGAGGGGCGCTTCGAAGCGCTCTCGATGACGAGCTCGTTCGTGACCGACACGGCGGGTGACGGCGTGCACGCGGCGGTCGCGCGCGAGCTGCGGCTGTCGTCGACGACGGTGCAGCGCGCGGGTCGCCACGGCGTGTCGGTGAGCGCGCTCGACGCGTCGTCGAGCTGCTCGGTCGCGATCGACCACCTCACCTCGTCGGATCACGGGGGCTTCGGGCTCCGCGTGGCGGGCAAGGCGTGCCGCGCGTCGATCGCCGACTCGGCCTTCGTGAACGACGCGTTCGCGGGCGTCGCGCTCTACGACGCGGGAGAGACCGAGATCCGCAGCGTGCAGGTCGTCGGGACGAGGCCCTCGCCCGCGGGGCTCTTCGGCGACGGGCTCTTCATCTGGTCGACGCAGACGTCGGTGATCGACTCGGCCTTCGATGGCAACGGTCGCGCGGGCATCTCGATCTTCGGCTGCGACGAGTCGGTAGACCTGATCGACCTGCGCGCGCCGCGTCACCTCCCGCTGAACGAGCACCCCGCGTCGCTCTACATTCGAACGTCGCTGATGCGATGCAACCCCGTCGACGTCGACATCGAGTCCGCCGACGCGACCACGGGACGGAGCTGCGGCGGCAGGCCCACCCTCGACACCGACAGCCCCTCCGAGGTCCCTCCCCTCGTCGGAACGCTCTGCGCGCACGGGCCGCAGTGCAACGTCGACGCCGATTCGCAGCTCGGCATCTGCCGCGCCGAGACCTCGACGATGGCGCCCGTCGTGGCGCCCACGCGCTGAGCGCCGCGCCGCTTCGCAGAAGGCTTTCTCCGCCCCCTCGCGCCTCGATCGGAATACCGTCACGCGGTGAGCACCACGACGGACCGTCTCGACGGCACGGCGCACGCGCCCCTCGCGGCCACGCGACGCTACGAGTTCAGCCGCGCGAGGTCGGCAGACGATCGACCGACGATCACGATCCCGGTGCACCAACGCGGCACCTGGGACGACTACGGCGTCGTCGACCACGCCGAGCAGGAGAGGTGGCTCTGGGACTTCGCCATCTCGCGCGGCGCGCAACCCCAGTCTGGATGGCCCGGCGAGTTCATCTGGCCTGACGCCGCCGCGCGCGACCTCGTCTGGGACGCGCTCTCCTCCGTGCTGCGACCGCCGACCTCCGCTCCGCCGGGCGTGACGCTCGAACGCGCGGTGGGACCGGCGGAGGCTCGCGCGGTCTCCGAAGCGGTCACACAGCGGTTCTGCGCGCTCGTCTCGGCGCTCTACGGGTGTGACGCGCGACGCTTCGAATGCCTCGGGAGCGAGCGTTCCAACGACCCGTCGGCGCCCCTCCGCGCCGGGTTGTGGAAGTGCGAGGGCCTCGCGGGCCCGGTGTTCTTTCGCGTGCTCTCCGAGGGTGACGCTCCGGACGTCGACATCAGAGACGCGACGTTCGTGATCGACACGGGCGACGCCTACGGCCGCACGGCGCGAGCGCACGCGCGCATCGACGCGCGCACGGGCGGAACGATGTCTGTCACCGTGTCCGGCGTCCTCGACGCGCAGCGACTCGCCGAGCGGTGGCTGCACGGCGCGTGAGGCGTGGGGAGGTCTTCGCGTCCGTCGGCGTCAATCGGTCCAGTCGTGGGCCTTGCCGATGCGCATGAGAAGCGCCTGTGAGCCGTGCCCCGTGCGCGGCAGCGCGTCGGGGACGAGGCCCGCCGCGTCGCGCAGCCCGCCCCACGCGAAGCCGAGTTCGAAGGTGCGCGGCCACGCGTCGAGCAGCGCCGAGAGCGCCCCGGCCGCGTGGGCGTCGCAGTCGCCCTCCTGCACGTAGAACCCGAGGTGGAGCCCGAGCTCCTTTCGCAGCCGGTCGAGGCCCTCGATCACCGAGATGCGCGGGATGTAGCTCCGCTCGCGCGGCGTCGCGCCGTGGGGCTCGATGAGCGACGCGCCGTTGAAGAGCACGTGTTGCCCCCTGGGGACGCGCTTCTCCGCGCACGCGCGCTGGAGGTCGCCCGCGAAGTGAAAGAACCACACCTCGCGCGGCCCCGAGAGCACCGTGGATCCGAGCCGCTGCGGCACCGCGGAGACCCCTGCGATCTCGTCGCGCAGAAACGACCCGATGCCCGCGACGTGCACGCCGAAGCGGTTGAGGTGCTGCACGAGCGCAGAGAGAAACTCGGGCGTGCTGTTGATCGACTTGATGTCGATGACGACCGAGAGCATCGCGCGCCCGGTGGCCTTCTGGTGCTCCTCCACGACGCGCTCGACGGACCACGGCGTCGCGAAGGTGTTCACCATGCAGCCCTCCTGGCTCGGGCTGCGCGGCTCCGTGGCCATCTGCGCGACGCTCGCTTCGAAGTCGTCGGCGCGTGCGAGCGCGAGGCTGCGGCCGTAGAGGTCGAGCCACGAGTCCATCTCGACGCCGCCGTACTCGGTCTTGGGCGTGAGCCGCACCTCGTCGTACTGGCTGACCCCGAGGCTCTCGAGCACGGTGTCCATGGCGCCGCCGTGGGCGATGAGCGCGGTGTCGAGCACCTTGTCCATCACGGCGGACTGCGCCTCGGGGGTGGTCGCCTCGGCCCGCGCCTCGATGAGGTCGGTGTCGACGAAGATGTCCCACTCGAGGCCGACGAGGTGGTTGGCGTGCTCGCCCGCGCCGACGGACTGCGCGGTCTTGAGCGTCCCGTAGGCCGCCAGCACGGGGTTGTTCTCCATCATCGGAATCAGCGCCGACACGTCGGCCCCCGCCGCGAGCTTCGCGCTGAGCGCGTCGAACACATCGGGCAGGAGGAACCCGAGGATCCGCCGCCACTTCGCGTCGGCCAGGAGGCTCGGCGTGGCGCCCATGAAGGCCCCGTGGCCGTAGTACTGCGTCCGCACGGGCGAGAACTGCACCTTCGTCGACGCGAAGGGCAGCCCGTCGATGCGGCGCCAGCGGTCGCCCTCGGGCGCGCTCGCCTTGACCTTGCGACGCCATCCGTACGCGAGCTGCTGCCGCATGAGAAAGCGGACGGCGTCGCTGAAGACGCCGTTGACCGTGTAGCCGAAGGCCTCCTGGAGCTCGCGCACGGCGGCCTCGGTGGCCGCGTCGTACACGCCCGAGGCGCTCACTTCGGCGAAGCCGAGCGTCACGAGCTCGCGCTGCGCCGCGGCCACGTCGTCGCCGCGGGTCCCCGGCGCGAGCTCACGCAGGGGGAGCGGTGACTTCCTCTGATCCCACCCGTGCCCGGTCTGCTGCGCCAGGAGGAAGCGCACCGCATGGCCGATGGTTCCATCGACCACGTAGCCGAAGGCGCTCTGGAGGTGCCGCACCGCCTCGAGCGTGTGCACCTCGAAGCGCCCCGACAGCGGAACGTCGCCGTAGCCGAGCGCCTGCAGCTTGCGTTGCGCGTCGAGCACGGCCTCGCCCGTGGCGCCGCGGGTGAGCACGACGAGCGGCGCGGGCGAGCGCTGCTGGTTCCAGTGATACCCGAGCTGCTGCCGGATGAGCGCCCAGGTGGCGTCGCTGCCCGTCCCGTTGATGTCGTAGCCGAAGGAGCGCTGGAGGTGCCGCACGGCCTCGTCGGTGCGGACGTCGAACTCGCCGCTGGCCTTCACGTGCTCGTAGCCGAGCTGCAGAAGCGCGGTCTGCAGCGCCTGCACCGCTTCGCCCTTGTCTCCGTACTTCGTCATGGCGCGCGGGGTTCTACGACGAATGCCGCGCATCGAACAGGTGGGCGGCGGCCCGCAGCGAGCGACGCAACGCGCGCCTCCAGCGCGACGCCATCGAGGCGAACGGAGACCTTCAGGGTGGCGGCCCGCCACCCCCTCGCCACCCCCTTCGCCACCTGATCCGCCACCCCCTCACTCAAGGAACCGCGGAAATTCCAGTGCGGCACGGCGAACGCAGATGCTGCTCGCGATGAGCGCGAAGAAGACCGCGTGGCACCCGCCGTTCACGGGACTGCTTCAAGAGCGGCGCCCCGCTGGCGCCGTGCGAGGCGAGGTGCAGCTCACCACGAGCCTTCGCGTCGACGACGTGATCGAGGTGTGGGCCGACGGCGCGCACGACCCCGGAGACGCGCTCCACGCTGCGCGGCCTGTGGCGCTTCATCGTCGTGGTGGCGCTGTTGGAGTTCAAGAGCGTCGTGTGGCCCTTTCAACGTGGCGACCTCTTTCGTCTCGTCGCCTACGGCATGCTCTGGCTCTCGGAGCATCAGCGACGCGAGCGCCTGCCCGACGGCGATCGCACCGAGCGCCTCGCCGTGCACGAGCTCACGCTGGTGCTCGCGGTGCCCTCGATCAACGTCGCCCTTCGCGACGAGCTCGCGGAGCTCGCCCTCGCGCTCCCCGAATCCCCGAGTGGATACGACGTGGTCGAGGGCGCGCCCATCACGCTCGTGGTGGTCAACCTCACGACCGTGGCCGAGCGCGAGGACGACGACCTGCTGCGCATCTTCGCGGGGCTCCCCCTGCGTGACATCGAGACGAAGCAGTGGTTGAGTGAGCACCAGGGCAATCGAGGCGACACCATGAGCACACACGCCACGCCAGACCTCTACGGCTACGATGAACTCGTCAGGAGGTCGCTGCTCAACTACACACCCGAGCAAAGGCTCGCGGGGCTCGCGCCCGAACAGATCGCCGAGACCCTCGCCGCTCGCCCCGAGGCCGAGCAGGTGCTCGCGCTGCCCGATCCCTTGTTGCGCTTGCTGCCCGCGGACTACCTCGCCACGTTGCCCGACGACGCGCAAGCGAAGATCCGCGCTCGCCTGGGGCGCTGACCCGCGACTGAACCTCCGGCACCGAAGACTGCGCCGCCCGCTGCGGCGCGCCCGTTCGCCGTGCCGCTTTCACGAGCCATCGCGCGGCAATGACAGCGCACGCGCACCACGGACAAGCGTTCCTGCCTCGGTAGATCGCCTCCGCACGATGAGTTGCGTATCCGCGCCCGATCCGTCGCGCCAATCCCGCGAGCGCGGCCGGAGCGAGCGACCAGGGCGTGACCGAGGCACGCCGCGGGAGTCGAGGACGACAACCGCGGAGCGGCGTGACGGGCGGAGAGCGAAGGCGCAACTCATCGTGCGGAGTCTTGCGGCCCCGGCGGCTGACCAGACGCGGCCCCTCGCGTCGCGAGCACGCAGCGGAGCCGCGACCTTGCGCTACCCTCGCGCGAATGAAACGCGACGACACGCTCGACCGGACGCGATGGCGCGCGTGGAGCTGGGGCGCCACGCCTGACGACCTCTCCCTCGACGAGCCCGCGCAGGGTCACGCCGCGCACGTCAGCGCCGAAGCCCCTCCGGCGCCCCGCACTGAGGAGGAGCTCGCCGCCCGTCGGACACTCCTCGAAGACCGCGCGAGGGACATCGAGGAGGCGTGGCGCACGCGCGACACGCGCGAAGACCGCTCGGCCGTGGTCGCGCTGCTCCGCAGGTCCGTCGACTTCCTCGAGATGGCCGACCTCGCGAGCACGCATCCGAGAGCCGCCGTACGGGCGTTGCGCCTCCTCGTGAGCCTCTGGGCCACCCCCGAGGCGCGCGCCGAGCTCGACGAGCTCGTCTGCGGGCTTGGGTTCACGCCGGTCGATCACCCCGAGGCGGCCGACCTGGTCGTCGAGGTCGTGCGCACGGGCAGCCACAGGCTCCTCTTCCACCTCAACCTCGGGCTCGACGACGAGTTCCTCACCGAGCTGCACCCCTCCCTCGGCGCGAAGCTCGCGCTGGAGGTCGAGACGGCGCGGAGCTGGCGTCCGCGCGAGTTCGCGCTGCGCTTCCTCGCAGACGGCGACTGGCGCGAGGGCGATACCTGGCTCCACAAGGCGCTGCGCTGGCCGCACCTCGAGTGCCGCTGGACGGCGCTCGAGGGGCTGCTCGAAGGCGGCGTGATCACCGCCGACGAGGTCGCGTGGCTCCTCGACGACGCGCTCGCGCACCCCATCGACGAGGCCGCAGACAACAGTGGCAAGCCCCAGCGGTGGTACTCGCACGCGCTCGCGAAGGCCGTGCTCCGAACGCGCCCCGCGAACGCGATCGACACGCTCACCCGGCTGGTCCGACACGAGGGCGCGAGGATCAACCACGAGCGGTGGTACCTCGCCGAGGCATGGGCGCTGGAAACGCTCGCGACCGTCGCCCCCGATCGCGCGAGAGAGCTCATCGACCACACGCTCCGCAACGACCATCCCCGCCATCGCTACGGGGTCATCGCCGCGCTCGCGTCGCTCCCTGACGACTTCGCGCGGCGGCGGCTCGTCGCGCTCGCCTCGGACCATCACCACGACATCGCCGAGGCGGCGCGCGAGGCGTGGGCGAAGCGCTTCGTCGAACCGTGTCCGGTCGATGTGTTCTCGGGCCTCGCGATGGAGCTGCTCGACGCGCCTCCGTCGCGCGAGTTCGAAGCGCGTGTGCGCGTGCTTCGCGGCCAGGACAACGCCGCTCGCAGGGCGATGACCCGCGTCACGCTGGCGTCGCCTCCGTCGCGCGAGTCGCTGGTGCTCACGCTCTTCGCGAAGCGATTCGCGACGTACGGCATCGAGGGCGCGCCCCTCGGAGACGACGCGTGGATCGCCTGGCTCCGCGAGCGTCACGGAGACCTCGCGCTCGACGGCCTTCTCCTCGAAGCGCGCTGCCGATACGAAGGTCGGTCGATGCTCACGGCGCTGGCCCGCCTCGCGAAGAAGGGAGCGCTCAGCGAGCGACACGCGCGGGCGCTCGGCGACGTGGTACTCGCGCGCCTCGACGCCGACGGAGACCGGGCCGAGCCCGACGTGGTCGCCGCGGCGTGCGACCTCCCGCCGCGCGACGAGATGATCCGCCATTTCGAAGCGATCCTCGCGGGTTCGCCGTCGGGGTACCTCCGCATGAGGGCCGCGGACGGCCTGAGCGTGAGCGGTCCCGACGCGGCGCTCGACGCGCGGCTCTCCGCGCGTTTCTTCGCGGCGCGCGCCGCGGGTGACAGGGCTGTCGCGAGCGACCACGGCAGCGCCTGCATCCGGCGCCGCGTCGAGGCGGTGATCGCGGCAATCCTCGACGACCTCACGAACCTCGACGCCCCCGAGGCCGAGAAGACGCTCGCGCTCTTCGCCTGCATCCTCAACAGGGAAGGCATCCTCAGCGATGCCGCCGTGGTCGAGGCGCTCCGCGATCCGAGCGCGCTCCGCTTCGCGCGATTGGCGAGCGTCGTGCCCTCGGCGCCGCCGTTCAATGCGCAGGCGATCGAGCGGTTGAGGGCCGCGCTCGCGCCAGAGGTCTCGGGTCGAAGCGCCGCGAGGGCGCTCACGACGCTGCTCTGGGAGCGGGTGATCGCCCCCGACGATCCCATCGTCGCCGAGGTCTACGAGCGCGCTCCGCGCATGGAGCGAGTCGGCCTGCTCGACTGCCTGACGCTGAAGGACAAGCGCCGACCCGCAGCGCACTGGCAGGCGCGCTTCGCAGAGCTCCTCACGTGCGGCGAACGCGACGTGGTGGAGGCGGCGGTCGATTGCACGGAGACGCACAGCTTCCTCGGGTGGGACGACGACTGGATCGAGGCGATGATCGACGCGCTTCCCGCGGGCGATCTGCGAGACCGCTTCGCACGCAACTTCGAGCGCCCGACGGAGGCCGACTCGTACTGGATCCTCGACGACGCGGAGGAAGACGACGCGGAGGAAGACGATGACGGGGCGGACGACAGAGAGCCCGTCGACGAGGATGACGACGGCGGCGACGACGGTAAGTACGAGGATGACGAAGCGGGCGATGAACGAAGGGGCGACGGCCACGACGACGGGTGACCGTCGCGAGGACGCGCTCGAACGCCGTGGTGTTTGCGATCGAGCGCGTCGTCTTCAGCCCACGGCGGGCTTCGGCGCGGGCGCGACCACGGGGTTGTGATCGGTCTTGCCGTCGTCGGGTTCGCCTTGCGTGCCAGACCCACTCGCGCTCGCGTGGCTGAGCACCGAAGACGTGAACCTGGGCACGTTCGGGTCGACCTTGCGCGCCGCACGCGCCCCCGCGAGGAGCACCTGAAGCTCGACGCGAATGCGTCCGCAGGGCTCCGCGAGCTGCGCCCGAATGAGCTGCCGCGCCGAGGCGCGGTCGTTGCGCGTCGAGGCTGTATCCGCGGCGGTTCCCGCGCGCTCCGAGAGTGCGCCGAGCACGTCGGCCGTGAGCCCCGCGTCGTCGAGCAGATCCGCAGGAACCTCTCCCTGCACGCGCGCGACCTCGGCGGCGAGCTCTTCGGCGGACTCGATGCGATCGCGCTTCGCGCCTGACTTCGGCGTGGCGGCGTCGCGGCTGGCCTCCGGCGCGGCGTCACCCGAGAGCACGGCGCGGAAGGCGGTTCCAGCCACCAGGCGTTGTTGATCGGAGAGGCTCAGCGCGTTGCGGTGCGTGGCCGACGCGGAGCGCTCCGCGCGCTGATGTTCCCCGAGCGCGTCGAGGAGCGGAACGGCCTGCTTGAGGAGCTCGACGGCGTAGCGGGCGCGCATGGGCCCGTAGCCGGGAATCGCCTTCTTCTCGATGTAGGGGCCGAAGACTTCGAGCGCGCCGAGGATCTCGTCGACGTAGTCCGCGGGGGAATTGGAGCGTCCCTTCTGGATGGCCGCCGTGGTGGTGACGCAGGCGACGAGATAGTCGCGCGCCTCGGCCGTGAGCTTCGCGTTGAAGCGCGCCGCGAGGCGACGGAGCCGACGGCTGTAGACGCTGGTCTTCGCGGGCTTCTGCGCCTTCGCCGTGGCGGACTGCGCGGTCCCTCCGTCGGCGGGCGGAATCTTCGACGGACGCGTGTTGCTCATGCGTGGCCTCCCCTGTGTGGTGTGGAGTGGTGGCGCGCGTGCGGCGACGAGGCAACGCATTCGCCCGTCAGTTCATCGCAGCGCGATCCACTCGGGGAGGTACATCGGTCGTGACGGTGGGGAGCTTGAGCGAGGTCGGGGAGAAATCGTACGTGACGCGCCCGTGGAGGTGGGTGCGCGTTAGCACTACTGTCCCGGTGCCCTGGAGCTCTCGTTGGAATCGCGGTAGTTCGCGGGGATGCCGCTCCCCGCGCTCGACGACGCTGACGCTCGCGTCGACTGTTTCCTCGACCACGTGACCGCCCCGCTTCGCACCCCCTCGCAGCGCGCGACCTTCGCCGAGTACGCGATGGGGCTGCTGAGCGACGCCGAGCGCAAGTCGATGGAGCCTCTGGCCGCGCAGGCACGCCCCGACCAGGCGGGCGGCGCTCACAAAGCCTTCGTGTACCTCACGGGCACCGCGGTCTGGGACGATCGCGCCGTCCGTCGTCACGCCGCCGCGTGGGCCTTGTGGGGCATGACCGCATCGCGCGAGGTCGCGGGGACCATCCTCGACGACACGGGGATGCTCAAGCAGGGCTCCCACTCCGTGGGCGTCGCGCGTCAGTACACCGGCGCCGCGGGCAAGATCACCAATTGCCAGATCGCCGTCACCCTCGCGGTCTTCACGCCCCAACATGCCCTTCCCATCGATGCGATGTTGTATCTCCCCGAGAGCTGGACGACCGATCCCGAGCGGCGGCGCGAGGCGCGGATCCCCGACGAGATCCCCTTTCGCACCAAGGGCGAGATCGCCCTCGCGATGCTCAAGGCCGCCCGCGAAGATGGCGTTCCGCTGGGCAAGATCCTGCTGGGCGATGCGGACTACGGGCGACTGTGGGAGCTGCGCCAATGGTGCCGCGAGGTCGGGCTTCGCTACGGCCTCGGGATCCACTCGACGCAGAAGGTGTGGGACGCCGCAGGGATCTGGCTCTCGCCGATGACCGTGGCCGAGTACGCGGCCTGTGTGCCCAAGCAGGAGTTCCGTCGGATCGAGTGGCGCACGGGAGCCAACGGCAAACGGTTGAGCGCGCGCTTCGCGTTCCTGCGCGTGCAGGTGACGCGCAACGGGGCCGAGCCCGTGCGAGGTCAGACGCCCGAGGAGTGGCTGGTGATCGAGTGGCGCGACGGCGAGGCCGAACCGCAGCACTTCTCGCTGTGCGACCTGCCCGCGGAAACGAGTCGCACGAAGCTGGTGGGAGCGATCAAGGAGAGATGGCGGATCGAGCAGGTGCATCAGGAACTGAAGGGTGAGGTGGGGTTCGATCACTTCGAGGGTCGTTCGTGGCCCGGGTGGCAGCACCACGTGACGCTGGCCTTGAGCTGCCACGCCCTCCTGATCGGTGAGAGGTGCGTGGCTTTCCCCCCCAGAGCACCCCGCGGCGCTCCCGCTCGCTCGGACCACCGAGCGCCCCGCACGACACGTCTCGCACTCCGTTCCGAGCACGCGACTGCGCCTCGCGCGCCGAGCTCGTGAGCGATACATGCCGCGCTGCCCGCACTGCTGCCGACCGTTCACGAGCAGTTCGCCATGCTCCGCAACGGACTCGGCGCCGCCACCGACGTGAGTCTGGGACAGTAGTGTTAGAGCGGCGAGCGCACGGGCCGCGCTTGCCCCGAACGCCCGTCGATCACTTCGCTGAGGCGCTGCTGCTCGCCCACGAAGAAGCGCGCGGTCGCGCCGAGACCGGGTTCGAACTCCCCGGCGAGTCGGTGTTCGTCGACCTCGCATGGACGCCGACCCGTCGGCCTTCGCGCTGCGCCCGCCGCAACGTGCTCGACCGCATGGCCGCGCGCCTCTCGCTCTGGGAGTTCTTCCACAGGCCGCCCTCGGTGGCTCCTTCCGTGCGGCAGGCGTCGCGCAAGCTCGGTCGGTCGCATGCTCACCGACGACGAGCGGCGCCCCATCACCGCGCGCCTCGGCAACGCGGTGCTCGATCTCTCCGCCGACGTGCTGGGCGGCTGGATCGCGAACCCCGCCGCGCGCGGAAGAACTCCCGTCAGACGCCGACGACGCGCTCTCACGTCAGCGGGGAGGCCCCGAAGCGCCCTCGCAGACCCGGGTCATGCTTCCGTCCCATCGCCCCGGACACGCGCCCTCGATCTCCCGGCGGAGGAGCGAGCGCGTCCACGCCACGTACGCGGTGAGCTGCGCATCGCTCGGCGGGTCCCAGTCGTGCCGGTCATCTGTGCTGTAGCGGTTCACGTAGATCGACAACGAGGCGGAGACGACCGTGACCCCGCCTCGCTCCGACTCGAACTGGAGCGTCAAGCTCCACCAGTCTCGAACCGACGGCACCACCACGGAGGACGCCCCGCGGGTAGACGACCCGACGACGCTGGAGCGGAAGCTCCGCACCGTCATGCCCCCCCCCCCCACGGTCGACATCGCTTGCGCGAGACGTGCCTTCAAGGCGTCGACGGACGTGAAGTTCCTGACCACGACCTCGGCGTCGGGCTCGCCCATCACGGCGCTGCATGAGGGCTCTCCGACGGGCAGGTAGAGACGGCGCGACGCCGGGAGAAACACCCTTGAGCCGTCGTAGGCCGCCCGCGGGGCGCACAACTCTCGGGCCAGCGTCGGACCCGTCCCGATCAGCGGGCACTCGACCAGCATCTCGCGCCACCAGTCGCCCTCGCCTCCACCAGCGGCGAACGACGGGTTCCTGAGATGCAGCACCCGCAGGCAGCCGTCCTCTGAAGCGCAGTCGGCGGGAGGCCGGGTCGCCGCCTCGTTGAGACGTTCGAGCGCGTCACGCCCCCGGTCCACGGATTCGATGGGCACCCACGCAAGCGTGTACACCGCACGCTGCGCGGCCGGAGCCGCTCCGTCCGCGGGAGCGCCGCCCTCTGAAACTCGCACCGTGCCCGTGTGTGAGAAGATCGAACCGCACGATCCCGTCGGCCCCGGCACGACGGGAAGGAACATCGGATAGGGCGGCCGGAGGTTGAACGACACGACGAAGCCCTCCTGGCGCGTGCACTGATAGGCGACGCCGTTCACCTCGCAACGGTGCGTCGCCTCGGCTGCCGAGGAAGGCGCCGAGAGCCCCGCCGGAGGTTCCCCGTACCATCCGCCCAGGCTCGTCGCGTCGACCCGCGCCCCTCGCACGAGCGAGTACGCGCGCAACGGCGCCATCGGTTCGCCCCCCAGCGGCGAAGCAGGCGACGCATCGGGCGCGCTCGGCGTCGAGACCGCGGCCTGTGGAGAGGGCTGCGCGTGCACCTGTCGACAACCGGCATCGACGACGGCGAGCAGCATCAGAGCGAGGGTGATCCCAGCGGCGTTCATCGATCCCTCACGCGCGCCGCGCGTCTGGAGAAAAGGTGCGACGACAGGAACCCGCTCGTCGCGCTGAGAAAGGCCGCGCACACGGTCACCGCGAGGTGAAGCTCGTCGCGCGTCACACCCCCGCCGAAAGGCGCGGAGAGACGGTTCGTCCACTCGAAGGCGAAGAGCGCCGCGGCCAGGCCCGCCAGCGCGATCGCGAAGGGCCCCACCACGATCGACCTCGGGAGTCGCCTGCCCCCCTCCGACGGCTCCGACGGCCTCACAAAGAACAGCGTCGCGCTCGTCGCATAGCCCGCGAACATCGGCAGAATGATCGCTCCCACGCGAAGCGAGTCTCGAAACTCGAGCCGTGACCACAGCGCGGGCGCCAGCAGAAAGTACAAGACCCCAACCCCGCACACGCCGAGGCTCATCGTCGTGATCAACCCGCGCGCCTCCTGCTCGCTCAACCCCTCGGCCACCCGCGCGGGTGACGTCGGCCCGTCACCCGTGGCGACGCGCTCTTCGACCGCTCCTCCGTTCGCCAGAGCGTCCACGATCCGCGAGAGGTCCTCGTCGTGGCGGTAGTCCTCCTGTAGCCACGACGCCAGCTCCCGCAGTTTGTTCATCTTGCCCGCTTCGCTCACCACCGCGAACCAGATGCTCTCAGGCGACCCTGATCCGGGAAGCAATTTGAGCGCGATCCCCACGTCGCTCGCGGCGATATAGGCCCGCTCCGGTGCGAGCCTCACCGCCACCCTGCGAAGCGCTATCTGCCCCCTCTGCTCATTGTCATCGCCCATTCGATCCCCCACGCCATCCGACGCTCCGCACGATCGCATATCTTCGACACGTCGACAAGCCGCCGCTCAACGGGTCCGACCCCTTCTCAGCGGGGTGCGGGGAATGGGGCCCGCACGCTGTTGCCACGGAGCCGCGCGACGCTCACCAGCACCGATACCCGTCCGCACGAATGGTCCCGCGCGACGCTTCTGTGCGGGAGCGCGCAATTCGTGTCGCCCTTCGTCGCAATAAAGCAGGCAGAAATCGGGGTTTTCGTTTCCGGCCCTCCTCGTGCAGGCGTGAATTACTCGGGCACGAGGTTCAACCTCGTGTGATCTCGACGCGATATCGCCTGGCCGCAGGTTCTCGGGGACCGTCTCGGAATTCGGGGCTGTTCCTCGGATCAGGAAGTGAGGCAGCTGGCTCGGTCGCTGAAGAGTAAACTCCCGGGCAATCGGTAGTGCAGGCTCACGAACAGACCAATCAGGGCTCGTTCATGTGCTCGTCTCGATTCCAACGATGGCTTCCCACAACCCCAGCGATGGGCGACATCGTGTCGAAGCCACATGCGAGGGTCGAACTCCCTCTCGCAAGCAACAACTCAGGAGTACGGCCACATGCTGTCGATGTCATATGCCTCTCCCCGTCGTCCCCGAGCCAGCCCATGGAGACATTCCTGCCTCCGAGACTCCGTTCATGAAGCATGCTCCGTGGGTGTGCTGCGAGCCGTGCGCCGCGCACTCATCGTCCTGCTGGTGCTTGCTGGTTGTGACCATGGGGGTGGAACCTCTTCTGACCTCGATGCCATGTCCGGAGAGGTGCAGGACGTGGTCGTTGCGGACCTCACCGCGCCCGACTCGGATGCGGTCGATGATCCCTCCACGATCCCCGACTCCCCCGATATCGCGGCTTCCGTCGATGCTTGCGTCCCCGCGCTCGTCACGACGACCCACAGCTACTCAGGCGACCTCGCGACGGTCACCATCGGTGCAGGCTTCAATCCGTTGACTGCCAGCGTGACGACCCGCTCATGCCTGGTCGCGCCGACCTCAACCCCCTCATGCACGCTCCGAGCACGCGATTTTCGCATGCAGTTCTTGCAGAACAGCAACGAGTTGAAATCCTCGTTGCGGCTCTCGGCCGGTGCCAGCTTCGAGTCCGGCTTCTGGGACGCCGAAGCCTCTGCGCGCTTCTTCCGCTCGAGCGAAGTCCGCAGTGACTCCGCCTACCTGCTCTTGGACGTCGAGGTTACGTTCGGAGCGGAGGTGCTGTCAGCGCCCACGCTCTCGTTGAGCTCGATCAGCCGCTTGTCGGCGGACCCGGCTGGGTTCGTGGCTGCGTGTGGAACCGAATATGTCTCTTCGATCACGCGCGGCGGCATCTTTCGAGCGGTGTACATCTTCGAGTCGCTCTCGACATGGGATCGAAACAACCTTGCAGCTTCTTTCAGCGCTGGCGGCTTTGATTGGACAGCGATGGCATCGGTGCAGTCCGCGATCGAGAGATCCACCAGTCGATATCAGACCCAGCTGTTCGTCACACAGTCGGGAGGGGCGTTGGCGCCCGTCGATCTCACGCCCGGCGCGCTCATCGAGACCGCGCGTCACTTCGGAGCGTCGGGGGTCGACGGCGGCCCAGGTGCGATCGACTGCGCGAGCGCGACTCCGATCGCCGTACAAACCAGCCCGTACTACACCGCGGAGGGTGTGCCGGTCGGCGCGCGCTACCCGGACCTGACGGCTCAGCTGAACGAGCTGAACAACCTGGCATCCGCATACGACCGCGTGCGCGTCCTCCGCAATGATCTCGGAGCCAGGACCGCGCGGCCGGGGCGGCTCTCGTCATCGGTGTGCTCCCCCGATAGTGCTCAATTCACGGCTCTCGCGGATCGCATCGATGCGTATATGGCGTCAGCCGAGCACAAACGTGACGCGTGCATCCAAATCAATCTCTGCGGAGCCAACCCCCAGTGCCTGATAACGCTCCCGACAGCGCCGACGTCCCTCCCGAGATTGTTGGATCCGGCGCATTGCGGCCCGGCATGCACGGACGGCGCGTTGTCGACCTACGAGTCTGATGAGTTTGGATACTGCACAAGATGCACATGGACGTGGCCAACCGTCGTGACTCAAGATGAGGGAAGGGACAATCTGATGCGCTCCTGGTGCAGATACATGCGCCCAGGAGCTCGTGTGACCTACAACGGCACCGGCGCGATCGTTGGGGACTACATGTTCGTCAACATCCAGGGAACGAGCGGCCCCAACAGAGGTAGCGCCGTCGGAGCCGCTGAGATCAATCTCCACAGCCCTCCCCGATGGGCCGGATTTCTCCTGGGCAACGTCGACGTCAGCGCGAGCACGGACTCTCCAACCGAGGTCGACGTGTGGCTTGATCAGGTCCGAGGGTGGCAGGGAGGAACCGGCGGCCTTGGCCTTCGGTTTGAGGGATGGACGATCGATATCTGTGACGCAGATCGATCTGGGAGCTGCGCTCGTTAGCACCGCGGCGTCTATCAGGGGTGGCTCATCGCAACACCACCGAGACGGGCGCGCTGCGACTGATCGTGGTGCCGTCGCCGAGCTCTCCCGCCGTGTTGGTGCCCCAGCAGACGATGCGACCTCCCGCGAGCAGCGCGCAGGTGTGCGATCCGCCCGCGCTGAGATCGCGCGCCCCCGAGAGGCCCGAGACGAGCGTGGGCACCAGTCGCGTCGTGGTCGTTCCGTCGCCGAGCTGACCGCCTCCGTTGCTGCCCCAGCACCACACGGTTCCGTCACGTCGCATGACACACACATGCGCGTTGCCCGCCACCAGCCGCACCACGTCGGTGAGCCCCGGCACGGGCGCCATCGTCGGGCGGCGGGTCGTCGTCCCGTCGCCCAGCTCGCCGTTGTCGTTGCCGCCCGTGCAGGCCACCGTCGCGTCGCTGCGAAGCACGCACGTCGCGAAGCGCGAGCAGGCCACCGCGGTCGCGTTCGAGATGCCCGTCACCGCGGCCGGACGATACTGGTCGGTGTACGTTCCCGTCCCCAGTCGGCCTGTCGAGCCGAAGCCCCAGCACGCCATCGTGCCATCTCGACGTACGGCGCAGGTGTGCATCGGCCCCGCGTCGACCTGCGCCACGTTCGTGAGCCCCGTCACGGCGGTCGGGGTCGCGCGCGTGGTGGTCGTCCCGTCGCCGAGGCGACCGTCGAGGTTCTGCCCCCAGCACATCACCGTGTCCGCCGTGGTGGCGACGCAGGCGTGATCCCACCCCGCCGTGATCTGCCGCGCGTTGGTGATGCCCACCGTCGACACGAAATGGCTCGTCCACGCGCCGCCCACGGTGCCCGTGCCGAGCTGGCCGGCGTCGTTGTGGCCCCAGCACACCACCGTTCCACCCGCGCGAATCGCGCACGTCGAGGAGCGTGCCCCTGCGACATCGACGGCGTTCGTCAGGTCGACCACACCCACCGGCGTCAGCTCGTTGTGCAACGGAAACACCGCCCCGTTCCCCAGCTCGCCCGCGATGTTCTCCCCCCAGCACTGCACCGCGCCCAGGGTCGTCAGCGCGCACGAGTGCATGTCGCCCAGGGCGAGCTTCGTCGCGCTCCCGTCGCAGATGCCGCCGTGGCAGGCCACGCCGGAGCCGCACGCGAAGCGGCACGTCCCGCAGTTGGCCGCGCTCGTGCGGAGGTCGGCCTCGCAGCCGTTCGACGCGACGCCGTCGCAGTCCGCGAAGTTCGTCGGACACGCCGTGCACCCGCCCGCCACGCAGGACGTCGGACACGCCACGCGCGACGTCTCCACCCGGCAGCGCCCCGAGGCGGCGCAGCGGACGATCGAGTTTCCGTCGCACCACGCGCCCGAGTCGTAGCTGTAGGTCTGGCAGTAGTTGGTCGCGCAGCGCGCCACGCACGCGCCGCCGTAGCACTCGCGCCCCGACGAGCACGCGGTGAGGTCCGACACGGGGGCGCACGCGCCGCTTCGGCAGAGCTGGCACTCGGGACAGCTCACGCTCGCGCAGGGGTCGATGGGCGCGCACACGCCCGACGAGCACCGCTGCCCCGAAGGACACACCGCACCGCAGCGACCGCAGTTGGAGTTGCTGGTCCAGGTGTCGACGCACGACGCGCCGCAGAGCATGACGTGAGCGCCGCTGCACACGGGCGTGTCGGCGACGCAGGCGCCGAGGTCGCAGTGCTGTCCCGTCGCGCAGCGGTTGGTGCAGCGGCCGCAGTTGGCGCTGTCGATCCACGTGTCGGTGCAGGTCGAACCGCAGACCATGCGATGCGCGCCTGTGCAGGCAGCGGGAATGTCGGTCGCGCTGGCGTCGGGCGTCGCGGCGTCGGGAGCCGCCGCGTCGAGAGGCGTCGCGTCGGGGACGCAAGCGCCCAGCGAGCAGTGGTAGGCAGTCGCGCAGCGGTTGGCGCAGCGACCGCAGTTGGAGCTGTCGGTCCAGGTGTCGGTGCAGCCCGAGCCGCAGTTCATCGTGTGAGGGAGCGTGCAGGAGACGGGGATGTCTATGATGCTCACGTCGAGTGTTGTGGCATCGTTTTGGGAGACATCACTGGCCACGACAACATCGAGTACGCCTCCTCCACGATCCAAAGCGGCATCAGCGCGCGCCGCATCGGAACGATTCATACCCGCGTCCGGCGACTCATCATCGGGGTTGAGTCGGAATATCGTGCCGGAGCTATGAAGACAGTCATTTGTCGTTGACTGCGCATCAAGCAGGCGAGGATCTGACGTGTAGGAATGCACATGAATCTCGGACTCGGAGTCGCTCGCCCACCACATGCAGCCGCGCTCAAAATGCTGCACTCTTGTTCCCAGGGTGCCACTGGTCAATTTACCACATCGATCAAAATCACCCGACGACGCCGACGCGCGAGAGTCGTGCTCTTCGTCGATCGGCGCGCCCAACAACGAAAGGCCTCCCAGCTCTGAACCAGGAACAGCCAAGCACCGATACATCCCCCAAAACCCCGAACGAATCAGCCGAGCGATGCGTGGAGCGCACTGAGCGCGCCCGCTCGTATCAAAATAACGATACAGGCATCTATCTGGATCGCTCGAGTTATCGTCGTGTCGATATGCGAGCGCCACGTCTCCCGCGCTCCCAGGATACCGTTGAAAGGTATCTCCGACCTGCTGAAAAGTCTGGATGTATATCTCCTGGATGCGTCGAACCTGCCTCGTGCGTTCAATCACCGTTGAAGGACATCCCATTCGAGGCGTCCAGCGCCAGCGAAACGCCGCACGCACTTCGTCAGAACGCTCGTCGTCGATTTGACCCGTGGAATCGGGACTACAACCGATATTACGATCACCTCTTTGCATGGCAAGAACGTAATCGATCGGGGCCAAAGTAAAGGTTTCCACTTCAAGGGCATATTCAAGTCGACTCGGCGTCATTCCCACGGCAGAAACGTCGCCTAACATTCCGTCTGCTCGCGGATACCACACATCTCGGATTCTTGGCCAAAACCCACCGGTTGAGGTCTCATAACGGGGGCGTCCATCATAGCCGAACGGCAATTCTACCTGAAAATGCAGATGCGGATTCCCTCTGGCTGCCCCAGAATCCCCTATAGTACCGATAACGTTCCCCGCAGCAACGAAGTCGCCGCGGCGCACATAGATATCACGCATGTGCCCATACAACACGTCGACGTAGTTCGTTACCCCATTGCTCCACGGGGCTCGGCATCGCAAGACGACGTGGTTGCCATAATTGGCAGTGCCGCACGATGCGCGACTGACGACGCAGTTACCGACAGAATACAAAGGCGTCCCCAACACACCACGTACGTCTTGCCCACTGTGTCCCCCCGAGCCAATGCGTCGATCCAGCCCGCAATGGCAATATGCGCCCGCCCACTCCGTAGAGTACGGTTCCGTGTCAGTATTTCCAGAAGTACAAATCACCGTGCTTGGAGGATCCGCCACGCACGTCGCTCCGACGCCCCTACACCCAGGATCGCTTGCGGAGTCGCACGGCCGCACGAGAGAATCTCCGGATGCTCCATCAAAAAAAGTCATCCTTGTCGGCAGAGTCCACCCGTTCACGATCGGCGGCGACGGCGAAATCGTTCCCTCCGGCGGGACGACGATGCATGCTGTGTTCTCTGAAGCAGTGCTTACTCCGTCATCGCTCGCGAACATCTGGCACCCCACCAGCGCCACCAGCCCCACCAGCGCACACAGCCACCGCACCCACGCCGCCGTAGCCCCCGTCTGCCGCGTCATCACACGCATAGCCCCCTCCTCGCCTCTGTTCGCTCCGCTCCCGCGTAGCTCCTCACTCCATCTGCGCTCGCTCGAACAGCGTCATCGCGGGAACCTCGGCCGCGAACAGCCTCATCTCCTTCAGACGAACTCGCGCGGCCGTCACTGACGCCCCGTACGTCGCCATCACCGCATCGACCCGCGCCCCCTCGTCCTCGATCCCCTCCACCCGCGCCCGCACGTCCGCCCGCGGCATCAGGAACTCCGCCGCGAACAGGTTCGCGTAGCGCTCCTTGTCGTCGAGCGCCGCGGCCACGCGCCCATCCATCGGAATCACCCCTGGAAGGTCGCGCGGCATCGAGATCACCCGCTCGGCCTCGGTCACCAACAAAGTCATCTGATCGACGTGCGGGATCTTCGTACGAAGGTCGAGCGCGAGGTGACCCACCTCGTGCGCCTTCGTGAAGCGCTCGGTTCCAGCCCCGAAATCGGGGTTCGAAAACACCACGCAGCGGTCCCCATACACGACGACGCGCCCCATGAGCACCTCGCGCGACTCCTCGAACGACCCCCTGTACCGGTATCGGCTGCGAAGCTCGTCGCGGATCAACGCGTCCGAGAGCGCTGGCAGCGAGACGAACTCAACCGTCGTACCCGCCAGCGCCGCCCTCGTGATCGACTCCACCCTGCGTGGAAAGCCCCACTCCAGCAACTTCTGCTTCGCTGGCCCGATCCTCCCGAGGAACGCCCCCACCTGCTCCTCGGCGACCTCGAACCTGTTCTTGCTACGGCTCATCCGTCTCACCCTTCCTCCGCGCGGCCTCTGCGTAGACCGGCCTTCGGCTCTCCGGCAGGCGGTCCCTCTCGACATGGCTCAGCACCTCGAAATACGCCGTGTCGTCACCTCCCGACTCCTTCTTCAGGGCGAGCGCAGTGGTCGACAGATCCTTCGCATCAAAAGGCAGCTTCGAAGCGAGCACACACTCAACAACCGCGGCGCTCCTCTCAAACCTCTCGCAGTACGTCTCGACCGTCAATCCCTCCTTCTCAAAATACGCCCGCAACGCCTCGCCCACCGTCTCGTCGGCCTTCGGCACGAGCTTCATCCGGTTCCGCTTCTCCCGCGCCTCGGCCTCGGCCTTCGCCTTCGCGGCCTCCTCCTCCGCCCTCCGCCGCGCCTCGGCCTCCTCCGCCGCGCGCTCCGCGTTCAGCGCGATCAGCCGCGCGAGCACATCGTCGCGAAGCTCATCGGGCCAGCGATACCGTACGCGGCGCCGCTTCGTCTTCGCCCCCGCCGCGGCCTCGTCCTCGTCGTCTCCGCCCTGCTCGTCGATGAACGCGTACGTCGGCGCCAGCGCCTGCCACCCGTAGGCCGCGAGCACCGCGCGATCCATCTCCTCGTGCAGCGCCCGCAACCGGACGATCCCCGCGTCGTCGCAGTGCGGATCGTGAAAGCGGTTGTACAGCTCCGTCAGCCCGAACCGGTCGCTCTCATCGCGCACCATGAGCTCCGCGCGATGCTCGTAGTAGCGCCTCCCGATCGACTCCAGCGCCTCGCTCGCGCGCCAGTCCTTGGGGAAGGGGAACGTCTCGAAGCAGTCCGACGGCGTGTAGCGAAGTCGCTCTTCGAGAGATGAAGCGAAGAAGCGCACCCATATTTCATGGATATGTGACTGCATCACCGCGAAAAACGAGTCTTGATCGGAAGCGAAGACGTTCAGCGTCTGCGAGAACATGCGCTGCACAGGCTGCCAAGCGAAACAGAAGTGGGCACTAACTTGCGAATTCGCGAGGCAGCGCTGGATTGACTGAATTGCCTCTCTCAACCTAGGGGTGTCGCTACGATATCGCCACCAATACTCTTTCTGGCGAAGCGCAATCTCGTTGGACGTGTGCCGATCGCGTTCCGGCTTGACACGCTCCTCAACAATTTGAAGCAGGTCGGGCCAGCGAGATGCCTCATCCAACGTCATCGTTCCGAAGCTGATCACGTATCGGTCGAACATCTGCCTTGGGTGAGAGTTCAGTTCTTCACCGCCAAGATACGGAAAAATACGCACTGAATTTGCGGGATTCTTAACGATGTGACGTTCTCGCTCATCGGGAGTCAGAACGAATCCCTGACCATAAATCTTGACGCCACCAAAGCTCATTCCATCATTGCTGGCAAGGCGCACAGGATCTTCGTCAGACCCTCCGTTAAAGAGGAAAGCAGAGATCCGAGAGACGGGGCGACCATCAAGCCTAGGAAGCACTCTTTGCGTGTCGTGATGTTCGCGCGAGAACAGAACCACGCTGACGACAACCGCGGCCATGCCGGGCCACGGATATCGTCTCACGGCATCGAAGATCCGTCCGCCGTGACGGCAGATCCAGGACAACCCCGTTTGTCGCGTGTCCCCTTGGGCGATCGTGTTGGTGGCAACCAGTCCGACGGTGCCACCACGCCGAATCAGTTCGAAGGCCGCTCGAAAGAAAAAGGCGACATAGTCGGACGTTCCGATCGCCCCCTCGAAGCGAGCGAGTAGGAACGCAAGGTAGCTGTCACCGAAATTCGTCGAGATCTTGCTGCCGCCGAGAAACGGCGGATTCCCGACCACGCAGTCGAAGCCCGGGTTCTCTCTCGTGAACACCTCGGGGAACTCCAGCTCCCAGTGGAACGGGCGCAGCCCCAGCCCCCGCGCGGCGCCCTCGAACGCCGCCTTCCGCACCTCGGGCGTGGGCATCACGTCGAGCGCGTCGTGCAGCGCCTTCAGCCTCGCCTTGCGCTCCGCGGGGTTCCTTCCGCCGAAGAACGTCGCCACCAGGGCGTCGCCCGCCAGCCTCGCCTCGCCGAGCGCGTGGCGCGCGTCGTCGAGCAGGCGCCGCTTCTCCGCCGTGTCGTCGCTCAGCGCCAGCGCGCGGATCGCGGCTCGCTTCTCGACCGCCAGCGTCACCCCTTCGCGCACGAGGCCCTGAAGGAACGACACCTGCACCTGCGCGCTCTTCTTCGCCTTCTTCGGCGCGACGGGCTCCTCCAGCGAGAGGCGCCCGATCTGATCCCGCGTCGCGCCCACGAGCGAGTCTCCGTCGCGCAGCGCGTGGTCGAGGAAGGTGAAGGGGTGCTCCTTCGCGAGGGTCTCGAGCCAGAGAGAGAGCCGCGCGAGGTCGACCGCGAAGGGGTTCTCGTCGACGTCGGGCGTGATCTTCGCCACCTCGGCGCCTGCCCGCGCCGCCGTCGCGCTGCCACGCGGCGTAGAGGCGGTCACCGAGCGCGCGGCACGCGGCCACGAGAAAGGCCCCGCTCCCCATGGCGGGGTCGCACACCTTGAGCGAGAGGAGCTGCGCGTGCGTGGGCGCCTCCCCGAGCGCGCGGCCAGCACCGGGGCGAGCGTCTTCTCGACGATGGGACCGGTGAGCGTGCGGGGGGTGTAGTGTGAGCCCGAGCGCCGACGCTCCTCCGTGGGCTGGAGCACCAGCGAGCCCGCGGGCATCACCGCCGCGGTGCGCTCGGAGCGGGCCTTCGAGAGCGCCTCGGCCATCGCGTCGACGGTCTTCGCGGCGCGCACCGCGTCGGCCACGCCCTTGCCCGTGAGCTTCACGTCGGCGCGGGCCTTGAGCCATTTCTCTCGCTCGTCGCCCGGCACGCGGAGCAGCGCGTCGAGGTCGACCACCACGTCGTCGGGCTTGAGCGCGAGCGAGCGCCCCGCCGTGGTCTCGACGGTGAACCCCATGATCGACTCGTAGACCGAGCCGAGCTCCTCGACGCCGAGGGTCTTGTACGAGAGGTCTTCCTTGTCGACGCGCAGCAGGCGCTCGAGCACGCGGAGCACCACGCGGTCGGAGATGGCGGGCGCGTCGAGGGCCTGGCCGGGTTGAAACGCGCTCCCCCGCGGGCGGCCTTCGAGGAGCGGGTGCGTGTCGGGTGAGAAGAGGGCTCCCTCGCGCGGAGGGAGCGCCGTGTCGCCGTGGCCTCCGCCCTGGTGCACGAGGCGAAACGTGGCGAGCAGCCGCGCCCACGCGCCCTGACGCAGGGCCATCGTGTCGGGGTGCCTGCCCTCGTCGTCGCGGAGCTTCTCGTAGAGCGACCGCACGCCGTAGCTCGCCGGGTAGAAGCCCTCCGCGGGGAGCTGATCGCGGTCCTCGGCGTAGAGCAGAAAGACCAGCCGCAGGAGCACCGCCAGCAGCGCGCCGTAGATCTCGTCGGGGTGCGCCGTGATCCAGTCGCGGAGGAGCGCTGCCCCGCTCGCGTCGTGGGCGGCTTGAAGGCCGCGGAGCAGCTCCCACAGCGCGTCGAGCACCTGCGCCGAGAGCTTCGTCGAGACGTTGTTCTGGTAGCGTCGGCTCTCGGCGAGCACGCGCGGCAGGAACTGTCGATCGAGCTCGGCGCCAGGCTCATCGGGGGTGTTGTCGAACCAGCGCGCGCGGCCGAGGAGCATCACCAGCGCGCCCATCACCGCGTCGCCCTCGGCGCCGAGCAGCACCTCGACGGGAAAGGCCATCACGCCCGCGCCCTCGCCCGGCGGCGCGTAGAGCACCCGCAGCTCCTCGTCGTTGCCGATGACCCCGATGGGGACGTCGGTCTCTCGCAGGAGCCGCTCGAACTTCGCCATCGGCGAGGCGGCCCAGTGCGCGTCGGAGTGCTCTCCGTGGGGGCGATCGAGGCTCCACCCGCGGGGGAGCTCCTTCAACAGACAGAGCCACGGGCGGTCGCGGTGACGCTCCGCCGCGTTGGGATTTCGCAGCGCGTAGGTGGGCGCGAGCACCTCGGCGTTGAACTCCGGGAGCACACGCTCGAGCCCCCCGCTGCGCGCTTCGAAGGGCTGCGCCTCGGTGCCGTGGATCCACGCGGGGTCGCACCCGAGCACCTCGGTGAAGAGCCTCGCGAGGGCGTTGTGAACGAGAAACCTCGGCGCCTCGGGCACCTCGCGCTCGCGAGGCTTCGACGGCGCGAGGCCGCAGAGGTGACGGAGCGCGTCGACCTCGCCGCCCGTGAGGGGATCGGGCGCGAGGCCCGCGTCGACGAGGGCCGCGGGCGACACCACGATGCCGTCGGGCTGCACGAGGCCGATCCAGGCGCGGTGGGTCAGCAGCGGGTCGTTGGAGCCGTGGCGACGCATTGGGGCTCTCTCTCGTTGCCTGTCACTCGCCGCGGGTGAGGTACACGACCCCGAGCAGTTCGAAGTGCGTGTGCCGCATCTCATACTCCTTCCGCACCTCGGCGGGGCCTGTGATCCGCTCGCGCTGGAGCGCGTCGCGGCGCTGCTCCCAGGCGCGCACCGTGCTTCGCCACGCCGCGCGGTCGGCCTCGCTGAAGCCCTTGCGGTCTTCGAACCTGAGCTGCGCCGGGTCCGCGAGCTTCTTCGTCAGGAACGCGAGCTGCCGATCGAGGAGCGCCTCGAGCGCCTCGGACTGACGCGCCGCGAGCCGCTCCAGGCGCTCTCGCATGGCCTCGCTCCGGCTCGCCGCGAGGCGCTGGAGCGCGTCTGAGAGCTGCGCGACGTCGGCCGCGACCGACGAGAGGAAGCGCCGCCGGTGAAACTCCGAGACGCCTGCGTCGGTGGGGTTGGCGAGGGCGTGCTGGAGGTCCTTTCCGGTGCTCACGTGGTCCGTCGACGTGCGCCCGTAGGCCGCGAGGGGCTTCGTTCGCTCGCGTTCGGCGCCCGGCCACGCCGCCGCGCGCCAGAGCACCTCGTCGTGGAGCCTCGCCCCGCGGTTGCCGAAGATGCAGAGCCGCCCGAAGAGCACCACGCGATCGTCACCGCTGCCGATGGAGAGCACCGTCGCGCGCTCGACGCCGTCGCGGGTGAACCCCTGCGCGCTGAGCTGCCCGAGGAGCCGCTGCGCGACGCGATGCTCCAGGTGCATGTGCACCGAGGCGTCATCGGCCGTGGCCGACGCGCGAAACCGCAGAGGTCTAAGCCGGCTCCGTCGGCGCCACCCCCACCGATCGGCGGCGTGGTGTCTCTCGGGGTCGTGACCGGGTTCGAAGCCGAAGGGGATGCGCAGCCCGTCGAGGGTCTCGGCCCAGGAGTCATCGATGCGCGCCGCGCCCGCGAAGTCGGCGTGCGCCGCGAGGGTGGCGGGCGATCGATCGAGTGGCGCGAGGTGCCAGAGGCCCTCGTCGGCCGGGTCGCGCGCGAGCGGCGGGGCACCGAGGAGCGAGAGCGACACGTCGAGCGCGCGTCGAAAGCTCTCGGCGCTGAACTCCATGGCCTCCTCGGCGTCGCGGCGGAGCTTGTCGTTCTTCTCCTTGGTCTCCTGGAGCTGCGCGCGGGTCTGCGGCGCGTCGTCGACCTCCTCGGCGCTGCGCTCCACCGAGGGGGGCGCGTCGATGACGACCTCGGGCTCGGCCTCGGCCTGCGTCTCCGCGGGAGCGGTCTCCGCAGGGTCGGCCTTCGCGGCGGCGCCGGGCGTCGGGAGCGCGAGCTGACGGATCGCGGCGGCCTGCTGCTTCGCGCGCGACCGCGAGATGCCCTCTCGCAGGATGGCCTCGGTGCGCTCGACGAGCACCTCGCCGAGGGAGCCGAGCTCCTTGCGAATGACCTCGGTCTTCTCGACGAGGGCCTCGAGCACCTCGTCCTCGGGGCGCTGCGCGAGCTTGAAATACCGGCACCACACGGTGCCGCCCGGCTGCCCCTTGCGGTCGATGCGCCCGTTGCGCTGCTCGATGCGCGAGGGGTTCCACGGCAGGTCGAAGTGCGCGAGGTCGGTGCAGCGCGCCTGGAGGTTGATGCCCTCCCTCGCGGCGTCGGTGCACACGAGCACGCGCAGAGGATCGACCTCCGGGTCGGCGTTGAAGCGTCGCTTCACGTCGTCGCGCTGCTCGTCGTTGGCGGGCTGTCCGTCGAGGGTGGCGCCGCGCGCGTCGAAGCGCCCGAGGCCCTTGAGCTCCTCGCGCAGCCGTCGAACGATGTACCGCTGCGTGTCGATGTACTCGGTGAACACCAGCAGCCGACGCGCGCCCCACCGGGTCCCCTCGTCGACGAGGAGGTTCTCGCGGATCCACCTCACGAGCGCGCGCACCTTGGCGTCGGGCCGCTCGGCGTGCTTCCTGGCGAGGTCGAGGAGCGCGTCGAGGCGCGCCCCCGCGTCGGGCGTCACCGCGAGCGGAACGGACCCCTCCGACGCCTCGGCGACGGCGTCGAGGGCGCCGTCTTCGATCGCGTCGGGGTCATCGCCGGCGCGGTCGTCGTCGGCCCCTGGCGCATCGGTCATCGCGGCGGGCACCAGCGCGGGGCGCGCGGCCTCCGCCTCGGCGGCCTTCGCGGCGCGGCTCGCGGCGCGCCGCTGGAGCCCGTCGCGGTGGGCGGCGAGCGTGCGGCTGAAGGCGAACACCGACGAGAGGAGGCGCTTTCGCAGCGAGGTGAGCGAGAGGAAGGTGTTCATCTCCTCCTCGCTCGACACGGTCTTCGCGGCGGCCTCGCGCAGCGCGCAGTACTCGTCGAGGAGCCGCGGGAGGACGAGGTCGGGGTCATCGGGCGTGAGGTCGCGGATCTCGACGCGCTCCACCTCGCGCAGGGGGAACTCGACGCCCACGTCGCGCAGCTCGCGCTTGAGCCGTCGCACCATCACCTGCTTGCGGAGCTTCGGGTCGACCTTCACGCCGCGCACGAAGCGCGAGGGGTCGAGGATCTCCATGAGGGCCGAGAAGCTGGCGCTGTGTCCGTTGTGGGGCGTGGCCGAGAGGAAGACGCGGTGTTCGAAGAGCGGCGCGAGCTCGCGCACGTTGCGGGTGAAGGCCGAGTCGCTGGTGGTGCGGGCGCCGCTCGACGGCGCGGCGTGGTGGGCCTCGTCGAGCACGAGCATCGAGCCCGCGGGCTCGCGCCGTAGCAGCTCGCGCAGCCCCGTGGTGTAGTGCGGATCGCGCAGGAGGGCGTGCGAGATGATGAAGCGCGCGTGCGTGCGCCAGGGGTTGAAGTGCCACCCCCGCTCGCGGCGGCGCGCGCGGAAGTAGTCGCGGTCGATGACGACGAAGGTGAGGCCGAAGCGCGCGTCGAGCTCGTCGCGCCACTGGGTGACCACCGAGGGCGGAGCGGCCACGACGACGCGCCGCACGCGCTGGCGGAGCATCATCTCGCGGACGATGAGGGCGGCCTCGATGGTCTTGCCGAGGCCTACGTCGTCGGCGATGAAGAGCCGCACGCGGGGCTGCTCGAGCGCGCGCGTGAGCGGTTCGAACTGGTAGCTCTCGACGGAGATGCCCGCGCGGAAGGGCGCCTGCACGCGCCCCGTGTCGGCGACGCTGAGGGAGTTCCACCGCACGCTGTGGTACCAGGCGGCGAAGCGGGCGGGGTGGTCGAAGCGCTCGACGGTGAGCGCGCTCGCCTCGCGGGGCGTGAGGATGCGCGCGTCGGGCTCGGCCTCCCAGAGCACCTCGGCGCGCTCGCCCGCGGCGTCGTCGTCGACGCAGGCCAGCGTCACGAGGTGACGCTCCAGGGGGCGGTCGGGCCGCGGCGGCGCCACCGCCTCGACGACGTGCCTGCGCGATCGTACGCGCACCATCATGCCCACCGCAGGGATCTCGTACGCGCCCATGGACGTCGCCGACTCTTTTAGAGGGAGCGCGCCACCATGTCACCCCTCTTCACGAGCGTGACGGACACGCGGCGACCGGCGACGGAGGAGGCCCCCGTGCGTGCGACGCCACGCATCGCTCGCCTCATCGCAGACGGTGACGGGACTTGACACCGTATCAAGTCGCACGTAGATACGACGACAATTACTGATGTTTTCTACCTACGAAAAATCCGATCGGAGAGAGATACGTGTCGCCTGCCGAGTTCTTGGAGTTCGCGAAGCGGTGTGCGGTTCAGGGTCGGGTCCGGCTGAGCTCTCACGCGGAGGTCGAGTCACTTCCACGACGTCACATTCAGGCTGCGGATGTTCGATCCGCGCTCGAATCCGCGACGAAAGCGTCGCCTCAGGCGGGATCGGACAAGTGGAAGCTCGAAGGCGGCAAAGACCTCGACGGCGATGACCTCACGGTGATCGCCGCCGCGGAGGGAGACGGTCTGAGGATCGTCATCGTCACGGCATTCTAGGTAACAGCGAGCGCGTTGGCGTCGGAGGATCGAATGGACCGTCACTGCCCCGAGTGCGGGGCTCGGATGCAATTGAAGAAACACGAGCGCGAGGGTCGCGTCGGCAGCTTCAAGGTGATCGACTCCGGTTGCATGGCCTCTGTCTGCGAGTCCTGCGGCGTCGTCGACATGACGCTCGACGACCTTCAGCGCTTCGAGCGTCGCGCCGCCCGCATCGTGCTCCTCGACCGCCCTGACGCTGGCGGCGATGTCTACAAGTACGCCCGCAAGGCTCTGGGGCTGCGGCAGGTCGACCTCGCGAGGATGCTCGGCGTCGAGCCCGAGACCGTGTCCCGGTGGGAGAACGGCCACGTCGCGATGCCCCGCGCTGAACAGCTCGCGCTGGTCGCCCTGCTCGACGTCTCGGAGCACGACCCCGACACCTTCGATCGCATGGTGCGAGGTGAGTCCGCTGGCTCTGGCAAGAAGCTCACGATCCGCGCGGCGTGAGTCAGCGGCGTCGAGCGCGCCGTTGACCGCCCCGTGACACCGTCGGGGCGACGGGGGAGCGCCGCTTCGGCGAGGGCACACCCCTCACAGCCTGTGCGCCACCATGTCACCCCGCTTCACGAGCGTGACGAACTGCGCGCGGACTCGCGCGGCGAGGCGCGGGTCGTCGAGCGCGACGCCGAGCTCGATGTTCTTCTCCTGCGCCGAGAACGAGAAGTTGGCCGACGTGACGAGCACGCGGCGATCGTCGACGGTGACGCACTTGGCGTGCGCGCTGAACCTCCGCTCGCGGGCCAGCTCGATGAGCGCGAGCGACGGGCGGTGCGCCCTCACCTGCCCGAGGGGGACGCCCGCGAGCGTGGCGCGCAGCTCGGCGTCATGGGCGGCGAGCGCCTCGGTCACGGTCGCGTGCTTGTCGACGAAGACGTGCGCGAACACCTCGACGCGCAGCGAGGGGTGACGCCTCGCGGCGCGCGCGAGGGCGTCGAAATGGGCGCCCGGTCGGAGGTTGTACCCCACGAGCAGCACCGACGCGGTCGCGCGGTCGAAGAGCTCCTCGAGCACGCGGGCGGAGTCGCGGCACTCGGTGCCGAGGGCGTCGGGCCCCGTCCACGCGAGCTCGATGTCGTCGCGGCTGCGCTCGGCGCGGTCTCGCTCGGCGGCGAGCGCGTCGATCATCACGGCGGCGTGCGTGGGCGACCACCCGTCCGCGTGGAGCGCGCGGAGCGCCTCCACCGACGCGTCGAGGAGCGCGGGCTCGAACCCGAGCTGCTGGAGCTTGAAGCGAGGCTCGGCGAGCTTGAGCGCGCCTCCTTTGAGCTCCTCCGCGATCGAGCGGAGATGCTTCGCCTGCGCCGGGGCGAGCCACACCACCGCGTCACCAGCCTCGGAAGAACGCCACGTCGCCGTGCGCGACGGTGGGCACCACGGCGGCGCGATCGAGCCAGGTGTTCTGCCGCTCGCACGAGGTCTCCGAGATGAGCAGGCAGCCGTGGCAGGCCGCTCCCTGGAGGCAGAGCTCGCCCGAGACGCTGTCGGGGTCGTGGTTGGCGCACACGGGATCGTTCGAGCAGAGCCGCCCGATCTCGAGCGCGGCCTGGAGGTGACGCTCGAGCTGCCGCCCCGTGGCGACGAGTCCCCCGAGGGTGCCCTCGGCGTCGGGAGAGGCCGTGTAGAGGAGCACGCCGTGGCGCCCGGCGGAGCTGTACACGCGCTCGCGGATGGAGCTCGATGGATACCCGCACTCCAGCGACACGGCCGTGATGAGCAGGTGCGCAAGCGAGTGCACGAGCACATACGACATGGGGAGGTACACCGCGCGGTCGTTGCCCCGCTCGCGCTGCCAGCGTTCGAAGCCGCGCCTGAGCTGTCGGCTGCGATCCTCGACCGGGAGCTCTCGCGTCCAGTCGTCGACGCGCTGCGGATCGAGCGAGAGGAAGACCCCCTCGCCGTAGTTCTCGACGGCGGGCACCCACTGCCTGTGCGACGCGAGGGGGGCGACGCCGACGCCGAGGTCGAGCTCTCCGTCGAGCTGGGCGACGAGCGCTTCGAAGCGGGTGAATCCCACGAGCGCGCGCACCTCTCGGAGCCTGTGCACGAGCACCACGCGGTCGATGAGCGGGCGCGTGCCGCCGCCCCTCCGCGCGGGGGGATCGATCCGCTCTGCGTAGAAGAGGCTCCCCGGCTCGTCGACGCCCGCGTGACCGTCGACGGCGAGGAGCGCGTCGAGCTCGGCGACCTTGGGCCCCGGCGCCTTCGCGGTCGGATCGGGCGGCGGGGCCTCGTCTTCGGCGCGCTTGCGTTGGCACTCGGTCACGAGCTCGGCGTCTTCGAAGCCCGCGAGCTGCTCCTTGTACTTCTGGTTCTTGCGGAAGGGCTTGAGGTCGGCGACCTCTTCGACGCCGTTGAAGACGTCGTCCCAGAGCGCGACGACGAGCTTGTACGCCTCGCTCTTCGTGGCGTCGCTCGGCGGCAGCGTGATGGCGCTGAGCTGCGCGGGGAACCACGCGTTGGTCGCCGACCGCACCAGGAGCTTCGACGGCACGGGCTTGCTCCCGACGCG
Source organism: Polyangiales bacterium (assembly GCA_046351535.1). Classification (GTDB taxonomy): domain Bacteria; phylum Myxococcota_A; class Polyangia; order Polyangiales; genus CAISKJ01. The sequence continues at coordinate 240,835 of JAXLYG010000010.1, forward strand.
GCAGTCGACCCTCGCGTGACGGCCCTTCCAGAGCTCGCGTCCGCGGCACCAGCCGAGGGCGGAGCAGCCCTTGACCTTGTCGATCTCGGTGGCGCGCGCCATCGACTGCTCGGCCCCCTCGCACGCCGTACACACGACGTAGAGCTCGGCGAGGTCGCCGCTGGTGCCGCGCTCCTCGAGGCGCAGGCTCTTGGGCGTGCCGCAGCGCTCACGGCCCGGGTGCGCGTACCCCTCCCAGTCGATGTCTTCGATGTGGCCCTGGATGCACGCTCGCACGAAGCGCACGGGCACCACCGAGACCTTGCGCGGCACCTCGCGGCCCGTCTTCGGGTCGACGACCTCGACCACGAGCTTGCCGTCCTTGCCGAGCGATTTGCGGTGCACCAGCGGCCGGGAGCGCACGCCCCCTCTGCTGCGCCTGGGGTCGTCGTACTCCTGCGTGACGAACCACTCGGGGAACTCCCACGCGCGGATCCCATTGGGCGAAGGGATCCCCTCTTCGTCTTCCGCGGGCTCGGGGTGAAAGAGCCGCACGGTGTCTCTCGCGTCGAGCGCGCTGCGCACGTAGCCCTGGAGCCTCGCGTCGTGCACCTCGGTGAACCGCGGCATGAGCCCGTAGGCCACCTTGAGGGGGTTGCCCCACTCGTCGAGCCCCGCGACCATCACCGAGGTGTCGGTGAGGTCGAGGAGCGCGCCTGGCCCCGCGCCCAGCATCGCGCCGCTCATGCGGAGCTCGCCGGCCTTCGTCTCGCTGCTCTTCTTCGTGGTGCTCACGCGTCACTCCTCCCCGTCGGTCTGCCAGCCGAGCGAGCGCACCCAGACGTTGGCCTTGGGCTCGACGTCGCGCAGCGAGCGACGCGCTCGAAACCGGTCGAAGGGCGCCTGGGCGTCTTCCAGCGGTGAGCGGAGCAGCGACATGAATCGCTTGCGATCGAGCTCGGTGCCGTACTGGAGCTTCTGGTGCGCCTGGTAGCTCTTCACGAGCTTGACCCAGGTGTCGAGCACGTCCTTCGAGCGAGCGCCCGCGCGGGGCGTGACGGCCCCCGCGACGTGCTGCTTCTCCCTCGCGTCGAGCGTCTCGGCGATGGCGTCGAGGTCCTTGCGGAGGGCCTCGACGGCGGTCACGGCGTCGGCGGGCGCGAGGGCCGGCCACCCGTGGCGCGCGAGGGTGACGGTCACGGCCGAGAGCCCGCGGTCGAGGGCGCGCGGCGAGAAGGGCGTGACGCTCGTGGCCTCGACGGCGCGATAGAACGCCTCGTGCGACACGCCGAAGCGCTCGTAGTGGGAGCGGTCCCTGGGGCGATGGATGTTGAGCAGCGTGACGACGAGGCCGGGGCGAGACCTGTCGCGCCCGACGCGGCTCGATGCCTGGATGTACTCCGCGGTGGCCTTGGGCTGTCCGCACACGACCATCAGCCCGAGGCGGGTGATGTCGAGGCCGACGGAGATCATGTTGGTCGCGAGCGCCACGTCGACGGGCTTGAGGTCTCCGTCGGTGGGCTTGTGGCAGTGGGCGAGCGCGAGCGCGGCCTTGGTCTGCGCGACCTTCACGGTGCTCTCGCGCGAGGTGAGCTCCTCGACGTCGTAGTTGAGCACGCGGTCGACGAAGTGCGCGGGGTCGTCGGCGACGCGCACCCGCTGGCCGTAGGCGCGCACGCGAGAGACCACCTCGTCCTCGACGATGCGCCGCGCGTTGCCGAGCTCTTTCAGGCTGTTGAAATACCCGAGGAGGGTCATGTAGGGATCGGCGGGGTTGCCCTCGACGGGGCCGCCGTGCGCGTCCCAGTGCTTCTTCGCGGCCGAGAGCAGCGCGAGGTACACGCGAAGCATCACGACCTTGTGCGCGCGCCCCTGCCCCGCCACGCCGACGTAGCGCCGCGCGCCGCGCTCGTCGACGACGGTGCGCGCGAAGAAGAGCGCCCGTCGATCGGGCATCGGCGGCGGGAACACCCTCGTCCCCTCGCGGCAGAAGAGGGCGCGGGTCTGCGCCTCGGCGCGCCGCACGGTGGCCGTCGAGGCGACGACCTTGGGCGCGACCCCGTCGCGGGTCATGAGCGCGTCGAGGGCGGTCTCATAGAGCCCGACCATGGTGCCCAGCGGCCCCGAGATGAGGTGGAGCTCGTCCTGGATGATGAGATCGGGCGGCCCGACAGAGACCTTGTCCCCCTTGTGCGACGCGTCGCCGGGGCCCTCGTAACCGTGCTTCGTCGCGTGGGTGACCTTGCCGAGGAGCATCCCGCTCGGTCCGACCCAGGGCAGGTTGGCGAACTTGTCGACGGTGGCGATCACGAACGCCGGGAGCCTCCGGTAGACCTCCTCGTCGGTGAGGCAGAGGGGCAGCACGCCGGGCCCCACCCCCGTCGCACCGCCCTCCTTCGAGAACGGGCACGCTCCTCCTCGAGGCTGCGCGCCCTTTCGCACGCACTCCACGCGGAGCCGCGCCGCCGGGGTGTTCGTGCCGGTGATGGAGAACGGATCGGCGCCCTTGTCGCGCTTGAGGGGCGACTGGCACCAGGGGCATCGCTCGACGGGCACGGGGCGTTCGCCGCCGTCCTTCTGCCACTGTCGCAGCCGATCGACGGCGGAGCCTGGCGCCGGGGCCGCGGGGTCGCCGATGCGGTTGGGCGTGGCAGCCTGGCCCACCCAGAGCCCGATTTCGAAGGGCCACTCGCCCCACCTGTCCGGGTAGCTCCTTCGTTGGAGTTCCATCGCGCAGAGGAGGGTGGTGGCGCGCTCGAGCTGGTCGAGGGTGAGGAGCCGCAGCGTGTAGCGCATGAGGATCCCGACGCCGCCGCCGCTGCGCCCCGGGTTGCGCCGTCGTCGCAAGAAGAGCGTGAACGCCGCGAGGCCGAGGTAGGCCTCGGTCTTTCCGCCGCCGGTGGGGAAGTAGAGCAGGTCGACGCGGCGCCGATCGGGGTGCGAGGGCGCCACGATGCCCGAGAGGTTCAGCAGGATGAACGCGAGCTGAAACGGCCTCCACGTGGGCGTCGCGCCCTCGGCGCCCTTCGCCGCGTAGCGCCCGTCGCGCTGCCGCATCGACGCGGCGATCGCGCGGTTCATCGCGGTGAAGCACTCGAACACGACGGGGTCTTCGAGGCAGCGGATGCCCTCCTCGACGCGCCTCGAAGCCGCGTGCGCGTCGTCGCAGAGCCCCAGCGCGACGCTCCTCCGGTCATCGGTCAGCCCGCTGGTGCGCGCGGCGTCGTCGATGAAGCTCCGCCACGCGACGAGCAGGGGGTCGAGCGCGCTTCGAAGCGTCGCGGGGGCGGTCGCGTCGCCGAGGCGATCGAGCTGCAGCGCGCGCTCCTCGACGCCGAGTTCGCTCGCGCCGACGGCCTCCACGCGGTGCACGTACGCGGTCGGGATCCAGGTCGAAGAGACCCTTCGGCACGTGCCGCCGACCTGGGTCGCGACGGGCGACACGCCGTGGCCGACGGCGAACTCATGCACGTCGCGGTACTGGAGGTCGGCGATCTGCTCGTCGGCGTCGTTGCTGCCATGCCCGTGCAGGTCAGGCCGTGGTTCGAAGCCCGCTTCGCAAACGACCTCGAGGCCGACCTGAAACGCGTAGCTCTCATCGCGGCGCTCGGGCGCCTCGCCCACCTCGCGCTCGTTGACGACGAAAAGCGACAGGGCGCGGGTCCCCACCGGGACGAGCGAGCACCCGTCGACGGAGGGCACCTCGCGATCGACGACGACGAGCATGAGCCCCCGGCTCCCGCCGAGCTCGATCCGCTGCCCGCCCGTCACGGGCACGTCGACGTGCACCTCGCGGGAGGTCCGCAGCCAGAGCGCCCGCTCGCGGTTGTTGTCGGTCCGCTCGGTGGCCCGCTCGTAGTCGCCCCACGAGACGGTGACCGTGAGCGCCTCAGCGTCCTTCGGTACGAGCACGCTCAGCCCGATCGACGAAGGGAAGAAGCGACGCTGCGGCGTCTGTTTCTCGCTGTCGCCGTTGTCGCCGCCGTTGTTCGCCGCCGTCTCGGCGCCGCCGTCGAGGTCGTCGGGGCTCTCATCCTCGTCGTGCTTCGCGTCGGAGGGCGCCCCCACCGGGACGAGGAACCCGGTGAGGTACCAGCGTGAGGGCGCTTTATCGAGTCGCTCGGTCGCAAGTGGGCCGCGGTTCGCTGGCCCCACCAGATCGAGCTGAAGCGCATCGACCAGGGCGTCACGGACGGATGTTGATTCGCTCATTGGAAGGCGAAGTAGGCAGCTCCGTCTTCTCTCATGTCAACGTCTTCTCCTGCGAGGCCACCGGGGGCGGAGTTTCCCGCATGCGGCGCCTGCGCACGCCCCCTGGATTGACCTTGATTCCAGACCTGCGCGTGTGTAGGAGCGGAATTGGAGGTCTTCCGTTGCTGCAACGGCTCGTCCAGCGCGCGATAGGGCGCCAGGGGGTGCGCAAGGGTTTCGTCCTCGCGGGCGTGCGCACCCTCGCGGAAATCCGCGCGATCGAGGCCCTGTGGGATCGCCTCGGTCGTCCTTCGTCCGTGTCCCTGATCGTCCCCGGTGAGCTCGATCCGTCCGCCCCGAACCCCGTCTACCTGGACACGGGGCTGCGCTGGTTGTGCTCCAAGGCCGAGCGCACCCGCGCACGCGCCGAGCTCGCCGCCTCAGCTCGCCTCCTGGCGCGAGCTGCATCCCAGCGTAACGCGGCGCTGCTCGCGAACGGCACGCCCTACGACAGCCCGTCTGGAACGCGCTTCGCGTCTGTTGCCGACGAACACATCCTCGAGGTGTTCGACGACGACGAGCGCGCCGCGTTGAGTGACACCCTTCGCGCGTCGATGCACGTCCTCGTCGCCCTCGCCGCGCGGAGCGCCGTGACCGCTCAGGGCCTCGATCCCTTCGCGTCGACCCGGCTATTTCGCACCGCACACCTCGACGCAGCGCCGCTCTTGCGCGCCGGTGGCGCGAAGCATCTCGCGCACGTCGAGCGGCTGCTCCATCGACGCGGCATCAAGTCGTTCGCGCATGTCGACATCGACCCTCGCGGCGGCGGGTACGAAGGCGCCAAGACCATCCTCGTACGCGCCCTCGACGGTCAGATCCTTGCGGACACCACATGCTCGCACGCCCTGCTGCTGCTCGCTCTCTCGCTGCGGGCTCGGGAGGTCATCGAGGCGTCGTCTCCCCCATCGATACCCTCGCCCGACGAGCTCGCGGCGGCGCGCTCGCTCGCCGTACGGCACGGCCTCAACGCGCGCTTTGAGTTCAAAGGCACCGGGCGTCGCGACGCGGCGCGCGAGTCTCAGCGAGCTTCCCAGGCAGCCCTCGCCCTCATCGAGTCGCTCGACTGGGAGTTCCGCGCCCTCGACGCGAGCTTCGATGAGGAGATCGCTCCCCTCGCGCTCGGCCTCTCGCTCCGACGCCTGGGCTGGTCGACGCCGCGGAGCGAGAACGACGCCCTCGCCGAAGCACTCCGCACGCAGAACAACCCTGCTCTTCTGCGCGACGCGGCGGCGAGCCAGCAGCTCCTCGGGCAGGAGTCCCTGGCGAAGGTCCACGCGGCGAGGTTCGAAGCGCCGCAGCAGATGGTGCGAGCGCTTTGGGCTGAGCGCCTCGGAGCGAGGCAGGAGCCCACGAGCGCGACGGAGATGTTCCTGACGCGGATCCTCGCCCCTGACACGTCGTGGGAGGCGCAACGCGAGGCTCTCCTGGGGCTGCACCGCGAAACGCTCTGCTTCGACCTCCAGCGGCTCGCGCGGCGACACCTCGCCAACCCGGCGAACACACTGCTCACCGCGTTCGAAGGCAGCACCAACCAGTACACGTTCAACGCGCGCATCGACAGGCAGCAGGTCGCGGGTTACCTCAACATCGTGCAGCGCGGGCGCGCCGTGGGACTCCGCTTGGAGGCTCCCTCGGCCGAAGCGGCAGACGAGACCGAGACGAGGCTGTTTGGCGCCCCGCTGCCAGGGATGATCGCCTTTCGGCTCGCGCGCGCGAAGGTGTCTGACGCGAAACCAAAGAACGCCCGACACGGCCCACGTGAAGGCGTTCTCGTCGTGTCGCACTACCTCCTCATCGGCGGGGGAGCGTCGTGAGTCGGGTTGAGGTGATCCTCGACGTGCGGGAGTTCCTCGGCCCTGCGAGTACGCGTGCCGAGCTTCAGGCCCTCTGGGCGGGCGTCGAGCATGTGCTCACGGGATATCCCCTCCAGGACTACCCCATCCCATGGGGTTCCTACGGCAAGGTCAGCCTGACGCTGGCCGTGAGCGCCCGCGGAACGTGGACTCCCGAGACCCCCGTGGCGATCCAGGGTGTGATCCACCGCACGGTTCCCGGGCGGGTTTGTGAGGTCTGCCTGGAGTCCGACGCAGAGAACCCCAGGTACGCGCCCTTCACGTGCCGGTGCAAGCCATGCCGCGACGCCCGGTCGTCGATCGCACTCTGCGAGGAGCACGCGGTCATCCCCAGCGGAGGCGAGGGTTCCTTCCACCCGAAGCACGCACCGCGCTGTCCTCGTTGCGGGGCGCAGGCGACCTTCTGGTGCGACGGGAGCTGCAACCAGGCGTGGTGCAACGACCACGGGAAGAGCCACCCGTCGTCGCGAGACCACGCCTACTGCGAGGGCTGCTACGACGATTTCTTTCCCGCGTGCTCGGTGGCCGGGTGCACGAACCTCGGCACGCTACGCTGCGAGCACGTCACGTCGCCCACCGGAAGCGCGTCCTGCCGCCGATGGGTGTGCTCCATCCACGGAATCCGATGGCAGGTATACGGCGACTCGGAGAAGAACGGCCTCGCGCGCTGCACACTCCACGCGAACATCCCGTCGCTCCCCCAGGACGAGATCCTCCGGCAGATCCTGTATGGCACGGTGCTCCGACAGATCCGCAACGGAGACAAGGACCACGGGCCTGCCCACCACCCGAGACTTCCGCGGCTCCGAGCGATGAATTTCATCTACCGCAACGCCGGGCAGTCGAGCCCCAACTACCCTGAGCTCCACGCGGCGTTCGTGCGCGCGGCGGCCTCGACGAGCGACGCCCGCGAGGGGCAGTTGCTGAAGCAACGCCTCCAACAGCACATGCCCGAGCTATCCAAAGAGCTCGCGCAGCTGCGCGGCAACACCACGGTGCTGCGTGATCGCTTGCGCTCGCTCCTGCTCGACTCGGGCCTCACGGAGGTCGCGGAGGCCATCGAGATCGTGGACTACAAGCCCGCCAAGGACGCCAACGCAAAGGACCTCGCGTTCTGGCGGTTGCCCGACCCGCTCAAGGGCCATTTCATCGGCAGGGGCGGGCAGACCATCAGGTCGCTCAGCGATCGACTCGGCGTGATCCTCAAAGAGGATGAGCGGAAGCGATGAAGATCGACCGACAGAGCGCGACCCTCGTCCCGGTCGACGGCAACGCATTGATCGTTGGCCATCAGGTCGCGATCTCCTCGACGCTCCTGCCCGCGACCGCCGTCGGGTTCATCCAGACCGCGCGAGCGTACAGACCCGTCCGCGCGGTCCCTGTACGCGCGGGTGACGTCCCCGTCGTCGCGGTGAGCCAGGCCCTCTACGACGCGCTCGACCTCGATCCGCAGGCCGTCTGGGCGATCACGCTCAACGAGCACCCGGTGAAGGTGGCCGAGCGCGTCGCGCTCGAACCCGTGGACAACCCGGGCGAGGAGGAGACGTCCCGGGAGGACGACGTCCAGGCGGCGCTGCGTCGCCACCTCGGCGGCGCGGTCTTGTGGTGCCCGACGAGCGACGTGACCTCTCTCACGCTCGACCTGGGGGGCGCCCTCTATCGAGTACGCGCGCTCGAGCCCGTCGTCCCTGGCTCGCTCTACACCTTCGACGCCTCGACGCGCGTGCAGCGCGTGACCTCCTCCGCGCGGGTGGGCGTCGATATCGTGATTCTTGCGGACTGCTCTGGGTCGATGGCCATCGACGACCTCGACGACCGGCCCGCGGACGGCGTGTTCCGACTCGGCACCGCGCCGATCCAACGGATCGAGTCCGTGCGCCGCGCGCTTGAACGGCTGATGCGTCTGCGACAGGCGACGAGCGGCCGTACGTCGAAGGTCGCGCTGTTGGCTTTCAACGACCAGACGCGGCCGTTCTTCCCCGCGAAGGATGGGATGGTGGACTTCGACGCGAACGCCACGCAACAACTGGTCAAACAGTTCCAGGACGCGATCGGGCTCCTAACGCCCGGTGGCGGGACCGATATCGGCAAGGCCCTCACCGCGGCCCAGAGTCTCCTTGTCCTGCACGGCCAGCCCGGTAACGAGCGGCTCATCGTGCTCCTCTCCGACGGTGCGGACGTCCCGCAGCGGCGGCAGGGGGAGGGCGAAATCCTCAAGGATTTCGAAGACCCGGTGACTGTCATGCACCGGCTTCACCGGCTGAACTCGATCCGGCTTCACGCGATCGGCGTCAGCACGCCGGAGATCTTTGAGCGCTGGGCGCTGTCCCGAAAGTACAGCCCAGACACGCCCGGGTACTCGGGGTACTGCCCGAACCACGCGCTCCTCCACGCGTTGATGAAGGTCGGCGGGGGCGATCCCGCGCGGATGGGCGACACCGATGTGCTGCGTGACTATTTCACCGACCTCGGTCACGGTGCCATCCGCGACCTCCCGAAGATCCCCCCGTGGCAGCCATCGCCGCTCTCCGCGGAGGAGCGAGAGCGTATCGATGGGGCACTCGCGCGCACACGCAACGAAGCCCGGCGTGACGATCCGGCGCTGCAGCGCCTCGTGTACGGCCTTGCTGACATACGCCAACGCTGCAACGAGCGTGCGGCGCAGACCGTCGGGCGTCATCTCTTCGCGCACATCGAGAACGGGACGGAGCTCATGGCGGGCCTGTACGCGGCTACGCAGACCGAGGCGGCCTTCAAGGTCTGGCTCTCGATCCTGCACCGTGTGTTCTTCGAGGGTCGCGACGGCAGCACGGTGAGCGGCACCGGGGAGCCCTATGCGGTACCCGAGGTTCCTCGCCTCCTCGCGGTGGACGACTTCCGCGACCTCGGGCTGCTGCACACCCTGTTCGTCGCGGCACCGGCGAGCGTCGAGCGTACCCACGCGTGGGCCTTGGCCCAGGAACGCTTGCAGAAACGCCTCGGCCGTCCCGTACCGGCCGACGGGGGAGACCTCCCCTGGTACGACCTGCAGGTGTCGCTGTTGCTTGGTCTTTCGATGACGCTCACCCACATCGAAGCAGCGTTCAACCGGGCCAACGTGCCCTCTGGAGCCCCCGCGGCCCCGGCAGCACCGGCGATGGAGTACGTCGCGCGCGAGCGGCCCCTCGCGCACGACGCGAAGGTCCGAGTCCTCGATCGGATCCAGAACCTCAGCGAGGCCCAGTTCGTTGACCTAGTCTTCCGGCTCAACGTCCCTTCCAAAGACCTCCCCGGCTCGACGTCGTCCATCACGGAACGCAGCATCGCCCTGTTCAAGCTCTGCGAGGCGAAGGAGGCCATCGCCAGCTTGCAGCGCGCGTTGACGCGCTACTTCCCGAACTGATCGCGTGCCGCGCGGCATGCCTCTCACGGCGAGATGCCACCGGTGACCTCAGCGCAACAACGGACGGCGCCCCGCAACTTCGCTGCCCACCTCCGCCTCGATCGGTGGGACCTTCAGCGCCGATGAGCGAGTATCAGTTCTACGAGTTCGTCGCCATCGAGCAGCGCCTCTCAAGCACCGACATCGACGCGCTCCGGCGCATCACGTCACGCGCGGAGATCACCCCCACGCGGCTGCAGAACACGTATCATTTCGGCGACTTCAAGGGTGACCCCGACGCCCTCATGGCCCGCTACTTCGACGCGATGGTCTACGTGGCGAACTGGGGGACGCACACGCTCCGCCTGCGGGTCCCGCGCGCGGCCGTCGACGTCGCGACGTTCGAGAAGTACCGGGCGGACAGAGGCGTCGAGGTTCGTAAGACGAAGACCCACGCGATCGTGACGCTGTCCGCGTACGACGAGTCGGGTGAGGCGTGGGACGACGACGGCGGCGAGCGCTGGCTGAGCGAGCTGCTGCCGCTGCGTGACGAGCTGATTCGCGGTGACCTCCGCGCGTTGTACCTCGGGTGGCTCGGCGCGGTGCTCCAGGGCGACGTGGGATGTGACGCGCGCGAGCCCTCCGTCCCGGCGCGGCTCGGCAGGCTCACCGCGGCCCAGAAGGCGCTGGCGGCCTTTCTCGGCCTCGACGACGACCTGATCGCAGCAGCGGCGAAGGGGAGCGGCCTCGGAGCGTCCTCGGCCGAACCTCCGTCGAAGGCAGAGTTCTCGAAGTGGGTCGCGACCCTGCCCGCGAAGGAGAAAGACCGCATGCTCGTCACCGCCGCGTTCGACAGCGACGCGAGGGTGGGAGCCGCGCTGTTCCAGCGGTATCGCAAGGCGCAGCCGCGCGCATCGACGGAGGGCGCTCCGCGGCGTCGAACCGTGCGCGAGCTGCTCGCGGGCGCAGGCTTCGAAGACGACGAGTGAAACGCCGAGCGCGCGGCTACAGCGTCCGCGAGAGCTGGTAGTGACGCTCGACGTCGGCCCTCCACGCGGCGTCCGACTTCATCCGCGCCGCGACCTCTCGCGCCATGTCCTTCGCCCACGGCGGCGGACCGCTCGTCGGATCGACCTCGATCTGCGGGCTGTAGAATCGCTTGGCGGCCGCGGGCGTGAACGCGTGCCCGATACGAAACGGAGCGCCCCGTCGGCCCGCGTCGATCACGTGAAACGTCACCCGCTCGCAGTCGCACTTGCGGGCGGTGCAGTAGCTCTCCTCCAGCAGGTACTCGCCGTCGGGGATCTTCTTGTGCCCCTCGAAGCGGAGCGACCTCGTCTCCCGCTGCGCGATCTCGGGGAAGAGCTCTCGAAACGGAAAGAGCACCCCCTCGACGCCGTAGTCCGAGGTCGCGCCCGGCTCGTCGATCGGCGAGACGTCGGCCATCGCCCCGGCGAGCGCGCTCGACGCGAAGTCGCGCGCCACATCGTCGGCGATCGCGCCCCACTCCGCGGCGTGCGCCTCCTCGCCCCTCCACCGGACCCAGCGCGCCATGAAGCGCGCCATCGTCTCGACCCGCCCGCACACCGGCGAGCGCGCCAGCGCCGCGAGCGCGTTGTCTCTGCCCACCGCGCCGAAGGCGTTCGCGTCGAGGTCGGCGTCATCGAAGTACCATGCGAGGTAGCGGTCGCCATCGAGGATCTCTGCCACCCTCTCGCGGCTCACCGAGACCGGCGTCGGGAGCTCGACGAGCGGGGCCCTCGGGAGCCGCTTGATCGCCGCCAGGGGCGCGACGCACTCGGCGGGCGTCTTGCCCCCCATGCGCGCGTGAGAGGCCGCGGCCTCGTCGACGATCGTCGCCAGCTCGCCCACGGGGACGCGCGTCACCTCGATCTCTCCCGCGGTGAGCTGCGCCAGCGTGTCGTTGACCTCGCGCTCTCGCGCTCTCGCGACGACGAAGCCCTGACGCAGGTCGCGCCCGAGCCGGAAGCAGAGGTTGATGAACGTGCTGGTGCCGTCGGGGTTGGCGAGCGCGAAGAGCGTCACCACGGCGCCCTGGCCGTCGGGCTGCGTACACCACGCACGCGCGGTGTCCGCCGCGCCCTTCACCGAGCCGCCGATGCGCGCGGTCTCGAGCTTGAGGAGGGCCACCTGAAAGGGCGCGCGGAGCTTCTTGGGCGCGCGGGCGCGCAGCCGTTGGAGGAGCGCGACGCCCGCCTCATCGGCCTCGGCCACGAGCGCGTCGAGGAGCCGCGTGCGCACCGCGTCGTCCGCGGCGAAGGTCGGGTCTCCGAGGAGCTTCGCGTACGCAACGCTGGCCGCCACGTTGGCGCGTTGACGAACGGCGTCGAGCACCTCCAGCCACGCGCCGAGGAACTCCCGTGGCACCTGCCTCGCGAGCGCGTGCAGGGTGTCGAGCGCCTCGGGGTGCTCGTGCGACGACACCAGAGTGCTGTAGAGGCTGAGGAACTCGATCGTCGCGCCGTGGCGAGGGTCTCGGTGCGAGTACGCGGCGACGGTCTCGGGCGAGACCGAGAGAAGGGCCTGAAAGCACGCGAGGCGACCGTTGTCATCGATCGCCTCGTCGCCCATGACTTCGAACATCCGATCGAGCGCCGACGTCGGATCGAGCGCCGCGAGCGTTCGTCCGAGCACCACCGCGTCGGTCTGGTCGAGCTCGGGCGCCGTGATGCGCGAGAGGACCTGCTCGCGGGCCGCATCTCGATCGATGCCGCGGAGGCGAGTGGTGAAGAACGCGTCGCTCAGGTCGCTGGCGCGCGCGTCTTCGAGGAGGGTGTCGAGGTCGAGGCTGCGGGTCATGCGACGTGAGTCGTCTCGACGAACGCCCCCGTCAAGCGCTCCGCGACGCGTCGCACAAGAAAGTCCTCACACCGACCCCCGTGTTCCTCACGCCCATCCCCGCGCCACTCCCGCCCGTCCCCGAGTCCCTCACCCCAATCCCCGAGTCCCGCACGCCCATCCCCGACTCCCTCACGCCCGTCCCCGACTCACGCCCGCCCCCTCCCGACGCCTTGCTTCCTTCGCCCGATTGCGCGACGACCGCGCCATGCGTGGCGACACCGTGTTCCGCGTCTACGGCGTCCACACCGGGCGCGCGAAGGACAACTTCTTCGGCGCCTTCCGCGCCCGCGCGCGCGCCGAGGAGGAGATCGCGAAGCTCCTTCAGCGCGAGATGCACGGCGCCAACTGGGCCGCGCGCTATCACGACCGCGGCTTCGAGATCCGCGAGGTCACCGTCGAGACCGACTTCGAGATTCCCTCACGCCCGAAGCCACGCGACCGCTACTTCGCGCGAGAGATCCCCATCGAGACCTCGCCGAATCACTGGAACACCTCGCGCATCGAGGTCTTCGAACGCACCCCCGACGGCGTCGCGACCGCGCCCTGCGTCACGTGGGAGCGAGACTACGCGCTCCTCGGGACCTTCGAACCGTTCCGTCAGGGCGACCGCGCGCTCGCGCTCATCTCGCGTGATTACACCCTCAGCGCCGTCATCGACCTCCGCACCGGCGAGGTCATCGCCGAGGAAGACGAGACCTTCTACGACGACGCGAAGACGAAGCCCGGCGCGGGCTTCTGCCCCGTGGGCTTCTACGTCCCCGACTGGTGGGACGTGCACGACGACTCGATCATCCCCGGCAGCGAATACTGGGACGAGGCCAACGAGTGGCCCCGCGGCGACTTCGCCTTCGTCTGGGGCTGCCACTGGGGCGACGACGCGTCGTGGAAGCTCCAGGTCCTCGACCTCCGCGACGTGCAGCGCGGCGTGATCCGTCGCGACGAGCGCTTCGGCTACCTCCCGCTGCGCGAGGAGGGTTGGCGCTCACCGTGCTTCACCGAAGCGCCGCCCGACGCGAAGGGATCTCCGCGGCCGCCCTTCATCACCGTGTCGTGGCACGGCCCGCACCCCGTCGTCGACGTGCGCACCGAGCGCCGCTTCGACCTCACGCGCGGCGAGACTCCACCCACGCGATGACCGCGCGCGACAGGAGCCACCCCGGCGCGACGAAGAGCAGCACGAGCCGCAGCGCGAGCGTCACCAACGCCACCATCGCCCACGCCACCACGGCCGCGCGCGAAGTCCCGATCGTCACGCGATCGAGCGCGTACGAGAGCAGCTCGCACACCACCAGCGCGACGCACGCCTTCGCACACCGACGGAGCTCGAGCTTCGCCCGCGGGCTCACGGCGCCCTCGCGGTGAGCATCGCGAAGAGGAGCGCGTTGCCGAAGGCTCCACCCGCCGCGAAGCGCGATCCCCCGCTGCGTCGCACGGGCAATCCGAAGAGCGAGGCCGTGCGGTAGAGCGCGCGAAACCTCTCGCGGTCTCCGACCTGTCGCGACGACGAGAGCGCGAAGCCCGTGGCCGACACCGACACGCCGAAGAGCACGGGGCCCGAGTCGATGTCCCCTGCCCCCGCGTAGCCCGGCGCGTACTCCCGCACGCCGCCGAAGCCGAGGAACTCCGCGTGTCCCGTGCGTCCGATCGCCGTCGCGAGGGCGCGCGACATCGACGCGTCGGCGAAGGACCAGAAGTACGACGCGAGCGCGGTGCCCGAGCCTCGGGGCTCTCCCGTGGCGTGCCCGTCCGCGCCCGAGACCGACTGCGCGAGGTAGCCCGAGTCGGCGTCGGTCCATCGCGTGCGATAGAGCGTCGCCATGCGCGCGAGGAGCGCGTCGCGATGCGCGCCCGTGAGCCGCGCGTGCTGGCCGATGGCGCCCACCACCGACGCGATGTCGCAGGGGTACACCTCACCGGGATAGGTCTCGATCGCGCCCGTGGGCGATCGTTCGAGCCTCCGCGCGAGGGCCTCGATCACCCGATCATGAAGGGCCGCGTAGGGCGTCGCGGGGTCGACCTCGCGGAGCGCGCCGAGCCCGAGCGCCGCGTAGCCGAGGTAGGCGTGTCCGTTTTCCGAGGCGAGGTCGTCGAAGGGTCCGCGTCCCCAGGCCTCGACGGCGAAGGCCCACGTGCGCGGGCGCATCATCGCGTCGATCGCGTCGCGCATCGCAGGGAGGTACGCGCCGCGAACCTCGGGGTGCGCGCGGATCACCTGCGCGAGTCCGAGCGCCGTCATCTGCGCGGTGACGAGCGACCACTCGCCGTCGAAGCGCGCCGAGCCCGTGTGCACCGACGCGCTCGTGAGCGTGTGCGCCGCGTCCGCGACCGCGCGCGCCATCGCGAGCTGCGCCGACGCGTCTCCGTCGAAGAGCGCGTCGGCGTCGCGCCCCACCGGCGCCGCGGGAGCGTCGCGCCGAGCGCCGCGATGCACGCCGCGGAGATCATCGCGCGCGCCCTCTCGCCACGCGACGAGGCCCGGTGCTCGCTGGTGTCCGTCACGGCGTCACGAGGTTGTATCGCCGCGCGTCGCGCGCACGCAACGACCTCTCACACCCGTCCCAGAACCGATCGGTGATCGGGGTCACACCGGCGGAGGCCGCGATCGCGGTACCCTCCGTCGTGAGGAGTCCACACCCCGATGTCAGACCCCGAAGCGCTCAAGTCCGCGTATCGCGACGCGCACCCGCCCTCGACCGCGGCGCGGTGGAACCCTCGCGCGCTCCAGGCCTTCGCGATGACGCTCGCCTCGGTGGCGCTCCCACCGCTCGCGATCACCACGCTCATGGCCACGAACCCGCCCCTCTACGGCGCGACGCGCACGCTGCTCTTCGCGGCCATCGCCGCGGCGACGCTCGCCCTCGCCGTGCTGGGCGTTCAGCGCGGGTGGCGCGTGCTCGGTGAGCTCCCGTCGCTCCCGGTGCCCGAGAAGGGGCGCGGCTTCGCGCTCGCGTCGATGCCCCTCGGCGCGCTGGGCGCGTTCTTCGGCCTCCTGGGGTTCTTCGTGGCGTGGCTCAGCACGATCCAGTTCGGCCGCGGGCGGCAGCTCCGTCGTCGCGGCCGCGTGCTCCTCGCGCCCGTCACGCGCGGATCGCAGTGGACCACCGGCGCGATGACGCTCTCCATCGACGCGTCCTCGCGCGACGCGCTCGCGGCGCAGTGGCGCGAGAACGGGCGCACCGAGCACGCCTCCGTGGCGGCCTTCGCGCGCGTCTCGCTCGACCTCATGGCCCTCGGCGCGCCCGCGGCGCTGCTCGCGGCGGCCAGCGCAGACGCCGCCGACGAGGTGCGGCACACGGAGCTCTGCTTCTCGCTCGCCCGCGCCATCGACGGGCGGGAGGAGAGCCCCGGGGCCTTTCCCGACGCGGCGAAGGTGGGCGCGCGGTCTTCGTCGCGGCGCGTCGCGCTGGCGAGCCTCGCCGTCGACTCGCTCATCGACGGCGCGCTCCACGAGGGCGTGTCGGCGCGCGTCGTCGCGAAGCTCGCGAAGCGCTGCGAGACCCCCGCGATCCGCGAGGTGCTCAAGGAGATCGCCGCCGACGAGGGGCGCCACGCGGCGCACGGCTGGGACGTCGTCGAGTGGTGCCTCGACGAGGGCGGCTCCGTCGTCGCGCACGCCCTCGTGGGCGCGCTCGCGGCGCTCCCCGCGGCGCTGCACACGCCCCTGCCCGAAGGGGCCGTCGACGGATCGTGGGAGCGTTGGGGGATCCACGGTCGCGCCCTCGAAGCCGAGGAGTACGACCGCGCCCTCGTCGATCTGAAGACGCGCGTCCGTCGGCGCTGCGCCTGAGAGCGCCGCAACCCTTCGCTACTCGATGGAGCCGTCGGGCCCGACGCTCGTGTCGGCGCGGTCCTGCGGCGAGAACCACTTGCGGCGCAGCCACACGAGGAGCGCGTCGGTCTCCTCGGCGTTCCGGAACTCGTCCTTCGTGTTGAACATCGCGCTGGGGTCTTCGACGGCGTCGCGGAAGCACAGCGCGGCGTGCTGCGGGAGGTCGGTCTCGCCCACCGGCGTGCCCATGAAGACCGTGCGAAAGAGCGTGCGCGCGAGGTGGATGCGCGGCGCGTGACGGAAGAAGTTCCCGCGGAGGAGCCGCCCGGCCTGCGCGCTCGACTCGCCGTTCATGCCGTGGATGAGCATGTTCGCGACGAAGGTCGGCCGACGGAGGTAGTCGAGCCAGCCCCACGCCATGCTCCCGATGCCCTTGCGCTTCGGCTCCTCGTGGACCCTCAGACGCACCTCGAGATCCCGGAGGTAGAGCCGGAGCTCGTTGGCCGCCGCCGAGTGGCGCATGCGCGTCACGCGGTCGTCGACGCTGAAGAGGTCGAGCAGCGAGCCGAGGCCGCCGGAGCGCTCGATGTTGGCCTCCTCGATCGTCTGCGAGACGCCCATCGAGAGCGCCACGACCTTCTCGAAGGGGTTGCCCTCGTTGGCGTCGACGAGGTGACGGAGCACCAGCGTGGCCGCCGTCGCCACGGGGTTGTTCGCCGAGAAGATCCCGTCGAGATAGCCGCGGTTCTCGCGCCCGCCGTAGATCGGGAGGAAGAGCGGCATCGCCGCGGTGCTCATCCCCACCTCGACGAGCGAGAGGGTCTCGTCGCGGCCGCGGTCCTTGTTGCCGACGTCGTCCTCGGCCCAGAAATTACGGTACGCGCGGGGCTTCCACGCGGTCGTGTCGAAGGAGAGGACCACGACCTTCCGTTTGAGCCGCCCGAGGGTCCAGTCGCCGAAGGCCTCGCGGAGGATCCGCTCGAACTCCGTCGCGCTCGTGAGCGGCGCCACGCCCGCGAGGGTCTTTCGAATCTTCCAGACGTCGCCGAAGGCCCCCGCGAGGTGCAGCGGAAAGCGCGCGATCCGCCGCGCGCGATCGAGCACGATGTGCTGCCGGAGCTCGGGCGCCGACGCGAGCTCCATCGCCACCTCGCGCATCGCCGCGAAGGGCTCGAGCAGCGACGCGAGGTGGTGCGTGTCCGCCGCGAGCGAGGCCGCGTACTCGTCGGAGAAGCGCATGCACCCGGCGATGATCTCCGAGGTCGTCTTCGGCGTGCGCCCCGCGGCGCGATCGGCGTCCTGCTCGGTGAGGTTCTTCGCGAGGTAGAGCGCCATCAGGCCGCCGTTCGAGGTGCCCGCGAACACCGTCGCCTGTTCGAGGAACCCGCCCCCCTCCCCGTCACTTTCGAAGAGCTGCTGCAGCCGCTCGATGATTCGAAGTTCCATCAGCGGCCCGGGGCCGCCGTCGAGGCTCAGGATCTTTTCCACTGCGCGGCCACACATCCCTTCGTGTCCCCCTGCGCGCGGCGCGTCCGCGGGCGCCTCGGGGGCTCGTGAGCCCGTCATCGGCTCACGCCGATCGTATCCCGCCTCGCGGCGAGGATCACAGCGCGAATCGCGCGCGCCTCCGCGGCGCCGTCACCTCGATCGCCGCCGCCTGGAGCGTCCGCAGAAAGGCCCCGAAGGTCTGCGACGCCGCCTCGACCTGAACGTCGTCACCGCGCGCGATGACCTTCTCGATGGCCTCCGCCGCGCGGGGGTCGTCGCCCCTCGCGCCGAGCGTCTCTCGCAGGGTGTGCGCCGCGCCATACGCCACGAGAGACCACACGGCGTCTTCGTCGAAGAGCTGCCCCGGCGCGTGGCGCGCGTCGCCGAGCGCCTGCCTCGTCGCGACGTCTCGCGGCCCCCGGGCGCGCGCCTCGCACACGTCGTCGACCATCGGCGCGAGCTTGAAGAGATGCAACGGACCGACGCACACCCGCGCGGCGAAGGTCTCGCCCGTGCGACCGTCTCGCAGGGTCACGGGCGCGTCGACGCCCTCGAAGCGATCGGCGAACGACACGGTCACGGACCCGTCGAGGGGCGACGCGCCGCCGCCCGCGCGCATCTCGCCCGCGACGCCCATCGCGCCGCCTTCGAGCACGACCGAGGGGCTGAGCACGGCCTCCACCGCGCGCCCGTCGGGGAGCATCGGGAGGTCTTCTTCCGCGACGATCTTCGCGATCGCGCCGCGGTCTCCGTGGCGGCTCCCGACGAGGTCTCCGACGGAGAGCGCGCGCGTCGTCGCGACCCACACGCGCACCACGCTGGTGCCCTGCGGACGCTTGTCGGGGCGGTACATCTCCGCGCGGATCACCACGCCCTCACACCCCAGCGGCGCGCGCACCGAGTCACCGCGCGGCGACGTCCCCCGCGCGGTCCGGTGGACGCGCCCGACGAGCGGAGAGCCCTCGGAGACACGGCTCCCCACGCGAACGAGGCCGTCGTCGTCGAGGCTCGCGCGCGCGTGCGCGTCGAGGTCATCGGCGTCGCGCGAGAGCGCGAGCGTGCCGCCGTGCGCGCGTCCCACGGTGGCGGTGATGACCCGAACGTGCGCGGTCGTGAGTCGGCCCTCTCGCACGAGGCGCTCGGAGACGACCACGGAGACGCCGTCGTTGAAGCCCGCCCAGGGCATGAGCGCCACGAGCACGTCGTCGCCGCACGCGAGCGTCTTCTGCGAAACGCCGTGCCCCTCGGCGATGAGGGAGCCCTCCGAGACGCGCTCGCCCTCACGCACGCAGGGCCGCTCGCGGAAGAGGTTTCCGCGTGAGACCTCGAAGCTGCGGAGCGCGCGGGTGACCGCGCCGTCGTCGCCGCGGATCACCACGGCGCGCCCGTCGACGCGCTCGACGACGCCCGCGACCGACGCGCGGACGCACGCGCCCGACGAGCCGGCCACGGCGGCGTCTCGCGTCGATCGCACGCGCGGCGCGCGGCCTCGCAGCGGCGGAATCGCCTCTCGAATGTTGCGCACGCCCGCGATCCAGCGCGACGCCTCGTCGTGCACCGCGAAGGGAACGAGCGCCGCCACCGCGCCGACCCACCCCTCCCTCGAAGCGAGCCGCCATCCCACGGCGCGCGCCTCGACGGCCTTCGCGCCCGACTCCGTGATGGCCGTCGCGAGGGGCGCGTCGAGGGGCTCGTCGCACGCGCTCACCGGCGCGGTCGCGAGCGCGAGGGCGTCGACGTAGCGCGGCGGTCCGACGACGTCGGTGACCATCTCGAAGCGCCCTTCGAGCGCGCCGCGATCGTTGATGCGCGCGTCGAGCGGGAGGCTCGACCCCGCGGGGCCGCGCTCGCTCCGGGCCTCGATGGGGCAGAGCAGGCCGAGCTGCGACCACGCGACGTCTTCGAGCGCGAAGCCGCTGCGCCGCGAGGAGTTCGCCTCGGGCTCCACCGCGGCGAGCCAGCGCCCCTGCGCGACGGTGGCCGCGGGGTTGGTGCGATCGACCGCGACGGCGACGCGCGAGCGCGTGAAGAACTCCCTCACGACCTTGTCGAAGGGGCGCCCATCGAAGACCGCCGACGGGAGCGGCGTGAAGTCGTTGGGGCACAGCGAGAGCCGCTCTCGCGTGGCGTAGAAGACGCGCTCGAGGCCCTTGCGCACGACCTCGCAGAGCAGGTCTCCCACGCAGCGCACGACGGCGTTCGAGAGGTGCGCGTCGTCGCGGTCTCGCACGGCCCCGCGCGCCCTGCGGACGAGGCCCACGAGCGTCGCCACGAGGTCGTCGGCGGTGAGGGCCCGCGCGTCGCCCGTCGTGCCGAGGAGGCGGTTCATGCGCGCGCGCCCGACGGGCGAGAGGTCGAAGCGCGAGGCGTCGCTGAGGAGCATCCGCGCGAAGGCGTCGGCCGTGCGAGGGTCGACCTCCTCGGCGGGGCGCACGCTGCGCCAGAGCTCGACGCACGCGTCGAGGGAGTCGCCGACGCGGCTCGCGAGCTCGGTGTCGAGGATCGCGCTGTCGGCGTCGACCAGGAGCCCGCCGTACACCGCGGAGGTGCCCCAGAGCGACACGACGAGCACGGGCACCTCCGTGATCCCCGCGCGACGGATCCACGCGAGGCGACGGAGGTCGATGGCCTCGCCCACCTCGACGATCACCTCGCCGGTCTCTTCATCGACGACATCGCGCGCGGCGATCATCCCCTCGACGTCCCAGTCGGTCAGGGGCAGCGCGGTCACGCCCGCGGCGGCGAGCGCGCGCGCCGCGGCGCGGGTGAACTTGCGGCCGCGCATCACCAGGGGCCTCTCGTCGACCTTGACGTCACGCGCCGCGCGCCGCCCGACGAGCCGCGCGGGGTCGAAGCGCAGCCGCGCGTCGCGCGCGTCGACGAGCAGCGTCTCGACGCCGTACGCCTTGCAGAGAAGCGCTTCGCGCGAGAGCCCGAGCGCCCTCGGCAGCGCCGTCGCAGGTACCCAACGCCCCTTCGGCCCCACGCGCGCCTGGAGCCGACGGTGCTTGCGCTCGATGCGAAGCTCGATGCGCGGACCGCGTAGCGGCTCGATGCGTGCGGTGAGCTCGCGCCCGTCACCCGCGAACCACACGCCGGGCTCGCGCGCGAGCTGCGGGAGCACCGCGCGCTCCACGCCGTCGAGGACGAAGGTCCCCTCGTCGGTCATCCAGGGGAGCTCGCCGCACGCGACCTCCTCCTCGATCATGTCGACGATGATGCGCTCGCCCGAGGGCTCCGTGCGGTGATGCACGCAGCGCAGCGTGAGCCACAGCGTGCGGGCCCAGGTGGTGCCTTCGAGCAGGCAGGCCCGCGGGTCGTCGGCGAGGTCGCCGAAGCGGTAGCGCACGAACGTGAGTTCGAAGACCTCGTCGAAGCCCTGGATTGGAAAGACCTCTCGCAGCATCGCCTCGAGGCCCTGGAGCGCGCGCAGGTCAGGCTCCACGCGCGACTGCGTGAAGGCTTCGAACGACGCGCGGTGGTGCGCGAGCAGCGTGTCAGCTCCGTCGGCCATCGGTGGCGCGCGATGCTATCCCAGGCCGCCCGCGCGCCGCGCGCCCCCGTCGCGTCGAGGTGACGGGGAATGTCACCGCCGCCTCCCCGGTATTGACCGCAGGGCGCACGATGGTGCACCAGTGACCGCGTGGCGGCGCGACGCGGGACCTCGCGGATCGTGTCGTGTCTCACGCCTCGCTCCGCCGCTCTGGGGCATCCCCAGGGCGCAGCGCCTCACCCGCGCGCCTCGACGCGTGAGCCACTCGTGCGCTTCGCACGGACTGCTCACGCCTGACATGGCTTCGCCGCGCCGCGCCGCCACACACCCCGATGCACGCCCTCGCCCACGCGCTCTCGCTCGCCTTTCTCGACGGCCCGTGGGCCCTCGCGCCGCTCGTCGAGCGAGGCGCCGCGGTGCTCGGAGGGCGTCCCCCGTGGCTCCGCGCCGTCGCGCGGCGGGCGCTCGCCACCTTCGCGATCGCGCCGCACACCGACCACGCAGACGCCGTGACCGAGGTGATCCGATCGGCGCCGTCGTTTCGCAGCGCGCAGGCGAGAGACCCCCGCGTCGCGCGGCGGTGGCCCGCGCCCGAGACGGTGATGCTCCCGCGTCGTCACGGCTGGACGCTCCCCGAGATCGCGACGCCGGGCGCGCTCGCCGCGTGGCTCGGGGTGACGCCCGCGCAGCTCGAAGGCTACGCCGACCTGCGAGGGATCAACCGCGGCGTCTCGAACGAGCGGGTGAAGCACTACCGCGTGCGCTGGGTCGCGAAGTCCGCCGGGGGGTGGCGCGCGCTCGAAGCCCCGAAGGACCACCTCAAGGCCCTGCAGCGCAAGGTGCTCGACGAGATCGTGGCGCAGATCCCGGCGCACCCCGCGGCGCACGGCTTCGTGCGCGGTCGCTCGGCGCTCACCCACGCGCGCGCCCACGCGGGGCGGCGCACGGTGCTGCGCCTCGACCTCGCAGATTTCTTCGCCTCGGTGCACGCGACGCTGCTGCGCGCGATCTTTCGCGAGGCCGCGTACCCCGACGCCGTCGCCGCGCGGCTCGCCGGGATCTGCACCACGCGCACCGCGCGCGGCGACCAGCTCCGACGGCCCGACGCCCGCGTCGGAGACGCGCTCTGGAAGCGCCTCCGAGAGCCCCACCTCCCGCAGGGCGCGCCGACCTCTCCCGCGCTGGCGAACCTGGCGCTCTACCGCGTCGACGCGAGGCTCCACGGCCTCGCGCTGGCGTTCGGCGCGACGTACACGCGCTACGCCGACGACCTGACCTTCTCGTGCGACGGCCCCGTCACGCGCCTCGCCGCGGCGGTCGAGCGCGTGGTGCGAGACGAGGGCTTCGCGCTGCGCCCCGACAAGACGCGCGCGATGCCGAGCGCCCAGCGTCAGCGCGTGGCGGGCGTGGTGGTGAACGAGGGCGTCGCGGTGGCGCGCGACGAGTACGACCGCCTGCGCGCGACGCTGCACCGATGCGCCACGCGCGGCGTCGCGTACGCGCAGATCGCGTGCGAGGGCGACCCGCGGGCGCACCTCGCGGGCCGCGTGGCGTGGGTCGCGTCGACGAGCGCGAAGCGTGGAGAGAAGCTGCGCGCGCTCCTCGATCGCATCGCGTGGTGAACCGCGCCACCACGCCGCGTGAGGCGCGGCGGCGGGCAGAGGCGCCTCCCTCGCGTTGCGGTGGCGCGTCACCCGACGGTGCGCTGGCGCTCCACGGCCCCATGACAGACGTCACTGCCGCGCGGCGGCGCGTGTGTAGAACCTTGGGGTTACAACCGCCATGACGTGCGCCGACCTCTCGCTCCTCTTTCGCGACATCCTCCACGCGGCGGCGTCGGCGACCGCGCGCTGCGACGCGGGCGCGTCGTCCGCGCGCCGCGACGGCGCGCCCCTCTGCATGGGCGGGAGGGCCCCCAGGGGCTACGCCTACGACGCGTCGGGCGAGGAGGGCGTCGACCCCGGCGCCTGGCTCGCGGCGCTCGCGTCGCTCGAGCGCGCCTCGGTGGCGGCCTTCGAAACGCTCGCCGCGCAGCTCGAAGCGCACGGCGCCCCGGCGCGCCTGGTCGCCGACGCCCGCACCGCCGCCGACGACGAGCGACGCCACGCCGCGCGCGTCGAGGGCCTCGCCGCTCGCTACGAGTGCGCGCCGCGCGACGCCGTGGCGACGTCTGCGCCGCCGCCCACGCTCGAAGCGCTCGCCGCCGAGAACGCCGTCGAGGGCTGCGTGCGCGAGACCTACGGCGCGCTCGTGGCGCACTGGCAGACGCGCGCGGCCGACGACGCCGAGGTGCGCGCGGTGATGCGCGACATCGCCGACGAGGAGACCGCCCACGCGACGCTCTCGTGGGAGCTCGCGGCGTGGTTCGACTCACGCCTCGACGGAGACGCGCGGCGACGCGTGCGCGAGGGTCGCGACCGCGCCGTCGAGGCCCTCGCACGCGACGCGCGCGGCGCCTGCTCCGAGCGCTGCGAGCGGGCGCTCGGCCTGCCGTCTCCGCGCGTGGCCACCGCGCTCTTCGAGGGGCTGCGCCGCGAGGTCTGGCGCCACTGAGGCGCCGCTCAGTGCCGTCGAACCGTGGCCGCCCACGAGGCGCCGATCTTCACCACGGGCAGCGGTTCGAAGCTCGGCACGCCCTCGCTCACCACGACGAGCTGGTCGCCGCACACGGCGAAGCCCGGCTGCGTGAGGTACTCCCTGCCCCCCATGGTGCGCGTCGTCGCGGGCACCACGCGGAGCTCGGGGGCGCTCCTGGCGCCGCGTGCGAGCACGCAGAGGCGCTGGTCGTCGCTGCCGCGCGAGATCACGCGCAGCCCGTCGTCGGTGAGCGAGAGCGAGACCGCGCCGAAGGCGTCCTTCGCGGTGTGCGCGGCGATCACGACCGACGCCCCGGTCACCACCTCGATGACCTGGATGAGCTTGCGCCCCACGCTGCACGCGATCACCGGCGCCGCCGCCGCGCCGCACATCTCGACGGGCTCGCCTCGCATCGGGTGGACGCGCCCCGTGAACGCCCCGTCGTCGGAGAGCATCGTCCCGAGCCACGTGCGACCGCTCGACGAGACCACCATCCAATAGCCCTCGCAGTGCGCGACGTGGCCCGCGAAGCGCCGCCCGGCCTCGTGGGCGACGCTCACCACCTCGCGGCCGCTCGCCACGTCGACCACCACCACGCGATCGACGAGCACGTAGGCGATGCGCGCCCCGGCCGCGTCGAGGGCCATGTGGAGAAAGGGCCCCGGCGGCGTGAGCTCGCGCGCGACCTTTCGATGCGCGAGGTCGATCATGTACACGACGCCGCGGCGCTGCATCGCGTCGACGGCGAGCGCCGCGAGGGGAGCCCGCGCCGCACCCGCCACGCCGCTCGCGCCGTGCTTGAGCATCGGCTCGGCGAGGGGCGCGACGCGGCGTTCGGCGACATCGATGACCTGCTGGTACGAGCACGCGGGGTCCGGCGAGCTGCTCTGGTTCTCGGCGATGGAGAGCGCGAACAAGCCACCCCCCGCGGAACACACCCTCTCTCGGCGTAGGAAGATCGACACGGCGGAGAGCCTACCGCAACGCCCCCGAGAGTTGCTCAAAAGCCCTTCGGCCGCGAGACTTTAAGAGCGTCCGAGGGGGCGCCGCGGGGGCGCAGAGGGGCGTCGGTCAGGTGGCGTCGACCTCGAGGCCGGTGACCCACAGGCCCGTGGGGTCGATCGCGTCGACCTCCGTCGCGTCGCAGCGCGCGCACCTCGGCAGCGCGTGCTCGGGGAAGAACACCTCGCCGCACGCGCGGCACCGGACGCGGGCGCGGACGATGTCGAACTCCAGCCTTGCGCCCTCCGCGGGCGTGCCCTTCGCGAGCGCGTCGAAACGGAGCGTCAGCGCGTCGAGCGTGAGCGCTTCGAACACCGCCACGCGCCCGCGCACGAGCCGGATCAGGCCGCCGCCGCTGGCGCGCGCGTGCTCAAGCGCGATCGAGAGAACCTGTCCTGCAAGCGAAGAGGCGCGCATCGATGAATCCCCCGTCGGGGATCATCGCGCGCAGGGCGCGAGACGCAACAGGAATCACCGCCACCGCTCAGCGCGGAGCGGGCGCCGCGCCGTCGTCGAAGGCCCCGCGCACGGGGGCCGCAGGGGCCGAGAGCTCCGCGGGGACCTCCCTGCGCACGCGGTCTCGGAAGGCCGACCAGTGTCCGTTGCCGAGCTCCTCCTCGCCCATGCCCCACTCGCCGTCGAGGCGTCCGTTGACGGCGCCGTCGTCGTTGCGCTCCATCCAGAAGAGCATGTAGCCGCGACCGGTGATGGGTTGAAAACGACCGCAGAGCGACTGGTCCTCCGTCCACGTGAAGCGCAGGAGGTTGCCCGCCGTGCGGCCCTGGAGCCGTCCCCGCGAGCGGCACGACGCGCGGTCGTAGACGTACACGCCGGTGACGTTCATCCCGTTCTGCTCGAGAAAGAGGTCGCCGAGCTGCTGCGAGTGATAGCTGCCCGTGAAGCTCTCGCCGGGCACCATGTCGACCTGCCCCACGTTCACGGCGTGCCCGCTCGCGGGGTCGTGCTCCGTCGAGTAGACGTAGGAGTGGTGCACCGCGCGAGGCGGAGCGGCCGCGCAGCCGAGCGCGGTGAGGGAGAGCGCGAGCGCGAAGAGGGTGCTTGAGCGGATCATCGAGGCGACCGTCGCGGTTGGGGTTGAGGTGCGACGCGCATCGTAGTGACCCTCACGGCGCGGCGTCACGTTCTTCGCACGCGCGCGTTGCGAAACGAGCGGTAGACGCCGCTCGATGCGCGGCGGTATGACGCGCCCTCACCGCTGGCCGTCACGCCAGCGGGAGCAACACCCACGGGAGGTTCATGATGAAGGTCTTCGGTCATCCGGCGAGCACGTGTACGCGCAAGGTCCTCTGCACCCTGGCGGAGAAGGCAAGCCCCTTCGAGTTCGTGGTGGTCGACATCACGAAGGGCGAGCAGCGCAGCCCCGAGCACCTCGCGCGTCAGCCCTTCGGCGTCGTGCCCGCGCTCGACGACGACGGCTTCGCCCTCTACGAGTCGCGCGCCATCGTGCGCTACCTCGACGCGACGCTGCCCGGCGTGAGCCTCACGCCCGCCGACGCGAAGGCCCGCGCGCTCATGGAGCAGTGGATCAGCGTGGAGCACTCGTACTTCTCGCCCCACGCGATGAAGGCCGTGCTCAACATCTGGTACGCGTCGATGCAGGGCAAGGAGCCCGACGGCGAGGTCGTCGCGAAGGGCCTCGCGGACTCGACGCGCGCCCTCGACGTGCTCGAGAAGAACCTCGCCGGCAAGGACTACCTCGTCGGCACCTTCTCGCTCGCGGACATCAGCTACGCGCCCTACCTCCAGTACCTCGAAGACATGCGCATCAACGCCATCGTCACCGAGCGCCCCAACGTCCTCGCCTGGTGGAAGCGCGTCAGCGCCCGCCCCGCGTGGCAGAAGGCCATCGGCAAGGGCGCCTGATCACCCGCCCCGCAGAGACGCCCACGCCTTCGCGCGCCTCGCCTCCCTCGCGCCCCTCGCCACCGTGAGCAGCGCGCGATCTCGCATCCACATCGAAGACAGCGCCTCGGGCGCCGAGGTCCACCACGCGTCGAGCGACGACGTGATGGCCTCGAGGTTCGCGAAGCTCCCCGCGAGCGCGACGTGCGTCGACGGCGCCTCGACCGCGGCGTCGGCGAGCGCGCGCAAACTCACCGCGTGCGAGACGAGCCGCTCCGCGACCACCTCGGCGCCCCCGTGACGCCGCAGCGCGCCGAGGAGCCACGCCGTCACCGCCGCTTGAACGTGCAGGTCTTCGACGGTGCGAAAGGGCTTCACGAGGTCGCGCCAACCATCACCGTCGAGCCGCGCATCGCGCGTGACCCGTACGCCTTCGAAGGTCACCGTGGCGTGCGAGACCTCGGGCGCGAAGGGCAGCGCGGGCATCTCTTCGAAGCGCACGCCGCGGGTCTCGGGTGACACGTTGAGCAGCGCGAACGCGCGCGTCCCGTCGTCGGAGACGGACTCCACCGCGAGCACGAGGAGCGCGTCGGCGTCGCGGGCGCCCGTCACGAATCGCTTGGCGCCGTCGAGCGCGTAGCCCTCCGCGGTGACCGTCGCGCGGGTGTTGATGTGCCGGGGGTGGGCGCCGCGGTCTTCGCTCGCGCAGAGCGCCGCGCGCGTGTGCGCACCGAGCGACGGGACGAGGCGATGGAGCGCCGCGCGGTATCCGCCGACGAACGCGGCGCCGACGGAGGGCGCCGTGAGTCCGAGCGCGAGGGCGCGTTCGAGGGGGTGCGCGAAGCGATCGCGGAGCGACGCGGCGGCGCGCCACCACGCGTGGAGGTCGTCTGCGAGGGGCGTCGCGTCGCTGGTGAGGAGGTGCGTGAGGAGGGCGTCCACGGGGTGATCGGATCACCCCGCGCGGGCCGTCACGTCAAGCGGTCAGTTGTACTGGTGGGCGAGGTCGCGCAGGGCGTCGAGCAGGTCGATGTAGCCGTGGAGTTCGTTGTCGAGCGGCCCGCGCTGCGCGGCGGGGAGGCGCTCGCGCGCGGCGGCGACGCGGTTGGCGTAGCCGAGCATCCTGGCGGCGATTCCGGTCTCGTCGAGGGGGTCGTCGCGGCGCGAGAGGCCGACGTTGGCGCCGAGCTCGCCCGCGCGTCCGCCGATGTGCACGGCGTTGTAGGTGACGCCCGTGTACGGGTTGCGGAAGCTCACGAGGTCGCGGCTGTCGTCGTCGGGCAGGGCCCAGTGATCTCCGTCGCGCCAGAGGAGGGCCGAGACGCGCGCGGTGCGATCGAAGGTGAGCTCGAGCTGACCGCGGAGGTACGCGAGGGCCTCGAGCTCGAGGGTGAACCCGAGGTTGGGGTTGATCGCGCGAACGCCCGCGCCGTGGTCGCGGCCGTTGGAGTTCATCCCGTTGCCGTACGGGAGGTTGAGCCGCGCGTACTGCGTGCGGAAGAGCTCGGGCTCCGAGCCGTCGACGCGCGGGCGCCCCTGCACGCCCACGTCGTCGTAGTCGCGCGAGAGGAGCGAGCCGAAGAAGCGCAGCGTGGCGCCGGGGTAGAGCGTGTAGAAATTGATCTGGAGCTGGTGCACGTCACCGAACTCGATGACCGAGCGCCCGGGCACCCACTGGAAGGTGTCGGTGAGGTACTCGAAGCCGAGCTGCTTGTCGTGGTAGCTGCCCACGGAGAGCAGCCGGTCGCGCCAGAAGAAGCCCGACGAGAAGTCGTACTGCGACGCGAACTCGCGGCCCGCGCCGATGGGGATGTTGATGCACTGCGTCCCGTTGTTGCGCTCGTAGACCGAGGTGCCGTCGACGCGCGTGCGGACGCAGTGGACGCCGCCGTTCTCGTTCACGGCCGACGACTGCGGCATGAGGATCGAGTTCGCGATGGTGTCGGTGACGAGCGCCGAGCCGAGGCGTCCGGCGTTCATGGTGCGCGCGCCGGGCGACGTGGAGTTGGGGTCGAAGAGCGGCGCGTACGCCGGGTTGGCGCCGTAGAAGTTCTGGTAGAGCGCCAGCAGGTACACGTAGTTGCGCATCGAGTAGTACATCTGGTCGAGGTACCGAGACGTCATGCGCGAGCGGTAGCCGTTGCGCGTGAAGGTCGCGCGGTTCCGCGAGAAGGCGTTGGCGAAGTAGTAGTCGAGGTAGTGCTGGGCCACGTACCGCATCGACTCGTACATGTCGGGGCCGGCGTCGTAGCGCTGCGTGTTCCAGATGTAGTTGGCCCAGTCGTCGGTGCCGAAGGAGTAGGGCACGAGCGCGTGGGGCTCCTCGAGCCTGCGCCCGTCGCGGCCCACGTCGGTGACGTTGGTGTGGTCGGGCGTGAACGAGAACGCGCCGTAGCCCTGCTTGCGCGTCTCGCGGAGGAACACGGGGTAGCGGTTCTCGTCGGTGAGCCGCGGGTCGCCCGACGGGCCGATGCCGACGAGCGTCGGGATCTCGGTGTAGTGGTGCGTGGTCACCGTCGCGGCCATCGCGTCGCCGCTGTAGAGCGGGCGGAACGCGGACTGATAGCCGCCCGACCACATCTCGTAGGCGTTGAGCGTCTCGGGCAGGTCGGCGACGTGATCGAAGGCCTCGACCATGTCGACGTAGCCGTGCATCACGAAGGCGCGGTCATAGCGGCCGAGGCCGTGGGCGTCCTGGTTCCAGCCCACGTAGTCCATCACGGTCGAGTACGCGTACTCCTCGACGCCGCCCTCCTGCTCCTGCCGCGAGTAGTAGGGCAGGCCGCGCGCCTGGTGCTCCCAGCGCGGGCGGAGCTCGGTCGCGGGGACGGGCCCCTCGGTGCCCGAGCTGCCCGCCGTGCGACGCAGGGCCCAGTAGCGGTCGGGGTAGTTCCACGGGTCGGCGGAGCCCGAGAAGTTGTGGCGCTCACCGATCGAGTGACCGAGCTCGTGGAGCGTCACGCCGTAGTGGATGAACTGCGTGAGGTACTGCTGGATCTCGTCGTAGTTGAGCGGGCAGTTGCTCACGCCCTGCGCGTCGACCTCGACGGTGTCGGGGCACGTCGCGGGAGCCCCCTGCGCGTGAAAGTTCCACGTGCGGCCGAAGCGCACGTCTTCGGGCACCTGGTTCGAACGGAAGCGGTGCACCAGCGTGGCGATCACGTCGTCGCTGAAGGCCGCCTCGGCGCGGCACTCGTGCTCCTGCATCGTCCGCTGCCACGCCTCGCGCGCCTGACGGAACGCCATGCTGTTGTTGCGGAACGGCGACGCCGCCGCGAGCGCCTCCTGCGTGCGCAGGTCGGGGTCGATCTCCTGCCCGAGCAGCATCTCGCGGTCGACCACGCTCGACTCGAGCGACGTGCCCTGGAGCCTCGCCATGCGCGCCGCCGCGTCCTCGGTGCTCGTGTGCGGGAGGTCCGCCGCGTGCTGCGACACGAGGCTGCGGAGGAGGTACCGATCGTTCACCTCGCCGCTCACGGCGTCCGTGGCGAGCGCGCGGATCTCCGAGGCAGACAGCGCCTGCTGGTCCTCGGGGGCCACCGTGCGCATGTGCTCCAGCGTCGACTGGCCGAGCACCGTCTGGATCTCCTCGGCGCTCTGGTAATCACGGAACACCGGCCTCGGCGCGTAGGGGACGTTGCCCCCCGTCCTCACGTCGTGCCCGCCGAGCGAGCGCACGTAGTCGTACGCGTCGAAGATCGTCTGACCGAGGGCGAAGCGCTCCGGCGTCACCTCGCGGTTGAGGATGCGGATCATGTCCGTCGCGAACGCGGCCTGCGAGTCGGTGACCGTGAGCCACACGGCGCCGCGGCCCGCGAGCACCTCGCCCGTGGTCGGGTCGCCCGTGATCATCGCGAGGCCCCACGGGCCCTGCGCGTCGAACTCGTTGACCGACGCGAGCATGCTGTAGCGCGTGTCGCCGAGGCGCGCGCTCGTGCCCTGCGGCCCGCACGCGTCGAGGTCCCAGCCCGCGGCGCGCGCGGCGTCGACCTCGGTCTGCGTGTGCGCGCCGGGCTTCGACGCGTCGGTGCCCCACACGGGGTTGTGGCACGCGGTCCAGACGGCGCGCGCGTCGGCGGTCTCGGGCGCGCGCTCGTCGCGCCACTTCGCGCAGGCCGCGGCGGTGCCTCCGCTGCGCGTGTCGATGATGCACTCGCGGTAGCGCGCCTCGCGGACGGCGTAGTTGAACACCCTGCGCCACTCGCTCATGATCGCGTTGGTCACGGGCATCATGCGCTCGGGGTAGTTGGGCGACAGGTGGTACGCGATGGGCCGCACCGTGCGCTGCCGGTACGGCAGGAGGCACAGGCCCAGCCGGTCGCCGCGCGTCGAGGCGACGTCGAGGTCGCAGCGCGCGCCAGAGTTCGCGCCCATCCCCGGGAGCGCCTCGCACTGCGCGTCGGCCTCGCGCGTGCGCGACGCCTCGTCGCCGCCGCGGCTGTTGGGCGCGCAGCGTACGTAGACCTCGCCGCAGCGGTTGTGGTTCGTGCCCGGCGCGGTGTCGCAGCGCGCGGTGGCCGACACGCTGAGGCAGTCGGCGTCGGTGGTGCACGCGGGGTCGCCGGCCTTGTGGTCGAGCGCGCCCGCGGCGGTGCTCACGTGGTGCTGACGCCAGAGGTTGTGCCGGTTGGCGTAGTGGCGCCGCTCGAGCTGACCGGGCGAGCCCGTGCGGAGGTTGAAGCCGTTGCGCGTGTCTTCGAAGAAGCCGAAGCGCTCCATGCGGTGCCCGTCGAGCACCGTGGGCGAGTAGTCGCGCGACGGATCGACGCGGCGGAACGACACGCGCAGCAGCACGTCGGCGGGCTCGCACGACTCCGTGATGCGGTCGTAGAGGAGGCACGCGGGGACATTCCCCGTCCCTTCGATGTTCACCGTCTCGGGGTGCAGGATCATCCGGTTGGTGACGTCGAAGTAGCGCAGCGCGTTGGCGGCGCCGTTGAACGCGCCGTAGTCGAAGACCGGGCGGTTCGGGTCGTCGGGCGTGTTGATGTACGCCTGCGCCTCGGCCTGCATGGTCCCCCACGCGACGGAGGTGATCGGCGTGAAGGTGCCGACGAGGTTCTTCGACCAGTCGACGCGCATGAACTCGCGGCGGTACCAGGGCCGATCGGTGTCGTTCTCGACGAGGATGTTCAGCGGCTCGCCGGTGGTGGTGTTGTAGTCGTTGCGGATGTCGAAATGGCTGTCGATCTTGTACGCCGCGATGATCTCGCCCTGCCGCGACCCCTGCCCCGCGCTCGACCCCATCTGACCGTCTTGCAGGCGGTCGTAGCTCTGCCGCGCGATGAGGAGGTTCTCGGTCACCTCCCAGTAGATCCGCTCGACCTGCGTGTACGAGGTGACGCCCGCGGCGCCCGTCGTGGCGGGCTTATCGAGCACGGTGATCTGGTGGTACCACTGCGCCTCCGCGCGGATGACGCTCTCCGAGAGCGTCGGCGGCTGACGGCTGTTGAGCGCGCTCGCGGGCGCCCGCTGGATCGCCGCGAACTGCGACGGGATGAGGTCCGACTTGCGGAGATAATCGGGCTGGACGCGGTTGATGGTCTCGCGTTCGAGGGCGCATCCCGGCGTTGCGGGACCGGCCATCGCGAACATCGCACCGAGCGTCCAGAGCCAGCGAGCGCTGGAACGGGCCTTCATTCGT